>JAJCYW010000015.1 GCA_029262675.1 Chloroflexota bacterium | reverse complement strand
AGGCGCGTAGGCGAACGCGAGACAGCCTGCTACCGAATGAACGCCTGCCGGCCTGTGGCACAAATGCCGCGGCCGGCAGGTTTGATCTTCGAGCAGCCGGGGGGCGCCGGCGGCGACCCCCCGCGCAACAGCAGGGGCCCCCCCGGGGGCGGCCCCCGCTGTGGCGCGGGCGTGCGCCGCGGCGGCCCGCCGGCTGCTCGAAGATCAAACCTGCCGGCCGCGGCATTTGTGCCACAGGCCGGCAGGCGTTCATTCGGTAGCAGGCTGTCTCGCGTTCGCCTACGCGCCTTCCTCGCTAATGCTGATGGCGCGCTCCGGGCAGTTCTTTACCGCCATACGCGCTTCGTCCTCAAGATCCGCCGGCACCACGCCGTCGTTTTTCTCGTGCGCGTCGCCGTAGTCGTCCACCCCGAACAGTTGCGGCGACCGCGCGAAGCAGCGATTATGCCCCTGGCACTTCTCAGCATCCACTCGAACACGCATTACGGCCACACCAGCGCCATCTGGCGCGGGCCGCGCACCTGGCCGCCTGCCCACGTCACAGCGTCTGGGTCCTCCAGGCGGAAGTCCGGAATCTGCGCCAGGAACTCCTCAATAGACACCTTCATCTCCATCCGCGCCAAGTTCGACCCTGCGCAACGGTGGATACCAACGCCAAACGCGATGTGCGGGTTCTCCTCTCGGTCGAGAATCACCTTGTCCGGGTCCTTGAACTTCCTCGGGTCGCGGTTGGCGGCCGGGAAGTTCATCAGCACTTTGTCGCCCTCCGACATCGGGCAACCGGCGTACTCCGTGTCCTTCGTCACTTCGCGCGCCATCGTCACCGGCGAGTAGGCCCGCAGCAACTCCTCTACCGCCGACGGCATCAGCTCCGGCTCCTCGATCAGGCGCTTGCGGTCCTGCGGGTTCCGTGCCAGGTGCCAGATCGCGGAGCCAATCGAGCTCCACGTCGTGTCGATGCCCGCGACCATGATCAGGAAGCAGGTGCCCAGAATATGCAGGTCTGACACCGGCTCGCCGTCCACTTCAGAGTTCAGCAGGTAGTCGATCAGGTCGTCGCTGGGGTTTGCCTTGTGGGCCTCAATCTGTTGGCCTAAGTACTCGAGGATCTGGCGCGACGAGTTGCTGCGCAGGTCCGCATTCGTCAGCCCCAACTCCAGAAAGCCCTGCACCCACTCCGTGAACGTGCCCTCCATCTCATTCGGCACGCCCAGCATGCTGGCGACAACGCGCGAGGGAATCTTCTGCGCGTAGTCCACGGCGCCGTCCGCGCGGCCCTTGTGGACGAAGCCGGACACTAGGTCCCGGCAGAACTCACGCGTCTCCGGCTCCCAGCGCGCCACCTCCTTCACCGAGAACGGCGGCAGCAGCAGCCGGCGTGCCCACGTGTGCTCCGGCGGGTCGGACGTGATCGGCGGGGCGCCGATGTTGGCCACCTCCGCCTCTCTTTCGCTCCGCGCCTCGGCCGGCTCGCCAATCTGCGCAACGAGCACATCGCGCGATGAGAACGTCTCAGTGTCGCGCGCGATGTCGAAGAGGTCCTCGTACCGCGTCGGCATGAACGAGCCGTTCCAGCGTTCTGTGTGCGCTACCGGGCACTGCTCCCGGAGCCCGTCCCAAATCGGGAACGGGTCCTTCTTATACTCGTCGGCGAAGATATCGTAGTCTTTCGTCCAGTCCTGGACAGGTTCGCTAACCATCGGTTCTTCCCTCCCAAAACCCACTTCGCGACCATACAAAGCGGCCGCGAAGTAGTTACCAGGTAACGCCCCAGTATACGCCATTAACTAAGCGCTTACCAAGGTAATTCGAGTCATGCATCGGGAGTGTGGCATCATGGGACGACGCCAGCGGCAGGCGACCGGCCGCTGCGGATTGCCAGCCTACGACCCGTCGCCTCTTCCGCACGTCTCGGCTGGACACCGGCAGCCGCCCGAAGACCGTGCCAGCGGTCGTCGCAGTTGCCGGAACGACCGCAGTATCAGGTCAGCCACCGTTGCGACGCAACCGCAAGCTGCCGGAACAGCCGCAGTATCAGCGCAGCCAGCGGTCGCCGCAGGCGACCGCAAGCCGGCCCTCAGGCCGGCCGTAAGCTGCCGGAACGGCAGCCGCCCGAAGACCGTGCGAGCGGCCGTCGCAACTGCCGCATCGGCCGCAGTATTAGGTCAGCCAGCGGTTGCGAAGCGACCGCAAGCTGCCAGAACAGTCGCAGCCGCAGGCCAGCCGGCGGTCGCCGCAGGCGACCGCAAGCTGCCGGCCCTGGCCGGCAGCCCTAGTCCCCGCCCTCGTACTTGAAGGAAACCTTCACTCTCGCTCGATAGGCCCGGATCTTGCCGTCCTCAAGCTGCATGTCCAACTCGACGATCTCCGCGATGCGCAAGTCGCGCAGCGAGTCCGAAGCCCGCTTCACCGCCGCCGACGCTGCCTTCTCCCACGAGTCACTGCTCGTCCCCACCAGCTCGATAACCTTGTAGACGCTCTCTGCCATCGTTCTCCTCCTTGACTCACAACGCGGTTTACTAATCGCTACCCGAAGGCCACCTTCCCGCAGTCGCTACAACACCCGCAAGCTGCCGGAACGGCAGCCGCCCCCAGGGCGGCGGAAGTCTAGCCGCAGTCGCGCAGCGACTGCAAGCTGCCGGAACGGCAGCCGACCGCAAGCTGCCCGAAGGGCAGCCATAGTCATGTACCGTACTGCCGAACGTCAGCCTTGTCAATGACTGCTATCGAAGAACGCCGTTTCTAGCGCGTGTTCGCGTTCATCGGTAGCCTGTCAGGAAGAGGTACCCCCGAATTGTCCGAACAGACTGCTGTAGCCGGCGACGGCGAACGGCTGCCATCCACGGTCTTCAAGCTCGCCGTGCCCGTCGCCGTCGAGCGCATCTCCATGTCGATCCTCGCGGCGGTCGACGCCTTCCTGGTCGGCCACTACGTCGGCGGCGACGCCGTCGCCGCGGTCGGCATCAGCAGCCTGCTCTTCTGGATTCCCCTCGCGGGCGCCTTCGGCCTCGATATCGCCACCACCGCCGTCATCGCCCGCGACTACGGCTCCGGCGAAACATCGTCGCTGGCCAGGACGATGCGGGCGTCGATGTTGATCGCGTTCGTCTGGGGCGCCATCGCCGCCGCGCTCCTTTCGATCCTCGCCGGGCCGCTGCTCACGATGATGGGCGTCGATGCACAGGTCAAATCGTTCGGCATCGACTACATCCGCGCCGCATCGCTCAGCTTTCCGTTGCTGATGGTGATGTTCGCCGCCAGCGGTGCCATGCGCGGGCTCGGCAACACATGGATCCCGATGGTGATGTCGCTGATCCTCAACGTCGTCAACGCCGCCGTCGCGTTCCTCCTCATCAGCGGCGTCATCGGCATCGAGCTTGAGGTGCTCGCTTCCGGCATCGGCAGCGCCGCAGGCGGCGCGGTCGGCGGCGCGCTCGCCATCGCTGTGTTGGCTTTCGGCATCGGTCCCGCGCGATACGAGTTTGGCAAAGCGTTCGTCACCGGCCGCAACGATGCGCGCCGGCTGGCCAACATCGGCTTCCCAGCCAGCCTGGAAGAGGTCCAGTTCATGGTCGCCTTCCTCGTCTACACCCGTATCGTCACCGGTTTCGGCACCGCCTCACTCGCCGCCCACACCATCGCGCTCCGCGCGCTGGAACTCGCCCTCGTCCCCGGCTTCGCCTTCGGCGCCGCTGCAACCACGCTCGTCAGCCGTTACCTCGGCGCGAAACGTCCCGACCTCGCAGAACGCGCCGCCGTTCTCAGCCAAATTGGCGCGGTCGGGACCATGGCAGTGCTCGGCGGCCTCCTCGCGATCTTCGCGCCCCAGTTCGTCGCGCTCTTCGTCGACGACGATGAAGTGATCAAGATCGGCAGCCGCCTGCTGCGCGTCTTCGCCATCGCGCTCCCGTTTATGGGCCTCCACGCGTCGTTGGGCGGTGCCCTGCGCGGTGCCGGCGATGTCCGCTACGTCCTCGGCGTCCTCACGGTCACAGCCTGGGGCGTCCGCATCCCGGTTGCCCTGATCTGCGCGGTGGCGCTGGGACTCGGCGCGCCCGGCGCCTGGATGGGCGCGACGGCCGAGAACATCGTCCGCAGCGGCCTGATCTGGCGTCGCTTCCGCACCGGCGACTGGAAGCAGCGCGAGATCTAGGGCTACCGGCAGGCGCTACTGCCAGGCGCGAATGTGCCCCCAAAGTAGCCACGGCGATTGCCAGACGCGATACCGGCCGTCAATCGCCAAAACCGGCGGCTTAGCCGCCGGTCCGCAGCTCCTCCAGCGCCTCCCAGTCGAGCTCGACGCCCAGCCCCGGCCCCTCGGGTAGCTGCACGTAGCCGTCTGCGTCCGCCCGCAGCGGAGCCGGCAGCACGTAGTCCCGGCGCTCCAGCGAAAACTCAGGCGGGTCGTAGGGGAACTCTACGTACGGCGCGTTCGAGACCGCCGCCGCCACGTGCAGGTTGGCCAGCAGCACCAGCCCATTCCCCCACGTGTGCGGCGTGTACATCGCCCCGGCCGCGGCGATCTTCGGTGCGAGCTCGACGGTGCGCAGCACGCCGACGTTCCAGGCCACGTCCTGCTGGTAGACGTCCAGCGAGCCGTGACGCAGGCACTCTTCCAGCTCCACCGCCTCGCAGGCGCCCTCGCCGCCGGCGATGCGCAGGCCACTCCGCATCCGCAACTCCGCCAGGCCAGCGTAATCGTGGCGCCCAAGCGGCTCCTCCAGCCAGTAGACGCCCAGTTCGTTCAGCTCCCGCGCCACCGCCTCGGCAGTCTCCAGCGACCACGGCCGCCGCGTGTCGCCGCCCAGCCGCCAACCCTGGTTGGCATCGACCATCAGCTCGACCTCATCGCCTACGGCCTCGCGGACCGCGCGCACGAATGCAATCTCAGCGCCCACGTCATCTTCGTACATCCGCAGCTTGATCGCCGGATAGCCTTCGCCGGCGATGCGGCACGCCCGCTCGATGCGCTCGTCCACCGTCCCCCGCGAACCAGTCGAGGCGTAGGCCCGCACGCGGCCCTCCGCGCCACCCAGCCGCCGCCACAGCGGTAGTCCGTCGATCTTCGCGATCAAGTCCCAGAGCGCGACCTCAATAGGCCACATCTTCCCGTGGAGGAACTGGAGGTTTTCGAGCACGGCGACGTGCCGCTCGATGTCGCGCACGTCCTCGCCGGCGAAGAGGTGCTCGTTGCCCGCGAACCCCGGCAGCGGCCCGCCGCCGCCTACCCCTTCGTACTCACCGGCGACGATGCGCACCACCGTCGCGTCCAGCGAGCGGCGTGGCGCCGGGTCCCACGCAGCGTGAAACGGCGGTTCAAACGGCAGCGAGTACTGTCGCAGCTCTATCCGGTCGATCCTGATCGCACCCATGGATGTTCGACGCGGAGTGTAGCACGCGAAGCGTGGTACGTATCTAGAGTCCAGCACGCGACGCTCGCACGGCTACCTTTTCGTTGTAAACCGCGGCCACGCGCGCTACCCTGGCCGCACACCCCCCGTCAGCCGAGCCTTACCTATGACTACGCTGAGAACACTTCTGCTCGTCGCGCTCGCGGCATTCCTCGCCTTCGTCGCCGGGTCCGATTCCGCCTTCGCGGCGGGCAACGTGATCACGATAGCGGCGACGTTCGCGTCCGATTCATCAATCGCGCTCGATGCGGCAGGCAACCCCGTCATCGCCTACCGCGACTCCCTCGACACAAAGCTCAAGATTCTCCACTGTGACGACCCCTTCTGCAACTCCGGCGGCGACGTCACCTCCACGCCGGACATCCAGTCCGGCCGCTACCCGTCGCTCGTCCTCGACGCCGCAGGCAACCCCGTCGTCAGCTACTACACCACCCCGTTCGACAGGCTGAAGCTCCTGCACTGCGACGACCCCAACTGCGCCGGCAGCGAGCCAGTCGAAACGCCGGACCCGAGTATCATCCTTGTCAACGCCTCGACATCGCTCGTCCTCGACGGCGCCGGCAACCCCGTCATCGCCTACGCGCCGACGGGCTTTATCCGCGTCATGCACTGCAACGACCCCGAGTGCGCGGGCGGCGACGAGAGCATCACCGTTCACGGCTCGTTCGCCGACCGCCCGGCGCTCGTTCTCGATGCTGCAGGCAATCCGGTCGTCGCCTACAGCGATAGCACGCTCGGCGGCTTGATCCGCGTCATGCACTGCAACGACCCCAACTGCGCCGGCGGCGACGAGAGTGTCACTGGTCCCGACCCGGCCGCCGGCAACACCCCCGCCGTCGCACTCGATGCGGCGGGCAACCCCGTCGTCGCCTACTACGGCGCGGCGCCGGCCAGAGACCTCAAGCTAATGCATTGCAACGACGCCAACTGCGCGGGCAGCAACGAGACCATCACCTCTCCGGATAGCGGCGGTGACGTCGGCCGCCAGCCTGCCATAATTCTGTCCGGCGGCAACCCCACCGTCACCTACCGCGACGAGACCAACGGCAATCTCAAGCTGCTGCGCTGCGACGACCCCGATTGCGCCGCCGGCGGCGACACCGTCACAGCGCTGGACGCCACAACCAACGGCGGTGGCAACAGCGCCCTCATATTGGATGGCGCTGGATTCCCCGTCGTTAGTTTTGATACCAGCCCGGACCTGAAGCTCGTCCGCTGCGGCGCCGCAAACTGCGCTCCCGTGGTCGGCGGCCTCAGCGAGCTCGCCCGCATCGGCGCGGACGCAGGCGGCGGGTCGTTCCGCCTTGGCACTTGGCTGTTGGCGGCGACGGCCGCGGTAGCCACCGTCATCGCGATCGGCGTCATCGCGCTCCTCGGCCGCCGCGCGGGCCGCTAGTAACTCAAGAGACCCAGTCAGGACAATCGACACGCAGTTGCGTCAGTGACTGCGACCGTTAGACCGATAGCATACGAGAGATATTCCCCGCAGCAGTCGCGTTAGCGACTGCAAAGACCGACGCGAAGCGTCGGACTCAGTTCCGATAGGAACTGCAAAGGCTCCGGTATCCGCGTCAGCGGCTACCGGAGACACTTATTCATGCCGCAGCGCTTCGATGGGATCGAGGCGCGAAGCGCGCCACGCTGGATAGACGCCCGCCACCACGCCCGTCGCGGCAGCGACGGCAAAGCCCACCATCACCCAGAGCGCCGTCACGGCGTACGTCGTATCGCCACCTATGGAAAAGCGCTCAGCGATACGCGTAGCCGCAATGCCCCCGATTACGCCCAACGCGCCGCCAATCGTCGTCACGACGACGGACTCGATCAGGAACTGCCAGAGGATATCCATCCGCTTAGCTCCTATCGCCTTACGGATGCCGATCTCCCGCGTCCGCTCCGTTACCGAGACGAGCATGATGTTCATAATCCCGATCCCGCCGACGACGAGCGAGATCAACGCAATTGACACCACCAGCACCTGCAGAGACCGCTCGACCTGGGTGGCAGCGTCGAGGATGTCGCTCTGCCCCTGAATTCTGAAGTCGGGCTCATCCACGGCGTGGAGCGCCATCAGCAGCTGGCCAATCTCTTCCTTCGCTTGATCTGCCTTACTGCCATCCTTCAGCTTGATGTTGATTTGGTCGATGTTCGTACGGCCGCGCGAATCACGAATCAACGAGATACGGGCCTGCAGTGTCGGCAGCGGCACGATGATGACATCGTCCTGGTCGGTATTCGCAGATGCGCCTCTCCGCTCCATGACGCCAACCACGCTGAAGTTGAACCCAATTGATATCGGCCCTGCGCCAACGGAAATGCGGATGGACTTCCCGACAGGGTCTTCCGTATCGAAGAGTTCATCCGCAACCTCTCCACCTAGAACCACAACAAGGGCCTTCTTTGTTAGGTCTACTTCACTGAGGAAGCGACCGCTCTCCACGTAGAAGTCGCGCACGAATTGATAGCTTGGTTCGGTGGCGAGAAGCATTGTGCTCTTGTTCTGGCCCAGATAGATCGCCTGAGCGCCGATGAAATCTCCGGGCCCACCGACCGTTCCCTGGGCGGCGATCGCTTCGATGTACTCAAAGCTTGCGGCTTCGATCGCACGTGAGTCCTCAAGGAAGAGATTCACCCCGCTACCGGGTAACTGAATGCCATCCTCTTCCTCTAGTCCAGGCCGGATGAACAAGAGATTGCTACCCAGCCCACTGATCTGCTCACCAACGCCCTGCTGCGCCCCTTCGCTCGCTGCCGTCAGCGTGATCACGGCCGCGATGCCGATGATGATGCCCAGCATCGTCAGCATCGAGCGCAGCACGTTGCTGCTCAGCGACTTCAGCGCCATCGCCAGGACATCAACCAGCGTCATTCTTTCTTCTCCAGCGGCGCCTGAGCGCCGCCGCCATCGCTATCGCTCTGGCGCCCTTCGCTTCCGGTGTCCGCGCCGTCTTGTTCGCCCCCGTACGCGCCAGCCTCTTCGCCGGCATAGGTCGGCACGTTCGGCGTGTCGCCGACGACCTTGCCGTCCCGCAGCGACACGATCCGCCGAGTATACGCCGCCACGTCGTCCTCATGCGTCACGAACGCGATCGTGATCTGCAACTCGTCGTTCAGTTGCCGGAACACGTTCATCACGTCCATGCTCGTTTTCGAGTCCAGCGCGCCTGTAGGTTCGTCGGCCAGAATGATCGACGGGTGCGCTACCAGCGCCCGCGCGATAGCGACGCGCTGCTGCTGGCCCCCCGAGAGCTGCGTCGGCTTGTGGTGCATCCTGTCTTCGAGTCCGACGAGCTTCAGCGCCGCCGCCGCCACCCGCTTCCGGTTGGTCGCCCCGCGGTAGAGCAGCGGCATCGCCACCTGGTCGATAGCAGGCAACCGCGGCAGCAGGTTGAACGACTGGAACACAAACCCCAGCCGCCGGTTGCGCAGTATCGCCAGCTGGTTGTCGTTGAGCTGGCCCACGTTCAACGTGTCCAGCTCGTAGCGGCCCGCCGTCGGCCGGTCCAGACAGCCGATGATGTTCATCAGCGTCGATTTGCCGGAGCCGGACGGTCCCATGATCGCCAGGAACTCACCGTCGCCTATCTCCAAGTCCACACCGTCCAGAGCCCGCACCACCTGCGGTCCCACGACGTAGTGCTTCGAGATGTTGTGCAGCCGGATCATGCCGCCTACCTGATGCCGGATGGTAGCGTCGGCGGGGGCTCATCGCCGGCTGATCTGCCGGTGACGAGGAGCGGAATCACGATCACGTCTCCCTCTTCCAAGCCTTCGACGACCTGCACGAAATTGTTGTCCGATGCACCGGTGTTCACCACCTGCTCGACGACCATGCCATCCTGCCTTAGGTCGACGACTTGGTTGCCGCCACTCCTCCGGATGGCTCGTAGCGGTACTGCGATGACATCGACCCTCGACTCCGTCACGATCTGGCCACTCGCCCTCATGCCCGCGGCAGGCCTGGGGCCGTCGGGCGGAATTACCAGTGCGCCTCCGACTTTGTAGGTGACCACGCCCTGCGTGGTCGACGGGCTCAGCCCCAGCTCGACGATACGGAACGGGAACGGCACGCCCGGCAGCGCATCGAAGAGCACTACGCCGACCTGGTCCAGCTTAACGTTTGGGTAATCTGTCTCGCCGACCTGCATCGTGAGTACAAGCACGTCCGGCGTCAGCAACACGATTGGCGGTTCGCCGGACGCGCCTGCGAACTCGCCCGGCGTAAGGTTCACCGCGGCGACCGTGCCGGAGAACGGCGAGATGATCTGCGCGTTGCGCATCCGGATCTGCGCCGCCTGCACCCCCAGCTCCGCGGCGCGCAGCGCCTGCCTCTCCTGATCGATCTGCGTCTGCTTGGCGCCGCGCTCCGTCTCGTCTCGATTCGCCTCCGCCGAGTCCAGGCCCGCCTCCGCGTTCCGCTCCGCGTCCTCCGCCGACGCGATGTCGTCGTCATCCGCGCCGGCCAGCAGGTCGGCCTGCCGCGCCAGCGCCGCGTCGTAGGCCGCCTGCGCCGCCCGAATGCCGTCGTCGGCGCGAGCGATATCGTCGTCGTCCGCGCCGTCCAGCAGGTCTGACTGGTTCGCGATCGCGGCGTCGACGACGGCCTGCGCCGATAGCACGTTGTCGTCGGCCCGCGCGATATCGTCACCGTCCGCGCCATCCAGCAGGTCGGCTTGGTTCGTCAGCGCCGCCGTCAGCGCGGTCTGCGCCGACGTGATGCCGTCCTCCGCGTTCGCGATGTCGTCGGCGTCCGCGCCCTGGTTTAGTTCATCAAGGTTAAGCCGCGCTAGCGCCAGACTCTCCTCCGCCGCCGCCACCGCAGCCTCCGCCGCCGCCACGTCCAGCGCCTCCGGCGGCTCCAGCAGCGCGTCCAGGTTCGCGTCCGCCGCGTCCCTGCTCGCCCGCGCCGCATCGACGGCTTCGTCCGCGCTCTCCGTGGCGTTCTCCGCGATCTGGAACGATGAGTTCGTTTGGATCACCGCGCTGATCTTCGGCAGCAGCGCGGGCAGTGTCGCAACGTCGTTGAGGTCGTCCAGCAGTCGATTGATGTCGCCGCCGCCCAGCGGAATACGAGGGTTGGGGCAGAACGGGTCGCCCGGCTCGTCGATGCAGTACGCGGCGATGGCGGACCGCAGCCCCGCCTCGGCGGCCGCTTCGTTGGAATCACTGTTGTCCTGGTTCACAATCGCGCTCGACAGGCCCTGCTCCGCCGCCGCGAGCTGCGATTCGGCGGCCGCCACGGCCGCGTCCGAAGGCGGCGCCGTCAACCTGTCGAGCGACGCCTCTGCCGAGGCCAGGTTCGCTTCGGCGGCCGCGACGGACTGCTCTGCGGCCGCGATCTGCTGCGTGGTGGGACCCTCGCGCAGTTCCGTCAGGTTGCGCTGCGCGATGTTAAGCTGAGCCTGAGCCGCGGCCACGGCCTGCTCCGCATTCGCGATCTGGGCGTCCGTTGCGCCGTCCAACAGCGTCTGCCGCGACCGCCGCGCCTCAGCCAGTGCCGCCTCCGCGGAGATCACCACCTGATTGCTGCTCGCTACTTGGGCGGGAGTCGCGCCGTCCAGCAACGTCTGCCGGTCCCGGATCGCCTGGTTCAGCGCCGTCTCCGTCGCCGTTACTGCTTGCTCCTCAACTGCGATCGCGACGTCAGTCGCACCATCCAGCAGCGTCTGCAGATCCCGTTGCGACCGGTTCAGCGCCACCTGCGCCGCAACCACCGCCTGCTCCACCGCCGCTAGCTGCGCCTCGTCCGCGCCGTCCAGCAGCGCCTGCAGACGCGCCTGCGAGATCGCCAGGCTGGCCTGCGACGACGCGATCGCGTTCGTCAGCTCTTCCGATTCCAGCGATGCCAGCACGTCGCCTTCGTTCACAACGTCTCCCACCTTGACATTGATCGTCTCCACCTTGCCGGTCGAACGGAACGTCAGGTTGCTCAGCAGTTGCGCTTCGGCCTCGCCGGAGATGATAAGGTTGGCGTTAATCGTCGCCCGCCCGACGACCACGTCCTCCGTGTCCCGCAGCGTCTCTTCAGACTCGCGGAAAAAGAGCGCGTAGGCGCCGACGGCGATAACGGCCGCTATCCCCGCCAGCACGCCCAGCGAGATGATGCGCCCGCGCCACGGGTTCTCGCGAATTACGAATTCGTCATTCAAAGTCATCTGGATTCCTCACTTGCATTCACCACCCCAGCGCTATTCAATCCCGCCAGCCCCACGTGCACAAAAAAAATCGGCCCGGCCCCGGGCCGCGGCGCGGTCCCGTGCGCAAGTTCCGAGTCGACTCGGGATCCGTCCGTGAGCCACAGGGCCGCAGGGATAGTGGCACATTATGACAAATGAATCAACCTGCCGAACGGCCCGAAAACGACGGCCCCATCACACCCCCGCTGGTTTCTGCCTGGCCGCCGCTCACATGGCAACTGCCACGGCAAGTGCCGCGTGAGCGCTACAGATGGTACGATGCTGCCCGCATTCCGGCGCGGTGACCGCGCATACTACAAGCGAAGCGGAGGACGTAACATGGCAGACCTCAGCGGCAAGATCGGCTTCATCACCGGCGGCGGCACCGGCATCGGCCTCGCCTGCGCCCGCGCCATCGTCGAGGCCGGCGGCAGCGTCGCCCTCGCCGGCCGGCGCACGGAGGTCGTCGAGGCCGCAGCCGCCGAGCTGGGCGAGCGCGCCATCGGCGTCACCTGCGACGTCACTAGCCAGGATTCCGTCGACGCCGCCGTTGCGGCGACAGTCGACCGCTTCGGCGCGCTCCACCTCGCCGTCAACGCCGCGGGTACCGGCGGCGCGGGACACATCCTCAACAGCACGGACGAGCAGTTCGCCGCCGTCATCGACACCAACCTCACCGGCGCGTTCCGGTCGCTACACGCCGAGGCCGCCCGCATGCGAGAGGCGAGCAGCGGCAGCATCGTCAACATCAGTTCAATCGCGGCAGCGCTGACGCATCGCCAGATGACGGCCTACTGCGCCTCCAAAGCCGGCCTCAACATGCTCACCCGCTGCGCCGCCGACGACATGGGCGAGTTCGGCATCCGCGTCAACGCCGTCATGCCCGGCCTCGTCAAGACAGACCTTGCCCAGCCGCTCTGGTCGAACGACGGCGTCGTCGCCGAGTACAAACGCCGCATGCCCATCTCCCGCCTCGGCGAGCCGGACGACATCGGGGCCTTCGTCGCCTTCCTCCTCAGCGACGCTGCCGGCTGGATCACCGGCCAGTGCATCGGCGTCGATGGCGGCCACACCATCCGCCAGGGCCCGGACCTCGTCGAGCCGCTCTTCAGCAAGTTCCTGCCCCAGTAGGGCCACTCACTCTTCGCGTGTGGCGGCGTGGCTATCACGCTGGAGGCACACACTTTAGTGTGTGGCGGCGCGGCTACCGCGCACCCGTCGGGGCGCTTCGCGATGCGCCCCTTCTCTCCGCACGTAGCGGCCACCCCGCCCGGTTGACAAGTCCAGGCATTCCTATATAGTAGAGGTCACTGACGGCCTCCGATGCCGGTGGCCCGCCGGTAAGCATATGTTGCCATGTAGGCGTAAGGCGGTGCACAGTGCGGCACAAGACACTCATCGGTTCCGCGTTTCTGATTCTTGCGGGCGCGATCGCCCTGCTAGCGACGTTAGCGTCGCAGCCGGGGTCGGTTCACCCTGCCTCCGCCGCCAGCGGCTGCGCCGACGTCGATGGCAGCGGCGTCGTTGAGGTGATCGATGTGATCATCATTTCCGACCACTACGCCCCAGGTGGCACCCCGCCGCCGCCAAAGCAAGCAGACCAGAACAAGGACGGCGTCGTTGACCTGCTGATTGACATCCTCGGTGCGGTCCAGCAATTCGGATCGTCCACGTCATGCCAGACCAACACGCCTCTGCCGAAGTCGACTCCTGCGGGTGGCGCATTGGCCGTGGACGCGTTGGGAGAGTCCACGAGTGCTAGCGACACGGTCGAAACGAAACGTTCTGTGGACGGCGCTGGTTCGTTCATAGTCAGCGTTCATGTGACATCCAACCCGGGCACGCTTTCCGGCTACGGTGTGCGTCTGCACTGGGACGAAGCCCTGCTTGATCTCATCCCGGCTGGTACAAACAACACGTGGCCAGAGCACCCAGCTACTGGTAACACAACTGGCCCAGTGCTCGGCCCGAGTGACGATGGCGTTGGGAGCGAAGCCTACATCGAAGTCGCCGGTTTCACCGTCCTGCCTTCGCAGCCAACATGGTCCGGCACTGGGCCGCACGCCCAGTTCGAGTTCACCTGCCATGCCATGGGTACGGCCAACATCACGTTGACAGATGCCGGCAGCCACAGCGTGCTTGTAGCCAGACCCGGCATTGCGTACACGCCATCGCTGGCAAACGCCCAGATCAATTGTCTCAGTGGCCCAACGCCCCAACCGTCACCCACGCCAACGCCCACCGCAACGCCTTGCGGCGGGCCATGCCCTCCTACACCAACTCCGACCCCAACACCTCCGCCGCGGTTTAACGAGATCAGAAAACTCCTCGCCTCCGATGCTCAGGCCTACGACGTCTTCGGCTACACCGTGTCGGTCAGCGGCGACACCGCCGTCGTGGGTGCATACAACAAGCAAGCCGCCTACGTCTTCCAGCGAAACCAGGGCGGCGCGGACAACTGGGGCCAGGTGGCCAAGCTCACGGCTTCCGACGGGCCCGCCGAGCAGTACTCGTTCGCCTTCCGCGTGGCGGTTAGCGGCAACACCGCCATCGTCAACGCATACCTTGATACTCCCGGGGGGCACTCAGGCAGCGCCCAGACGACGCACATCAGCAGCGGGCTCGTGGCAGACGACATGGCCGACGTGTTCATGCCTCTCGTTGGCGGCGGTGCAGTCGACGTGGACATCATCGACGGCCAGGTGGATGTGGATCAGTCTGGCGCCATAACCGCGGCCGACGACTTGACGAACGTGCAGTTGAATTACCGGGACGGCTCCTCCACGGGCACTGTTCAGATGGACATCATCAATGGCCAGGTGGATGTGGATCAGTCCGGCGCCATAACCGGGGCGGACTACTTGGCCAACCTTAAGCTCTATCATACCGGCGCAAACGCCGGCGCGGCATACATCTTCCAGCGCAATGAGGGCGGCACGGACAACTGGGGCCAGGTGAAGAAGCTCTACGCCTCCGACGCTCAAGCCTTCGACTGGTTCGGCGCAAGCGTTTCGATTGACGGAGACACCGCTGTCGTCGGGGCGCAAAACGAGGGTGACGGGGGCATTGGCGTTAAGCCGGGCGCGGCATATGTCTTCCAGCGTAACGCGGGCGGCGCGGACAACTGGGGCGAGGTAAGCAAACTGATCGCTTCCGACGGCCAGGATGACGACGAGTTCGGCCGAGGCGTGGCGGTCAGCGGCGACACCGCAGTCGTCGGGGCGCAGAACGAGGATGCCGGGGGCAGCGACGCCGGCGCGGCATACGTCTTCCAGCGTAACCAGGGAGGCACGGACAACTGGGGCGAGGTGAGGAAGCTCACCGCCTCCGACGCTCAGGCCGACGACCAGTTCGGCTACAGCGTGGGGGTCAGCGGCGACACCTCCGTCATCGGGGCATTTGCTGAGGATGCGGCGGGCGACTCCGCCGGCGCGGCATATGTGTTCCAGCGTAACCAGGGAGGCACGGACAATTGGGGCGAGGTGAAGAAACTCACCGCCTCCGACGCCCAGGCCGGCGACCAGTTCGGTGGAGGCGTGGCGGTTAGCGGCGACGCCGCTGTCGTCGCGTCAGTAGGAGAGGATGCTGGCACAGGCAACCCCCTCAACGGCGCTGGCGCTGCGTACGTCTTCCAGCGTAACCAGGGCGGCGCGGAAAACTGGGGCGAAATGGAGAAGCTCTTCGCCTCTGACGCCCAAGCCTCCGCCTGGTTCGGCGCAAGCGTTTCGGTCAATGGTAACACCGCCGTTGTGGGGGCCCACGGCGAGGCTACCGGGGGCAAATTCGCCGGTGCAGCATACGTCTTCGAGGAACCCACGCCCTCGCCCACGCCTTGCGGCGGGCCGTGCCCCACGGCCACGCCCACACCCACAGTCACGCCCACACCCACGGTCACGCCCACGCCCACGCCCACACCCACGCCCACGGCCACGCCCACCATGCAGCCCGACCCCGGTGACACCGACGGCGACGGCTGCAGCGACGTGACCGAGAGTGGCCCTGACGAGACGCTGGGCGGGCAGCGCGGCTACGTGAACCCCTGGGACTTCTACGACGTGGAGATGATCTCAGGGCCGGGCCAGGACGGCGTCGTCGACCTCCTGTTCGACGTGCTAAGCGTCATCAACCACTACTCGCCCACAGGTGCCCCACCCTACGACGCGGCCTACGACCGCGGCCCTTCAGTAGGGCCCAACGCCTGGAACATGACCGCGCCGGACGGAGTGATCGACCTGCTGAACGACATCCTGGGCGTCATTCAGCAGTACGACCACCGCTGCACGTAAAGCTACGCAACGCGTCACCCCTCTCTCCCCCAGGGAGAGGGCGGCCCGCGGTACGCAGGCTAGGGTGAGGGCGAAGAGCGTAAGGGTCGTCTGCCGCGCCGCGGCTCAATCCGGTTGACAAATGTGGGCACTCCTGTATAGTAGGTGTCACTGAAGGCCTCCGATGGCGGTGGCCCAGAGCGTTTCGCCGGGCGTGCGGCCCGCGAGCTCCTGGCGATACGTTGGGAGTACAATCATGGCCCGATCACCAAACACGGCTCTCAAGGTAGCCGCGCTGCTCGTATTCGTCGTCGTCGCGATCGCTGGCACGTTCCTGTCGGCGAGCCAGCAAATCAATACGGCCCATTCAGCCGTGGACGGCGCGGCGATGAGTATCGCTGTCGACCCCGCCGACACACACCCCTGCCCGGACACGAAGTTATTGGGAGAGACGTGCGTCCCGCTGGGCGCCACCTTCGACGTTATCGTCAGCGCTGACGCTGTTCCGCTCAGCGGTTCTCCCCCTGGCTACAGTGGCGCCCAGGCTTGGCTGCATTTTGGCGCCACAGGCCTCACCGTCAAAGTCTGGGGGTTCAGCCCGGAGATCCTTTGGCCTGACTGCGTGACGCTCGGGGCCGCTGTTGCTGGGTCCGGCGGGACGGACGTCAGCAATTCGTGTCTGCTCGGACTAATCCCTCCGCTGCCGGTTAGCCTGCATAAGGGCGGCCTCTTCAGCTTCAAGTTCGTGTGTACATCTACCACGAGCTCTCACCAGATCGATCTGGAGACGCTCGGCGGCCCGAATGCCGGTAATTACGGCGCCGCATTCTGGCCTCCCGATGGTGGCCCACTCATCGCCGTTCCTGGCAGCACGCTGCTGGTAAACTGCACGAGCCAAATCACGCCGACTCCGACACCCTGCCCAACGGGTAAAGTTCCGGCTAGCGGCGGCTGCGGCACGCCCACGCCAACCCCCACGACAACACCCACTCCCTGCCCTGCGGGTAAGGTACCAGCCTACGGTGGCTGCGGTACGCCCACGCCAACACCTGACCTCACCGACACCGACGGCGATGGCTGCCCAGACCAGCGAGAGAACGGCACGGACGAAAAGCTCGGCGGCCTGCGAAACTTCTTGGACCCCTGGGACTTCTACGATGTGGAGACGATCTCAGGACCCGGTCAGGACGGCGTCATCGACCTGCTGTTCGACGTTCTCGAAGTCGTCTACCACTACTCGCCTACCGGCGACCCACCGTACGATGCGAACTACGACCGCGGACCATCCGCAGGCCCCAACGCCTGGGACATGACGGCGCCGGACGGCAGCATCGACCTCCTCAACGACATCCTGGGCATCATCCTCCAGCAAGGGCACGACTGCAGGTAGCACCGGGTCCAACGCTAACCGCCTACCGTCATCCGCTC
Organism: Chloroflexota bacterium; assembly: GCA_029262675.1. Lineage (GTDB taxonomy): Bacteria > Chloroflexota > Dehalococcoidia > DSTF01 > RBG-16-68-14 > JADFKB01. The sequence continues at coordinate 59,839 of JAJCYW010000015.1, read as the reverse complement.
GCTCGCTTGACACGGCCGCTATACTGACGCGTCTGTTAACGGGAGGTCGCATCCGCTTCCACGTGTGCAACCTCCGCAGACAGAGACACCCCGCCGCGAACACAGCACCCAACGCAACATGGGAGACGTGACCATGATCCGCTTCTCGCTACCACTCCTCGCCGTCATCGCAGCGCTCTCCGCCATCGTCGCCATCGGCGACGGCCACCAGCCTGCTAACGCCGCGACCAGCGCCATCGTCTTCCGCGAACCGGCCTTCGGCCTGCCGCACATCTACGCCGATACCGACCTCGAGCTCGTCCGCGAGTACGGCCGCGAAGTCGCCAAGGACCGGCTCGGCCAGCTCATCTTCCTCGGGCGCGTCGGCCGCGGCACGCTCTTCCAGGCCTTCGGCGCGCTGGACCCCGGAACGTTTGGCGACGACGTCGGCGTCCGCGCCAACGGCTACACGTCCTCAGAACTCAACGGCATGTACGACAAGCTGCCCACCGATATCAAGACTCTGCTGCTGGAGTACGCCAAGGGCGTCAACGACACCATCGAGGAGGTCTACGCGGGCAACGAGCCGAAGCCTGCCGAGGTCGCGCTCCTCCAGCTCCTCGGCCTCGGCGACGACCTCTTCGGCAACGCCACGAACATCTCCGACCAGGCCGATCCCAACTACCTCGCGCCGGGCGGCGCGGACCCGCTACGCCCCAACGGCGGCTTCCAGTACACGCCGGAGATGGTGATGGCCGTCGCCGTGCTCCAAGTCCGGAACTTCGGCAGCGAGAACTTCGGCGAAGTCTCCCGGCTGAACGAGTTGAACAGCCTGGTTGCCAAGTACGGCGCCACGATCGGCAGCGAGATCTGGGACGACCTCAACTTCCTCACCGACCCGCTCGCCCCCGTCTCCATCCCGGACGCCACCGCGCCCGGATTCGGCGGGCCTCTCTCGCAGCGCCAAGCCGCCCCGCAGCCGGATTACGCAGGCATGGCCGGCGCCCTCCCCGGCAACAACTCCGGCGACCTCATCGATCCCGATGCCAACGTCGACCCCCACCGCGAAGAGTTCGCTCGCTCGCTCGGCGCCTGGCCGGCCCTCGGCAGCTACGCCTGGATGATCGACGGCGACCGTTCGGCTAGCGGCAATCCTTATGTGGGCGGCTTCCCGCAGACCGGCATCCAGACGCCGTCGATCATGCACTTCGTCGAGACCCGCAGCGCGGAGGGCGCCGACCACCGCATCGAAGCGCGCGGCATGGCCTTCGCCGGCGCGCCCGCCATCCTGATCGGCGAGACCGACTCCGTCGCCTGGACCAGCACCACCGCGCAGCTCAAGAACGAGGACTTCTACCTGGACGCAGCCGTGCTCGAGAACGCGGACGCCATCCGTTACAACGATGAGGGCACGCCGGCGACCATAAGCGGGCGCACTGAGCTGATCACGGCCACCAACGGCTCCACCACGCCCATCACCATCTGGCGCACACACGAGCGCGTGAGCAACGGCGGCTCCCGCACCGTCTCCAGCTTCCAGGGCGACGCCGGCGGCACCGCGGATAGCGCCACCGCCACGTCACTCACGGACGCCGGCAAGTTCGCCGCCGGCTTCGCCGCTGGCTACGTCGCCATCGTCGAAGGCACGGGCGCCGGCCAGATCCGTTCCGTCCTCTCCAGCACCAACGACACACTCACACTCGGCGGCGGCGACGCCTGGACCACCACGCCCGACGCCACGTCCGAGTACGTCGCCGTCCAGTCCGGCAACGACATCGTCATCACGTCCCGCGAACGCGCCTACTGGCTCGAGGAATCGACCGCCGCCCACGGCTTCTCGCTCTTCCAGCGCGCCGAGGACGTGCTCGACATCCGCGCCGGCGCGCGCCTGATCCCCACCACGCACAATTTCATCTCCGCCGACAACAAGGCCTTCAACGGCACCGGCACGAATATCGGCGCCGGAGCGGGCAACACCGGCTTCTATTCGACAGGGTTCTCGCGCGTCCGCCAGGGCGGCACGCCGACGGACACCCGGCTGCCGCTCGACGGCACCGTCGCCAACGAGCTCGTCGTCGTCAGCGGCACAGTCGGCAGCGCCGCCGCAGGCACGCTCACAGATACAGCCGCGTTCACGGCCGCCGACTACTCGGCGCCTGCACTCAACTTCCGCCTCGACAACCCGACGCTGAAGGGCAGCGAGTATATCGTCACCATCACCGGCGGCGATGGCTACAAGCAGACCCGCCGCATCGCCAGCAACACCAACGACACGCTCACGCTGGAAGAAGACTGGGGCCTGGCCCCGTCCGCCGGCGACCTCTACGAGATCTACGAGATCGTCGCGATGCCTGAAGCCATCAACCCGCCCCAGGGCTACACCTCCAACTGGAACAACAAGGCCGCCACCGCGGACGATGGCCGCCTCTTCGGCCGCCAGCAGCGCAACATCTTCATCCTGGAGCGCCTGGCCGCCGACAGCACCTGGACGCGGGACGAACAGCGTCAGCTCAACATGGACGTCTCCGGCCTCGATTCCAAGGGAGCGTTCGGCCGCTACCTGATCCCCCGCCTACGCCTCGCCGTCGACGGCGTCGGCAATGGCAGCAACCCGGCCGTCGACACCACGCTCGCCGCGCTGGAGGCGCACATCGGCAGCCCGTTCTTCGGCCGCGGCTTTGTCGATCCCGTCAACGACACCCTGATCGCGGGCGAGCTGGTGTTCCTCGAAGACCTGATCGACGAGCTCTACACGGACATCTACACCGACGAGTTCTCCGGCACGTCTGTCAGCGTTAGCGGCAACTCCAAGGACATCCGACTCGACATCATCCAGCACGCTATCGACTCCGCAGCCGGCGGCCCCGCGGGCGCCTACGGGCAAGCCTACTCCGGCGACTACTTCAACGGCAGCGATTGGCGCGTCGTCGTCCGCGATGCCCTCTCCGCCGTCGCCACCGCGAACGGCGGCATCCCGGCCGATATCGCCAGGCCGGACAGCACCTACATCCATCCGCTGTCCGCCATCTACCCGCAGCTCGTGTTCGACACGACGCCGATCGGCAACCGCGGCCACTACGAGCAGATCGTGGAGGTCGGCCCCACCGTCCTCGGAGAGATGATCTTCCCGCTCGGCCAGAGCGGCTTCGCCGATACCGACGGCAACCCCGACTTCCACATGACCAGCCTTCACAAGACCTGGGCGGAGTGGCGCTTCGTCCCCATGCTCCACGTCGCGGAAGACCTGGCAACGGACCCCGACGGCGATGTCGATAACGACGGCGTCGTCGACGCCTTCGAGCGCTGGTACTTCGGCTCCAACGCTCCGCTCGCCACCGACGACTTCGATTCGGACGGCCTCAACCTGCTCGGCGAGTACCTCACCGGCAACGACCCAACGAACGCCGACACAGACGTCGACACGGTCTCGGACGGCGCCGACGACGAGGACAGCGATGGCTGCACCAACGCCGCAGAAGTCGGCACCGACGAAACGCTCGGCGGCCTCCGCAACCCGCTCAACGCATGGGACTTCTACGACGTGGAGACGATCTCAGGCCCGGGCAAGGACGGTGTCGTCGACCTGCTGTTCGACATCCTCGGCGTCATCAACCACTACCAGCCCACCGCTGGCGGCGCGCCTCCGTACGACGCAAACTACGACCGCGGACCGTCCGCTGGCCCCAACGCCTGGAATATGACCAGACCGGATGGGGTGATAGACCTCCTGAACGACATCCTGGGCGTGGTGCTACAGGGCAACCACACCTGCACGTAAAGCTACCCACCCCCAGCCCCTCTCCCAGTGGAAGATGGGCTGGAGGTGAGGGACCCCGGCCACCCGGGCCGCTTGACAAACCTGAGCATTTCTATATAGTAGGGGTCACTGAGGCCTCCGATGGCAGCGGCCTGGCATACGGCACCAGGCGCTGTTCCCGCGCACTCCTGGCGATACTTTGGGAGCTTTGTCATGATCTCATCACTCAATGCGACCGTAAAGATCGGGGCGCTGCTGTTATTGGTCTTGGCGGGCATATTGCTTGCCAGCCAGACCAACCTCGGCCCCGAGCCGCAGAGCGCCAAAGCAGCAACGTTCAATGAAATCAGGCAGCTCGAGGCCCACGACAAACAGGAAGATGACCAGTTCGGCTACAGCGTCGCAGTCAGCAACGATACCGCCGTCATGGGCGCGCGTTGGCAGGACGCCAGCGGGTTCCAGGCAGGCGCGGCGTATGTCTACGAGCGCGACTATCTCGCTCCGGACTATTGGGGCGAGCTGACCACGCTCACCGCCTCCGACGCCCAGGCCGCAGACCAATTCGGCTACAGTGTCGCCGTCAGCGGCGACGAGCTTTTCGTAGGAGCGATAGGCGCGGACGCGGGAGCGACGGCCGACACCGGGGCGGCATATGTGTTCCAACGCGATGAGGGCGGCGCGGACAACTGGGGCCAACTGGCAAAGCTCACCGCCTCCGACGCCGAGTCCGGCGACAGCTTCGGCTACAGCATTGCAGTCAGCGGCGACACTGCCGTCGTCGGCGCGCGCTACGACGACAACTTCGGCGGCTTCAACGTCGGCGCGGCGTACGTGTTCCAACGCAACCAGGGCGGCCCAGACAACTGGGGCGAAGTAACAATACTGCGAGCGTCAAACGCGCAGGACTATTCCTCCTTCGGCAACAGCGTAGCGATCAGCGGCGACACAGTCATCGTCGGGGCAGTGCGAAGTGCGGTCGTGACCGACCCCGGCACTGCATACGTATTCCAGCGCAACGAGGGCGGCCCGGACAACTGGGGCGAAGTAGTAGTACTCACTGCCTCTGACGCTGAGGCAGGCGACCGCTTCGGCAGCAGCGCCGCAATCAACGCCGATACCGCCGTGGTCGGAGCATCGTTTGAAGACACCGGCGGCGACTCCGCCGGCGCGGCCTACGTTTTCCAACGAGACCAGGGCGGCGCTGATAATTGGGGTGAAATGACCAAGCTTACCGCCTCCGACGCAGAAGAGTACGATCTCTTCGGCGGCAGTGTAACCGTCACCGGTGATATTGCCGTGATTGGCGCAAGCCAAAGCGGCAGGGAGGGTGCCGCATTCGTATTCAAACGCGACAACGGCGGCCCGGACAACTGGGGCGAAGTAGCCAAGCTCACCGCCTCTGACGAGGTAGAGGCGTATTTCGCCCGCTTCGGCGCGAGCGTAGCCAGCAGCGGTGACGTTGCCGTCATCGGAGCCTACGGCGCGCAAGTAAAATCCACCGGCGCAGCGTACGTCTACGACCTGATCAAGCCCCCGCCGACGCCCACGCCAACAGTGACGCAGACTCCTTGTCCGGGCGGCAAGGTGCCAGACAACGGCGGCTGCTCCACGCCCACGCCTACGACCACGAAGCAGCCCGACCCCGGCGACACCGACGGCGATGGATGCACGGACCAGGTAGAGAACGGCCCAGACGAGACCTTAGGCGGCCGGCGCGACTTCAAGAACCCCTGGGACTTCTACGACGTGGAAACGATCTCGGGGCCCGGCCAAGACGGCACCGTCGACCTGCTGTTCGACATCCTCAGCGTCATCAACCACTACGCCCCCACCGGCGCGCCACCGTACGACGCGAACTACGATCGCGGACCGATAACGGGCCCCAACGCCTGGAACATGACAGCGCCGGATGGCGTGATCGATCTGCTCAACGACATCCTCGGCGTGATTCAGCAAGCCAACCACACTTGCGCGTAGTCGCCCACCACGACTGTTTTCGGTCCCCCTCTCTCCCTCAGGGAGAGGGCGGCCCGCCGTACGCGGGCTTGGGGTGAGGGCGAAAAGCGTGAGGGCGCTGCACGCCGCCCCGTCCGCTTGACAAACCTGAGCATTTCTATATAGTAGGGGTCACTGAGGCCTCCGATGGCAGTGCCCTGGCATGCGTCGTCAGGCGCTCGTCCCACACCCTTGGCGACGCAACAGGGAGTGCGATCATGATTCAATCGCTCAACGCAATGGCGAAAATCGCGGGACTGATCGTACTCGTCGTCACGGGAACGCTCATGGCGAGTCAGGCCCTCATCGGTCCAAGCAGCCCCACCGCCGAAGCCACAAATCTCAACGAACTCAAGAAGCTTCTCGCCTCCGATGCCCAGCCCGACGACGAATTTGGCTACAGCGTGGCGGTCAGTGGTGATACAGCGGTCGTCGGGGCACACAGGGAAGATGCGTTAGCTACCAATGCCGGCGCGGCATACGTATTCCAGCGCGCCGAGGGCGGCACGGAGAACTGGGGCGAGGTGAAGAAGCTCACGGCTTCCGACGCCGAGGCCGACGACCGATTTGGCTGGAGTGTGGCCGTCAGCGGCGACACCATCGTAGTGGGAGCGTACCGCGAGGACACGGCGGCCTCGTTCGCCGGCGCAGTCTACGTTTTTCAGCGCGACGAGGGCGGGACGAACAACTGGGGCGAAGTGAAGAAGCTTACCGCCTCCGACGCCCAGGCCGGCGACCGCTTCGGCTGGAGCGTAGCAATTAGTGGCGACACCGCAGTCATCGGAGCGCAACATGAAGATACCTGGGGCAGCTTTGCCGGCGCGGCATACCTCCTTGCGCGCGACCAGGGCGGGACGAACAACTGGGGCGAAGTGAAGAAGCTCACCGCCTCCGATGCCCAGGCCGGCGACGAATTTGGCTACAGCGTAGCCGCCAGCGCCAACATCGCCCTCATAGGGTCTCGCGGCGAGGACTCAGCGGCCGGCGACGCAGGCGCCGCCTATATCTACCGGCGCGACGAAGGCGGTGTGGACAACTGGGGCGAGATGAAGAAGCTCGTTGCGTCCGACGCCCAGATCAGCGATGAGTTCGGCTGGAGCGCGGCGGTCAGCGGCGCCACAGCCGTCATCGGGGCATACCAGGAGGATGCCGGGGGCACAGACGCCGGCGCGGCATACGTGTTCCAGCGTAATCAGGGCGGCGCGGACAACTGGGGCGAAGTGATAAAACTCACCGCCGCCGACGCCCACGCCTTCGACCGCTTCGGCTACAGCGTGGCAATTAGCGGCGACACCACCGTTGTGGGGGCTCGCTGGAAGGATAGCGCGGGTATCAATTCCGGCGCCGCGTATTTGTTCCGTCGCAACGAGGGTGGCCCGGGCAACTGGGGCGAGGTCACTAAGCTCATCGCGTCTGACGCCGATGGTGGCGATAAGGCCGGCATGAGTGTAGGCATCAGCAACGACACCGCCCTCGTCGGCGCATTCTGGGAGGATAGCGCTGGAACGAATGCCGGCGCGGCGTACATATTCGACCTGCTGCAACCCAAGCCGACACCCACACCCACGTCCACGCCGTGTCCAGGGGGTAAGGTGCCCGCTAACGGCGGGTGCGGCACACCCACGCCAACGCTGACGCCGACTGTTACGTCTACGCCCACTATCACGCCTACGCCAGGGCCTCCGATGCCAGACCTCATCCCGACCAGCATGAGCATCACGCTGGAGACTGGCGGTGACTGCGATTTCACACCTAAACTGGGCGTACGCGTCAACTTCTCCAACGCCGGAACCGCCGACGCAGGCCCATTCACGGTCTCTGTCAACGGCGCGCAACAGAACGTCGGCGCAGGCCTGATGCAGGGCGAGTCAGGTACCCTCTGGTTCAACGGTTACATCGCCGGCAAGAACACCTTGTTGGTCGATTCCTCGTCACAGATCGTGGAGAGCAACGAACTGAACAACGAACTGTCTCAGACGCCAGCGATCCCAACGCCACCGGCCACCTGTACGCCTATACCCACTAAGCTGCCCGACCCCGGCGACACCGACAGCGACGGCTGCAGCGACCAAGACGAGAATGGCCCGGACGAGACGGTCGGCGGGCGCCGTGACTTCAAGAACCCGAACGATTTCTACGACGTGGAAACGATCTCAGGCCCCGGTCAGGACGGCGTCGTCGACCTCCTGTTTGACATCCTCAGCGTCATCAACCACTACTCGCCTGCCGGCGACCCGCCCTACGACGCGCACTACGACCGCGGGCCGTCCGCCGGTCCCAACGCCTGGAACATGACTGCGCCGGACGGAGTGATAGACCTGCTGAACGACATCCTCGGCGTCATTCAGCAGTTCGACCACACCTGCACGTAGCGGCCGGAGGCTGCACGTAGAGCTACGCAACGCGTAGCCCCACGCAAGCGCTACACTGCGTCCAGCGGCGTGCGCCAGGTACCGGCCAGAGCGCGTCGCCCAGCGGAGGTAGCCGATGCATGAGCACCGACTTCGCACAGCCGCCAGGGCCGCAGCGTTCATCGCGTTGGCCCTAACAGCACTGTTGTTGATGTCGGGCGTACACGGCACCGCCCCGCCGTCCGCCAGCGCCGGCGTCCCGGCGCCGCCACCGACCATGCCATCCGGACCCGACTTCCTCCTACCGCCACCCGCGCCCGTCCAGCCCGCGCTACTCGGCAGCGCGCCCACCGCGTTCCAGCTTGCCTCCTACATGGCCGGCTCGGCCACCTACAGCGTCGTCTTCGTAGAATCGAGCGGCGGCGTCGGCGAATGCGCTCCCCCGGACGCCGAGAGCGAGGACTGGGACGGTGCCCGCCGCGCCACCGTCCTCGCCGAGATCGCGGGCGGCCTCTCGTTCTGGACCTCCCGCACAGGCCGGCCCGATCCGCTCAGCTTCGTCGTCGACGACCACGGCGCCCAGCCCACCTCCTGCGAGCCGATCTCCCGGCCCGCGACAGACCTCGACCTCTGGGTCGCCGATACGCTCACCGCCCTCGGCTACCCGTCGACACCGGCCGACTGGGTCGCGGGCGCCTACGCCTTTATCAACGACCGTCGCGCCGCGAAGGCCACCGACTGGGGGTTCATCATCTTCGTCGTCGACAGCCTGAACGACGGGGACGGTGTGTTCACCGACGGCAAGTTTGCCTTCGCATTCCTGAACGGCCCCGCCATGGTCCTCACCTACGACAACGACGGCTGGGGCATCGGCAACATGGACCTTGTCACCGCGCATGAGACCGGCCACATCTTCGGCGCGCTCGACGAATACGCCTCGTCCAGCTGCTCAACCGCGGATTCCTGGGGTTACCTCAACTCCGCGAACGACTCCTGCAACAACGGCGGCGACACATCAGACCTCTCCATCATGGGTAGTTCCGCCGAGCAGCTCAACCCCGCCGTCGATGTCTCGGACAGCGCCAGGCGCGCCATCGGCTGGCGCAACCCGGTCGGCTCCGTCGTCGATGTCGTCCGCACGTCCACGGCCTCCGTAATGCCCTACGCGCCCGATCCTTCCGCGGACGACACGCCCACCTACTCCGCGTCCGCCGGCAACACCGCGTTCCCGCCGGAGGGCCCGCGTGTCATCGGCGGAGGCGACCACGGGACAGCGGCCGCTGTCTCGATTTCGCGCGTCGCGGCGGCGGAGTGGAACCTAAACGGCGGCACATTCACAACGGACGGCGTCTCGCCCGATGGCGGCGCCTTCGACGAAGAGTTGGAGACCTACATATTCACACCATCGTCCGCTGTGCCGAACGGCACGCACAGCTTTGGCGCGCGGTCGACAAACCACTTCGGCCACGTGTCAGACGCCGCGACCGACATACTCACCATCGCTGCCGTCACACCCACGCCCTGCCCCACCAGCGGATGCGTCACGCCGGCATCCACACCCACTGCCACGCCGACACCGGCCGTCACTCCCACGCCGACGAAGCAGCCGTTCCCCGGCGACACCGACGGCGACGGCTGTCCGGACCAGCGCGAGAACGGTAGCGACGAAACGCTTGGCGGCCTGCGGAACTACATGAACGCCTGGGACTTCTACGATGTCGGCGGTATCGGCGGACCCGCGCCGGACGGCGTCGTCGACCTTCTCTTCGACGTCCTCGGCGTTATCAACCACTACGCCCCCACCGGCGCGCCACCGTACGACGCGATCTACGACCGCGGGCCATCCGCAGGCCCCCACCCCTGGAACATGACCGCCCCGGACGGAGCCATAGACCTGCTGAACGACATTCTCGGCGTCATTCGACAGTTCGACCACCGCTGCACGTAGAGCTGCGCAACGCGGCGCCCCGTGTCGCCGCCTCGTCCGGTTGACATTCTCAGACCCCGCTGTATAGTGGGGGTCACACTGACGGACTGCGCTGGCGGTGGCCAGTCATACGCCGCGAGCGTCGTCCTCCGACGACTCCTGGTGATACGTGGGGAGCTAGAAACATGCCGCCAGCAATGCCCGCGGACCGAGCCCGGCTTTTGCTGGTGCGCGCCGCCCCGCTGCTGCGTCTGCCGACATCGCCCGACCGGCCGCCAGAGGTGTTGCCGGACGGCTCCGGCCTGCGCTGCTCAGCGACGAGCACAACCTACCCATATCGTGACGGCGTACTCGACGTGCTGGGAGATACCCTGGAGAAGACCGCGACTCAGCACCTCCTCGACACTCCCCTCACCGCCTGGAGCTACGACCGCTTCCGCGGATGGCTCACTCGGGCGCTAGGCACCCCCGACTTTCCTGAGGAGGTTGCACAGATTCAGCAGAGGTTGCAGGTGCAGGCAGGCGATACCGTCCTGGACCTGGCGTGTGGGCACGGCAACTTCACTGTCGAGTGGGCCAAGCGTGTGGGACCTGAGGGGCTGCTCATCGGGTTGGACATATCGAAGGCCATGCTGGCGCGCGCCGCGCGTCACGCCAGCCGCTGGGGCCTGGCCAACGTGCTACTGATTCGTGGCGATGCACATCGCCTGCCTCTGGCCGACGAGTGCCTTCGCAAGGTGAACTGCTCCGGTGGCTTTCACCAATTCCCCGACTTGGCTCAGGCCTTGGCCGAGATCGGCCGCGTGAGCGCGAAAGGCGCCACACTGGCCGCCAGCACTTTCAGCCAGCGGCCGAACGACTCGCGGGCGGGCGTCAAACGCTGGATGAAGCGACGCTTCCAGCTGCACTTTGTGCCGCTTGCGTGGCTGGGCGAAGAACTGGCAACGCTGGGCTACACCGACTACGAGTCGTCGCTGCCAGGTGGCTGGTTCGGGTATACGTCGGCGCGAAAGGCGGAAGAGAGCTAGAAGTGTCCGGACGGCGTCGTCGACCTGCTGTTCGACATCTTAGTCGTCATCAATCACTACCACCCTGCCGCTGGCGGCGCGCCGCCATACGATGCGCATTACGACCGCGGGCCGTCGGCCGGGCCGAACGCCTGGAATTTGACGGCACCAGACGGAGCCATCGACCTGCTGAACGACATCCTCGGCGTCATCCGGCAATTCGACCACGACTGCACCTAGAGTTGCGCAACGCGGCGCCCTGCGTCGCCACCCCGTCCGGTTGACAATCCTGGGTATTCCTGTAACATAGAGGCCACTGACGGCCTCCGCTGGCGGTGGCCCAGCACGCATCGTCGGGCGCACGCCCCGCGCCTTCCCGGCGATTCGTTGGGAGAATAGTAATGGCCCCTTCGCGAAACACGGCCCTCAAGGCCGCGGCGCTGCTCGTAGCCGTCGTCGTCGTAGCAGTCGCCGGCATGTTCCTGACGGCGGGCCAAGGGATCGATACAGCTCATTCAGCCGTAGACGGCGCGGCGATGAGTATCTATGTCGATCCGGCTGATACGCATGTTTGCCCCGGCACTAAGGTGCTCAGCGAGACGTGTGTGCCGCTAGGCGCCATGTTCGACGTCATCGTCAACGCTGACGCCGTTCCGTTCAGCGATCGCTACGACGGCGCCCAGGCGTTTCTGGTCTTTGGGGCGAGCGGCCTGACGTTCAAGCAGTCTACCACCGTGTGGCCCGACTGCGAGCCATGGACAGACCTTGGCACGTCCACGGCCACCACCGCCGGTCGCGGTTGTCTGGTGCTTCGCCCCTATAATGTCAGCCAGTACAAGGGCAGCCTGTTCAGCTTCACGTTCACCTGCACGCCTAGCGCGAGTTCCCACCAGATCGATCTGGAGACGCTCGGCGGCCCGATCGCCGGAACCAGCGGCGCCGCCTTCCAGTCTGTCATTAGCGGTCTAATCGCCGTTCCGGGCAGCACCCTGTTAGTGAACTGCACGAGCCAGATCACGCCGACGCCGACGCCCTGCCCGGCCGGCAAAGTGCCAGCAATCGGCGGCTGCGGCACGCCCACGCCAACTCCCACGGCAACACCCACGCCTTGCCCTGCGGGTAAGGTACCAACCTATGGTGGCTGCGGTACGCCCACACCAACGCCTGACCTCACCGACACCGACGGCGATGGCTGCCCCGACCAGCGAGAGAACGGCACGGACGAAACGCTCGGCGGCCTGCGAGACTTCTTGGACCCCTGGGACTACTACGATGTGGAGACGATCTCAGGGCCGGGTCACGACGGCAACATCAACGTCTTGTTCGACGTCCTCGGCGTCATCAACCACTATGCGCCGACAGGTGACCCACCCTATGACGCGAACTACGACCGGGGACCGTCCGCGGGCCCAAATCCCTGGAACATGACCGCCCCGGACGGCAGCATCGACCTGCTCAACGACATCCTGGGGGTCATTCAGCAGGCCAACGACCGCTGCATATAACCGTAGGTTGCACCTAGAGTCACGCAGCGGCATCGGTTGGCCGCATGCCACACGCAAGGCTATGCAACGTGTCGCCCCTCTCACCCTCAGGGAGAGGGGTGACGGTGGACCGGGTGAAGGCCGCCTCGTCCGGTTGACAAACGCGGGTATTCCTGTAACATAGAGGCCACTGACGGCCTCCGATGGCGGTGGCCCAGATCACTTCGTCGGGCGTACGCCCCACCCACTCCCGGCGATACGCGGGGAGCATCATCATGGCCCCATCACTCAGCACAACGGTAAAGATCACTGCGCTGCTTGTGACTCTGATGCTCGGCGTCACCGTCGTTATCGCCGATCGTCACGAACAGGACGCGAACGCAGCAGCTCCAAGCGAATTCAAGACGCTCATCGCCTCCAGTGGCGACGGCGCCGGGCTCAGCGTTGCGGTGAGTGGTGACACCGCTGTAGTGGGGGCATATCGCGACACTGTTGGTCTCACATACGCCGGCGCCGCCTATGTCTTCCAGCGCAACCAGGGCGGCACCGAAAACTGGGGCCAGGTCAAGAAGCTCATCGCCTCCGACGCACTAGCCTTCGACTTTTTCGGCAGATACGTAGCGGTCAGCGGTGACACCGCAGTTGTGTCCGGAGGCAGCGCGGCATATGTATTTCAGCGTAACCAAGGCGGAGCTGATAACTGGGGCGAGGTGAAGAAGCTCGCCGCTTCTGACGCACAGTCCGGTTCTGGCCTCGGTGGAGACGTAGCCGTGGAAGGCGACATCGCCATTATAGCGGCGTGGGGCGACGCAGCGTACCTATTCCACCGCAACCAGGGCGGCGCGGACAACTGGGGCGAGGTGAAGAAGCTCAGTCCCGCAAACCCTCTGGCCGCCAACTCCTTCGGATCGAGCCTCGCCATCAGCGGCAACACCGTCGTCGTCGGGGCGTCAAATACGTTCGTCGGCGCCTGTTGCGTCGGCGTCGTTATCGTGTTCGAGCGTAACGAAGGTGGCGCAGACAACTGGGGCGAACTGAAGGAGCTCACCTCCTCTGACATGCAGGCCGCCGAAAGCTTCGGCCGGAGTGTTGGGGTCAGTGGCGACACCCTCATCGTCGGGTCGGACGGCACGTTTGGCGCCGGCATAGACACAGGCAAGGCATTTGTGTTCCAGCGTGACGAAGGCGGTGCGGACAATTGGGGCGAAGTGAAGAGGATTACTGCTTCTGACGCCCAGCCCGGAGACGGCTTCATGAACGTCGCGATCAGCGGCGACACCGTAATCGTCGGCGCGGAGGGAGAGGATGCCGGAGGCGACGGTGCCGGTGCAGCGTATGTGTTTCAGCGCAACCACGGCGGCACGGACAACTGGGGCGAGGTGGAAAAGCTAATCGCCTCCGATTCCCAGCCGGGTGCCTTCTTCGGTAAGAGCGTGGCAGTGAGTAGCTACACCAGCGTGGTGGGCGCGGACGGATGGTCAGGCGGAGGGCCAGACGAGAGCGCCGCCTACCTCTTCCTGGAACCAACGCCAACGCCGACATCAACCCTCACCCCGACCCCAACGAATACGCCAACGCCGACGCCCTGCCCACCGGGTAAGGTCCCAGCCAACGTCGGCTGCGGCACGCCCACACTGACACCAACCCCGAAAGGCCCTGACGGTGACACGGATGGCGATACCATTCCCAACAGCACCGACCCCGACGATGACAACGACGGCTGCACCGATGTGCAGGAACTCGGTCCGGACGAGACTTTGGGCGGCCGGCGCAACCCCCACAATCCCTGGGACTTCTACGACGTGGAGACGATCTCAGGGCCGGGTCAGGACGGCGTCGTCGACCTCCTATTCGACATCTTAGGCGTTATCAATCACTACCACCCTGCCGCTGGCGGCGCGCCGCCAAACGATGCGCATTACGACCGCGGGCCGTCGGCCGGGCCGAACGCCTGGAACATGACGGCCCCGGACGGGGTTATCGACCTGCTGAACGACATCCTGGGCGTCATCCGGCAATTCGACCACCGCTGCACGTAGGGCGCCCGAGCGCAGTGCACTCGAAGCTGCCCGAAGGGCACCCGATCGCAGTGCGCTCGAATACCGGCCCGAGTTCCGCGAAGCGGAACTCGAAGCTGCCCGAAGGGCGCCCGAGCGCAGTGCACTCGAATACCAGCCCGAGTTCCGCGAAGCGGAACTCGAAGCTGCCCGAAGGGCAGCCCTACGCAGGCTGAATGTTCTGGTTCAGCCGGAAGAAGTTGTTCGGGTCGTACTTCTTCTTCAGCTCCGCCAGCCGCGTCTGGTTCACACCATACGCGGACGCAATCCGGGCGTCACCCTCTTCCTCCGTGATGAAGTTGACGTACACCCCTGAGGATGCGAACGGCTTCGTCGCTTCGAAGACCTCGCGCGACCACGCGATACCCCCGGCGTCCTCGTCGGCTGTCTCCCAGCGTCCGTGTACGTTCATCACGTAGTTGGCGTCGCGATGCGGGTAGGCCATCGCGTCTGGTGCCGGCCGCGACGTCGCGCCACCGAGCGCGCCGAAGAAGATCTCAGTGTGGGGAGAGGGAAGCTCTCCAGCCCTTTCGACAACCGCGTCGATTAAGCCATCGCTGATCTCGGTAAAGTTGTGCGACTTCCAGTAGTTGCGCATGCCCGGCGCCAGCAGCGGATCGAAGGCCTGCTGCCATGCCGTGAACGGTTGCACCCCGACATGGACGCCAACAGGCTCTCCGAACGACTTGAGCGGCTCCACGAGCGCTTCGCCGTCGGCAGGATCGCCCGCGTAGCAGAGGGCAAGGACGATCACGTCCGTACCATGCACGTCCTCCGGCAGGAACGGGAGCGGGGGCGCCTTGCGCATGACGACCCAGATGTTCAGTTCCTCCGGCATCGAACGAGAGAACGCAGCGTACTTCTTCAGCACATCCTTGGCCTGCGACTGTGGGAACACAATCAGACCGCTGAGGAGGTCAGGCCCCACCTGGTGGAGTTGGAACTCGAACTGCGTCACGACGCCAAAGTTGCCACTCCCGCCGCGGATCGCCCAGAAGAGGTCGGAGTTCTCGTCCTCGCTGGCGTGCAGCTGCGAGCCGTCCGCGGTGACGACATCGGCCGAGACCAGGTTGTCGACTGTCATGCCGTACTTGCGGCTGAGCCAGCCGAAGCCACCGCCGAGCGTTAGGCCCGCGATGCCGGTGGTCGAGTTGATGCCCGTCGGTGTCGCCAACCCGTGGGGTAGTGTTGCGGCATCGAAGTCGCCCAGCGTCGCGCCGCCCTCAGCCGTCGCTCGCCGATTGGCGACGTCTACGTTCACCTGCTTCATCTCGGACAGGTCGATCATGAGGCCGCCTTCGCAGACGGCGTTACCCGCGATATTGTGTCCCGCGCCCCGCACGGCAGTGAGCAGACTGTGCTCGCGCCCAAAGTTCACCGCCGCGACCACGTCGGACGTTGACGCGCACTGCACGATGAGAGCGGGCCGCCTATCGATCATCGCGTTCCAGATCTGACGCACCTCGTCGTACGTAGCATCCCCCTGCTGGATCAGCTTGCCATCTAGCCCAGACGCCAGAGCGCTGATCGCCTCGTCATCTACAGTGTTGATAGCTCCGGAACCCGTGCTTATCTGAACGCCAGCCATTACTATGTCCTTTCTTTCTGCTTGCTCGGTTGGAATTGATTGTTGGAACAGCCCAGCCGCGTTGCCCGTAGGCTTTGCGGGGCTCACCGATATGACCAGTGTAAGTGTGGGCCGTCTGTCGTGTCAACTAGGGCCGTATGGCCCTTGCTCTCGTCGCTGGAACACCATCCGCGCCGCAGTCTACTAGAATCGCAGCACGATGGCGGACGGACTGGGATGGCGTGCTACTCTATCCGCGTGAACGTCCACCTCGTCGACGGCACCTACGAGCTCTTCCGTCACCACTTCGCCGTGCCGCCGTCCCAAGCTGCGAACGGCACCCAGATCGCAGCAGTGCGCGGCGTCCTCGGCTCGCTGCTGACGATGCTGGAAGAGGGCGCGACGCACATGGGCGTCGCCACGGACCACGCCATCGCCTCGTTCCGCAACGACCTCTGGCCCGGCTACAAGACCGGCGAAGGCACCGAACCCGAGTTGCTCGCCCAGTTTCCTATCCTCGAGGACGGCCTCCGCGCGCTCGGCATCGTCGTCTGGGCCATGGACGACTTCGAGGCCGACGACGCGCTCGCCTCCGCCGCCGCCAAGGCCGCCCCGCAGGCTGAGCGGGTCATCATCTGCACGCCGGACAAGGACCTCGCCCAGTCCGTCATCGGCACCCACGTCGTCCAGTTCGACCGCCGCAAGCGCCAGCTTTTCGACGAGGCCGGCGTAATCGAGAAGTTCGGCGTGCCACCGGCGTCGATCCCGGACTACCTGGCCCTCGTCGGCGACAGCGCAGACGGCTTCCCCGGCCTCGCGGGCTGGGGCGCCAAATCCGCCGCCGCCCTGCTCGCCTGCTACGGCGACATCGATTCGATACCCGACGACCCGGACGAATGGCAGGTGACCGTCCGCAGCGCGGCCCGCCTCGCCGCCACGCTAGCGGAGAACCGCGAACTGGCCGCCCTCTTCAAGCAACTCGCCACCTTACGCACGGACGCTCCCGTATTCTCAGACCTCGACGAGTTGCGCTGGCGTCAGCCCGCACCGTCGCTCGCGGAGACGGCCGCCTACCTGCGCGCGCCCTGGCTGTTGGAGCGAGCGCAGGCCCTCGCCGCATCCCGGCGTTAGACAGCGTCCACGCGCACAGCGTCGCTTCCCCACCACACAGCCATCCTGCCGTCGATCTCGATCGGCGGTCACCACACTACCCCGCGTCCCGGCGCTAGACAGCGCGCAGGCCCTCACGTAGAGTGGCAGGGTGATGGTGCCACCGGCGCACACGCCTCCCGCGCGCAGTCACCCCGTCGAGAAGTAGTGGACTGGGCCGACCTCCTCCTCGTCGCCCTAGGCTTCGCCGTTGGCGCCTACGGCACTATGATCGGAGCAGGCGGCGGCTTCGTCCTCGTGCCAGCGCTCCTGATCCTCTTCCCGGACGATTCGCAGAAGACCATCACGGCCATCTCGCTCGTCGTCATCCTCGCCACGGCCGTCTCCGGCGCCACCGCCTACGCACGCCGGAAACTAATCGATTACCGCACCGGCCTCACGTTCGCTCTTGCCACCATTCCGGCGTCGTTCGGCGGCGCCTACGCCGTCCGCTACCTCCCGCGTAGCTGGTTCGATATGGCGTTTGGCGTCCTCCTGATAGCGTTAGCCGCCGGCGTCACGCTCGGCATCTCGCGAGGCGCCAGCGGCATCCGCGAGCCGCTGCGCGGCGGCCGAGCCATCATCACGCGCACCGTCGACCGCGGCGACGGCGCCGTCTCACGCTACAGCTACGACGTCCGCCCCGGCCTCGGCCTCAGCGCCGCTTCCGGCTTCATCGCGACGATGTTCGGCGTCGGCGGCGGCATCATCCAGGTGCCGATGATGGCCACCGTCCTCCGCATCCCGTTCGATATCTCCGTCGCCACGTCGCAGTTCATGCTGATCTTCATGGCCGCCACCGGCACGGCCGTCCACGCAGCCAACGGCGAGCTGATGCAGACCGAGCTCGTCCGCGCGGCGCTCCTCGCCGTCGGCGCGATCGCCGGCGCCCAGACCGGCGCCCACGCTTCGCGACGTCTCAGCAACGAGACGATCACGCGACTGCTCGCCGTCGGCCTGATTGCGATCGGCGGCAGGCTCGTCCTCGCCCCGCTGTTTGACTAGAAGGTGACGGGACGTCACCCGTTAGGCGTAACCATGATCTTGACGTGTTCGTCCGGGTTGGCGAGCGCCGCGAACGCACCTGCCACGCCGTCCAGGCCCACCCGACCGGTCACCATGCTCCCGGCGTCGATTGTCCCCGCGGCGATCAACTCCAGCGTCTCGCGGAACTCGTCCGGCGTGTAGCCCAGCGAGAACCGCACCGTCAGCTCGTTGCGAATGCCGGCCAGGGGCGAGATCGTGTCCGGCTCCATACAGACGCCCGCCACCAGAACCCGGCCCCCGCGTGGCGCCTCCCGCATAGCCTGGTCGATCATGCCCGGCACGCCAACCGCCTCGAACGTCACAAAACTGTCGCCGCCGCCCAACCGCCGCCAGGCCCCGACCGCTGACTCCCGCTTCGGCTCAACGGCCTCCGTCGCACCAAACTTGCGAGCGAGATCGCGACGCGCCGCGGAGAAGTCGGCCGCGACGACCGGGCCGATACCGGCAATCGAGAGCGCGCCGACGATCGCTAGGCCGATCGGCCCGCAGCCGTGGACGACCGCGCCCTCGCCTTCCGCGATGCCGGAGAG
This sequence comes from Chloroflexota bacterium, assembly GCA_029262675.1. Lineage (GTDB taxonomy): Bacteria > Chloroflexota > Dehalococcoidia > DSTF01 > RBG-16-68-14 > JADFKB01. The sequence goes on along the minus strand of JAJCYW010000015.1, from coordinate 40,989 downwards.
GTTGACCGCGTGCCGCCCGACGGCCATCGGCTCCGTCAGCGCAGCCAGCACCGGGTCCAGCCCGTCCGGCACCTTCAGACAGAGCGCCGCCATCAGCAGCATCCTCTCCGCGTAGCCGCCGCCGTAGACGTGCGAGTAGCCGACGGCGGCCATACCGTCCGCGGTCGCGACGGCCGGCATCGAAACCACTATGTCGCCCGCCGCCACCTCGCTCACTCCGTCGCCAACGTTGACGACGCGCGCGCAGAACTCGTGGCCCATTACCAGGTCGCGCGCCGGGTCGTAGCGGCTGCCTAGCACATCCGCCATAGCGCCCATCTTGCCGGCGTGATTCAGAAAGTGAAGGTCGGAGCCGCAGATCCCACAGGCCAGCGTCTCCACAAGCACCTGGCCCGGCCCGGGCTTCGGCTCGTCGATCTCGTCGACGACGAGCTCGTTGCCCCGCATCACAGCAGCGCGCACGGCTAGAGGCCGCCCAGAAACTCGATCAGTTTCGCGTTCACCTCATCCGCCGCCTCTTGCTGCGTCCAGTGGCCGACGCCCGGTATAACGTCCAGCACGCGCAGGTCGGTCACGTGCTCCTTCATCGCGGCCGTCGTAGTGAACCGTACTACAGGGTCCTTCTCACCTGCGATGAATAGCGCCGGCTGTTCGATCTTGCGGCCCGCCAGCTCGGGCAGCTCCTCCCAGTCTCGGTCCATGTTGCGGTATCGGTTCAGCCCGCCGCGGAACCCCGTGCGCTCGAACTCCGAGGTGTAGAAGTCCAGGTCCGCTTCCGACAGCCACGGCGAAGGAACCTCTGGCTCCGGCATCCCCTCGAAGAGCTTGGCTGTGTTCTTCTTCTCCGACAGCATGGCGCCTTCCGGCGCCTGGCCGGACGCCGCATGCATAAAGATCCGCATGGAGCGCCGCACGTCTGCCTCCAACTCCGCCTCGGCGACGCCGGGTTCCTGGAAGTAGATGATGTAGAAGAAGTAATCGCCGAACATCTGCTTCATGATTTGGATCGGCGGCGCGGGCGAACGCGGCGTGAACGGCACGCTCAGCCCTCCGACGGCGCGCACGCGCTCCGGGTAGAGCAGCGCGGACGTCCAGGCCATCGGCGCGCCCCAGTCGTGTCCGACCACGACGGCGGTCTCCGCGCCGGCGTCGTCGAGGATGCCGATCGCGTCGGCCGTCAGCTCCTTCATGCTGTAGGCCTCGATAGCCTCCGGCGCATCTGATTGCCCGTAGCCCCGGATGTCCGGCGCGATCGCGTGGTAGCCTGCGTCGGCCAGCGCGGGGAGCTGGTGCCGCCAGGAGTACCACGATTCCGGGAAGCCGTGCAGGAGCAAAACGACCGGCCCCTCGCCGGCCTCCGCGACATGCACGTTGATACCGTTCGTCTTGACCTGTCGATGTGTGATCTCTGCCATAAACGCTTCTCCTACTCGCCCTTCATCTAATCCTCCGACGCCCTGACGGCCGTTGCCACGCAGCCGTCTTTGTCCTACCAGCCGCAGTCGCCTACGGCGACCGCAAGCTGCCGCGAAGCGGCAGCCGTCATGCTACCAGCCGCAGTCGCCTGCGGCGACTGCAAGCTGCCGCGAAGCGGCAGCCGTAATCGTAGCAGTCCGACGGGGCGCTATGTCTCGCCCAGCAGCATCGATTCGATCACCGACACCGGGTACGGCAGCTTCATGAACGCATCGTGAAAGGCGAGCTGGTCGTAGTCCGCGCCTTGCTTCGCCTTCAGCTTCTCGCGCAGCTCCAGGATCTCGTGCTTGCCCAGCGTATAGGCGTAATACTGTGGCCCCATCACCCCGCGCCGCGTCTCCCGCTCCGCGATCGGCCGCGTCGCGTAGCCCTCCCGCTCGAAGAACGCGATGCCCTCGTCGATGCTCCAATCTTGTGTGTGCAGGCCAAAGGAAACGATGTAGCGGCACAGCCGCAGCAGCGCCTCGCGAAGCTGCATGATCTCGTAACGCGGGTCACCGTCTCCGTACCCGGCCTCGACCAACACCTGCTCGATATAGTGCGCCCAGCCCTCGATGGCCGTCGTCGTCAGCAGGAAGTGCGGCAGCCGCTCCGGCGATTGTCGCAGCCAGGAGATGTGCGTGTAGTGGCCGGGGTAGGCCTCGTGCGCCGTGATGCCCGGCAGGCTGTACTTATTGAAGAACTTCATGTACGCTTCCGTCCGCTCCGCCGGCCATGCCGGGTCGGGGGGCGTCACGTAGTAGTACCCTTCCTGCGCGTTCTCCTCGAAGCGACCGGGCGTGCTGCAGGCCGCCTGCACTGTGCTGCGGCTGAACGTCGGTGTCTCCGTCACCTCGATCCGCACCTCCGTCGGCATCGACCCCATCCCGCGATCTAGCGAAAACTGGCGCAGCTCCTCCAGCAGGTCGGCGGTGTCCGGGATCAGCCGCTCCGCCGCCGGGTGCTCGCGCGAAATCGCGTCGACGACCTCCGCCGGCGACTTCGTACCGTCGATCTGCCCGGCCAGGTCCGCCAGCCGCACCTGCGTCGATTGCAGGTCGTCGCGGCCGCGGCGCTCCAACTCGTCCAGCGGCCGGTCGACGAAGTCCGCCAGCGACAGCAGCTTTCCGAAGCGCTCCGTCCCGTAGCGATAGTCGCCGTCCGAGCGCGGCAGCAGCTCGTCCGTCAGCCACTCCCCGAACGCTGACATTGCGTTCGTCGCCGCCTCGTTCGCCTCGCCGAACTGCTCCAGCAGCGCGGACGACGCGGCGCCCGCCGCCGCCGGCAGGTCCCGTTGGAAGAGGATCCCCAGCCCGGCCGCCTGCTCGACCGCCGTCTCGACGTGCACCCGCGGGCAGTCGTCCAGATTCGCCTTCGCCTGCTCCAGCACGCCGGGCACCTGCCGCAGCCGCGATGCCAGGCTCTCGATGCGCTCTTCAAGAGGCGCGAAGTCGCGGATGATCAGCCCGTTGCAGCCGCCGCCGATAGCGCCGAGATAGCCGCCCGGCGAACGCCGCCACGTCTCGAGGTCTTCGATCGTCACCAACTCCCATTGGATGCGGCGGCACAGCAACTCGTAGTCGGCCCGCTCGCGCCGCTCCAGCCCGGCCGCGTCGATGCCGTCCAGGTCGCGCAAGAAGCCGTGCAGCCGCTTCGCCCAGCCTTCGACCGAGCCGCGGCTGCGATCGCCCAGCAGGCCGTCGTGCTGGTGGAAGCCCAGGCGCGTTGCGGCTTCCGGCCGCTGTTCCAGCACCGCCGCGATCCACGCTTCACCGACCTGCGCGAACTGGGAATCAGGCATCTCTACACTCCAATCTGTTCACCGCGATCACGTTGTGCAATTGGGCACGCGGATTGTATCACAAGAGTCCGCCTGCCCGGCCAAGAAACTCCTTGGCCTCCGCCGTTGTGTGTGTTATAGATCGCGTCAAACCATGGACTATTAGAGGAGGAGTTATGGCGCCAGCGAAGAAACCAGCAAAGCGAAAGCCCAGCACGAGTAAGGTCCTGTTCACCGACCCGTACATCCGCGTCAAGAACGTCGCCCGTTCCGTGACCTGGTACAAGCGCATTCTCGGCTTGCAGGTCGAGATGGCAATGCCGAACAAGAAGAAGCCGTCCTTCGTCCGCATGAACGCCGGCAGCCCGGACGGCGTCGCGCTCATGATCGGCGATGGCTCGGACATCATGACGGGCAAGAAAGCTCCGGCTGCCGTCACCACCGCCATGTCGGCCCGTAAGGCCCAGAAGGTCGTCTCGTTCTACTTCCGCGTCGACAAGAAGATCGACGGCCTGTTCGAGTCGGCGAAGCGCAAGAAGGCCAAGATCTCCCAGCCGATCATGAACATGGACTACGGCATGCGGGAGTTTAGCATGTACGACCCGGACGGCTACCTCGTCGCAGTCGGTCAGACCAAAGCCGTCCGACCTGCCGCGCCCAAGCCAAAGCCGAAGGCCAAGGCAAAGGTCAAGGCGAAGGCGAAAGCCAAGGCCAAGCCAAAGGCGAAGGCCAAGCCGAAGACCAAGGCGCGGCGTTAGCCACAGCCAAACAGCGCAGTTAGCACGAACCACGGAGTTGGTCGCTCCGTGGTTCGTTGTCTCTGGCGCAAAGTATATTAGGTCGCCCGCAGGCTCTCCTCGTTCGCCCAGCGGATGTAGAGCTCCTCCAGACGTTGGCTGTGCCGCTCCAGCTCTTCCGCTATCCTGGCGCCCTCCGCCCAATCGCTGTCCGCATACGCCGCCGCCACCCGCTGCTCCAACGCCGCTTTCTCCCCCTCCGCCTCCGCGATATCCTTCGCCAACGCGTCGTCGTCCCGTTTGGCGGCCAACTGCGGGTTCACCCGCCCAGCTTCCCGCCGCGACCGCCTCCGTGTGCGGCCGCGGGTTACGGCGCGTGCCTTCTCCCGCTTCTTCTGCTCGTCGCGCTCGCTCCAGAACTCGGAGAAGCTGCCGTTGTGCGCCACCAGCTTCCGCTCCCGCAGCTCGACGACGCGGCCGGCGACCTTGTCCAGCAGGTAGCGGTCGTGCGAGACGAGCAGGATCGTGCCCTTGTAGTCGGTCAGCACGTCCTCCACCGCCTCCCTGCCCTGAATGTCCAAGTGGTTGGTCGGCTCGTCCATGATCAGGAAGTTGGGCCGCTCCGTCAGCACCAGCGCCAGCTGTAAGCGGTTCCTCTCGCCTCCGGACAGGTTGGCCACCAGCTTTTCGTAATCGTTCGGCCCGAAGAGATAGCGCGCCAGCACGTTGTACGTCTCGTCCCGCGATACCGTCCCGTGCTCGAAGAGCTGGTTGAAGACCGTCTTCCGCGGGTTCAGCAACTCCTGCTCTTGCGCGCAGAACCCCACCTTGAGGCTCGGCCCGATGCGGATCACGGGATCGTCCCACGCCCCGCGCGCCATCACGTCCCGCAGCAGCGTCGTCTTGCCGCTGCCGTTCGGCCCCACCAACGCCACGCGCTCGCCCGCCGAGATGTCCAACTCCGCGTCATCGAACAGCAGCAGGTCGTCGAACGACTTGCTGTACGCTCGCACCTGCAGCGCAATGTCGGCGTGGCTCGCTTTCGCCTCGGCCTTCGGGCGGAACCCCGACGCGTCCTCCGTCGGGCGCTCGACGGCCTGGCGGCGCTCTCGTTCAAGCTGCGACCGCCTCGCCCGCAGCCGCTTGCCCCAGGACGGGTCCGACCGCACGCTTGCGATCACGGCGAACCGCTGCACCAGCGCCTCCAACTGGGCCAGCCTCTTCTGATTCGCCGCGTAGTCGCGCCCCTGCGCGATTCTGTCCTGCAGTAGCGTCTGGCGGTACTGCGAGTAGTTACCGGCATAGGGCCGCGCGCGGCCCCGCTCCAGGTGCAGGATCTCGTCCACCACGCTGTCGAGCAGATAGCGGTTGTGCGAGACGATCAGGATCGCGCCGCGGAAGCTGCGCAGGAAGCCCTCCAGCCAGGCCAATCCGTCGAAGTCCAAGTGGTTGGCCGGCTCGTCCAGCAGCAGCAGCTCCGGCTCCGCCAGCAGCGCCCGCACCAGCGACACCACGTTCTTCTCGCCACCGGAGAGCGTCGCGATAGACTCGTCGTGGCGGTCGGCTAGGCCGAGGGCGTCCAGCATGCCGATTGCCTTACCCCGCGCCGCCTCGCCGCCCGCCAGATCGAAGGCGTCGCGCGCCGCTCCGTAGGCCTCCTCCGCGGCGGCGATGTCGTCGCCCGAGGCGGCGGCCAGCCGCTGCTCGGCGGCGCGCAGCTCCAACTCCAACGCATCGTGGTCGCGCAGGATCGTGCCGAGCGCGGTCTCGTCGTCCGCAAACTCGACGATCTGCGGCACGTAGGCGATCCGCACGTTCGGCGCCTTGACGATTACGCCGCCACTCACCGGCTCCTCTGCCAGCAGCATTCTTAGGATCGATGTCTTGCCCGCGCCATTCGGGCCCACCAGCCCCACCTTGCGCCCCGCCATCACCTGGAACGAGACATCCTCCAGCACCAGCCGGTAGCCGTACTCCTTACTGACATTCTGGAATCGGACGAGCTCCATAACCCGAAGTATAGCCAACGCCGTCCGGGAGGCCCGCGCCGCCGGCGGAGCGCCGGGGCTATGGGAGCGCCGCCAGCAACCCTGCGACGAACTGCAGCACCAGCGCAGCGTCGATCGCGTCGATGTCGCCGTCGCCGTCCGCGTCGGCCGCCGCCGGGCACCCCACCGCAGGTAGCAGCCCGGCCGTCATCTGCAACACCAGCGCCGCGTCGATCGCATCGACGCCGCCGTAGCAGTTCGCGTCACCGCGCGCGGCCGGCGGCGGTGCGGCTGTCGGAGCAGGCGGCGGCTTCTCGGCCAGCCCGACGACCTCGACCGGCGCGCGCCGCGGCGTGAACGTACCGTCGCCCAGCCGGCCGTCCGCGTTCCAGCCCCAGCAGCGCACGCCGCCGCTTTCGAGCAGCGCGCAGGTGTGCGAGCCGCCCGCCGAGATCGACAGCACGCCGCTCTCCAGGCCTTCGACCTGCACCGGCGTCAGCGAGTTCTGTGTTCCTCCATCGCCGAGCTGCCCGACGCTGTTCGACCCCCAGCAGCGCACGCCGCCTGCTAGATTCACCGCACATGTGTGTGCCACCCCCGCGGCAACGGCCGCAACGTCCGTCAACGCGGCGGCGACGGGCCGGTCGCTGGACTGCGTCGTCCCGTCGCCGAGCTGGCCCTGCGCGTTGCGGCCCCAGCACAGCAGCTCGCCGTCCGTCAGGACAGCGCAGGTGTGCGCGGCCCCAGCCGAGAGCGAAACCACGTCGGTCAGCCAACCGCACCGCCCTGCCCCCGGCACGCAGACGACGACCGCGTACGGACAGACTCCGCCGCAGGCTCCGCCGTCGCCAAGCTGGCCCTCCGCGTTGTCGCCCCAGCAGCGCACCGTGCGGTCAGCCATCAGCGCGCAGGTGTGGTCGTCACCCGCGACGATTTCTTGCGTGCTGCCAAACCAAACGCAGCCAGGCGCTGGGCCTGTGCAAACGATCGCGCCCGCCGGACGCGCGATTGTCTCGCCAAATCCGAGCTGGCCGCGATCGTTGTCGCCCCAACAAGCGATAAGGGTACTCAGACCTACGCCACAGCTATGCGACGACCCGGCTGCAGCGGCAACTATGGCCGAGTCCGTCCAGCAGGATGCTGGCTCTTCAACCGGGACGCACCCGCCTATCGGCAAGTGCCGGTCGACCGTCGTCCGGTCACCTAGCTGGCCGTCCGCGTTCAGCCCCCAGCAGCGCGTACGACCGTCCTCCACCACCGCGCAGGTGTGGTCCTCCCCGCCGCTAAGCGACACGACCCCTTGCAGCGGTTCGCAGACGCCGCCGTCTATCGACTCGCAGACCGGCGCCGGCGTCAGGCCGCTCTCCGTGTTGCCGCGCCCGAGATTTCCGTAGAAGTTCCAGCCCCAGCACCACGCCTCGCCGCTCGCCAGCAACGCGCAGCTATGCGCCCCGCCCATCTCCAGCGCGACGACGCCGTTCGTGTCGTCGGCGCCCGCGCCGTCCCCCGACAGCACAAGGGTCAGCGCGAGAAGTGCGACGAATAGCGCCAGCCAGACTGTTCCGAGCTTCGCCCAGCGCAGATCGCGCGTCACGTTCGTCATATGTACCAGAGAGTGAATCACGTCGGCGGCGAGAAGACAACGGACGGTGCCCATCCCTTAGGCGTTCTCGTCCGCCGCCGTACGGGTTTCTCCTAACTTGGAGCACCACACGGCGTGACGAACCTTCTGTGAACCAGACCACGTTGGGGCGCTGGCCGCGCGTCGCATGGACGCCACCCCAAAGCGCCCGTTCATAAAGGAGTGTCACATGCCCGTTTCACTACCGAGTTGGGTCCGGCCCAGCCACCTCGTCGTGCTCCTGATCGCGGTGCTCGTCGCCGTCGCCTGCAGCGGCGGCGACAGCGATGGCGGCCAGGTCAGCAACGACCTCGCGGCCGACCAGGAGTTCCGTCTCCGCATCGCCGGCGATCCCTCGACGTTCGACCCGCAGCTCGCCTCATACGCCGAAGAGATCAGCATCGCGAAGCAGATCTTCCGCGGCCTCTTCACTTACGACGCGGATCTCAACGTCATCCCGTCCGTCGCCATCACCGTCCCGACGAAGGACAACGGCGGCATCACGGAGGACGGCCTCACCTACACGATTAATCTGCGCCAGGACGCTACCTGGAGCGACGGCGTGCCGCTGACTGCGCACAACTTCGTCTACGCCTTCCAACGCCTCTTCGACCCGGAGGGCGGCGGCCAGGGTTACTACTTCGACTTCTACACGGCGATAGCGGGCGGAGAAGCCTTCGCCTACGAGGACGGCTCCGCCGAGGCGGTCGCCGTCGTCGCGCTCGATGACTACACGCTCGAGATCGAGCTGTCACGCGCCCAGCCCACGCTGCCGACGCTGCTCGCCCTCTGGCCGGCCGCGCCGCTGCGCGGAGACCTGATCGACCAGTACGGCGACGCTTGGACAGAGCCCGGCAACCTGATCGGCAACGGGCCATTCGTCCTCGCCGAGTACGCGCCCGAGCAGCGCATCGTCCTGGAATCGAATCCCCTCTACTGGGGCGACGACCAGCCGACGCTCGACACACTCATCTACAAGATCATTCCGGAGGACAGCGCCGCCCTCATCGCCTACGAGAATGGCGAGCTCGATATGACGGCGATCCCGCTGGCTGACAGCTCCCGCTATCAGGGCGACAGCGAGCAGATCCGCTACGCGGAGCTAGAGACGTTCGCGCTCCAGTACAACCACACCCAGGCCCCGTTCGATAACCCGCTCGTCCGCCAGGCCTTCAGCCGCGCCATCGACCGCGAGGCCTACGTCTCCGCCATCCGCAGCGGCGTCGGCCAGGCCGCCGTCGGCTGGCTGCCGCCGGGCATGCCCGCCGCCAACCCGGGCGTCGGCATCGACCTCGCCTTCGACGCTGACGCGGCGGCCGGTCTGCTCTCGCAGGCCGGGTACACGGACGGCGCGGACTTCCCGGACGTCACGTTTACCGTCCTCTCCGACCCGACGAACGACCTGACGGCCCAGTTCATTCAGGAGCAACTCCGTCAGAACCTCGGCATCAACATCGACATCGAATCTGTCGAAGAGACCGTATTCTTCGATCGCTACTTCGAAACCGACTTCCAGGTCACGTGGCTGAGTTGGTTCGCCGACTACGCCGACCCGGAGAACTGGCTGCCGCAGCAGTTCGCGACGGACGGCGCGTTCAACGTGCTCGGCTACAGCAACGAAGACGCCGACGCCCTCTTCGAGCAGGCCGCCGTCGAGCTCGACACGACGAAGCGGCTGGCGCTGTATGACCAGGCCCACCGCATCATCATCGCCGACCAGGCGATCACGCCCATCTTCCACCCCGAGCGCAACTACCTGGTGAAGTCCCACGTCGCCGGCCTCGCCACCACCGCACTCGATGCGGAGCCGGGCGATTGGTTCACGCCGAGCGTGCAGATTCTGGAAACGGGCAGCGCGCCGCCGGCGTCGGATCCGGAGTAGGCTGGCGCGAACGCGAATCGAACCTAACCGGGCCCCGACGGCGTGTCGGGGCTCGGTCTGCTTCCGGCAGGCGCGAAAGCAAACGTGCATTCGCGCAACGAGAAATGACCGTAAGCGTACGGTCGCACAAACAAGGAAGGAACGAGCGTGGCCGCCTACGTCATCCAGCGCATCCTCTGGATCGGACCGCTCCTCTTCGCGGTCGCGCTGATCACGTTCATCCTGATGCACCAGGTCCCCGGCGGCCCCTGGGACCGCTCCAAGCGCCTGCCGCCTGAAGCTCTGGAGAACGTCAACCAGGCGTATGGTCTCGACAAGCCGCTCTGGCAGCAGTTCGGCGACTACGCCCTCGGCCTCGCGCAGGGCGACCTCGGCGTCTCGTTCCGCAGCAGTAACCGCCCCGTCTCCGACGTGCTCGGCGACGGCATCCGCGTCTCCGCGACTCTCGGCCTGCTCGCGCTGGCGCTCAGCACAACGGCCGGCGTGGCGCTCGGCACGCTCGCTGCGCTGCGCAAGGACGGGCCTGCCGACTACGCATCGGTCGCGCTCGCGACGGTCGGCGCCAGCGTGCCCAGCTTCATCCTGGGCATGCTCATGCTCGTGACGTTCACCGCCTACCTGCACTGGCTGCCTTCGGGCGGCTGGGGCAGCGCCAAGCAGGCCGTTATGCCCGTCCTGGCCCTCAGCGCCTGGCCCACGGCCTACATCGCCCGCGTTACCCGCGCCAGCGTGCTCGATGTGCTGCACCGGGAGTACGTCCGCACGGCCCGCGCCAAGGGCCTGCACGAGCGCGCCGTCGTGCTGCGTCACATCCTCCGCAACGCGCTGATCCCGGTGCTCACCGTCCTCGGGCCGGTCGCGGCCATGCTCGTCACCGGCTCGTTCATCATCGAGCAGCTCTTCGCGATTCCGGGGATGGGCCGCGCGTTCGTCACCGCCATCTCGGCCCGCGACTACGGCGTGATCATGGGAACGACGCTCTTCTACACGCTCGTGATCATCCTGGCGAACCTGCTCGTCGACGTGCTCTACGCTATCGTCGATCCGCGTGTGCGCTACGGCGCGGCGGACGCCACCCGAGTCGATGTCTAGCGCGCCCGTCCCCATCGCCGGTCCGCCGCCGCCCGCCTCCCGCGACGCGCTGCGACGCCTCCTGCGCAACCGAGCGGCCGTCGTAGGCATGGTCGTGATCGCCGCCTTCGCGACGCTGGCGCTCCTCGCGCCGTGGGTCGACCGCCACCCGCCGACCGATCAGCACCTCGACTCGACACTCGCTGGCCCCAGCGCCGAGTTCTGGCTCGGCACCGATCAACTCGGCCGTGACCAGTACAGCCGCCTCGTCCACGGCGCGCGCATTTCGCTCTCCGTCGGCGTGCTGACACAGGCCGTTGCGCTCGCGCTCGGCGTTTCTGTTGGGCTCGCCGCCGGCCTCGGCGGCCGCCGTGCCGATTCGCTCCTCATGCGAATGACGGACGTGGCGTATGCGTTCCCGGACCTGCTGATGATCATCCTGCTGGTCAGCATCTTCGGCGTCAGCACGCTGATGCTCGTCCTGGCTATTGGGCTGGTCAGTTGGACGACGATCGCCCGTCTCGTGCGCGGCCAGGTGCTTGCGTTACGACAGGAGGACTACGTGCTGGCGGCCCGCGCGATGGGCGCCAGTACCTGGCGGATCGCCTGGCGTCACCTGCTCCCCAACGTCGCAGGGCCCGTCATCGTCACCGCCACTTTCGGCATCCCGGCGGCCATCTTCGCCGAGGCGGCCCTCGCCTTCGTCGGTCTCGGCTTCGCTCCGCCGACACCGACCTGGGGCGGTCTCGTCACCGATTCGTTCAACACCATGCTCGCCGCGCCCCACCTCGCCATCGCGGCCTGCCTCGCCGTCGCGATCACGACGCTCAGCTTCACCTTCATCGGCGACGGCCTCCGCGACGCCCTCGACCCCCGCACCCCGTCGCGCAGCCCTCTGCCCGACCCGGCAGCCGTTAGCGCGCAGCCCACGACAGGAAGCTTACAGAAAGCCGCGTAATCGAAATTTACGCAGGCTGCCCGTGAGGGCAGCCGCCTAGCCCACGCTATGGGCCCGGCGGCAGGTTCTCGCCGCGCGCGACAGGGAAGTAGCGGTGGTGAGAAGCGCCGGTCAATTCGTAGATCGCAGTGCCCTCGCGGCCGTCGTCTGTACGCACCGACATAAAGTTCTGCCCGCCCCCTAGCTGCCCGTACGGCGTGCTCCAAACGCCCTGGCCGTCGACCGCCACGCGCTGTCCGGTCTCTAGCTCATACTCGACGCGGCCTGCCAGGCCTTTCACGTTCTCCCCGTCGCGACCGTAGTCGACCTGCTGGCCGTCCTCTCCCGTCCAGTGCAACTCGTGACGAAACCCGGTGACAGGAATCGGGTCGCTGCCGTCCGCCGGCGCGAAGCAGCAGTCAGTAAACACGCGCGCGCCGTTTGGGTACTCCCAGTGCCAGCCGCCAAACATGCCATCGTCCAACTGGATCGCCAGCCACATCCACATCGGACAGCGGCCGTGGTCTCGGATGCCCCAGGAGTGGTCGCGCTGTCCCCACCAGCCGTCGACCGAGAACGTTTTCCCCTCATGCGTGTAGCTTCCGGAGTAGTTCCCGGACTGCACCATGTGGCTCTGGTCCCAGATGAGCTCGTGCCCCGCCTTCATCGTCCCCCGGCGCAGACCGTAGGGCTGAGTGCGCGCCTCGAACGTGATGTCCATCTCCACCGGTGCGTCCGCGCCGGAAACGACCAGCCGCACCGTCTTCAGCGGCTCGACGAACTCGATCTTCACCGGCCCGACGGTCGGCGTGTGCGGGTCGTCGCCCAACGGCCGCGCGTGCCGCGCTACGATCTGATTCCCGCCGACGCGGCCTAACTGCAGCGAATCCATCTCTCCCCTCGCCGGGAAGCTGGCCATCGTCAGCACGAGTACGTCGCCCGGCGTCGTCTTCGGGTGCATCACGTAGAAGTAGCTGTCGCGCCAGTGCTCGTGGTACGCCGCCATGCTCGACAACGGCTCGGGTATCTGATGCACAAAGAGCTCATCGTTGGCCGTCAGCTTTACCATGATCGTGTCCTTTCGAATCGCTTCGGCGTTCCCCGGCCTACGTGTCGCCCAGCGTCGGCAGCGATCGCCTGCGCGTCGAGGCCGCCAGCTCCTGCCAGACCTCGGCCTCCAGTTCGCGCGCCGCAGGGCTATCGATCTCCTCCAGCGCCGCGTGCAGCTCCACCAGCAGCCCGCGCAGTTCGGCGTTACTTGCCTCCAGCGCGGACACAGTGAGATCGGCGTCCTCGCTGGCGGCTGCGGCTGTCAGCCTCGCACTCAGCTCGCCGTCCTCAGCCGAGTCAGCAGCCTTCGCGAACAGCCGCCGCAGCACACCGTTCTCCTCCACGCGACGCGCGGCCGCCCGCTCGTGTTCGTGGCCCACCGCCATCAGCATCATCCCCAGCACACTCACGTTCGACTGCTCATACGCGTCGCCCAGTAGCGGCGCTGTGGTACCCATCAAATGCCCGGCGGCCACCTCCAGCAGCCTGCCCATGTCAGGCTTCATGCCGCGCCCCCATCAGCGTCGACGTTATGCAATCGCCGTGCCGCAATGAACCCCCCAGCCGCCGGCCTGTGCCGGCCTTCATACCGGATGTCCCATCGCGGCCAGCATCGCCTTGTCCTGGCGATTTCCCATCACCAAGGTCGCCGCCGCCAGGATCAGGTCTTGGTTCTTGCCGTCCGTGAACTCCTTGGCGCTGCTCACCCAGATCGCCTGGCCCTTCACGCTGGAGAACAGCTCCCACCACTGCAACGCCTCATCATCTGCTCGCAGACCCGACGACTCCTCCCAGATCCGCACGGCCTCTTCGCGCGTCGCCAGCCCGCCCGCCAGTCCGTCCGGCGTCTGCCAGACCAGGTTCAGACCCCAGGCCAAGTCCTCCAAAGGATCGCCGAGATGCGCCATCTCCCAATCGAGAATACCGAGAATCGTTCCCTCATCGTCGAAGAGGAAGTTGCCGGTGCGATAGTCCGCGTGCACAACGCTGACGCGCTGCGCCGGCGGCGGCGGGTTTTTGCGTAGCTTGCGAATGGCCGCGCGCGTGATCGGCTGCGGGCACAGCTCGTGGCGGTCTAGCTGATCCTCCCAGTAGTCCAATTCGCGCTGCCAGCACGCCTCCGGCGTCACCGGCGTCATTACCGCGTCGAGCCCCAGTGCCGCCGGGTCCGCCTTCGATATCTCGCCCAGGATCGACCACTTCTGCGGCGTCAGCTTGGCTGCGTGCGGCGCCGCCTCCGCAGCGCTCGATTGCAGGTTGGAACCGGTCAGCTCCTCCATGATGAAGAAGGCATGGTCCAGATGAGACGGGTCTTCTTCCAGCCAGAGCGCCTCCGGCACGGGCACCGCCGTGCCGTGGAATCCGCGGTAGGCCGCGAACTCAACAGAACGCTCCGTCTCGATCAGGCTGCCGGGCGGGTCACGCCGCAAGATCAGCCGCCGCGACGTCGCCTCGCCTCCCTGCCGCGCGTGCAGTACGAAGCGATACGTCTCGCGCGACGCCCCGCCGAAGATCCGCGCCAATCCGTCGACGCGCACGTCGTCCGCGTCCGGCAACTTCGTCGCCAGGTACGCCGCCAGCCGCTCTTCGATACCGGGTTCGCTCATCTCGCTCTGCGCCCGTCCTTCTTCCACGTCCGGTGGACCAGCGGCAGTCTACCACCTCCGCCGACGTCGCGTTACCGCACCGCCATACTTTGTCCGGTATGATCGTTTTTGACAACAGCTAGACAAAAGGAGCAACCCATGATCTCGGACAGCACCACGGTGAAGACCGCCGACTTCGAACGCGCCACCGGCTGGCAGATCAAACCGGAGGGCGCCTGCAAGGACGACCGCTGCGTTCCACTCGCCGACCCGCCGGCGGACACCGTCGAACTCTCCATCGTCGCTGAGGCACTCGGCATGCCCCTCATCGCCGACGAGCCCTCAGGCCTTTTGGCGCTCGGTCCAGAAGCCGGTGGCCGCGCGCTCACGTCCGCCGTCGCCCCAGCGCTCGAGCTGCCGGACTACGGCGGCGAGACGTTCCGGCTCGACGGCCTGCGCGGGAAGAAGGTCTTCCTCGTCGCCTGGGCCTCGTGGTGAGGATGCCGCAACGACCTGCCCGGGTGGCAGGCCATTCGCGAAGAGCTGGAGCCGAAAGGTCTTGAGGTCGTCACCGTCGCACTCGACACCAACGCCGGCGCCGCCCGCGCCGTGATTGAGCAGAACCTGCCGGAGCACCCGTCGCTAATCGATTCGCACCACGCCCTCGATGCCCTCTTCGGCGTCACCAACGTCCCCAGCGGCATCTGGATCGACGAAGAAGGCATCATCGTCCGGCCGCCGGAGCCCGCCTTTCCCCACGTCTCACCCCTCCGCGACGTGCCGATCCCGGACGGTCTCCCCGACCGCATCCGCGACATGATGGTCGAGGCGAAGAAGATCCAGGCCGACCCTGAGACCTACGTCGCCGCCCTCCGCGACTGGGCCGACAACGGTTCCGCTAGCCCCTACGCCCTCTCGCAGACCGAAGTCGTCGAGCGCAGCCGACCGCGGCCCGAGGCCGAGGCCCAGGCCGCCGCCCGATTCGAGCTCGGAGCGCACCTGCAACGTCAGGGCGACGAGGAAGGCGCGGTTCGCAACTGGCGCGAGGCCCACCGCCTCCAGCCCGACAACTGGACGTATCGCCGGCAGGCCTGGAGCCTCGCCGACCCCACCCAGGGGCCGACGGACAAGTACGAAGGCGATTGGCTCACAGACGTCCGCAAGGTCGGCGCCGAGAACTACTACCCGCCGTTGCACATGTAGATAGGCCGAGGAATCCGCAAGATCGTGCGCCCAGAGAAGGCTGCGCCTGCAGCCTTCTCGAAGCTGCCGGCTACGCCGACAGCCGAGAACCTACTACCCGCCTCTGGAGATGTAGAAGCGCCCACGCCAGCGCCGCGTGTCGGCGACCGAGCCCCGATAGCAGAAACCAAAGAACGCTCCGCGTTGCGCGGAGCCTTCTTGAAGCTACTCGCGCAGCGAGTAGCCGCCCACCGCTAGAAATGTAATGGCGGGCTCGCAAGCGCCGTGCGATCCTATCGCAAAAGCCGGAGAATGCGGAGCATTCTCCAGGACGCCGGCCCTGCCGGCGTCAGACCGCCTCGAACGACTGCCCGCGCTCCGTCCAGCGCTGGTGCAGCGCCGCGTAGTGGCCGTCTTTCGCCACCAGCTCCTCATGCGATCCGTCCTCGATCACACGCCCCTCATCCACCACCAGCACCCGCTCCGCCTGCTCCGCAGTGCTTAATCTATGCGCGATGACGACGCTCGTCCTTCCGGCCAGCGCCCGCCGGATCGCCTCCTCCACCAGCGCCTCCGTGCCCGGGTCCAGGCTGGAAGTCGCCTCATCCAGGATCAGCACCGGCGGGTCGGCGACAAACGCTCGCGCCAGCGAGACGAGCTGCTTCTCACCGGCGGAGAGCCGCGACCCGCGATAGCTCACGCGCGTGTCGTAGCCGGACGGCAGCGACTCGATCATCTCGTGCACGCCCAGCGCCTCGCAGGCAACGATCAGCTCGTCCAGCGTCGCGTCCGGCTTGCCGAATCGGATGTTCTCCGCAACCGTGCCGCTGAACAGGAAGCCCTCCTGCGGCACCATGATCACCGCCTGCCGTAGGTCCTCCGCCGCCACCTCGCGCAGGTCGCGGCCGTCCAACGAGACCGCGCCGGCCGTCGGGTCGTAGAATCGCATCAGCAGCTTCGCCATCGTCGACTTGCCCGCCCCCGTCGGCCCGACCAGCGCCACGCGCTGCCCAGGCTCGATCGCGATGCCGATGTCGTGCAAGACTTCCGCGTCCGGTCCATACGAAAACGACACACCGCCGAACTCCAGCGCGCCGCGCACGGGCCGCGCCAGAGGCGCCGCGTCGCGCGCGGCGTCCAGCTCGGGTTCGATCGCCAGCAGCCCGAACACCTTGTTCAGCGCCGCCGTGCCACTTTGCAGCATGTCGTACACCTGCGAGAGCTGCTGGATCGGCTGGAAGATGAAGTTCAGATAGAAGATGAAGGCGGCCACCGTTCCCACGCTCACCTCCGCGCCGAAGATACCCCGGCCGCCGAAGTAGAGGATCAGCCCGACGCCGACGCCGCCCAGCCACTCGATGAACGGGATGTACATCGATGAGATCCGCACCGTCTTCAGGTTGGCTTCGTAATTCAGCTCGTTCACCGCGCCAAAGCGCTCCACGTTGTGGCGTTCCCGAGCGTAGGCCTGCACCACCCGCATCCCCGCAAACGTCTCCTGCATCTGCACCAGCACATCCGCGATGCGGTCGCGAACCGCCTCGTAGGCGCGCGAAGAGTAGACCCGGAAGATCGCCGTCGCGATCACCAGCGGCGGCAGCACCGCCAGGCTGATCAACGCCAACTGCCAGCTCAGCACGAAGAGGATGATCACAGTGCCGATCAGCAAGAACAGCGCCTGCACCACCATCAGGAAGCCGTTGTTCAGCACGTCGGTGAGCGCGTTCATGTCCGCCGTCATACGCGCCACCAGCTTGCCGGAGCTCTCCTTGTCGAAGAACGACATCGAGAGCCGCTGGTAGTGCGTGAACAGCCGCATCCGCAGGTCGCGCAGGAACTGCTGACCCACCCACGTCACCGTGTAGATGCTGAGCGCTTGGAAAAGGTACCCCGCGAACGACAGTGCCAGGAACAGAATCGACGCCACAACGATCGCGTCGGTGTCGCCGCCCACCAACCCCTTGTCGATCGCCTGCTGGATGACAATAGGGCGCGCCAGGTTCGAAGCCGCGAACAGGCAGATCGCCCCCGTCGCGACCACGATCACCTTCCAGCGCGGCGACAGCATCTTCCACGATTCCGAGAAGCTCGGCACCGCGGCCTCCTGTTCGCGCCTCGTCATGGCAGAGCGGTCGATCATGACGTCACCGCTAGCTGTCCCAGCACCTCGCGGTACCGATCGCTGCTCAGCATCAGCTCCGCGTGCGTGCCCACGTCCGCCACACGGCCCTCGTCCAGCAGCACAACCTTGTCCGCCAGCGAGATCGTCGCCAGCCGGTGCGAAATGATGATCGTCGTGCGCCCCTCCATCACCCGTTGCAGCGCCCCCCGGATATCCTCCTCCATCCGCGCGTCCACGCTGGACGTCGCGTCGTCCAGGATCAGCACGCGCGGCTGCGTCAGCACCGCCCGCGCGATCGCGATCCGCTGGCGCTGGCCGCCGGACAGCGAAAAGCCCTGCTCTCCGACGACGGTCTCGTACCCATCCGGCAGCTTGTCGATGAACTCCGCCGCCTGCGCCAACGCCGCCGCCTCTTCAATTTCGGCGTCCGTCGCGTCCAGTCGCCCATAGGCGATGTTGTTGCCGATCGTGTCGGAGAACAGGAACGTGTCCTCGAACACCAACCCCACGCTCCGCCGCAGCTCCTGCAGCTTCACGTCACGCACGTCGACACCGTCGATCTTGATCGTGCCCGCCTCGACGTCGTAGAAGCGCGGCAGGAGCTGCGCCACGGTCGATTTTCCGCAACCCGTCGGCCCCACAAGCGCGATCGCCGTTCCCGCCGGCACCCGCATCGAAAGCTCCCGCAGCACAGGGCGGTTGGGCTCGTACGAGAACCAGACGTCGTCGAACTCGACCTCCCCTGCGCCCGCCGGCAGCGACTGCGCGTGCGGCGCCTCCCTGACGGTCGCCTCCTCGCGCAGCACGTTCCAGAGCCGCGCGGCCGATGTCGCCGCTCGCTGTGCGTTCGCCACCATCTCGCCCAGCCCCTGCACCGGCCATACCAGCATGTTCAAGAACTGGAAGAACGCGACAAACTCACCAATGCTGACGCGTCCTTCCGTTACCAACCAACCGCCGTAGCCGAGAATGGCAAGCTGGCCCAGCGCCGGCAGCAGGAAGAAGAGCGGCGCGTAAGCCGTCCGCAGCCGGGCCACCTCCATGCTGTCGTCGTAAATCTGGTCCGCGACCGTCCCCAGTCGCTCGATCTCGTGTTGCTCACGGCCAAACGACCGCACCAGCCGCGCCCCGGCGATGTTCTCTTCCACGACGTTCGTCAGGTCGCCCAACTCCTGCTGCACACGCGCCGTCGCCGGAAACAGCTTGTTGAAGAAGCGCACCGTGATCGCCGTGACAATTGGATAGACGCCGATCGCCAGCACCGCCAGCCCGACGTGGACGCGCACCAATAGGAAGAACGCGCCGATGCCCATCATCAGGAACGCCGTGTTGATCGGGATCAGCACCACCAGCAGTTGGATCTCGTGGAGGTCCGTGCTCCCGCGCGACATTAGTTGACCGGTGGCCGTCCTGTCGTAGTAGTCGAACGACAGCCGGTTCACGCGATTGTAGAGCTTGCCGCGCAGGTCGGTCTCCACTCGATAGCTGGTGCTCATCGCGAAGTAGCGGCGGAACGCCGCGGCCGCGCCCTGCACCGCCGCCATCGCCACCACCGCCAGCACGAGCGCCAGCAGCAGGTCGAGCTTCGGCCCGCCAGGCACGTCGATCGCGCGGTCGATCGTCTCTCCGGTTAACACCGGGATCGCCAGCCGCGCCACGGTCCAGATCACGGCGCAGGTCATCGCCAGGCCCAGGGGAAGCGCCTGTCGTCGGATCTCACGCGCAATCAGGCCGGCGCCTGCGCGCAGGTCTAGCTGTTCGTCAGTCATATAAAGGAAGAACTAGATTCGGGCGGCGACGCGTCAGTGTATCGGCCCGCCGTACGTCGAGAAAGTGCCCCGGTTGCCGAACGTCACACACACGCCTGCGCGTGGCGCCCCGTGCCCGCGCTGCAGGCCCAGTGCCAAGGCGCTACGATACCCCTATGTGCGGCATCGCAGGCATCGTCAGCATAGACGGCTCACCGCTCCCGGCCGCCGTCATCGAGCGCATGACGGCCGCTCTCCGTCACCGCGGCCCGGACGACTCCGGCGTCTGGCAAGACAGCCGCTGCGCGCTCGGCCACCAGCGGCTCTCGATCATCGACCTGTCGCGCAACGGACGGCAGCCACTCGCTGGCCGAGACGGCAGCGCGCAGGTCGCGTACAACGGCGAAATCTACAACCACCGCGAACTGCGCAACGCCCTCATCCGCCGCGGCCACAGCTTCCGCTCCCGCACCGATACCGAAGTGATCGTGCGCCTCTACGACGAAGAGGGCGATGGCCTGCTCCACAAGCTGGACGGCATGTTCGCCTTCGCCATATGGGACCCGCAGCGCCGCCGCCTCCTTCTCGCCCGCGACCGCCTCGGCATCAAGCCGCTCTACTACGCCCAAGCCGTCGGCCGCGAAGGCCGCCTCCTCCTCTTCGCCTCGGAGATCAAAGCGCTGGTCGCCGGAGGCGACCTGAACCCGGCGCCAAACATCGACGCCGTGGCCGCCTATCTGGGCTACCGCCACCCCGTCTCCTCCGAAACGATGTTCAGCGGCATCCACTCTCTACCGGCCGGCCACACCCTCACCGTCGAGCGTGGCGAAGTGAAGATCGAGCCCTACTGGGAGCTCCCCCACCCAGACGGCGAGACGGACCTCGGCGAGCGACATTACCTGGAGCAGACGCGCTCGCTCGTCTCGGACGCCGTCGAAAAGCGCCTGATGTCCGACGTCCCGCTCGGCGCCTACCTCTCGGGCGGCCTCGATTCCAGCATCGTCGTCGCGCTGATGGCAGAGCAGCTCGGCCCTGGCCTCAAGACCTACTCAGTGAGCGTCGGCAACGTCGTCGGCGAAGCCGACGACGACACGGCCCACGCCCGTCTCGTCGCGCAGCACTTCAAGACCGACCACACCGAGGTGCGCCTCGACCCCTCTCGCTACATGGAGCTGCTGCCGGAGCTGATCCGGCAGCGCGACGCCCCGCTCGCCGTTCCCAACGAGGTGCCCCTATACGAGATGACGCGCGCGCTGCAGGAAGACATCACCGTCGTCCTCTCCGGCGAGGGCGCCGACGAGCTCTTCGCGGGCTACGGCGACTACTGCCGCATCCCGTTCGACTTCCACAAAGCCCACGCCCTCCGCCGCCTGCCGGCGCGACTGCGCCGTCTCCTGGACGGTGGCATGGCCGCAAAGTACGGCGGCCGCACGCAGTTCGACGGCGAGCTCGACCACTTCCTCGCCGGATACAACTGGTTCGGCCCAGAGGAGCGATCCGGCCTCCTGTCCCCAGACGCCCGCCGCGCCCTCCGCTCCAGCACCGCCGAGCGCGCATTCGCCCGCCTCTTCGAAGGCACCGCCGGCCTCCCCTACTACGACCGCGTGCTCCACGTCCTGCAGAAGACCCACCTCCAGAACCTGCTCACGCGCATCGACGCGATGACGATGGCCTCGTCAGTCGAGGCGCGCGTTCCCTTCGTCGATCACGCCCTCGTCGAAGCGGTCGTCCGGATGCCGCTTCGCTACAAGCTCCGCTGGCGGTCGCCCTTCCACCGCGCCCGCGCCGCGTTCTCGTTCTCCGACGAGCTTCGCGAGCGCGACGACGTGACCAAGTACATCCTCCGCCGCGCCTTCGCGGACGCCCTGCCGGACGCCATCGTCAACCGGCGCAAGATCGGCTTCAAGGTCCCGCTGGCGCGCTGGCTCAACAGCGGCTTCCTCGCTCACGCTCGCTACCTCCTGCTATCGGACGAGTCCCGCGAGCGCGGCGTCCTCGACCCCGTAGCGTTGGATCACTGGCTGGAGCGCGGCGGCGCTATCAACCAAGCGGGCGGCGGCGACTTCGGCACGAAGCTCTGGATGCTCGTCAACCTGGAGGAGTGGTTCCGGGCCTACTTCCCGGACTACGTCCTGGACGGAAGCACGGTCGCACAGGCTCAGGAGCCGGCCGCCGTCACGGCCGCGGTCTCGCCGTGAAACGCAGCCTCCACCCGCTCGAGAAGCCCAGCGACGGCCCGGTCTCGCTGCTCCTCAACCGTCCGATCTCCCGCGCCATCTCCGCGCCGCTCGCCAACGCCGGCCTCTCGCCCACCTTCGCGACGCTGCTCGCCTTTGCCGCCGGCGGCGGGGCGGCTGCCGCCTTCGCGCTCCAGGTCTGGTGGCTGGGCGGCCTGCTCGTTCAGCTCTCCTCCATCCTCAGTGGCGTCGATGGCGAAATCGCGCGGCGGACCGGCACGGAGAGCCGCTACGGCGACTTCCTGGATACCGTCGTCGACCGCGCCGTCGAGTACGCCGCGCTGCTCGCCATCGCCTACGCCCTCTCCGATTCGTGGGACAACTGGGCCTGGGCCGCCGGCCTCGTCGCGCTTGGCGGCACGTTCCTGCTCGCTACCACGTCGGAGAAGTACCGCTCCACGGTGCATTCCAACTACCCCAAGCGACAGCTGGAACCCGCCTTCGCGTACGTCACCTCCGGCCGCGACGTCCGTATCTTCTACATAGCCGTCGCTGCCCTCGTAGCGACGTGGCAGGTCGACGTCATGTTCTGGACGCTCGTCGTGCTCTCCGGGCTGCTCCACGCCAACGTCATCTGGCGCGTGATCCTGCTCCGATCGCAGCTTCGCTAGCTTCGCAGAGGCGCCAAGATCTCTCTACTCAGCGCTTCCATTTACGCGATTGTTGGCGTACCATAGACGTAGGAAGTAGTCCACGTATGGACTGGAAGTCGTCCACATATGGACAGGAATTCGTCCACGTCATCAGTTCTCTGCTCTCGAAATCGAGACTCGGTACAGGCGACCTGGGCACAGCGCACGAAAGGGGTCGTCTCGTGACCTACGAAGATCGAACACTCACATGCGGAGACTGCAGCGAGTCATTCACGTTTAGCGCGGATGATCAGGAGTTCTTCTCGCTCAAGGGCTACCAGGAGCCGAAGCGCTGCCCGGCCTGCCGGCAGTCCCGCAAGACGGAGCGGGGTGGCTCCGGCCCGCGGGAGATGCACAAGGTCACGTGCAGCAACTGCGGCAAGGAAGCGGAGGTTCCCTTCGAGCCCCGCGGCGACCGCCCGGTCTACTGCTCGGACTGCTTCGCGCAGCAGCGCAGCGGCGGCGGCGGCGGCAACTACTAGGCCCGCGCTAGCTCGACCATCCCCATAGGCACTCGCCAACTATCCCTGTTGGTCAGCAGCTGCATTCTCATGCGAACGCGATCATCGCCAATAAGAGAAGAACGATCCCCACATTCACGCCCAGAGCAGCCGCGCCAAGTAGCCGAATAGCTGCAACCATTCGCGGAAACTCTTCCGGATGTGTAGGCGCGACCTCCAGCACATCTTCAGCGCTGCGCCCCTCCAGCAGCCAAAACCATGGCGGCAGCTTGGCAATGAACCGCGTCCGCGCAATAACGACCGGATGCCTAGAAGTCGGCATGGCCATTATGATTTGAATCACACGCGCAGGCCTTACCACGAGAAATCCGGTCAACGCCGCGTGGGCGAGGATGAGCAACACAACTGCGACCGCTAACAGGACGTTTGCCATTGGTTACTTCCCTACGCGATGATCGCCACCGCGCGCAGCACGTGTTCACCTAAGGCTCGGTCGCCCTCGATGCGCACCGCATCGCGCGCTTGTTCGTCCGTGAGCCCTTTCGTGAACAAACGCCAAGCCAGCCGCTCGTCGACCGTCGCGGTGGCGACGGCGGGTGCCGTCGCGTCGGGCGCGCCCGCCTCGCCGGACCCCAGCGCCCAGCCGCCTTCCTGCTTCACCAGCGACCACTCGCCGCCCGCATCGCCTGTCACGACGAGCGTCACGTGCGTGCCGTCCTCCGCTTCGACGTCCCGATAGGTCTGCGGCAGCGCCCGCACGAACGTCGCCAGCACCGGCCCGTACAGCTCCGGCCCCAGTAGCCCCGGCTGTTTCAGCGCGTCACGCATCTGCTGTTGATGCAGCCAGTGTTCCGTGTACTCCCGAGCGGTGTCCATCCAGACCGGCGCCGCCTCTGGCCCCGCCCAGTTCACCGGCCCGCCCATTGCGTTCGGATCGAGCGACTTCAGGTAGTGAAACAGGTCGTTTCCGGTGATAGTAAGCAGCTCGATCAGCAGTCGCGGGCTGAGCCGCCGCGAGGCGGCCACCCATTGCTCGTTCCAGACGTTCAACTCCGCGACCAGCGCGTCCCACGTGTCGACCTCGATGAACGCTGTGGACTGACCGTCCCTCCTGCGCGATAGCACGCCCAGGTCGTCGCCCAGCACGTGGGCGGCCAGGTCCTTCACGCTCCAGCCGTCGCAAATCGTCGGCCGCTCCCAGTCGTCCGCCGATAGCTGCTCCAGCAGCGTCAACAACTCCTGCCGCTCCACCGGAAACAGGTCGACCGTTCGTACGGGCGCGAGTTCCTTCATCGCTCTTCAGCCGCCGCCTGTGCCTGACGCGTCTCGCGCGATGTCATCCAGAATGCCAACCAGCGCATCGACCTCACTGTAGAACGACGAGTGATCGCCCGCCATCCGGAGCACGGGCACGCCAGCCGCCTTCGCAGACGGTTCGATAACGCTCGGCGGCTGCACCCGATCGTCAACGCAGGCGATAGCGATCGACGACGGATGCGAATCGTACGGCTCCGGCGTCATCCCCGCTTCGACCAGCGATTGCAGCGGCAACGGCCGCAGCCGTGCCAGCGCTTTCTCAACGTCGCCCGCCGGGCAGCGATTATACACCGTATCGGCGTAGTCGGACGGCGGTAGAATCGCTTGCTGCTCCTCGTCTAGGCGGGTGTTATCGATAACAGATCCTGGATATCGCTCCGCTGTTTCGGCCCACGATTCGCCCTTGCGGGCGACGAGCGTCGCAAGGTACACCATCCGTTCAACCAGATCGGGCGCTTCTCCAGCAGCGCGGTGGCACCAGAATCCGCCCAGCGAATGCCCCACTAGTACCGTCTTCGGCTCCAGCGCCTCGACGATGCGGTCAACGGTTGCTCTGGCCGTCACCTCGCCGGCAGGTGTGCTGTCGTCTCCCTGGCCTGGGAGGTCAATAGCAATCGCCGCGTGGCCGCGAGCGCGAAGCGCCGGCACGACATACTCCCAGCACCACGCGCCGTGATGGCGGCCATGTACCAGCAGAAATCGAGACATGGAAGGACCTTCCTCGAGCTTCTTGCCTGCGCGGTCGTACGAAACCTAGCTCTGCCGCGCCGTCTCCGACGCTTGGTATTTCGCCTCAATGTCGTTCACCTTGCCCAGCCTTCGCAGGTGCCGCTCCGCGTTCGAGAACGTCGCCGCCAGCCAGGTCCGGATCAGCTCCATCGCCAGCTCCTCACCGATGACGCGCCCGCCCAGGCAGAGCACGTTCATGTCGTCGTCCTCCACGCCCTGTCGCGCGGAGAACGAGTCGTGGCAGACGGCCGCGCGCACGCCGGGCACCTTGTTCGCGGCAATGGACGTGCCGACGCCGCTTCCGCAGATCAACAGCCCGCGCTCCGCGTTGCCGCCCGCCACCGCCTCCGCGACGTCCCGCGCGTAGTCCGGATAGTCCACGGCCGCCGTGCTGTCCGTCCCCATGTCGATCACGTCGTGGCCCAGCCGCTTCAGCTCGGCGATCGCCGGGCCTTTGAGCGGAAAGCCCGCGTGGTCAGCGCCAACTGCAATGCGCATCTAATTCCAGCCTCCCCCTTGTGCGATCATGCCCCCCGCAACGGCCAACACGGCAGAGAAGAGGATCAGGACGACCAACACAAGTACGATGATTCGACCACTCATCGCACTGAGTATGCCACATTTCAGACTGACCTCCTAACCACTCCTATCCAGGGACGTGTCGGCAGCCCGCCACAGCACAACAGCCAGATGCTAACCTGAATCGATAGCCCGCCCGTCATCCCCGGAGACCTGCCGTGCCCAACCGCCTCACCGAAGAGACCAGCCCCTACCTGCTCCAGCACAAGGACAACCCCGTCGACTGGCAGCCTTGGGACGAGGCAGCTCTCGCATCGGCCCGCCAGCAGGACAAGCCCATCTTCCTCAGCATCGGCTACTCCGCCTGCCACTGGTGCCACGTCATGGAACGCGAGTCGTTCGAGAACGACGCCATCGCCGCCCAGATGAACGAGCTCTTCGTCAACATCAAGGTCGACCGCGAAGAGCGGCCGGACATCGACTCGATCTACATGGCCGCCGTCCAGGCCATGACCGGTCGCGGCGGCTGGCCCATGTCCGTCTTTCTCACGCCGCAGGGCCAGCCCTACTTCGCGGGCACCTACTTCCCGCCGGAAGACCGCGGCGGGATGCCGTCGTTCCCGCGCGTGCTGCTCGCGGCGGCGGAAGCCTACCGCGACCGGAAGCAGGACGTCCTCGCCACCACCGGTCAGGTCGTCGAGCACCTGCGGGCGCAGACGGCCGCTCGCCGCAGCAGCGAGCCGCTCCTCCGCGAGCTGATCGACGGGGCCTTTCGCGGCATCGCCTCGCAGTTCGACGGCGAGCGGGGCGGCTTCGGCGGCGCCCCCAAGTTCCCCCAGGCGATGACGCTCGAACTGCTGCTCCGCCAGTGGCATCACTCCGGCGACCCGCGGCCGCTCGAGATGGTCGACCTGACGCTGACGAAGATGGCCCGCGGCGGCATCTACGACCAGCTCGGCGGCGGCTTCCATCGCTACGCGACCGACGACGCCTGGCTCATCCCCCACTTCGAGAAGATGCTCTACGATAACGGCCTTCTCGCCCAGCTCTACACGCACGCCTACCAGGCCACCGGCAACGGCTTCTACCGCCGCGTCGCCGTCGAGACGCTCGACTACGTCGAGCGCGAGATGCTCCACGAGGACGGCGGTTTCTTCTCGGCGCAGGACGCCGACAGCGAGGGCGAGGAAGGCAAGTTCTTCGTCTGGGACGCCGCCGACGTCGACGGCATCGTCGGCCCCGACCTCGCGCCCGTCGCTCGCGCCTACTACGGCCTCACGGACGGCGGCAACTTCGAGGGCCGCAGCATCCTCTGGACGCCCGAACCGGACGAAGACGTCGCCGCGGAGCTGTCGATGACGGCGGACGAGCTGACATCCGCAGTCGCGGACGTCCGCGCCAAACTCCTCGCCGTGCGCAACAGCCGCGTCCGCCCTGCCCGCGACGACAAGGCGCTCACGTCCTGGAACGCGCTGATGATGAAGGCCTTCGCGGAGGCCGGCGCCGCGTTCGACGAGCCGGGCTACGTGCAGATTGCAGAGCGCAACGCCGACTTCCTCCTCACCCAGCTCGTCCGCGACGGCCGCCTGCTGCGCACGTGGAAGGACGGCCGGGCCAAGCTCAACGGCTACCTGGAGGACTACGCCTTCCTGATCGACGCCCTGCTCTCGCTCTACGAAGCGACCTTCCGCCAGCGCTGGCTGGACGAGGCGACAAGCCTGGCCGAGCGCATGATCGGGCTGTTCTGGGACGCCGGATCGTCCTGCTTCTTCGACACCGGCAGCGACCACGAAGAGCTCCTCATCCGCCCCCGCGACATCTTCGACAACGCCACTCCCTCCGGCGGCGCGGTGGCCGCGACCGCCCTCCTCCGCCTCGCCGTGATCACCGGCAACGCGGCGTTCGAGCGCCATGCCGTCGACTCCCTCCGCTCCGTCCGCGACTTCGTCACGAACGCGCCCACCGGGTTCTCCCAGTGGCTCGCAGCCCTCGACTTCTATCTCTCGACGCCTAAGGAAATCGTCGTCATCGGCCCGCCGGAAGATGCGGCCACCCAGGCCCTTTTCCGCGTCGCCCACGGCCGCTACCTGCCGAACCGCGCGATCGCCGGCGCCGCCGGCCCGGTCGCCAACGCCACGTCGCCTCTGCTAACCGATCGCGATCTTCTCGACGGCAAGCCCGCCGCCTACGTCTGCGAGAACTACGCCTGCCAACTCCCCGTCACCGACCCGGCCGCGCTGGAACAACAGCTACTGGGCTGATACTTCGGCGTCAACGTCCATTCGCACAGGCGGCACAATCGGCGATTGTGCCGCGATCTAGATTCCCGCGACTGTCCAGCCTGAGCAAAACCTCGCCGACCCAGCCCGTGAGGTACAATCTCGCCATGACAAGTGGGTTTACCTTGGGGCGCTACTTATTCGAGCTGCTCGGAGTTGAGGGCTTGACAGCCCTCTTGAGATTCTTCAGAAAATCACTGCGCGTGGGAATGGGGATTCCCTCGCCCTTCGGGGTTTTCTGCGTCTTGTCCGTCATGGTCTGAGTGTACGTCATGCAACAACTGGATGGCGCATATGAGCAGGTCCGTGGGGCACGGGAACATCTCGATGACCTCAAACCTGAGATTGAGGCGTTCCGGGGGGCTGTACGTGATTCCGTTGCCTTGGATCGTCAGCCGGGAACTGTCGTGCACAAGGGCCGCACCAAGCCCGCTGTCATAGGGCGCCTCACCGCTCCGGTCAACCTTCCAGCCCCGCCCAGAACCTCCAGGCTCATCGGAGAAACTGTCCAGAACCTTCGTGCGGCTCTCGACTATCTCATCTACGAACTCTGTTGTTTTGACGCCAAAAGCATCATAGATGGCACTCAGTTTGTCATTGCAGATTCGGAAGAGGACTTTGTGAGCAAATGCAAGCGCCGCTTCAGGGGCATGAGCGGAGAACACATCGCAATGTTCCAACAGTTGCAACCGTATGCTGGCTGCAACTGGACGGGCATCATCAGAGACCTCTCCAACCCCGACAAACACCGGCACCTGACTGCTGTTCACCACCCCGTTGGCCTCACTATTCAGCCAGGCAGCACAGACGCCATCCTTGCCGGCAAGAGCGTGGACATGAATGCTGGTCTCTCCATCGAGATAACGTTCAGCGATGGTGCGCCTGTCATAGAACAATTGGAGCAGCTCGTATCTGAGGTTACTAAGATTCTTCGCTTATTCGAGGGCCAGTTCCAATGACCTCGCGCTCGCATCGCGCTCCACTAGTGCAGACTCCTACCTTCGACAGTGAAGGCATAGTTGCGTCTAGACGTAGCGCAACAACAACCGTACTCGGCGACTAGTCAATTCGAACACTGAACCGGTCTCGATACCGCCGCAGCAGGTCCAGCGCCGGCCGCCCCGCCACCAGCACCAGCGCCACGTTGCCGATAGCCCGCCAGGCGTCCCAGCCCGCCGACGTCAGCAGATAGAACGACCAGTAGTGCTGCACGGCTTCGGCCAGGTCCATCCCCGGCCGCCACGACACACTGTCGCCCTGCGCCACGTACGGCCAGAACCAGAGGTTCGTGATCGCGCCGAACAGCATCCCCCACAGCCCCGCGAACGCCGCCAGCAGCCACAGCTCCGTCCGCCGCCGACCCCGCAGCGGCTTCTCGATCGCCGCGCCCAGCCATCCGGACGTCATGCCGATCCAGCCCGCGGCGAAGACCTGGAACGGCAGCCACGGCCCGAACCCCCCGACGGCGAACGCCGAGATGAACATCGCGCCGCTGCCGATCAGGAAACCCAGCCGCGGCCCGAACACGTACCCCGCCACGATCACCATGAAGAAGAACCCCGTCGCCCCGGCCGGCAGCGCCGGTACCCGCAGCGCCGCCGCGGCGACCGTCACCACCGCCAGCAGCGAGACCACCTTGGCGTTCATCCCCGCTCGCGTCAGCTCCGCGACGAACAGCAGCAGCGCCAGCGTCAGCACCAGACCGAACACCAGCGGAGCGTCGCCCGCGCGCGGCGTGGCCGTCGTCGCGGGCAGGCTCGATAACAGGAACGGGTAGGCGTAGGCAGCGACGCCGGCCGCGCAGACCGCCGTCAGCAGCAGCCCCGACGCAATCGCCGCCGGCCACTGCCTACCGGCCACAAGCGGTCGCGCCGGCCTGTCAGATAACGCCATCGCGTCGCTAGCCACCGGCGCGCCTCCATACGACGACACCCGCGCTGCCCGCTACCAGCGCCGCCGCCACGATGCCGAACGCGATCAGTCCCACCGGCGCGCCTGCGTTATCTTCGTCCTCGCTTTCGGCGACAGCCGCATCGACATCCGCCGTGTCGGTTGCGACCTGCGCATCAGCCTCGGCTGCCACCTGCTGCGTGCCGGCCGGCGTGGCAAACGCGGCCGTACTCACGACCGGCGGCCGCGCCGTAGCAACGTCCTCCGGCTCCGTCCCGCCCGGCTCAACATTCGTTGGCGCTGCCTGCGGCGCAGGAACGTCCGTCGCAGGGAAAGAAGCCGTCTCGGCCGCCGCAGGTTCGACAGGAGTGGGAGGGTCCTCACCATCACACGAAGCGGCCGCCAAATCCGCCGGCGGCCCCGCGCCCGCGCCCCAGACCCAGGCGTCGGAGTCGCCGTCACGGATCTGGCGCTGCGATGGCCCCACGTTTTGGTAGCGCCACGCGCCGTCCTCGTTCAGCCCGAAGTAGGCCCAGTACGCGCAGTCGCCGCCCTCACACTGGCAGTAGCAGCTTCCGGGGTCGCTGCAACCCACCTCGCCGATGCGGCAGACTCCCGCGCCAAACCCGCCCCCGCTCGAGAACACGACCGTCAATCCGGCCCGCCGCAGCAGCTCCGCGCCGCTGATCTGCTCCTCCTCGAACGTGACGCAGCGCGTCTCGACTGCCCCATCCGGAAACACGACAGTCAGATGAGCTTGGCTCAGCGTCTGGCCGGCGGTCGCGCCGGCGCTCGCGATCAGCCCAACCAGCAGCACGACGCAGCCCCACAGCGCCAGCGACGTCAGCCTGTGCGCCGCGCCCATCACGTCCCCAACCGTTCTCGCCGCGCCAGTACGTCCTCCGGCGTCAGGTAGCGGCCGCCCATCAGCTTGTTGACCTGCGTGCTGAACGTCAGCGACTCGCTCAGCACCTCGCGCGCCGGTCCGTCGACGGCCACTTCGCCGCCTGCGAGCAGCACTACGCGGTCGCCGCAACGCCCGGCCAGCTCCACGTCGTGGCTGGCCAGCAGCACCGTCGCGCCTTCACCACAGCGACTCCGCAAGTTCGCCACCAGCAGTTCTTTCGTCTCGTAGTCCATCCCGCGCGTCGGCTCGTCCAGCAGCAGCAGCCGCGGGCGGCCAGCCAGCATCGCCGCCAGCGCCACGCGCTGCCGCTCTCCGGCGCTCACGTCGGCCGGATGCGCGTCGCGCAGCGGTTCTAGGTGCCACTCCTCCAGCGCCTCATCGATCGACCCCTCGCGGCCCGTCCCCCGCAGCGTCTCGCCGATCTCCTCAGCCACGGTCTGCTTGTAGAGCGCGTCTTCCGGCCGCTGCGGCACCAGCGCCACGTCGTCCGCGAGCAATTCAGTCGCCGTGGCACCCACATCGCGGCCCAGCACCGATACGGTCCCGCTATCTGGCGGTGTCAGACCGGCCAGCGTACGCAACAGCGTCGTCTTGCCAGCACCGTTGCGACCCATCAGCACCGTGATCTCGCCGGGGAACACGTCGAGCGTCACGTCCCGGAGCGCGGCGATCTCGCCGAACCTCACGCCCACGCCTGCCAGCCTCACCGTCGCCTTGCCACGAGGCGTGGACCCGCTGTGGACTGTCAGCGGCGCGTTCCCGTTTCCTCGGCCGTACGCCTCGGCGAACGGCCTGCCTTCGCGCACCGACAGCGGCAGCGGCGACCAGCCCAGGGCCCGGCCCAGCCGCGCCACCGGCGGTGCAATCGGCAGCGATCCCATTGCGTCGCGAACGTCCATCTCTTCGACAGAGCCGTCGCCCGCGACGTACAGCAGCCGGTCCGCGTACTGCACGACGCGCTCCAGCCGGTGCTCCGCGATCAGCACCGTCAGGCCTAGATCGTCGTTCAGCCGCCGCACGGTCGTCAGCAGCTCTTCAGCCGCCTGCGGATCAAGCTGCGACGTCGGCTCGTCCAGCAGCAGCACGCGTGGCTGCATCGTCAGCACCGCCGCGATCGCGACGCGCTGCAGCTCACCGCCGGAGAGCGACTCCAGCCGCCTGGCGCGCAGCGGCTCGATGCGCAGCAGGTCCAGCGCCTCTTCGACCCGCTTGCGCATCGTCAGCGGCTCCGTCCCCGCCAGCTCCATGCCAAACGCCAGCTCGTCCTCCACCGTCTCCGCCACCATCTGGCTCTCGGGGTCCTGAAACACCATCCCGACCACCCCGGCCATGTCGCGCGGCTGGTGGCTGCGTGTATCCAGCCCGCCGGTCACCACCTCGCCCGCGAACGTCCCGCCGTGGAAGTGCGGTACCAGCCCGTTCAGGCAACGCAGCAGCGTCGACTTCCCGCCGCCCGATGGCCCCGCCACCAGCACCAGCTCACCAGCGCCGCAAGAGAACGTCACGTCCTCCAGCGCCTGTCGCGCGGAGCTCGCGTACTGGAAACCGAGACCGCGCACGTCGATCATCGCTTGTGCTCCGATCCTGCAACGTCCGGTGCGTGCAGCAATGCCGGCAGCATCAGCAACACGAACGCCAGCGCGCCTGCCGCATGGAAACCCGGCGCGACGACATCTGGGTACGCCAGGTAGGCGGCGTCGCCCGCACCCGCCAGACGCAGCCCGGCAACCAGCGCTACGCTGACTACCGCGGCG
Source organism: Chloroflexota bacterium (assembly GCA_029262675.1). GTDB lineage: Bacteria > Chloroflexota > Dehalococcoidia > DSTF01 > RBG-16-68-14 > JADFKB01. The sequence continues at coordinate 9,105 of JAJCYW010000015.1, read as the reverse complement.
GCCACCACGAGCCCGTCGCGCGCGCTCCAGACGTCGCGCCGCAATCGACTCGTCTGCCGCGGCCCTCCCTGCAGCAGCGCCAGCGCAACTAGCGACGCGCCGGCGGCCAGCGCAGCTATCGAGAGCCATGACGCTCCGTAGTAGTAGTGCCCGAACGCCCCCCACGAGCAGAGGCCCAGGCCGGCGACCCCGGCCAGCGCCGGCGGCACACTCGTGTCAGGCCGTCCTCCGCCGAAGCCACGGGCGTCCAGCGATTCCGCCCGCTGTACCGAACGCTCCAGCGCGCCGTGCAGCGTCGGCAGCAGCAGGCCGGGCAGCGCCCGCAGCCCCCGCGACCGCCGTCCGCGCAACCGCTGCGCCTCGCTCACCGCCTTCGCCTGCGCCAGCGACTGCGGAACGACGACGATCGCAACCGTCAGCGACAGCATCAATTGCGAGAGAGCGCGCGGGGTCATCCGAAGGAGGCGGAAGTGGTCGATGCTGGCGTTGAACGCCCCCGCCAGCGCCACCAGCGCCGCGATACTCAGTGCCCTGCCCGTCGCGGTCACCAGTGCTTCGCCCGTTACCGGCCCGCCCAGCGTCACGTTGCCCAGCCATCCCGGGAACGTCAGCGACGGCGCCGTGAAGAGTAGCGATGGCCCGCTGCTCCCCGTCAGCACGTTGAACGGCACGCTCAGCGCCGCCAGCCCCAGCCCCAGCGCAACGAACGGCGTTAGCGCGCGGCCTTTCGCCGTGTCCCGCACAGCCGCGTAGACCCCAATCGCGGCCAGCAGCCCGAGAGACAAGTACAACGGGTTCGATGTCAGGAATACCGCGACGCAGCCGCCGGCCAGCCACGCCAGCCATGCGCCCGGATGCAGCGAACCCGCCGTCATCCGCGCGCCCCCAGCGCCCGTCCGCTCGACCGTCGCCGCGCGCGTAGCCACCTACGCCGCCCTCCTCCGTGCCAGGACGAGGCCCAGCCCCGCCACGCCCAACGCCGCCAGGCCGCCCGCCGCAAGCGCTGCTACCATCCACGGCGACCCGTTGCTACTCGCGCCCGTCCCAACCTTCGGCAGGTCTGCTGGCGGCGGAGCAACAACCGGTCCGGTGTTGTCCCCGTGCGGCGGAGCAGTCGGGCCGTCGTCCGCCGGCACATACGGTTCCGGGGCAGGCAACGTGCCGAGGCCCGGGAACGACAGCAGCAGTAGCCCCGGCACCACCTGGTACGTCGCGAACGGACTGTCTTCGCCCGCAAACTGGAAGGCGCCGGTCTCCGCGTTCTGGAACGTCAGCAGCACGTCGAGCGGCCCGACGCCGCCCGGCGCCCACGGCCCACCAGCATCGATGTCCTCACCCGCCGCCGCCAGCGCCTGGATCACCATCGCCGTCGACTGCGCGTCTGGGTCCGTGTCGGCCAGAAACGCGAACGCCCCACTTGCGTCCTGGAGTGACCGCAGATAGGCCAGCCCGGCAACTACCGCAGGGTCATCCGCCGTGATACCAACTCCGATCAGCGTCTGCAGGACCATCGCCGTCGTGTTCGAGTCGCTGCCGAAGCCCTCGCCGAACTCCCATCCGCCGTCATCGAGCTGCGACGTACGGAAGTAGTCGACCAGACCGGGCGCCGTGGGGGCGCGCCCGCCTAAGAACGCGACTCCGCCCATGACAAAGAAGACGTGATCGAAGGTGTCCAGCCCCACCTGACCCGTCTCGTCGTTTACGTCAGTGTTGGTTGCTCCAAACAGGTTGACGCCACCGAAGTCACTCAGGTTCATTTCGGACCCGCCAGCCTGCACTAACCACAGCGCCAGCGCCAGCTTCGCCGCAGCCCCGGGGTCGGTCGCGTACTCCGCCGCCTGCGTCTCCAGGTAATCGATGGCCGAGTTGCCGCCGTTCGTCACGTCCTTCACGTCTTCGCCCGCCGCGATTAGAGCGAACACCGCGTCCAGCGTCACCCCCGGCGACGACTCCTCGCCGAAGCCGATGAACCCGCCGTCCGGGTTCTGCTGGCTCTTGATGTAGTCTATTGCCGCCGCTGCGGCATCGGTCTCTGGCTCGACGGCTGCAGCGGTCGCTGCACCGCCCGCCTGCCAGCCCAGTGCAAGTAACGAAATCAGCAGTATGAAGACACTGCGAAACATTCGATGTCCTTTCCGGATTCGTCTCGTGGTTCGTGTACCAACAGAAAGCCCCCGAACTCACGTTCGGGGGCTTGTCTAGGTTGCCGATTTCATTGGCCCTACCCCCTTTGCGCGAAGGTACTCGGACGTTCGGCAGGGGCAGGTAGTCTGGCTAAGCTCTCCGCAAAGCGGAGAGCCATACAGCTGCGCGACAGCGCCGGACTTTCACCGGCTTCCCCTATTATGGCCCGCGCTTCCGAGCGTTGGGCCACCTCTGCCAGCCGCTATTCGGTTGTGGGCCGAGTCTATCAGCGAACGAGAAGCGGGGTCAAGCCCCGGCGGACGCGGCGGCGTCACGGGCGGGATCTCCGGGCTAGACGTTGGGGAGTTTGTTATCGTCCACGCCCTCGTTCGTCGTGAAGATACCCATCGCCCCAACGACGTCATTATGCGCGTCCCGGAGCAATAGCAGCCGCCCGGGAAACCGAACCACGGTACCGTCCTTACAAGCGATAGGTATGTTGGCAGCTGGTTGTTCAAGCTTCGTCCTGCCGGTGCTCGTTGCCGCGAGGAAGCCGGCCCAGTGGCGTTCCCGATAATTCTCAGGCACGATCAAATCAAGTGTCTGGCCAAGAACGTTGGCCGCATCGTGGCCGAACAATCTCTCAGCGCCCGGACTCCATACCCGGATCACTCCAGCTCTATCGACCATGACGATAGCGTGCGTCTCCAACATCAGCGGATTCTCACCCTCCTTCCTAGCCGTGACGCGGCCGTAACACCAGCTCGCGGCCTAACTCGAGGCAAGCGGTTCGACCTGCATGACAGTCGCCTCCCCGGTCAGCACGGCCTCGCCTTCCTGGTTCTCGATCACGATGCCGAGCCTTACGATCCCGCGCCGCTCGTGAACCGACGTGGCAGTCGCCGTCGCAGTTATCGTATCGCCGATGTACACAGGCTTCGGGAAGTTCCAGCTCTGGTTGAGAAAGACGCTGCCCGGCCCCGGCATGTCCATCGCGACAAGTGCGTGCAACAGCCCCGTCGCGATACCGCCCTGTGCGATCAGTCGCTCGAAGCGTGTGCCAGCCGCAAACTCCGCGTCGAAGTGCAGCGGATTGCGATCGCCCGTCACCTCCGCGTAGGCCGCGACCATGTCTTCTGTCACCACCACTTCTCTTGTCGCCGTCTGTCCGATAGACACGTCCATCACCACGCTCCTTGCATCCCAAGCCCGCCTCAGCCGCGGACGGCCGGCGGCTCGCCGCGACGGCACAGCTTGTTTCATACTGATAGCACACTGATGCAACAGAACAGCGACACTCGCGGCAGCGACCAGTCAGCCGCCGTGCCCGGCCAGCGCGATGCGCTGCTGATCATGGCCGCCGTCATCGTCCTCACGATGACGACCTGGTTCTCAGCGTCCGCCGTCATCCCTCAGTTGCGAGAGCAATGGAGCCTCAGCAGCCTCGAGGTATCGCTGCTCACCATCGCTGTCCAGCTCGGGTTCGTCGCTGGAGCGGTCTTGTCTGCGCTCTTCAACCTAGCCGACGTCTACCCGGCCCGCCGGGTCTTGTTCCTCTCCGCTTTGGGCGCGGCGATCGCCAACGCAGGCGTCGTCCTCGCGCAAGGCCCGGAGGTCGCCATCCCGCTTCGATTCGTCACGGGGGCCTTTCTCGCGGGCGTCTATCCAGTCGCTCTCAAGATCATGTCGACGTGGTACCGTACCAGCCGCGGCCTGGCGTTGGGCGTCATGGTCGGCGGGCTCACGCTCGGCTCGGCTGCCCCGCACCTGGTCAACGGCATCGGCGGCCTCTCCGCCGACCAGGTGATCCTCTCCACATCGGCCCTCACGCTCACCGGCGCCTTCCTCGTTCGCGCCTTCGTCCGAGAAGGGCCGTTTCCGTTTCCAGAGGCCGCCTTCGACCCCGCGCAGTTGGCGCAGGTCTTCAGAAACAGAGCCGTCCGCCTCGCCTCGATTGGCTACTTCGGCCACATGTGGGAGCTCTACGCGATGTGGGCCTGGTTCCTTCCCTTCTTCACCGATAGCCTGCTCGATGCTGGATTCGTAGACGTCGAACGCGGCGCCGCCATTGCCACCTTCGCCGTCATCGGCATCGGCGCGTTGGGCTGCGGCCTGGGGGGCGTCCTCGGCGATCGCTGGGGCCGCAGTAAGACAACCGCCGCCGCGATGGCCGTCTCCGGAGCCTGCTCGATAGCGATCGGCGCGATGTTCGGCGGCCCTCCTTACGCCGTGCTGCTCGTCGGCCTCGTGTGGGGCATCGCCGCAGTCGCCGACTCAGCCCAGTTCTCGACGATAGTTAGCGAGGTCGCGCAACAGGAGTACGTTGGCACCGCACTGACGCTGCAGCTTGCCGTCGGATTCACGCTCTCCGTCGTCACCATCTGGCTCATGCCCGTCCTCCGCGACGGTCTCGGCTGGCCCTGGGCCTTCGCCTTTCTCGCGCCTGGCCCTGCCGTCGGCATTGTCGCCATGCTCCGCCTCGACCGCCTCCCGGAGAGCCGCCTTATCGCAGGCGGCCGCGGCTGACCAGCCTGGCCCGCCGCTGGCGTGGCGTAGACGGTCGCCCAGGTCCGAGGCCACAAACAGGAGGACATTACCAAATCGCCCGCGCGATTTGGTACAAAGGTACTGCCGGGGTTCAAGGAGCACCGCAAGAAGCACCAGAAATGCCGCGAGCTGCAATTCGCCGGCATGTAGTACGAGGCTAACTCGTCAATCCAAGGAGGCAGCCAGGATGCAACACATGATCGTCGCAACACACGGACCGGAGACCTGCCCGGCATCCCGCAAGGAGATGCGCGAGGCGTACCTGCCAGACTTCGGCCGCATGGCCGAGCTCGGAACGCCCCACGACGTTGAAGTACAGGGCGGTTGGGCCGACATGGCAGGGCACAAGATCTTCATCGTCGTTGAAGCGCCGCACGCGCACGCCGTCGCGCTGTTCACGCAAGATACGCATCTTATGGACTGGAACACAGTCGTCGTGCATCCGGTGACGTCGGTCGAACAGGCCTCGACGCGCGCCGGAGAACGCGAAGCGCGCGCCTAGCTGCGAGGACGCCGGTCGTCCGACCTCGACTCCTGGGAGCTGGCCCTGGGCCTTTGCCTTCCTCGCGCCGGGCCCTGCCGTCGACATCGTCGCCATGCTCCGCCGCGACCGCCTCCCGGAGAGCCGCTTCATCGCCGGCGGACAGGCCCGGCTTCTGACGAGCCGGTGGACTCCACGAAGGGCTAGCGGCCGCTGGCGGATTCTAGTCCGACGCAGGCTGACCTCCAGCACCTTCCTGTTCGGCCTGCTGTTGCTGTTGTTTCATCGCGAGGAGCGGTCCGGGGATGACGTAGAATGCGGTGCGTTTCAGCTCCTGTTCTTCTAGCCGAGCGATGATGACGTACGACCCTGCAGTCTTGAACTCCAGACCCAGGTTCGCGGCCAATGTCGATCGGATAGGCATCCCGGGTGGATGATCCGGCGGGCGGCCGACCTTCAGCTGACCGTTGATCTTGGCCAACGTTTCGCCGTCCTCCGTCTGCACTTCGATTTCGATGTTGTTGGGCTGGTTTGTCTCGGCCCAGGGACTCAGTACGCTCGTAGCGATGCCGACCATGTGTTTGCTTGGAAAACCGTCGTTTACAGTCAGTCGCTCCCAGCCTCCGCCTTGTAGATACAACTTCCCATCAGCCATATGCGCGTAATCGCCAAGGATTAGCCACTCGACGTCCATGATGTTGCTTTCTCCTTCCAAGTGTAGTAGTATTACACTACAGAGTGTAGGGCAAGGAGATGGCTTTGTCAAGGCCGCCCCAAGTAGCAGAGTTCGCGTTCGATGACGAGAATGTCGATAAGATGTGGGAGCACGGTATTCGGCAGGAACAGGTCCGGCAGGTGTTGGACAACCGTCCCGCAATTGTCATAAATAGAAGGGAACGCCGTGGCCTGTACATGATCATCGGACGCGACAACGGGGGAGCATGCATCGCGGTTCCGATCGAGCCGACATCAGATATGCTAGTCTGGAGGCCGATCACTGCATGGCCCTGTAAGGGGAGTGAGGAGGCACGCCTGCGATGAGCAACGAGAGCGAGAAGGCACCGAGAGAAATGAGCGACGAGGAGTTGCAGGACGAATCCAAGTGGGACTTCGAGAACGCCGAGCCGCTCCCGCCACAGGCGGCGAGGAAGGCCCGCGCCATCGTCTCGGTAGCGTTCCCAGGCGCGGCATTTGATTGCATCTCAGCAGCGGCCCGGAACGCAAATATGAGGTTGTCGCAATTCATCCGCGAGGCGGCGATGGAGAAAGCGGCGACGGTCACGCCGACGCTCTACCTGAACGCGGTGCCAACTGAGACACAAGGTTTCAGTAGCGTGACCCAGAAAGTGTCCGAAGGAGAGACCGTTCTGGCCTCATAGATCTCGCTGAGGTCTAGTATGCGCCACCCCTCCAGAGCGTCCTGGATCTACCGCTCCCACAGCCCTGCTGGCGATCCTGGCGGCGGGGGCGGTGACTGCCACCGCAGGCGCCATCTTCAGCCTCGCCCCACCCGCCAACGCCGTCGCACCACCACCCCCTCAGCCTCGTCTGCTAAACTGGCCCCGCTACACCGCCTGCGAAAGAGGTCACGCGCGACAAGACGCTGCCCCTTTCGAACACAAACGCACAGGAGATAGCACATGGACATCCAGGACAAAGTCGCCGTCGTCACCGGCGCCGGCTCCGGCATCGGCCGCGCCACCGCCCTCCGCCTCTCGAGCGAGGGCGCAGCCATCGTCGTCGCCGATATCGACGAAGTCGGCGGAAGTGAGACCGTCGCCGACATCCAGTCAAACGACGGCCGCGCCACGTTCGTCGAGACCAACGTCACCGATCCGGCGTCCGTGCAAGCGCTGCTGGAGGCCGCGGAGAAGACCTACGGCGGCCTCGATATCCTCCACAACAACGCCGGCATCATTCTCGGCGATCCCCCGTTCGCGGAAAGCGACCCCGCCCCCGCGCTCGCCATGCTCGATGTCAACCTGCGCGGCGTCGTCCTCGGCACGCACTACGGCATCCAGGCGCTGCGCAAGCGAGGCGGCGGCGCCATCGTCAACACCGCCTCCATGGCCGGCATCGGCTTCGGCTTCCCCGGCAACCCCGTCTACGCCGCCACGAAGGGCGGCGTCGTGATGCTCACCGCCTCCCTCGCGCCGCTCTCCGCCTCCGACAACATCCGCGTCAACTGCGTCTGCCCCGGCGTCGTCGATACGCCCATGTTCTCGCGAGCGCGCGGGGGCACGATCGACGAAGACGACGCGATGTCGAAGTTCTTCGACTCTCTCGAACTGATCTCGCCGGACGAGATCGCCGACATCGTCGTCCAGTTCGTCCAGGACGAATCGCTCGCCGGCCGCGCCATGCTGATCCCCAACGGGCAGGAGCGAGAGCTTGCCCCACTCGCAAACGCGCCGACCGCGTGGCGCGGACGTAGCTAGCGCCTGGAGTTCTGCAAATACAAGACTCCAAGCTGAGCGCAAACGCGCACGGTGTTCTGCGCTTGCAGAACCCGAAGGCGCGCGTAGTGCGCCCGCCCGGAGTTCTGCGGATGCAGAACTCCAAGGCGTGCAAAGCACGCCCGATCGCTTGGCGTGACAGCCGCGGCTAGCACCGCCCCGACCCTACCCCGTGCCCGGAGTTCTGCGCTTGCAGAACCCCAAGTTGGCTGCAAGTACGCGCCCCGAGTTCTGCGAATGCGGAACTCCAAGGCGTGCGAAGCACGCCCACACACGCTAGACTCGCACCGAACACCGAACACGCCAAGACGAAAGGTGGCCAGCCATGCCAGATGATGCCCAGGACGATGTCCTCTTCGAACAGCGCGACGACGGCGTCGCCGTGATCACCCTCAACCGGCCCAAGAGCCTCAACGCCATGGGCGGCGAACTGATGCTGTTGCTCGCCAAGTACCTCGACCAGTGCGCCAAGGACTCCGCGATTCGCGCCGTCGTCCTCACGGGCGCCGGACGCGCGTTCTGCGCCGGCGGCGACGTCAAGGGCATGGCAGGCCGTAGCAGCGACAGCGCTGACGGCAAGAAAGGTGGCGAATCGTTCTCTCCGGTGCGCGACATCACCGCGGAGGGCGGCCCCGGCAAATCCGGCTCCATCATCAGCGCCCTCGACGACACCGTCGCCGGCCTGCGCGAGTCGCAGCTCCAGACCAGCTACGTCCTTCACACCATGCCCAAGCCGACGATCGGCATGGTCAACGGCCACGCCGTCGGCGCCGGCCTCAGCCTCGCGCTCGCCTGCGACCTCCGCATCGCCTCGGAGAAGGCCAAGTTCGGCACCGCCTTCCGCAACGTCGGCCTCAGCGGCGACTACGGCGGCTCCTACTACATGACCAACCTCGTCGGTACCGCCAAAGCCCGCGAGCTCTACTTCACCGCCGACATCATCGAGGCCGACGAAGCGTTGCGACTGGGCCTGGTCAACCGCGTCGTCCCCCACGACGACCTCGCCACCGAGACGCTCGCATTCGCCGCAAAGCTTGCCTCCGGCCCCACGCGCACGTTCGCGCGGATGAAGGAGAACCTCAACCTAGCGACGCACGTCGATCTCAAGACGCTCATCGACCACGAAGCGCTCAATATGCGCCTCTCGTCCATGAGCAACGACTCGCGAGAAGCCGTCAAGGCCTTCGTAGACAAACGCGACCCGAAGTTCATCGGCAGCTAAGCCCTCCCTTCGCGCAGCGGAACGGCCAAGTTGCACAAACTGCAGCCGCCCACCCCGTGGGACAGGCTCTAGCCTCCACGCGGGACAGGCTTCAGCCTGTCGCGTAGGGCATCGACCCTACCCGCCCCGAGTTCTGCGGGCGCAGAACTCGAAGCTGCACGTAGTGCAGCCGTGCACGTAGTGCAGCCGTGCACGTAGTGCAGCCGTGCACGTAGTGCAGCCGTGCACGTAGTGCAGCCGTGCACGTAGTGCAGCCGTGCACGTAGTGCAGCCGT
>JAJCYW010000014.1 GCA_029262675.1 Chloroflexota bacterium | reverse complement strand
AGCGGAACCGTGAATGTCCGCAAGAGCGCCGGGCGTATTTCGGTGCTCGAGCAGGCCATCAACGAAACAGGACCGGATTCGCTTGAAGGGACTTGCGGTATCGCCCACACGCGCTGGGCGACGCACGGCCAGCCGTCGGGCGATAACGCCCACCCCCATCTGGACTGCACGGGCGATGTCGCCGTCGTCCACAACGGCATCGTTGAGAACTACCTGGAGCTGGGCCAAGAGCTGATGGCAGACGGCCACGCGCTCGAGTCGGAGACGGACACGGAGGTGCTGGCCCACCTAATCGAATCCTACCTGCAGGACGGGGACGAACTACACGAGGCGCTGCGCCATTCGATAAGCCGGCTGGAAGGATCGCAGGCGATCGTCGTCTTCAGCCGCAGCCAGCCGGACCGCATCGTCGCCGCGCGGGTGGGCAACGCGGGCGGCGTCGTCGTCGGATACGGCAACCACGAGCACTTCCTCGCCAGCGACCTGTCGGCCTTGCTGCCGGAGACACGCGATGTCGCCTTTCTCGATGACGGCGAGCTGGTCGAACTGAACGTTAAGGGCGTGCGCTACTGGGACGCCGCGGGGCTGCCGCTACAGAAGGCATCCCAGACTGTTCCGCAGGACCCTGTCGCCGCGGCGAAGGGTAACTACAAACACTTCATGCTGAAGGAGATCATGGAGCAGCCGGAGTGCGTGCTGGACACCTTCCGCGGCCGCGTCATGTTCGACTCGTCGACGGTAGACCTCGTCGATCTCGAGATCCCGGACGCCACATTGGCGAAGATCGAGCGCGTAGTGCTCATCGCGATGGGTACCAGCCTCCACGGCGCGATGGTCGGCCGCCGCTACTTCGAGGAGCTGGCGGGGCTACCGGCGGAGGTCGATAACGCCTCCGAGTTTCGCTACCGGCAGGCGCTCGCCGGACCGGAGACGCTCGTCATCTCCGTCGCGCAGTCCGGCGAAACGGTCGACACGCTGGAGGCGATGAACGAGGCGAAGCGGGCCGGTTCGCCGCAGATCACCATCTGCAACACGCCGGGCGCGCAATCAACCCGCGTTGCGGACGGCACCCTATACACGCGATGCGGGCCGGAGATCGGCGTGGCCAGCAGCAAGACGCTGACGGCGTCGATTACGGCGCTCTACCTGCTGGCCTGCCACGTTGGCCGTCTCCGCGGCCGGCTGGACGCCGCCCGCCTGGCGGAGCTCGTCGAGCCGCTGGCGCACATTCCGGACTTGGTGGGCCGCGTGCTGCAGCAGTCGGAAGCGCTGGAGCAGTTGGCGCACGAGTTCCACAAGTACCGCCACTTCCTCTTCCTTGGCCGCGGCCTGCAGTACCCGGTGGCGATGGAGGGCGCGCTGAAGCTAAAGGAGCTGAGCTACATCCACGCTGAGGGCTATCCCGCGGGCGAGATGAAGCACGGCCCGATCGCGCTGATCGACGAGACGATGCCCGTCGTCGCCATCGCAGTCCGCGACGGCATGCGCGAGAAGATGCGCTCGAACATCGAACAGGTGAAGGCGCGCGATGGCACCGTAATCGCCGTCGTCAGCGAAGGCGACACCGAGCTAGCGAAGCAAGTCGACCACGTGATCGAGGTGCCGGAGACATCGCGGCTGCTGCTGCCGCTGCTGACGCTGCTGCCGCTGCAACTGCTGGCCTACCACATCGCCGTCTGGCGCGGCTGCGACGTGGACCAGCCCCGCAACCTGGCGAAGACAGTGACCGTGGAGTAGGAGACGATTCGAAGATCGTAGGGGCGATTCGCGAATCGCCCCTACCGCCCGCCTTTCGCCGCCCTTACCGCCCCTTGAACTGCGGCGGGCGCTTCTGCATGAACGCCAACGGTCCCTCGCGGGCGTCTTCGCTGCGCATGACTTCGGGGATGATCTCGTTCTCGACGGCGTAGGCCTCCTCAAGCGACAGGCCGGAGGCGCGTAAGACCGCTTCCTTCGCCTTACGCACAGCCAGCGGCCCGTTCGCGGCGATCTTCTGCGCGAACTCGTCGGCCTTGTCCATCAGCTCAGCGTCCGGCACGACGTAGTTCACCAGGCCGCAGAGCCGCGCCTCGTCGGCCGAGATGCTCTGTCCGACGAGCAGGATCTCCATGGCCTTGGCGTAGGGCACCTGGCGCGGCAGCCGCGCCAATCCGCCTCCCGCGGGGACGATGCCGCGCGCTACCTCCTGCATGCCGATCTGCGCGGTGTCCGAGGCGATACGAATATCGGTCGCCTGGAGGATCTCGGTGCCGGCGGCGAGACAATGGCCGTTGATCGCGCTGACCACGGGCTTGTAGAGATCGTAGCCGCGCAGCAGCGCCGTCTGCCCTAGCGACGGGTCGCTCCTGAGTTTGTTATCCCACTCATCTTCGGGCTGACGGGCCCCGGTCATCAGCGGAATCAGGCGCTTCAGGTCGGCACCAGCGCAGAAGGCCTTATCGCCGGCACCGGTGAGCACCGCGACGCGCAGGTCGTCGTCCGCGGCGTAGTCCAGCCAGGCCTCGGCCAGGCGCACCATCATCTCCGGGTTGATGGCGTTGCGCGCTTCCGGCCGGTTCATCGTGATGTAGGCTATCTGCCCGCGCTTCTCGTAGATCAGCACGTCTTCCGTCATGTTGTCTCCTTCTCGGCACCCTGAGGGTTGAAACCCTCGGCTACGGGGTTCGTGAGGCCGCCAGGCGCTCTTCGAGCAGCCGCACAATCTTGGCCTGCTCCTCTTCGATGCCATCCTCCAGCCGGTTAGCCATCACGGGCACGTCCCAGCGCGCGACCAGCGCGTCGTCTACCGGCCGTGCGGCGCGATACGCCCGCTTGTACGAGCGTGTCATTTGGCTGCGACCGATCAGAGTCAGCAAGCGCAGCGGCAGCGGCGAGCCCGGCGGCGGATCGGCCATACGCATCATCAGCATCGTACGCGCGTAGTCGGCGGCGGGGTCGCCGCGCGATACGCCCGTCCAGTCGATGACGGCCTGCCGCGCGTCCGTCCAGATGATGTTCGCGGGATGGAAGTCGCCGTGCAGCTGCTTGTCGCCGTCCGGCAGCGTTTCCAACTCGGCCAGCGCAAAGGTCTTGAGGTGGTCCGGTACCCGCTTAGAGCGGACGATACGGGCCCGCATGGCTTCCCGCAATTCGGGCAGTTCCGTGGGCGCGACCGTTTCGTGCATCTGAGCGTGCAGTCTGCCGAAGATGCGCCCGCCGGGGAAGAGCAACCACGGCTTCTTGCCAACCAGCGTTAGCATGTCCGGCCCATCGATGCGCTCCATCACCAGGCCGGGACGTCCAGCGTGGTCCTGGACGCCGCGCACCTCCGGCACATCGACTCCCGCGGCGGCCGCTGCCTTCATCGCGCGGGCCTGGTGATCGACGGCCCCTCTGGCGTCCGGGCTGCGCATCAGCCGCAGGACGCTGCCGCCCTCCCAGGCGAAGATCTCCGCCTCCCGCCCTTCGGCGATCTTTTCGAGCTTAGCTTCGGTCATATGTAGAGCGGTCGCGCAGCACGCAACCGCGCCGCCCTAGCCGGCACCGTCGTCCAGCGTGGCGTGCGCGGCGGCGAGGCGGGCGATCGGCACGCGGAACGGCGAGCAGCTCACATAGTCCAGGCCGGCGTTGTGGAAGAACTCAACCGAGCGCGGATCCCCGCCGTGCTCGCCGCAGATGCCGATCTTGAGGTTCGGCCGCGTCTCGCGGCCGGCCTTGACCGCACTCCTAACGAGCGCACCCACCCCCGCTTGGTCGATCGTCTCGAACGGGTTGTCGGCCAGGATGCCTTCGCTCAGGTAGTGGCTGAGGAAGCTGGCCTCGGCGTCGTCGCGGCTGAGGCCCAGGGTGGTCTGCGTCAGGTCGTTCGTGCCGAACGAGAAGAAGTCGGCATCGCCCGCGATCTCGCCTGCCGTGAGCGCGGCGCGCGGCAGCTCTACCATGGTGCCGAAGAGGTACGATACCTCCACGCCCTCTTGCCGCATCGTCTCCTTGGCGACGGGCTCCAGCAGCGTGCGCAGGCGCTTCAGCTCGCTGTCGAAGCCGACGAGGGGGATCATGACTTCCGGATGGACCTTGACGCCTTCCTTGGAGACGTTCGCGGCGGCGCGGAAGATGGCGCGCACCTGCATCTCGTTGACCTCCGGGTAGAGAATGCCCAGGCGGCAGCCGCGCAGTCCCAGCATGGGGTTCGCCTCGCGCAGAGATTCAACCTGGCGCAGCAGCTCCTCCTTCTCGCGCAACTCCGGCGAATGCGCCGCCGAGACGCGCAGCCGCGCGACCGATTCCAGCAACTCGTCGTGGTCCGGCAGGAACTCGTGCATCGGCGGGTCGATTAGGCGGATCGTCACGGGGCGTTCGCCCAGCACGCGGAAGATCGCTTCGAAGTCACTTTGCTGCATCGGCTCCAGCCTGTCCAGCGACCCGCGGTACCTGCCCATCGGCCCCTCCAGGCGGCCGCGCAACTCGGAGAGACGTTCGTCCAACGCCGCCTGCTGGTCGTCTTCCGCGACAGCGCGCTCCTGTTCCAGCGCCAGCACGTCGGCCTCCAGCGCCTTGGCCTGGGCCGCCGCGAGGATCATCTCCTGCACCACCGGCAACCGCGACGCCTCGAAAAACATGTGCTCCGTGCGACAGAGGCCGATGCCTTCCGCGCCGAACTCCACGGCCTTCGCCGCGTCCTGCGGGTTATCGGCGTTCGTCCGCACGCCGAGGCGGCGGATGTCGTCCGCCCAGGAGAGGAACTCGGTCAGCTTCGGGAAGAGCTCCGCCTCTACGGATGGAATCAGCCCCAGCAGCACCCTGCCGCTGGAGCCATCGATCGTGATCAGCTGGTCTTCAGTGACATCGATCTCACCGACACGCATCGAGCGGCCGCTCTCGTCGACGGAGATCCCCTCGCACCCACTGACGCAGGGGATGCCGAACCCGCGCGCGACGAGGGCCGCGTGGCTAGACATGCCGCCGCGCTGCGTCAGCACACCGCGGGCGGCCTGCATGCCGTGGATGTCGTCCGGGGACGTCTCCTGGCGGACGAGGATCACGTCGCGGCCCTCATTCCCCTGCTTTGCCGCCGTATCCGGATCGAAAACTGCGGCGCCGGCCGCCGCGCCCGGCGACGCGGCGAGACCGCGGGCCAGTTCCAGGAAGCGGGCCTCGTGCAGCAGCGCCTGCTGCTGCTCTTCGCCCATTTCCTGCCAGTCCGAGACGCGGAGCGTGCCGAGCGCGCGATCTCCCGCGAAGCTGAGAAGCGCGGCTCTCGGGAGAGCGTCGACCTCGCGCAGACGCTCGACGCCTTGCTGCGGAATGGTGAAGATCATCTCCGCGCGGCCGTGCGCGGCCTGCTGTACCTGGCTGCCGATGTCATTCAGCGGCACAGTCTGCACACGCGGGTCGAGTTGCGGGTGCAGTAGCTCGTCGAGCCGGTTCGGCGCGACGCGTTTGATGGCCTCTTCCTTGTTGATCAAGCCTTCGTGCAGCATGTCGACGGCAATCGTGACCGCCGCCCGCGTCGTGCGCTTTCCGACGCGGCACTGGAGCATGTAGAGCTTGCCCTGCTCCACGGTGAACTCGATATCCATCGCGTCTCGATAGTGCTGGTCGAGCTTTTCCGCGACGGCCGCGAACTCATCGTACAGCGCGCGGTTCTCTTCCTTCAGCGCCGCGATCGGCGTCGGCGTGCGGATGCCGGCGACGACGTCCTCGCCCTGGGCGTTCATCAGATACTCGCCCCAGATCTCCTTCTCACCGGATACGGGGTCGCGTGTGAACGCTACGCCTGACCCAGAGTCGTCGCCCATGTTGCCGAAGACCATCGCCTGGACGTTGACGGCGGTTCCCAGGTCGTCCGCGATGTTCTCGATCTTCCTGTAGTGGATGGCGCGCTCGTTGTTCCAGGAATCGAACACGGCGCGGATGGCCAGCTCTAGCTGCTGCATCGGGCCGTCCGGGAACTCCTCGCCCTGCTCCTGCTTCACCAGCGCGCGGAACTCTTCCGCGACGGCCTGCAGCGCCTCCGCCGAAATCTCCGCGTCGTCGACGACGCCGGTTTTCGCCTTCGCGTCATTGAAGATGGCATCGAACTTGCGGCGGTCGATAGCGAGGACGATGTCGCCGTACATCATGATGAAGCGCCGGAGGGAATCGTAGCCGAAGCGGGCGTCTCCCGTTGCCGCGATCAGGCCCTGGAGCGTGGAGTCGTTCAACCCCAGGTCGAGGATCGTGTCCATCATCCCCGGCATGGAGAACTTGGCCCCGGAGCGCACCGAGACGAGGAGCGGCCGCTCCGCGTCCCCCAGGCCCTTACCCGTCTGCTCTTCCACCGTTCGCAGCGCATCCTTGACCTGATCCAGCAGTCCGGTGGGCATCGTGTTGCCGCCCTGTAGGTAGTCGTTGCAGGCCTGGGTGGTGATCGTGAAGCCGGGAGGAACGGGCAGTCCGAGGTTGGTCATCTCCGCCAAGTTGGCGCCTTTGCCACCCAGCAGATCCTTCTGGTCTCTGTCCCCTTCCGGGAACAGGTAGACGTACTTGGGCTCCGTCATCAGCGACTCCTCAGTACTGATCTCGCAGGCGCGGCCGGCGAATCGAAGCGGTTCCGGCGTCCGCAGGCAGGGGCTATTATATCACGGCGTTGGACTGCGGCTCGGGGGCCAATTGGCCTAGATTTCTTTGCCGCAGTAGCTGCACCAGACGCGCTCGCGCCACTTCTGCCAGCGGTGACGGCCGCGTTGGCCCAGATGCAGGTTGAGGAGGTCGCGGAAGAAGCGCACTACGACGTCCACTGCTACCGAAACGCGGAAACGATCTCGTCCGAGATGCGGCGATAGAGGTCCTGTTTGTACGGCGGACGGCTGGTCATCACCATATAATTCACGCCCACGTCCGCCATACGCTCGATCACGGCACACACCTGCGCGGCGTTGCCTATGGGCACTACTTCGACGGCCCGTTCCGGCGATAGATTTGGGAACATGCGAGTGCGCAACTGTCTCGCCTTCTCTTCATCGTCGATCAGCATCAGCGGTCCGAAGACCGATTTCGTGATCTCGTTGGGGCCGCGGCCCGCGGCCTCGCAGTGCCGTTCCAGCACGTCGATCTTGTGCTTCACGGTATCGACATCGCCCGAGACGTTGATGCCGTCGCCGTAGCGGGCCGCCGTCCGCAGCGTACGCTTCTCTCCGCCGCCGCCGATAAAGATCGGCGGGTGCGGCTGCTGCACGCAGCGCGGCGCAAACGGCGCCTGGTGAAGCTGGTAGTACCGGCCGTCGAAGTCGACCGGCGACGTCGCGTCGAACAGCATCCGGATCAGTTGGGCAGCCTCCTCCAGCCTGTCCTGCCGTTCTTTCACGGCCGGAAACGGAATCCCGTAGGCGTTGTGTTCGCCTTCATGCCAGGCCGCGCCGAGAGCGAAATCCAGGCGGCCATTCGAGATGTGGTCGACCGTGGCCGCCATCTTGGCGAGCACGGCAGGCTGCCGGAATGTGACGGCGGTGACCAGACAGCCGACGCGAAGGCGCTCCGTGGCCTGGGCGCCAGCAGCAAGCGCCGTCCAACCTTCGAGGCACGGCCCGCTGGAATCTTGGGTTGGGCCAGGCGGCACGAAATGGTCAATGGTCCAGACGCTATCGAATGCGGACTCGCGATCGAGGAAGCGCCAGAATTCGAGCAGGTCCGGCCAGTCTTGACCGTCCTGTCCTGTCTGGATTCCGATGCGAACCTTAGGCGTCATGGCGCTTCCTTCCGCAGATCTCGAAGCGGCGCTAGGACGCCTGGCGCATCCACTCCGCGAGGTCGAAATAGTCGCGCCAGGCCGAGATCTTGCCGTTCGTCAAGTCGAAGACGCCCATCACCTGCAGCGACATGTTCTTGTCCGGGCCCATGAAGCGGTCGACGCGTTCAGTGAGCACGACGTCGCCGGCGGCGGCGATGTGCTTCACCTGCCAGTCGGCCTTTTCGAAGGGCGCCATGAACTGCTCGATCATGCCTCTGATGGCGTCCTTGCCCTGCACCGGCTGGATCGGCATGTTGTGGTACACGGCGTCGTCCGTGAAGTAGTCCAGGATCTTGGGGATGTCCGCGCCGGCCCAGTCCGCGCAGAAGCGGTTGATGATGTCGATGTTCTCGGCTTCACTCATGACCACCGTATCCTCTCACCAAGCCAAAGACGGGGCGCTACCCGATCGTCGCGGCGGCGTTCGAGATGACGGGCTCCCCGCGCTCCGCCGTCGTCGCCTGGACGGTCACCTTGTCCGGTCCGTCCTGCCAGATCTGCGTGACTATCGTCTCGCCGGGGAACGCGACGCCGGAGAAGCGCACTTCAAAGTCCTTCAGCTTCGCCGGGTCGCCGCCGCAGGCCGCGCTCAGCACCGCCCGGCCGACGTACCCGTAGGTGCAGAGGCCGTGGATGATGGGCCTGTCGAACCCGGCCATCTTCGCGAACTCCGGGTCGATGTGGAGCGGGTTGCGGTCACCGGAGAGGCGGTAGATGGCGGCCTGGTTCGGCGAGGTCTTGTCTTCTATCGTATGGTCCGGCGCGCGCTCCGGCGGGATGTTCTTCTTGGACGCGCTGGGGCCGCGATCGCCGCCGAAGCCGCCTTCGCCGCGCAGGAAGACGCCGAACGTGTTCGTGAACAGCACCTCGCCGCTCTCCGTCTTCGTATCCGCTTCGATTGAAACCAGCGCACCGGAGCCCTTGTCGTAGATACCCGTGATGGTGCCCTGCGTCGTGAGCGTGCCGCTCGTCGGGATCGGCCCGCGCACTTCGATGCGCTGCTCGCCGTGGAGCAGCATCATCGGGTTGAACTCCAGCACGCTACCGATGCCGGTCAGCGCGGGGAAGGCCGGGATCACGCCGAACGTGGGCAGCACCTGTAGGTTCTTTTCGTAGACGAAGGTTAGGTCGTCGGTCGTCGCGCCGACGCCGAGTGCGTAGAGCATCACGTCGCGGTCGTTGTACTCGTAGGTCGTAGCCGGCAACCGCTTGCCGACGGCTGAGAGGTCGATGGCCATGGGGAACTCCTCCTGTTCGAATCTGGACGCCCGCGAATTGTAGCATCCACAAAGAGGAACGGGAAGCGAACTCGAGTCAAGTAGCGTTGTCTGGATTCACAGCCAACTTCCTTGCCAGCCCAATCCACTCAGGGAGGAAAGCCTGGCGGAGTCCTTCATCGGATTGGATGAAGTGATAGGCGCCAGCCCCGACGCTACCGCGCGCCATGATATCTCCCATTAGGAAACCTGTAGCGCTTGTTACATCATCGACGGCTGATTCGAACTCATCAGAAGTCGCTTCTGTTCCATCTCGCGTCTGTTGGTTGAACCTCACACATCGCTGGATGAGGTCCTTGATTGGCTGCTTCACAGCAGGATTCGCAGCAACGGCTTCTATTGCTAGTTCTAGCGTGGCCTGTTTGTTACCTACCCACGGATCTGTGGGCACCGCAGCGAGTCCTTCAGATTCTGCTTTGCGAATGTGGTAGTCAGAAATGACTAAGGACTCAAAGTAGTACCACCCATTGAGACGTGCAAATTTCAGAATCTCGTGACGAACTGATCTCAATGCAGCGTCATCATTTAGCTGTCCGACAGAGTTTCGCAGCTCCTTAGACAACGTCTCCGCGACGCCGGGGAACACTACTGACAGTTGCTGATTCGCCCGATTGGACGATGCCTGGGCTGCTAGGGACGTCGATGAACTAAGCGCCTGGACTTCGTTCTTGATCCCTTGTACTTCTCCCGAAAGGCGTTCAATGTCGCGCCTGAATTCGAACAGGCCAGCGATGCTGAAGCGCGAGACAAACGGCAATGCCAAGATCGCAAATAAGAACGCCAGGAGGATCAACGCAGTGTTGTCTAGTTCCTGCCAATCCCGTGCATCCAGGTGCACCATGAGAAGACTGAACACCAGAACGCATAGCAACGCCAAGCCAAGTACCGCGATCGTGGTGTATCGGGCTAGAGGGTCTGAGTCAGAGTCGCCTTCCGCCATGGAGAAATAACCTCTCCGCCGGCTAGTCGGCCGCTTGCAGCGCCAGGGTGGGTGCCAGGTCTAGCTTGATCGAAGGGCCCATCGTCGTCGAGAGCGTCATGTTGTGGACGAAGATACCCTTCGTGCCCTCCGGCTTGGCCTTGACCATCTCATGCACAAGCGTCGAGAGGTTCTCGAGGAGCTTCTCGTCGTCAAAGCTGACCTTGCCGATAGGCGCGTGCATGAGGGACGTCTTGTCCAGCCGGAACTCCACCTTACCCTGCATCGCCTCTTCAACGGCCCGGGTGATGCCGTCCGCGGCGACGACAGTGCCGGTGCGCGGGTTCGGCATCAGGCCGCGCGGGCCGAGTACACGGCCGAGCTTACCGACCTGGCCCATCATCCCGCGTTCGGCAAGAGCGACATCGAAATCGACGTAGCCGCCCTCAACCTTCTTCACCAGGTCTTCCCCGCCTACCTCGCCGGCGCCCGCCTCTTCTGCCTTGCGGGCGGCATCACCTTCGGCGAAGACGAGCACACGCACCGGCTTGCCCAACCCGTGCGGGAGGAGCGCTGTGCCCCGCAGTTGCTGCTCTGCATGGCGCGGATCGAGGCCGGTGCGGACGTGGAGTTCGACGGTCTCATCAAAGTTGGTGTAGGACGTTTCTTTTGCTTTCTTCACCGCCTCTTCGGGCGAGTAAGCGCGGTCCTTCTCGACTAGCGCAGCCTTCTCTACGTACTTCTTGCCACGTTTCATGTTGCTCAGACCACCTCGATCCCCATGCTGCGGGCGGTACCTTCAATCTGCAGCACGGCGCCTTCAATATCCTGGGCGTTCAGATCGCGCATCTTCGTCTCGGCAATGGTGCGGACCTGGGCACGGGTGACCTGACCCACCTTCTCGCGTAGCTGCGCGGAGCTGCCCTTCTCGAGCCCGGCGGCCTTCTTCAACAGGTCGGACGCGGGCGGCGTCTTCAGTGTGAACGAAAACGAGCGGTCCTCGTAGACGAGGATCTCGACTGGCACGATACTGCCGGCCTGCGACGATGTCTTCTCGTTGTACTCCTTACAGAAGCCCATGATGTTGACGCCGTGCTGGCCCAACGCAGGACCCACGGGCGGCGCCGGGTTGGCCTTGCCCGCTTCGATCTGCAGTTTGATGACGGTACGAACCTTCTTTGCCACGCTATAGCTTCTCCACTTGCAGGAAATCTAGCTCGACGGGGGTCTCGCGGCCGAAGAACGAGACCAGCACCTTGACCTTGCCCTTCTCCAGGTTAAGGTCGTCGACCTGGCCGACGAAGTCCTGGAACGGCCCGTCCACAATACGGACGCTCTCCCCCAGCTCAAATCCGACCTTGACCTTCGGCTCAACGACTCGCATCTGCTGCAGGATTCGGCGCACCTCGTCGTCCGCCAACGGCTCAGGCCGCGTGCCGGAACCGACGAATCCGGTGACGCCCGGCGTGTTGCGCACGACGAACCAGGCCTGCGTCGACATGGGATCGTCTTCCTTCAATTCCACCATCTGCACCAGGATGTAGCCGGGGAAGATCTTCTTGGAGACCGTCTTTCGCTGGCCGTCCCTGATCTCTATCTCCTCTTCCGTTGGCACGACGACGCGGAAGATCAAATCCTCCGCGTCCATCGACGGAATACGGTGCTCCAAGTTGGTCTGGGCCTTGTTCTCGTGGCCGGAGTAGGTGTGCAGGATGTACCAGACCCGGCCTTCCTGAAACGCCTCCGCTTCAGAAGGGATGTGGGTGCGGCTATCCTCCGGCAGCTCTTCTGCCGGAAGGACAGTGGTAGTTTCGATGCTCTCTGCGTCTACAGCCATATCGATTCGGGGTCTAGCGGAGCAGCGTGTTTTCGATGAACCAGTTGAAGAACATGTCCACGCCGCCAAGGAAAATACCGGCCGCGGTCGCGACAATCAGAACGACGATGGTGAGGTACTGCGTGTCCTCGCGGCTGGGCCAAGTTACTTTGCGCAGTTCGCTGATGATGTCCCCCGCCCAGCGCGGCTGCAACGAGCCGAGGCCGATGCGCCGCTCCGACGTCTCGCGCGGGGGCCGGCCGGGTGAGCCCGTTCCCAGGTTCATCGCGGCGGGGCGGGCCTGCTTCTGCTGGCGGGCTTTCCCCCCTTTTGGCCGGCGTCTAGTCGCTCGACTCATCTGCTCCTTAGCGCATTTCCTTGTGGAGTTGATGCTGCCGGCAGCGCGGGCAGTACTTCTTCAACTCCAGGCGGTCCGGGTCGTTGCGGCGGCTCTTGCTCGTAGCGTAGTTACGCTCGCTGCACTCGGGGCAGGCCAGCGTGATAACGGACCGGTCGTCTTTCTTTGCCACGGTAGTACTCCGCTACTCGATGATCTTCGTGAATACGCCGGCGCCGACGGTGCGGCCACCTTCGCGGATGGCAAAACGGAGGCCTTCCTCCATCGCGACCGGCTGAATCAGCTTCACCTTCATGGCGACTGCGTCGTCGCCCGGCATCACCATCTCGACGCCTTCCTCAAGTTCAATTGCGCCGGTGACGTCCGTGGTACGAATGTAGAACTGGGGCCTGTAGCCGCTGAAGAACGGCGTGTGCCGTCCACCCTCATCCTTGGAGAGGATGTAGACCGTGGCCTCGCTGTAGCTATGCGGTGTGATGGAGCCGGGCGCCGACAGCACCTGGCCGCGCTGAATATCCTCGCGCTCCACACCGCGGAGCAGGCAGCCGACGTTGTCACCGGCCTCGCCCTGATCCAGCAGCTTCTTGAACATCTCCACGCCGGTCACTACGGTCTTCGTGCTGTCCTTGAGGCCGACGATCTCGACATCTTCACCGACGTTGATGATACCGCGCTCGATGCGGCCGGTGACGACGGTGCCGCGGCCCTTGATGCCGAAGACATCCTCCACGGGCATCAGGAACGGCTTGTCCTTCTCGCGCTCCGGCATCGGAATGTGCTCGTCCAGCGCATTCATCAGCTCCCAGATGCTCTTGTACTCTTCCGCGTCCGGGTCCTCGCTCGCCGATTCGAGCGCCTTCAGCGCGCTGCCGCGGATAATGGGAATGTTGTCGCCATCAAACTCGTACTTGGTCAACAGTTCGCGAAGCTCCAACTCGACGAGTTCGAGGAGCTCCGGGTCGTCCATCATGTCGGTCTTGTTCAGGTAGACGACCATGTTCGGTACCTCGACCTGGCGGGCCAGCAGGATGTGCTCGCGCGTCTGCGGCATCGGGCCGTCCGGCGCGGCGACGACGAGGATTGCGCCGTCCATCTGCGCGGCGCCGGTGATCATGTTCTTGATGTAGTCGGCGTGGCCGGGGCAGTCGACGTGGGCGTAGTGGCGGTTCTCCGTCTCGTACTCCACGTGGGCGATCGCGATAGTGATACCGCGGTCGCGCTCTTCCGGCGCATTGTCGATGCTTCCGAAGTCGCGGTAGGGCGCCCACCCCTTCATGGCAAGGATCTTGGTCATGGCCGCCGTGAGCGTCGTCTTCCCGTGGTCAACGTGACCGATGGTACCGACGTTCAGGTGAGGCTTCGTCCGTTCGTACTTCTGTTTGGACATCCTTCCGGTTCCTCCTTTTTCTCATTCGTTACGGCTCTCTCCAGAGCCTGCACTATGCGATCTTGGGCCTTACGCCTAACCGGCCTAGAGCCTTACGGGCTTACAGCCTTACGGGCCTTCGTCCTTCGGGCGCACCAATTTCGCGCTCATTGCCTGGAGCCCACAATCGGACTTGAACCGATGACCTCGCCCTTACCAAGGGCGTGCTCTACCACTGAGCTATGTGGGCGCGCTTTGCGCCAGAGGCCGGATGCCTCTCTATCCGAATCTTGGCGTATCCGGCGTCCGGCGTCAATCTTCGCTGGTGGAGGGGGCAGGATTCGAACCTGCGTAGCCCGTCAGGGCAGCGATTTTACAGACCGCCGGTTTTAGCCACTCGCCCACCCCTCCATGGAAGTGGTGGAGCCCGCGAGGGGATTCGAACCCACTAACCTGCCGATTACAAATCGGCTGCGCTACCATTGCGCCACGCGGGCTCGGGTCCCGTGTCCAGAGCCTTACCAAAAAAACGCCCCCGACACGTCGGGGCTTACATAGAAAAGTATATGTTCGTAGCTGTGTGAGTGTCAAGCCAACAAACCCGCGCCGCCGGCCGCTTCCACAGCTTCACCGGCCTTCCACACCGCGGCGACGTCAGTCGGCAGGTCGGAGCCGCCGGCTGTAGCTCCGGTCCCGGCTGTCAGCAGCACCAGATCCGCGCGAGCGCCCGGCTGAATCGACCCGCGCCCCGGCTCCAGGAACGCGGCCTCGGCGGCGCCCGCTGTCCACCAACGCAGCGCAGAATCGACGTCGACCGCCTGCCGAGGCCCGATCGGCCGCCCGGCCGCCGTACGCCGCTCGACGGCCGCTGCTATCGATTTCAGCGGATCTGGCCGCGTCACCGGCGCATCGGAGCCGGCCGCGAGCCGGACGCCAGCTTCTTCCAGCGTGCGAAACGCGTAGAGCGAATCGTGCCGTGCCTCCGCCACGAGCTGCAGGAAGCGTTCGCCGCGCTCTGCGACGAACGAAGGCTGGCTGACGACGTACACGCCCAGCTCCGCCAGCCGCGGGGCCATGCCCTCCGGCAACAGGCCGCAGTGCTCGATGCGGTGGCGGTGGCCGGGTCGCGGCCGCAACGCGAGAGCGGCTTCGATGGCCGCAGCGGCCGCTATTACGGCGCGCTCGCCGACTGCGTGGATCGCCGCCTGGCGGCCCGCGCCGTGAACCTCGCGGACGGCGCGGGTGAGCTCGCCTTCGTCCGGGGCAATGTCGTCGCCGTGCTCCTGCAGCATGATCTTGACCGGCCCGCGACGTAGTTGTCCTCCTGCCGCATCCTCCGGCAGCTCGCCCAGGTTTTCGATGCCCTCCATCAGCACCACGCCCAGCGACAGCGCGCCGTCTGCCATCAGCCGTTCGAAGAGCCGCCACTCGGAGAGACCGTTGGTGTGCGTCGCGTCCTGGATGCAGGTCACGCCGGCCTGGAGGTAGAAGCGGCAGGCGTCACGAACGGCGGCGGCCAACTCATCGTAGGCGAGCGGCGGAACGGCGCGCCCGATCTGCGTATCCATGCCCAGCAGCAGCCCGCTCGGCTCCCCTGTCGCAACCTCGCGGTCGATGAAGCCGCCGGGCGGCGCTTCGCTCGCGATGTCTATGCCCGCCAGCCTCAACGCCGCGCTGTTCAGCACGCTGGCGTGGCCGCCACGGTGGATCAGCCGCACGGGGCGCCGCGGCGCGGCGGCGTCGAGCTCATGGCAGTTGGGGTGCCTGCGCTCCGCTAGCTGCGTCTCCTCGTAGCCAGCCGCGCGGAGCCAGCTTCCGGCCGGCGTCTGTTCCGCGCGTTCGCGGATCGCGGCCTGAATGTCGGCGATGCTGCGCGCGGCGGTGCAGTCGACCGAGCGCAGCGCCGCCGCGAACGATAGCAGGTGGCAGTGGGCATCGATGAAGGCCGGCAGCAACAGCCCGCCGCCGCAGTCGTATCGAGCGAACGGCTGCGCGTCCGCCTCCGGCGCGGCAGCGGCGTCGGCCTCCGTGCCCACAGCGAGGATTCGACCGTCGCGCACGGCGACAGCGTCGGCGACCGGCTGACCGCCGGTCATCGTACGCACGCGAGCGTTGGTCAGGAGCAGGGCAGTCATCGAAAGGAATGTAACGCAAACGGCCGTCCCCGGCATGCGGAGCGGCCGTCTATGGATGTTCGCGTACTGTTCTGCGTGGGACTGCGTTGCGGCGGATTAGTCGGCGGAAGGCAGCACCTTAGGCTGCATCAGCTCCATGGCTGCGCCGCAGCACTCCACCCCGCCGTCGCCGGGCTTAATGCAGAGCACTTCCGAGCCGCACTTCTCGCAAGAGAATCGCTTACCTAGCTGGTTGGGCATCGTCTCACCTCGCTCCGATTACTTCTTCTGCTCCATGGGCTCGCCGCAGCACGAGAGGCTGCCATCGCCGCCCTTGGTGACGATCATCTCCGTGTTGCACTTGTTGCACTGGTAGCGCTTGCCTGCTTCGTTCGCCACTGCTCACTCCTGGCTGCTGTAGACGTAATGTGAATGACTCCTGAGTCTAGCCGAGCAGGAGGAAAGGCGTCAAGGAGAGGTTACCGAAACGGCTGCCAATGGTCACCAGTTAGTCATCCAGGTTAGCGGCGTATAGAAGGATGGCGAGTGTGAGAAACGCAACCACAGACACGAACGGTAGTGTAAGCAGCCAGCCACGTTTGTCTCCTTTGAACCCGATTGCAGCACCCGTAATTGCGGGAATGAACAGGATGGTGAGTCCAAACAAGAGCCACAGCATTTACCCGCCCCAACCACCAACTGACATTTCAACTAGTATGAGCACCACCAGACTCGCACAGGCCGCAGCAGCAATCGTAAACGCCAAGACGAACCACCCGCCACCCTTGCGCCTCATGAGAACCGTCAGACCGCCGACGATAACTCCAACAAGCAGTACGAAGAAGAAGATGTCCATGAACAGTCACCTTTTGCCGCAGAAGACAATGGACACCGACAAGCCTACGTCCTTCGCCTGGGCGACGGACCCACGACACGAATAGCGGCACCCGCAAGCAGTAGAGCAACCCCGACCGCGAGAAGCCAACCTAGTTGCGCTGGATTGTCTTGTCGATTGCCACCGCCTACCAGCGGCAATCCGGCATCCGGCCCACCGTCACCATGCGGTAACGGGCCGATTAGTGGTGGTCGCTCCGAGGGCGATAACAAACCCACGTTGATGGTATCTTTCGCTCGCGGATTCTGGGCATCCGGCAACGGGGATGGCGGGAATCCACGGCAACTATCCCGTCCTTCTGCCTAACAAATGAGCGGCCCAAAAGCACTGCGTGCGCAGGCTGCATCAACAGAGAGAACGAACCGCGAATTCTCATCTGCCACCGTTACGCCGCAAATGGAAGTCTCCCCTGCGTCTCCAGTCAATTGCAGATACTCCGCGCGTACTTCAGTCCCCGGAGGCGCAGGCACCTCGCCAACGAAGAAGATCTCGTCCGGGCCGGCGACGGGGAGCGTCGGCTCTGGGGACTGCGCCAGCGCGGCGCTCGTGAAGAACGCGGCGCCGGCGATGGCTGGAAGGATCATGGCGAGACGTAGCATGGCTGACTCCGTTCGGGGTGGGAGGGAACTGGAGGCAGCACTATCGAAGTCTTATCGCGCCGCCCGCGCACCCGCCCGCGTGAGACACTAGCGTACGCCCCGCAACGAACGGGGTCAACTGCCGCTCAGGAAGATTCGAAGAGGAGCTGTACTACGGCGCGACGACTTCGAAGGCGGTGAACATGCCGGATTCGTAGTGGACGGGGACGTTGCAGAACAGAACGTAGCTGCCGGGCTCCAGATCGGCACCGGCGACCCGCGTGTCTCCGGGCGCGAAGAGGTCGATCCCGGCGACGATCTCCAGGCTCTCTTCGTCGACCGCGCCCGCGTCGACGGGAAGCGCGTCCGGCGCCAGGTCCGTCGCGGCGACGCGGAAGTTGTGGGGGGCCACGCCGTCAATAGTGACGCTGAAGTCGATGGCAGTGCCTGCGGCCTGCGCCGGAACCGCTTCGACAGAGAACTCCGTGAGGGACACTGCGATCTCTTCGGCGTCCGGCCGCGGGGTCACGACCGGGCCATCGCCGGCCGGCAGCGCGACCGGACGCTGACCGCAGGCGGTGGCCGTGATGGCAGGTTCATCGGGCGGCGCCGGGAAGTCCAGCACCAGCGTACCGTTCGCGTGGTCCGTAGGTTCCGTCTCTAGCGCACCGCGATCGACTGAGAACGAGCTGCCGATGAATAGCTCCGCGTTCTTGGCATGGTCCGCGACGACGGTTCCGCCCTGTTCGCGGGCGATTTCGATTTCGGCGAAGAAGACGTCCGTGTTCGCCGTCTGGTCGGTGGCGGACGTGCCGAGCACGCCGCGCTCCACCTCGAGCAGGCTCCCGACGAAGACCGGGGAACGCCTGGCGTGGATGCCGTTGCCGGTGCCGCCCACGCCGCGCTCGACGCGGAGGACGGCCGGCTGCACTTCCGTCACGGTGACCATCTCGTCACCGATCTGGAACGTAACGCCCACCCCGAGTCCGAACACGCCGCTGACGGTCATCACCGTTTCGTTGGAGTCCAGCGTCACGAGGACAGTCTGGCCTGTGTCCGGGTCTTCCGGTTCCATGCCCTCTTGCGGCTCCTCGACGATCTTCAGGATCGTCGCGCCGGAGGCGTGGGACGCGGCCTGCGTAGAGTTACCGTCGGCGTCCGGGACGCCGCGTTCCAGCGTCACGGTCGCGTCTTCGATACTGGTGACGCGGATCAGTTCGTCATCCAGGCGGATGACCATACCTGCTTCCACACCCAGCGAGCCGCTGATCGAGATCGTCGTGTCCGCACGGCCAAAACCGGCCGACAGGGTCTGACCCGTATCGACGGGACCGATGACTTCTATCAGTTCGTCGCCGGCGCGCATCACATAGCCCGGTGAGAAGAAGGAAGGCTGGCTGACGGAGACAAAGGTGGCGAACTGCGCGGCGTCTGCATCGATTTCGATGCCGGCGTCGCCGTCGTCTCGGATGGCGGTCACTTCCAGCAATTCGCCTTCGAGGCGGATCACATCGCCGACCGAGATTCCTTCCGCGCTGCTCACTAGGATCTGCCCCGGCTCGCGGCCAACGTCCTCGATGAGGACGTGTCCCGTGGTCGGAATGTCGACGACCTGCATGCGCTCTTCGCCGATGCGGATGTACTGGTTTACGGAGAACGGGGCTGCGTTGCTGACCGTAATCTCTCTGGCCGTAACGCCCAGCGTGCCGGACGCCATCTGCAGGGTTGCGTGGGCGGTCGCCTCTGCGTCCAGCTCCTCCGCGTGATGGAGAGCGTCTTCCCAGAAACCGCCCTCGTGGAGCGGGTCCGCGCCGATGTCGCCGCCCATGATGAGGACCGCAAGCTGGCGGATCTGCTCGGCGCTGAGGGTGCCGCCGTTGACGCGGCCCCACGTCGGCATGGAGGTCCCCGGACGGCCGCAGGAGATCGTGCCTTCAATCATGTGGAAGGTCTCATTGAACGCCGCGACGCTGAGAACGCCCTTTTCGATGCCTTGCAGGTCGGTGCGGTCAAGCGCCGGCGCAGAGGGTAGCCGGCCGCCCTCCGCGCCGCCTTCGCCGCGGTCGCCGTGGCAGAGGCGGCAGTTCAACGCATACGTGGTCGCGGCGCGTTCGCCGGTCATCTGCAGTTGACCTTCTTCGGCCGTGTCGGCGCGGAAGGGGTCGAACAGCGTGTAGACGCCGATCATGATCACGGTCAGGAGCAGGACAACCACCATCGCGTTGACTTGCTTGCCGGTGTCCATCGCTCTCCTCTATCGTTCCGTGTTTGCGGCCTAGATCCGGACGGCGCGGTCGGCATTATCCGGCGCGCCGTTCGTGGTACTGCCGGTGTTGACGGAGACGCGGCCATCTGATCCGACCGACAGTTCCATCGTGTCCAAGTCGCGAGGCGCCGGCCCGAAGACTCGGACGCCGGCATCCGTGTAAGTGGAACCGTGGCACGGGCAGCGGAACCAGCCCGACTTCGGCGCGCCCGTCAGCGGATCGGGCCAGACGAAGTTCGGCCGCCAGGGAACGGTACAGCCCAGGTGCGGGCACTTCCACCAGAGCGCCAGCAGGCCGGGGCCGCCCTGCTCTTCGGTCAGGTTGACGAGCCAGAACCGGCCCGCAGGTACCTGTATCTTCTGTCCAGGCCCGGGCACGGCCGCGGCGCTGACGGAAACGGTGCCGCCGAACCCGGAGACGCCTCGAGGGTAAACGAAGTCGAGGCCGGCGGCGGCGGTACCGGCTATCGTGGCGCCGATGCCGGTCCAAAACGCCAGTTGCAGGATCGAGCGGCGCGGCACGATCGGCGTGCCCGGCACCCGCTGTACATCGACGACGGCCGTCAGCGGTTGGCCGGCTTCGGCTTCGTCCGGCTTGGCCGCCTTCTCGGCAGGCGCCTCCGCCGCTTCGCCCGCAGTGGCCTCCGCTGCTTCGCTCCCGGTGGGTGCCGCAGCAGTCTCGGCAGCTTCCGGCTTGGCCGCGACCGCCTCAGCGCTCTCCTCCGGCGTTTCGTCTGGCTTCTCTTGCTCTGTCATATCAGCTCAACTAATCGATGTGCGGTACGTCCCAGGGCAGCACCAGGTCCTGGCCGGCCCCGCGGAAGCCCGCGCCGATGATGGTCAGGATGAAGTATACGACCATCATTCCGGTGAAGATCGCAATTGAACCGTCGCGGACGGTATGCACCCAGCCCATCTTCCTCATCGTAACGATGAGGAGCGCGGGCAGGCCAACCATCACGACGACGGGGATGAAGTTCTCCACGATGAACGCGGGTAAGTTGAGGTTGAGGTCGTACCAGTAGAGGGCTTGGAGCCAGCCCGGTAAGAAGTCCGGCGGCCCCCAGCGCATCCAGTCGGGCCCGCTGGTGCCGTTGAACGGCATCGGAATGTGGTCGAAATCCTCCGGCCAGTGGAGCGCGCCGTCGTGCTCGCCCGGGCCAAGTTGCGCCGCCTCCGGCACCGGCACGCTCCACGTCCAGCCGGTCTGGATGGCGCGGACGTTTTGGAACGGGGCCAGGTAGCCCGGCCACTGCCAGTCCTTATCGGCGTGCTGGACGATGTTGGTGACGACGTTAACGTGCCGGCCCTGGTCGTAGAGGATCATGCCGACGGTGAAGATCGAGGCGAACGCCGCGGAGAAGAGGGTGATCTTGACCGCGTTCGGCGTGCCGAACCAGATGCCCTGGCCATCGTTGGACCTATCGGCGTAGGGGATCACGGCGAGGATGATAAGCGCAAACGTCGGCGCGATGACGCCGCCCAGCGCCGGGTGCATGTGGAGCAGCAGCTCCTGGAGGCTGACCAAGTACCAGGCCGCCTTCGATGGGTTGGGCGTGATGTCGAGGTTGGCCTCATTCAGAAGCGGCGCGTCGATTACTGTTGACAGGATGACGAAGGCCAGCGTGAAAACGACGGCTGCGATGAACTCGATGAAGACGAGGTCCGGCCAGACCAGCAACTCTTGCTCTCGCTCCCGGCGAGGGCGGAGCGAGGACGAGGTCCCGGTAACGGCCTTTGCGTCTACCGCCATCGACTAGAGCGGCCGTGCTAGCCCGCCGTCACGCCTGATCCGCCAGAAGTGGACGGCCATAAAGATCGCGGCAAGTAGCGGCAACCCGATCACGTGTAGCGTGTAGAAGCGGATCAGCGCGTCGTCACCGACTTCGAACCCGCCCAGCAGTATGAACTGGGTCTGCTGGCCCATCAGCGGCACGGTGCCGGCCATGTTCATCCCGACCGTGACCGCCCAGATGGAAAGCTGGTCCCAAGGCAGCAGGTAGCCGGTGAAGCTCAGCGCCAACGTCAGCGTCAGCAAGATAACACCGACAAGCCAGTTGAACTCGCGCGGCGGCTTGTAGGAACCGGTGTAGAAGACGCGCATCATGTGCAGGAAGACGGAGATCACCATGCCGTGCGCCATCCAGCGGTGGAGGTTGCGCATCAGCATACCGAAGCGAATGTTGGTCTCCAGCGCAGCGACGTCGCTAAATGCGCGCTCCGGAGATGGCACGTAGTAGAACATCAGCATCACGCCCGTCACTGTCAGACTCAGGAAGAAGAAGAACGTGAGGCCGCCCAGGCAATAGGTGTGTGTGATCTTGACGTGCGTCTTGTGAAGCCGCGTCGGATGCAGGTGCAGAAAGACGTTCGTCGCAATCGCCAGCATCTGGTTGCGCGGCGTGTTGGGATAGCCAGAGCGAAAGATGGACCGCCAGACGTAGTTATGGAATAGCTTCTGGTAGAGCCAGGCCGTCAGCTTGGGTCCTCGAGGTTGCTCAGATACAGACATCGCTTACCTCGTATTGGCGGAGCGCTAGCGCGCCCACCACTGTCCCAGCACAACCATGATCCCGAAGGCGATCATCATCGTCACAAATGCGGCAATGAATTCCACGAAGTCAGGAGCTAGAAGGAAATCGCTGACATCGTACGGCATGAGTCCACCTATACCTGCGCAGATTCAGCTTTAGACTGCCCAGGCCACTTATCACCCCAGTTGCAGGCGCAGCCTAGCATCGACTTCGCCTACTGTCAAGACAGGTTTGAATAGGAACGAAGAAGCCGGGTGGGAGCGTCAGTCCTGCTTGCGCGGGATGCGGCGAAACCGCATCCGCAGCAGGCTGCTGAGAGACGGCGCTACGCCCCTACGTGCAATCGTGGCCGTTCTGGGCGAGGACGCCATTGATGTCGTTCAGTAGATCGATAACTCCATCCGGAGGCTGGGTGTCGTTCCACGAGTTGCCTCCAAGCCACGGCCCACGGTCGTAGTGGACATCGTAGGGCGGGTCTCCCGTCGGCGCGTAGTGGTTGATAACGCCCAGGACGTCAAACAGCATATCTATCTGACCGTCGGGGCTCGGACCGGAGACCCCTGCCACATCATAGAAGTCCCAGGGGTTGAGCCAGTCGCGATCGCCACCCAGCGTTGGGTTAGAGCCTTCTTCCCTGGCGTCAGCGCAGCCGTCACCATCCGTATCGCCGGGGAACGACTGCTGCGACACGCAGTTGACCGTGAGCGAGTTAACCTTTGGCGTATGTGGCGTCGACAGGTCCGGCTCCACAAAAACGGCGCCAAACGTTAGCGCGACTGGGTCGCCAAACGGTCGTAGGTCGATAGACGTGGCAACCGGCGCCGCCGGGCAACTCATATCGAGTTCGAGAAGATGGCCTTCGAAGTTGCTGGCCGGCAAGGGAGGAATGAGCGCCGTCAGGCCGACATGCGAGATTCGCGCTAGCCACCTATCTTCCCGAAACGCAGCGCCGAAATCATCGTCCATGAACTCATCGCCTGCGGTCGTCCGTGGGAGATAGTCAAGATAGACGGTCGTGCAGTCCGTATCGAATCGATCTTTCGAGTCGGATTCTCCGTTGTCGATGCCATCGCTGCAGGTATTCGGCCCGGCGCCGTCTTCGCTCGCTGTTGGGTCATAGTCGCCAATATCCACGTAAGTTTGCACCGCGCTGTAGCCGGCCGCAGGCGCAGTCACGACGTCGATTCCTAGGGTGAACGTGCCGCCAGCCTCTGCGTAGCAGTTGTTGCCGTTGCAGAAGCCGCCGGAGCCGGCGATGATCTCCATCCGCATCTCGGGCCCGCCGCTGGCGGCCTCTGCAGGTTCGGAGCGCTGCCAGCCAACCGCTGTGGTCAGCGCAACGACAGCGAGAACGGCAACGGCCGCTAGAGTCAGGATGGTTCCCTTCATCAGGCGCCTTTCAGTCTTCATCCTTGGCGTCCCAATATCTGATGCTCGCATCCCTTGCCTCCGATCATCGCGTCTTCGCCACCTCTATCTGCAGTCATGGCCGTACTGCGTGATCACGCCCAGGATGTCGTTTAGCAGGTCGATCACACCATCCGGCGGGCCTTTATTCCAGCTATATGGACCAATCATCCCCCCACGGTCGTAGTGGGCATCGTACGGCGGAGCGCCTCCGTCGGCAGGCTGGTAATGCTGGATTACGGGGAGGATGTCCGTCAGCAGATCGATGAAGCCATCGGGTTGAGGGCCTGCGAACCCTTCGACATCATAGAAGTCCCAGGGATTTAGGGGATCGCGCAGGCCACCACTCGTTTGGGAGCCAATGCCGGTTTGGATTTCCCGAGCGTCAGGACACCCATCGCCGTCTGTATCCACCCCGCCGCAATCGCCGGGGTTGAACGGGTCGTTGAGGCCGCCCAGCGCCACGTCTTCGCCCAGCTCGTTCCAGTCCGAGCAGCCGTCGCCGTCCTCGTCGTGAGACGTATCATACGCCAGCCAAGAACCCGAAGAGTCGACTGCTACGGGAGCTCCTGAGCATGTGAACGGATCCGTCGTATCCACAACCACCTCAACCGTAAGACCCGAAGATGTCCCCGGCTTTGTCGCCTTTGCTAGGATCTGCTGCGCGTGCACCCCGGGGATCAACTGCTGACAAGGCTGGATCTCTAGCGAGGCAGTCTGGCCACTTTGAGTCGTCTGGAGCAGAGTGTGCGTGGGTGGGTCGTAGTACGCACCATCAGGCAGCGGCCCTGGATCGAAGCGGCCATAACAGATGGCTCTCCATGTAGTCACTGGGCTGCCACCGTCGTTGCGCATGAGGCAACGGAAATGAAGGCTGACGGGCATCATATTGAACGTGGGTACGGTTCCGGCTACCTCAACTACCTGAGGCAGCGCGGCATTGGCCGCCGTGAGGGGCTGACTAGGGGCCATGAAAACGCCAGCCACAACGAGGACGGCAAGCAACGTGCACCGAAACGAGTGCGGCCACAACCGCAGTGCGATGCCCAACTGCGTCTTCATCAAGTTCAGATTCATGCTAAGGAACGCAGCCGTTTGGCCCTCCTAGTGCAACCTGAATCGGGAAGTTGAGGAACTGATACATGAAGCCATCCCGGAAATATTGAAGTTTGAAGACGCCACCAGCTAACACTAGAAACTGGCTTCTTGGGAACCCAAGGGCGTCCGCGTTCTGACCCCATGTGATATAGAATTGGTCGGGGGTCCAGGCCGCCACACTACACGCCTCCGCCCAACTGAAATTGTGAAGCGCCCCGCTCTGATCCTTAAACTGCTGGTTCCAGCCGCAGTCGTCTGGCGTGCCAAAGCATTGCTCAACAGCCTTGCGTCCTTCGCCGGACACGTTGGTGCTCGACCCGAAGCAGTCCCACGCTCTTTTCGGACCGTCCGGGGTTGCCGGAGGACAGAGAAAGTGGCCTAGGTTTGTGTAAGCGGTATATATAGGTGTCTTAGGGGGATCGACGTCGGGCGTCGCGTCACCTGGACCGGCGTTGTCCGACTTGTACGGTGTGCCTCTATGCGCGGTGTAACAGCCATTGTCCGGGTCAACCTTATCGCAGAAATCCCCAATTCCGGACAAAGCATGTGGGAAGTTCGCGCCGCCATTCTCGACGTGGAAGTGAAGATGAAGGCCGCACCCCGGACACCCGGTGTTTGAGCTGATCGCATTCAGGTCTTCGCCCTGCTCGACGTGCTTAGGAAGGCCGGCCGGGCAAGCAGCAAGGTGTGCATACCGGTCATCACCAATCCCGTCGCTTCGTTCGACGAGAATACTGTTCCCGAACGGTGCGCCTCCGGTGACGCAGGTGGCGTCGCCCTCGCTCACCATAATCACCTCGAAGCTGCCGCCCCAGTCCATAGCGTATTGCGTACCAGGGTTGCAATGCGAGGGGGAGCAGCCAAACCAACCTTGAGTAAGGGTGACCGATGTCCCATCCTTCCATGGAAAGCGGCTGACTTCAGTAGCGCCGTTGCCTTCTTCAGCTCCCGCCATGCTCACATACAGGAGTCCGGCTAGAGCCGCCACCAGGACCAAGAGAGCGACAGCGGGTCTCATGGCGTGACGATGGAGAAGGAGTTGATGACCTCCCGCAGTATACCCAGCTCGTTCGCCGTGGGTGTTACGGCAGCGGCGGTTATCCGAATGACGCGGTCATCGGGCAACTGCACAGTTAGAATGAGGTTGGCGATATCAAGCCCTGCCGGGGTGATGTCTCTTCGTTCGCATAGAACCGCAGGCCGGCCCGCAGCGGCTACGTCGCTTGGCACGTCAGCAGGGCCATCGAATGCGTAAATCCTCTCATCCCCGCCCTCTGGCTCGCACGCGTCTTTGAAATGCTGTGCGTTATAGGGTCCTGGGTCGCGGCGAACTATTACCAGCATCACTCCAGGCGTCCCCATGTCTTCTCCCGTATCATCCGTCACGCCGTTCCGGATTACGGCATGCGCACCTAATGCGCTCAGCTCGTCCGTTAGACTGTCGAACGTAATACTCCAGCTAGGCGGGTACTTGATCGAGATGCCAAGCGGGCTGTCGTACGTCAGCCACGCCGACGTATCGATTGCCGGTGGGGTGCCTAAGTCGGGCGAAGGCGTTGGCTGGGGTGGCGTTACGGTTGGCGGCGAAACTGTCCGCGTTACTTCGGTCTGGAGCAGCGGGTTGCCGTCATCGCTCTGACTGATGTTCGCCGCCCAGATGACGCCGCCAGCCAGGCCGCCGGTGACGACAGCGATAGCAGCCACCTTGAGGAAGCCTGCGAATATGCCAGAGAACATTACTCACTTACCCCTTGTCCGCCGCCTGCGGGTCCGCCCGTTAGAAAGCCAAGTGTGCACCGCCCCCCCCAAATCTGTCAAGGGCCATCTGGCCTAGACACAGCCGCTGCGCGTTTGACCAGACGCATAGCGACACCGTTCTACGAGTCACAAACGTTTCTGGACGAGTACAGATGGGGCTGAACAGGAACGAAAGAGTCGGGTGAGAGAGTCAGTCCTGCTTGCGCGGGATGCGGCGGAAGCGCATCCGCAACAGGCCGCTGAGGTCTTCCAGCACGGTCATGGGCACGTTCACCCGCGTATCCGTGTCCTCGATCCACGTGACCGGAACGTCCTTCACGCGATAGCCGCCCTTCTCCGCCAACAGAAGCAACTCGGTATCGAAGAACCACTCCTCGTTCTCGATGCGCGGCACGAGTTCCTGAGCGGCCTGCCGGGAGATCGACTTGAACCCGCACTGCGTGTCGGAGAGCTTCGACAGGAACAGAACCTTGATCAACGTGATCAGGCCCCGAGAAGTGATCTCCCGCTTCAACGAGCGTGTGATCTGCGACCCGCGCGTCATCCGCGAGCCGGTCGCCACGTCGTACCCGTCTTCCAGCACGGCTTTCGCGAGCGGCAGTAGCGCATCGAGGCCGGTCGAGAGATCGACGTCCATGAAGCAGGCGGCGTCGGCCTCGCTCTCCAACCAGGCCTTTCGCAGCGCGCGTCCGCGGCCCTTCTGCGGCAGGTGGACGGCCGCGACGTCGTCGAACCGCTCCGCCAGCGCCTGCGCCGCAGCCAGCGTGCCGTCCGTCGAGGCGTTGTCGGCGACGACGATCTGCCAGGTGTAGGGAAACCCCGTCTCTTGGAGGTAGGCGCGCAGCTTGTCCACGCTGTCCGCCAGCACGTGCTCCTCGTTGTAGACCGGGATGACGATATCGAACTGCGTCACGGATCTGTCTCCACGGGCGCCTTCACGACAGCGCGAACGGTGGCCGGGTCATCCGGCCGGCGCGCCCGCCTAGACGGGAAGGGCGTCTTGCAGCGTCCCGGCCAGCTTGAGCGGGTCGCTGGAGACGACACTGGCGGCGTACAGCTCCATCGCGCCGATGTCGTTTGTGCGTGTGGCCGGGTCGCCGCGATCGACGATGCGGATCATTACGGGGAAGCCTTCCCAGCTTTCATGCGTCGGTGCCAGCGGGGGGCGGTAGAGCGCCAGGTTGAACGAGTTGACGCCCAGGCGGTCGCGCAGACAGGCGAGCGTCTCGTAACAGCGGTCCTTCAGCTCGTCGTTCATCTCGTCGGCCATCAGGATCACTTCGTGCTCCTTGACCGGCGCCAGGTTGGCGAGGACGCGCACGCCGCCGCGCCGGAACCCCGCGCCGACCAGCTCGTGCGCGGTGAACATGGCCTCGAAGTAGTTCTGGCGATGTGTCGCCTCGTACAGCAACGCGGAGCGGCGCAGCGATTCTATCGCTGCGTAGTGCATCTCGCGGCCCAGCAGCACCTGGGCATGGCCGTGCAGCAACGAGGCGCCGGCGCGCCAGAGGCAGTTCCAGAGGAAGAGGTAGTACTTGGCGGACGGATCGGACTGGTGCGCGAGCGCCGCCCACTTCTCGCCGGTGTTGAGGTAGTCGTGCAGTTGCTCTCTGGTGAAGCGCAGGGGGTTCTTCTCGCGGAAGATCACGATGCCGTGGTAGCCATCAAACTTCGCGATGTTACTGGCGGTGACGCACCACTCGCTCTCGACGCGACCGAACGTATCCTCCGGCGTCAGCTCGAACGGAGTGTCGAACGGGTCGCCGTTGGTGCGTTCCAACTCCTCCTCCAAGTTGAGCTCCTGACGCCACACGGGGCGCGAGGATCGCAGCCAGTTGAAGAGAACGCCCTCCAGCGTAACCACGTTAGTGACCTTGACGATCTTCTGGTGGCGTACCAACTCCGGCTCGCCGAACCGTTCCGAGATCCAGTCGTGCATGGACGCCGGCGGTACTAGGTCGCCGCGCGACGCGGTGACGTGGAAGATACGCTCGAACGCAACCCGGTCTTCCGCGGGCAACTCCGCCACCATCTCGTCGAGCTGCATTATCGTCACGTCTGAGGCAACCGTCATCGCATAACTTTCTCCATCAATACTAAAATCGTTCTACAGAGGATAATCGTTACAGGGGGCTAATGCCTAAAGTGGCGAAACCCCGTAACTACCATTGCGACGCCGAGGCGGTCGCAGGCGGCGATCACTTCGTCGTCCCGGATCGAGCCGCCCGGCTGGACGATTGCACGGACACCGCCTTCCGCCGCCTGCTCGATGCTATCCGGGAACGGGAAGAGCGCGTCGGACGCAAGCGCGCTGCCCGGACCGCGTTCGCCGGCGGCGCGCAGCGCCAGGAAGACGCTGTTGACGCGGTTCGGCTGGCCGGCGCCCATCCCCGTGATGGCGCCGTCCTTGGCGAGGACGATCGCGTTCGACCGGACGTGCTTCACCGCCTTCTCCGCGAACCGTAGATCGGCCAGCTCCTCGTCCGTCGGCGCGCGCTTCGTGACGACTTTCAACTCCAGATCGTCGTTCGCCACGCGGTCGGGCGTCTGCACCAACACACCACCGACGACCTGTCGCAGCTCGAAGCGGCCGCCCGCGCAGGAGAGGACGGGCGTTCGCAGAATACGCAAGTCGCGGCTCTTCTGCAACAGAGCCAGCGCGTCGTCGTCGAAGTCCGGCGCGATGATGATCTCCAGGAACAGGCGCTGGCCGCTGGTCGGGTGCTTGCTAGCGCGGATAGCCTTCGCGAGGTCCCCTGTCACCGGCCGGTTGACGGCGACGATCCCGCCGAACGCGGAGACCGGGTCGCCGGCCAGCGCCCGCCCGAACGCCTCAACCACGTCGGCGTGGGTGGCAAGGCCACAGGGGTTGGCGTGCTTAACAATGGCGACGGCCGGGCCGTCGAAATCGCAGGCCGCGGCGTAGGCGGCGTCGGCGTCGAGGATGTTGACGTAGGAGAGTTGCTTGCCGTGCAGCTGCTCCGCGGCGGCGAGACCGGCCGGGGCCTCGCCCGGCGTCACTTGGCCGTAGAATGCAGCCTGCTGGTGCGGGTTCTCGCCGTAGCGCAGCTCGGAGAGCCTGCGCAGAGTCAGTGTTATTTCTTCTGGGAAAGTGTCGTCTTCGCCCATCGGCCCTCGAAGAACTCCGCTATGGACTCGTCATAGTCTGCGACCATTCTCCAGGCCTTCAGGGCCATCTCCTGCCGCCAATCCTCCGTATTCTTCCCGTCGCGTAGACGCTGATAGACTGTCTCATAGTCGTCTGGATCCACGACTACCAACACGCTCTTGTAGTTCTTGGCAGCTGACCGAACCATGGCGGGTCCACCAATGTCCACTTTTTCGATCGCCTCGCGGTCCGTTATGCGACTCCTCTTGATTGCATCTTGGAACGGATAGAAGTTCACAACTACCATGTCCAAGAGAGGCGTGCCATTACCGTTCCTTATTTTCCTCTGCGTCTGCCCACGGTCGGGAGACAAGATGCCTTCAAACAACAGACGATCGAGTGTCTTAAGCCTTCCATCGAATGCTTCTTCTTGCTTCGTGTATTCGGAGACCCGTTTCAGCAACCTACTGTAGTCTTCGTCGGCATTCTTTGTTTTTTTGGCACCGTTCTTTGCTCCGAGGTTATTCTTTCCGTTCTTGCTCGGTCCCCGCTTAGGCTTGACTCCAGAGGCGACCATCTGGGGAAGCTTGTCCTGACCTCCGGCCTCGTGAAGCCCTGTTGCCCCGGCTACCTGTTGGAGCTCCACGTAGGTGTTACCCGTCGAGTAAATCTCTATGTGTAGTTGAGCCAGGCCCAGACCAAACTCAACCAGCCCACGCTTATCGGAAACGCTTATCAGTGCAGTTTTTACGGTCACGACAGTGTCCTCACCATGCGGCGCCTCTGTGACTAATCCGAATGCAGCTAGAGGGGGTGCGGAGCATCAGATGGATACCTGCTCATCATTATGCAAAAGAGCCTATTCAGTTTATCCCTTTATGCTCATGACCCATCAAATCACCATTTCGGGGCTGAGTCAAGCTCTTCCCACCAGCGCATAACAATATAACACATTTAGCTCTATTCTAGGCGATGCTTACTTAGCGTTCTTCCCACAACCTCACCTGTTGCTCTGCATCAGCCACCACCTCGCCGCAGACGAAGGCCTCCGGTAGCTCCGCGCGGACGGCGTCAACGTCTTCCGGCGCGACAGCTACGACCAGACCGAGGCCCATGTTGAACGTGTGGAACATTTCGCGCTCCTCCACGTTACCTTCCCTCGCTATCAGGTCGAAGAGCGGCGGCACCGTCCACGCGGCGCGGTCGATGCGCGCGCCCAGGCCATCCGGCAGCATGCGCGGCACGTTGTCGATCAGGCCGCCGCCGGTGATATGCGTGATGCCCTTCAGCTTCGGTTGCACGGCCCGCACCTGCTGCACGTACGAGCGATGCGGCTCCAGCAGCGCCTCGCCCAGCGTGCGGCCGAGGTCGTTGTGCGTTCGCTCCAAGACGGCGCGGTCGGCAGCCGGGTCGCCGCCGATGCCGACGCCGAAGATGCGGCGCACCAGCGAGTAGCCGTTCGTGTGGAGACCAGAGGAAGGCAGCGCCAGCAGCGCGTCGCCGGCGCGGATGGCCGAGCCGTCGATGATAGCGTCGCGCTCGACGGCGCCGACGACGAAGCCGACGAAGTCGAGGTCACCCTCGGCGTAGACGTCCGGCATATCGGCAGTCTCACCGCCGATCAGCGCGCAACCGGCGTCGCGGCAGGCGCGGGCGACGCCCTCCACCATCGCCGTCTTCTGATCGGCCGTGAGTGTGGACGACGCCATGTAGTCCAGGAAGAAGAGCGGCTCCGCGCCGGACGTGAGGATATCGTCGACGCTCTGGTTGACGAGGTCGACGCCGATGCCCTCGAAGCGGTCCAGCAGCGCCGCGATCTTGACCTTGGTGCCGACGCTGTCCGTGCTGGAGACGAGCACCGGCTGCCGGTAGCCGCCGAGCTGGAACATGCCGCCGAACGGACCAACGCCGGAGAGCACTTCCGGACGGTGGGTCGACCTGGCGATCGGGGCGATGCGTTCGATGAAGCGCGCACGCGCGTCGTGGTCGACGCCAGCCGCGGCGTAGGTGTGAACGGTCTGGCCGTTGCGGGCGTCGCTCACGTGTGCCGTGTGGTCGGCCGAGTGGATGTTTGTAGGACGTCCATCCACTTGAATTCGTGGCGGTCGCGGCCGCCGGCGGGCTCAAGCGCCAACTTGTCGAGCTGCAGCGGCACCGGGATCGGGTATTCGCCCGTGAAGCAGGCCAGGCAGAACTTCTCCTTGGGCAGGCCGATCGCCTCGATCAGCCCGTCCACGCTGAGGAATCCCAGAGAATCGGCGTCGATGTGTTCCCGGATCTCGTCAACCGTCATCTGCCCGGCGATCAGCTCCCAGCGAGAGCCCATATCGATGCCGAAGAAGCAGGGCGAAATGATCGGCGGCGCCGTGATACGAACGTGGACCTCTTTGGCGCCGGCCTTCCGCAGCATCGCGACGACGGGCGGGTTCGTCGTGCCGCGGACGATGGTGTCGTCGACGACAACAACGCGCTTGCCGGCCAGCAGCTCGGGCAGCGGGTTGAACTTGAGGTGGACGCCTACTTCGCGCAGCCGCTGATCGGGCTGGATAAACGTCCGCCCCACGTAACGGTTCTTGACGAGACCCTCCACGAAGGGAATACCGGATTCTTGAGAGTAGCCGACGGCTGCGGCGGTCGCGGAGTCCGGCACACCGATGACGATATCAGCGTCCGCCGGGTACTCGCGCGCGATTTGCGCGCCCAGCGCCATCCGCACCGGGTAGACCAGCTTCCCAGCGATGACGCTGTCAGGGCGGGCAAAGTAGATGTATTCAAAAATGCAGAAGGCATCCTTGCGAACGCCGGACTGGAAGCTCTCCACCCCTTGCTTGGTGATGCGTACCACCTCGCCCGGTTCGATCTCGCGGACGAACTCGGCGCCCAGGTGGTCGAACGCGCAGGTCTCGGAGGCGACGACCCAGCCCGTCCCGAGGCGGCCCAGGCAGAGCGGCCGGTTGCCCATCGGATCGCGCGCCGCCATCAGCTCGTTCGGCGTGAGCGCGACGAGCGAGTAGGCGCCTTGCAGCCTGCGCATCAGGTAGGCCCAGCGCTGCTGCCACGTCTCGCCGGGCGCCTGCGCCAGCGTCTGGGCGATTACTTCCGAGTCCGTGCCGGTAGAAAACTCGACGCCCTGCTCTTGAAGGTCCGAGCGCAGCACCGACGCGTTAACGATGTTGCCGTTATGGCCCAGCGCCAGCTTGCCAACCGGTGCTTCGATCAGGCACGGCTGCGCGTTCGATGGGTCGCTGAAGCCTGTAGTGGAGTAGCGCGTGTGGCCGATCGCCATCTGGCCGGGGAGGTAGCTAAGGTCGTCCTCGTCGAAGACCTGGGAGACGAGGCCCATGCCCGTACGCACGTAGAGCCGCCTCTCGTTGGCGGACGCGATGCCCGCGCTCTCCTGCCCGCGATGCTGCAGCGCGTAGAGACCGTAAAACGTAATCCTGGCGACTTCTTCTCCGGGCGCGACGACCCCAAAGACGCCACAAGATTCGCGAAGGGTCTGGGTCACACGTTCCTCCAGGACGCGGGTCCGTGCGATCCGATGTGGTGGCAGCCGGTCTGACTAACGATGAGGCCTCGCTCAATCTGGTCAATTCCCAGCAGTCGTAGTCTAACAGGTGGCCGGATGAGGCCGCAATCTGCGGGACGCGATCTGCATGCCGCATTCGGCGTGCCGAATGCGGCCCGTATCTGCCCGCCGTCCAAGCCGGAAACGGGCTGGTATCCTATGAGAAGATGGCTGCGGGAGCAGGGAGGCGACACATGCCGGCATTGCCGTTCGATGGCCGGCTTCGGCGATTCGTACTCGGGCAGTTGACCGGACTTCTGGTCGTGCTCGTTTCCGTCTCGGCTGGGGCCGCTCTCGACCCGGCGCCAGCGCACGCCCAGGAGCCGGCCGATCTGCTCCGCATCGAGAGCAACGTGACCTACGACGTGCGCCCGGACCTCGGCCCGGTCGCCGTGACCTGGAGCGTCACGATCGACAACAACGACCCGGCCACGGTCGAACCCGTCTTCGGTACCGGCCTGGCCTACGACGAGATCAGCGTCCCGGTGCTGCGTGGCGCCGGCGCGATCCAGGCCATCGATGCGGACGGCGTTGCGCTCGGCGTGACGGTAGTGACGCCGGAAGAGGGTCCGGTGGAATCGGCCGGCGTGCGTTTCAGCAGGCCGCTGCACTTCGAACAGCAGTACTCGTTCACGCTGAACTACGAGCTCGCGACCGCGCGCTCCGATGCGTTGCTGGTAACGCCCGCGTACGTGTTCCTGCCCGCCGTTGTCGGCGGCGACGCGACCCGGGTGCAAATCCTGACTCCGGACGACGCCGCGTGGGATGTGGTCGTCGAGCCGCTGGCCTGCCCGGCGACGGCCCCCGGCACGCTGCGCTGCGGCAGCTCCGAGTTCGTGCAGATCGCCGCGCGGGTGGAAGTGACGCGCGTGGACGCCCTGACGAGCATCGAGTCGACGGTCGCGCTTGGGAAGGGGCCGGTCTCGCTGATCGTCAGCTACCTGCCGGGCGAGGAAGGCTGGGCCGAACGGGTGCAAACGCTGGCCGCGCGTGCGCTGCCCCTGATGGAAGATGCGTTCGGGCACGATTACAGCGGCCCGGACGTGATCGAAATCTCGCAGCGCGGCCAGGGCGAGATCGCGGGGTACGGCGGGACCTTTGGCTGCGCGGCGAGCACCTGTTCAATAGGGCTGTCGCCGGTCGCCGACGATGGCATCGTGCTGCACGAGTTCGCCCATCTCTGGACGGAGCAGTACATCACACGATGGTTGGCGGAAGGCCTGTCGGAGTTCATGGCGGAGACCGTGGCCGCGCTGCTGGGTGACCTTTCGATTACGTCCCAGCTTGACGAACCGGACGACGCGATCGAATTGCAGCTCGACGAGTGGGAGAACAGCCGCTACCTGCTCGGCGCCAGCGGCGAGGAGCTGGCCCTGGAGGCGACCGGATACGTCCTCTCCGCGCGGTTCTTCGAGACGCTGCAAGCGCTTATCGGACCGACTGCGCTCCAGAACGCGAACGCGGCTGCGGCGGCGCTGCGGAGCAGCGTTGACAGCAAGACCTACCTAACGCTGCTGGAGGATGCCAGCAGCCGGCGGCTGGACGGCCTTTTCTTGGAGCACGTCTTCGCGCCGTCCTACGCGCCGATCCTGGAGCAGCGGCGTGCCGTCACGGACGCGCTCGCCGCACTGCAGATCGAAACCGCCGCGGCCGGCCTCAGCATCCCTGCTTCATTCGAGCAGGCAATCGCCGATTGGCGCTTCGACGACGTGGCGGGCGAGCTAGTGGTAATGCGGTCGGTACTGAACGGCTACGCGGAGGCGCGCGCGCGGGTGGCCGAACCGCGTGACGCATGGATGGAGATCGGTCTCCTCGGCAAAGACCCGGACGGTGCGCTACGCGAGGCCGCGACCGCGTTCGCGGCCGCCGACTTCGCCACGGCGTCCGAGCGCGCCAGCGCTGCCGCCGGAACCATCGACGATGCGCGCCGTAGCGGGCAACTCCG
The DNA here is from genome assembly GCA_029262675.1 of Chloroflexota bacterium. Classification (GTDB taxonomy): domain Bacteria; phylum Chloroflexota; class Dehalococcoidia; order DSTF01; family RBG-16-68-14; genus JADFKB01. The sequence continues at coordinate 22,890 of JAJCYW010000014.1, read as the reverse complement.
TGTGGCGGGTGCGGTTACCGCGCTGGCGGCAGTGGCGGTCGGGCTTCTGGCCTTCTTCTGGCTGCTCCGCGGCCGCACGGTCGTCAGGTAGCTGGCCGTGTCGCCCGGCCACCCGCACGAACCCGTGCGGCAACCAGGCCGCGAGGCCCAGCCTAGGCCGTCTGCTCCCCCTCGATACGAGCGCCTTCGGCCCGCGGGCCGTGATCGTGACCGATCACGCTGGTGCAGCGCGGCAGCATGTGCTCGCCGTCAGCCCGGTGCAACCGTTCCAGCTCGGGTTGGATCGTGACGTGGTGAATGGCGAAGCGGGCGTGGAGCATGTCGCATAGCTCGGCCAGCACGTCGTCCGACTTGCGATCGCCTGTTAGCTCGGTGTGGCAGCTCAGCGCAACCAGGCCGGACGTCACCGTCCAGATGTGGAGGTCGTGGAGACCGGCGACGCCCGGCGTCGCCGTCAGCGCGGCGGCAACCTGTTCCATATCGATATGCCGCGGCGACGTTTCGAGCAGGACGGAGAGCGACTCGCGCAGCAGCCGCGCCGCGCCCGCGACGATCAGAACGCCGATCACGACGCTGACCAGCGGGTCGGCGTAGCGCCAGCCGGTCGTCAGCATAACGCCGGCCGCGATAACGACGCCGGCCGAGCCCGCCAAGTCGCCAAGCACGTGGTAGAAGGCGCCGCGCACGTTCATGCTGTAGGCCTGCTGCTGGCGCAGTACATAGGCGCTGACAATGTTTGCGATGAGCCCGACGACGCCGATGATGAGCATCAGCCCGCTATCGACGTGGGGCGGATCGCCGAAGCGGAGGGCGGCCTGCCAGAACACGAACGCCGCGACGAGCAGCAGGATCACCCCGTTCAGCGCCGCCGCCAGCACCTCCGCCCGCTGGAATCCAAACGTCCGGCGGCCGGCGGCGGGCCGGCGCGCCATCCAGATCGCGACGAGTGCTATCGATACCGCCAGTACGTCAGTAACCATGTGCCCGGCGTCCGCCAGCAGCGCCAGGCTGTTGGTGAGGATGCCGCCGGCCACCTCGGCGGCGACGACGACCAGCGCAACAGCAAGCGCGACGGCAAGCGCTCTGGTGCCGGCATCCCTGTGTTGACCCAACTCGTCGATCATCGCGTTACGAACCGCGGGCGTCTTCGCGCACGTGGCGAAGCGTGTCTTCAAAGATATGACGGATATGCGTATCGGTCAGGCGATAGTAGACCATACGGCCGCGCCTTTCCGCGCTGACCAGCTTCATCAGTCGCAGCTCGCGCATCTGATGCGAAACGGCTGATTCGGAGATGCCGAGCACGCTCGCCAGATCGCTGTTGCAAAGTTCGGAGACCAGGAGCGCATGGATGATCGAGACCCGCGTCGGGTCCGCCAGTACGCGGAAAACGTCCGCGACGTCTGTCGCTTCCGTCCGGTCGACCATGGTGATCCGCACGGCTGCCACGCATTCTGCGTCGACGTAGCGAGCGTCCGGCTTCACCGGGCTTTCAACTGCCATGCCGCCATTTTACTTGCATAGTTGCTCAACTGTCAAATAGAATAGGACAATAGGCCGAGGTATCTAGACAGCAGCCGGTACATGGACGGAGAGGAGCAACCTGCGCATCGTCAATAGCCAACGCAACGGCAAAATGGTCTACGACAGCATCGACGACGAGCACATCCGCCTGCTGATGGGTGTCTGCCTCGGGCATCTCGGTCACGAACCGGTCACGGCCGCAATGCGTCCCGAGAGGGACCGGCGATGAGCGCGGGGACGGGACGCGGCTCGATCTCCTTCGCGAATGCGCTCCTCTGGTTGACCGTCGGTTGGAATGTGATAGAAGGCGTGATCGCCGTCTCAGCGGGTCTTGCTGCGGGCAGCGTGGCGCTTGTCGGCTTCGGTCTCGATAGCTTCATCGAAGTGACGGCGGCTGTCGTCCTGCTCTGGCGGCTTCGGCTGCCGGCCCACGATGAACGTGTTGAGCAGCGCGAGCGGCGCGCGCACCAGGTAGTCGGGGCAACATTCATTCTCCTCGCTGTCTATATCTTCGCGCAGACGGCCTATGTTCTCGTAACGGGTGATGAGCCAGAGTCGTCGGCAGTCGGGTTCGTGTTGTCTGCCGTTTCGCTCGTCGTCATGCCTGCCGTGGGCCTGACCAAGCGCTGGAACGCGACGCGCATTGGTTCCCGTGCTCTCGTTGCGGAGAGCACGGAAACGCTCGTGTGCTCGTACCTCTCCCTCACCTTGTTCATCGGCCTCGGCGCAAACGCCGCCCTCTGCTGGTGGTGGGCAGACCTGTTGGCCGCCCTGGCGATGATCCCCTGGATAACGAAAGAGGGCATTGAAGGCCTGCGGGGCGAGAGTTGCGAGGACGGCGAATGCTGACGGCCGCAGGCGCTGTTCCACTGATAATACGCATAGCGACACCATTCTAGGTGTCACCTATGTCCCTGAACGAGTACATGCGATAACTACGTGTGCTCACAAGATGACCGCAACCATGGACGTGAGGGGCGCGCCTACGAGGCGGGCGGCTTGCGCACGCCGCGGTGCATCCAGCGGATGCGCAACAGATCTCGGATCTCGCGCATGGCAGGCCCCGCGCCCAGGCGGAACTGGGAGCCTTCCACGTGCTGCCACGTGATCGGCACCTGCCGCACGGTGAAGCCCAGTCGCTGCGCCAAGTAGAGCAGTTCGGCATCGAACGCCCAGCCTTCGAGTTGTTGGCGGGCGAACAGTTCCGTCGCGGCGGCGCGCGTGAAGGCCTTGAAGCCACACTGCGTGTCGTCGATATCGCCCAGGAGCAGCCGCCGCCGCACGGTCGCGAACAGACGGCCGCCGATCCGGCGCCAGGCCGGCTGCGAGGCGCGCATGTCGCCGCCCTCCGGCCGCAGCCTGCTGCCGATCGCGACATCGGCGCCGTCTTCCAGCGCGGCCAGTAGCTTCGGGACCTCGTCCGGCGGCGTGGAAAGGTCGGCGTCGAGGTAGAGCACCGTCTCTCCCATCGCCGCCTGCGCGCCCGTCCGTACCGCCGCGCCCTTGCCTCGATTCTGCTCGTGTCGCAGCGAGCGCAAGGTGACGTTGGGCGCGGGCCGCTCTCCGGCTGCTTCCGCCAGCGCGAACGTGCCGTCGGCGCTGCCGTCGTCGACGACGATGATCTCGACACTGTACGCCTGCTCTCGGCCGAAGGCGATCACGCGAGCCAGCGAATCGCCGAGGCGCTGCTCTTCATTGAACGCGGGAACGACGAGGCTGAGGGCGGGTCGTTCGGTAGCCTGGGGCTCAGCAATCATCGCGGGACGTTAGGCCGTGGGCGATGGCTGCCGCCGCTTGCGGAAGCGGCGCTGCGGCTGCTCGATGCCGATCGCGTGTAGCGGCTTTCCGGTCAGTTCGGCGACAGCGCTGGCCACCTCTCTCGCGCGCGCCAGCCCGCTCTCCTCGATCTCGCGCGGGACACTGACTTGGCCCAACGCCAAGGTGCGGCCGCTGGCCTTCAGCAACCGCAGTTCGAACTGGGCAAGCTCCTGTACTTCGTCGTCCGCCGGGTCCACACTGACGTCCTCTATCTCAACCCGCTCGATCTTCGCGAACGGCGCCAGCTCCTCCGTGCCAACGCCCATGCCGAGCATGCCCTGCTGCCAGACTACCGTCTGTTTGTTGCGATCGATCACGACGTTCGCCCCGTAGACCGAGTAGACGAACCCCATACCGGAGAGCGGCACCATGATCAGCGCGCCGGCCATCAGCGCCAGCGTCAGGAAGAACGGCATCGATTCTATCCAGAGGACAACGGCCGTGAACGCGAACACCCCCAGCATCAGGCCGATGAACGGCACGGCGGCGATGCTGCGCGCCGGCCGCACTTCGATTACGTCCGGCGTGATGCGGCAGACGCGCCGGTGCAGGTCGATTTCACGAAACTCGCTGGCGGCAGAGGTCACGGCTGCGTCATTCCTCCATTCATGGCGATTCATTATAGGGAACCGCAAGGCTATTGACAGCGTCAGGAGGGGGGGGTGTACAATTGCCCTCTAGCGTCGGCGGGGCGTGTAAGGAGGCGGCTCCATGAAGGTCAACAGACGCACATCGCTCATATCAGCAGGACTGCTCGTCGCCGCCGTCGCGGCGGTGTGGGGAACGCTCCTCGCCACGGGCCAGGGCGGCGATAGCAGCCGGCGGCCGGAAGGCAAGGCCAACGTAGTCCGGCTCCAGGCCGCGTCCGGAGAGGTCTCCTGCGGCGAGGGGCGGGCAGAGGTCTTCGTCTACCTGGACGACCTGGTGCCGAGGCCCAGCCCGGATAACGCGGCCGTCTCCTTTGGGCTCGTCGGCTTCGAGCTGCCGGTCCAGTACGACCCCAGCGTCGTCCGGCTCATCGCGCCAAACGAAGTCCTGCTCAACCCGCTGTTGGGCCAGCAGGACATCGACGGCGACGGTGTGATTCGTTCTTTCCTGCCGGTGCACTCCGTTAATGACGAGGCGGGCCAGGCGATGATCGGCGCCGCCAGCTACGTCCCCAGCTCGAGTGAAGTGGCGGACAACCAGGAAGAGGGCATCGACCCGGTGGCGAAGGGCGAACCGCTGCTGCTGATGACGCTGCGCTTCACGCCGGTCGGCTTCGGCACGACGGTCATCAAGATCGAGCCGTGGACGACAGGCACAGAGCAGCCGGGCCTGCTCGATCCCGCGTTGGGCCGCTACGAAGATCTCCAGTTCGCGCAGACATCGCTCACCGTCCGCGGCGGCGACTGCCCGCTGCCGCCGACTCCGCTGCCGACGCTGACCCCGCCGCCGACTCCGGAGCCACCCAAGTCGCCGACGCCCCGGCCCACACCGGCACCCGCCGTTGGCATACCGGCTCATGACGGCGGCCGCACTGATTGCCCGGCGGATTGGTACGTGTATCGCGATCCGGATGGCTACTTCTCGTTGTGCTTCCCGGGTGATGCATCCGCGACTACGGGTGTGCCACAAGTCAATTTCGGCCATTCGGTTTTCCTTCGATACGGACGCTGGTCGTCAATAACGCTTTACTGGCAGCCAACCATCAGTTCCGCGGAGTTACAGGATGCATGTCTCGTGGCCCCTAGTTGGGAGAACCGAGAAGAAGTAACACTTGACATAGCCGGGCGTGAAGTAACGGCATGTGCTGGTTACGAACTCTTGAAACCCACGGACGCGCCGCCGCTGCCCAGTATCTTCGCGAGATTACCTCTCGACGGTGCTGGAGGATTCGTGACGATGTTCCTGACGGAAGCAGAGGGCAGCAGCTTTGCAGCGGAGTCGGCGATGCTCGCCGAGGTCCTCAAGTCGCTGCAATTGGGTGAATAACATGTTGAATTTCACTCTCACTTGGCGAAATGGCCTTTGGAAACTGGCGCTTCTGTCAGTGTTGGTAATCACTGCGTTCGGCTATTCGCAGTTCAGCGCAGGCGCGGACCATGACAAGTTTCGCTACAAGTTTCCGTGTCTACCCGCTGATGCATGCTATATAACATGGCTAGCTAGTGCGCAGCATGTTCCCGGAAATGCGTTTGACTTTGACCCCCAGGGTGGTGCGGGACTCGGCTTGGTTCCGGCAGTCTCAGAGGGGATCTTTCGGGGCTATCAGCAACAGCATAATGTGTGTACATGGAATCAGGATCCGGAACTGTCGATTAGCAGTCTTGGGATGTTTGCAGTCATAGAAGATATGCACGGCAGAACCTTGCGCTATGCGCATCTTAGTTCGTTTGGGGAACTGGAAATCGATCAGCGTGTCTATCAAGGTGACATTGTTGGCCGCGAAGGCAACACAGGATACACCTTTGGTTGTACGCCGCATCTGCATCTCGAAGGTATCAGTACCACTTCATACATAGACGGCCTCGCTACGTCATCCCTCACGGATGGTCCAACTCTGTACGAATCCACGAATTCCCTGGTTGGCGACACCAACCCCAGCAGCCAGCCAGAATATGCAATCCGTGAGGTGTACAGGGACTTGGGAAACATGTTCGGCGTTGACAATAGGTCATGGAACCTGTTTGGCTGGACGGCGGATCTGACCGCTGACCCTCCCCCGCCCGCTACTCCGACCGTCGAGCACGTTGGCTGCACCACTGATCCGTTGTGCCAGCTCTATGTTCATGCCGAGCCCTATCCGTGCTGTGGCCCCTGGGGGTGGGCGCAGAACTTCAGAAAACACCCAGAGACTGTCACGATAGAGGGCACGCCAGCGCCATATACTGACAATTCCATCATGGTCGGCGTATGGGATCCGGACGCAGCATATTGGGTATCGGTTCCGTTCTACGAGGCGTGGCTATTAGGAGAGCCGAACCCTGATCCGGAGCTACCTGCGGCGAAAATCGGGCTCCCGCTGATGCACGCGATCCCTGCTAGTTCACAGCAGACCTGCGGATCCGAAGGGTACTGCTGCCCCACAAGTGAAGGCTGCACCAAGTATCAGCGCTTCAGTCACGGCTATATCTGGGAGTCAAATGATGGTTCGGGCATCCAAGCGGCCGTCTTCTGTCCGGACGTTGCTGCAATGCCTGGCCAGTGGCCGGACTACGTCGTTGACCTCCTCAACGACATCCTTGGTGTCATACAGCACTACCAACCTGCTGCTGGTGGCGAACCGCCCTACGACCCGCAGTTCGATGTCAACGGTGACGGTGTGATTGACCTATTCGTCGATGTCCTGGGTTCACTCCAGCACTACCTTCAGGAGTGTGTGCCGGGAGGCAACCATACCCACCAGTAGCCGTACTACGCAGCACCTAGCACTGTCCTAGGTTGCCCGCGCGGCGGTGCCGCCGGCCACGATGCAGCGGTGGTTCATACACGGCCACATCGCAACTGCGATGTGGCCGTGTATGATTGACGCGCAGCGACCGGAAGCCTACAATGCCTTGGTCACTCTTATCTTGGAGGAGCGCGATGCGAAAAGACCTAATGGATATTCTGGCCTGTCCGATGTGCAAGGGCGAGTTGACGTTGGCCGTCGATGAGGAAGAGGGCGACGAGGTGATCCGAGGCACGCTCGCCTGCGCCGCCTGCAGCGAGGACTACCCGATCGGCGACGGCATTCCGAACCTGCTGCCGCCGGACCTGCGCCGCGAGGCCGAGGCGAAGGGCTCCTCCTAACAGAGGAGGGCTCTGCCTAGCGAAGGGGCATCACCATGGAACGATCACAGACCATAGGCACCATCATGATGGCGGCGTCCGGCCTGCAGATGCTGATCTTCACGCTGGGCATCATGCGCCGCAGCTACCTGGCAGTGGCGCTACCGGTCCTTGCCGCAATAGCGGCCGTCTCCGGCCTGCTCTTCTGGGTCGGCTACACCATGATCAACATGGAGCCGGACCTGACGGAGTTGGACACGGAAGAGCAACCGCAGCCCGTCTCCGCCTAGGGCCTGCTGGCCTGCTCCCACCCCTGGCCTAACGCCAACCGCACGCCGGCGCCATCGACCGCTCCGGCCAACCGGTCAATCGTCTCACGCAGCTCAGGATGAACCACGCCGGCCGCGACTTCTACGAGCGGCGCGAGCACGAACGCCCGCTTCGGCAACTCCGGATGCGGGATGCGTAGCCCCTCCTCGCCGATTGACTCGTCGCCGTAGAGCAGGATGTCGATGTCGATCAGGCGCGGCCCCCAGCGCGGCCCGGCCTTCCTGCCCAGCGCCTGTTCGACGGCCTTGACACGTTCCAGCAGCGCCCGCGGAGCGAGATATGTGACAGCGCGGCAGGCGGCATTGTAGTAGGCAGACTGGCCTTGGGGCCCCACCGGGTCGGTCTCGTAGAGCGATGACACGGCCTTCACCCGTATGTCGGGCTCGATCTGCGCCAGCGCGGCCGAGAGGTTCGCCTGCCGGTCGCCTAAGTTCGACCCGAGGCCGAGGTAGACGGTCTTCTCGCCGCCGCTCACGGCGACGGTTGCCGGCCGCGCCAGCCGCGCCAGTCTCGAACGATCGCATCCGCCACACGCGCCACCTGCCGCTGCTCCGCCACGTCGTGGACGCGGACGATATCCGCGCCGGACGCGATCGCCAGCGCCACCGTGGCGGCCGTGCCCAGCAGCCGTTCGTCTTCCGGAGCGCCGTCCAGCACTGCGCCGATCGTAGACTTGCGCGAAGTGCCGACGAGGAGCGGCAGGCCGAAGTCGCGCAGCTCTGCTAGGCGGCGCAGTAGTTCCAAGTTCTGCTCCGGCGTCCAGCCGAAGCCGAAGCCGGGGTCGATGATCAGCCGCTCGCGGGGCAGGCCCGCCGCGTCGGCGATCGCGATGCTGGCGCGCAGGCCTGTCGCGATGTCGGCCGTCACGTCGCTGAAGTCGCGGTCGCGCTGGTTGTGCATCACCACCGCCGGTACGCCGAACTCAACTGCGATGGCCGCCATTTGTTCGTCGTGGCGGAAGCCGTAGATGTCGTTCAACAGGTGCGCCCCGGCTTCGAGTGCTGGCCGGGCTACGCCGGCCTTGTACGTGTCGACGCTGACGGGCACGCCGGCCTCCGCCACGAGGCGCTCGATCACGGGTACGACGCGCGCCGCTTCGTCCGCAGCCGTAAGCTCCGTAAACCCCGGCCGCGTCGACTGGCCGCCGACGTCGAGGATGTCCGCTCCTTCCTCGACGAAGCGTCTGCCCTGCGCAACCGCGGCGTCCACGTCGGAGAGGCCGTCGCCGGAGAAGGAGTCCGGCGAGACGTTGATCACACCCATGATGTAGGTGCGCTCGCCCCAGACGAACGTACGAGTGCCTATAACGAGAGGCGTGGGGGCCATGGCGGCGGTCAGGAGACGGCCAGCTCCTCTTCCGTCACCTCGCCGTCCGTGATCGTGAACGCGCGGACGACGGGGGTCGCGTCGTCTTCCAGCGAGACGATGACGTAGTAGGCGTCCGGCCAAGCGGCCAGGCGGGTGTCCGTCGGCGAGGGGTAGGCCTCCGTGTGGGTGTGAGAGTGGTAGATCACCATCACGTCCCAGTCGTTGTCGTCGATGTCGCGGTAGATGCGCAACAGGTCCTTGGGATCGACGTTATAGCGATAGGGGCTGGCCTCCGCGTTCAGAGCGCGGTAGAGCTTCGCCGCCGCTCCCGCGCCGTCCGCGGCGATGATGCCACAGCACTCGTTGGGCACGTCTTCGCGCGCGTGCGCGATCATCTCGTCGACGTAGGACTGGGGCAGCGTTAGCATCTCAATGCTCTCCCCGTGCCCAGTCGCATCTGAAACAGACTACCGCGCGCACCTACACCTCATCGAACGTCCAGCGCGTTGCTGAGCCGGAAAATATCTCTTCTGAGTTGCCGAGCCACGCGAACGCGACGGCCGGCCGCACGGCGAAGACGCCGTCCTTCTGGAGCTGCTCCAGTGTGAAGTCCCACTCGTACTTCGGATTGTATGCGTCACGGAAGGCGGACAGCGCTTCGTCGTCCGCGACCACGGTCGCCGTGCCTTCGACCACGACGGCCTCAACGCCGCTCTCCAGCGTCACGACGACGTTGGGATTCGCCGCGATGTTGCGCGCCTTCCGCGATTGCGGGCTGGTGCTGAAGTAGAAGACATCGTCAAGCCAGATGCCCCAGACGGGCATCGCGTGCGGGCGGCCGTCAGGCCGGACGGTCGCCACCCAGTAGTTCTCTGCAGCAGCGATCTTCTCGACGGCGCTCTGCCAGTCGAGGAGGCCGAGCCCTTCGTTTTCGAGGAGGAAGTAGCCGGCTGGCTGCGGGCGGCTGGCGGTTGGGTCGGTCATCGGTCGCTCGTTAGGTGAGTGGCGCGTTGCAGGCCGCCGGCCTTGCCGGCGGTCCTACCACCAGACCTTGCCTTCAACCTCTGCCGCCAGGTCGTCGTAGTCGCGGCTCCAGAGTTCGGTCGAGAGGTACTTCCAGCCGCCATCGGCCAGCAGCAACACGACGTTGCCGCGGTCGAGGCGCTCGGCGACGCGCTGGGCAGTGCGCAGCACCGCGCCGGACGAGATGCCGGCGAAGATGCCTTCCTGCTGCGTCAGCTCTTTCGTCGCCGCGAACGACGACGGCGAATCGACGACGATCTTGCCGTCGAGGACGGACTCGTCGAGTACGGGCGGTATAAAGCCCTCGTCCAGGCTGCGGAGGCCCTGTACCAGGTCGCCTGGATGCGGCACGCAGGCGACGACCTTGACGCCTTCGCGGTGCTCCTTCAGGTAGTGGCCGGTGCCAGTCAGCGAACCGCCCGTGCCCAGCCCGGCGATGAAGACGTCGGTCTCCGGCAGGTCTCGCAGGATCTCTGGCCCCGTCGTCTCGTAGTGCGCGCGCGGGTTGGCCTCGTTGCCGTACTGGTACAGCATGAAGTAGTCCGGGTCCGACGCCGCCAGCTCCTGCGCGACGGCGATCGACCCGTTCGTGCCCTTTAGCCCGTCCGAGTAGACGATCTCCGCGCCGAACGCCCGAAGCAACTGCGTGCGCTCCGCGCTGACGCTCTCCGGCATCACGACCTTCAGCCGGTAGCCCTTCAGGCGGCAGATCATCGCCAGCGAGATGCCGGTGTTGCCGCTCGTCGGCTCCAGCACGGTGCGGTCCTTGGTCAGGCCGCCCTCGCGCTCCGCCGCCTCGATCATGTACTTGGCGATGCGGTCCTTCACGCTGCCGGTGGGGTTCTGACCCTCCAGCTTGGCGAAGAAGCGGACGTCTTTCGAGGGGCTGAGCCGCTGCAGCTCGACCAGCGGCGTGTTGCCGATCGCGTCGATCAGGTTGGAGTAGAGCACGTCGCGGGGCTAGCCGGCTCCGCCGGCGAGGGCGGGCAGGATCGACACGACGTCGTCGTCGCCGACGGGTGTGTCGAGGGCCTGCAGGTAGCGGATGTCCTCGTCGTTGACGTAGACGTTGACGAAGCGGTGCAACTCGCCGTCGTCGCCGCTGATCTGAGCCTTGAAGCCCGGATAGCGCGACTCTAGGTCGGCCAGCACGGCGCCGACGGTGCCGCCATCGCCGTTGACGGCCTTCGCGCCGACGAGCGTGCGCAGCGTTGAGGTTACTCGTACTTCTGCCATGCCGTGTCCTACGCTCCTACCTGGGCGGCCGCGTTGGCACCGGTGGAGGCGCCGCCGCAGAACGCATCGTAATCGATCAGTTCCGTCACGGTCGGGTTGTCGCCGCAGACCACGCAATTCGGGTCGCGGCGGAGCCTGAGCAAGCGCATGTCCATTCCCAGCGCGTCCACGATCAGCAGCCGCCCGTTGAGCGAATCGCCGATGCCGAGGATCAGCTTCAGTGTCTCCGAAGCCTGGATCGAACCGACGAGCCCGCAGAGCGCGCCCAGCACGCCGGCCTCGGCGCAGCTCGGTACCAGGCCCGGAGGCGGAGGCGCTGGGAAGAGGCAGCGATAGCAGCCCGCGCCGGGCTTGTAGACCGTCGCCTGCCCTTCGAAGAGCAGGATGCTGCCGTCCACCAGTGGCTTCTTGAGGAAGACGCAGGCGTCGTTGACCAGGTAGCGCGCGGGGAAGTTGTCCGCGCCGTTGACGACAATGTCGTACTGGCCGATGATCTCCATCGCATTGTCGGACGTGAGCGGCGCTTCGTGCGTGACGACGTTGACGTCCGGGTTGTACGCGTTCAGCGTCTCCTTCGCCGAGTCGACTTTGGGCCTGCCGATGTCGTCGTTCTGGTGAAGGATCTGGCGCTGCAGGTTGGTCAAGTCGACCACATCGAAATCGACGATGCCCAGCGTGCCGACCCCGGCCAGCGCCAGGTAGAGCGCGACCGGCGAACCGAGACCGCCCGCGCCGACCATCAGCACCTTGGAGCCGAGGATCTTGCGCTGTCCGGCGCTACCGACCTGCGGCATGATGATGTGGCGCGAGTAGCGCGTCACCTGCTCCGCCGTCAACGCGCCTCCCGCCGCCGCCGAAGCGGTCGAGCTGTCGTCGTCACCAGCGCCGCCCGAAATCGCCGGGATGATGGCAACCTGGTCGCCCGAAGCGAGCGCGGTCGCATCGCCGTTGAGGGCGGAGATCTCCTGGTTGTTCACGTAGATGTTAATATGCGCCGGTATCTTGTGCTGGGCGCTGTAGATCAGGTCGTGAACGCCGGGGAACTGCTGATCCAGGTTGTCCAGCACTTCAGCGATCGTCTCGCCCGGCACCTCTATACTCGCGCGGTTGCCCGTCATCTGCCTAAACGGCGTCGGAATGTACACCGTCACCTTCATCGGTTCGTCCTCCGCTCCTGGTGTCTGGTTTGCCATCAACTCTCTCTTGTCTCCATCGCTGCAGACGGCCGTCTGTTACAGGTTCACGCTCAGATAGCGCTCGCCGGTATCGCAGAGCATGGTCACCACGCGCTTGCCCGCGCCCAGCCGCTCCGCGACCTGCGCCGCTGCGAAGACGTTCGCGCCTGCCGATATGCCGACGAGCAGGCCTTCCTCCTTCGTCAGCCGCAGGGTCATCGCGTAAGCATCGTCGTCGGTAACGGCCATCAGCTCGTCGTAGATCTCATTGTTGAGCACGCTCGGCACGAAGCTGGCGCCAATACCCTGGATGCCTGTCAGGCCGGCCTTGCCACCGGCCAGTACAGGCGATGCCGCCGGTTCGACGGCGACGACGATGATGTTGGCGTCGTGCTGCTTCAGCACCTCGCCGACGCCCGTGATAGTGCCGCCGGTGCCGACGCCCGCGACGAAGGCATCGATTCGACCCTCGGTTGCTTTCAGTATCTCGGGCCCCGTCGTGCGGCGGTGGATCTCTGGGTTCGCGGGGTTGTTGAACTGCTGCGGCATGAAGTAGCCGTGGTTGTCCACCAACTCCTGCGCCGCGAAAACCGCGCCAGACATACCTTCAATAGCCGGCGTCAGCACCAGTTCCGCCCCGAAGCGGGCCAGCAGCTTGCGCCGCTCCATGCTCATGTCTTCCGGCATCGTCAGGATCAGCCGGTAGCCCTTCACCGCCGCTACCATGGCCAGCCCGATGCCCGTGTTGCCGCTCGTCGGCTCGACGATCGTGTCGCCCGGCTTCAGCGCGCCGCTGGCCTCGGCGTTTTCGACCATGTTGAGAGCGATTCGATCCTTGACGCTGCCGGCCGGGTTGAGCGATTCCAGCTTGCCCAACAGCTCGGCTCCGCCCTGCGGCGCGACGCGATGCAGCCGCACCAGCGGCGTGTTGCCGACGACATCCAGCACGCAATCGGCGATCTCTTCGCCGGCGCTCACTGAAGCTTTCAGCTGTCGCAGATCAGATGTTGTAGCGTCCACCATTGCGGTTGCGCTTGCGCTCCTTTTCGGCTAGGTCTCCTATCGAAACGTTTTCCAGTATCTCCAACGTAGCGTCGCGCACCTGCTCCCAGACGCCGCGCTGTACGCAACCCCCCGTTTTGGTACACGCGTCGGGATCGTCCACGCAAGCGAGAGGCGCCAACGAACCTTCCAATGCTAACATCACGTCGCTCAGCTTGACCTCTTCCGGCGCTCGGATCAGCGCGTGGCCGCCCTGCGGGCCGCGGACGCTGCGGATAAACCCGGCGCGGCGCAGTGCAGTCAGCAACTGGTCCAGGTAGGGTTCAGGCACCTCCTGCCGCGATGCGATAGCCGCGCTCTGCATCGGCCCTTCACCGTAGTGGTGGGCCAGCTCAACGAGCGCCCGTACGCCGTAATCACCCTTCGTTGAAACCTTCATCGTCTCGTTTCAGTACCCATTCGCTGAAAAGTGTACCGGAATCGTCAACAATTCAGTCTATCACAGTCGCGAGCGGCTTCGCCAATCGGGCACACTCGTGTGCCTTTCTATACGAACAGCAGCACGCCGGGCACGGCGAAGATCGCGGCCATGAAGGCGACGAAGCTGCGCCGATTTGCCGTCAGAAAGTGGGCCGCGCCCAGGATCGCGCGCTGGTACGGGCCGTAGAACAGCGCCAGCACTACCAGCGACACCGCTGCCGTCAGCACCATCTGCGTCACGACGACGGTCACGGCCGGCGGCGTATCGAGCACGAGCGCCGCGAAGAGCGTATCGATGAACGTCGTGATGTTGGCACCCATCACGTAGGGCACGATGCTGTGCCGCCGGATCACGCCTTTCATCGAGAGTGGTACGAGCAGCGTCAGCGAGATCGAAACCGAAAGCGTCGCCAGCGTCACTAGCCCGCCCATGACGAACATCGTCAGCGGCCGGTGGAAGAACGCCAGTACCCGCTCCAGGCGCGGGCTGGGCGGGTCGAGGTTGGGCAGCACCTTGTCGAAAAGCTGGAAGCTGACCAGCAGCACTGCCGCGCCCAGGCCGAAGACGAGCAGCCCCGGCAATAGATCGTCGAACCAGTCGACGATGCCACCGACGCCATCCTGCGTGACCGTCGCGAAGCCGGGCGGCGCGCCGACGCTGACGCCGTCGAACCAACCCTGGTCGAGCGCCACCAGCCCGACGATCAGCGACGGCGTGTAGATCGTGATCGTCGTCAGCAACGCGACGACGCCGATGTAGAGGCCGTCCGGGTTGCGCTGGTGACGCAGGTAATAGATGAAGCCGACGAGCAGCACCATGAACGACGCGCCGAAGCGGGAGCCGTTGATCATCGCGAAGCTTTCCAGCTCGGAGATCGCGCCGCCGGAGAAGAGGCTGAGCGCCGTCGCCGCGACAGGCGAGCCGCTCAGCATCACATAGGCGCCCAGCCAGCCGAAGCCGAAGAGGTTGAGCGGCCCGTCCGCCGCGAGTCTCGAGAGCAGGTCCTGCGCGCTGGAGGCGCCCGTCGTTAGCAGCTCCAGCGCCAGCACGAAGAGCGCCAGCGCCGCCACCACGTAGGGAACGCGCCGCAGCGCGGCGAGCAGCATCGAGTCGGGAGCGAGGCCGGCGACATCGAAGTGGGCGGCGAACTCGTCGGGTTCGACGAGCACACGAGGCGCGTCGATCACGCCCGGAGGCCCGGACGTTCTAGGCCCCGAGGCCCTAAGCCCCGCCACCGCTCCCCCCGGCACCGGACTGAACGCCGCCGCCGCTCATCGAATCGATCAGCACTTTGGCCACTTCTGGCCGGCTGAACTCGGGCGGCGGCGCTTCGCCGGCGGCTAGCATCTCGCGTACCTTGGTGCCGGAGAGGAACACCCGCTGTTCGGCACCGTGGGGGCAGGTCTTACTGCTCGCCATGCCTTGGCAGGACGTGCAATAGAAGCTGTGCTCGAACATCAGCGGCGTCATGCCCAGCTCTGCGGGCGTGAACTCGCCGAAGATCGCCTGCGCGTCGTAGGTGCCGTAGTAGTCGCCGACGCCGGCGTGGTCGCGGCCGACGATGAAGTGCGAGCAGCCGTAGTTCTTACGAACCATGGCGTGGAAGATCGCCTCGCGCGGGCCGGCGTAGCGCATCGCCGCCGGCAGCACGGAGAGCAGCACCCGGTCGCTCGGGTAGTAGCCGTCCAGCAGCACCTGATAGCACTGCATGCGCACGTCCGGGGGGATGTCGTCGTCCTTCGTGTCGCCGACGAGCGGGTGCAGCAGCAGCCCATCGACGATCTCCATCGCCGTCTTCTGGAGGTACTCGTGTGCGCGGTGGACGGGGTTGCGCGTCTGGAATCCCACGACCGTCTTCCAGCCGCGTTCGGCGAAGGCGGCGCGTGTCATGGCCGGCGTCAGCCGGTGTTCGGCGAACGCGGTCGAGACCTTGCGAAAGAGCGTCACCTTGCCGCCCAGCAGCACGTCGCCCTGAGCGTACATCGCCGCGACGCCGGGGTGGGCCTCGTCGGTCGTGCGGTAGACGTGCTGGGCCTCGGCCTGCTTGTCGTAGTCGTAGCGCTCTTCCAGGTCGAGCACGGCCAGCGGCTCGCCATCGTTGCCGACGAGCGCGATCTGCTGGCCGTCCTTCAGCGACTGCGCTTCTTCAGATGTCGCGGAGGCCGTGACGGGAAGCGACCAGGCCTCGCCGCCGGGGAGCCGCATCGTCTCGACGACGGACGTGTACTGCGCCTTGGTCATGTACCCCTCCAGCGGGCTGAGGGCGCCGTTCGCGATCAGCTCCAAATCGGAGAGCGCGCGCGAACTGATCGTAAGCTGCGGCAGCGACTTCGCCTTGGCCTGCAGCGCCGCCGCTTCGTCTCCGCCGACTTCGCGATCGATCAGGCGACCGCCGTGGGGTGCAACTAGTCCGTCCGTCATCGTGTTCCTTTCCGTGGTGGCGCGGGCTGTAATACTTCCAACGCCTATATCTGTCGGATGTGACCGCGGTCGCTCGTTAGGCCGGCGGCAGGTGGCCGAGTTCTTCCAGCTTGGCGACGAGCTTGGCCAGACTCTCCTCCTCGGTCTCCGTCTCGGAGTCCAGCAGCACTTCCGGTGTGAGCGGCTCTTCGTACGGATCGGAGACGCCGGTGAAGTTCTTGATCTCGCCGCTCAGCGCCTTGGCGTAGAGGCCCTTCACGTCGCGCTCCGTCAGTTTTTCGATGGAGCAGCGGACGTAGACCTCGACGAAGTCGTCATGTGTGGCGCGCACCTCGTCGCGAATCGCGCGATACGGCGAGATGGCCGAGGCGACGGCGATCACGCCGTTGCGGGCGAGCAGGTTACAGACGAATCCGATGCGACGAATGTTGATGTCGCGGTCTTCTTTGCTGAAGCCCAGACCCTTGCTCAGGTTCGTCCGGACCACATCACCGTCCAGCATCTCCACGTTGCGGCCGCGGTCGCGGGCGATCTGCACCAGTTGCTCCGCGATAGTGGTCTTGCCGGCGCCGGAGAGCCCGGTGAACCAGATCGTTACTCCTCGCTCTGTCATTCTTCCCCCTCTTTCAACGTTCTTGCTGTCAACTGTGTGTCTTATCCTGCCAGCTCTTCGCCCCGCGCCAGCGGGACCGGCTCGCCGCCGGTGTGGAGGCCGCACTCCACCTTGCCGATCCCTTGCCAGCGGCCGGCGCGCAGGTCGTCGCCCGGATTCACGGCCAGCGTGCAGTTGGTGCAGCCGATGCTGGGGTAGTCGCGGTCGTGCAGCGGGTTATACGGCACTTCGTGCTTAACGATGTAGGCCCAGACATCGGCCTCCAGCCACATAGCCAGCGGCAGCAGCTTCACCAGCCCGAACTTCTCGTCCCACTGGACGATCGCCGCGTCGCCGCGCGATTCGCCCTGGTCGCGGCGGATGCCGGTGATCCAGGCCCGCTTCCCCTCCAACGCGCGGGCGTTGGGTTCGACCTTGCGGATCTGGCAGCAGAGATCGGGATCGCTGAGCCAGAGCTCCTCTCCGTGTTTGGCGGCCTGGGCTGCGGGCGAGAGGCCGGTCTTGTACGCGACGGGCGTCATCCCATAGCGTTCGATAGCCTTGTCGCGTGTTTCCATTGTTTCCGGGAAGAGGAAATCGGTGTCCAGGTAGAAGACTTCCACGCGCGGCTCGATCTTAGACATCATGTCCAGCAGCACCAAGCCGGACGGCCCGCCGAAGCTGCAGGCCATGGTCAATCCCGGGTAGAACTTCTCGACGGACCAGCGCAGTATCGCCTGCGGTGATTGGTCCTCCAACTCCGAGTTCCACTGGGCGAGCTGTTCCGGCGTGTACGGCGTGGTTGCGTTCATATCTGCTCTTTCTCAGCTTTCCACCGGAAAGCCGCTCTCCTGCGGGAGAGCCGCTCTCGTCGTTCACGAAACGGAGCGACGCCTATATGGCGCACTCCCCTTCGCCCATGTCCTCCAGGCTGAACAGCGTCGTGGCGCCCCAATCGACGAAAGCCATCGGGTCTTCGTTGTAGACAGGCATGTCCTTGAAGCCGGCCATCAGCTCCCTGATCGCAGGGACGCCGATGCGCAACGCCCACTCGCCGAAGGGCTCGCCTTCGTCGCGTTGCTCCCTGTAGTGGCCGATCAGCGTCCGCACGGCCTCTGGGATGCGCTTGGCAGAGACCTTCATCACGTGCTTGGCGACGCGGGCGTCCTCGCCGTGGGCCTTACCGGCGACGAGCATCGAGAAGGCGGGTACCATTCGTTCGCCGGAGCGCACGGCGTTGCCGTAGAAGCCAATGTCGGCAACGTGGTGGTGGCCGCAGGAGTTGGGGCAGCCGCTGATCTTGATCCGCATCTGCTCGACGAGCGGGTCGCTCTTGAACTCGCCGTTCGTCCCGGCCAGCATCTCGCGGATCGCCGTGCCGAGCCCCTTCGACGACGTCACGCCGAGGCTGCAGGTGTCCGTGCCCGGGCACGTCATCACGTCGTTGAGCGTCAGCGCGCCGTCCTCCGCCAGGCCACACTCGACCAGGTCGGCGTGGAGGCCAGGCAGGTCTTCGTTGTGGACCCAGCGCAGCACCATGTTCTGGTTCACCGCGGTGCGGATCTTGCCGCCCGCGTAGGTGCGGGAGATATCGGCGAGCCGGTGGAACTGATCGACGGTCATGTCGCCGATCGGCAGCAGAACGTAGACCATGGAGAACCCGGACTGCGCCTGCGGGATCGCGTTTGTGCGCTTCCAGGCCTCGAATCCGTCCTGCGGCTTGTGGCCGTTCGACCCTTGCGACGCGGCCGAGACGTGTGTCGCGTCGTCCTCCTGGAGCGACCAGTCCGGGTCCAGGTAGCCCTGCTTCTCAGCCGGGGGCAGCGCCGCGATCTCCTCTTGAACCACGCGGCGGAACTCATCCATGCCTAGCTGCTTGACGACGAACTTGATTCGGGCCTTGTTGCGGTTCTTGCGGTTGCCCATCCGATCGAAGATGCGGATCACGGCTTCGGACACGCGCAGCAGCTCCTCCTCCGGAACAAACTCCTCCAGCACCTGCGCGATGAAGGGCGACGCGCCGAGACCACCACCGACCGTGACCTTGAATCCGCGCTTGCCGTCCTTCATGACGGCCGTCGCCCCGAGGTCGTGGATCGGCACCAGCCCCTTGTCGTGCGGGCAGGCGGAGAAGGCGATCTTGAACTTTCGCGGCAGCTTCTGACAGATCGGGTTGCGGAGGAAGAAGTTCTTCGTCGCCTCCGCGTGCGGCGTCACGTCGAAGACCGTGTCTTCGCAGAGCCCCGATGTCGGATCGGCGCTGACGTTGCGCACGGTGTTGCCGCAGGCCTCCCGCGTCGTCAGTCCGGCATCCGCCAGGATCCGCAGCACCGTCGGCGTGTTCTCCAACGGCACGTAGTGAAGCTGGATCGCCTGCCGCGTCGTGACGTGGCCCACCTTGCGACCCGAGTACTTGTCCGCCATATCTCCGATGACATCGAGCTGTTCGGCCGTCATCGAGCCGTGGGGGATCTTGATCCGGATCATCTGAGCGTCGTCCTGGCGCTGGCCGTAGACGCCTTGTTGCAGCCGGAACGGCCGAAAATCGTCGCCCAGGCCGCCTCCGGCGAGGAAGGCTGTCGCCTCTTTTTCGTAGTTGTTCAGCTCGCCCGCCTCGAGCGGTTCGAGTCCAGCGCCCGGCTCCTGGCCGTTACCTATCGCTTCTTTCACCATGCCGGTCCTCCTATTCGGTCAGGCCCATCACAAAGAGCATAAACTTGACTTACTTTCTCAACTATATCATATACTATCGCAGCCTATCTGGGCTGTCAATCTTCTCAGCGCGATTCAGGGGCGGGTCGACGCGACCGCCAGCACGGTCTACCATAGCAACATGGTCAACAATGCCCGGCTGATCCGCAACCCGGCCTCGCGCGGCGCGCCTCCTCTCGAGCGGCTGAAGTCGGCCGTCGGCGGGATCGAGGGCTGGGAGATCTCCATCAACGAGACGACTTCGGCCGGCCACGCGACCGAGCTGGCCCTGATCGCGGCGGCGCAGAACGCGGACGCCGTCATCGCCTGCGGCGGCGACGGCACCGTGAACGAGGTAGCTAACGGCCTCGCCGGCAGCGGTACACCGCTGGCCGTGATCCGCGGCGGCACGGCCAACGTCTGGGCGAAGGAGGCCGGCGTGCCTCGGCGGCCAACGGAGGCGCTGCAGCTTCTGGTGACAGGCGACCGCCGGTCCATTGACCTCGGGCGCGTCCGCGCTCTCCCCGCGCAGCACCTCGAATCCGGCGACCCGCCACGCAGCCTCGCCGGCGAAAACGACGATAGCGGCGAACGCTACTTCCTGCTGATGGCGGGCATCGGCTTCGATGCCAGCATCGTCAGCCAAGCGTCGGGTGCGCTGAAGCGCAGGCTGGGAGCGACCGCCTACCTGTGGCAGGGCGTCCGTAACGTGTTCAACCACCGCGCTGAGGTCGTGGATTTAGTGATCGACGGCGTGGCGGAGCGAGCGTCGCTCTACTGGCTGCTGCTGGGCAACACGCGGAGCTACGCGGGCGTTGCAAACCTAACCCATCTGGCGAGCGCGGTGGACGGCAAGCTCGACTTCTGCCTGCTGGAGCGCGGCGGCCTTCGCCGGATCGCATGGCTGGCGCCGTGGGTGCTGCTGGGGCGTCATGCAGGCCGCGCGAACGTGCGGTATCGCACGGTCGAGTCGCTGGAGGTGCGCACGCCCGGCCTGCCGGTCCAGATCGACGGCGACTACCTGACCGAGACGCCCATCAGCATCGACATAGTACGGCACGCTCTGCGTGTGATCGTGCCGGCGGAGCTGGACAGTCCCCTATTCCGGCGTCCTAACGCGGAGTGATCGTACCGGCCTCGACGCGAAACACCGCCGGGGAGCCCGGCAGGCCTTCGTCGAAGCGGTCGTTGTCGGCGGACGTAATCAGGAGCTGATCCCAATCACCGAGCGACGAGAGCACGGCGCGGCGGCGCTCCTCGTCCAGCTCCGAGAGCACGTCGTCCAGCAGGACGACCGGCAGGTCGCCCTTGATCTGCGCCATGTAGCCGGCCTCGGCCAACCGCAGCGCCAGGGCCGCCGTGCGCTGCTGGCCCCGAGAAGCGAACGACGACGCGGCCACGCCGTCAAGCAGCACCGACACGTCGTCGCGATGGGGGCCGCTGAGCGTCATGCCTGCGCCGATATCCCGGCCGCGACCGGAGGCGAGCGACTCGCGCAGCGCTGCCGATAAGCCCGAAGCGTCGCCGACGGACCAGCCTTCGAGCCGCGGTTCATACGCGATGGCGAGATCCTCCGTACTGCCGCTCAGCCTCTCGTGCGCGTCGCGTGCGAGGCCCCTGAGCGCAGCGATCGCGGCGGCACGGTCGCCGACGAGCGTGGCGCCGTGGCCGGCGAGCTCCTCATCCCAGAAGTCGAGCTCGTCGGGCGCAGCTTCGTTGGCCTGGATGCGGCGGAGCAGCGCGTTGCGCTGCGTCACCACCTTGCCGTAGCGTTGCAGCGCGCGGGCGTAGGCAGGCTGCAGTTGCGTCAGCATCACATCCAGGTAGCGGCGGCGTTCTCCAGGGCCGCCGCCTATCAGTTCGATATCGTCAGTCGTGAAGAGCACGGCCGTGAGCTGGCCGACGACGTCCGCCGCCCGCTTCGGGATGCCGTTCACGCGCAGCCGCTTCGATGCCGGTACACGCGCGCGTTCGCCGTCCCTGGGCCGGCCGGCGACGACGACCTCCAGACGTATCGGGCCGTCCACGCGTTCCACCTCCGCGGTGACGCGTGCGACGGGCTGCGGGTCCGTCAGCGCATCCCAGTGGATCAGTTCGCCCTCCGTCTGGGCGCGCGCCGAACGCGTCGTCGCCAGCAGGAACGCCGCCTCCAGCAGGTTGCTCTTGCCTTGCGCGTTGTCGCCGAGCAGCAGCGAAGGGCCCTTCGCGAGCGAAAGCTCCTGTGCCTTGTAGTTACGGAAGTGGGTGAGGGTTAGGCGCTGGATCCACATGCCGGCCGGCGATCCTTGCCGTGGAAGTAGGCGGGGCCATGGGAATAGACGGGGGCGAGATGACGGGCGGGCGGGCTGCTCACGCGGTCGTGGCGCCGTTGCGGTCGACGAAGCGCAAGCGCAGGCGCAGCGACTCCGGACGCGATTCCTCGATCAGAACGGGCTGGCCGACGGATTCGCTCAGTCCTTCGACGATGCGGCTAGCCGTAACCGGCTGGCGCAGCACCATCTCCAGCGACGCCTCGCCGTTCTTGTAGGCCACCACGGACGCGCCTTCGGCCTCCGGCAGGTTGGTCAGCACGCGTTGCGCGTCCATCAGCCCTTGAAAACCAGGGACTGCGGCCAGCACCACGCCGACCGCGACTTCGCCGGGCTGAAACTGCGACTCAACGGGCGCCAAGGACTCTGTCTCCTGGGCGGAGCGATCTTCTTCCATCCGGCTGGCATGTCCCAGCGCGCGCGTCACGTCGCTCACCAGCGCCTCGACGCGGCCGGCGACGACTGCGAGGTCGGACGCGCCGTCCGACAGGCGCGCCGTCTGAACGTTCAGGCGCTCTACGGCGGCGTCAAGGCGCTCGAAGAAGTCCTGCATCTGGTCCTGTAAGGCGTGAGTCTCGATCTCGTCAGGCCCTCCAGCGAGAACGTCATGCTGCGCCGCGTCGCGTTGCGACGCGCCGTCGCCGTGCGACGCGCCGTCGCCCTGCGGAACATCGTCCTGCAACTGCTGCTCTAGCGTTTGCATCATCGATTCGAAGTGGCGCAGGGTGCTCTCCAGCTTTTCGGCGGCCGCCTTGGCCTCTTCGGCGGAGCGCTTCGCCGCCGCATCTGCCTCGCCGTTGGAGCCCTCACCATCGCGCCGCTCAGGCGTGGTCACCGTGCTTCCCCCTAACAATTGATTCGCCGCGCGCAGAATCATGTGACCGACAGATTCCCGCCGCTCGCGCTGGGCCCGCCCCACGTGCTTGTCCTCGCTCTCGCCTCGCACCATCGCACCGATTCATTGGCACGGGCGCGGGATTCCCATGCGCTAGGGGAGTATCGGCAGCCCGCCGGAACCCCTCCAATAGTTTGGCCCAAGTATACCAGAGGGCCAGATCGCCGAACGCCCGTCTTGTCGATTTCGGAGCCGCCGCGTACAATGGCGCCGCACGAGCCGCGCACCCGCGGCGCCGCGTTCAACATGCGCTGCGCTACCACAAGCGCAACAGGCGGTCAGCCTGAAGCGCCCAAGAGATGAGGAATCCTATGATCGAGCAGACGCTGGCG
>JAJCYW010000013.1 GCA_029262675.1 Chloroflexota bacterium | reverse complement strand
CGGGCGCGGCCTTCGCGCAGCTAGCGGAGCGCGGGTAGGGGAGAGGCTGCGTCTAGGCGCGCCATCGCCGCGCGTACCACGCCGCGCTGCCAGCGGCGAGCAGGCCCGCCGCTGCCACAACCGCGGCCACGGCAGCCCACGGCGCGCCAGTAGAGTGCGCCGCGTCTGCCGCCAGCGGCCGCAAACCGGAGTCAAGCGAGACGCCGCCGACGGGCTTGGGCGATTGGAAGACATAGACGGCGCCGGATGCGGAACCGAGGTCATCCTGACCGGGTGCACCGATGAGCAATGTATCTCCGCTGATCCCGACTCCAGACCCGAACGAATCGTGAGCGGCGGTATCAGATGCTACGAGTCTTTTGTCTTCGCCCCAGTTCCCCGGACCTCCGCGGTCACGTCGAAATACGTAGACAGCTCCACTTTGGTCCCCGGTGACGTTTGATCTACTGGCCCCGATTGCGATGGTGTCGCCAGCTACAGTGAGGCTGATTCCGAATTCGTCGTATTCTTGGGCATTGGAGGCGGTTAGCTTCGTTAGTTCACCCCAATTGTCTGGACCACCGTGATCGCGCTGGAATAGATACACGGCCCCGGCGTCGGCTCCGCGACTATCGTCTAGAGGAGCCCCGACAATCGCTATGTCACCATCAATCGCGGTCCGCGAACCAAAGAAGTCTTCAAACTGTGCAGCCGGAACGGTCAGTTTTTGCAGTTGCCCCCAGCTGCCGGCACCGCCGTGATCCCGCTGGAAGACGTATGCCGAACCAGTGTCATCGATCTGTGACCCATCATCGAAGAGAGCGCCGACCACGAGCGTGTCACCGTCGATGGCGACGCTTTCGCCGAACCAGTCCCCGGAGGCCGCATCGGTGGGCGTCAACTTCGCGACCTCTCCCCAGTTCTGCAGCCCGCCTTGATCTCGTTGGAAGACGTACGCGGCGCCTGCGTTCTTGCCACGTTCGTCATCCCAAATGTCGCCTACGACGATCGTATCGCCGTCGACCGCCACGCTTCGCCCGAACTCACCACCTGCCGTGCCGTCGGATGCCGTTAGTGCAGTAACTTGGCCCCAGTTGTCGGGGCCGCCTTGATTTCGCTCGAAAACGTACACCTCGCCGGGGTTCCTACTCACGCTAGTAATCGCGACATCGCCGCTGATAGCCACGAAACGTCCGAAACGATCGCCTACTTCGGGGATGGGTGCCGTGAGCCTCACTGCCTGACCCCAGTCTCCTGGGCTTCCACTCTGGCGTTGGAAGATGTATGCGGCTCCTGCTTGTAACCCTCCGTCTCCATTGCCCGCCGCACCGACGATAGTGAAGTTGCCGCTTACCGCCACGCTGTTGCCGAAAATGTCACCACCTTGTGCATCCGCTGCAAGAATCTTTTGGACTTCGGTGAAGGTTGCCGCCTCAGTGCTGTCCGGCAGCGTGAGCGCGGCAAGAGCGAAGACACCGAACGCCAGCACGATACGCAGCGGGTGGGCCGCCGTCACTAAAGACACAGCTATCGCTCCCCTCAAAACCGCCAGGCGTGGCGGGGCGTTGCGTGGCGAGATGCTTGGCCCAGAAGGGCCACCAGTCAACGCGATCGTACCATGGGCTCTGCGATTGTCAAGAGTCGGCGCTTGCCGCCCACGTTTGACCGTGCCAGCAGCCTGTGGCGATAATGCGGGGGCCTATGGCAGACCAGCAGACAGGCACAGAAGTAGATATCGAAGCTATCGCCGCTACGGCGCGCGCGGGGCTGGCCGCCGCCGACGACGAAGCCGCGCTCGAATCGTGGCGCGTGGCCCAGCTCGGACGCAAGGGCGTGCTGACGTCGGTGCTGCGGCAGTTGGCCGGCCTGCCCATCGAAGAGCGCAGGCGCATCGGCGCGGAAGCCAACGCGCTCAAGACGGAACTGGAGGCCGCGCTCGAGTCGCGGCGGCTGAGCCTGGCAGGCGAGCGGCTGGCGGCGACCGTCGCCGGGGGGCAGGTCGATGTGACGCTGCCCGGCCGGACGAAGCGCGTCGGCCGCCTGCATCCGATCACGCAGACGCTGCGCGAGATGACGGACATCTTCGTCTCGATGGGCTTCGCCGTCACCGAGGGGCCGGAAGTCGAGACCGACTACTACAACTTCGGCGCGCTGTTGATCGCGCCCGATCACCCCGCGCGCGATATGCAGGACACGCTCTACATCGACTACCAGCGCGACGGCGCGTACCCGTTCATGCTGCGCACGCACACCTCGCCGAACCAGGTGCGCTTCATGGAGCAGCACCAGCCGCCCATCCGCGTCGTCGTGCCGGGCAGGTGCTACCGCAACGAGGCCACCGACCCGACGCACGAGTGGATGATCACCCAGATCGAGCTGCTCGCCGTCGACGAGGGCATCAGCCTCGCCGACCTCAAGGGCACGCTGTTCGAGTTCGCCAAGCGGATGTTCGGCCAGGAGCGAAAGGTGCGCTTCCGCTGCGACTACTTCCCCTACGTCGAGCCGGGCGTCGATATGTCCATCGATTGCTTTCTCTGCGGCGGCGAGGGCTGCCGCATGTGCCACAACGAGGGCTGGATAGAGATCATGGGCGCCGGCATGGTGCACCCGCAGATCCTCACCAACATGGGCTACGACGCGGAGCGCGTCACCGGCTTCGCGGCCGGCATCGGCGCGGAGCGCGTCTGCCTGCTGCGCAACGGCATCGAAGACATCCGCAGCTTCTATCAGAACGATCTGCGTTTTCTGGAGCAGTTCTAACAGATGCGTGTCTCTCTCAAGTGGCTGGCCGATTACGTCGACGTCACGCTCTCCCCGGAGGAGCTCGCGCACAAGCTGACGATGGCCGGCATGGAGTCGGCCGCCATCGAAAACATCGGCGGCGATTGGGACTCCGAGCTAATCACCGTCGGCAACGTACTCGACGTCCAGCCGCACCCTGACGCCGACCGCCTCGTGCTCGCGACCGTCGACCACGGCGGGACGGAGCCCCAGACCGTCGTCTGCGGCGCGCCTAACGTCGAGGCCGGCCAGCGGATCGCGTTCGCACGCGCCGGCGCGAAGCTGATCGACGGTCGCAGCGGCGAACGGGCAGTACTGAAGCCTGCCAAGATCCGCGGCGTGGAGTCCGCAGGCATGGTCTGTTCGGGCAAGGAGCTCGGCCTTTCCAGCGACCATGAGGGGATCCTCGTGCTGGCCGCCGACGCTCCGGTGGGTACCGCTCTCTCCACCTACCTCGGCGACGCGGTCCTCGACCTCGACCTGACGCCCAACCGTCCCGACTGGATGTCGATGCTCGGTATCGCGCGCGAGGTGGCTGCGCTCACGGGCGCAACGGTCCGTGAGCCGCAGCACACCTACGACGACCAGGCGGACGAAAACGTTCCTGCGGTGGTCGCCGTGGAGATCGCCGACCCCGACCTTTGCTCTCGCTACGTTGCGACAGTCGTCGAAGGAGTTACGCTCGGGCCGTCACCGCAGTGGCTGCAGGAGCGCGTGACGGCCGGCGGCATGCGGCCGATAAACAACGTCGTCGATATTACGAACTACGTGATGATGGAGCTGGGTCAGCCGCTGCACGCCTTCGACTTCAGTGCGGTCCAGGACGCCAAGATCGTCGTCCGCCGCGCCCGCGAAGGCGAAAAGCTGACGACGCTCGATGGCGAGGAGCGCACGCTAACAAAGGATATGCTCGTCATCGCCGACGCGAAGAAGCCGGTAGCGCTGGCCGGCGTGATGGGCGGTGCGGATTCAGAAATCACGGAGCAGACGACGACGATCCTTCTGGAATCCGCGACGTTCCACCCTGGCTGCATTCGCCGCACGGCGGCCGCCCTGCGCTCGCGGACGGAGGCTTCCGCGCGGTTCGAGAAGGGCCTCAGCCCGGAGCTGGCGGTGATCGCCGCCCAGCGCGCCACGAAGCTGCTCGTCGAGCTGGCCGGCGGCCGCGCACTCCACGGCTACGTCGACAGCTACCCCGCGCCTGCGGAGGAGGTCCGCATCGACCTGACGCGCCGCAGACTAGAGCAGGTGCTCGGCATCGACCTGCCAACATCGAAGGTGCGCGCCGCGCTAACGTCGCTGGGGTTCTCCGTCCGCTGGTCGCCGCCCGAACTCTACGAGGTGCGCGTGCCGTACTGGCGTACGGACGTCCGCATCTCGGACGATCTGGCGGAAGAAGTGGCCCGCGTCATCGGCTACGATCAGATCCCGACGACAAACCTGAGCGGCGCGCTGCCGTCGGTCGCCGCCCAGCCGCTGCGCAATCTGCGTGAGAGCTTGCGCGACGCCTGCGCAGCCGCCGGGATGCAGGAAGTGATCACGTACTCACTGACCACGCAGGAGCTGCTCGCGCGTGTGCTGCCGGAGGACGAGATGGCCGCCCGGCCGCCTCTGAAAGTGGCCCACACGGTCAGCTCCGAGTATGAATATCTGCGCCCGACCCTCTGGGCGAGCGTGCTCAGGACCGCAGCGGCGAACCTGCGCCGCCACGACGGCGAGCTGGCGCTGTTCGAGGCGGCCCGCGTCTACCTGCCCCCGCCGCGCGAGCGCCTGGAAGCAGGCGAGTTGCCGGACGAACGCGAGCACGTCGTGGGCGTCGTCACCGGACAACGCGAGGACCGCTGGGGCCGTGCGTCCGACGAGGCCGTCGACTTCTTCGACGCCAAGGGCTACGTCGACGCGGCGCTGGCGGCCGTCGGCCTGACCCCGGCGCTGTCGCAGGCCGAACGGTTCGCGCTGCTGCCGGGCCGGACGGGCGCCGTCTCCGTGGACGGCCGCGATGTCGGCGTCATCGGGCAGGTACATCCGGCTGTCGCCGCCCAGTTCGATATCGATCAGGATGTCTACGTGTTCGAACTCGTCGTCGACGAGTTGCTGGAGGTCGCCGCCGGCGACCGCGTCTACGAGTCGGACTTTCGTTATCCGCCTGTCGTGCAGGACCTGGCCCTCGTCGTCGATCGCGACCTGCCCGCCGACCAAGTACGCTCGGCAATCGAGCAGCACAAGCTGGTGCGTGCCGCGCGGATCTTCGACGTCTACGAGGGCGAGGGGATCGCCGACGGCAAGAAGTCGCTGGCGCTCTCGGTGACCTACCAGGCGCCCGACCGGACGCTGACGTTAGAAGAGGTCGCTAAGGCGCAGGACTCGCTCCTGAAGCGGCTCGCGAAGGAGTTCTCCGCAGAGCTGCGCGCCTAGCATGGCGGACGGCGCACGGCCGCTGCTCATCGGCCACCGGGCCGCCAACCACCTCGACAAGCTGGCGGACGCATTCGCCGCCGGCGGCGACTATGCCGAGGCTGACGTCTGGCTGCACCACGGCCGGCTTGAGGTGCGTCACGAGAAGTCGCTCTGGCCCTTGCCCCTGCTCTACGACGGTTGGAAGCTGTTCCCCGGCTGGCGTCCCCGGCTGCAGCTCCGTGACGTGCTGCTGGCTGCGAAGGGCGGCGGCAGGCTCTTCATCGATCTGAAGGGCCGCGAGCCCGGCCTGCCCGCGGCCATGGCCGGCGTCATCGCCGAGGCCGGCGCGGAGGAGATCGTCGCCTTTAGCTCGCCCGGATGGGAATTCCTGGACGAGCTGGCGGACGCGTTGCCGCAGGCGCCGCTCTTCTACACCATCAGTAACCCGGAGCGGATGGAGCTGCTGCGGCCCCGCCTTGGCAAAGGCGAGATCGCGGCCGTCTCGATCCACAGCCGGATGTTAAGCGCTGCCGTTACCGAAGAACTGAAGTCGAGCGGCGTGAGGCTGATGACGACGTGGGCCGTCGAGACCGAGGCAGATGCCCGACGTGTGCTCGGCTACGGCGCAACCGGCATTACGACCAAGAACCTGGCCCTGCTAACAGCGATACGGAACGGCGAGTTGGCCTAGACCAGTACGGCGTGGATGCGCGTGCCGGCGAAGCGCCGGTTGAGCTGGCCGGCCAGCCAGAGCGCCGCCAGCGCCACGAGCACACCGGCTATCGCGTCAAGGAAGTAGTGGTTACCGGTGAAGATGATGCTGGCCAGCATCGGCACCGGCAGCAGCAGGCCAAACGCGCGCGCCCACCAGACCTTGGTGGTCTCAAAGACCGCGAGACCGACGAGCAGGTTCCAGCCAAGGTGCAGGCTAGGCATCGCGGCGTACTCGTTAACGAAGGCCGGGTGCTGCAACGCGTGATAGACCTTGTCGTAGACGGTAATCGTGTCGATGAATCCGGCACCAGGCAGGAATCGAGGCGGCGCCATCGGCAGCGTGACAAAGAAGACCAGGCCGATAGCCCCGGAGATCAAGAAGGCGTTTCGGTAGCGCGCGAAAACGCCGCGCCGGAATAGGTAGATCCAGATCGCCAGCGCGCCGACGACCGGCAGGTGGCCCCAGATGTAGATCCAGTTGAAGAGATCGATCAGGAAGCTGTTGCCGATGATGAGGCCCTGTAGCTGCACCTCCCAGAAGATGCCGAGCGACCTCTCAACCTCGACCAACCCGTTGGCGTTGCTGAACGCGGTGTCGACCTTGCCCTCGACGATGCCGCGCACCAACTGGTAAGACACGTAGGCGATGCCGATCAGGATGATCTCGAAA
Source organism: Chloroflexota bacterium (assembly GCA_029262675.1). Taxonomy (GTDB): domain Bacteria; phylum Chloroflexota; class Dehalococcoidia; order DSTF01; family RBG-16-68-14; genus JADFKB01. Next base: position 43,471 of record JAJCYW010000013.1, on the reverse strand, counting down.
GCGAAGCGGGAGAGATGGCCGCGAGGCAAGGGGATGCGAGACAGGTGCTGCGCCCAGCCACTGCTAAGAGATTTCGGCTCGGGCGGGGTTCCGGCTAGCGCCACGAGGCTCCCTCTCTGATAACGCGTGTTACTAACCTATCTAACGTAGATTAAACCACGTCTGGCCATCGGGGATCAAGAGGGCGACTGAAGGGGCAGAAGCAGAGCCAGGCGAAGGCCTACGCCAGGGCGGCCTTGGCCTGGTTCGCAACGGACGTGAACGCGACCGGGTCGCGCACGGCCAGGTCGGCCAGCACCTTGCGGTCCAACTCGACGCCGGCCTTGTCGAGACCGTTGATCAGCCGGCTGTAGGTGAGCCCCTGCTCGCGGGCGGCGGCGTTGATTCGCATGATCCAGAGCCTGCGGAACTGGCCCTTGCGGTCGCGCCGGTGCTGGTAGGCGTAGTCCAGCGCGTGCAGAACCGACTCGTTGGCGCGGCGAAAGATCTTATGGCGCAGGCCCTTGTGGCCCTTGGCCATCTTCAAGATCGCCTTGTGGCGGCGGTGGGCGGTGACGCCCCGCTTTACTCTGCTCATGAACGTTGCTCCTTAGCGCCCGTAGGGGAGCAGCCTTCGCATACGGCGGCGCACGGAGGGATGCACTTCTATCATCTCGTCAAAGAGGCCCTTGGTGCGCCGGTGCTTCTTGCGGCGGAAGTTGTTGACGTGGCTCTTGCGACGCATGATCTTGCCTGTGCCGCTGATGCCCAGCCGGGCGCGCGCTCCCTTGTGTGTCTTCTGCTTCGGCATGCCGTTATCCTGCTTTAGTAACTTGTGCTTCGTCCTCTGACGGTGTCTTTTGTTGGGCGCGCTCACGGGCGCTCACCGGCCCCAGGATCATGTTCATGAAGCGGCCTTCCATCGTCGGCGGCTTCTCGACTGTCGAAATGCTCTCCAACTGCTTCTGCACGTCCTGCAGGAGCGTCCGGCCGATCTCCGGATGGGCGTTCTCTCTGCCCCGGAACATGACGGAGAGCTTTACCTTGTCGCCTTCCTTCAGGAAACCCTCCGCGCGCCGCACCTTCATGTCCAGGTCGTGCTGGCCGATCTTGACCTTGAACCGCACTTCGCGCAACTCGCCGCGATGGTGCAGTTTCGCGGAGCCCTTCTCCTTTTTCGCCTGGTCGTACATGTACTTCCCGTAGTCGAGCATGCGACAGACGGGTGGTACGGAGCCGGAGGCGACTTCGACGAGGTCGAGACCGCGCTCACGCGCGGCATCCATCGCATCGCGTAACGACATCACGCCAAGGCGCTCTCCGCCGTCTCCGACGACGAGGACTTCGCGAGCGCGGATTCGCTCGTTCCTGCGAACTTCTCGAGCTATGCCTGCACCCTAACGATAAACATACGTCGTATCATAGTACAGCCGGAACTATATCGAATCTGGCTTGATTGAGTCAACGCCACGGGAACGAACGCGTTGGAGCGGCCAGCTTCCGCCTATAGCAGTACGACCAGTTTCGCGCCTTGCTCCACCTGCTGGCCCGCGGAGACGTAGACGGCCTTCACCGTGCCCGCACGCCGTGCGTGGAGGTCGTTCTGCATCTTCATCGCCTCGATAACGACGATCGTCTGACCCGCCTCGACTTCGTCGCCCGGTTCGACGCTCACCTCGCGGATGACGCCGGCCATTGGCGATACTAGCACCCATTCCCCGGTGTCCGTACCGGCGTCGACGTCCGCCGGTCCGTCCGCGCGGCGGCCGCGCGCCAGCGCCGGCGTCGTGATCGCGAACCGGCGCGGGCCGATGACGATGTGGTAGCCGTGCGGCCCTTCCTCTGCGAAGACGTCTAGCGGTCGGTGGTTGAGCAGGAGCGAGTAGCGGGCTGTGTCCCCGATCCGCTCCAGCTCCAACGGATACCACTCGTCGCCCAAGCGCACGCGGAAGGAGCCGTCGTGCTCCTCCACCTCTAGCTCGTGCTCCTGCTCGTTGAGCGTTAGCCGGTAGGTTGACGCCATCCCCGCCTCTGCGCTGCGCTGCGGCCTTCCATCAGCCGCTCTCTGCCTGCCGTCCGCCAGGCGCTGCCGCGTCCTGCCGCGGTGCCGATTGCCGCCGGCCGGCGCTTCTTGAGGTGCGAGAGGACGGCGGCCACCAGCAGCGCCGTCTGCTCGTCCGGGTGTCCGTCCAGCGGCTCCATCTCGAACGACTCCTCCAGCCAGCCGGTGTGGAATTCGCCCTTCACAAAGCGCTCGTCGGCGAGGAGCTGGAGGTGGAACGGGATGTTGGTCTGGAGGCCGACGACGACGTACTCCTGGAGCGCTCGCAGCATGCGCCGGATCGCGTCGTCGCGCGTCTCTCCCCAGCAGATCAGCTTCGCCAGCATTGGGTCGTAGTGGTAGGGCACCTCCGCGCCACTGAAGAGGCAGCTATCGACGCGCACGCCGGGGCCGGACGGCTGCTCGACCCAGTCGACGCGTCCCAGCGACGGCATGAAGTCGTTGAACGGGTCCTCCGCGGAGATCCGGCACTCGATCGCGTGGCCCTGCGGCTGGATGTCGGCCTGACTGTAGGGCAGCTTCTCTCCCGCGGCGACGCGGATCTGGTCGGCGACGAGGTCGCGGCCGGTACAGAGCTCCGTGACGGGGTGCTCCACCTGGAGTCGCGTGTTGACCTCCAGGAAGTAGAAGTCTTTGTTCTCATCGACCAAGAACTCCACGGTTCCAGCGTTCTCGTACGCGGCGGCCTTGACCGCGGCGACGGCGGCCAGGCACATCCGCTCGCGCAGATCGGGGTCGACGGCGACGGACGGCGTCTCCTCCACCAGCTTCTGGTGGCGGCGCTGGATCGAGCACTCGCGTTCACCGAGCGCGACGGCGTTGCCCTTGCTATCGGCGATTACCTGCACCTCCACGTGGCGCACGGGGGAGAGGTACTTCTCTACGAAGACACCGCCATGGCCGAACGCGGACGCCGCCTCGCTGGACGCCACCTTCACCGCCGCCTCCAACTCGGACGCGTCTGAGACGTGGCGGATGCCCTTGCCGCCGCCACCGGCGGCGGCCTTGATCAGTACGGGGAACCCGATCTCCTTCGCGACCTTCGCGGCCTGCGCCGGCGTCACCTCGCCGTCAGCGCCGGGGACCACGGGCACGTCTGCCGTACCCATCAACCGACGGGCGCTGACCTTGTCGCCCAGCAGCCGCATCGCCTTCGCGGACGGGCCGATGAACTTCTTCTTTGCCTTGCGCACGGCGTCCGCGAAGTCAGCGTTCTCGGCGAGGAAGCCGTAGCCGGGATGCACAGCGTCTGCCTTCGATTCGCGCATGACCTGGAGAATCTTGGGAATGTTCAAGTAGCTCTCGAGCGGCGGCCCCGGTCCGAGGAGGTAGGCCTCGTCGGCGTAGCGGACGTGGAGCGCGTGGCGATCGACGTCCGAGTAGACGGCGACCGTACCGATGCCAAGCTCGCGGCAGGTGCGCATGATGCGGAGGGCGATCTCGCCCCGGTTGGCGATCAGGATCTTCTTAAACATCGTGTCCTATGCGTCGCGCCATTCTTCTCGGGCGGCTTCTGCGTGGCGGAGGCGCATGAAAATCAACGCGAGGTGGAAGGTAGCATGGCCGCCTCATGGCTGCAACCGGGCGCTGGCAAAACCAGCGCCTTCAGGAATCGCCGTGGACGGCGATTCTCGAATCCGACGCCAAACGTGTCGCCCGCCCTTAGGTGCGGTACCCGACGACGCGCGTGACGGGAAGGACGACGAGGATGCCCTTCTGCGCTTGCGCCAGGTCGCCCATGACGCGCTCGGTAACTTCGACTATGGGGTCGACCATGGCGTCTTCAATGATCGTGAAGATCGATTTGCGCAGCGCGTCGTCGGACTGGAGGAGGTCGCGCACGGTCGGCATCAGCGGCAGGTCGTCGCGTTTCGCTTGTTCCTCCAGCTCCCGGCTGCCCACGCTGTCCAGGATCGTGATGGCAGGCGCGCCCGCCTCCCGCCAGGCGGTCATCACGGCGTTGAAATCCTTCAAGTCGTGTAGCACCAAGAGCACCATGCTAGGCATGCTGTTCCTCCTTCAGTTCCCCCTCCGCCTGCTCCCGATTCGAGAAGACAATCTTGAGCAAGATGGGTGTCACCAGCGTCGTGATCAGGACCATCAGTACCATCACCGAGAAGAGATTCGTATCGAGGAGTCCCTGGGTAAGGCCGACGCTGGCCACGATCAGTCCGACCTCCCCGCGCGAGACCATGCCGACGCCGATCTGGAGCGAGCTAGTGTTGTTCTCCCCCGCGATGCGCGCGCCGAGGCCACTGCCGACGATCTTCGAGACGACCGCAATCGCCGAGATTGCGGCGAGGAGCAGTGCGTCTGACGCCTCGAACTGCGTCGCGTCCGCCTTGAGGCCCACGCCGACGAAGAAAATGGGCACGAAGAAGCCATACGATATCGTGTGCATCTTCTCGTTGATGATGCGGTAGACGTCCGTCTGGCGCAGGAAGATTCCGGCCAGGAACGCGCCCGTGATCATGGCGACCTCGCCAACGTACTCCGAGAACCAGGCCGCGAGGAGGACGACGACAAGGGCGGTCGCAAACACGCCCTCGCTCATCGGCGCGTCGGCGGCCCAGCGCATCAGCGGCGGCAGGATGATGGCGCCGACGACGAGCGCGACAACGAAGAAGAGCAGCACCCGTCCCACGATGATGACGACCTCCAGAACTCCTCCGCCCTCGCCGTCGTCGACGGCGAACGCGATAAAGAACGAGAGGATCAGGATCACGAGGACGTCGTCGATCACGGCCGCGGCCAGGATCGAGACACCCTGTCTGCCTTGCAGCACCCCCAACTCCATCAGCGTACGTGCGGAGATGCTGACACTGGTCGCGGAGAGGATGATGCCAGCGAACACAGATTCCTTGAAGCTGAACCCGAACGGCAGCGAGACCAGCGTTCCCAGGACGATGGGAAACAGCACCCCGAACGACCCCGCCATGATCGCCACCCGGCGTACCTTGCTCACCTCTTCCAGGTCGGTCTCCAGGCCGGCCAGCAACATCAGAAAGATGACGCCCAGCTCGGCCATGAGGAGGATGGTCTCCTCCAAGTCGAAGTGGGCGTCATGGAGGAAATCGAGCGCAAAGATGTCGATTACGGAGGGGCCTAGAATGACACCGGCCGCCAGCTCGCCTAGCACCGCCGGCTGGCCGATGCGGACGGCGAGGAGGCCGGACGCCTTCGCCGCGACGATGATGATGACGAGTACGATCAGGAGTTGGAGGATAGGCGACACGTTTGGATCCTTCTTAAGGCCTCACACGAATTCTCATTGAATCACACGCGTTCCGCGTGTGATTCGCGTGGTATTCCGCGCTTTGCTGCTCCCTCGCTCCGCTCGAACGCCGCACGCGCACGCTCAGCGAAGGCTACTACGTTGTCAGGTGGTGGCGGCTCGTTCGCGGTGAACATGTCGACTTGGAGGAAGGGGCCCGGTCTTGTGTGATCGGCCTGCATCGCGTCCCAGGCCGGCTGAACAACGAAGTGGATGTGGCCGGCCGTCCACGCGACATGCGACCAGAGGCAAGCGTAGACCTGATCCGGTTGGACTAGTGCAGCAATGACTGCGCTGCAATCGCGCAGAAGCGGTCCCAGCTCAGCCGCCTCGGTGTCGTTCAGCTCCCAGACGTGGAGGAGGTGGCGTTTCGGCTTGGCGATCAGCGTTCCCACGCCCAACGGGCCGATGCAGTGCTCCACGACCCAGCTCGGTGTTTCGTAGATGCGGCCGCCCGGCAACTCGCGGCGGCCGGATGTGAGTTCGCAGGCCAGGCAGCCATTACCGTCGGTTGCGTCGCGTTCGTTCAGCACAGCCACATCATCGATGACGCCGCGAACTGGGTCAATGGCCGCAGTCGCTTTCGCGCCAGCAGATTCTACTTCGTCCGCGTCGCGACTTCGTCCTTCAGCCGGTCGATGACCTGAAAGACGGGCAGGGGACCCAGGTCTTCGCCGCTCCGCAGGCGGACCGCGACGGATTCGGCCTCCTGCTCCCTGTCGCCGACGACCAGCATGTACGGGACCTTCTGCAACTGCGCGTTGCGGATCTTGGCCTGCATGCGATCGCCGCCGTCATCGAGTTCGACGCGGAGGTCGGCGGCCAGCATGTCGTCGACGACCTGGCTGGCGAAATCGAGGTGACGGTCGGCGATCGGGATCACGACGGCCTGGATCGGCGCCAGCCAGAGGGGGAAGGCGCCGCCGTAGAGTTCGATTAGATGCGCCATCATCCGCTCCATGGTGCTGATCACGCCGCGGTGGATGATGACGGGCCGGTGCTCCTCGTTGTCCTCGCCGATGTAGCTGAGGTCGAACTGGTTCGGCAGGTGGAAGTCGATCTGGATCGTCGAGTAGGTCTCCTCGCGCCCCAACAAGTCGCTGAACTGGATGTCCAGCTTTGGCCCGTAGAACGCCGCTTCGCCCGGTGCGACGGTGTATGGCAGGCTTAGTTCGTCCATCGCCTCACGCAAGGTTTGTTCGGCGGTGTCCCACATCTCGTCGCCGGGCGCGTACTTCTCCTTGTTCTCCGGGTCGCGCAGAGAGAGCCGGTACGAGTACTCGGTGATGCCGAGGTGTTCGTACGCTTCCTCCACCATGCGCATGACGTTGGAGAACTCCGCCTTGACCTGCTCCGGCGCACAGAAGATGTGCGCGTCGTTCAAGGTCATAGCGCGCACGCGGCTCAGGCCGCCGACGACGCCGGAACGCTCGTAGCGGTACATCGTCCCCAGCTCCGCGATCTTCACCGGCAGGTCGCGGTAGCTGTGGTGGTCGTTCTTGTAGATCAGGATGTGGTGCGGGCAATTCATCGGCCGCAGCACCATCTGCTCGTGCTCCAGGTCCATCGGGGGGAACATATCGTCCTGGAAGTGGTCCCAGTGGCCGGAGATCTCGTATAGTTCACGCTTGGCCAGATGCGGCGTGTAGACGTGTTGATAGCCGGCCTGTCGCTCCAGACCCGTGATGAACTCCTCCAGCAGCCGCCGCACCGTTGCGCCCTTGGGCAGCCAGAGCGGCAGGCCGGCGCCGATCAACTCGTGGCCGGCGAACAACCCCAGTTCGCGGCCGAGCCGGCGGTGGTCGCGACGCTGGGCTTCCTCCACGCGCTCCAGGTGTGCGTCCAGCTCTTCCTGTGTTTCAAACAGCGCGCCGTAGATGCGTTGCAGCATCGGGTTGTGCTCATCACCGCGCCAGTAGGCGCCGGAGCTGCTGGTCAGCTTAAACGCACCGACCTGGCCGCTGCGACCGACATGGGGCCCTTCACAGAGGTCCGTAAAGTCGCCGTGCTGGTAGAGGCTGACGGCCTCGTCCTCGATGCCGTCGATTAGCTCGAGCTTGTACGGCTGGCCGGCGAACATTGCGCGCGCTTCGTCTTTCGTGATGTCCGAATGGACGAACTCTACGTTGCGCTTGATCGTGCGGCGCATCCGCCGATCGATCTTCTGCAGGTCGTCCGGCGTCAGCGGCTGCGGCAGGTCGAAGTCGTAGTAGAACCCGTTGTCGATTGCTGGCCCGATGGCGAACTTCGCACCGTCGAACAGCTCCAGCACCGCCTCCGCCATGATGTGCGCCGCGGAGTGGCGCATGCGGTGCAGCCGATCTTCTTGAGACATCTCTTTGAGCTTTGGCGTTTCGGCCATGTCCGTCCTCCTCGTCACCCTCGCAAATACAACAGCCTCCCGCCGTAAGGGACGGGAGGCTGCGCTCACGTGGTTCCACCCTCGTTTGCCTGAATGCGGGCCGCCGCGAGTGGCGGCCTGTGCATTCAGACCTCGACTTTGGCCGCTAACGGGTGCCTCCGGGGCTGCCTAGGGCTGATTCACATTCTCTGAATCAGCTTCGAGTCCGCTTCCTGCGGACTCTTGGCTGCTCACGTTCTGTAGTTCAGCTTTCGGAGCCCGGCTCGCAGGTGGTGTTCGCGGCGCTCCGGCCGGGAGGCTTCCAGCAAGCCATCACGATGCGATGGCCGCCCCCCTCTCTGGAGACCTGTCTTGCGCCGCTACTCGTCCTGGTCGTCGCCTCTTTCTTCTTGTTTCCAGATGATGGTGGGCGGTACTGGACTTGAACCAGTGACCTCTGCGATGTCAACGCAGCGCTCTAGCCGACTGAGCTAACCGCCCAGGTTCGATCATGCTAGCAGAGCGGTCTTGGGCGGTCAACGGCTCCGCGGCTGAAGCCACGGAGCTTGCAGGGTACGCCGCGCGCAGCGTACCCTGTGGGTGACACTGCGGAAGGGCATGCCCCACATACGCCACAAGAGGCGTATTCTGTGGCCCGTAATGCGTGTCGGCGTGTAGGGAGAGCCCTGCTTGCCGTGCGGCGAAAAACCGTGGTATACTCGCGCCGCATTTGGGGCCGCTAGCTCAATTGGCAGAGCAGCTGACTCTTAATCAGCAGGTTACAGGTTCGACTCCTGTGCGGCTCACCAACAGCAGAACGCACGGGCTGAGGGCTGAGGAAGGTGGAGGGCAAACGCTTGATTCACGGATCGAGCCTCCAGCGGCCATCTTCCGGCCCTCGTCCTATTTCTACGGGGAAGTGTCGGAATTGGTAGACGAGCATGATTTAGGATCATGTGCCGCAAGGCGTAGGAGTTCGAGTCTCCTCTTCCCCACCACGCTTTGCATCGCACATCCCTTCCCCATGCCGCGCGGGCAGATGATCAGGGCTGGCTGCTAGGATGGCGCCTCTTCTGCAAGTGCGTGACCTGCGCACCTCGTTCTTTACCGACGAAGGCGAAGTGAAGGCCGTCAACGGCGTTAGCTACGACGTGGAGGCCGGCGAGACGCTCGGCCTCGTCGGCGAGAGCGGCTGCGGCAAGAGTGTGAGTGCGCTCTCGCTGCTGCGGCTGATCGCGTCCCCGCCGGGCAAGATCCTTGGCGGCGAAGTGATCTTCGAGGGCGAGGACCTCCTCAAGGTCGACGAGAGCGAGATCCGCCACGTCCGTGGCAACAAGATCGCGATGATCTTCCAGGAGCCAATGACGTCGCTTAACCCAGTGCTGACTATTGGGAAGCAGCTGACGGAGGCGCTGGAGCTGCACATGGACATGGACGCCGCGTCGGCGATGAATCGCGCCGTGCAGCTGCTAGACATGGTGGGTATTTCAGAAGCCGAGAACCGCGTCAAGGACTACCCGCATCAGTTCTCAGGCGGTATGCGCCAGCGCGTGATGATCGCGATGGCGCTCTCCTGCAACCCCAAGCTGTTGCTGGCCGACGAGCCGACGACGGCGCTGGACGTGACGATCCAGGCGCAGGTGCTCGAGATCCTGGCGCGTCTCAGCCGCGAGCTGGGCACCTCCGTCATCATCATCACCCACAACCTCGGCGTCGTCGCCCGCTACGCGGATCGTGTGAACGTGATGTACGCCGGCCGTATCATCGAGATGGCGCCGGCCAAGACGCTCTACGCGAAGCCGCGTCACCCGTACACCGTTGGACTGCTTAGCTCGGTGCCCCGCCTCGACCAGGAGCGGCGCACGAAGCTGGAGGTCATCGAGGGCGTGCCTCCTGATCTGATCAGCATGGGTACGGGTTGTTCGTTCTACGACCGCTGCCACTACCGCGCCGACCGCTGCGTGGAGGAGTCGCCGGAGCTGGCGCAGGTTGAGGACGGCCACCGAGTGGCGTGCTGGGAGTGGCAGCGCGTCACGCTTGGCGGCATCGACGAAAACCCGAGGACGTCACAATGACAATCGAAGCGCAGGAGATGCCGCCCGCGTCTGCTCCGCGGCAGGACATCCTGCTAGAAGTGCGCGACATGAAAGTCTACTTCCCTGTTACGTCAGGCCTGATTTTCCAGCGCAAGGTGGCTGACATCAAGGCGGTGGACGGCGTCTCCTTCTACATCCGCAAGGGAGAGACCCTCGGCCTCGTCGGGGAGAGCGGCTGCGGCAAATCTACGACGGGCCGCGCCATCCTGCAGCTCTACCGCCCGACCGAAGGTTCGGTCAAATTCGGCGAAACGGAACTCACGGAGCTAAAGAGCGGCGACTTGCGCCGCATGCGACGCAAGATGCAGATGATCTTCCAGGACCCGTATGCATCGTTGAACCCGCGTATGTCCGTTGGGGCAATCATCGGCGAACCGCTCGCGATCCATGGTCTGGCCAAGGGGCAGGCCCGCCGCGAGCGCGTCGCCGAGTTGATGCGGATCGTTGGGCTCAACCCGTACTTCGCCAGCCGCTACCCGCACGAGTTCTCCGGCGGACAGCGGCAGCGCATCGGCGTTGCCCGCGCTCTCGCGGTGGAACCGAAGTTCATCGTCGCGGACGAGCCGGTTTCGGCGCTGGACGTGTCGATTCAGGCGCAGATCATCAACCTGATGGAGGACCTGCAGGAGCAGTTCAACCTCACGTACCTCTTCATCGCCCACGACCTATCGGTCGTGCGCCACATCAGCGACCGCATCGCCGTCATGTACCTCGGCAAGATGATGGAGCTGACGGGCCGCGACGAGCTGTACGACAATCCGCTGCACCCCTACACCAAGGCGTTGCTCTCCGCCGTGCCGATTCCCGACCCCGTGTTGGAGACCCAGCGAGAGCGCATCATCCTCAGCGGCGACGTGCCTAGCCCAGTGGCTCCGCCGCCGGGCTGCGTCTTTAGCACCCGCTGCCCGATAGCGGACGCGCAGTGCCGGAAGGACATACCTGCTTGGCGCGAGTTCTCGCCAGACCACTGGGTAGCCTGCCACAAGGTCTAACCGCACTTCGTCTCAGTATCTCCTCGCCGCCGGCCCGTTTCCGGGGCGTTTCTGCCACGCTGCCTCGGCCGACCGCTACCGTGGGCAGGCTTCAGCCTGTTGCCGTCGGGCTGAAGCCCGACCCGCGAGAGTGGGTTTCTCAACACCCGGCCTGCCACAAGTTCGCCAGAACGTCGCTCACCACCCGCCGACGGCGGGTGGTTTCGTTTTGGTCACCTGTTGCCCACCCCTCCCCGTGCTACCATGACTGGACGAGATGGAACGTTCCCGAATACGCAACTTCTGCATCATCGCCCACATCGATCACGGCAAGTCGACCCTCGCCGATCGCTTTCTGGAGCAGACCGGCCTCATGGACGCCTCCCGCAGCGCGCCGGTCGAGCAGATGCTCGACTCCATGGACCTGGAACGCGAGAAGGGCGTGACGATCAAGGCCAAAGCCGTCCGATTGCCTTTTACGGCCGGGGATGGCATCGAGTATCAACTCAACATGGTCGATACGCCGGGCCACGTCGACTTCTCGTATGAGGTCTCGCGGGCGCTGGCCGCGTGCGAAGGCGCGATCCTCGTCGTCGACGCCAGCCAGGGGATCCAGGCACAGACGATCGCGAACGTCTACGTTGCGATGGAGCACAACCTGACGATCATTCCGGTCATCAACAAGATCGACCTGGCCAGCGCTGAGCCGGAAGCGGTCGCCAACCAGGTCTGTGACATGATCGGCTGCGATCGCGACGACGTGCTGTTCGTTTCGGCCAAAGAAGGCACGGGCACAAGCGACGTGCTGGAGACCGTTGTCCGGTTGGTGCCGCCGCCCGGCGGCGAGGAGTCGGCGCCGCTGCGGGCGCTTGTGTTCGACTCGAAATATGACTCTTATAAGGGCGTGATCGCCTACCTGCGTGTCATCGACGGGGCCGTTGATGGCGAGGGACGGCTCCGCCTGATGGCCACGCACCAGGACCTTGAGGCCCTGGAAGTGGGCCGTTTCGCCCCGCTGCAGATCTCCACCGGCCACCTCTCGACGGGCGAGGTCGGATACGTGGCGACCGGCCTGAAGGACGTCCGCCAGTGCCGGGTCGGCGATACGCTGACCAACGCCGCTCACCCCGCCGCCGAGGCGCTGCCCGGCTACCAGCAGGCCAAGCCGATGGTCTTCTCCGGCCTGTATCCAACGCAGCCGACCGACTACGGTCCGCTACGGGAGGCGCTGGAGAAGCTCCAACTCAACGACGCGTCGCTGTCGTTTGAACCGGAGTCCAGCGTTGCGCTGGGGCCGGGCTTTCGCTGCGGCTTCCTCGGCCTGCTCCACATGGAGATCGTGCAGGAGCGGCTGGAACGCGAGTATGACCTGGATCTGCTGATCACGGCGCCCAGCGTCGAGTACCAGGTGCTGCGCACCGACGGCACGGAGATCGTCATCGACAACCCGGCCGAGTTGCCGCCGCCGCAGGAGATCGACGAGATCCGCGAGCCGTGGATGTCCATCTCCGTCGTTTGCCCGGACCGTTACATCGGGGTCGTGATGGAACTGGTCACCGCAAGCCGCGGCATCTTCGACAAGATGGAGTACATCCAGAGCGGCGAGGGGCGTGACGCATCGGCGTTGGGCGAGAAGCGCGTGATCCTGCAGTACCAGATTCCGCTCTCGGAGATCCTGGTCGACTTCTACGACCAGCTCAAGTCGATGACGCAGGGCTACGCCAGCCTGGACTACTCCCTGGACCACTATGAGTCGGCGAAGCTGATCAAGCTCGACATCCTCGTCAACGAGGCGCCCGTCGACGCGCTGTCGCTCATCATGCCGAGCGCGAACGCGCAGGTGCAGGGGCGGGCGCTGGTCCAGCGCCTGCGCAGCCTGATCCCCCGCCAGCTCTTCGACGTGCCGATCCAGGCCGCGGTCGGCGGTCGCATCGTCGCGCGGGAGACCGTGCGGGCGATGCGCAAGAACGTGCTGGCCAAGTGCTACGGCGGTGACGTCACGCGGAAGCGCAAGCTGCTGGAGCGCCAAAAGGAAGGCAAGAAGCGCATGAAGCGCGTCGGCAACGTGGAGATCCCCCAAGAAGCGTTTCTCGCCGTGCTGCGACTCGAAAAATCGTAGCGCCTAAGACGTGCGGTAACGCAGCGCGGCGAGCGCCAGGCTTAGCGTCAGGACTCCCAGACCTAGTATCGAACCCGTCGCCTCAGCAAGGGCGCGCCAGCTCCAGCCCTCCAGGATCAGGTGTCGCATTCCCTGGAGGACGTACGTGACCGGGTTGATCGTGGCGAGGAACTCCAGCCAGCCTGCGAACACTTCCTTCGGCGCGAAGGCCGGCGATAGGAACAGCAGCGGGAAGAAGATCAGGAAGCCCGCCTGCGCCGCCTGGGGCGACCCCGTCCGCAAGGCGATCGCCATGCCGATAGCGGAGTAGACGAGGCCGAACAGGCCCGCCAGGACCAAGATCGCGACGAATCCGAACGGTCCGGCCTCCATGCCCGCTCCCGCGAACGACCCGGCGATCAGCACCAACCCCGTCAGCAGCATCGCGCGCACGCTATCGGCCGCGAGCCGTCCCAGCACCAGAGACAGCCGCGGGGCCGGGGTCAGCAGCAGCTTATCGAAGTAGCCGCGTTCGATATCGACGGTCGTTGCTATGCCCGCCATGCCCGCCGTGCCGGCCACTGCCTGCAGGATAGCCACCGGCATCTGGAAGCCGACGAAGTTGTCGACGCCGAACGCGCCAGCGGCGATGTTGCCGATAGCGCCGACCGTGACGGCGAAGAAGAACATAGGGATGAAGATGTTCGTCAGCTCCACGGCCGGCTGGCGCGCCGATTCGCGCAGCCCGCGCAGCATCAGGAAGTAGGCGCTGCGAAGGACCTGCACTACGCGCTCGCCTCTCTGCCGCCGGCTTCCGAACCGTCCGTTCCAGTGACGGCTGCGTCCGGTTCCAAGTGGTTGCCGGTCTTGCGCAGAAAGACGTCGTCCAACGTTGGATGCGCGAGCGATACCTCGGCGACGCCAAGGTTCGCCTGGTCCAGCAGCAGCACGACGCGCGCGATGGCGCGGCGGCCGTCCCGGACGTAGACGGTAACCGTGTCGTCCACGATCCTCACGTCCTCCACGCCGTCTAGTTCACGGGCCACCGCCGCCGCGCGGGCGGTCTCCGCCGCGTCGCCCTCAATGTGGACGGTGATTACGTCGGCGCCGATGCTGTCCTTGAGTTGTTTGGGTGTTCCCTGCGCGACGATCTTTCCGAAGTTCATGATCGCCAGGTCATCCGCCAGGCGGTCGGCCTCCTCCAGGTACTGCGTGGTGAGGAAGAACGTCGCGCCCTCATCGCGGTTCAGCTCGCGGACGTAGCGCCAGATGGCCTCGCGGCTGATCGGGTCCAGCCCCGTCGTCGGCTCGTCGAGGAAGACGATCTTCGGGCGGTGCATCAGCGCGGCGGCCAGGTCCAGGCGGCGTCTCATCCCGCCGGAGTAGGTCTTGATCTTCCGGTCAGCGGACTCTTCGAGGTCGACGATGCCGAGCAGGTGCCGCGCGCGCGGCTTGATGTCGCCGGCGGACAGCGCGTAGAGGTGGCCCTGCAGATGCAGCAGCTCCCGCCCCGTCTGCAGCTCGTCCAGGCCGGCGTCTTGTAGCGCGACGCCGATCTGCCTTCGCACCTCGTGCGCCTGGCGCTCGACATCGAGGCCGGCGACTTCTGCCCGACCGCCCGTGGGGCGAAGCAGCGTCGTCAGCATGCGGACGGTCGTCGTCTTGCCAGAGCCGTTGGGGCCGAGGAAGCCGAAGATCTGACCTTCCGGAATCGCCAGGTCAATACCATCCACGGCCTTGATATCGGCGGCGAAGTGCTTAACCAGGCTCTCGGCAGAAATTGCCGTCATGCGGGTGCAGGCTCCGTGAATCGCGGAAGGATTCCTCGAATCACTCTAGCGTGCTAGTTCCCGCACGCGCCACGCTGAGTGTGGCCGGGCGGCCGTCTACCGCGACGCCAGCTCCTTCATCTGCTCCAGCGTCGACATGAAGCCGTCCAGCGTCAGGCCCGCGTCCGAGAACGTCGGGTCGAAGTGGATTTCCGACGCGCCGAACTCGCGCACAGCGGCGATGTCGGACGCGATTTGGTCCGGCGTGCCCATGCCGATAAAGCGGTCGTCGCCCAGCGGTTCGTCCGTCACGTCCAGGTTGAGGCGTACGATGACGTCGATCTCGTTCGGGTCGCGGCCGGCCTGCTCCGCCATCGCGCGGATGCCACCCAGCATCTCCTGCATCCCCGGCACCGGTACACCGGCCGGCAGCCAGCCGTCGGCCATCGTCGCGACGCGCTTCATCGCGCCCGGCGAGTAGGCGGCCAGGAAGATCGGCGGATGCGGCTTCTGCACCGGCTTTAGCCCAATGATCGACTCGGCAAGGTTGTAGAACTCGCCCTTGAACGACACCGGGTCCGTCGTCCAGATCGCTTTCAGCACGCTTAGGAATTCGTCGGCGCGCTTGCCGCGGCCCTTGAGCGAAGCGCCAGCGGCCTCATGCTCGTCCTCCGACCAGCCGAGCCCGAGGCCGAGGCGCAGGCGGCCGTTCGACAGCACGTCGAGTGTCGTCAGCGTGCGCGCGAACATGACGGGGTTGTAGAAGGGGATGTCGAGCACGCTGGTGCCGAGGCCGATCTTGCTCGTCTTGGCGGCAACGTAGGTCAGCGACTCGATGGGGTCGTACGAGATTTTGTAGACGTCCGGCAGCGAGCCGTCCGGCGTCACCATGTACGGCGTGCGGGGGTTGGTGGGGAAGAGCAGGCGCTCCGTCACCCAGACGCTGTCGTAGCCCAGCTCCTCGGCTCGCTGAGCGACCTTCGTCATCGCTTCCGGGCTGGCTGCGGGGCCGAGTTGGGGTAGGTTGAATCCTAGTCGCACTGTGGTGTCCTTTCGTTAGTAGGGGCTTCCGTGGATTGTTAGTGCAGGTGCATTTTACCAGCGCAGGTATTTCTATGCTAGTCAGCGGTTCACGCTGAGATGGCGTTCGGTTACAACAAACGCGACTGCCCGTACTTGTTCGGGGTCACGTTGCTTCGGCTGATTGGCTCGACGGCGCTGTCTCATGATGATCTGGTGACGGGTAGCCAGTGGATGGAGAAAAGCGGGTAGAGGTATCCGTCAGGTACTCCGTCACCTCAAGCTCTGGCATCTCCGCCACCCTGTCGTCCATCGGCCTATTTGCGTTCTCAGGAGATAGATAAGTTGAGAATGCAATATTGCCCGTTACGCTCGACTTTTCATGGATGTCTAGCGGACTGGAGAGCCACGGCACGGAAGCGATGCCGACGATGCCAGGCGGGATGTTGGCATTCGGAATGTCGCTTAGCATGTGCCGTACGGTTCCCTGGGTGCTCAACAACATTCTGAAGCCAAGACTAACCCTTGACTGTTCACGGTTCGTTATCCGCAGGCGATGGACAATTACTATCAGCTGTGCGGAATTGTCTGGGCGTTTGAGGACTCGTTGCTCCATATGGGTCTTTTCGATCGCTAGATCTGGGAACGCAGGCTGCCGTTTGTACTCCGCAACGATGCCTCGCAGTGCATCCCGCTGGCGGTAAGGGGCCCAGAACAGATGACAGACGAAGATCGCGAGCACGCCGGCGAAAAGCCATGCGATACCCACGACCGTTGGGAGGCCCGCTAGTACCCACACGCTTTGGACTTCGAACAAGAGAAGAACGAGCAGGGTTGCCGCTGCAACAATGGCGCCTAGAACCGTGTCGAAGAACCAGAAGCGCAGCGTCTTGGTCGCATTGATGGTGCGCTGCTGCGCATACCCCCAAGCCGTTGGTTCGGTGAGCACAGGTTCTGACATGCCGCCCATGCCGCCAGTCTATCACGGCCAGGAGGCCCCGTGATGCCGCTACGGCAGCGTCTGCAGCGCCGCGATGACGGCGTCCGCCATCACGGCGTAGCCCGCGTCGTTGGGGTGGATGAAGTCGCCGGAGATAAGCTCCCCGCCGCGGCCGTTGAAGAGCGGATAGATGTCGACCAGTGTCACGTTGTCGCGCTCGGCCTGGCGGCGGATGATGGTGTTGAGGCCTTCGGGTATCTGGCTGCCGGCCTCGCCCTCCATCGCGAGCACCGCGATTTCCGACTGCACCGGCAACTCGCCGGAAAACGGGTCGTAGAGCGTCAGCAGCAGGATCTGGGCATCGGGGGCCGCAGCCTCTACCTCGTCTAGCGCGGCGATCAGGTTCGGCTCGAAAGCGGCAAGCGCGTCCTGCAGCGCCTCCACGCACTCCGGCTTTTCGCGCGCCTCGGCCAGCGTCGGACAGACGCCGGGCAGGACCAGCGAGAAGTAGATGCCGAGCAGATCGTTGCCGCCGATCTCCAGCGTGATGACCCGCACACGATGGCCGCTGGTCCCTGCCGCAGTGGTTAGGTCGTTGAGGTGGCCGTGCTCCAACAACTGGCTGCTGGTGTCGCCGCTGTGGCCCAGGTTCGCCAGCACGTAGCTCTCGCCGAGGCTCTCGTGGACGAGCGGCACGAATCCAGTCGACGCCACGTCCGACGCGCCGACGCCGGCCGAGAGCGAGTCGCCGACGGCGACGTAGACCGGGACAGCGCCGGTCGGGTCGGACGCTTTGTCGCTCGAGTTGCCGTCGCAGGTCGCCGCCAGCGCGAGGATCAGTAGCGGCAGTATCGGCAGCAGCGCCAGCGGCGAGCGTCGCCTGGGCGTCCGGCTCACGGTGACGCCCGTTCCGTCGCCGGCGTCAGCATCGGCTCCAGGCGTCGCCAGATGGCGTCCGTCACGGCTTCGACAGGCTGTAGCGCGTCGACGACGAGCCAGCGGCCGGGTTCGCGGGACGCGAGTTCTCGGTAGCCGGCGCGGACGCGCTCGTGGAAGTCGAGCTCTTCGCCCTCGAAGCGGTCGGGCGAGCGGTCGCCGTTGGCGCGAGCCAGCCCGTCCGCAGGCGGCAGGTCGAGCAGGACTGTGAGCGCCGGAGCCAAGGCCCCGGTGGCGATAGCGTTTAGCTCGCGGATCGTGTCGATGTCCACGCTGTGGCCGTAGCCTTGATACGCGACTGTGGAGTCGCCGAAGCGGTCGCAGACGACGACGTCGCCGCGCGCGAGCGCGGGTGCGATCACCGTCTGCACCAGCTCCGCGCGGGCGGTGATGAACAGCAGCGTCTCGCTGAGCGGGTCGAGGTTGGCCGTATGGGCGTCGCTGGCCAGTCCAAGCGCGATGTCGCGCAGGCGCTCGCCGAGCGGTGTACCGCCGGGCTCGCGTGTGCGGCAGACAGCGCGACCGGCGGCCTCCAGGCGTGACGTGAGCGCTTCGGCCTGCACGGACTTTCCGGCGCCTTCGCCGCCCTCTAACGTAACGAAGAGGCCGGGCGCCTGGCGAGCGTCGTGTTGCGTGTCGGCGCGGGGCACGGCCTAGCTGCGCCTCAGCGGCGGGCCGTCGTCGTGGTACAGCCGCACGCGACGCTTCGGTTCGCGGCCTTCGCTCTGCGAAGCGACGTTAAAGCGCTGGGCCAGCTCGTGTTGCAGCCGGCGGATGTAGGCGTTCTGCGGCGTCAGCTCCACGGCGCCATCGCCCTGTGTGACGCCGACGGCCGCGTCTTCGGCCTCCTGCAGCGCGGCAGCGATCGGGTCGACGGCGCGCGTGTCCTCCAGCGAGAGCAGGCACTGCTCCATCTGGAAGACGGTGTTGGCGCGAAGCACGTAGATCGGCACGCCGCGCGCCTCCGCCTCCCGCAGCGCGGGCAGCTTGCGGCGATAGTAGTTGCGGAGTGTGAGCACCACGTCGGCGTCCACCAGGTGCTCGGCGAGTTCCGTCGCCGTGTTGGACTGCTGCATCGCCTGGCTGAGGCGGCGGCGTGAGATGCCGAACGGATAGATGCGCTTCACGGCGCCCGCCGGCAGGCGGAGAAGGCCATCGGCCTCCCGTTGCTCCGTCGCCTGCTGTTTCACGCTGACGTCTTGGACGTCGCCTTCGCCGTCCACCTCACGTATCTTCGGTGTCTGCTGCGAGCCGCGCAGCAGCGCATCGACAGTGCTGGCGACGTCGCCGTGGATCGCCACACGGTTCCAGCTCTGGATCTCGACCAGCACGTCGAACGTGGGCGGCGCGCGGCGCTCCAGCACACTCTTCTGGGTGTTGCGGCGGCGCGCCTCCTCGTCGGAGAGCGTGACGGACTGGATGCCGCCGATCAGATCGGAGAGCGTGGGGTTCATCATCAGGTTCTGGAGCTCGTTGCCGTGGGCGGTGGCGACGAGCTGGACGCCGCGCTCCGCGATTGTACGTGCGGCCATCGCTTCGAGTTCGGTGCCGATCTCGTCGATGACGATCACCTCAGGCATGTGGTTCTCCACGGCCTCGATCATCACGGAGTGCTGCAGCGTGGGCCGCGCGACCTGCATTCGGCGCGCCTTGCCAATCGCGGGGTGGGGGATGTCGCCGTCGCCGGCGATCTCGTTCGACGTGTCGACGATGATTACGCGCTTGTTGACGTCGTCGGCGAGGACGCGGGCCACCTCGCGCAGCATCGTCGTCTTGCCAACGCCGGGGCGGCCCAGCAGGAGGATGCTTTTGCCGGACTTCACCAGGTCTTCGATCACCCGGATGGTGCCGAACACCGCTCGGCCGACGCGGCAGGTGAGCCCGACGACGTGCCCGGCGCGATTGCGGATGCAAGAGATGCGGTGGAGCGTCCGCTCGATTCCGGCGCGGTTGTCGTCGCCGAAGTCGCCGACGCGGCCGACGACGTACTCGATGTCATCCTGGGTGACCTCGACGTCGCTGAGCGTGGCCTCGCGGCCGGGGAAGCGCGCCTCTGGCTTGCGGCCTAAGTCCAGCACTACCTCCAGCAGCTCGTGCTGATCGACGCGTTTGCGCAGCGGGCCAACGACGTGGGGAGGCAACGCGTCCAACAACGCGTCCAGGTCGTCGGTGATCAGTTTCTGGTACGACATCGCCCGTATTCCTCTTTAGGCCGGATACGACTGCACCGCGACGGGCTCCGGTTTCAGTTCTTCAACTCTCCGCGTGGTGGAGCGCGCCAGTACCGTGTAGGCTCCTCGTTCTTCGAACCCGCGCTCGTCGAGCCGCGACCGCAGGCCAGCCGCGAACTCTGGGACGAGGCTGAACAGCGCGGACTGCTCGCCCAACTTACGCAGCGCTTCGTCGATCAGCACGTCGAGCAACTCCGCCTCCTCTACCATCATATCGAACCGGCCCAGCTCTCCGTCGGCCGCTGTGCGCAGCCACCCGGCTATCTCGCCGTCGCGCTCCAGCACGCGCTGGTGCGTCCCTCGTCGTGGCGAGACGCGCTCGCGCATTGCCTGCCATTCGCGGAAGGTGGCAGCCTCCACGCGGCGGACGGTCTCCGGGGTCCAGCGGTTGTAGAGGCGGAACGTGGAATAAGCGTCGGCCTTGCTCCAGCGGCGCGACGTCAGGCCGCCAGCCACATCCGGTTCCGCGGGAGGGTCCGGCCGGCCATCCTCCGGAGTGTAGGCGAGAAGGCGCTCGTTGAGGTACGGCGCGAAACCGCTGCGGGCCGCGGCAGCGATCACGGGGCTCTCCGCCTCCACGCGCAGGAAGACCTTCTCGGCCCCGGCCTGGCCGGCGTCGGTGGAGACCTGCTCCAACAGGCCCGTGAGCACCGTCTCGTCGTCGTCCGCGGCGTCGATCAAGCAATCGACCTCCCAGGCTGCCTTCGAGCTGCGAAGGCGGGCAGAGGCGAGGCCACGAAGCGTGGCGCCGCGAATGTTGATCCAGGTGTGCCGCCCGGTAGCGAACGAGAACCACTGCTCAAGCGCGGTCTCCAAGGGGTGAGGCGCGGCTTGCGTGCCGGTGCGGTCGCGGGTGACGGCGACGTTCGGGTACACGCGGCCGTCGTACGCGACCAGCGCGACGAGGTCGGTAGGGCGGACGGTGCGCGCGCTCGTCATGTCGTCAGCATTGGCTCCCTCGCCGCGTCAGGCAGTCTGGCCGACGGCGTCGGTAGTGTCTGCCTGACGTGGCAGTCGCGCCCCTGCGCCGTTCGCCGCCAGGGCGAGAAAGTGTTGATGGAAGCGGGCGTCGTCCGTCAGCTCGGGGTGGAAGACCGTCGTCAGCAGCCGGTCCTGCTGCGCGGCAACGATGGCGCCGTCCGGTAGCTGCGCGAGGGCCGTCGCAGCGCCGCCGACGTCGGTGATGCGGGGCGCGCGGATGAAGACGGCGCGGAATGGCGGCCCTGCGAACCCGGTGACGTCGACATCGGCCTCGAAGCTATCGACCTGCCGGCCAAAAGAATTCCGCTCCACGCCGATGTCCATCAGGCGCAGGCCTTCGCGGTCCAGGTCCGGCGCGCGTTCGGCCAGCAGGATCGCTCCGGCGCAGGTGCCCCAGATCGCCATGCCCTCGCTCGCGCGGCGCCTGATCGGGTCGATAAGCTGCCAGCGAACCAGCAGCCGGCTGATGGTCGTGCTCTCGCCGCCGGGGATCACCAAGCCGTCCAGGTCTTGCAGTTGTTCCGGAAGGCGGACTTCGGAAGTGTTCGCGCCCAGGTTCCGGAGCACGGTGATGTGCTCTTCGAAATCGCCCTGGAGCGCGAGGACGCCGATCTTCATCGATCTATCAGCCGGCGGGTCTACCAGCCGCGCTTCGCGAGGAGCTCCTCTTCCGGAATCTGGCTGATTTCCAGTCCGCGCATCGGCTGGCCGAGACCGCGCGAGACCTCCGCGATGATCTCCGGGTCCTGATAGTGTGTCACCGCCTGAACGACGGCCTTCGCGCGCGGTGCCGGATCCTCTGACTTGAAGATGCCGGAGCCGATGAAGACGCCGTCCGCGCCCAACTGCATCATCAGCGCTGCGTCCGCCGGCGTCGCGACGCCGCCGGCGGCGAAGTTGACGACTGGCAGGCGTCCCAACGAGCGCGTCTCCAGCAGCAGTTCGTACGGCGCTCCAAGCTCCTTGGCTTCCGCCATCAGCTCCTCGACCGGCATGTGCTGCAGCCTGCGAATGCCGTCCCAGACCGTGCGTATGTGGCGTACGGCCTCGACGATGTTGCCGGTGCCCGCCTCGCCCTTGGTGCGCATCATCGCGGCGCCCTCACCGATGCGGCGAAGCGCCTCGCCCAGGTTGCGGCAGCCGCAGACGAAGGGCACTTTGAACGGCCGCTTGTCCACGTGGAAGCGCTCGTCGGCCGGCGTCAGCACCTCCGATTCGTCGATGTAGTCAACGCCCAGCGCTTCCAGCACCTGCGCTTCGACGGGGTGCCCGATGCGGCACTTGGCCATGACGGGGATCGTCACGGCGTCGATGATGCGCGAGATAACTTCGGGGTCGGACATGCGCGCGACGCCGCCGTCGGCCCGAATATCGGCGGGAACGCGTTCCAGCGCCATCACGGCGCAGGCGCCCGCTTCCTGGGCGATCTCGGCCTGTTCAGGCGTGACCACGTCCATGATCACGCCGCCCTTCAGCATCTGGGCAAGGCCGGCCTTGACCTTCCACGTGCCGGTTTCTGCTGACTGAGATGCTCCGTTTCCGTCCTGCGGTGGCATGACTCGCTCCAATCACATCGGGCCAATCAGATCGGGGAAATACTGGCCGGGCGGACATCCGCCCACTCCATTCTATCCTGCGCTACGATGCCTCTACAAGCAGGCTTGTGCGCGAGCCTTGCTCGTGCGGGAGCGCGGGACTATAATGCGCGTGCTGCCCGCCGGGGCACTCAATCTGGAATAGAGGTCGGTGGCATTTGGCCCCTTCGGAATCGACAGCGCATCTTCGTACCATTCTGGTTCCGGTGGATGGTTCCCACGCGAGCCTCCAGGCCGTAGCAATCGCCGGTGAGATCGCTCGTGGCAACAAGGGCAAGGTCTTCTTAGTTCACGTGATCGAGGTGAAGCGGAACCTGCCTCTCGATGCCGAGGTCGAATCGGAAGCCGAGGCGGCGGAGCGAATCCTGGCGGAGGCTCAGCAGGTGGCGCGCGAGCAGGGGTTCACTGCGGAGGGCGAGATCCTGCAGGCCCGCGAGGCAGGGACGGCGATCGTGGACGAGTCGGTGAACCTCAATGTCGACCTGGTGATCTTGGGGTCGGACTATCAGCGCCCGTTCGGCGAGTTCCAGTTCGGCAAAGTCGTCGAGCACGTGATGCGCAATGCGCCGTGCGAGGTCTGGCTCTGCCGCCACAAGGTGGAGGAGTGACGTGAAGGTGATCATCATGGGCTGCGGCCGCGTCGGTTCCCAGCTCGCTATCGCGCTTGATGAAGAAGGGGCCGACGTCACCATCTTGGACCCTAACGCCTACCAGTTCGACCGTTTCCTGCCGGAAGCGTTCGGTGGACGCAAGATCACGGGAAACGCGATCGACCAGGATGTGCTGGTTCGCGCCGGCATCGAAGAGGCCGATGCGTTCGTGGCGCTAACGGCGGGGGACAACCGCAATGTCATGGCCTCTCAGATCGCCCAGCACATCTTTGGAGTGCCGCGCGTTGTCTGTCGCATCTACGACCCGATCCGGGAGCAGATGTATAAGAACCTAGGTTTGCGGACGATCGCACCGACGAACGTGGGCACGCGGATGGTGAAGGAGGCGCTGGAGGCCTCGTAGGCGCGGGGTCTGTGCGCACGCCATGTACATCGTCATCATCGGTGGAGGACAGGTCGGGTTCTACCTAGCGAAAGAGCTGGTGGAGTCCAACCACGAAGTGCTCGTTATCGAGGAGAATTCCGCGCGCAGCGCCGAGATCGCGGAGACGCTCGGCGAGATCGTCATGCGGGGGGACGGCTGCGAGGCAGCGATCCAGGAACAGGTTGGCACCGGTCGCGCCGATCTGCTGTTGGCCGTAACGGGCGCGGACCAGGACAACCTGGTCGCCTGCCAGGTCGCCAAGCACGTGTTTAACGTCCCGCGCACCGTCGCCCGCATCAACAACCCGAAGAACGAAGCGATCTTCCGCAAGCTCGGCATCGATTTTACCGTCAGCGCGACGTCCGCCATCCTCTCGCAGATCGAACAGGAGCTACCCAGCCATCCGCTGATCCCGCTCCTCACCCTCAGCAGCGGGTTCCAAATCGTCGAGATCAAGATTCCCGAGGGCGCGCGCGTCGCCGGGATGAAGCTCGGGGAGTTGTCGCTGCCAGCCGATTCGATCGTCTGGGGTGTCGTCGACGCAAGTGGCACGCCGAGAGCACCCGACGACGCGCTGGAACTCCAAGGCGGGGAGGACATCGTCGTGGCCACGCTTGTTGAGAGCGAAGAGGCGCTGCGGGCCGCACTGACGGAAACAGGATAGCCGGAGCTGCCATGATGCTCCTGGCGTACTTGGGGCCGGCAGGGACCTTCACGGAGGAAGCAGCCGCACGATACTCGCCGGGCGCCGAGCTGGTGCCGTACGCGAGCGAGGCGACGGTCGCGGCCGCGGTCGAGTCTGGCGACGCGGACCAGTGCGTCCTGCCGATCGAAAACAGCCTGGAGGGCTCGGTCAACCGCACGCTGGACGCGCTCGTGCACGATTCGCAGCTGGCGATTTGCAGGGAGCTGATCCTCCCCATCGAGCTCTGCCTGATCGTCCGTCCGGGCACGAAGAGCGACGACGTGCGGGTGATCTACTCCAAGCCTGAGGCGCTGAACCAGTGCCGTCTGTTCCTAGACCGCCGCTTCCCCGATGCACGCCAGGAAGCGTCGCTTTCCACCACAGCCGCTGTGGAGACTGCGCTTCGAGAGGAGGGCGGCGCAGCCGTCGGCGCGGCGCGGGCAGCGGAGCTCTACGGTGCCGAGCTGCTGGCCCGCGGAATCCAGGACGGACTGCACAACAAGACGCGCTTCGTCGTCCTCGCCAACAGCGACAGCGACCCGACCGGCGCGGACAAGACGTCGATTGCGTTCTCCGTACCGCATGACAAGCCAGGGTCGCTCGTCGAGGTCCTCCACGCCTTCTCTGAGCGTTCAATAAACCTGACGAAAATCGAGTCGCGGCCATCGCGCGAAGGGCTCGGCATCTACATCTTCCTCATCGATATGGAGGGTCACCGCAGCGACCCGCAGGTCCGCGAGGCGCTAGCCGCCGTGGAAGAGAAAGCGCACTTCTTCCGCCTGCTCGGTTCGTATCCCCGATACGACGATGCCCGAGATTCCTGATCTGGAAGCCATCCGAGGCTTTCTCAACGAGCGCCTGCCCGGCGTAACGATTAACGAAGCCGAGTACCGTATCCCGGTGGTGTTCCGTACGACGAGAAGTGACTTCGTCAGTACGTTGACGGGCGTGGAGTTCGGCCGGACCGAGCGGCAGGGCAAGTTTCTGATCTTCAACCTGTCGAGCGGCCACGCGCTGGTGATCAACGCCATGCTGACGGGCCGCTTCCAGTACGTGACGCCGGACGCCAAGCGCCACGCGAAAACCTGCATGGCGCTGGCGCTCTCGAACGGTCGGGAGCTGCGCTATGTCGACCAGCGGCTAATGGGGAAGATCTACGTGGTGCCGGGCGACCGGCTCGGAGACGTACCCCAGTTCGCGGAGATGGGTCCGGATGCGTTAGGTGTCTCCGAAGAGGAGTTCAACGAACGGATCATGAAGTTCCGCGGCCAGATCAAGAACATGCTGGTCAACCACAAGTTCCTGGCCGGCATCGGCAACGCGTACGCGGACGAGATCCTGTTCGCCGCACGCCTCCACCCGTATCGCAGGCGGACGCAGCTCGACGGCGACGACATCGCACGCCTCTACGCCGCGATCGGCAAGACGTTCGCTTGGGCGACGCCTCTCGTGGCCGAGCAGATGCAGGATGAGCTCAACTATGAGGAGCGGCGCGACTTCCTCAAGATCCACCGTCGTGGCGGCGAGCAGTGCCCTGTCTGCGGCACGCGCATCTCCGAGATCACCGCCGGGCAGCGCATCACCAACTTCTGTCGCACCTGCCAACCGAGTTAGGGCTGGGCGCCCGCTATCTACAAAGGGGCCGTTCGGCCGTTGACGGCGCGGCAGACCGCGCCTATACTCGGCTGCATTAGATAGCGGGAGCCGAGCTATGAGTCGTCGTCTTCTCTTGGCAGTCCTCTTGACCCTCATCCTCCTGGGCGTGCCGCCGGAGTCCGCGCCCGCCGGGGCGCAAGAGATCATTACGGCTGTGGGCACCTTCGACGGGTTAAGCGCCCCGTCCGGCGTGTCGGTAGAGGCCACCCAGATAGAGCTTCACTTTCCTTCTGAGGGCGGGGAGGTGGCGGGCGACGTATCTTTCCGGCTCCGGGCCTCCGTACCTATTCCGGTAGGCAAGGATGAGTACGTTCTCTGTACATACACCGTCAGCTCCGCTGGGCGAATGACCGGGACCTACGATGGAGGATTCGGCAGTGTGCTACGCGGGACGGCCGACCTGACGACAACGAGTTCCATTGTTTCCGGATGTCCCAAAGGCACGGCAGACGTAAACTCCGAGACCGTCAGTTGGGCAGCCACCTTTGACGGCGACCGTGTAGTCGGTGTTCTTGGTGAGCCCCCGGACGAGGGCACCTTCACCGCAACCGTATCGCGGGCCGCGGATCCGGACGCGGGACCAGCCCCAGCCGATCCGGCGGAAGACGCGGGGGAGCCGCCCGACAACTCCACCGACCCCTTCGTTGACATCCTAGAGATTTTCGCAGGCGAGGCAGGTATCGAGGGTCTCGTCCCGCGCATCAACGAGTTGACGGACTGTCCGGAACCTAAGGTTGTGCAGGGAATTGGCCTGGTTGAGCCTGGAATGGGTGACTGCCCTGGCCAGCGGCCTGGGCTGGTGGTCGCTACGCGGTTCGCACGGGAGTTTGACAGGAAGATCACCGATTACTCGCTCAACGAGAGGGCGATGAAGGAGCGGCTGTCGAGGGCTCTCGTTCTCGCCGGTATGGAGGGGCCGGGCGGAGAGCCGTTGTTCCCGTCCATCGTCACGGCCATGCCGGTGATCAAGAAGATCGCCAGCATGCCCAACGACCCTGACGCTCCTGACCAGAGCGCAGCCGCCTTTGCCAAGAGAGAAGAGCAGGCGTTGAGAACCGTGCAGCGCTTCATGGAGTTGCTCGCGGCGCGGGACGCTGCCCAGTGGGACAAGCGCTTCCCATGAGAACCCAAACCCGAGGCCGACAGGGTAACGGCCGCGCGATCCGCGCGACGCTCGCCGGCGCGGTGCTCTCCGTGTTCTTGCTCTCGGCCTGCGGCGGCGGTGGAGACGGAGCCGCCTTTCCGCTGTCAGGCGGCGAACAAGGCGATGGGGGGGACGTAAGCGCCGCTGGCGTAACGCTTGCCCTGCCCGAGGGCTGGGCGTTCCTCGATAACGGCGACCGCGGCATGGTGGTCGCGGAGCGCCTGGCCGACCTGACGGCGATGGCACCTCAGGGGCCGCGCCTGACGGTCGAGCCTGGCAACACCGACCCTCCCGACCCCGAAGCGCTGGTCAGCGCGATCTCGGGTGCAGGCACGGCTCGGGTCGAGGTCGTGGAGGAGCCGGACACCGTGTCCGTTGGAGCCGAAGAGGGAGTTGCTATTGAGCTGCTGGAGGACGATGGCGACGGAGCCATGGTCAGGCGCTACGTCATCGTGAACGTCGACGGCAGCAACGTCTATCAGTTCGTGCTTGAGGCGCCCGAAGATGGGTGGGACGACTCCGTCGATACGCTGGAAGGAGTCCTGGAGAGCGCCGAGTTCGGGCCGCTGGCCGAGGCGGAGCCGCCCGCGCAGTCCTCCACGCTGGAAGACTACTTTCGGAGGCTGGACGAGTTGAACGACGAGTTCGGCCGGCGCTCGGTCGACCTGGAGGCCCAGATCGATAAGGACATCGCCGCCATCACGACAGATGCCGAGGCCATCGATCTCATGGGGCCCTTCCTCACCGACACCGCGAACGTACTCGAGGACTTCATCGATGCTCTCGATGAACTGAACCCGCCGCCGGAGGTCGAGGAGACGCACGATGCGGTCGTGACGGCGGGCCGCCGCACTGTGGACGCCTTCAGGGGCCTGCTGGGGGACGTGGCCGCCGCAGACTCGGCCGCTGGCATTGAGACGCTGTTGTCGGATCCCGGCCTCCAGGATGAAATCGCGGCGTTCAACCAGACCTGCTCGCAGATACAGGCGGTGGCGGACGAAAGCGGCATCGCCGTGGACCTAAACTGCGGTCAGGAGTAGGAGCCCCGGCCGCCTATCACCAACTTCTGTCGCAACCGGCAGCCGAACTAGGTGCCACGGGCACGCCGTACTCCTTTCGCGCGCCCCGCATGATGGCGGCGCGACGTCGGTGGTCGAAACCGGGACAGGCGCGACAAGCGCTTGTGGTGCGCTGCTAGGAAAACTTGGGCGTGTGCGCGGCTGGAGCGTTAGCTACGAATACCCGGTCTGGTCTTCCCAGCCGGGCAGGAACTTCCTCCAGCCTTCCTGGTCGTCCAGGTAACGGCCGACGACGTAGTAGCTGCTGACGCGCGGCGTGAACGGCTCGCGGAGCAGGCGCATGCGCGCTTCTTTTGGCGTGCGGCCGGCCTTGCGATGGTTGCAGGTCTTGCAAGCCGATGTCAGGTTCTCCCACTCGTGGCGGCCGTTGCGATGGCGCGGCAGCACGTGGTCCAGCGTAAGGTCCTTGTTGCGGCTGCCGCAGTACTGGCAGCGGTGGCCGTCCCTGTTGAAGACTTCTCGACGCGAGAGGCGCATCTTGGGCCGCGGACGCTTGATCATGTAGACCATGCGGATCACGGAGGGCAGGGGGTGGGTGAGGCTGGGGCTGCGGATGCCGCCCTCGCCGTGCTCCAGTACTTCCGCCTTGCCAACGACGACGAGCACGAACGCCCTGCTCGCCTTGCAGACGTTCAGCGGTTCGTAGTTCTGGTTCAGTACCAGTACGCGGCTGTTGATCGACATGTGCGTCTCAGATTCACGCCATCTTAACAAATCAGATTCGGCAGCGGCAACGGAGAGTCGTGTCTGCGACACTGAGCGAGACCGCGTTCGCGGCCTGGCTGAGACAGAAGAGCCGGGCTGCGTAAGCAGCCCGGCTCCGAGGCGGGGCTAGGGGTGCGACGCGTCTAGCTGGCGGCCTTCGACGCGGAGGGCGACTTCGTGAACGTGTACGCGCCGTCTTCCGCGATGTCGACGAGGACGCTGTCACCCTCCTCGAACTCGTTCGCGAGTATCCGGCGCGCGAGGCCGTTTTCGATCTGCCGTTCGACGACGCGGCGCAGCGGCCGCGCGCCGTAGACCGGATCGAAGCCCTCCTTGACGAGCGCTTTCTTGGCGGCGTCTGTCACCTCGATGCTGATCTTGCGGTCGCCCAGCCGCTCTCCGACTTCCTGGAGCATCAGCTCGACGATCCTGTCCAGCTCGTTCTCCGTCAGCGGTTCGAAGACGATGATTTCGTCGACGCGGTTCAAGAATTCCGGCCGGAAGAACTTGCGCAGTTCGTCCTCCACGTTCTTGTGGAGCCTGTCGCGCTCGTCCTCGTTCTTGGTGCGGTTGGTGACGAAGCCGAACGCACCCTTGGCCTCCGAGCTTGTCCCCAGGTTCGACGTCATGATGATGACGGTGTTGCGGAAGTTGACCGTGCGGCCGTGGCCGTCCGTCAGATGGCCGTCCTCCATAATCTGAAGCAGGACGTTCAACACCTCCGGGTGCGCCTTCTCGATCTCGTCGAAGAGGATGACTCGGTACGGCCGCCGGCGAACGGCCTCCGTGAGGCCGCCGGCCTCGTCGTAGCCGACGTAGCCGGGCGGCGCGCCGATCAGCCGCGCCACTGTGTGGCGCTCGCCGTACTCCGACATATCGATGCGGATCATCGCGTCCTCGTCGTCGAACATGTAGCCCGCCAGGGCCCGCGCGAGGTGCGTCTTGCCCACCCCGGTGGGCCCGAGGAAGATGAAGCTGCCGATCGGCCGGCGCGGGTCCTTCAGCCCGGCGCGCGCCCGGCGCAGCGCCTCGGAGACCGCCTCCACCGGCCGGTCCTGGCCGACGACGCGCTCGTGCAGGCGCTCCTCCATGTGGAGCAGCTTGTCCGCCTCGCCCTCCAGCATGCGGGAGGCCGGGATGCCCGTCATCGACGCGATCAGCTCCGCGATCGCCTCGTCGTCGACCTTCGCCGAGATGCGCTCCTCCTGCTCCCACTGTCCGCGCCGCTCGTCGTAGCGCTCCTGGATGCCGAGCACGTCCTGCTTGATGCGCGCGGCCTCTTCGTAGTCCTGGCGTTGCGCCGCCGCCTCCGTCTGGGCGGCGAGGTCGTCGAGCTGCGACTTCAACTCGCGCAACTCCGGCGTCATGCTCTGCGCCTCGATCACGATCTTCGACGCGCCCTCGTCGATCAGGTCGATTGCTTTGTCCGGAAGAAAGCGCTCCGTCAGGTAGCGGTCGGAGAGGCGCACGGCGGCGACGAGCGCCTCGTCCGTGATTTCCACGTTGTGGTGCTGCTCGTATCGCGGGCGCAGGCCCCTCAGGATCTCGACCGCGTCCTCCGTGCTCGGCTCGTCCAGCCAGACAGGCGCGAAGCGGCGCTCCAATGCCTTGTCCTTCTCGATATGCTGGCGGTACTCGTCCGGCGTCGTCGCGCCGATAGCATGCAGCTCGCCGCGCGCGAGCGCGGGCTTCATCATCGTCGAGGCGTCGATGGCGCCCTCCGCGGCCCCCGCGCCGACGACCTGGTGCAGCTCATCGATGAAGATGATCACTTCGCCCGCTGCGCGCTTGATCTCGTCCAGCACCGACTTCAGCCGTTCTTCGAACTCGCCGCGGAACTTGGCGCCGGCGATGAGCGCGCTCATATCAAGCGCCAGCAGGCGACGGTCCTTGATGTTCTCCGGGACATCGCCCGCGACGAGCTTCTGGGCCAGGCCCTCGGCAATCGCCGTCTTGCCGACGCCTGGATCGCCGATGATGACCGGGTTGTTCTTCGTCCTCCTGTTAAGCACCTGCATCACGCGCTTGATCTCACCCTCGCGTCCGACTACGGGGTCCAGCTTGCCCTGTCGCGCGGCCTCCGTGAGATCGATCGTGTACTTCTCGAGCGCGTTGTAGCGGCTCTCGGCCGTCGGCGTGTCGACGCGGGCGCCGCCGCGGATCTCCTGCAGCGCCTGGTAGAGTCGCTCCTTGTCCACACCGGCCTCGCTGAGGAGGCCGGCGGCGTCGCCCTCGCGCTCGTCGGCGATGGCGATCAGGATGTGCTCGACAGAGACGTATTCGTCCTTCAGCCGTTCAGCCTCCGCGTTCGCCAGCTCCAGCATCTTCACGATGCGGGGTGTGGTGTAGATCTGCACGACGTCGTGCGCCAGCTTGGGCGACTCCGCCAGGTGTGCGGCGACGTTGTCGCGCAGCTTCGCCACGTCGACGTCCAGCCGTTCCAACACCTGGCCGGCCAGGCCTTCCGGGTGCTGCAGCAGCGATAGCAGCACGTGCTCCACGTCCCACTGGCTGTGGCGCTGCTGGCGCACCAGCTCCTGGCTGCCTGCCAGCACCTCTTGCGCCTGTTGTGTGAAGCGGTCTTGTCTCATCATGGTTGGTTACCTCTGCGTCTATGTCTCGTTTTTCATCTTCGGCCAGTTGAAACCGGCGGCTTGGTGACTTCGCGTAGCTGTGGGATTCCCGCCAAGGGCGGATCCGCCGGAGACGGACATCTCGCGGGGGTCTTCTGTGTGAGTGCCCAACAGTCTGTCACCCTGAGCGGAGCGAAGGGTCTCCGAGCAACCAGATGCTTCGCTGCGCTCAGCATGACGGGCTGTGGGCTGCTGCGTGAATCGGTTTTGCCTCATCCTGGTTCGTTACCTCTACGCTCCTACGTGTCCTCTTGCACCATTCGGTGTAGCTGCGCCGATGTGTTCGCATCAATCTCAGCGAACAAAGACGAGAGCCAGTTGGAGAGCCCTTCTGGAGCAGATGGATTGCTGTGGATGTTTGTCCAAATGAAGTGGGGGATGGACAAACCGATGCCTCCACTCGTGCTTGAAGCAATGATGACTCCGCTAGGTCGCCGCCACCCGTCTTGATCTACAGCAGCTAAGCGCTCGAGTTCGCAGAGTGCCGCCTCGATGTGTTCGTGCGTCATGCCTTGCTCGCTGTCACTCTCGATGCCCAGGTCAAAGTTGTCCACTGCTACGAAACCAACCTCCGATGGTGGTAGCTGTGCTCGTTTCTCGCCTATTGCGGCGACAATCTTCAATACGGGATTACCTGTCTGCTCTACCCGAAGTCGAAATTTCTTTACCTCCACGTAGAATGGGATTCCGTCCAGGTCAACCTTCAGATCAGGAGTCTTATTTTTGGCGTCTGAGCTTTCCCGAACAAATGTGACTGTCGCGCCGCTACGGAAGAAGTTATAGGCATACTTGAGAACGCGCTCATGATCGCGGCGCTCGTCGTGATCTTGTACCTCGACGATCTTCTCGCGTATGTACCACTCCCCTCCTTCGAGATTGACCAGCTGTTCGATCACCGGCCGATAGTCAGGGTGTTGCGACTGCATCGCCAACTCCACCAGGTGTGCGCGGTCAAGGATCATTCCCCATCCTCCGTCGGCGCCGGAAGGCGGGTGTCGCGGAGGCGCTGGAGTTGGTAACGCAGCTCCTCCATCTCCGTCTCCATCTTGCGCATGCGCTGACGCATCCGGAAGATAACGTCGACGCCGGCGAGGTTGACGCCTAGGTCGCTGATCAGCCCCTGGATCTCCCGCAGCCGGGCAATATCGGCCAGCGAGTAGAGCCGCCGCCTGCCCAGCGATCGGGAAGGGTTGAGCAGTCCCGCGCGCTCGTAGTAGCGCAGCGTCTGGGCGTGCATGCCGACCATGCGCGCGGCGACGCTGATGACGAAGCAGGCTTCGTCCGCCCCCGGGTCTTCGTCGTTCGTCATGGCTGCATCACCCTCTCTCAGAGTCCCGCCTCGCGGAGCTGCTCGAACAGCTTCTTGTCGTCGTCGCTCAGCTTCTCCGGCAGCGTCACGCGGACGCGGGCGTAGAGGTTGCCCTTGCCTTGGGTCTTATTCTTACCGGGGAGCTTCGGCATGCCGAGGCCGGCCAGCCGGAAGGCCTTGCCGTTCTGCGTAAGCGGCGGCACGGTTAGCATCACCTGGCCCGTCATCGTCACGACCTCCACTTCGCCGCCGAGCACTGCGTCGGTCAACCGCACATCGACGTCCGTGTAGAGGTTGTTGCCATCACGCTCGAATTGGTCGTCTGGCGTGACGGTGACGACGAGGATCAGGTCGCCGCGACGGCCCCCCGCGCCGCCGGGCCGGCCTTCGCCGGCGATACGAACGCGAGAGTCGCTGTCGACGCCGGCCGGGATCTTGGCTTCGATGCGGCGCGTGCCGCGCGCGACGCCGCTGCCTTCGCAAACGTGGCAGACGGCGCCCGCGATAGCGCGGCTGCCGCCGCAGGTAGGGCAGGGGCCCTCACCCGTGAGCTGCAGCAGTCGCGTCGTGCCGGTGAAGGCCTCCCGCAGCGTGATCTCCACCTGCTGTTCGACGTTGGCCGGTGGTCGCGGTCGCGGCTGCTGCCGGCGGGCCTGCTGTCGTGCCTGGCCGAACATCGAGCCAAAGATGCCGCCAAGATTGCCGGTATCGAAGCTGGCGCCGCTCGAGCCGCCGAAGCTGAAACTGGAGCCCGACCGGCGGCGCATCTCCTCGATCTGGTCGGAGTGCTCCCACTGGTCGCCGTACTTGTCGTAGCGCTTCTGCTTCTCCGGGTCGGAGAGCACCTCGTAAGCGGCGTTGATCTGTTTGAATCGCGCTTCCGAAGCAGCATCGCCCGGATTAACGTCAGGATGGTACTGCCGCGCCAGCTTTCGATACGCCTGGCGGATGTCCTTCTGGGAAGCGTCTCTTGAGACGCCCAGTACTCTGTAGTAGTCTTGCTCAGCCATGAGTCGTACTACAATTATAGATAGCTAGAAGGAAAAGGTCAAGGCAAGGGTCACAAGAGTTGATAAGAGACTTATCACTAGTCTTGACAGGAGAGAGATTGCTTGCTACTATGAGGGCGAAAGTAATGCGGGTGCGTTGCCCGCAGCGCAGAACGAGGAGAAGAGAGAAGATGACTAGACTAGCACGTTGGGACCCCGTACGCGACCTGTCGGACTTCCGCTACACGGTTGACCACTTCGTCGACCGCGGGTTCAGCCGGCCGTTCCGCCTGGTGAACTGGGACGCCGTCGGAGAGTTGTTCCCCGTCGACGTCGCGGAGACGAGCACAGAAGTAACGGTGAAAGCGTCACTGCCGGGCGTCGAGCCGGAAGGCGTGGAGATCGCTGTGACGGGCAACAAACTCACGATCAAGGGCGAGACGTCCTCCCAGGCCGACGAGGAAGGCGCCACGTACCACCGCCAGGAGATGCGGCGCGGCACGTTCTACCGCGCCTTGCGCCTGCCGGCCAAGGTCGACGCGGACGCCGCGGAGGCCACGTTCGAGAACGGCGTTCTGAATCTGCGCCTGCCGAAGGCCGCGGACGTGCTGCCGAAAACCATCGAGGTGAAGGGCAAAGCCTCCAAGGCCAAGGCCGCCACCGCGGAAGGCGCGTCCTAACACCGCACACGAACCGAACCCCGCGTGAGAGCGCCCCGGTGTTTACGCCGGGGCGCTCTTCTGTTTCTGCGTACATTCGCTCACGCGGAACCGCGTTCGGGGCGGCGAGAGATATACTTGTAGCAGATGCGCTACGACTACATCATCGCCGGCTCCGGAATCGCAGGCCTCTACGCCGCGCTGCTGGCCCGCGAGCACGGCTCTGTCCTCGTCCTCACCAAGGGCTCGATCGACGAGTGCAACACGCGCTACGCGCAGGGCGGGATCGCCGCCGCCGTCGGCCCCGGCGATTCGCCGGAGCTGCACCTGCAGGACACGATCGCCGCCGGCGCCGGCCTCGTCGACGAGGAGGCGGCGCGGATCCTCGTCACGGAGGCGGCGGAGCGCATCCGGGATCTCGCGCGCTTCGGCGTGCCGTTCGACAGCGTCGACGGCGAAGTCGCACTCGGCCGCGAGGGTGCGCACAGCCACGCCCGCATCCTTCACGCCGGCGGCGACGCCACGGGCGCCCACATCGAGCTATCGCTCTCATCGCTGGCGCGCATGTCGAACATCACGATCAAGGAGTACTGCCAGGTCGAAGAGATCGTCGTGTCCGGCGGCGTCGCGGCGGGCGTGGTCACGCTCGATACACGGACAAATACGCCAGAGACGTTCGAGGCGGCGTCCACGATCCTGGCGATGGGTGGCTGTGGACAGCTCTATCGCGTCAGCACCAACTCCGAAGTCGCGACCGGCGATGGCG
This sequence comes from Chloroflexota bacterium, assembly GCA_029262675.1. Lineage (GTDB taxonomy): Bacteria > Chloroflexota > Dehalococcoidia > DSTF01 > RBG-16-68-14 > JADFKB01. Next base: position 8,518 of record JAJCYW010000013.1, on the reverse strand, counting down.
TCGCCGTCGCCTACCGCGCGGGCGCAGAAGTGATGGACATGGAGTTCATTCAGTTCCACCCCACCGCGTTGCGACTACCCGGTGCGCCCGTGTTCCTGATCTCGGAGGCCGTCCGCGGCGAAGGCGCGCTGCTCGTGGACGGGAACGGCGCGCGGTTCATGCCAAAGTACGACGAGCGCGGAGAGCTCGCGTCGCGCGACATCGTCGCGCGGGCGATCCACACAGAGATGGCTGCGGCCGGCGCCGACCACGTCTACCTGGACACGACCCACCTCCCGGCCGAGAAGGTGAGCGCGAGATTTCCCCAGATCTACAGCTACTGCCTGGAGCACGGATTAGACATCAGCAAGGAACCGATCCCCGTGTCACCCGCGGCGCACTACGCTATGGGCGGCGTCCGGACGAACGTCTGGGGCGAGACGACGATCCGCGGGCTCTACGCCTGCGGCGAGTGCGCCTGTGTCGGCGTGCATGGTGCGAACCGGCTCGCCTCGAACTCACTGCTGGAAACTGTTGTGTTCGCGCAGCGCGTCGTACAGCGCACGCTGGAATCGGACGGCCGGAACCGCGCGGCCGAACGGACGCCTGAGGCGGGCGCGCTGAACGAGCCCGGCCGCGCCGGATCGCCGCCGCCCGACCGCTCGGAGCTACAATCGCTGATGTGGGACAACGTTGGCATCGTGCGGGACGGGGTGCCGCTCCGCGAGGCGATCGCAGCCCTCTTCGCGTGGCAGGCAGCGCTGCCGCCGCCGTCCGACCGACCGGGCCACGAACTGGCGAACCTGGTGCTGTGCGGACGCCTCAGCGCGGAGGCGGCGCTGATCCGGGAGGAGAGCCGCGGCGCCCACTACCGCCTGGACTTTCCGGACCCGCGCGACGGGTGGCTGCGCCACATCGTCTTCCGCCGCGATGTCTGACGCGACGATCGCTCCTATCGACGCGGCGCTGTTGCGCCAGCTCGCGCGGGCCGCGCTCGAGGAGGACGGCTGGCGCGACGACGTGACGACGCGCGCGCTCGTCCCCGAGGACCAGCGTGGACGCGCCATCATCACGGCGAAAGAGCCCGGTGTCGTCGCCGGGCTGGCGGCGGCCGAGGCGGTGTTTCAGGCCGCTTCCCCGTCTATCTCGTTCCGCGCTGTCGTGCCGGAGGCGGCGACCGTCGCGGCTGGCGACACTATCGCCGAGGTCGACGGTCCGATCGCCGCGCTGCTGACGGCGGAGCGGGTGGCCCTGAACCTGCTGCAGCGGCTCTCCGGCATCGCCACGGCGACGCGCAATTTGGTGGAGGCGGTCGCCAGCCTCGATGTGGTGATCCTCGACACGCGCAAGACGACACCCGGCCTGCGTGAGCTAGAGCGCTACGCGGTGCGGGCCGGCGGCGGAACGAACCACCGCTTCAACCTCTCGGACGGCATCCTGATCAAGGACAACCACCTGGCAGCCGCGCGGGACCGCGATCTGTCCATTGCTCAGGTGGTCGCGCGGGTGCGGGAGGCAGCGCCGGACGGGATGCCCGTCGAGATCGAGGTGACGAATGTGGAGGAAGCGCGTGAGGCGTTGGATGGGGGCGCGGACGTGGTCCTGCTGGACAACATGGGTTTGGAAGACATGCGCGCCGCGGTGGAGCTGGCAGATGGCCGCGCGCTGACGGAGGCCTCCGGTGGCGTCACGGCCGGGAACGTGCGCGCGGTCGCCGAGACCGGCGTCGACCGCATCTCGGTCGGGGCGCTGACGCATTCGCCGCGCGCGTTGGACATCAGTATGAAGATAGAGCCGGATGCCTAGCCAGCTCGTCATCATCTCCGGCCCGCCACACGCGGGCAAATCGGCGACTGCCGAAGCGCTGTGCCAGCGCTACGATCGCATGTTGCACATCGAGATGAACGTGCTGCGCGGCCTCCTGCGGATGGGCCTGCTTCGATTCGATGACGATTCTGCGGAAGCGCACACCCAGCGGCGTCTATTCATCGCTGCCGGCTGCGACATGGCGTCGCGGTTTCTCGACGCAGGTTACGGCGTCGTCATCGACGACGTTGTGACGCCGGACCAGCTTTCTAACTACAAGGAGCAGCTCGCGAGTAGGACGGCCATCGCGCACTTGGTCGTGCTGCTGCCGGCTCCCGACGTGCTCCAGAGCCGCGCCCACGGCGGCATCGTGGCGGAGCAGCACGAACGATTCGCCACGTGGAGCGGCGTGTGCGTAATCGATCCGGAAGATATGGCGCCGGATCTCGTCGCCGACAGGGTGATGGCGGCTGCCGCGCAGGGCATCGCGCTGCTCTAGCATTGGGCCGCGCCACCGTGACACCACGGCCGCGGGCGCGGTCGCACGCACCGCGCGCCTATGCGATACTCGACGCGTGAACGCTGATAGCGGGCCAACCCAGGTTCCAACCACGGGGCCGAAAGCCTCCGGCATCTCGAATCGCGAACTGCTGCGCTGGGGCGTGCGTGTCTGGTTCCTGGTCGCGGTACTCTTTCTCGTTATGGCCGGTTTCGCTGCGGCGTTTGATCGTTTCCCAGGCGATGAGGCGGTGGCGGACGGGCTCCAGGACATCGACATTCCTGTGTTGGGCGGCTACGTGGAGTTCGTGAACCTGCTCGGCTCGGCGTGGGTGTATATCCCGCTGACGATCATCTTGGCGTTGGCGCTCGGCGTCGTGAGGGCGGGCTGGGAGTCGCTGCTCGTTCTCTTTACGGCCGGTGCGCGTGCGTCCAACTCGGTGCTGAAGGAGTTCGTCGAACGGCCGCGCCCGTCCGAGGAGCTGGTAGAAGTGTCGGAAACGGCCCACAATTTCAGCTTTCCCAGCGGGCATACGGTCGGTACGGCCGCGCTATTTGCCGTACTGTTCTTCGTTCTTCCCGCCGTGGTGCACTGGCGGCCGCTGCGCTGGCTCCTCCAGGCCGCCTGCCTAGCCGCCATAATTTCGGCCGGGCCAGCGCGTGTCTACGTCGGTGTCCACTGGCCGAGCGATGTGATCGCAGGCTACGTTCTAGCGCTGCTGGTAGTTGGGCCGCCGCTCATCGCGTATCTCAGGCTGCGATAGTCGGCCAGAATCATCGACAAGGTGTGTTAGACTAGCGCCAGCGGTCGATACTTACGAGGAGACCAGTATCCTCAAAGGAGGCCCGATCGCGTGACCTACGCCGTACGACGTCAGGGTAGAAACCGCCCGTGGCTGCTCGCTATCGCGCGACCAGCGGTGGCTGGCGCGGAATCGACGCGCCGAACGTGAACTGGCTCGACGGTGCCATCATCATCCTCATCCTCTGGTTTACGTACGCTGCGTTCCAGGCCGGATTCATCCGTGAGTTCGCCACGATCGTCGCGGCCGTGCTTGGCGTACTGGTGGCGGGTGTCTTCTACGATGATGTGGCGGAAGACGTGTTGCTCTTTATCGACAACGAGGCGCTGGCCCGCATCCTTGGCTTCGCGATCGTCTTCGGCGCGGTGGCGCTGGCCGGTCAGATGGTGGCGATGGTACTTAAGCCCACGGTTGGCCTGCTCCAACTAGGCATCTTCGATCAGTTGGCGGGGGCGGCCTTCGGTTTCGTGAAGGCGTTCGTTTTCATTCAGGTCTTCTTGATCCTCTTCATCACGTATCCAAAGTGGGGGCTTGATGAGACGATAGAAGAGTCCGTCTTCGGTTCGATCACGGTGCGGGTGGTGGACGAAGCGCCCGTGATCATCAGCATGCTACCCGAAGAGTTTGAGGCGGACGTCAGCGATTTCGCCGAGCGGCTCTAGCTTACGACCGCAGCCTGTGGCGGTATTGCACCGCCTCCGCGACGTGCGGCGAGGCGATCGCCGCATCCCCTCCGAGCACCTCTAGCTTAGGACCGCAGCCGGTGGCGGTACTGTACTGCCTCCGCGACGTGTGGCGACGCGATGCGGTCCGAGTTCGCCATGTCGGCTATCGTGCGCGTCAGCTTCAGCACCCGGTGAAACGCCCGCGCCGATAGCGCAAGCTGCGTCATCGCCAGCTTGAGCAGCGACTGCGCCTGTTCGTCGAGCACCGACTGGCAGAACTGGCGCACTTCTGTCGGCGTCATCTCCGCGTTGCAGAGCAGCGGAGTCTCCGCGAAGCGCGCCGACTGCACCCCCCGAACTTCCGCGACGCGCGCGCGTATGTCCGGCGACGGCTCGCCGGTCACGTTCGCGGCCAGCTTTTCGTACTCGACGCGCGGCACCTCGACGAAGATGTCGATCCTGTCCAGGAGCGGGCCGGAGATGCGCTTCTGGTAGCGGCTCACGGTCGACTCGGAGCAACTGCACTCGCGTGTCGGGTCGCCGTAGAAGCCGCAGGGACACGCGTGCAGGTATTAACTACAACCGCTTGCAAAGGGTGGTTCAGCTGTGAGCCAGGTTCACCCGGGCCCGCGCGGGAACCCTCGCGACGAAATCGAATCGAATCCGAAGCGCGACTGTGTCAGGTGCGGGCGTGAATGGTCGCGAATTGGGCCCGAAGGCTACGAGTGCGGCCGCTGCGGCTCTTTTTCTCGTAGTGACGTGGAAGCATACCGTCCGGCGCCGGTCGCGCCGCCAACGACCGAGAGCTTCTTCCCCGGTGGCGCATTCTCTGCCAAACGGGTCGCCGACAGGCTCTGTGAGGAAGCACATTTCGCGCATGGCGGTGGAGAGCTGTTTGTCTATCGCGGTGGCGTCTATCGACCCGATGGCGCTGCGCACGTCGAGCGGCACCTGGCAGAGATGCTCGCCGACAAGTGGTCCACCCGTCGAACCTCGGAGGTGACGAGCTTCCTTAGGTCGACGTCAGCGGAGCTCTGGGACAGACCTCCTCCGGACGTTGTAAACGTCCGCAACGGGCTGCTTGAAGTAGCCAGCGGGCGGCTCCTCGAACACACACCCGAGTTTCTCTCGCCCGTCCAGCTCGGCGCGAGCTTCCATCCCGACGCGACGTGTCCGGCGATTGACCGCTTCGTAGGGCAGGTCTTCCCTGGGGACGCGACGCTGTTGGCGTACGAGTTGCCGGGCTACCTCATCGTCCCAGACACGACCCTTGATCGGGCAGTCATGCTCCTCGGCGCTGGGAGCAATGGCAAGTCTACGTATCTCAACCTGGTGGAGTCTCTGCTCGGCGGCGGCGACAACGTGAGCGCGACCGCTTTGCAGGCCCTCGATTCCAACCGCTTCGCGCCGGCCACGCTGTTTGGCAAGCTGGCTAACATTGTCGCTGATCTGGATGCCGCAGCAGTTAAGTCGTCCGCGGTGTTCAAGGCGATCGTGAGCGGCGACCGCATCTCGGCTGAGCGGAAGTACGGCGCGCCATTCGCGTTCCGGCCCTATGCACGGCTCCTCTTCAGTGCCAACGAACCGCCTCCAACCCACGACACATCCTACGCCTACTTCAGGCGCTGGGTGACGATTCCGTTCGACGTTGTCTTCGCAGGCGCTCAGAAGGACCGTCAGCTAATCACGAAGCTGCTGGCGCCGGGTGAGCTTTCTGGGTTCCTGAATAGGGCACTGGAGGGGCTGGCCCGCGTTCGAGCGCAGGGCGACTTCACCGAACCCGCGAGCATTCGCAAGGCGGCGTCGGATTTTCGGAAGGCCGTGGACTCGACCGCAGAGTTCGTGGACGCTGTGTGCGTGATCGGCCCGGACTTGAGAGTGGCGCGCCCGCGAATGTACGAGACGTACAAAGCATGGTGCAAAGAGGTGAATCGCATTTCGCTATCTGCGCGGCGTTTTAACGAACACGTCCTCCCGCTTCTACCGAGCCGGGAACACTGCGTCGTCAAGATCAATGGCACGGAGTTCTGGGTTGGAATCACCCTCGCCAGCCTTGTGAGCGCCTCGGAAGGGGGAGGAAGGGTGGACAAAGTGGACGTTCCCCCTACCCTTACTCCCTCTCCAAAAGAAAGTAGAGTAGAGAGTTCCTCCACTTTGTCCACCCAACGTCCACCCTGCAGTCACCGCCCTCTGGCTGAGGCAGGCCAGCTCTGGGTCGAAGCCGCCTCCTGGGGCGAGATCTCGGCGTGTGCGTGCTGTGGTGCACCGGTGCGGGTGGCGCTCTACGACGGCGAGAAGTGCCAGCTCTGCGCACGTGGGCCCGATCTGCCTGCCAAGGGCGGCCACGTCCTTCGTGCTCTGTACGACGCGGAACTTGTGGTCGTGGAACTAGGTTCAGGCGCGGAGGCTCGCTCGCAGTGACGACCGAATCGAAACGCGTAGCCGCCCCTGTCGTGGATCGTCAGCCGCGCTGCTGGAACTGCAACAAGAAGCTGGCAAACTACCTCACCCGCCCCTGGGACATCAACTGCGTGCGCTGTAAGGCGAAGAACCGTCGGGAGCCGGCGGTGAGGAGCGAGGCGGTATGAACCTGCGGCAGCGCGTTGAGCAGGTCGAAGATCGGGCGGACGAACAGCAGGTGATGGAGCTGGCCCGGCAAATGGCGCGCGAGTCCGGGCAACCCGTGGAGGAGCTGTTCACCCAGGCGTTACAGGACCTGCGCGACCTGCAGGCGATGATGCGGGAGGGCCTGACCGTGGACGAGGCGCTGAGGCGCTTCGCCGGGGAGCTCGGCTGCGACCCCGATCAGTTCCTGCGTGACGTGGAAGAGGCCGTGGCCCGGTCTGCAGCCGCTGATGACGATCAGGTATAATGAGTGCAGCAATCGAATACAGGACTCGTGGCCTTTGTGCCCTCCGCCAAGCGCGGACTTCGTGCCCACCGTGGCCCTCTCTGAAGGAGGGCTTTTCTCTTGGGCGACACCACACCATCTGGCGATAGTGCCGTAACCTCACCGCTCCAGATCGAGCACGTCCCCATCGATGACCTGCGGCCGGATCCGGCCAACCCGCGGCGGATCTCCGACGCAGAGCTGGAGGCGCTCACTCGCAGCATCAGGGAGTTTGGCCTCGTTGATCCCGTCATTGCCAGGCGCGACGACAAGCTCGTCATCGGCGGCCACCAACGGCTGCTGGCGGCCCGCAAGCTTGGCCTCGCCACCGTCCCCGTCGTCTTCATCGACCTCTCCGAGGATCGGGCCAAGCTCCTCAACGTCGCCCTCAACAAGATCAGCGGCGAATGGGACACAGAACTCTTGGCCCGTCTCCTGGCTGACCTCGATGGAGACATCGATCTCACGCTCTCCGGCTTTGCTGACGACGAGTTGCAGAAGCTGGTCAGTTCGCTCGATGCTCGCGAGAAGCGCGACCGCATGGAGACGTTCGACGTAGACGAGGCCCTAAAGGCGGCACAAGCGCGCCCTGTTGCCAAACGTGGCGATCTTTGGCTGATGGGCGACCACCGGCTGCTATGCGGCGACAGTACGAAGCCGGGCGACGTCGAGCGGCTGATGAACGGCGAGAAGGCTGTGCTCATGGCGACCGACCCGCCCTATCTCGTGAACTACCAGGGCGGCAACCACCCGACGAGCAAAGCGAACAAGGGGCGCAAGACGAAGGACAAGCACTGGGACGATTACAACGACCCGGAGACCTCGGTCGCGTTCTTCCAGAGCTTCATCGAAGCCGCCCTGCCTCACCTGATCCAGGACGTCCCCATCTACCAATGGCACGCGCACCGGCGCCAGGCGCTGGTCGAGCAAGCGTGGACCGCGTGCGGGCTGCTCGTCCACCAGCAGATCATCTGGGTGAAGGCCAGGGGTGTGCTGACGCACAGCCATTTCCTGTGGCAGCACGAGCCCTGCTTCTACGGCTGGCGTGAAGGGACGCCGCCGAAGCGAAAGCCGCCGTCGAACGGAACGACCGTCTGGCAAGTCGACAAGCAGGGCGAGTCGATGAACATCCACCCCACGCAGAAGCCGACGGAACTCTTCGCACGCCCCATCGAGTACCACACCGAGACTGGCGATCTCTGCTACGAGCCTTTCTCTGGGTCAGGGACGTGCATCATTGCGGCGGAGCGCCTGAGCCGTCGCTGCTACGCGATGGAGAAGGAGCCCGCGTATGTGGACGTGGCAGTCAAGCGTTGGGAATCGTTCACCGGCCAGAAGGCCGAGAAGCTGAAGAAGCAGGGGTGATGGACTTGACTTTCACGCCGCGTAGAGCGATGTATCGCACTTCAAGAAAGGAGGTGCTCGATGAGCATCGAAGACAGGAGCCTGAAGCCAGGGACGATCCTGGTGGCTCGGTACAAGAAGCAGGACCACCGCTGTACGGTGGTCGAGGGCGAGGACGGCAAGACCGTCTACCGTGTGCATGGCGGGGAGGACCACAAGAGCCCGTCAGCGGCGGGGAGCGCCGTGATGGGCGGCGTCGCCTGCAACGGTTGGCGCTTCTGGAGCGTCGAGGGCGCCGAGGAGCCCAAGAAAGCGAAGGCCAAGCCCAAGGCGAAAGGCAAGGCCAAGGCCGATCCGAAGCCGAAGGCCGAACCCAAGGCCAAGGCCGAGACGCCGGTCAAGTGCGGCGACTGCGGCCAAGAGTTTCCGACGTCTCGCGAGGCCGCCGACCACATGCGGGACGACCACAACTCGCCGGAGGCGGCCGGAACCGGCGGCAAGTAGCCGACCACAGAGATCACGCAGGGGCAGCG
>JAJCYW010000012.1 GCA_029262675.1 Chloroflexota bacterium | reverse complement strand
TGCGGCCTCAAGACCGTGCGCATCTTGGAGAGACGGACGGTGATCGACGTGGAACGCTGGACGTGACCGGCACGGACAGGCGGCTGTCGAGCCTCTCGTCGGCACTGACCGCCAAGGAGCGGGCCCTGCTCGTCCTGCGTTCGTGGAAGGAAGACAAGGACGAGGACCCGGCCTGGCGGCGCACCATGCCTCCGGACCAGGCCCGCGAGTTCAGCTACTACATCGACCTGATGAACGGCATCAACCGCAACCTCGTGCCGCTCGTCATGCAGCTGGAGGCCAACGTCGAGATGCTGAGTCTGCGGTCGGGCTGGCTCTCGACCTTCCTGCTCTGGCAGGTCAACGTCGACCGGATCACGGAGTTCATCGAGTGGGAGACGACGGAGCTGGTCACCGAGACCGAGTACGCCGAGTTGGAGCGGAAGGCCCGCGAGGAGTACAAGCCGCTGGACGAACTGGTCGTTCTGCTGGTGGAGCGCCACGAAGGCTGGACAGACGCTGATCTCGCGCCCGAACAGCCCGACGACCCACACGATGGGGTCATAGTGATGCCTCAGGCGTGGGAACGCGTAGAGGGCGAAAAGCGCGCTGAGATCGCCGCGTTGGTCAAGGACGGGACGCTAGAAGGGCAGGGGAGAGGCAAGAGCCTGCAGGTTGGCTCGTTCTACGACTGGCTGGGGGAGAAGCCACCAGTGAAGCCGGGGTGGGCCAAGACCTACGATGTCAGGCCCGACGACCAGGCTGACGCCGTCGGGATGCACAGGTACGGGCGTGAGCGGGCCTGGGAGGCCTATCGCCGGGGCCCGACGGCGCCGATCCCGTTCATGGACGGCCTGGAAGTGGACACCGGCGAGCCGTCGCGGGTTGACGAGATCGTCGAAGCGCACAAGGAGCGGATGAAGGCCGGCGTCGAGGAGCAGTGGCCGTCGCTGCTAGCGCTTGAACAGGTCGTCTCGGAGGTGGCGGTGAAGTTCGACGGCGAGGACCCGGCGCTCCCCGTCCTGCGTGACGTGCTGGACTCCTCCCGCGAGAAGCTGGAAGGGCTGAAGGCGGAGACGGAACGTTACACGGGGCCCTTTGAGCTGCCTGAGCCGGGCGAGGCCGAGGTCGCTTTCGTGCGCGACTTGGCAGAGCGCCGGCCGCCCTGAACGTGAGGCTTCCTGGACGCAGTTCGGTGCCCTTTCGCCGGTCAGTGAATGATGGACGTAGGCGCCGCGGGCAACCGCGATACATATTTCGGCCAGGCGATTCCAGGCTCTGTCAGAAGACTGTCTTGGCGAGCACAAGTGCGGTGATCGCGGCTGCAGCAGCGGCGGCCAGGACGAGGTTGAGGACTGCGTGTAGTGGGTGACGCATAGGCTTCAGTATTCTAGCCGATGCCATCCAGGCCGTAGCAACGCCACGTGAACAATCCAGACCCCAGACGGGGCGCTAGGAGTCGTAGGCGATGGGCCTCCTGAAATTTACTGAACAATGGCCTTGAGCGCTGGCGGTTTCTGTGTTCGCATTTCCTTGGCGAGATCGCGAGACGAATAGCGGAGACTCTTCATCCAGTCCAGAACGCGGTCGCCGTCGTTCTTGAACTCGATGACAGCCAGCCCCAGTGCGATTTCTACGCAATGAAAGAAGTCAGCTCGATAGACGCCCGCTTCCTCGCCTGGTGGGAGGTACATCGCTTCCCAAATCGGCATGCCTCGCACGCGCTGCCGAACGTACCGCCGCAGGCCGGTCAGCGGAGCGTTGATGTGCACGTCCTTGACGAAGAATGAGTCGCGCGCGACTACGAGTTCGACTACCAGCGGGTCGCTGAACGGCCAAGCTGACGAACTGACGATTCCGCAGTACACGTCATCTGTTGGTTCCCATTCGGGTTGCCGCTGGTCGGCATGAGTCACCATTCTCAACATATCGCCGCTTTCCACTCTGCGGTGAGTCGTCTATTCGCGAGTAGAGTCAACGTCTCGATCAACAAATCTTTCCCATTAGCTGAGGCGTCTGTGAGTCGTCCGCGACGCGCTCAATGTCATGCGGCTGGCGTAGCCGCCCCTACGCCTGGGCTCATCGGCCCTGCCTACCGGGCCGTTAGCCGCCACCCGCTGCCGCCACCGCCGTCACGGGCGGGTGGGCGAACTCGATGTGCAGGGTGTGATCTCGTAGCTCGAACTTTGTAACTGTCTCGTGGTGCTCGGCATCGCCCTTCCACTCGATCATCACACGGTCCTCAGTGTCGAGCTTCCCCAAGGCCCAGCCAACGAGCTTGGTGACCGCCTCCAGATGCAGTGGATCCCAGGCCTTTACGACCTTCTGAACATCCACAACCATATCGGGCTGGCCGAACTCCACCGCGATGTCGCCGACGATGTCCGCGACGTCGTCCCCGGCTTCCAATCTCGCTGCGATCTCATGCCCATCGTTGCCAATGAGCCCTGAGCTGAACACGAGGTTCAGTACTTCCATTGCTTCCGGACATCCCATTGCTGGCATATTGCCCTCCTAATCTGCTCGCCCCAATCGGCGGATTCGTTGTTTGTGATCCGACAGCGATTCCTGTTAGATTCCGTTCACCGGAGCACGTGGCAATGCCCAAGGTCAGGGAACAGCCTAGTAACGCGGCCAGAGGGTTCTCGTTTCAGGCCCCGACTCAGCAACCATCTCACGAAGGTACAGTCAGCACATGGGGAGAAACGACCATTATTGCGGGAAGCACACATGCGTCGGCTGATAACATAGGCGGGCATACAGCAGTTGAGACTGGTCTGGCTGGCGAGCACTTCGTGGGACGGAGCCGAATGCTGAAGGCTCTCTCCGAGCTTCTCGTCAACAGCCGGAAGTCGAACGAAGCGGCGTTTGTCGTTGGCGAGCCCGGCGTGGGCAAGACCCGACTGGCAGAGGTCCTTGCCCACGCCGCTCAGGAAGCGGGAGTTCGGGTCGTGTGGGGCCGGCCACAACAATTCGCCGAGGACTTTCCCTATCTCGCGTTTCTCCAGATCGCCAACCAGCTAAAGGAAGGAGTCTCCGCCGGCCGTGCCGGTGCCGTACTTGAGGCGACTAGCACCGAGTGGGCTTCTCTCTCAGTTGACACACGAGCAACCCGGACTCGTTTCATCCTGGAAGCAACAAACAAGATCATTGAGCAGGTCGCAGCAAGGTCGACAATGATCATCATCGACGATCTGCAATGGGCTGACATCGCATCTCTGCTCCTCGTGAGCAGCCTTCTGGACGTCCTTGGCCACGGCCTATTCTTGGTCTGTCTAAGCCGCCCACAGGACTCCGGGCGGCCCAATGCGCGAGGCCTCCTCAATGCCATACGAACAAGAAGTCGAGCCTTCGACCTTCAGGGGCTAGATGATGTCGAGCTGAACGAGTTCACAATGGGGCTCCTCGGACGAGGTGTGTTGTCGCGCGAGGAGGTCGAGGCGTTGTGCAATTGGACCAACGGCAACCCACTCTTCGTAAGGACGCTATTGGCTCATCTGGACGAGGCCGGATTGCTCACAGAACACGGACTTGACGAAGCTCTGAGGCGCGCTGAAATGCCGTCCGGCGTGCTCCAGGCCTCTAAGGCCCGCATTGCGGCCCTGGGACCCAGGGTTCGGCGTGCGTTATCGGCGGCAGCCGTGTTAGGAGAGGAGTTTGAACGATGCGCGCTCGTTGCGGTCTTAGGAGAGACCGAAGATGGCGTCGCGGGTCAACTAGCGGCGGCACGAGAGAAAGGAATCGTTGCGGCCGACCGAGGCCTGCGAGATGATCGCTTGCGGTTCTGTCATTCCCTCTATAGAAGAGCGCTGTACGACCAACTCGCTCCGTCCAAGCGCCGAGAACTCCACAGGCGCGTTATTGAGATTTCTACCCAAGGCGTGCTCAGCCTGTCCAGTGAGGAGTTGGCGACGCACCACGCTTTGAGCACGGGTAGCCAGCCTAATCAAGAGGCAGCTAACCACTGTCGGTCCGCTGCTCGACACGCGGAAAGGCTCTTGGCGTACGAGTCCGCGGCGCGTTTTTGGGAAATGGCACTGGACTGCACTGACCAGTCGAATGACGGCGCGAGAGCGGAGCTACTCAAGCGCCAAGGATGGGCACTCTGGGCGGCAAACTCGTGGAAGCGGGGCGAAGCGGCTTGGAGAGAAGCGGTTCATCTCTACGAGGGTCTCGGCGAGCCTGGCGAGGTTGCGCAGTTGGCTTTGGCTATCGGCGACATGTTGCGTTGGCGGCACGACCTAGAGCCGTCTGAAGGCTGGCTGAACCGAGCCTTGACGCATCTTCCCGAGAACTCGCTGGGTCGCGCTCGCGCGCTTGCATTACTCGGCGGAATTCAGTGCATTCGTGACGCATCCGAGAAAGGCCTGTTGATGCTGCAGGAAGCCTCTGACATGACCCAGGGGACGGGCATGAGCGATGCCCGGATCGACTACTGGCTCGCGTACGGGTTGAGGAGAGCCGGAGACCGTGCTGGAGCGAAGGCGGTTGGCATGCGCGGCCTGGAACATGCGGAACGAAACGACGATGTGCACGGCGCGATCGTCCTCGCGGGTTCCCTCGCGAATGCCGAACTGATCGAGTTAAAGCTGGCAGCGTCTAATGAATACATGGCAAGGGTCGACAGGTTTGCAGGCCAGGCCGACACCGGGGCGCTCATGATACTGCTTGAAACCAAAGCGTATCAGCTTGGATATCGAGGTCAGTGGCAGGAGGTCGCGGCGCTCTGCGAATCTACGATGGCAAGGCTGCGGCTGGCCGGTAGCTATCAGGTTGCGAGTGCCAAGGTTATCTGGGCGGAAGCACAGTTTGCGCTCGGCAGATGGGAGACCGCCGTCTCGACGATGCAGAAGGCGTTGCCATCACTTGAGCAGATGAAGGATGTGTGCAGGGTTCACATCGCGCGGGTCATTGCTTCTTCAGGACAAGGCGAGCAGGTATCCGAGGACGTCCGGGCGTACCTCGGCACCGCCTCGGAACCCGCCAACGTGCGCAGCGGCATTGCCGTACTAGGTGATGCGGCTGCGGCGATCAACGAGCCGGACCTTTGGAGCCCGGCGTATGGTCTTGTTCTTAATGAACGTGCTGCTGTCACGCTCGTCTACTCGCCGACATCTGTCGATCGGGTTCGTGGACGACTCGCTACACGTCTGAAGAAGTGGACCGATGCAATCGATCATTTTGAGAGCGCGAAGAAGCAGCTATCGGACGGTGAAGCCACGTGGGAATTGTTGCGCACCTGCCAAGACTACGCAGTTATGCGAAGATCTCGCGGGCGGCGAGGTGACATGACCAAGGCGGAAGCACTAGAGCTGTTCGTGGCACAAATCGCACAAGAGAAGGGCGTGTCGGCTCCACTGCTGGCCGAACCGTTCTCCGAGGAACTTCAACGTAACTCCTTTGGCCTAAGTGGGCGTGAAGTGGACGTGCTCCGCCTCGTGGCCGCCGGACTTCGCAACAAGGACGTTGCCGACCAGCTGAGTCTCAGTCCTCATACCGTGGAGCGACACCTGGAGAATATCTACGCTAAGATGGATGTAAGAGGCCGGACCGAGGCCGTGATGCGGGCGGCTGAAGGTGGAGTGCTCACGCGGCCACACGAGTCCTCTTGAGTTCGCGTAGGCAGCCAGGCGGCGCTTCATAGCCACACTATGAGCGGATAGTGTGGCCGAGGTTCGTTCGGTGGCTAGCCCTGCCGAGAGCGGAGACCACTTTCTAAGTCGCGACCCTCCATTTGGAATCTAAGGCGACGGGATGGTTCAAGCCTTTTACGGTTGGCCACACGCCATTACGTTCGCGAAGAACGCGGGCATGTCGGCAGGAGGTGTGAACGCAGCATTGCTGCCGTTCTTGGGGGGTGTCCAATAGACCACGCGCTCTACTGCAGGATGGGATTGGACGTAGGTCAACACAGAACGATGAAGTCTCTGGGCAATGCCGGGCTCCATAACTGTTGAAGGATCTTTCATATGAAGGAGCGGGGCGAGCGGCTTGGAAGACAGCGATGCGCTGGATTCCAACGCCAGCCGGAGCCAAGCCTCGACTTTTCTGTAATCGTTCGGGTTGTCGAGGCGGTGAACGTACAAGACTGGGCTCAGATAATCGAGTTCGTCGAGCTCGAATAACCCAAGGTCTGCTGCCTCACGGTAGCCGGCCATTCGTTCGCTGAAGATCGCGTCGCCGGGTTCAGCGGAATGTTCCCGCGGAACAACGAAGCCGTACAGGGCGAGCTTGGCTCTCGGCAAGAATGACCTCGCGACTCGAATCCGCCTCTTGAACGCGTCGATGGCCCGACTGAATCTTGTTCGATCGTTCAATAAGAAGTCACCCAGGCACTTCGGATGAAGCGGCCCTTCTATATCGAGGATGAACAATTGTCGCGTCAGCGACAGATCACCTGGCGTGAAGCCCAGTTGAAATTCACCATCTTCCGTCAGATACCTTCTGAATCGGTTCGCGATGATATCGTTCTCGCGTGCGTCAAGAGCTTCCCTCTCCATCGAGTCGAGAGTTGGGTCATCGAGGTCAGGGCCGAGGAAGGCCTCGATTCCGGGTCGCGCTGCGTTGCAGCTCGTATCGTGGCCGACTATCGATGCTCTGAGAGTACCCCCACGTACAGTGACGGAATCTAGTCGAACGGACTGGGCGGAGAGATTCAGAGCTCGCCATGATTCTTGAAGAACCGGATCACGCGAAACGATCATGTTGTGGGGAAAGCGATTCTCAGTTGATACCGATACGACGCACGTGTCATTCCTGAGAGCCCCGCGCCACAGGACTTGAACGCCACCGGCATCATCGGCAAGGGCATATAGATGGACCGCTTGCGATTCATCGCCTACTGCCGTCAGGTCGATCAGTGCTGACCCGAACGGAGCGGGGCCCAGTGCCTGCCAGGACCAGCCGTCGTCTTCGCTCATGAAGAGGCGCACAATGCTGGATGCGGCGCCTTCCTTCTCGGCCGTGAAGATAAGATCACGTTGCCTGCTGGATGCCGCGGCAATCATCTGCGTCTCGGGTCGGCTGGCTACTCGCGACCAGCTGAAGCGCGGAAGTCCGGCGAGACCCTGGTGCGCAGCGCGGTTGACTATTATCTGCCCGCCGGAGGTGAGCGCCCAGAGTGCCGCCCGGGGCTTGCCTGACACAATCCATTGAGAGCCGGCGATGTCGCGCACCTTGCTTACGCCAATCTGCCTGTCAACCCAAGGCTGCCCACCTTCGTTCGTATCGGCTATGGTACGCCAACTATCGGTTGGATCGAATCTCAGAAAACGCGCTGGTTGGCGCGACCCGGTGGCGAACGGTGTCCCAGTGTCATCGAACGGCGGCATGGCGTATAGCCCGTTGGCAAATGCGATAGACGACGAGGTGGCGACGCTGACCGGGTCGCCGGTGGTGGTCTGTACGCCACGCCAGCTCTCTCCGCTGGTGCCGTTGGTGTCCAGACCGCCGTTTTCGGTTACAAGGAGGCGAGCACTCGGGTTGACCGCATAGAGTCGACCGCCCGGCGCGGCTGCAACCCGCACTGGTCCAACCCCGTTCGCAGCTCGGGGGTGCCAACTCGTGCCGATCGGCCGCCAGATGATGTGTGGCACAAGAGTCCTCCTTTTGGTGGCTTAGCCTAACAGATCTTGCTGCTCTCCTGTTGCTGACCAGGGACGGGTAATCCAGAGAGCGGGTCTGTACTTGCGTTGCATTGGAGTGGAAGCCGAGATTCGAGCCCGCGACCTTCTGCCTGCTAAGCAATTATTCCGCGGCTCCCACGGAAGCGTACCGTCTGTCGGTAAGGGCGTCAGATTCAGCAAGCGACACTATGAGCGCATCGTGTGGCTCTCCTAGGGGCCCGGGTTCACCGGCAACTGCGCCGGCCACGGCGAATCGCACGTGCTCCCGAAGCGGCCGAAGACAAACTGCAGGTCGTTGATGTCGAGGTCCTGGTCCTGCTGCGCGCCGGAGGGCTCTAGGTTCATGAACTCGTTGTAGATCAGGCTGCCCTTCTCCACACCCCAGCGGAACGAGATCGCCTGCGCGTCGACGGCGTCGACGGTGCAGTCGGGCTCCACGTCCCCTTCCAGATAGCGGAACGTCACCGCGACGTCGTGGCAACCTGAGATCGGAATCGCGTGGCCCTGCTCGTCGCTCAGGTCACAGTTGACGTTCTGGATCTTGACGACGACGCCGTTGTCCTGGTTCGGTTTGGCCTGCGAGTAGACCTCTGGCTGTGGGTAGATGTCGATGAACGTGAGAGGGTCTAGTTCATTGATATTGTGGCCCTTGCCACTTGTCACACAACCAATCCGTGCCACGCCCTCAAGCTGGGGCTTGGTGCTGGAGTCCTCGATGATGCAGACCGCTCCGCCAGCGACAAACGCAGTGCCTTCATCCAGTGTGAGGCACACCTTCTTGTTGTCGTAGTACACCTCGAACTCGAACGCGGCGAGCTGCTGAACCTGCGATGGGTCCTTGGGGTCCGGCGACGCGATCGGGTGATCCAGCGCCTCCGTTATCGCCGCGATGTCCGAACTGCTAAGGCAGTCAGGCGGCGGGATCTTGGCGCCCTGGCGGGTGAGCCAGACGTTCCGTAAGATCAGGCCCTTGCCGAGCACGGGCGGGTTGTCGTCGTTGGTGATTGTGCACGTCTTGCTCTCGCCGATGTTGATGTTGCCCGAGCAATCGGCGGACAGGGTCTTCTTGTAGTTTGCGATGCCGCCGCTCTCATCGACGCTGTAGGCGCCGGCGTTGAGTGTCACGGTGACGCCGGGTGCTTCTTGGCCTGGGAAGCCTGTACTGGACACCGCCGTACCGGTGACGTCCATCGTCCAGTCGCTTGCTACAGCCGTCCCGCCATCGTCGTTGATGACGTGTTTTATCACCGTCAGTTGCGGCGCGATGTCGTCGTTCGTGATAGTACAGGTCTTGGTCTCACCGATAGCGATTGTGCCCGAGCAGTCGGCGGAGAAGCTGGCTGCGTAACCAGACGGGCCCCCGCTCTCGCTCACGCTGTAGGCGCCGGCGTCGAGGCCAATCTTGACACCAGGGCTCCCCTGTCCAGGGAAGCCAGTGCTAGAGACGTCGGTACCGGCAATGTCCATCGTCCAGTTGCCCACCACGGCGGTACCTCCATGGTCGTTGACCACGTTCTTGATGATGGTGAGGGATGGCTGGATGTCGTCGTTGGTGATGGTGCAGGTCTTCGACTCACCGATAGCGATGGTGCCGGAGCAGTCGGCGGACAGAGACTTCGTGTAGTTCGGCACGCCTCCGCTTTCATCGACGCTGTATGCGCCAGCGTCGAGCGTGACCGTGACGCCGGGTGTTTCCTGTCCGGAGAATCCGGTGCTGGAGACGTCGGCGCCCGTGACGTTCATCGTCCAGTTCGCTGCGATGGCGGTGCCACCGTGGTCGTTAATGACGTGCTTGATCACCGTCAGCTGCGGCGCGATGTCGTCGTTGGTGATGGTGCAGGTGAGGTCCTCGCCGATGGCGATAGTGCCCGAGCAATCGGCCGAGAAGCTCGCGGCGTAGCCAGACGGCCCGTCGCTTTCCGTGACGTTGTAGGCTCCGGCGTTCAGCGTGACGTTCACGCCGGGTGCGCCTGCGCCGGGGAAGCTAACGTTCGACACGTTGGTACCGGCGACGTTCATCGTCCAGTTCGACGGAAGGGCCGCCCCGCCGTGGTCGTTGACGACGGTTTTGATGACGGTGAGTGATGGCTGAATGTCGTTATTGGTGATGGTGCAGGTCTTGGAGTCACCGCCCGCCATAGCACCCGAGCACTCCGACGAATATGTTGCCACGTAGCCTGGCGGGCCGCCACTTTCGCTAACGTTGTATGCACCGCCCTCCATCGTGACCGTCACGCCGGGAGTCCCCTGGCCCGGGAAGCCGGTGCTGGATACGTTGGTACCACTGATGTTCATAGTCCAGTTACCGGCAACTGCCGTACCGCCATAGACGTTGTTCACCGTCTTGATCACGGTCAACTCGCCGAGTGGCTGAGGTGAAACCGTGACCTTCTTGTTGACGGTGGTGGCACTAGGAGTGGGCGGCGTAGTGGGGACCGGCTTCGGTGCGTTTTTGCTGTTGTTTGCACACTCCATCCAGATGAATGACGGTGGATTGCTGCCGTCATCGTAGACGAGCAGGTGGATGTTGTCGGCCAAGGTGAAGTAGCCAAGACTCACGTATGAGATGAGAGCGTTCTGCAGCGTGTCGGCGGCTGCCTGTGGCCTACAGTCTGAACCGACGATCGGGGCGTTGTTTAGCGCCTGCAGGATCCCCGAGAAGGTAGAGGTTCCGTTCACGACATCTGCAACGGGAACGGTCACGATGCTGGCAGCGTCGACATGAGCTGCGGTCCACCCAGGCGGGTTGTACGTAGGACCACTTAGGGCAGCCTTGACGGCGGCTCTATCGGCGAGGCCTTCAGGGCAGAGCGCTCCTTTGAAAGGAACATGGGGTGTTGGAATGTCCTCTACAGACAGACGGACCTGATAGTTTCCTTCGACTGGGAAGGAATGGACAAAGTCGACGTCGCAGTTGGCCGTCTGTTCCAGCGTTCCGTTCTTGTCGACGTCCCAGCTACAGGAGTAGGGTGCCATGCCACCGCTAACGGTCGGAGTGAAACTCACCGGCTTGCCCGCAGTGGGATCTACCGGCTGCCAGCCGAAGTCAGCCACCAGTTGGGGCAGAACTCCCGGCAAGCCTGCGGAGGAAAACGTGACGTGTTCCCACTGAGCGACATCTGCAATCTGGTCTGTCTGGAAGGAGCTACTGGCCGAATCCCAGCGAACATGCCAGAGTATTCCTCCGCTCTCCTGTGCAATGACGAAGTCTCCCACCATTCCTGCGAACTCTGAGGCTGTAGCGCCCCAGAGCGTCTGACCGGCGTAGTCCACACCAAAGAAGTTCTGGTTTGGCGGCACAATATCTATATCCTCTGGCTGGATCCCCAATGCAAAAGACACGGTATTGCCAGATGCATCAATGCTGTAGATTCGTGACTGGCCCTCAGCTCCGGCCAGAATCCTTCCTGACCAGGGACCATACTTGGCAACGTCGTTGGGCACTGTCGTTACGCCTTCGAGGTGAGTGCCGATGTTAGCGATCAGCGTCGGAACGCCGCTAGATGTAACTTGCCACACTCTGCCCGCGGTCGTTACTGCTATGAGATCACCGCCGAATGAACAATACCTATCCTGAAAGAGGCTGCCTCGCATCAGTCCAGGCTCTCCAGGAAGCGTTACCCAGGGATTCTGAATGGTCGTACCGTCTGAAGATATCCGCGCAATCACGCCAGCGGCGCCTGTGCCAGTGAAGAGTTCTCCAGTGTTGAAGCCTCCCTGGCACGGACCACTTCGAACCGTCGTTATCTTTACCTCATCGGTGAGCCCTGCGATGCTTGAGAACTGCGTGCGAGTGCCATCAGCAGCTACCAGTTCGAAGTTGTAAGGAAGGCCATTGGGATAGTTTACAGACATAACGACCTTGTTGGTCGGGTCGTGATGATCGATGCCAATGGGCTGGTTGAACCCAGTTGCGATAGCGGTCATTTGTACTGTGGCACCCGAGGCCTGTTCGGGCCCTAGCGAGGCCCATCCACCAACCGAAAGAACTAGGAGTACGAGCACGGCCAACCGACGCCTGGGCAGTCGATCAAGAATAGTCAGCATTCTGGGCATCCCCTTTCTGTACATGGGGAGGCCGAAGACGTAGAAAGAGCCCGCCTAGCTGCCGGGCTCTGTGAGTCCTCCAGCAGAAGATGGAAGCACTGCCGGCGGCTCCCCAGAGCCGGCATGATCGCCATGTTTTCTCCACCTGCGGGGTTGGAGCTTAGCGGGGTCTTGTGCTTAGGTCGTTAAACCACCAGTCTGCGCGATCATACACGGGCCTCAGGATTTGTCAAGAGCCACTTAGCATCTCCGCCGTGCCGCGGAGCCATGAGGCGGGCAGTGCGCCGCCGAACGAGACACTATTTCATCATGGTGTGGGTGCCAGCGAGGCGGGCTCCTATGGTGGTGCCGGTAGTTTGCTAACCTTGCTCAATGAAAGGCCGTCCAGCCAACCAGCGTTGTCGGTCGTCAATTCGGTCCATGCAGCCTTCAACTCCTCTTGGAGCCGTGAGTGAATTGAACCGGTCTTCATTACAAGGCGGAGCATGAACGTGTCGAAATTGTCCTGGATCATCGTCGTATTGAAGTTCCTGGCCATGGAGTTAGCCATCCATTGGAACCGATAATCTGGTTCGACAGGCGTTACGCTAAACGACCTCGATGCCCAGTCGCCGAGCTCAGCATACAAGCGATAGTAGATGTTTCTGAACGTATAGTCGTTCATGCTATAGCCAATGAAGACCGTCGAACACTCCCGGGCAAGAGAGCGAATTTCTTCGTAGACGCCGTTTCGGAGACCCTCTGATTCGAAGTAATCTAGGGAAGTCAACACCATTCGCTTATCTGGGTCTTTATGGATCGTGATACAGCCATGCGGTTTGTAGAGCCTTGTACGGGTGTCGTCACCCGCGTAGGTAGCTAAGTCGTCGTCGTTTCTGATTTCTATAACCTCAGTTGCTGCATAGCGGGCGGCATTGGCCGCATGCCACGCGTCCTCCGCTACGCTATTGAAGTTAGTTGTGACGATCGCGCGCCAAGGAAGGCTGGCAGCGAGGTAGTGGCCGATTGTTGGCTTGAGGCCTCGAAGCCTCGTTTGAATCGTGATGTCGAGGCCGGCGCGGCTGGAGGCCTTCACGGCGGTGAAGTATTCCGCCGCTTCCATCAGAGGAATCTCGAATGGAGGGTCATCTCCGCCGTTCAGTTCCCTTACTAGTTCGGCTGCCAATTCCTGTCCGGTTACGCCCCTGCGTCCGTCCGGTAGCTTACAGTTCCTGGTACTTCCCGCACCAAGGAACAGCAGAGCGTTTCCGCTCATGATCTGTTCCAGTATTTGGTCAAACGTGTCGCTTGGAGTCTTGACGACCATCTTCACACCTCCTGAGCATCTTCATGCTACGTGGCAAATCCGGTTCCCCTAGTGAGCATTCTGCGCCTTGTCAATGCGTAGCCGCGTCCTCCGGGATACATCATCATCGTGCTCGTCTTGCAGGCAGAACTCTCGCGATGTGCCAATCGCGTCGCCTACTCGTTGATATAGGCATCAGTGAAGCCCTCGCCTGATACCGTGTACTCGGCACCAAGGCCAGGCAGGGCTTCGATCACGATGTCGCCCCCAACCTGATCCCAGGCTGGGTTTGGACCCTCTCCGGACCCTTCGTTCGTCCAATAGGCGTGGATGCCGTGGTCGTGCAGGCGCTCTAGGGCGTTGGCCGTCGGGTGCCCGTACGTGTTGACTCCAGTGGAGATGACCGCTACCTCCGGCTGGATTTCGTCAAGCCACGCGTCGTTTGTCGAGAATCGAGAACCGTGGTGATTGACTTTGTAGACCTCCACGTCCCCGACCTGCGGGGCGACGACGGACTCAACATCGGGGTCTTCGCCGGTGAGGTCCCCCGCCAGAACCTCATCGAAAGAGCCGTAGCTTAGCCGGAGCACCAAGCTCACGGCGTTCTCATCACTGGTGGTCACGCCTGCCCCGTCCAGCGCGACTACTGTGATCGTCACCGGGGTCACCGTGCCTTCGTCGAGAGTGATCACCTGGCCCTGAGTCACGGTCTGACGCTTGTCGGCGCAGGTGGCGACGTAGGCATCGAAGGTGGCGCTGTCATAGGAGCCACCCCGGTCGTAGCAGGCCATTGCCACGGTGATGCCGGCAGCGGCCATGTCGTCCAGGCAGCCGATGTGGTCGGCGTGGTAGTGGCTGGCGAAGTGGTAGTCGATGCTGGTGATGCTAAGTGCGCCGAGATAGGAGATCACGTTGGAGCATCTCAGTCTGTCACCGTCGTCTACCATTGCCGTCTCGCCTCCTGGCGAGATGATGAGCGCGGCGTCGCCCTGCTCCGTATCGATATGGTGAACTTGCAGAGGGAGCGGCGCCCTCCACGGCGGCAGGCTATCCAGCAGCCCCGCGCTGAACTGCAGGATGAGAGCGGCGTCGAGCGGGTTTGTGACGCCGTCGTTGTTCACATCCGCAACGTCAGCACAGGGAAGTGTCCCGAGCAAAGCGGCGCTGAACTGGAGGATGAAGGCGGAGTCGATGGCGTTCACGGTGTCGTCACAGTTGGCGTCGCCCGCAAGCCTAGCTGGAGTAGTAGTCGGCGTCTGGGTCGGCACAAGGGGTGCTGTCGGCGAGGGAGTCGCCGGGGGTGGTGCTGGAGGTGTTGGCGTCGCTGATACCGGCGGTGTGGCCGGAGGTGACGACGTCACGGTCGCCGTTTCTGTCGGCATAGGGGTCGCCGAGGGGGACGCCGTGGCAGGGGCCGTCGACGTTGGCATGAGCGTGGGTGTCTCCGGTGTGGGCGGTTCGTCGCCGCAGTTCAACTGATCGACAACGTTGAGACCATCGTCGAGTATCTGAGCGAAATCAGTGGGGTCGTCGTTACGCAACTTGAAGCTGAGGGCCCAGCGATACTGACCTAGGCTGGCGTTGGTCGCTGGAGCGTTGCTGCCGCTGAAGACTGAAATCTCCTCGCCGGCATCGAGCGACCCTATCTCTGAGAGGTCGAACACTTGCCCAGCGTTGTCGACAGGATCGCTACGCAGCTTCCAGCCTGCGAGGCTCTGGGGGGCGCTTCCGAGGTTCTTGATCGAGACGACTTCCGGGTTGCTTTCGCAGTTCAGCGCGGTGATCCGAATGTGGTCCGCCCCGGAGGTAACGTTGACGAAGACTGCTATACCAAGTAGGGCCAAGAACGCCGCTGTGAATACTACACGCATCTCCCGCCTCCTTCTGCGCTGCACACGGGCGGGATCGCCCGTGATCCGCCGATTCGCCTTGAGGCGCCCATTGTACAACGTGCGGGGACTGCTGTCACTCGGACAGCATTACGGGGCATGGACGTATGATTTGCGCCAGCCGTGCCAATGTTGAGTTGGCGGTGGCCCATCGAGCCCGTACGCTCTGTGCCATGAACAACGGCCATCATTATCCGCCTGAGTACGCGTGGCACTTCGGAGAGCGCGCGGATCACCCGGCTACCCAACACCAGGTGGTGGACGAACTCCAACGGTCCTACGCGAGTGACTGGCCCACGATCTGGGGAACCATCTGGGCTCATCGTGAGGCGTGTATGGTGGCGGCCCTGCGGGCGCTCGACGGAGCGCTGGCGGAGCCCAAGGTGACCCGCCAGGGCATTCGCCGAAAGATGCTCGCAGCTCTGGAAGCCATCGCTGCGCGGGGGCCGGAAGCGATACCGCTCAGGGCTCGGCGGGACTGAACGCGACGGTGATCTTGCCGCGTTCGAAGGCATGACCTGCCGTGGCAGGTCGGGCCGCTAGGACTTCTTACCGGGTCAGAAAGTTGCGTGGCACCTCGCGCAACATCATGTCGATGTCTTCGTCGCTCACGCCGTCCTTTCGTAAGGCGGGGAGCGCTACCGATGTGAGGGTTAGGTATCCGCTCGGCTTCGCTTCGGGTGCCTCTCTCCCGGCCATGACCGGGCCTGGAGCGTAGTCATGGCCGAGCATCAGACGGTGTGTCCACCCACTGTCGACTAGGGCCTTCACGGTGGCATTTCGCTGTTTCCAGTCGGGGCGGCCGGGACCGCCAGGATAACGATCCATGGAGAGGTAGACACCGGTGTTGAGAAGCTCCTCCAGGTAGTCGACATCAGTTGTGTCGGCACTGTGGCCGATGCAGATGCGTTCCATAGGGGCTCCCTCTTCCTGGAAGATCTCGACCTGGCGCCTGCCCACCTCTTTTGGCGCCCATTGATGAGTACTGATTGGGCAGCCGGTGCGTTTGAGTGCGCGAGCTGCCCCGCGGAGGGCCGGCTCGGCCTGCGCGGTTACTCCTTCTGCGTCGTTGGCAACTTTGATTACGCCAGCTTTGATTTCCGTATCGTCGATGCCGACTTCAATCTCTCTCACGAAGATGTCAGCGATCTTATCGGGATCACGCTCCCAGAACGAACGCGGAACGTCACGCCAGATCCCCGTTGCAACGACGATGTTCATACCCGAGGCTTCAGCCACGTCTGCTACAAATCGAACATCGCGCCCCAGGTCAGGGGTTGTCAGGTCGATGACCGTGTCGACACCTCCGGCCTTGGCCTCGCTCAGTTCGCGAGTGACCTTTTCGCGGGTCTTCTCCAAGTCAAACAGCCACGGATAGATGCGATTTTCCGCGCCCATAAACACCAGTACGTGTTCGTGGCTGAGTGTGATACCCAACTTGGAATCTGCGATCGGTCCGCGAACAGTCTCTATCAATGCCAACTCCTCCTTACTCGTCGCCCTGATAGTAGCAGGCAGAGCTCAGGACTCGGCGGGACTGAACTTCAGCGCTAATTCGCCACAGTTCGGACACTCCTGACGGTCCCGTGATTCGGGCTCAAGGCCCTGTTGATCATAGAGTTCGACCTCGGCGTCGCATTCGTGGCAGCGTGCTTCCCCGTCCGGGTGAGCGACGTTGACCGAGACGAGCCCGCATGATGGGCAGTTTGCCGGCGCCCAATGTACGGGAACGGTGGCGGTGTCGTCCCATCCGACGCCAACCTTGGCCTGGTACTCGCAGCGCCAGCAGGTGCCGAGTAGGAGAGTTATCAAGGGGATTCCGTCCAGTCAGGCCGACGACGGGACTTGGCGATTCGCCGATGCATGGATCGACTTTAGCACGGGCGTTCAAGGCACACTAAGTCTTCTCTGTAGTGTTAGAGTCAGCCCGGCGAAGCGGGCTGACTCGACTAAGTCTTGGCGTTCATGCCTTGTATGCAGCCTGTCGCCCGCTTGCCGTGCTCACCGGAGCCTGACCTGATAGGAGCCAGTCGCTTTCTATGAAGGACACAATCCTATACAGGCTATTAAACCTCTCGTCGAGACTGGCATAGCCCTGATCGACTGGAACGGCACCCGAAACATTGAACCACGGCCTCGCGTACTCGACCAGCTCCGTGTACTCAAGGCACGACTGTTTTAGAGGGTAGCCAAGCTTCAACGCAGAGTGTGTCGTCCCAAGCTCGGAGACTCGGCGATCCCATTCGCGCATATCAAAGGTCTGGCTCCTGGCATCATAGAAGTCTGCGGACAGGAACATTGGCCAGGTCTTCACGTAGACAAACTGCTTATTGAGCGTGCCCTTCTCCTCCGCGTCTCTGAGCGCGCTGAAGGTCTCCTCAAACGTCGGAAGCCCTTCCAGAGGTTCATACTGACAATGCGCTCGCATTGCCAGAACTCCTCGCGGTTTCAGAAGTGAAGCCACGTTACGGAAGAAGAGATGGTACTGCCAGCTAGCCAAATTGTTTATGGCATCGTCGCCGACGATCGCGTCAAAGGGCGGCTCTTCGTCACCTCTCCACGTCAGCCAATTCCCTTGAATGAATCGAACCGGATCCTCGCCATAGTGGGGGGAGTAGTAACCGATGTCCAGGACGGTGACTTGGCAGCCCTTAGCGACGAAGAAATCCACGAGTTTCGCGGTATAGCCTAGCACGAGAACACGCGCGGAGCTGCCTCCCAGGCTCTCAGAACTCAGACTCCAGATCACTTCTACATCATAGTCCGAGGGCCCGACTGGTATGGGATGTCCTGCCCTCGAAGGCAGGACCGAACTCCAAGACGGATTGAGGGGTCGGCACAAGTCCTGTTTGAACTGTGACCACGGCGTCGCTAGCGCGGTTAAGTCCTCGCTGAGCCGTTGGTAGAACTCAGCTTGGTGACCTCCCACTTGGACCTCTAAGTTGGCTGCGGTTTCCTCACCAGGAATTGGGTGGATAACCATCAGGTACCGCCGGTCCCACAGTCCAAAGTCAACCACCGGAAGATTGTGCTCCCTGATAGTCTCCTCAGTGATAGCAAAGACACTTACCCCATTGTCATGGTGTTCCTCGATTAGGTCGTACATTCGTGGTGTGATCTGATCGCTGGCCCCCGTGATGAATAGGCGTACGAACGACTCGATCCTTGCTGCGGCGTCGTAGCACGCTTCCAGGTAACTCTGGCCCAGTGGCGACTTAAAGATCCAGCTTGTTTCCCCCACTAGTACGGTTGCGAAACCGGCCTCCCGCAGACTGTGGATCACTTCGAGAGACAACGGAATGATGTCACGCATCTCGACCTCGAAGTGGCCCTCCCCGAGAGCAGATACTCTTCGAGTATGAGATGTCACTTCCCGCGCATACTCGTTCCGCAGCAGAGAATCATCCAAAGCGACTCTAATGTCGTCAAGCAGGATGTGATGCGCCGTCATCTCTGTCAGTTGATTGGAGAGGCTCGCCTGCCGATTCTTCAAACCTTGAACTGTATCTACAAGGTTGAACACCTCGTGGAGAGCAATCGCTACCAGCTCAACGGCGAGCAGCGATGCGCTCACCACGACTACTGAACTTCGATCGATGTCCACAAGGATCGATACAAGAATCGATGCCGATACAGTTGTTAGAGGCGCGGCGACAAGGAAACCTCGCCACCAACTCGTCGCCCCGTTACGAAAACTTGGTAGTCTCACGCGTCGAACTGAGCCCTTATCGTCCATGATGTCTCAACCCAACGCACAGTGCGTAAAGGCTGGTATGTCTTGGCATCCTCCAATGTTGGTTCTGGCTGGCTACACTGTAGCACTGCGCTCTGTTCGACGGCGACCCGCGCGTCAGGCGAGCAAAGTGCGAGAATCCAGCCAGGGATCAAATCAGAGCTAAGCGCGCGGCAGTCTTATTGTCAATAGGCGAGGAGAGATCCACGTCATGGCCACCAGCCCTCTGATGGTGGGTTCTGTCAGATCTCAGGGCTCACGCTGTCGCGGACCCCGATCCGGGCGCCATAAACGCAGATCATAGATTCAGGGCAGTCCAAATCCTCGCCGTCAAAGCGCGGAAATCCACCTTAAGCCCTGAGATCTGACAGAACCTGCAGGGCCGGTCGCGTTCCACCTGGACGGCGTGATGCAATGCCTCGGTGGTTGCGAGTCCGCCGGGGAGGCGTTCCACGATGACGACACGCCGGAGCCCTGCAGCCGGTTGTCGGAAGAGCAGGGGCGTGCGCTAAGGAGCGCGTGTGCGCGCTGCCGTTCACGCGGACGTTTCGAGGAAGGTTTGTAGTCCGCTACCTTTGATGAAACCGCTAAATCCGTCCGTGTGGTGCGTTTGGGAGTGGTGGAGGGCCTGGACCTTGCTCCAACTGCGCCATGATTTCATGGCACTGTCTTCGTCTTGGTCGACTATGTGGAAGTTGACCGCGGCCGAGGGCAGGCCAGCATCAAGGAGCTCAAGTAGGTCGTCGTCCCGGGCGCTTGATCCGATTGCCAGCACGTTGGTGCATGTGGGGAGGAATGACTTCAGCGCGTCGAGGTGTTTGCGAGGACAAGCGAAGGAGGGGTCATAAGTACCGAGTGGGACAGAGAGAGAGGGGTAGAAGAGCCTCCACTTTCGTTCTCCGTTGTCCATCGATTGAGGCTCCCAACGGTCTCTGTGCGGCGGCCGGAGGACAACCTCGGGCGTGAGCCTGTCGGAAATTCCACTGTAACCTAGGGAACGAATCGCGGCGAGGTAGACCTCATCACTAAACCCCACGTTGTGGGGAGTGACATACGGGAACGGACGTGCCCAATTGATGGAACCGTGCAGCTTTATAAGTGAGCAGCGGTCACCTATGTACGCGTCTATGTTGTCCTTCAGCGGTTGGCCAAGATAGTCGGGGAACAGCACCTCATCGAGGAGGGTTTCATAGTTGAGCGTGAGGAAGAAGATTCGGTCAAAGTAGTTTGGGTCGCGAAAGAGCTCGTGAGCGAGGACTTGATAATTGGTGGGCTGGTCGGTGTAGCGCGAAATGATGGCGAAGAAGTCCTGGAGGTAGAGAGGCAACTCTATGAATTGGCTGGCCAGGGGTTGCGAGGTTGAGTCGCGATAGGCCCTTAGGAGTGGTTCGAGCTGGTCTCCATTGGCTAGGGCTAGCCGTATGGGCGCCGCGAGGTTCCTGGCGCCGCGGTATTTCTTCAAAATGTCACGGGTGTGCGCGTCGTCGCGGAACACATTCTGCGTTAGAGGGGGGCTGCACTCTGCGTCGAACCATCCGATATGGAGTCCGGCTTGTGCGACGTACGGAATCAGTTGGAACGATGCGCCAGCCCCAAGGATCACGAGGACATTGTTCGCCATAACTGTCAGGATAGCATGTGTAATGCGGGTCAAGGGCGAGCGCGAGCGAGTGGCAGCGCCATCTAGACCCTTGACGCGCAAGTATGAAGAGCCACTGTTGAATGAGGGTTCCGCAGGGCGTAACCGATAAAGGCAATGAGTACGCGGAGCGGAAGGAGGGCCGGTACTGAGTCGGGGCGATGGATTACGCGCTATCCGAGCTCATGTTCGCCTGGCCAGTCGTACGCCGCCGTGGAGCAAAGCCTCAAGTCCGCGCCTGCCAGTGAAAACTGCGGAAAATGTTGTCAATCGAGTCTCCGCCGCCTGCGGAGAAGAGGCGCAGGGTCTCGTAGACCGGAACGCTCCTGAACGCAAGTACTTGGGCCGTTGCTAGCTTGTTGCAGAAGTCATCGCTGTCGGTCAGCCGAGTCCACCACTCTTGGATGGCGTCGGCCAAGAGGCCGGGCGTGGGCTCAAGTATTCCGTAGTCGAGAGCCATCGGTGTGGACGTGGTGGCCTGCCCATGCGCCGCGAAGTGCCTCAGCTGCGTGAGCTCGCCGGCCGTGTACTCGCGCGCGGTGGTGCGGAACACGGGCTTGTCGGCATCGTCCGCGAGCGAATAGTCCGCAAGCCAATTGAAACCGACCTTCAAGTCTCTACTGTAGCTGGCGGAGCCATCGTTGCCGGTGAGGCAGCGTCCCAGCAGCTCGACCCCGGAGGCAAAGACGCCGTAAGCTGGAAGGAGCGAGACGTCGGCTTGCAACGAACGCAGAAGGGCCTCGACGCTCTGCCCGAGCGTGTGGATGACGCCGTGGACGTAGAAGAACTTGATGGTGAGAGGGTGGAACCCCTTATGACCGCCAGCCTCAGCGTTGAGGTCGACCCAGTCGCGCTCCTCAGCGGGCCAATTGGGGCAGAGGATGGTCGGCCTTGGGATCTTAACGTTGATTGGGGGGGCGGTCATGTGTCTAGAGCATAGGGCCAGGGACGACGAAGATGCCCGCGCGTTACCTGTCGAGGTCTCCCCAGTGCAGGGTGGCCAGCACCACGTCGATCGATGGTGCTGGGTTGCCGGTCGCGGAGCGACCATCGTCGGTGGTTGCCGTGCAGTGATAGCGTTGGCTGTTGTCTGATCCGGCGTCGAGTATCTCGACCAACACCTCCTGTACTCCGCCAGCCTTCTTGTTGCGGTAGCACTTGAAGGACGTGGCGTGGTAGGCCTCGAAGATACCAGCGACCTTCTTGAGTTCGGCGATCGATGTTGTCGGGTCAGGCATGCTTGTCCTCCTCAGCGAGGACGCGTCAGTAGAAGCATCCCGCAAGAGCCGATAACTGCGGCGTGTTCGCTCAGTTTATCACACGTGGGGCACAGCGCTGAGCTCCGGATGCTTGGGAAGCAGATGGCCGACTGCCTGCCAGCCAGGTATCATGATCAGGTCATAGTGTTAGACGGCTCGCACCAGGCGACGTCTTCGGCATAGCGTGCCCAGGCTGCCTCAGCCTGCGTCGTAGTACGTGTACCAGGCGGGGCGACCGCTAGTCACTGTTCTACCGCTTGGAGCAAACTTGAACTCCCCTGCGACAGCCTTCAGTTCGGACAAGATTGGCTCGATCTCACGGCCCCCTATGACCCACAGCGCACCGCCGCTGGCCCTAGCGTCCACTATCTCTAGGCCGCGATTGCGGAGAGTCGCAGTCACGCCGAGAGCACTACTAGCTGAGTCCGCTTCTTGAATTCGGTCGGGCTCTGCCGTTTCAGAAGCCTCCGGACCACTCTCATTCGGCTCGGTCATTGCCTCCAGGTTCAATCGGAGCGATCTTTGAGCTCTAGTCGTTGTATGAACATCGCGTGACGTCCTCCTCACGCGCTTCTGCGCCGAACGAATGCGCAGGTCTTGCGAGCCGATCTTGAAGCGAGCGTCCAAGTCCTCAAGCTGACCCTTGGTAACGGACTCGCGCATTCTGGGTAGAAGGAGATGGTTTCTCACTACACGTTGGCGGTGACGACGATTGACGATACACCTCCAGCTGGGCTTCCCTCCCCACTCGCCTAGCTCCACTCCTTCGCCGCACGTTGAGCAGACAATTCGGCCTCCCACTGGCGTTGGTTGGTCGATGCTCCGACTGTAACAATCCTTCTCGACACATCTCCAATAGAAAGGGTCATCACGTCCCTCGGCCGGAACGAGTTCACTCCCACAGGCCGGGCAAGTGTCTTCACCGCGCTCGTAGACGCCCACCAGGTCGTCCAGGCGGAGCGTTCTTGCATACGATTCGACGACCTCTGAGCTCTCACGGCGCTCCATCACTTCTTGAGTGGACGAGAAGCTCAAAGGATTGAGAGATCCAGACCAGAGGATACGCTTGTCAACGAAGACGAGCTTCTCATGCATGTGAAGCTTGTGAATGATGAAGACACCCCACTCAGTCAGAGCGGCCTCGACATCTGCCGCACGCTCCGCTTCGTTGGGTGTTCGCTCACCTCGCGTTTTCGTGATGACGTAAACGTCGACGCCGCGGTCAACCGCTGCCCGAAGCGCAAGCTGCAAGAATGCGACGCGATCCTTTGTCAAGAAGGGCGAGTAAATGATGACGCGGGTCCGCGAGTCCTGAAGATCTTGGATTAGAGCCGGGTAGAAGTTGTCCTGCGTGACGACCATCCGCTGATCTCTACGCTCGACACTTCCATAGACTGGATCAGCCTGGGCTCTAGCTGCCTGCTCGACGATGTCACTGGCTACTACATCTCGAATGTCGACAATGGGATAATTGTCAGCCAGAAAGTCGATGAGTTTATGCAGGAACGCGCGGTCCTTGGTCTGCTTTCGCATCCAGGCGAAATCACCTATCAGGAACAAGCGCCGACGCGCACGAGTTAGAGCGACGTTGTTCAGCCGTCTGGTAGTTTCGTCGTACTCGGCGTTGAACATTCCCACGCGCCAGTGTGGTTCGTCATTGACGAAGTCATAGATGACAACCGAGGCCTCTGCACCCTGCGCCTGATGGATGGTGCCCGTGCGCACGTCCGAATCTAGGTTCTGTTCTCGAACGAGCAAGTCGAGAAGGCGCGCCTGGGGTGCGTACGGACAGACGATCAACACTCTTTGACGGTCGGGTTCTGGTTCCGGCCTTCCTGTACGAAGGAGTTGGCCAGCAAGATCGACCGCCGCAGCAGCAGAGAGGAAATTCAGACGGCTCGCGTTGCCGCGTCCCGCCACGCTTGTTACCCAAGCGTTGAGCGGTTCTGTGTCCAGCAAGAGGACGGGGCTATCGTAGGTATTGCGAACGTACCAATCCGCCAGTTCACTCTCGTCTGTGGTTTCCGATGCGTCTCGAAGGCGGGCTTCTCGATAGACCAGTGCGTTAGGTATCGCACTGATAGACGGGTGCATTCTGTGTTGGGTCTTGAGCTGAATGAACCATTCTGGCTTGCTGTCGACCACGCCAGACTTCTTGAAGATATCCTTGCCGAGCCACTCGGTCGCCAACGGGTGTCTGGATTTCTGAATCGGTGGCAACTGCAGATAATCGCCAACGACCACCGCGTTGTCCGCCAAAGCGGCCGCTGCCCACAGGGCAGGGATAGGGGCCATCGACGCCTCGTCGAGTACCACCGTGTCGAATCGACGCTTCAGAATCGAATCCCGCAGGTACGCCCGAGTCAATGTCGTCGCCACGACTGCAGCGTCTGCAACGACAGATTCCTCAACCCTCTCAAGTTGATCTTCAATGCTCGCGAGCTCGCGGCCGACTTCGGCGAGTCGGGCTCGAAGCCTGTCAGCCTCAGCTCTGAGGCTGTCGAGTCCTTCATCGGGGACCGCGACCTGTGCAAGCTGATGCAGCCGCTGAATCTCGGCGATCCCCTCCTCGGCGTTACCAACCGTCTGCGCATCTAGGCCCCACTCGTTGAGCGCGTCGATCTTCTCCACGGTTTCCAGGGTCAGCTGGTCGCGTGCGTTCTCGGCGTCACGAGCAAGTCGAGAGCGGAGGTCTAGCGCTTCCGCACGCCTAGCGATATATTCGTCACTCTGAGACTTGATCTCTGACGGCCTTGCACCGTATTGCCTCTCGAACTCAGCCAGTCGAAAGTTGACCCCCATAAGTTCTGGCCGTGTCGCTTTGGCCTCATCGCTCAGATGGTCTAGTTGCTGCTGTACTTCCTGCAAGTGCGTCGCTCTTGCTTGGACTCTGGCGAACTGCGCATCCGGCGCGGGTAGCTTTCTCCACCGGCGCATTATCGGATTCGTCGACTGAGTTCTACCGAGCAAGTCCTCGGCGTTTTGTAGCTCAGCCTGCGCACCTTCAAACGTCCGCCTACCGTCATCGAGTCTGGACTGGAGCTTGCTGAGTGTTGCCTCCAGGCGCTTCTCTTGATCCTCTAGTTCAATGTGGACCTCAGCGGCAGTTCGAGCGGAGGCCCATCGGTCCTGCTCGTTTTCGAGAACCTCAAGTTGGCTGGAGGCTTCCTGCGCCCTGTCCTCTAGCAGGGCCAGGTTCGCGAGCGAGGCCTCGAGGCGCGCGATGTCTTCTGGTGCATCAGTCACCCACTCCGACAGGACAATCCGACGCTCGACGTCGCGAACCTGGATCGCAGTGGACTCCTGCTCAGTGATCAGGGCGTCTCGTTGCGCCGCCAGCTCGCTGGCTCTCTCATCAACGTGGGTTTCAGCCAATAATCTCTCACGGTTGGACAGCTTTTCAAGCTTGGGTTTCCCGACCCGAATCACTGATCCGTCCTCAGGTTCATATCCAAGATTTTCCACGACCTGCAGGATGGCCTCGTCTACTGCTGTATTTGTGTGAGAGACAAGCAGGACGGACCTATTGGCTTTGCACAACTCTAGCCCGAGTGCGCCAATGGTCCTGGTCTTGCCCGTGCCGGGCGGACCCCAAATGAATGTCATGTCGCGGCCGATGCAACTCTGAACAGCCAGGCGCTGCTCCGAGTTCAAGTCGAGGTGTTGAACCGTGGCCTTGGGCTGCCCTGTAGGAGGTATCTCACCAAGGAGGCGCTGACCCGTTAGGTTGTCGGTTCCCTCAAGGTCTTGGAGTCTGTCGATGAGTCGCCGCAAGAGGAGGGTGAGGTCGGTCTGCAGACTGGCCCGTGGAATGAACGAGCCAAGATCTTCTCCCACGCTCAACGTGATTCTCAACCCCTCGATCGAGACAATAAAGGCCTCCGTCGTCTTGGCTCCGACGCGAAGGTCGGCCGGCGAGTCGTCCGGCAGTTGCAGAGCAGATTCAACCCGAAAGACGTATTGAAAACTCAGGCCGACCTTACCGATACGGCGGCCGTCAACCAAGGGGACAGCGCGCGCTGACACGTCCTGCTTGGCCGCCTCGATTTCGGCCTCAAGCGCCTCACGGAACTCTTGAATCAGATCGGCATTAGCCGTCATGAAAGACCCTCGGGGGATGTCCAACCGCAGCAGTGATTCTACAAGATCGAGGACGCACTTGACTTCCCGCCACACTATCGCAATATATGGATGCTAATTCTAGCAGAGGAGGTAGCGACGAATGCAACAGCGCCAAATGAAGGTCTTCGACGACACAGCGGAAGGCTGGGAACGGTCCCTCATGGCGTTCCTGGCGGAGAAGGAGCGACGCAGCGGCTCCCGGCGCACCATGGAAAGCTACAGCAGGATGCTCCAGGACTTCTTCGGCCGCCTTGGCAAGCCGCCCGACCAGGTGACGAGCCAGGAGGTGTTCGCCTGGGCGCACGGCAAAGGCGTCTCGGGCAGAGAACCGGGGCCGGTGACCATCGGCGCTCGCATGGCCTGCATCAGCAGCTTCTATAAGTTTCTGATCCGGATGGAGATCGTCACGTCGAATCCCTGCGACGCGCTGGAGCGGCCGCGGGTTCCAGAGAGTACGCCACGTGGGTTGAGTGGCGAGGAGATTCAACGCCTGTTGGCCGTGATCCCCGAGACGAAGAGTGGTCTCCGCGACAAGGCAATCATCCTCACGCTGACGTTGACGGGTCGGCGGCGCACCGAGGTGCTGAGCCTGACCCGTGGGGACATCAGCGAAGACGGCGACACCGTCTACTATTCCTACCGCGGGAAGGGCGGGAAGACGGCGAAGCGGGAGTTAGCGCGGCCGGCATTCGATGCGATAACCGAAACGCTGATGGCCTGGGGCAAGAGCTTGGAGGGCATGGAGCCAAAGGAGTCCTTGTGGCCCACGGATCACGCGGAGCGGGCCGAGCAGGGCCTGGGCCTCACGAGTGGGACGTTCTACGCGAACTTAAGACGATATCTGAAGGCTGCTGGCCTACCGCTGGCCGGCGTGCACATCTTCAGGCACTCAGCCGCCAAGCTTCGGCGCGACGCGGGGGAGAGCGTCGAGGACGTCAGCCGGTTCCTGGATCACAGTTCGCTGCAGGTGACGACGACGTATTTGCGGCGGCTGGAGGGCCAGGAGGACAAGAGTTGGCGGAAGGTGGCCGAGGCGATCGGAGTGTGACGTTATTCGTCTTCCGGATCGGGGGGCGTAGGAAAGTCGCCGTCGAGGGCTGCGCTGATGATTTTGTTGACCTCCGCCGAGAAGTCCGCACCCAGCATCCACTGGAGATAGTCGGGCTCTGACCCTGCTAGCTCCTGCAAGCTGCGTCCCTTGTGCTTGCCAAACGTGATAACGGCGGTGCCCTCATCCCACACCAACTTCCCGTCCGGGTCTAGCCAGCCTGACTCATCTTCGATGCAGAACTCGTGCAGGGTTTCTACGTCAAGAGGGACGTCTGGATGCTTCTCCACCTGAGCCCTGAGGATGTCCAGCGTCGTTCGCACGTCCGTCTCCGAGTTGTGGACTTCGGGCATCGCACGATCGAGGTAGAACCGAGCAGCCGCGGCCAGGTTCCCGCGCTCGTACTTGTGGAAGATCGTCATCGCGTCCACAACACACCTGCCCTCCCGGGAGAAGGTGAGGCCGGCGCGCTGATACTCTGCTTCCAACAGAGGTAGGTCATAGCGCCGCACATTGAATCCCGCCAGATCGCAGCCCGACAAGAAGTCGCTCACGTCGGCAGCGATCTGAAGGAACCCGGGTTCAGCTGACACGTCGTCATCCGTTATCGCGTGGACTCGTGTCGCCCCGGCGGGGATTGGGATCTGCGGGTTGACTCTGCGCCTGAGGAACCTCTCGCGTTCGACCGGCGACACGCGAAGGGCGCTGATCTCGACGATTCTGTCGTTGGCGGGGTCTACGCCGGTGGTTTCCAGATCGAAGACGGCAAGCGGGCGACGCAGAGTAAGGCTGCGCGACGGTCCGGAGCCGAATAGAGCATCCCGGATATTGTTCAGCAGGCTCATGAGAAGTTCTCCGCGGGTATCGAATGGATGGCGGGCAGATTGTATCACGGCTGCTGGGGCGGCGAACCCGAGTTGGCGGAAGGCGGGCGAAGCGATGCGGGGTCCGGCCGCCTGACTGGTCTCCGAAACGCGCTGCTCATTAGGCGCAAACTATTGCGGGTAGCAGCAACTTCGTGATAGAATCTGATCATGCCAGATGAGATGAGCTTCGGCCTCTACATGCGCCAGCATCGAAACGCAAAGCGATGGAACCTGACACGCCTCGCCGAAGAAACGAAACTCTCCTACTCGCACCTCTCACGCCTGGAGAATGACTCCTCCCTTCCGAAGCCGGACACAGTGGTGACCTTGGCCGACGCGCTGGATGGCGATCTGAAGGAGATGCTAGCGCTGGCCAAGTGTTTGCCGGAGAGCATCCTGAATCAGATGACCAACGTGAACGAAGGCGGTCAGGTACTCAGGCGCGCCGCTGACAGACATAGGTCGGCGGCGGGTGAGAAGCGGCAGTTGTCCCACGCCAAGGCACTCGCGAAGACCTTGGGTCTCACAAGTCGAGAGGCGGACGAGGCGGGCAACACCGTCCTTGAGTTCCTAAAGCTCGACGGTAGGCAGCGTGAGGCTTTGGCGCGGCTCATCGACTCTATGAGTTCGGAGAGTAGCGATGATGCGTAAAGACGAATGGGTCCGAAGGCGCCGGGACGAGGCGTGGGCCCGCGGCCGTGATCTGCGTAATGATCTCCTCAAGCAGTACAAGGAACGGTTTGAAGTCGACGAATCTCCGCCCCCAGCTAAGATAATCGACGAGTTGCTAACCGACTTTCTCGGTGCGAAGCTGCGCTTCTTCCCGCTGGCGTCTGATCGTTTCGCCGAGACCAGGATCGTGGACGGCGACCTCACCGTTATCGTCAATTCTGAGACGGCAAGGGTTCCTGGGGTCAAGGACGCGCAGGGCGTAGAGAGCGTCGCGAAATGGCATGAGGCCATCCACGTTGTGGATGACTTGGATGTACTACGCGAAGGTCAGGGTCCTCAGGTGCCACTACCCGGCATCGACGCGGCTCGAGAGCTTGTATGCCGCCGGGGGCTTGCGAGGTCGACGAATTCTGGCGAAGCGGCTAGAGAGTTCTGGGCAGAAGAGGCCGGGCGAGCGGCCGCTGTTTCCCTGCCGGCCTTGAGGCAGTCCGCTGCTTTCCTGGAACTGCTCGACTTGGCCGGTCGAAGTCCCGGTCCGGTTCCTGGCGCCTGGCCGCTCCTGTACAGGGCCGCTGAAGACATCGGAGTGAACATCTCGGCCCTCAAGACTCAGCTGACGCTCGAAGGCCTGATCGTAGTTGACTCCGTGGGCGGTAAGAGTGTCGTTCACGTTCAACCAACTCTGCTCGTGGGAAGTCTGGTGTGACTGTGGTGGCGAAGGGCGCAACGATTGCTCCTGCGCCCCCGTTCCCAGAGCTAGATCCGCGCCTCTTCGAGGCATCTCGATATCGCTTCGTGGCCTTGAAATTGCTCACCAGCAGGGACTCGGGCTACTGGATGGTCGCTCGTCCTGGGCGCTGGACGACATTTCAGCGTGAAGAATTGGCAAAGTGGGCAGGACTGCTCCCTCTTGACCTCTGGTTGGAGGAGGTATTCTCGGCTGAGGAACTGTACTGCGAAGCGTGGGTTCTGGGGCGGTGGGTTCCAGCCAGTTGGTGGCGCATGGTCGAGCTGTATAGATCATCAGACGCTGGCAATTCCTGTTTGACACCGACACAGCAACTGGCCGCCAGAATTCGAGACGTCAGAGCGCGACACATTGGCCGAAAGCCGGCGCTAGGTGAGCTCGCATGCCATTTGACTGACCACGAGGGTATGATGAAATCCGAGGCGGTTGAGACAGCGAAGTTGGCTGGCGACGAAGTTTACGAGCAGTACTGGTCCGGCCAGTTGAAGAACGGTAGGAAGCGCATCCGCGACGGCAAGACGTGCCGCTTCTGCGAATGAACTACCTCGACTTGTCCTAAGTTACCCCCCTCTTCACCACCACGTACCCTAGGCGTCTGTGCGATTCTGGTCTCAGAAGCCATGAATACTTCTGAAGCCAGCTCCGTTGAACTCTTGACGCTTGAGGATGTGTCGCGGCACCTTCGGATACCGACGGGCGCCGTGCGTGTTCTTGTCAGACGTGGATGGTTGGACCCGCTGGAATTGCCTGGCGGTCAGTTGAGATTCGAGGCCGCGTCACTTGACCGCTTCATCGAGAGGTGCCGCGGTGCAGTCTAGGGAACTTGATACCAAGCTCGGTATTGAGCGTATATACGATGCCGACCGCGAGGCGATGAAGGCTGCGTTGCGCGTCGTACTGGGACTGCCGAAGAAGCTGGCCGGAGGCCTCTAGTGCAACACCAACTGAACGGACAGAAGCGCATCGTTACCTACGAGCGGGTCAGCTCGGAAGATCAGCGTCAGCGAGAGACGATTCTTGCCCAGACCGCTGAGCTGGTGCGGAGCCTGGAATCTGATGCGAGCGTCGTCCTCGTCGATCGCTACGTCGACGACGGCGTGTCGGGCGCGATTGCACTACGGAATCGACCAGACGGTGGGAGGCTCCTGAGAGACGCGCCCAATGGCAAGTTCGAAGAGGTCTGGGTAGTAAAGCTCGATCGCCTGGGGCGGGATGACATCGATCCCCTAGTAGTCCGTCGAGAACTAGAGGAATACGGGATCAAGGTCGTCGCGGTCTGGGAGAACATCGAGAGCCCCTTCGAGTACGCCCTTCGTGTCGCGTTCGCCGCAGAAGAACGGAGGACGTTCCTCGCTCGCTCAGCCGCCGGGATGGTACAGGCGGCTCAGGCCGGCCGCTACTGTGGCGGCGTCCCTCCCCTGGGATACCGAGTCACAGGAGAACGGCACGATTCCTACCTGATCGCAAGCCCGGACATCATCTGGGCAGATTGGACAGAGGCCGATCTCGTAGTGAGAATCTATGAGTGGCTTGGCCTCGAAGGTCGGAGCTGTCCCTGGATCGCTCGCGAGCTCAATCGACTAGGAGTGCCGACGTCCTCACAGGCTCCGGGCCGCGGCGTTCGCCGCAGCAAGACTCAGCCCATCTGGCGTGCCGGACGGATCAGGAACATCGTCATCAACCCCGTCTACAAGGGCAAGCTGCACTATGGCCGACGAAGCGCAAAGAAGCGAGAGGTGATCGTGGCCGACTGTCCAGCTCTCGTCTCAGACGATCTCTGGCAGGCAGCACAGGCGACATTGGCCACGAACCGCCACATGGCGAAGAACACGCGCCGCATCAATCTGTTGCGGTCGTTGATGGTCTGCGGCCTATGCGGACTGAACTATTGCGCTACCCGGAGTCGCGGAGGCAAGACGTGGTGGCGCTGTACCGGCCAGACAAAGGATCGAGGTCCTATTGAAGGCAGGTGTCCAAGCAAGTCGCTTGACGGCTCGATCCTTGAGCCGATCATCTGGGCGGACCTGGACGGCTTCCTGCGTGCGCCCGGCGACACTCTCGATGACCTTCAGGACGAACTGCAGATGAACGAGGCAGCCGCAGTAGCGGAGGCTTCGCGTCAGACGCTTGAGCGGGCGTTGGCTGACTTGGAAGAGCGCCGCCGCCGCCTTCTGGATCTCTATGAGTTCGAGGCCGGCGTCGCTCCCGATGAGCTAGCCCGCCGTTTCGAGGGTATCGATCACCAGCAGAAAGAGATCACCACCAAGCTGGGCGAAATCGAGAGCACGGACGATGAGGACGACCCCGTGGACGAAGACCTCCTGGCTGAACTGGGCAGGCAGCTTGACGCCGGCCTAACGGCCGAGCAACGGCAGCAGATTGCCTTGCTGCTGATCAGAAAGATCACCGTGCATACCGAGCAGCTTGCAGGCCGCAAGAAGCGCGCCAGACTCGTGGTGGAGTACCGATTCCCTGGTGTAGTTAGTAACCACGCGGACAGGGGTTCATCGCCGCGATCAGCATGAAGTTGGCCGGGAACGTCACGGTCGACTGCGCGCGGGCGATCGTGACGACGCGGTCCTCGACAGGCTGGCGCAATACCTCCAGCACCTGCAGCGAGAACTCCGGCAGCTCGTCGAGGAACAGCACGCCGCGGTGGCTGAGGCTGATCTCGCCGGGCCGGGGCTTGCGTCCGCCGCCCACGAGGCCTGCGTGAGAGATCGTGTGGTGGGGTGCGCGAAACGGCCGCTGGCGGATCAACGGCGTTTCAGCGGGCAGCATGCCGCTGACGCTGTAGATCTTCGTCACGTCCAGCGATTCCGCGGGCGTCATATCCGGCAAGATCGACGGCAGCGCGCGCGCGAGCAGCGTCTTGCCGGCGCCGGGCGGACCCGTCATCAGCACGTTGTGGCCGCCGGACGCGGCGACCTCCAGCGCGCGCTTGACGTGCTCCTGGCCGCGCACCTCACCGAAGTCCGTGCCGTGCCAGAGGTGGCGCTGCACAGCGCCGTTGGGACAGCGCACGTAGTCATCGATCACTTCGTCGCCGCTCAGATGGCGAACGACCTGGCCCAGCGAGCGTACGGGCACGATGCGGACGCCGTCGATCAGCGCGCCCTCCGGCGCGTCTGCCGCGGGCAGGTACACTGTTTCCATGCCGTGGTCCTTGGCCAACCCCACCATCGGCAGCACGCCCTGCGCGTGGCGTACCGCCCCGTCGAGCGCCAGTTCGCCGATCAGCACCGCCCCGCCTAGCTCCGCGATCGCCTGCTGCGACGCAATGAGGATGCCGATGGCAATCGGCAGGTCGTAGGCCGGGCCTTCCTTTCGCAGGTCGGCCGGCGCGAGGTTGACGGTGATGCGCTGCTTGGGGAATGGGAAGCCGGAGTTCTGTATCGCCGACCGCACGCGCTCCTTCGACTCCGTCAGCGCCGCGTCCGGCAAGCCGACGATAGTGAAGTGCGGCATGCCCCTGGCGATATCG
Source organism: Chloroflexota bacterium (assembly GCA_029262675.1). Classification (GTDB taxonomy): domain Bacteria; phylum Chloroflexota; class Dehalococcoidia; order DSTF01; family RBG-16-68-14; genus JADFKB01. The sequence goes on along the minus strand of JAJCYW010000012.1, from coordinate 84,105 downwards.
ACTTCAACATCGACGAGTTCGCCGTCCAGGCCAACTACTGCGCAGGAACGTACCGTTGCGAGCGCCATGCGCCCACTATGGCACATAGAACGGGTGTTCTGCAAGTGCTCTACATGGAAAGGATGCGCTGTACCTAGCGAGGCAGCTTGGGTAGTAGCTGTGCGTTGTGCCGAAGGAGGAGCACGGTGATTCTATCCAACCCAGGTCATATATGAAGAGGTGAACTCGTTACGTCGTACGAAACGGTTTCTGGGCTACCCCGTGATGGATCGGAGACCGCGGTGTTGGTGATAGACAAGAAACTCACCGTCCTACCAATGCGGCCGTAGTAACGCAGGTGCATCCTCCGTACGCGCGATGGCCAGCACGGTGGCCGACGCACCGAGTCGACCACCGTGAACCGCCGGAAGCGTATCTGGCCCTATAGGATTGGATAGGCGCGAAATTCGACTTCAACTTTTCCCTTATTTGACAGGGCAACGTTCTGAAGTTTGTCCAACTTCACCAGTACTGTGACTGGCGATGCAGGCTGGTCACATGAAAGGGTCATTGTGGCTGGAGGATCTGATGTTCCAGCCTCAGATTTTCCTGTAAAGATAAAGTCGTGTTCGTACACGTCAGCCATCAATTGAACGACTCGTTGCGTGCCCTTCACAACCTTGATAGTCGTTATTAGTCGCTGCACCGATACCCATCCCCATTTCTTGTGTAATTGGAACCACGATACAGGCGAAGGGTGGGTCACCGCGCTACCATCGGCATGACCTGTGATGGTGACCTCAAGCTTTCCTTCAAAGACGCCCTGTGATTCAATCACTCGGGCTCGAGACATGTAAATCTCAAATTCGCACGTATCTGGCACTTCAGGGCAATTGCAGACGGCGGGAGGCGGTGGTGGATTTTCCGGCTTAGAGCAGTTGCAGCACACTACCACGCTGCAGCCGCACTTCTGTTCAGGGACTTCGGGGTCATGACGATCGCTCCGTGAGTCGTTATTTTCTCTGACACTGCTATCATTGACCATAACATCCTCCTTAGAATCGGCGCCTCAACTAGGTCGAAAGCTACGCAAATACGTGATTGGGCATGTATCGAACTGATACTTGGGGCTGTGTTAGGTCAAATGGTAAGCCTTCCTTTCGTTTCGTCTATACGATCCGCCTAGTGCGCAAGAGCATACACGCCACGGCGGAATTCCGCAAGACAGGTGTTTAAGCCCGCCTCCGCAACTGTAACCCTGAAGCAGGTTTCACGTTTAGGTATGCAGGAGAGAGATGAGGAGAGGCGGGGCTCCCCTAATCTCACTCCCCCAGAGACGCCCGACTTAGGTCAGGGCGTCTTTGTTTGCCCTGCTTGGCAGGCCCCGCCCCGCGTGACAGGCCTGCGCTTGACAGCCTTTCGCAAGCGCTGCTATCCTCGCAAGACAACTGAATAGACAACAGCCGCGAACGGGAGTAGTACGTCGCGAGGTGGTTGGCAGCTCAGTTTCACTGAGCTATAGAGAGCCGGGTTAGGTGAAAGCCGGCGCCAGCGCTGCGACAGAATGGACCCGGGAGCTGCGGACCGATCGGTGGCACAGTTGCTGCCGCTAAGTTTCGCCGGGTTGGGCGCCGTTAGCAGAGTCCGGGGTATCGCCGCCGAACGAGGTGGCCGTACCCTCCATGAGATGGTCCGTCGCTGACGCGACAGGTCAAGTAGGGTGGCACCGCGAGCCTCTCGCCCCTATATGGGCGGGGGCTTTTTTGTTGCCCGCGGCGGCAGTGAACCCAGACGGTTGACATCACTCGCGCTGAGCCTTAAGCGAAGCGCGACAAGAGATTTGAGCATCTAGCGAAGAGCAGTCAGTGATTTGAGCGGAGCGAAAAGCAATGACGAACAAAGAAGAACGAAAGCGAATCCTGACCGGCATCCGGCCCACCGGCGCCCTGCACCTCGGCCACTACGCCGGGGCGCTCGAGAACTGGCTACGGCTGCAGGACGAGTACGAGTGCTTCTTCCTGATCGCCGACTACCAGGTCTCCGATAAGGCCGACGACATCGATTCCGTGCGTGAGGCCGTGCATGAAATCGCTCTCGACTGGCTCGCCGTCGGCCTCGACCCGGAACGCAGCCACTTCGCGATCGAGAGCCTTATTCCGGAGCACGCGGAGCTGACGCTGTGGCTGAGCTGGTGGCTGCCGCTCGGCATGCTGCAGCGCAACCCCACGCTGAAGGCCGAGATGGCCGCGCTGGAGTCGAAGTCGGTGCCCGTCGCGTTCTTCACGTATCCCGTCATGCAGGTGGCCAACATCCTGATGCCGAAGGCCCACCTGGTGCCGGTCGGCGAGGACCAACTCCCGCACATCGAGATGACGCGGGAAGTGGCTCGGCGTTTCAACCGCATGTTCGGCGAGGTGTTTCCGGAGCCGGAAGGCCTCGTTGGCCGCGTACCGCGTCTCGTCGGCACCGACGGCAACGCCAAGATGGGCAAGTCGCTCGACAACGCGATCCAGCTTAAGGACGACGCGGAGACCGTGACGAAGAAGGTCAAGAGCATGTACACCGACCCGACCCGCCTGCGCGCGACCGACCCCGGCCACGTGGAAGGCAACCCGGTCTTCATGTACCACGATGCGTTCAACCCGAACGCGGAAGAGGTGCAGGACCTGAAGGACCGCTACGTCGTTGGCAAAGTCGGCGATGTGGAGGTGAAGGAGAAGCTGGCGACGGTACTGAACAACCTGCTCGACCCGATCCGCGAGCGCCGCGCGCACTTCGAGTCGAAGCCAAAGCTGGTGCGAGATGCGCTCGCCGCCGGCACCGGCCACGCGAAGAAGGTCGCGGAAGAGACGATGAGGGAAGTCCGCGCCGCCCTAAAGTTGAATTATCTAGACTGAACTACCTGGAGTAGACCGATGCCTACGTACACACCAACGCTAGACGAAGCCCGCGCGCTGGCTGCGCAGGGCAACGTCGCGCCCGTCTTCCGGGAAGTGCCGGCCGACTTGGAGACGCCAGTCTCCGCGTTCCTGAAGGTCGCGCGCGGCAAGCACTCATTCCTGCTGGAGAGCGTGGAGGGCGGCGAGCGGCTGGCCCGCTACAGCTTCATCGGAACGGAGCCCTACCGCGTGCTGCGCAACGGGCCGCACGCGGAGCGAAACGAGGTGCCCGGCGATCCACTGACGCAGGTGGAGGAAGAGCTATCGCGCTTCCGGCCCGCGCACGTCGAAGGTCTGCCGCGCTTCAACGGCGGCGCCGTCGGCTTCATGTCGTACGAGGCGGCGCGCCACTATGAGAAATTGCCTTCGCCGGAGCCCGACCCGCAGGGTTTTCCAGAGGCCGTGTTCCTCTTCAACGACACGCTTCTCGTCTTCGACCACCTGCAGCACACGATAAAAGTCGTCGCCCACGTTCGTCTCGACGGCGATATCGAGGCGTCCTACCGCCAGGCGACGTGGAGGATCGAGGAACTCGTCGGCCGGCTCGCCAAGCCGCTCGCCGCGCTGCCATATCGCTCCGAGCCGGCAGAAGCGCCGGCGAAGATTGACGTCGAGTCGAACACAACCAAGAGCGACTTCATCGCGAACGTGGAGCGGGCCAAGGAGTACATCATCGCCGGCGACATCTACCAGGTGCAGGTGTCGCAACGGTTCTCCCGCCGAACGCAGGCGCACCCGTTCGACGTCTACCGGGCGTTGCGGGCCATCAATCCCTCGCCGTACATGTACTACCTGGAGTTGGACGACGCTCACATCGTCGGCGCTTCGCCGGAGATGCTGATTCGGATCGAGGACGGCGTCATCGAAACGCATCCCATCGCCGGCACCCGCCGCCGGGGCCGCGACCCGGACGACGAGCGGCGGATGGCGGAGGAGTTGGCCGCGGACCCCAAAGAACGCGCCGAGCACCTGATGTTGCTGGACCTGGCGCGCAACGACCTTGGCCGCGTCTGCACACCGGCCAGCGTTCGCGTGACGCAGATGATGGAAGTGGAGCGCTACTCCCACGTCATGCACCTGATCTCGCATGTCGTCGGCGAACTGGAGCCGGACGTGAGCTGTTTCGATGCGTTGCGGGCCTACTTCCCCCACGGCACGGTCACCGGCGCACCGAAGATCCGCGCGATGGAGATCATCGCGGAGCTGGAGCGGGATAAGCGCGGGCCCTATGGCGGCTGTGTCGGCTACGTTGACTTCTCCGGCAATTTGGACACTGCGCTGACGATCCGCACCATCGCCATCAAGGACGGCATCGCCTACGCTCAGGCTGCCGGCGGCATCGTCTACGACAGCGTGCCCGAACTCGAGTACATGGAATCGCAGAACAAGGCGGGGGCGATGCTGCACGCGATTGAGTCGGCAGAAGCGGCCGCGGCGGCCACGCCGACCGGGAGCCTGGGGTACTAGCGATGACGGAGCTACTATCGCTGGCGCTGTTTGAACGGGGCAGCCGCTCGCTTGTCGTCAAGCGCAAGGACGGCCACGCTCCGTTCGCCGGTGCGTGGCTGCTTCCCACGGCCGTCGTCGGCAGCGAGGAGTCGGCCGAGGAGGCGCTGGAACGGCATACGTATCGCGAACTGGGCGTCGAGGCCGGAGGCCTAGAGTTCGCCGAGACGCTGTATCTGGAAGACAATGAGGACAACATTGCTCTCTCCACACGGTATGTCGCGAACATCTTCCGCGTGCTCGACCACGAAGGCGAGTTACGATTCCGCGCCGACGGCGACTATGACGATGCGCGCTGGCTCACCGGCGACGAACTGGCCGGCGTCGGCTTGGCCCCCGCGCTGCTGGAGTGGCTCCAAACCGGTCGCCACCAGGCTCCGGCCGTCGCGCCGGTGCCGGCGCCGAGCGGCGGCGCAACCCCGGACAACCGCCGCGGCTGGAACGCGATCTCTCGCGCATATCAAGAGCAGTATGAGATCCCGACCGATAGGTTGGTCTACGCGCCGCGCTGCCCGGACGAATCCGAGTTGCAGTTGCTGGGCGACGTTGCCGGCCTGCGGGTCATCGTAGTCGGCTGCGGCGGCGGTCAGGACTGCATCGTGCTGGCGAAGCAGGGCGCGCGCGTGATCGGCATCGACCTCTCCGACAAGCAGATCGAGTACGGCCGCCGCCTCGCCGAGCGTGAGGGCGTCGACGTGACGCTGCAGCAGGGCAACGTGGAGCAGCTCGTCGGCATCGAGGACGAGAGCCAAGATCTCGCTGTCTCGCTCCACGCGTTGAACTATGTCGAGCGCGTAGACCGGGCGTTTGCGGAGGCCTACCGGGTGCTGCGAGGCGGCTCGCCGTTCGTCTTCAGCGTCCAACACCCGTTCTTTGCTGCCACGGAGGGCGGCGCGCCGTACAGCGTCGTTCATCCGTACTGGAGCAGAAAGCAGGACTGGCAGTGGGACTTCCCTGAGAAGGGTGTGTCGGCCCGTCTGCGCTCGTGGTATCGCACCGTCGGCGAGTGGTGCTCGCTACTGCTGGACGCCGGATTTCGTATCGAGCGGCTGCTGGAGCCGCCGCCGGTCGAAGGCGGCGGCGCGTCTCCCTGGGACGGCGGCTATGCAATCGAGAAGATGCGGCTGATCCCCGCGACACTGATCGTGAAGGCGGTGAAACCGTGATCCTGCTAATCGACAACTACGATAGCTTTACGTACAACCTCTACCAGTACCTGAGCGAACTGGGCGCTGAGGTGAGCGTCGTTCGCAACGACGAGACGACTGTGGCCGGGATCGAGCGACGGGCGCCGGAGCGGATCGTCATCTCGCCCGGGCCGTGTACGCCTAACGAGGCCGGGATCAGCGTCGAGCTGGTCCAGAAGCTCACCGGCCGGCTGCCGATTCTGGGCGTCTGTCTGGGCCACCAGAGCATCGCGGCCGCGTTCGGCGGCGTCGTCGCCGGCGCGGGCGAGATCATGCACGGCAAGAGCAGCCCGATCACGCACGACGGCAAGGGCGTGTTGCGCGACCTGCCCAACCCGTTCGAGGCGATTCGCTACCATTCGCTCGCCGTAATGCCGGAGACGGTTCCGGATGTCCTCGAAGTCACGTCGCACAGCGACACCGGCGTCATCATGGGCGTCCGCCACCGCGAGCACCCTGTCGAAGGCATTCAGTTCCACCCGGAGAGTATCCTCACCGCGGACGGCAAGCATATACTGAAGAACTTCCTGGAGATGGTATAGTGACATATATATGCTACTATATCTCTATCCCAAAGGAGGTAGCGCGATGAAAAAGCTGATGGTGTATCTGGATGAGGACACACACGAAGACCTGAAGACGCTTGCGTTTCAGGCGAATACCACCATGGCCGCCCTGGTGCGCTATGCTCTCGACAAGACCTTCGAGGACGAGCTGGATGCCATCGCGGCGGAACGGGCGCTGGAGGAGGGAGTTCGCCACCCGGAGGAGATCGTTACGCTAGAGCAGTACATGGAGCAGCGAGGGCTTGCCGTACCAAGTAGAGTTGATGCCCCGCGCGCACCGCGATCTCGAAAAGTTGCCGAACCACGTCGTTCGTATGGCAACAGAACGGCTGGCAAGCCTCGCCGATGATCCACGGCCGCGACTCTCAAAGAAGTTGCGCGGCGCGCCGCCTCGATGGCGGCTTCGCTCTGGGGATTTTCGAATTATCTACTCGATATCCGATCGAGGGCGGCGTGTCATTGTCCTGCGAGTCGCGCGTCGAGGAAAGGGTACGTACAAGCAGTGATCCGTGACGCCATAGCCGATCTCGTCGAGGGCAACGACCTCACAGAAGAGGAGGCCGCCGGCTGCATGCAGCAGATCATGGCGGCCGAAGCTACGCCGGCTCAGTTCGGCGCGTTCGTCGTCGCGCTGCGGCTAAAGGGTGAGACGGTCGACGAGATCGTCGGCATGGCCCGCGTGATGCGCGAGCATGCGCTGCACGTCGAAGTCGCCGGACCGCTGCTCGATACGTGCGGCACCGGCGGCACAGGTATCAGCGCGTTCAACGTCAGCACCGCCGCCGCGTTTGTCGCGGCGGGCGCCGGCGTCCGCGTCGCAAAGCACGGCAACCGCGCTATGACGAGCGCCTGCGGCAGCGCAGACGTGCTGGAGGCGCTGGGCGGCAAGATCGACCTGGCCCCGGACGGCGTCCGCGACTGCGTGGACCAGACCGGTTTCGGCTTCATGTTCGCGCAGGCCTTTCACCCGGCGATGAAGTTCGCCGGCGGATTGCGGCGCGAGATCGGCGTGCGGACGGTGTTCAACATCCTGGGGCCGCTGACGAACCCGGCTGGTGCAGAGGCACAAGTGCTCGGCACGGGTAACGTCGCCCTCGCTGCGACGATGGCCAAGGTCCTGCTCCGCTTGGGAACGAAGCACGCCTTTGTCGTATCGGCGGAGGACGGTCTTGACGAGCTTAGTGTCAGCACGCCCACGCGCATGTTCGAGGTAGTCGACGGCGCGGTGATCGAGTCGACACTACGCTCCAGTGACGCCGGCATCCCGGAGCACGCGCTGGACGAGGTGCGCGGCGGCACGGCGGAGGAAAACGCCGCTGCCATGCGGCGCGTGCTCTCCGGTGAAAGCGGCTCGCTGCGCGACTTCACGCTGCTGAACGCCGCCGCCGGACTCGTTGCCGCGGGCCGCGCGGTCGAGTTGCTGGACGGCGTGGCGATCGCGGCCGAGTCGATCGACAGCGGCGCTGCGCTGGGCAAGCTGGATGCCTGGGTGCGCGTATCGAATGGAGGATGACGATGGCGGAGCTAGGAAAGCTGACACGAATCGACGCGAGGACGGTCTGGAGCCACGAGGCTCACGACTTTACGCCTTGGTTGCATGACAACATCGAGTTACTAGGAGCAGCGCTACAACTCGACCTAGACCTGGTTGAGTCAGAAGTCAGGGTTGGACCGTTCGCTGCGGATCTTGTGGCGAAGGACGTGTCTCACGACAGATGGGTTGTCATTGAGAACCAACTAAGTTCGACTGATCACGATCATCTAGGGAAGCTTCTAACCTACGGGGCGGGACTCGACGATGAGGCTGCGGTCTTCGTTTGGATCAGCCCGGATTTTCGCGATGAGCATCGCGCCGCGCTGGATTGGCTCAATGAGCACACGAAAGAAGAGTCGCTCTTCTTCGGCGTAGCAATCGAGCTCTTGAAAGTCGGCGACTCTTTGCCGGCGCCGAATTTTCGACTCGTTTCCTACCCGAATGACTGGAAGAAGAGTGGCGGGAGCGCAAGGCCGGCGGTCTCTCCGAAGGGAGCCGCGTATCAAGAGTTCTTCGGTCGGTTACTTGGTCGCTTCAAGGAACGTTATCCGGGAGAGACGAACGTCGCGAAGGTGGGTGCTCAAAGCTGGCTTGAACTGAGCATCGGCAGAAGCGGAATACGCACCAACTGGAGCTTCATCAGCGGAGATCGCTTTCGAGTCGAGCTGTACATCGATACCGGGCGTGCTGAGGCCAATCTGGCGCACTTCCAACAACTTCAGGCCGACAAGGATGAAATCGAGAAGAGTGCTGGCCATGAATTGGAGTGGGCAGAGGTGGAGGGAAAACGAGTGTGCAGAGTGCATTCCTACTACGATGAAGCGGTTGCGATTCTTACTGGTGAGGACGAACTGCGCACGTTGGAGGAGTGGGCGATTGACGAAATGAAGACGTTTCGAGACGCCTTCCGCCCGGCTATTCAGCAGCTACAGGCCAACGTCGCCTCGAACGGGGTAGCGGAATGACCGACACCAACACCACCGGCACGATCCTTGACCGCATCGTCGCGGACAAGCGCGAGGAGCTGGAGAAACGCCTGCGGGAAGAGCCCGTCGAAGCGCTGCAGCATCGAATCACGTTCCTCGATGAGCAGTGGAGCCTGATGCGCGCGATCTTGGAAGGCCCGCGCGGCCCGCACGCAGGTGGCAAGCGAGTGCAGCTCATCGCGGAGATCAAGAAGGCGTCGCCGTCCAAAGGCCGGCTAATCGCGGAGCTGGAACACCGATCGCTCTCGCGCATCTACACGATCGGCGGCGCGGCCGGCGTCTCGGTCGTCACGGAGCGCAAGCATTTTCAGGGCGAGGTCCAGTTCATGCTGGACGTGCGGATGGTGCTCAAGGGCTACTACCCGGGCGGCCGCCCGGCCATCCTTCGCAAGGACTTCCTCTTCGATCCCTACCACCTGTGGGAAGCGCGTGCTTACGGCGCCGACGCCGTCCTCCTCATCGCGGCGATTCTCGACGTGCCGCAACTCCGCGACCTGATCGAACAGGCGCGCGAGTTGGAGATGGAGGCGCTGGTAGAGGTCCACGATGAGGAGCAGATCGAGCGCGCCATCGAAGCTGGCGCCGACCTGATCGGTATCAACAATCGCGACCTGCGCACGTTCGACGTCGATCTAGCCACAACCGAGCGGTTGCACGCCAGCATCCCGGCCGACAAGGTCGTGATCAGCGAGAGCGGCATCTCCAGCACGGCCGATGTTGAGCGGCTTGCCGCCTGCGGCGTCCATGCGGTGCTCGTCGGCGAGGCGCTCATTACCGCGCCGGACGTGCGCCTAAAGATGCGTGAGGTGCTGCTGTGACACGGGTCAAGATCTGCGGCTGCATGCGCGTGCAGGACGCCATGGCGGCGAAGAAGGCCGGCGCGGACTTCGTCGGGCTCATGTTCGCGCCGGACAGCCGCCGCAAGCTAACCATTGAGCGCGCGCAAGCGATCGTCGCCGCGCTGGAGGACGGCGAGCGCCGCCAGCCGCGGCCGCCGCTGCTCTCGGTCGGGCACGACGAAAGTGTCGAGGCCTGGTTTCAGCACGGCGCGGATGCGCTGGATCGAATCCTGACCAGGCGGCGGCCGCTCACGGTCGGCGTCTTTGAGGACCAGCCGCTGGAAGAGATCAACGCTATCGCCGAAGCCTGCAACCTGGATATGGTGCAGCTCTCCGGCGACGAGCCGTGGGCGGAGTGCGTGCTGGCCAACCGTCAGGTGATCAAGGCGGTGGAAGCGCCGGAGGGCGTTGCGCCGGAAGAGATCATCGCAGACCTGGAGACCGGTGCCGCCATCGCGTTCCTGCTCGATGGCAGCCGCGGCACTGGCGTCGCAATGGATCCGGACATTGCGAAGGCGGTCGCAGCGCGGCTGCCGGCCTGGCTGGCCGGCGGTCTGACGCCGGAGAACGTTGTGGAAGCCCTGGAGTACGTGCAGCCGTGGGCCGTCGACGTGTCCAGTGGCGTTGAGACGGACGGCGTCAAGGACGCGCTGAAGATCCATGCGTTCGTGGCGGCGGCAAAGGGCCAGTAGCGCATGTCGAACGACGCCCCTGTGCTGCCCGACGAACGAGGCCGCTTCGGCGAGTTCGGCGGCCGCTTCGTGCCAGAGACACTGATGACGGCCATCGGCGAACTCGAACGCGCCTTCGCAGAGGCGCAGGCCGACCCGGCGTTCCGCGACGAGCTCGATGCGCTACTGCGCGACTTCGTCGGCCGGCCGACGCCGCTCTACTTCGCCGAGAACCTCTCGAAGCGACTTGCCGGTGAAGACGCGAACGGCGAGCCGCGCGTTCGTATCTACCTCAAACGAGAAGACCTGGCCCACACGGGCGCGCACAAGATCAACAACGCCGTTGGTCAGGGGCTGCTCGCGCGGCGGCTGGGCAAACGCCGCATCATCGCGGAAACAGGCGCCGGCCAGCACGGCGTGGCGGCCGCGACGGTCTGCGCCATGCTGGGCCAGGAGTGCATCGTCTACATGGGCGCGGAGGACGTCCGGCGTCAGGCGCTGAACGTGTTCCGGATGAAGCTGCTGGGCGCGGAAGTGCGCGTCGTCGATAGCGGCAGCCGCACGCTCAAGGACGCGATCAACGAGGCGATCCGCGATTGGGTGACGAACGTGGAGACCACGCACTACCTGCTCGGCAGCGCCGTGGGGCCGCACCCATACCCTCTGATGGTGCGCGAGTTCCAGTCCGTAATCGGCGGCGAGGCGCGCGAGCAACTGCTTGGCGTGGAAGGCCGGCTGCCGGACTACGCCGTGGCCTGCGTCGGCGGCGGCTCAAATGCTATCGGCCTGTTTCATCCCTTCTACATGGACGAATCGGTGCACTTCATCGGCGTCGAGGCCGGCGGCGAGGGTCTCGATACGCCCAGGCACGCGGCGCCGCTCTCCGCGGGCCGTCCGGGCGTGCTGCACGGGGCGTACTCGTTCCTGATGCAGGACGAGGGTGGCCAGATCGAAGAGACACACAGCATCTCCGCCGGCCTGGACTACCCCGGCGTCGGGCCGGAGCACTCGTTCTACAAGGAGAGCGGCCGCGCGACCTATGCCACTGCGACCGACGACGAGGCGTTGACCGCCTTTCGATTGCTGAGCGAGACTGAGGGCATCATCCCCGCGCTGGAGCCGGCGCATGCGCTCGCTCACATCGTCAAGCTGGTGCGGGACGTAGCCGACGGCACGGTCATCGTCGTCGGCCTCTCCGGCCGCGGTGACAAGGACATGGAGGCGACAGCGAAGGCGCTGGGAGTGAAATTGACATAAAGTATGGCGATTATCGACCTGGCGTCGGAGAACGAGGTGGCCGTGCGGCAGGCTGCCCAACTGCTGGTCGACCTGCTGCCTCAGGGCTGGCCGACCATCGAGTCGGCGCTCGAGGAAGTGCGGGATTCGCTCGCGCCGGAACGCATCACCCGAATCGCAGTGGACGGTGAGGAGGTAATGGGGTGGGTTGGTGGTTTGAAGATGCAGTATCCGGGAGGAGTCTGGGAGCTCCACCCGTTGGTCGTAAGGAGGAACCGGCAAAGGAGTGGCGTCGGTCGGGCGCTGGTAGCAGACCTTGAGGAGCGGGTGCGGGAGCGGGGCGGTAAGGTGGTCTACCTCGGAGCGGACGACGAGCGGGATGAGACCAGCCTGGCCGGTATCGATCTCTATCCGAACCCGCTCGAGCACCTGGAACGCATCCGCAACCTTCGCGGCCACCCGTACGAGTTCTATCAGAAGGTGGGCTACGTCATCGTCGGCGTCGTGCCGGATGCGAACGGGTTTGGCAAGCCTGACATCCACCTGGCGAAACGCATCGTGCCGCTCGCCGAGCAACAGACCTAGGAGGGCGCTATCGAACCTGAATCTCGCTACTATAACTCGCACCGCCAACGGCCGGGCCGCAGCGTTCAGCGTGACAAGGACATGGAGACCGTGGCGGCCGCGCTCGGCGTAGACCTGACCTAGTGCAAATCATCGATCTTACGTCCCACAATGGCCCCGCCGTCCGGCAGGCGGCAGAGCTGGTCGCTGAACTTATCCCGCCCCAACAACCCATAGACGAAGCGCGCGCGAACGTTCAGGATTGCTTGGCACCGGGCAAAGTCGCGCGCATGGTGATGGAGGACGATACGTTGGTCGGGTGGACAGGCGGGCGGGAGGTCTACGCTGGCCACCTCTGGGAGCTGCACCCACTCGTCGTGCGGCGCGAGCGACAACGGCAGGGCATCGGCCAAGCGTTGGTCGCGGACCTCGAGGAGCACGTGCGAGCGCGCGGCGCCCATACTGTCATGGTCGCCGCCGATTACGAACAGGGAATCGATTTGTATGCCAACGTCCTCGAACATCTGCGTGGCATCAAGAATGTCCACGCCTATCAGTACGAATTCTACGAGCGCTGCGGATACGTTATCGTGGGAGTAAGGCCGGATGCGAGCGGCTTCAGCAACATCTACATGGCCAAACGGATCGTCCCGCTTACGGGCTAGGAGGGCGTCATCGAGCCAGAATCGCGCTACTACAACTCACAGCGGCTGAAGCTGCACTACGCTGTCTGGGGCGACGAAGCGAAGCCGCCTCTGCTCTTGATCCACGGCGGCCGCGACCATGCCCGCAACTGGGACTACGTCGCGGAAGCGATGCTGGATGACTACTGCGTCTACGCGCCTGACCTACGCGGCCACGGCGACAGCGACTGGTCCGTCGGTGGGCAGTACAGCATGACCGAGTTCGTGCTCGACGTCGCCGTGCTGGCCGACACGATCGACCGCGATCCGCTGACCATCATCGGCCACTCGCTGGGCGGTGCCATCGCGCTCCAGTACGCGGGCATCTGTTCGGACCGCGTCGTGAAAGTCGTGTCGATAGAAGGTCTTGGCCCGAAGTTGATGCCGCCGCGATCAGCGCATGACCGCATGAGCGAGTGGGTCGGCCACATGCGCGCGTTCGAAACCCGCACGCCGCGCCGCTACGAGTCTATCGATGCCGCCGTGAAGCGAATGGAGGAGGAGAACCCGCATCTCTCCAAGGAGATGGCACGCCACCTCACCGTCCACGGTGCGCGGCAGAACGAAGACGGCACCTACACGTGGAAGTTCGATAACTACGTGCGCATCCACTCGCCGTACCAGTTCAACATCGAGGACGCACGCGACATCTGGAATCAGATCCGCTGTCCTGTGCTGCTGATCCGCGGTGAAGAGAGCTGGGCCGAGGACCCGGAGGAGGACGGCCGCGCCAGCGCCTTCCACCAATACGAGTCGGTCACGATCCAGAAAGCCGGGCACTGGGTACACCACGACCAGTTAGACGCGTTCCTCAACGTCACGCGGCCGTTCTTGCTCCGAGACTAGGTCGTTCGAGCCGTAACCGATCCGCCGCCAAGCGCCTGCATGGTGTGTTGCGGCAATCGTTCTCGCATCGCGGTGTCCGGCGCCGCCAGATCGGCACGCAGGCGGGCTAGGTCGGCCGGCGTGTCTACGTCGTAGAGCGTCTCCAGTAGACTGACCCGCAGGTTGGCTTCGCCGGCGCGGCGTAGCGTGGTCGCGAGGACGCTGTCGGCTCCCCATTCGATGTCTTCGAACAGCGCCGGCTGCGGAACGCGGCTGGCGACGAGATAGTAGCCGCCGTCGTCGCTGGGGCCGAGGCAGACGTCGGCCGTACGCAGCTCGCTCACGGCGCGGCGCAGCTGGGCCGGCTGGAGTAGCGGCGCATCCGTCCCGATCATCACCAGCGGCGCGTGGCCAGCCGCGCTTGCGTGGCGAAACGCGCCCAACATTCGCTCGCCCAGATTGTCGCCGCTCTGCGGAAACACGGATGCTCCCTCTCCGTACTCGTCCGCCAGGGGCTGGACGGCCGAATCCGGCGTGACGGCCAAGAACACCGGGCCGATTCCGGCGGCGAGCGCGATGTCGACGGCATCGGCCAGGAAGGCCTGCTGCAGGGCGAGGATATCGTCGTTGCTGACCGCGCTGCGGAGCCGCGATTTGCCTTCGCCCGGCCGCGGCGCGCGCGCCATGATGATGACGGCCGCACTAGTCATGGGACGCCAGGGAGGCGAGCTCCCCCGAAGGGACGAGCGGCCGGCGCCGCGATTCGTCCGGCCAGGCCTCCGTCGCCGTGTTGCAGTCGCTCTCGGCAACGCCACGGTGCTCCCGGAAGTACTCGTCGCACCAAAGGCATACGTTGCCCAGCTCTCGGATGCGTCGTCGCGCATATGCCGCGTCGACGCCCGCCGTGATGCCCATCGACGCTGGGTCGCCGCGATTCAGCGCCTGCCACATCGGGTCGCCGCGGTGGCGGTTGAGGATGTCCACGAGTGGCTCCTGAGACACGTCGCCAAGCGATTCGACAGTCCCGGGACAGCAGGCGTAGACGGACGTGAGCTGGATCGCGATCTCCTGGCGGCTGCTGCCGTCGTCGAGGAAGCCGAGCGCTCCGGACCAGCGCGCGCAGACGTTGTGCTCCGGGTCGTCGCGGCCGATACCGTTGCGCAGCGCGCGGCCGCGGGCCCACAGCCCGCCCAGCCAGAGATCGGGCGTGGCGCCCCAGAACGAGAACGTCCGCTCCTGCGGCTTCCGGTTCTCTGGGTCGCCGACCTCGACCTCGATCAGGCCGCTGGCTGTAAGGAGTGTGGCGAGCCGCTCGCGCTGGCCGTTGCGGCGGGCGTGGTAGGCATCTTGGCTGGCGATGCTGATGTGCTGAACGCCGGAGTCCAGCAGTCGTGAAAGCGACGCCTCGTCCAGCAGGTCGCCGTTGGTCTGGAGCGCCAGCGGGAACCCCGCGCCGTACTTGCGGCCAGCGGCAAGCAGTATCCGCTGTAGGATCTCCGGCTCCGTCAGCGGTTCGCCACCGCTGAGTATTAGCCGGCCGGCTTCCGGCAGGTGTTCGATCACGGCTTCGGCTTCTCTCGCAGAGACGGTAGGCCCGCCTGGCCGCGAGTGGTTGTAGCAGTGCGAGCAGTACTGGTTGCAGCGGTGTGTGAAGGCCCAGTAGATCGATTCCATAACCTTTAGCCTACGACATCGCGATTCACTCAGACGTGATCCACGCTACTAGCGCACATGGGGCATGTGTGCCGTCAGCGCACATGCTTATAGAATCGGCCCAGCCAGCGTGGAGAGACCGGCAGGAAGTAGAGCGCCTGCACGGTCCACCAGGATGCCCACGTTCGCCAGAAGCCACCATGACGCCAACGGCGCGGCGACGGTCGCACGACCTGCGGCAGCGCGGCGATCCTGCCGGCGCGACGCATACGATTCACCAGATGGGCGTCCTCCATAATCGGCCAGTCCGCGAAGCCGCCCAGCCGCTCGAACACGGCGCGGCGGATGAAGATGCAGGAGTCGCCGTAGACCATCCCGCGCCCTCCCCAGCGGGTGATGTCGTAGACGACGCCGATGAAGGCTTCCGCCAGCGAGCGGCCGAAGCGCACGCGAAAGAACCCGCCCGCGACCTCCGGGTCCGCGAGTGCGCCTTCGATCGCGTCGAGGGCGTCGTGCGGAAGCTGGACGTCGGCGTGGAGGAAAAGCAGCACGTCGGCCGTTGCGCGGGTAGCGCCGGCGTTGAGCTGGACGCCACGCCCGGGAGGGGAGTGGACGACCGTCGCGTACGGCACGGCTAGGTCGGCCGTGCCGTCACGGCTGCCGCCGTCCGCAACGATGATTTGGTATGGCTCCAGCGGCGTGAGCCGCTGGAGCGCCGCCTCTATCTCGGCCGCTTCGTTCAACGTAGGGATGATGATGGAGCAGCGCACCCGGCACCTCGACGCGTCGCGATCCGCGAACTGGCTTCGCTCCTGTCGATGCGCGACAATGCCAGTGTAACAGCCCGCTTTGAACGAAAGGTTGCAGCATGCAGCTCTCCGCGCCGGCGGCGCCTGGCGGCGTTTCCGGCAAGCCCTGGGGCATTCCAGCGATCCTGCTGGCGCTGGCGGTACCGCTTCTGCTCTGGGCGTCGTCGCTGGCAATTGCCGTGGCGGAGGGCACGCCGGATGACCTCAGTGATGGCGAGATCATCGTTAGCTTGATCCTCACCGTGATCATTCTGGATGGGCTGTTCATAGCGGCCCCCGCCGCCATCTGCATCTGGCGCTACAAGCTGAACTGGGGCGAGCTTGGCTTCCGCGCGTTTGACCGTGGCGACTGGTACCTGCCGGTGCTCGTGGCCGCGGGCGCACACGTAGGGCTGATCATCTACGCCGCGGTGCTGACGCTTGTCGGCGCGGACGCGGCGGTACCCGAGCAGGACATCGAGGACCTGTTCGACAGCCGCGCAGTTCTGCCCATGGTCGGCTTCGCGACCGTGATTATGGCGCCCCTGGCCGAAGAACTCTTCTTCCGTGGTTTCATCTTCAGTGGCCTGATCCGGCCGTTGGGTGTCACAGGAGCGATGGTCGCCAGTGGTGTGCTGTTCGGTACGTTCCACGTAACTGGGTCGGATTCAATCGGACTGATCGTCCCGTTCAGCGTCATCGGCGCGTTGTTCGCCTGGCTCTACTATCGAACCGGCTCGATTTGGCCCAGTATCGGCGCGCATTTCCTGTTCAACTTGGTGAGCTTCGTCGTGCTCGCTTCGGTCGCAGGGAGGGTCGGGCTGTGAGCGAGCGGATCGGCGAAGCGTTGGCGAGAGCCAAGGCCGACGACCGCGTGGCGCTGATCGGCTACCTCACGGCGGGCTTCCCGGAGCCCGATGCGACTGTCGAGTTGGCCAAGGCGCTCGTCGCGGGTGGCGCCGATATGCTGGAGCTTGGCCTGCCGTTCTCGGACCCGCTGGCGGACGGCGTGACGATGCAGCGATCGAACCTGAAAGCGCTGGAGCAGGGGATGACGGTGGCGCGCAGTCCGGAGCTGATCCGCGAACTTCGTGCTGCAGGGGTTGTCATCCCCCTGATCGTTATGACATACTACAATCCCATCCTCGCCTACGGGCAGGATGGGTTTGTACAGGACATCGCCGCAGCGGGAGCCGACGGCCTGATCGCCGTCGATGTGCCTCCAGAGGAATCGGAGGCGCTCTCGGGCCGTTGCCGGGAAGCCAGCATGGCGTTCGTGCCCCTGCTGGCGCCGACATCGACCGACGAGCGCATTGCGCTCGCGTCGCGGCAGGCGTCTGGATTCATCTACTGCGTCAGCGTGGCGGGGGTGACCGGCGTCAGGAGGGCGCTCTCCTCGGACCTGGGGGAGTACTTGAACCGGGTGCGACGGCAGACTGATCTGCCGCTGGCCGTGGGCTTCGGGATCTCCCGGCGGGAGCACATCGAAGCGTTGCACGGCAAGGCGGACGCAGTGATCGTCGCCAGCGCCATCGTCGATCTCATCGAGGCTACGCCTCGTGAGGAGAGGGAAGAAGTGGTTCGGGGCTTTGTGGAGGTGCTTACCGGTCGTGGGAAAGTCTGAGTCTAACGGCAACGTGCGGCGAAGCTGCGCGAACGTGCCCGGAGTACCAGGCGTGCTCGCGGCCGCGGCCTATGACGCAGGCCCCCCGGCCGGCGTCTTTGGCCAGTAGGCCGAGGCTGCCAGGGGAAGCGGCATGCGCTGTCGAGGCATACGCGGGGCGACCACAGTTGACGTGAACGCCCCCGAGGCGATCCTCGCGGCGACCACCGAGTTGCTGACGGAGATGATGCAGGCCAACGATCTGTCGATCGACGACGTGGCCAGCGCCTACTTCACCACCACTCGAGACCTGAACGCCGAATTCCCGGCTGTTGCCGCAAACAAGCTGGGCTGGACGGATGTCGCTCTGCTCTGCGGCCACGAGATGGAGATCCCCGGCAGCTTACCGATGTGCCTGCGCATTCTCCTCCACGTCAACACGGAGAAGTCGGCGCAGGAACTGACTCACACATACCTGCGGGGGGCAACGGTCCTCCGCCCGGACAGGACCTACACGAAGAACGAAGTAACGGAGGCGGAATCGCCATGATGGTCATTATGACTAGTAGCCACACTGAGGAAGACATGAACGCGATCTCTTCTCGGTTGGACGAATTAGGACTGAAAGGGCATCGCATTGTCGGCGTCGAACGGACCGTGATCGCCGTCGTCGGCAGCATCATGCCCGAGCTCAGCGATGAACTGGAGACGATGAACGGCGTGGAGACCACGGTACCGATCAGCGCGCCGCACAAGCTTGCGAGCCGCCAGACGCATCCGGCTGCGACCGTAATCCGGATCGGTGACGTCGAGATCGGTTCGGGCAAGACCGTCGTCATCGCCGGGCCGTGTGCGGTGGAGAACGAAGAGCAGATGATGGAGACGGCGCAGGGCGTGAAGGCGGCTGGCGCCCACTTCCTGCGGGGCGGTGCGTTCAAGCCGCGCACGTCGCCATACAGCTTCCGTGGCCTTGGCGAAGACGGCCTGAAGCTGCTGGCGGAGGCGCGAGACGAGACGGGGCTGGCGTTCGCGACAGAAGTGATGTCCGAGCGCGAGGTCGAGGTTGTTGCGCGTTACTCGGACATTCTCCAGATCGGCACGCGCAACGCGCAAAACTTCATACTGTTGGAAGAGGTCGGCCGGACCGGCAAGCCGGTACTGCTGAAGCGCGGCCTGGCGTCGACAATCGATGACTGGCTGCTGGCAGCCGAGTACATCCTGAACATGGGCAACCCGAACGTGATGCTCTGCGAACGCGGCATTCGGACGTTCGAGACCGCGACGCGCAACACCATGGATATCAACGCGATCGCGCTCGTCAAGCAGATGAGCCACCTGCCGCTGATAGCCGACCCCAGTCATGGCACCGGCAAGTGGTCGCTGGTGACGCCGGTGGGGCTGGCATCCATTGTCGCGGGGGCGGACGGCATGATCGTGGAAGTGCACCCGAGTCCCGACCACGCGCTCTCGGACGGCGCGCAGTCGCTCAACTTCAAGCGGTTCCGACAGCTAATGGAACAGACGGACCAGATCGGCGCGGCCATCGGACGGCCGCTGTGGTCCTTCGACAAGCAACCGGCGCCGGCGTAAGCCTGGGCCAGCGCTGCACTAGCCCGGAGGGCGGCCAACGGCCGCCCTCCGGGCGTGCCCTCGGCGATGTGGCGTTCATCCTGACGCGCGCAGGCTTCCGATCGCCCGGCGGTGCGCGCCGTTTGGCTGTCTGCTATCCTGCGCGGGAAGTGCAAGAGAAGACGCCAGACATGACGCCGGAGACGATGATCGGAGCCGACTCCGCGACGGCGTTCCAATTACAGTTGCCGGTCTTCGAAGGGCCGTTGGACCTGCTGCTCTACCTCATCGAACGTGAAGAGCTCGACATCACGGCCGTCTCCCTCGTCCAGGTCACGAACCAATACCTCTCCTATCTGCGCTCCGGTGACCAGGTCGACGCGACGGCGCTGGCCGAGTTCATCGCTATCGGCGCGCGACTGATCTTCATTAAGTCGCGGGCGCTCCTGCCGCAGCCATCAACGGACGACGGTGAGATCGAAGAACTGGGCGACGACCTTGTGGAGCGCCTACGGGAGTACCGCCGGTTCAAAGAAGCGGCGGGTATGCTCCAGGACATCGAGTCGGAAGGACGGCGGACCTATCCGCGAGAGGCGCCGCCGCCGGAGATGCCGCTGCCTACCGGCCTGGACGGCGTCACGCTCGACCTGCTGGCGGAGATCGTCCGCGAGGTGCTGCAGCGCCAGCCGGAGGCGGAAGAGGAAGAGGGCATCGTCGAGCGGCAGGAGGTGACTGTGGAGGAGATGGTCGCGCAGTTGACGGAGCGGCTGACGCGGGAACGGCGCGTCGGCTTCCGCGCGTTCATCTCGTCCTGCCGGTCGCGGCTGGAGGTGATCGTCGCCTTCATCGCGGTGCTGGAGCTGATTAAGTCGCTGCGGCTGGAGGCGAAGCAGGACGAGCTCTTCGGGGATATCAGTCTGGTGGCGAAGGTGCCTGCGGCGTAGAGAACGCGCTCAAATCGCTCCAAGGCTTGTCTGCGCGGCGTTCGTCATCGACGAATCCGATCGCGGCGTCCGAGAGGTAATACGCGCGCGGTGTTCGCCTTCGCCGAACGCGCCCGCGTCCGCCGCAGGCGGACGCGCCTAGGCCGCGCGGGCGGCGCCGCCCGGGCCCGCCATCATCGTTCTGTTGCGCCCCGTCGCCTTTGCCTGGTACATGGCGTGGTCCGCCTGGCGGATCAACTCGTCTGGGCTGTCCATGGCATCGTCCCACTGCGCAACGCCGATGCTGACCGTCCCGCGCAGGTCGTCGCCGTTCGTGGTGACGATGGGCGTCTCCTCCACGCGGGCGCGGAAACGCTCCGCGAGGGCCGCGGCGTCCTCCAGCGATGTCGAGGGCAGGATGAAGATCAACTCGTCGCCGCCGTAACGGCCGACGGTATCGACGTCACGGCAGGCGGCCGTTGCGCACTTCGCAACATGTCGCAATGCCGCATCGCCTGTATGGTGGTTGTAACCGTCGTTGATCTCCTTCAGGTGGTCGAGGTCGGCGATCAACACACTGAGCGGATGGCCGTAGCGGCGGGCGTGGGCGCAGGCCACGCGGATCGTCTCTTCTGCGTAGCGTCGATTCGACAGGCTAGTCAACACGTCGGTGCGGGCCAGATGGTGCTCAAGGTTCATTGCTTCGCGAAGCTGCTGGTTGACGCGGCGCAGTTCATCGCGTGACTCGTCTAGCTCTTGGTAGAGCTGTACTCCCGTAATCGCCGACGCGACCTGCAACGTTAGTCCCTCCAGCAGTTCCACTTCCTGGCTGGTGAACGTAAGCGGACGGTGGGATGCAACGGAGAGCACGCCGAGCACGCCCGACTTCGATACGAGCGGGAACACGCCTGTCGAGCGGATCAGCGTGCGGGAGAAGAAGTGGCGGCCGCCCGCCGGAATGCGCTCGTCGTTTTGCGCATCTGGAAATACCATTGGCTTGCGCGTCTTGAGCACTTGGTCTCGTACGGGATCCGGCCGCACCGCGCCGGACTTCCAGCGCTCTTCCAACGCCGCGACGCCGCCGCGATTTGTGCCGTTCAAGGCGCGGAGTGTCACGCGGCCGCTCTCGTCGATGACGTCGATCGAGATGTAGTTGACCCCGGTCACAGTCGCGACTGTGCGCGCGATGCTGGTCAGCACCGTGCCCAGGTTGTCGGATTCGGACAGCACGCGCTGGATGTTGGCCAGCGCGCTGAGCTGGTTGCTCTGGTGCTGCGCGCGTGACCTCGATAGCCAGTTCTCCGCCATGACGCCCAGCGCGGGCAGGCTGATGGATAGGAAACTCCGCTGTTCTTGGGTGAGCCCGTGTTCCCAAGGCCCGTGGGCGATCACCATGTCCGATGTGATCGCGACGGGCAAAGGTCCGGCGACGTACGCGCACTGTCCCCCGCAGGTGAGGCCGGTCAGATCGCCGACGCGGCCATCCTCCACGTTGAACGAGCAGGGTGCTTGCCGCGTCGTCAGGTCGCGATTGATCAGCCAGAGTCCGATGTCGCTCAGACCCAGGTCGGGGCCGGCGTTGGCGCTCAGAGTGCTGAAACTTTCCCCAGATGCGTAGACGAGGTGTGCGTCCTGTGCGCCAAGGCCGTCGCGGAGCAGCGTGAGGCCACGCGCGATGGTCTCTTCCGTCGGCGACGTAGCGCTCGCGAGGGACGAGATCTCCGCTAGCGTGCCGATGTAGAAACTTGTTGATTCAATCATATGAGACCTAAGTGTAGGATCGGTTATGTGGGGGAAACCCTTAGGGGTAGCAGCCGGGCGTTATGAGAGTCGCAGGAGCGCCGTTCGCAGCAGCCAGGACGCCGCGACACCGAAACAGGCGCCCATCGCATCGAACGCCACGTCCGCCTCAGAAGCCACACGGCCCTCGACGAACGCCTGATGCAACTCGTCACTGACGCCGAAGAGCACTGCCAGACCGAAGCTCACGAGCAGGGCAGCCCAGGCGGTGCCAGGGGAGCGTCGCGATAACGCCCAATATAGCAGGAAGGCCAGGCCGCCGTAGAGGACGACGTGCGCGGCCGCCGCCTGCCCTGCGGCGGGCTGCGCGCCGAGCGGCGTTGATTGGTGCGAAAGCGTCGCGATGCCCGCCATCCAGAGAAGCGCCGGCACCCAGCGCAAGCTACCGAATGCGCCTTCAGCGCGTTCGGTAGCCGTCATCTTGACGAGTGATCTGCCCCGTGCTAGCATTTCGTTCGACATCGCTGAGCAACTTCATCATATAGAGAGGGGGTGGCCCCTCTCTCCTCTTCTAACGTTCCCGCCCAGCAAACATGTCTGAGGCAAACGTGTCCGAGGTAAACATGACCAACCTGAGTAAGCGCGACCGCGTCATGGCCGCCCTGCGCGGCGATGACGTCGATAGCGTTCCGATCGGGCTCTGGGGTCACGACTTTCTGCGCGAGTGGTCCGCAGAAGGACTCGCCGCCGCCATGCTGGAGCAGGCCCGTACCTACGACTACGACTACCTGAAGGTGAATCCCCGCGCCACCTGCTACGCGGAGGCCTGGGGTTGCCGTTACGGCAGCGCTAACGACCCCGCGCGGCGCCCGGACATCGAGTCCTGGGTGCTTCACCAACCGTCGGACCTGGAATCGATCCGGCCTGTGGACTGCAGCACGGGTTCGCTCGGCGAGCAGCTGGACGCGCTGCGGCTGATAGGGGACGGCTTGTCCGGAGAGGTGCCGTACGTGCAGACGGTGTTCTCGCCGCTTTCTGTTGTCGGGCGCATGGCGAACGACCGTGAGGCCGTCCGCGGCTGGATGTCGGAGGCGCCCGACGCGCTGCACGCAGCGCTCGCCGCCGTCACGGAGACGCTGGCGGTGTACGCCAGGGCTTGCATCGAGATCGGCGCGGACGGCATCTTCTTCCCAACCACCGAGTGGGGCGCGGCCGGCGCCTGCTCGCCGGAACAGTACGCCGAGTTCGGCCGGCGCCACGACCTCGACGTCCTCGCCGCGGCGGACGGCGCATCGTTTAACATTTTCCACGTCTGCCAGCCGCATAACATCATGGATGCGGTGCTGGACTACCCGGCGGCCGCCGTCAACTGGGCCGACCACGACGAGGGCAACGCCGATCTGGCCGATGTAGCGGCGCGCACGGACAAGGCCGTGATGGGCGGCATAGACGAGAAGCAGACGCTGATGAACGGCACGCCGGCGGACGTCCGCGCACAAGTGGAGGAGGCCGTTCGCCAGACCGGCGGCCGCCGGCTGCTGCTGGCGCCAGGCTGCTCGATATCGCCGCAGACGCCGCCGGAGAACGTCCATGCCGCCGTCGCGGCCGCGCGCGGACAGGCCGGATGACGTCGCAGCTGGCGCGGGATGAGCTGGGCAGGGCGGCCGCGGGCCGGCCCAGCGCCGTCACCGTTGGCAAGTTCGATGGCGTGCATCGCGGACACCAGCATCTCGTCGGGCAACTGACACAGCACGCGTCAGAGAACGACCTGGCGAGCATCGTCGTGACGCTTCACCCCCATCCGGTCAGCGTATTGCGGCCCGGCACGGCGATCAGCTACCTCTGCTCGCTCGAAGAGCGCGTCGCGCTGCTTCGGTCGCTCGGCGTGGACCAGGTGGCCGTCCTCACCTTCACGTCGGAGCTGGCCCAGCTCAGCTATCGTGACTTCGTCGCGTTGCTGATCGATCAGCTCGAATTGAAGCTGCTCCTGATTGGGCCGGACCTTGCCCTCGGCCGCGACCGCGAGGGCGACGCAGAGGCGTTGCGGACGCTGGGCGAGGAGCGCGGCTTTCGAGTGGAGGTGGCGCCGCTGCTGAGCGAGGACAGTGCGAAGGTCGGCTCCGGCTCCGTGCGCGACGCGCTCGCTGCAGGCGAGATGGAGACCGTGAACAACCTGCTCGGACGTCCGTTCGCGTTGCGCGGCCCCGTCGTCCGAGGCGAGGAGCGCGGCAGGGCCATCGGCTTTCCCACGGCGAATATCGCCGTGGGGCACGACCTGGCGCTGCCCAAGTTCGGCGTCTACGTCACCCGCGCACATCTTGGAGAGATGAGCTACCGGTCGGTCACCAACGTCGGCGAACGGCCGACGTTCGGCCAGAGCCGGCCGACGATCGAGACGCACTTGCTCGACTTCGACGGTGACTGCTACGAACGCGAGTTGCGCATCGAGTTGCTGCACCGCGTTCGCGACGAGCGGCGCTTCGACGGCGCCGAGGCGCTCGCCGCGCAGATTGGACGCGACGTGCAGGCTGCGCGCGACCGCTTCGCCGCTGAGGAGGCGTCGCGATGAGCGAACGCGACGACGACACGGGCCGCGAACTTGCTGGCGAGCCGCTACGAGAGATAACGACGCGCGGCGTCATCGAGATTATCCCGGAGGACGAGTTCCGGGAGGCGCTGGCGTCCGGCCGCAAGTTGCGGCTCAAGTTCGGGCTGGACCCCAGCAAGCCCGATCTGCACATCGGCCACGGCGTCTTGCTGCGTAAGCTGCGCCAGTTTCAGGAGTTGGGCCACCAGGTGGTCCTCATTATCGGCGACTGGACGGCCCGGATCGGCGACCCCAGCGGCCAGTCGGCGACGCGACCCATGCTGACGGCGGAGGATGTGCGGGAGAACGCGGAGACGTACATGCGCCAGTTCTTCCACGTCGTCGACCGCGAACGCACGGAGGTGCGCTGGCAGAGCGAGTGGTTCGACGCCTTCACACTCGCCGATGTCGTGCGCCTGGCCGCCCGCTTCACGGTCGCGCAGATGCTGCAACGGGAAGACTTTCGCACCCGCTTCGACGCCAAGAAGCCGTTGGGCGTCCATGAGCTCTTCTACCCACTGCTCCAGGCTTACGACTCCGTCGCGATCGACGCCGATGTCGAGTTCGGCGGTTCGGATCAGCTCTTCAACCTGCTCGTCGGGCGGGAGCTGCAGACGGAGGTGGGCCAGCGGCCGCAGAGCATCTTCGTCATGAAGCTGCTCGTAGGCACGGACGGCGCACAGAAGATGGCGAAGAGTATGGAGAACACCATCAACTTCGAAGACGCGCCGAACGAACAGTACGGCAAGGTGATGTCGTTACCTGATAGCGCGCTGATGGAGTACCTGGATCTGGCGACGGACATTCCAGACGAGGAGCTGGACGCCATTCGCAGCGACCTCGAAGCGAAGTCCGCCAATCCAATGGACGTGAAGAAGCGACTGGCGAGCGAGATCGTGGCGCAGTTCCACGGGAAGCCGGCCGCGGAGGAAGCCGCCGCGGAGTTCCAGCGCGTGTTCCAGCGGCACCAGACGCCGCAGGAGATGAGCGAAGTCTCGGCGGCGGATATCAAGACCTATTCGGTAGAACAGTCGGAGGCTAACGCCGCGCCCCAATACGATCTGCCCCACCTGCTGCACGACAAGGGTCTGGTGGCTAGCGTTACCGAGGCGCGCCGGCTGATTAAGCAGGGGGCCGTTCAGGTGATAGAGGGGCCCGGGAAGGGCGCCGTTGGCGGCGCCTCGGCCGAACTGGGGGCAGGCTCTGTCCTCAAGGTTGGCAAGCACCGCTTTCTGCGCATCGTCGACTCTGACGCCTAGGCCGCCATCTATGACCGTGACACGTCGCTCCGGTCTTGGTACCAGATCTTTATCTGATTACTTGTGAGAATCTCCGGATCTGCTCGCCACGAATGCCGCGACGTGGTAGGCTGAATGCAGTGGTGAAAGGGGAGGGTTCGGCTCATGGATTCTGACTTCCGCATCGATATCAGCGAAGTGCAGCGCGCGATCGACGTTGGCGAGATCACGGCCCTCTACTTCCCGCTGCTCCGCAAGACGCTCCTCATGGATACCCGCACGACCGCCGTAGACGGTCCGATGATCAAGGTCGTGCCGATGGCGTCGTCCCCAGAGGAGCGCTTCCGCGACCTGGTGCGAATGCGGCCGCGGCTGCCGAAGCCGGAGAGCATCAACATCGTGCCGTGGCCGAAGTACGTCGAAAGTCTAGTGAGCCTGGAGGTCTGGGACCACATCGTCCGCCGCTATCTGGAGCTAGGACCACCGGAGGTCGTCAAGCGCTGCGAGGACTGCCTCGAGGAGTTGAGAAAGCTGGAGCGCGAGGAGCTACGCCGCGCGATTACGGGCGACAAGTATGAGACGCTCTGGGACGTTCGTGGCACGCAGGAGAGCGCCGAGGTCGACGACGACGAAGAGGACCTCTTTTAGTCGTTTCGGCGAACATCAGTAATGCTTAGAACGGGCGACATTGTCGCCCGTTCTCTTCGTCTGGCGTACTAGGGGTCTAGCCGGAGTCCGCTTGTTCGCTATCGATCACCTTCTGCGAGAGGTGGGCCGGTACCTCTTCGTAGTGGCTCATCTCCATCGTATAGTGCGCGCGCCCCTGCGTGATCGACCGCAGGTCCGTCGCGTAACGCTGCACTTCTGCCAGCGGCGCCTGGGCTTCGATTACGGTGAGCGCGCCCTGCGGCGTCATGCCCTGCACCTTCCCGCGCTTGCTGTTCAGGTCGCTCAAGACGTCTCCCGTGTGGGACTCCGGCACCGTCACGTGGAGTGTCATGATCGGCTCCAGCAGAACCGGATGGGCGTCATGCACGCTTTGCTTGAGCGCCATGGATCCGGCGATCTTGAACGCCATCTCTGACGAGTCGACCGGGTGCTCCTTGCCGTCGTAAAGGTTCACTCTGACATCGACGAGCGGGTAGCTACCGAGGACGCCCTCTTGCATTGCTTCCATCACGCCCTTTTCGACCGCTGGAATGTACTGCTTCGGAACCGAGCCGCCAACGACGGAACTGGTGAACTCGAAGCCGGCCCCGCGCCCGCGTGGCTCAACGTCGATTGCGACGCGCGCGTACTGGCCGTGACCACCCGACTGCTTCTTGTGCGTGACGTCAACCTTGGCGGAGCCCGTTACGGTGACCTTGTACGGCACCTTGGGCGTGACGAGGTCGACCTCGACGCCGAACTTGCGCTTCATTCGTTCGGCCGTCACTTCGATGTGCGACTCGCCCAGGCCGGAGATGATCGTTTCGTTTGTGTCCACGTCCCGGCGGACCAGAATGCTCTGATCCTCTTCCGTGGTTCGGGAGAGGGCGGCGCCCATCTTGTCCAGATCGGCCTTTGTCTTGGGATAGACGGCCAGGCTGTAGGATGGGACCGGCGCGGCGATCTCCGGCAACTGCAGCGGTGTGCCTTTGTCGCAGAGCGTATCGCCTGTCGTCGTCTCTGCGAGTTTCGCCACCGCGCCGATATCGCCGGCTGTGATCGATGTCGTTTGAATCTGGTCCTTGCCCTGCAGGTAGAAGAGCTGGGCGATGCGCTCGTCCGTGCTACGCTTCGGGTTCCAGACGTGCGAGTCGCCCTGGAGGGTTCCAGAGACGACGCGCAGGTAGGTCAGCTTACCTACGTAGGGGTCCGCGCTGGTCTTGAACGCCAGCACCGCCAGCGGACCGGCGGGGTCTGCCTTGAGCGACACGTCCGCGCCGGACCCGTCTGTCGCCGTCGCCCCGCCGGCGTCGTTTGGTGCCGGGGCGTAGCGGGCGATCGCGTCCAGCGCCCGGCAAATAGAGGTGCTCTGCGTCGCTGCGCCGGCGATGATCGGCACGACGCTGTTCGCGCGAACGGCGGCGCGCAGGGCGCTCGCGATCTCTTCCGTGGCTAGTTCTTCGCCCTCCAGGTACTTGGCGAGCAGCGCGTCGTCCGTCTCCGCAATCGCCTCGATGAGCTGCTCGCGCAGCGTCTGCGCCTCGGAGGCGAGCGCGTCCGGGATGTCAGATGCTTCCTTGCCATCGCCAAGATATGCCTTCATCTCCAGCAGGTCTACGACGCCCTGGAAGTCGTCCTGCGCGCCGATCGCAAGGTGCAGGGGCACGCACTGCTTGCCGAAGTGCTCGCGGAGCTGCTCGACGGCCGCGCCGTAGTCCGCGTTCTCGCGGTCCATGCGATTGACGAGCACCATCCGCGGCAGCGATTCGTCGTCCGCGCTGCCCCAGGCCAGGTCCGTGCCGACCTCTACGCCATGCACCGCATCGATGACGATGAGAGCGCAGTCGGCCGCCCGCACGCCCTCCCGTACCTCGCCCTGGAAGTCCGCGTAGCCGGGAGTGTCGATAAGGTTAATCTTCGTGTCGTTCCACTCACACGGGATGAGCGAGAGGCTGATGCTGATCTGCCGCTTGACCTCGTCCGGATCATAGTCGGACGTCGTGTTGCCGTCGTCTACCTTGCCCATGCGCGTGATCGCGCCGGTGGCGAACAGCGCCGCTTCCGTGAACGAGCTCTTGCCCGTACCGCCATGTCCCAGTACTACGAGGTTGCGAATCTGATCTGTCTGATACTCCTTCATCCCGTTCCCCCGCTGTGACAGCTCCCTTATCTGGAATCGGCAAACCAGTGATTGCGCGAGAATCGCGCCCTGGTCCGGACGCGAACGCTTGCGATTGTACCAGTACGATGTTGAGAGCGGCAAGGAGTAGGGCGCGCCACCGCGCGCGACTGCGCCGGAGGTTGATCGCCGCGCCAGCGCTGGACGTTGATCGCCGCCGTCCGTGATGGTAGGGTGTGCAATCCACCAATCGTTTAGTTGGAAAGGACCCGGGCATGAAATACATCATTCAAGTGGAGATCGACCCTGATACAGGAGCCGACATCGAGAGCCAGCCTGAGAAGATCCAGGAGATGGTTGGGAAGTGGCAGGCGCTCAACCCCATCGGCATGTACTTCTCGGTGGCGCGCCGTGCGGTGACCATCATCGTAGACGTCCCGAATGAGGACGCGATGTTCGAGGCGATCCATAACACATGGCTCGTCGCCAAGGACTACCCGGATGTTTCGCCCGTCGTTGGAGCGGACGAGTTTCCAGCGCTGCTGGCACGCGTGGGAGTCGGCGGCTAACGGCCGCGGCGGCGAACCACCGTCGGCGGCTAGTCGCGTCCGCTACGCCACTCGAGCCGGCCGATCAGGTCGCCGACGTACTGGATCTCGGCGTGTCCGAGCGTCTGCCGGACGGCGTTTACCTCGCCGGTGTGGAACCACGTGTGGAGCACGGCACGCATCAGTTGCGTGCCCAGGTTCTCCTCCCGCAACGGCCCGAACTCCTTCTTGGACGAGAGGAATTCATCGTCGGTCGTCTCCAGGCAGGAGCTGGTGAGGGCTTTCGCAGAGGCGAAAGCATTTCGCGCCTGCGGCATCGGCGGCGGCGTGGGGTCGGCCGCCGCGCCGAAGTAGACGCGGTCGAGGTGGGGCGGGTCGTTGTCCGTCATCAGCCGGTAGATGAAGAACCAGTGCGTGTTGACGTGCGACATGGTCCAGGAGATGGCGTTCATCTCCGTGCCGTCCGCCTTGGCTACGCGTGTCTCGGCCTCGGCGCCGGTGAGGCCGGCGAGACCGCGGTCGAACTCGGAGATGGCGTAGCGGGCCAGCTCTGCGGGCGTGAAACCGGTTTCGACGCCGCGGCCGCCGCGCCACTCCAGGTGCTCCGTGATATCGCCCAGGAAGCCGATCTCCGGGTGGCCTAGTAGTTGACGCATGGCGTTGATCTCACCGATGTGGAACCAGGTGTGGAGCATGACGCGCATCAGCGACGTGCCAACGTTCTCCATAGTCGAGACAACGCTCTCCATATCGCGCCGATTGAGGTCTCGCTTCGACGACATCAGACCGTCATCCGCGTCCTCCAGCCAATCGAGGTGACCCTCGGCGTCGGCGAGCAGCGATCGCGTCTCGCCCAGCGGCGGTGGTGTTGGGTCGGCCTCGGGTGTGCCGCTAAACCTGCGGAGGCCGCTCGGGCGCTTATGGCCACCGCCGCAGAGGTTGATGAAGTGCCAATGGCCTGCGATGTGGCCAACTGTCCAGGAGACGGCGTTCATCTGCGAACTGTCTGATTTCGTGATGCGCGTAGTAGCGTCATCCTCGGTGAGACCTTCCAGGTTGCGGTTGAACTCCGCCAGCGTGAAGCGCGCCAATTCTATTGGACGGTACATGGCTCCTCCTACGTGGTTCTCTTGCTCTGCTTCGCGCTGGTGGGCGACGCCGGCCTTACGGCCAAGACGGCCTGCCGTTCCGCGCCCATGAGGTCGCGGATGGCGTACAGCGTGATCGTAGACCGTACGCCGGCGCGTCGCATCTTCTTGACGAGTGCGATGACGCGCCGCTTCGCGGTCGGGCCGGTTCGCATCGCATCCTTGAGCGTCCAGCCGATGCCCTTCTGCACTAGGTCGTCCGCGTCATGCCGGAGGGCGGTACAGAAACGCAGCGTAACATCGACGTAGTCGCCCGTGGCGGCGGCCGCTCGCGTGAACGTGATCACGCTGGCGCGGCGCTTCCAGCGATTGGACGAGGCGTTCCACCGCTCCAGCAGCGCCAGAGTTTCGTCTGGGAATCGCTGGAGCAGATACCAGGTGATGCTGGCCTTCCCGGAGGCAAAGTCGTCAGTCATCGACCACGATGTGAAGTCGTCGATCAGCCGGTCGATGACAGCGAAGTGCTTCGGTTGCATCTCCTCCAGCCCTCCTCGCAGGACGGCCAGCGCGACGTGGCCCTGCTCTTCGACATGTGAATGGAGTAGCAATCGCGCGAGCGCGAAACGGTCGGCGAGTGGCGGCTCCGCTATCTCGTCGCGTAAGCGGCGGATGACGTCGTACAGCTGAGGGGCCCGCAGGCCGTAGTGCGTGATCGCCTCGGCGTGGCCGTGGGCGGTGCCGGCAACTGGCGAACGCCTCGCCGCACGCTCAAGGTCGCGCGCTATCCGGCGGTGCAGTGCCATGACGGAAGCTGAGGGCCGCGTTCTATTCGACACCGCCTTGGCCTTTCCAGGAACTGGGGTGAGGGCTAGATGTAAACGGGGTGGACCTTGCGGTGGCGTTCGGCCGCGCCCGACTTGTACGCCGCCTCCGCCGTCGCCTTCGCGACCTTTTGAAAGACCGCTCGGTTGAACACGGACGGGATGATGTACTCGTCGCTCAACTCGTTCTTGCCTACCGCATCGGCGATGGCGTGCGCGGCGGCCACCTTCATCGGCTCGTTGATGTCCCACGCGCGCGCGTCCAGGACGCCCCGGAAGAGGCCGGGGAAACAGAGCACGTTGTTGATCTGGTTTGCGAAGTCGGAGCGGCCGGTGGCCATGACGCGGGCGTGGGGCAGCGCGTCGGACGGCAGGATCTCCGGGTCCGGGTTGGCCAGCGCGAAGACGATCGGGTCCTTGTTCATCGACTTGATGTCATCCGTGGTCAGCAGGTTCGGGGCGGAGACGCCCAGGAAGAGGTCGGCGCCTTCCAGCGCCGCCTGCAGCGTTCCCTTGTGTTTGCCCTGGTTCGTGTTCTTCGCGAACCACTCCTTGAGCGGGTTCATGCCCTCTTTGCGGCCCTCGTAGATCGCGCCGCGGCTGTCGCAGCCGATGATGTTCTCGACGCCTACCGAGAGGAAGATCTTCGCGCAGGCGATGCCGGCCGCGCCGACGCCACTGATGACGACCTTGAGGTCCGGGATCTCCTTCTTGACGATCTTCACAGCGTTCAGCAGCGACGCCAAAACGACGACGGCAGTGCCGTGCTGGTCGTCGTGGAAGATCGGGATGTCCAGCTCCTTCTTCAGCCGCTCCTCAATCTCAAAGCAGCGTGGAGCGGAGATGTCTTCCAAATTAATGCCCCCAAACGTGGGGGCCAGGTACTTCACCGTCTTGATGATCTCTTCGGTGTCCTTCGTGTCGAGGCAGATGGGGAAGGCGTCGACATCGCCGAACTCCTTGAAGAGCATTGCCTTGCCCTCCATCACCGGCATCGCAGCCAGCGGGCCGATGTCGCCGAGGCCGAGTACCGCTGTGCCGTCCGTGACAACGGCGACGGTGTTCTTCTTTATGGTGAGGGTCCAGGCTGCTTCCGGTTCGCGCTCGATTGCGAGACAAACGCGGGCGACGCCCGGAGTGTAGACGCGAGAGAGATCGGCGCGGCTGGCGACACCCGTCTTGTTGCGAATCTCGATCTTGCCACCGACGTGGGCCAGGAACACAGGGTCGGAGACGCTGCGGATCGTGACGCCCTTTAGCCGGCGCACCTCGTCTATGATCTGGCGGCCGTGCTCTTCGTCGCGCGCGCCGATCGTGATGTCGCGAACGATCGTTGCCGGGTTCGTACGGACGAGGTCGACGGCGCCGATATTGCCGCCAACGTCACCGATTGTGCTGGCCATCAGTCCCAGCATCCCCGGCCGGTTCCGGTACTGGAAACGAACGGTGATGGTGTACGTTGTCGGCTGCCCTACGGTAGCGGCTGGTTCAGCGGACATAAGTGCGACTCCTAGTCAAGAATGGCTGTATTATAACGGATACGCGCTTCTGGCCAAGTTTGCGGCGTTCACCGGTATGTGGGCGCGAATCCGCCCGCAGCGGGACGCACGTTCGGCTTGTCGCCAGACGTGTGGTAAGGTGGGTCGTGGCTCGCCGGAACGGGCCTTGCAACGTTATGGCGACTGTCCGAGTCCTGCCGAAAGGCATCGAATACGAGGCGGCCGACGGCGCCACAATCATGGCGGCCGCGCAGGCCCACGACTACTACTGGCCGACGACCTGCGGTGGCGAGGGCCGCTGCACGACGTGCCTATGCACTGTGGTGAGCGGAATCGAAAACCTCTCGCCGCGGAGCAGGGCGGAGGAGCAGGCGCTGATAGAGGAGCGCGGTCTCTCCGCGCTGGAGGAGCCGATCCGGCTGGCCTGCCAGGCGCACGTCCACGGCGACGTGGTGGTGGAGAAGACGGGCGTCCGGCCGCCGTTCTCTTTCGGCCAAGACTCGACCGAGACGAAGGAGTAGACGCCTCATGACCTACGTGATCACCGAGCCGTGTATCGACCTCAAGGACGCCACGTGCGTCGATGTATGCCCGGTGGACTGCATCCACACCACGGACGACGACAGGCAGTACTACATCGACCCCGAGATCTGCATCGATTGCGAAGCGTGCGTCTTCGTCTGTCCCGTAGACGCGATCTTCCACGAAGAGGACGTACCGGAAAAGTGGAAAGCATTCACGCAGATCAACCGTGATTACTTCGCCGCCAAGACCGACGAAGAGCGACGCGCGTTCCGTACCCGCAACGAGCGAGACAAAGACTGAGCCCGTCCGCTGCGTCCGGCGCTCACTCGCCGGATCAGCGATCTATCCTTGAGCCGAATGACGAACCCTGTAGGAGGAAGCCAGCCCATGATGGCCCTAGACGATATCCGCGTACTCGATCTCTCGCGCCTGGCGCCGGGCCCGTTCTGCACCATGCTGCTTGGCGACTTGGGGGCCGACGTGCTCCTGATCGAGCCGCCGCCGGACAGCCGCGCCGCGTCGTTGCCGGGTGGCGGACAGAGCGGCAACGCCTACAATGCTCTTGGCCGCAACAAGCGCAGCATCATTCTCAACCTGCGCGACGAGTCAGCCCGCGATGTCTTCTATAAGCTCGTCGAAACGGCGGACGTGGTGCTGGAAGGTTTCCGGCCGGGCGTGGTCCAACGCCTCGGCGTCGACTACGAGACGCTTCGAGAGAAGAACCCGCAGATCGTCTACTGCTCGCTCTCCGGCTACGGCCAGACGGGACCCTACGCGAAGCTCGTGGGCCACGACATCAACTACATCTCCGTCGGCGGCGCGCTGGGGATGATCGGTTGGCCGGGACAGCCGCCGGCCATTCCGATGAACATCATCGCCGACTTCGCCGGCGGCGGTCTCCACGCCGCCTACGCGATCCTGGCTGCGCTGCACGCTCGCGATCGGCTGGGCCACGGCCAGTTCGTCGACATCGCGATGTCGGACGGGGTGCTCTACCTGCTGGCCAGCGCCGTCAGTGGATACTACGCCAGCGGCGGTCGCGTGCCGGAGCGGGGCGCCACGATGCTGAACGGCTCGCTGCCCTCCTACAACGTCTACGAGTGCTCGAATGGCGGCTGGATCAGCATCGGCAGCCTGGAACCGCACTTCTGGGCCAACCTCTGCCAGGTGATGGGCCGTGAGGACTTCATCCCACACCAGTTCGATTCGGAGAAGCGTGAGGAGATCGCCGCTCACTTCAAAGCGCAGTTCAAGTCGAAGACCCGCGACGAGTGGTTCACCGTACTGCAGGAGACCGATATCTGTGCCGCGCCGGTCTACGGCCTGGACGAGGCGTTAGAGGACCCGCACAACCTGGCGCGGGAGATGGTCATCGATGTCGACCACCCGGAAACGGGGCGGGTGAAGCAGGTGGGAATCGGCACCAAGCTCTCTGACACGCCCGGCAGCGTGCGCGTCCACGCGCCGGCGCCCGGCCAGCACACGGACGACGTGCTGTCGAGGCTGGGGTACGCGGCGGACGAGATTGCTTCGATGCGGGAGGGCGGGGCAGTCGGCTAACCGGTGGGTAACTAGTGGTTAGAGGAACTGCGCGATATCGCTGAGGCGCTCGGTTGAAGAGTCGACCAAGAAGATACCAGGCGCCAGATAGCTCTCCGAGGTCACCAGCAGTCCCAGCACGATCGCCCAGATCGCGAAGCCGGCCAAGTTTGCAGCAAGCACGTGCGCCGGCCCGGCTGTCGTCGTCGACTGGATCGCTATCGTCGTTAGGCCGAAGAAGAGCGCGATCGAGGCGAGGCCGACCCCGAAGCTGACGCCGGGGATAACGAGTCCCAGCGACAGGCTAAGCGGCAGGGATGCCATGCCCATGGTCCGCAACATCTGCTGCCACTCGGCGTCCTGGCGGAACAGTTGTGTCAGCATCACGTAGGCGACCAGCAGCCAGACGATCCACAAGGCGACGGAGAAGAGGCTTCCCAGCAGCACGGACTCGAACAACACCTGCCGCCCGTCCGGAAAGTCCTGCGTCAGCCACCATAGCCAGCCGCCGACGGCGGCGAGCACCGTGGACACCGCGACGACGAGGAGGGCGGGTAGGGTTGCCGCGTGATCGTGACGCACCTCATCGAACACGCCAGTGTCCAGGAGCACGAGCCGCTGCAGGCGGTCCAGCAGGATTGCGAAATCGAGTCGCGGTTCCATCGACATCATGCCCGTTCGCTCTTCGCTCCCTGCTGGCGCGGCCCGGCTCCACGCGTTGCAGGCGCTACGCGTTGTCGGTGCCACGCTGTCGCCAGTATAGGATCACGCGGTGGTGCGGTAAAGGCGCGCGGCAAGGCCGCGCGGGGCGCTAGAGGGGCCGCTTGGCCGGCATGCCCGGCCGGCGGGGGAAGCGCGGCGGAGTCGGAAGGTCCTTGTCGATGATGATGACTTTCTGCCTGTGGTCCGCAAGCGGGATCTGCACCACGGAACGAATCGAGCCCTTCAGCGTCTCCAACGCAACCGCCGACTGCTTGACCTCGTTGTCCGTCTCCTTGCCCTTTGGCGCCAGCAACTGGCCTCCCATCACGAGGAACGGCAACGTCAGCTCCGCCAGCGTCGGGAGCGGTGCGAGCGCCTTGGCGACGGCTAAGCTGTACTTCTCGCGGTATTGCGGATGGTGGCCGATCTCCTCCGCCCGCTTGGCGACGACTTCGACGTCGTCGAGTCCCAGCTCGGGCAGGAGTGCGGAGAGGAATTCAGCCTTACGCTGCTTGGCTTCAACGAGCGTGAGTTTGAGACTAGGCTCGAGGATCTTCAGCGGGATTCCGGGAATGCCGGCGCCGCTGCCGACATCGATCATCGAGCGGTCTTTCAGCGTCAGGCCTTCTTCTTCAAGTATCGGGATCAGGGCGGCGGACTCCAGAAAATGGCGTTTCTGAACACCCTCCGCGTCCTTGACCGTGGTAAGGCTGATGCGATCTGCCCAGTCGGTCAGTATTTCGTAGTAGCGGTGGAACTGTAGAAGTTGCTCTTGACTAAGTTCGATGCCTAGCTCTTTTGCGCTCTCTTCGAGAATCGGTAACATTGCCTCCGCCTTGCCCCCCATGAACACGCTCGCCAGTGACGTAATACGCCCCCGTCTGGCGGTTCCCCCAAACATCCTCCTCGTCGGGAGGACGCTTCACTATCGATCTGTTGCTCAGAACGCGGTATGGCGTCCATGCCAGCAGGAGCGTCCCTGCGTCATGCCGCTTGAAACGGCCCTATCCGTCCGGCAGGGCACGCAACGCCTTCGGTCTGAGAAAATGGTAACTAACGTGACAGTTATGCGCTAGGGATAGTGGCTGAACCTGGGAAGAAATACGCATTATTCGGGATGGCCAGCGGCGTTATTCCGGGTCGGGACCGGCGATGTGGAGCGGATCGTTCGGTTGCGCAAGCAGTTGGGTCTGGGCCTGCACCCGTACCGGTAAACCCCACACGTGGATGAAGCCCTCCGCCGCGCCGTGGTCGTACTGGTCACCTTCCTCGTATGTCGCGAGTGACGTCGCGTAGAGGCTGCGGGGCGCCTTGGCTCCGACGGTTGTCGCCTGGCCCTTATGCAGCCGCACACGCGCCTGGCCCGTGACGTGGCGCTGGGTGGACTGGACGTAGCTGGCCAGGTCCTGGTGGTGGCCGGTGAACCAGAGCCCGTCGTAGATCAGCTCGGCGTACTCCCGTGCGATCGACGCCTTCAGCCGGAGCTGTGCCCGGGAGAGCGTCATCCGCTCCACCGCGCGGTGGGCGCAGCCGAGGACGGTGGCCGCCGGCGCTTCGTAAACCTCACGTGACTTGATGCCGACGAGGCGATCCTCCATGTGGTCGATGCGGCCGACGCCGTGCTCGCCGGCGAGGCCGTGCAGCCGCTCGACGAGTGCCACGCCGTCGACCTGCTCGCCGTCCAGCGTCACCGGGACACCGCGTTCGAAGCCGATCTCGATATAGGCCGGTTCGTCGGGCGCGTCGCTAACTGACTTTGTCCAGGCGAAGGCTTCTTCCAACGGCTCGTTCCAGGGGTCCTCGAGCGGGCCCGATTCGATGGCGCGGCCCCAGAGGTTCTCGTCGATGGAGTAGGTGCTCTTCTTGGTCACCGGCACGTCGATGTTGTGCTTGAGCGCGTAGTCGATCTCAGCTTCGCGCGTGCGCATGTCCCACTCGCGCAGCGGAGCGACGATCTCGAGGTCGGGAGCGAGGGCCTGCGTAGTGACGTCGAAGCGGACCTGGTCGTTTCCCTTGCCGGTGCATCCGTGGCCGACCGCCTGCGCGGACTCCTCACGCGCGACATCGACCATGATCTTGGCGATTAGCGGCCTGGCCAGAGCCGTCGCCAGAGGGTAGCGGCCTTGATACAACGCACCGGCGGCGAGCGCCGGGAAGGCAAAGGAGCGGATGAAGTCGTCGCGCGCGTCCACCCAGCGAAAACCGACGGCGCCCGTGGCGAGCGCGCGCTGCTCGATCAACTCGCGGTCGCGGTCGCGGTCGAAGCCGACGCCGACCGTCAGCGCAACGACATCGTAGCCGCGCTCCTGCGTCAGCCAGTGGACTGCGACGGAGGTATCGAGACCGCCGGAGTAGGCGAGGATTAGCTTCTTAGCCACTACTTTGCCGTCCCTTCCGATATCTCGACGAACGCGCGTTCCAGGATGTCCAGCCCTTCATCCAACTCTTCGCGCGGGATGTTGAGCGCTGGGCAGATGCGCACGGCGTCTGGCCTCACGTTGTTTACGATCAGTCCCCGTTCCAGGCACTTCGCTACGGCGTCCGCCGCGACCTGCCGCGAGAGCGTAACGGCCCACAGCAAACCCTTGCCGCGCGCGCCGGATACCAACTCGAAGCGGTCCTCCATGCTGTGGAGACGCTGCCGCAGGTGCTGTCCGTCATCGGCTACCTTGGCGGGGATCTTCTCTGCGATGATGTGGCGCACCACTTCGTAGCCGGCGCGGGTGGCAAGCGGGTTGCCGCCGTACGTCGACCCGTGGTCGCCGGGAGCGAAGACGGCGCAATGATCCTTGGCGAGCACCGCGGCCAGCGGCACGCCCGAGGCGATGCCTTTGGCGAGCGTCATCACGTCGGGTTCGATTCCGGCCAACTCGTAGGCGAACAGCGCTCCGCAGCGGCCGATGCCCGTCTGGATCTCATCGAGAATCAGCAGGATGTTCTGTTCGTCGCACCAGCGGCGCACGGCCGGCAGATAGCCGTCGTCCGGCACAATAACGCCGCCCTCGCCCTGCACAGGTTCCAGCAGGACAGCGCAGGTCTTGTCAGTGGTCGCCGCCTTCAGCGCGGCGATGTCGTCGAATGGTACGTGGATGAAGCCCGGCGGCAGCGGCCCGAACGGCTCCTTGTAGCGG
Organism: Chloroflexota bacterium; assembly: GCA_029262675.1. Taxonomy (GTDB): domain Bacteria; phylum Chloroflexota; class Dehalococcoidia; order DSTF01; family RBG-16-68-14; genus JADFKB01. Next base: position 45,869 of record JAJCYW010000012.1, on the reverse strand, counting down.
TCCGTTCCGCTGGCGGTGATCGTCGTCAGCGTGCGGCCGTGAAAGCCGTCCAGCGTGCAGATCACCTCGAACGCGCCACGCTTCTTCTCGCGGCCCCACTTGCGCGCCAGCTTGATGGCCGCTTCGTTCGCCTCCGCGCCGCTGTTGCTGAAGTAGACCTGGTCTAGACAGGAGTGCTCGACCAGCAGCTCCGCGAGTCGTAGCTGCGGAACGCTGTAGAACAGGTTGGAGACGTGAATCAGCGTCTGTGCCTGGTCGGTCAGCGCCTCGATGACGACGGGTGGGCAGTGGCCGAGGCTCGTCGTCGCCGGCCCGCCGAAGAAATCGAGGTAGCTCTTGCCGTCGTCGTCCCAGACGCGGCTGCCCTCGCCTCGCACCAGCACGGCGGGCTGGCGCGCGCCTGTGCGCATGAACACGCGCGACTCGACTTCGCGCCAATCGGTCTTCGTTTCAGTCATGCCGTCGAGGATAGCACGTGCTGTCGTTTACTGACGAACGAAGAAATGGCGCTTGAGGACTCGTCAGAGAGTGACAGGAACTCGGTTGCGGTTTCGTCACGAACGACACCGAGTCCTGCCTTGACTATCAATGCTTCTAGCAAAGTGCATGTGCAATCCACTATCCGAATGAGACCGCGCCGGAAATCAGCATGATCTTCGACCGGAACTGACCAAGTGAGGAAACTGCTAACATCCTTGTAGTTCGAGCGCACTCGAAGCCTCCAGAAGAAGTCGAAGATAGTCGTGTCGGCAAGCTTATCACTCACTTTGATCTTCTCTGCCTGTTTCATGTTCTTCCTGTGGTTGCTCTCTTTCCAGACACGGAAATTCCGCTCTAAGCGGCGCTCGCGCGTTGTCCTTAGCAATGTGCAGAAGCGTGGCCAGTAAGTGTCATGCGAGGGCGTCGAAAGAACTTCGAACTTCGCGTTTGGATCAACATTCTGCGGGAGACCTCGGTAGTTAACTTGACCTAATTGCGGACAACCATAGGCCGTTGCTGCCCATGGCGTTGGGAAGAGTCCTCGTTGTGTCACATGGTTAGAAATGGTTCGCAGAGAGCCGGAGTGATTGTCTACGAGTTGAGAAACCTTATTCGCGGTGAACCATGCTTGCATTGACATGTAGATTGCATAGTACGCATGCACAGGAGCCCACATATTTGAGTATCTTAGGGTTTCCACATCGCCTGTCTGTCCCAGGCGCAACTGGAGCTCACTTGCCCATGAGATTCGAAGAAGACGTGACAGAGCATCCAAGTCGATGTCTGAACCATCCCGTATCCGCTGAAAGCCAGGAAGGGAACGCTGGGCTGTTAGTACGTTCGAAAGAAGCGCCTCCTCCGGCCCGTATTCATCCAGGATGTGCCAAGAGAGGGACTGAACGTAGTTGAGATTTACCTTGAACCTCAGCGCACGGTCCGCGTCGGCTTCACTGGGCAAGTAGAATGGTCCGAGTGCCACGCCAGCTCCTTCTTGCATGGGCCGCTAATTGGATTGTCGCGATTGACTTGCCTAGATCACGCTGCTGGGCAGGCCCTGGAGCACGCGCATGACGCAGATCTCGCCGAAGTGGGCATGGCCGTGCGTGAGGCAGGTTACGCGCAGGGCCTGCGAGGCGCTGAGCTCGCCGAACGGCACCACCTTGCGCACCTCGTCCAGCGCGGCGTCGTCGACCTTTGCCAGGTAGTCGTCGGTCGCCTGCCAGACGGCGCGCTGATACTCCATCCAGTCGGCCATCGGCGGCAGGCGCATCGCCTGGGCGTCCTCGGTCGTCATGCCGGTGCCCTGCGCGATCTTGTCGAGGCCGAACTTCTCGAAGAAGCCGCCACTGATCCAGACGGTCGGCTTGCGGTCCTGGAGGATGAAGTTGACGACGTTGTCCTCCGTGCGCACGTAGTGCCAAAGCGTGTTGCCGATGTGGTTGAGCTTGGTGTCGTCCGGCAGCCAGTGAAGCTGCTCCGGCGTCAGCTCGCTCACGGCATTGTTGAACTGGCCGTGCTGGGCGCGGAGGGACTCGCGCAGGAATTCGCTGACGGTCGTCATGGGAGAGTGTCCTTTCTCGCGGTATCTCGATTCGCTATACGGTGCGTGGCCGGACACAGGTTAGCATAGACCGCGAGAGACGTTGGCCGGTAGGGGAGGGATGTCGCCTACGGCTGCGTGCGCAGCTCTTCGACGAGGTCGGCGGCGACCTCGTAGCGGTTGAAGGCAGGGATCAGGTAGATGCCCTGTATACCGCCACGCGCCGCAGCGACGATCTCGCGTGCAATAGACGCGCCCTCGGCCAGGCCGTTGTCGCCCGCCTCGCGCATGCGTGCGCGTACCTCGTCGGGCACCACGACGCCAGGGAGTTCGTTGTGGATGAACTCCGCGTGGCGATCGCTGTGCAGCGGCAGCACGCCCATCAGGACCGGCACGTTGAACTTGGAGGCCTTCTCCAGGAACCGTTCAAGCGATTCTAGGTCGTACATCGTCTGCGTCATGATGAAGTCCGCGCCGGCCTGCACCTTGCGGCGCAACAGCTTGATCTCAGCTTCCAGAGATGCTGCGGTAGGATTCGCGGCGGCGCCGACGAAGAACGACGTGGGCTGCGCCATCGCGTTGCCGGCCCAGTCGATGCCTTCGTTCAGTCCCTTCATGATGCGCATCAGCCCAACGGGAGTCACGTCCCAGACGCCAATCGCACGCGCGTAGCCGGAGCCCGTCGGCGCGTCGCCCTTCAGGCAGAGGACGTTGCGCTGCCCCAGGACATGCGCGCCTATCAGGTCGGACTGGAGCGCCATCACGTTGCGGTCGCGCGTCGTCACGTGGACGACCGTCTCTAGGCCCAGTTGCTGGCGGAGCAGTACGGCGAGCGCAAAGGCGCTCATCCGCACCCGGGCCATCGGGCTGTCCGCGACGTTCAGCGCATCGATGCCCGCCTCGCGTAGTCGCGTAGCGCCCTGCAGCGCCCGGCGCGGGTTGAGTCCGCGCGGCGGGTCGATCTCCGCGGTGATAACGAAGCGCCCTGCCGCTAGCTTCTCGCGGAGCGTTGCGTTGTCTGCCGACAGCTCTTCTGCAGGCGCGACGACGTCGATCGCAGGCGACTGCGCCGGCTCGGCGGGCGGCGGCGCTCCGTCACGGAGGGCGTCGCGCATCGCCGCGATGTGTTCGGGTTCCGTGCCGCAACAGCCGCCGACGACGACGCAGCCGGCGGCGACGAGGCGGGGCACATACTCAGCGAACACGTGCGGCGCGACGGGATACGATACCTCCCGTTCGACGACACGGGGGTGGCCGGCGTTGGCCTGCACGGAGAGCTTGATCTTCGTCGCCCGCCCCATCTCCTCGATCACGTCGAGCGCCGCCTGCGGGCCGGGCAGGCAGTTCACGCCGACGATGTCCGCGCCGATGTTATGCAACTCGCGCGCGACTGTGGCCGGCTCCTCTCCCATCCAGGTGCGGCCGTCCCGCTGGAACGCCAACTGCGCGATGAGCGGGACGTCCTTGCCGGCCTCTCGCACGGCGAGCACGGCTTCGCGCGCCTCCGCGAGCGACTGAAACGTCTCGAGCATGATCAGGTCGACGCCGTGTTCGATCAGCCAGCCGGCCTGCTCCGCGAACGCTCGGTGGGCCTGCTTGAGCGTGATGTCGCCGCCCGAGGCGAGACCGACGCCGACGGGGCCCATCGCTCCCGCGACGAACGCCTGCCGGCCGCAGTCGTGGGTGGCCTCACGGGCCAGCGCGACGCCGCGGGCGTTGATCTCAGCGGCCTTGTCGGCGAGGTCAAACGATTTCAGACGGATCCGGTTCGCGCCGAACGTGTTCGTTTCGATGATCTCGGCGCCGGCGGTGAGGTACTCCTTGTGGACCGCCAGGATCAGCTCGCCGTTCGAGAGGTTCTGCTCGTCCAGGCACAGCGAGGTCGGGACCCCGCGATCCCGCAGCAGCGTTCCCATAGCACCGTCCGCGAGGAGCACGCGGCGGTCTATTGCGGCTAGGAAGGGATGTGTCATCTCACGCGCCTTGTGGGATTACGGCTTCTATAGGCGCGCATTATACCAACAGGGCTGGCATTACCCCGTAGGGGAAGGCCCTATGTTGGCCGGCATCCGGGTACGAGAGGAACTAGGCTTTTCCCTTGGCCTTCTTCTTCAAGCCGCGTGGCGCGCGGCCGCCCGTGTTTGCACGGGCCTGCATCTCCGTCTCGATCAGCAGGTAGTCAGCTTCTGGAATCTGGCGCAGATTGCCCTGAAACGCGAGCCGCCAATGCTCCGGCGCCCACTTCTTCGTGTACTCCAAGCGAGGCGCCCACTCGGCGACATCCAGCCAATCCGCTTCGTCCAAGACAATGTCCGCCTTCGTTTGAACGCGGAACGGATAGTCTTCGCCAGCTTTCTTGCTGCGGAAGATTGGTTCGTGGTCCTCGAACGACTCGGACGTAACGGTGGCGATGCCGCCGAACTTCATGATGCCGGTCAGGTAGAAGATCAGCTTGTCACCGGCCGCCATCTTGCCGGCCATCCCGCGGCGCGTGCTCTTGAATCCGAATAGGTCGAATCCGCGGTCGATGGCGATCTGAAAGTTCTCCGCGGAGCCGACGACGATCCAGTAGCTCATCGTATGTGACCTTTCCGCGCGCGCATACGGCGCCGCGCTATCTTAGCTCGATAAGGACGACGTGCATCATAGTGGCCGCTTGCGGCAATGTCAATTTGAGGAACGCAGGAGCGGGCGCGCGTTGACGAATCCTTCAGGCGGAGCTATGCTGCAAACTCTCTAACGCCGCTGTTGCAGACATTATGGAGACGCGAAGGTATGGAAACGTTTGTCGTCCTGGCCCAGCTCACGACGGAAGGCAGCAAGAGCCTGGACCGCGACCCGCACCGTTTGGATCTGGTGAACGCGGACTTAGAGCGCATGGGCGCGCACGTGATCCAGCAGTATGGCGTGCTGGGTGAGTACGACATCATCACGTTTGTCGAGGTCAAAGACAATATCACGGCGGCCAGCATCGCGACGGAGATCAGCAGCCTGGGCACGGCCAAGCTGACGACGTTCCCCGCTATCAAGTTCGAGCGTTTTGCCGAGCTGCTCAATATCCAGGCGTATCGCACGGAGCCGCACACCTGGCAGACGCAGCCGTGGGCGCGGGCGTTGCGGTGGGCGGCGCGACCTTGGGTGATGACCCGCCACGTGAATCGCATCTGCCGCCCGCTAGCGGTCGAGGGCACGGAGAAGCTGCAGGATGTTCGGGGGCCGGCCATCATCATCGCGAATCACACGTCGCACATCGATACCCTCGCGCTGCTCGCGGCGCTGCCGGCCCGGCTGCGCGAGAAGGCCGCAGTGGCCGCCGCCGCCGACCGCTTTTACCGGATGACGATGAAGAGCTGGTGGTTCTCGCTGTTCTGGAATACGTATCCGGTCACGCGCGGGGGCGGCAAGGCGGCCCTCGATTACACGATGTCGCTGCTGAAGCGGGACTGGTCGATCATCATCTACCCGGAAGGCGGACGCTTTAAGCCCGGACGCGTGCAGAAGTTCCGCCACGGTCCGACGATCATGGCGATGGAAGCGAAGGTGCCTGTAATACCCGTGTACCTGGACGGGCTGTACAAGCTGATGCCGCGGGGCGAGCGCGCGGCCCGGCCCGGCCGGGCGGCCGTCCGCTTCGGCCATCCGCTGTCGCTGGCCGACGTCACCTCGGTGCCTGACGGGACTGCGCACCTGGAGCGCGCCGTGCGGGAGCTCAGCATCGAGCCAGGCGCAGTGGAGTCGATCGCGCCGCAGGCGGCGGCTGGATAAGGCGGCGGCGCAACTCCGCGAGATAAGCGGCGACGCAACGTTGCGAGATAAGAGAAGGCCCGGAGCATGCTCCGGGCCTTTCGTTTGTCTTCTCTACCTGGTTCCTAGCAGCAGGCCTTCGGCGCACCGCCGCTCTCGGCGGTGTCGAAGCTGGAGCCGCACGCGCAGCTTTTGACGGCGTTGGGGTTGAAGATCGTGAAGCCGCTCTTCATGACGTCTTCAACGTAGTCGATCTCGGCGCCCTGTAGCAGCGGCGCGCTCTCCGGGTCGACGAAGAGGCGGACGCCCTGCTGTTCGATGATCAGGTCGCCCTCTTCCGCTTCTTGGGCTAACGCCATGCCGTACTGGTAGCCAGAACAACCGCCACCGGCGACGAACACGCGCAGCGCGCCCTGTTCGGAGTCCTTCTCCTTCAGCAGGTTCTTCACCTTCTCCGACGCTTGGTCGGTGATGGTCAGAATCTCTGTCGAAGCGTTCGTGTCTGTCGTCATGCCGCAACCCCTTCTGGAAATCGCCCCTCATCGTTTCTACAGTGGCCACTGAGTATACCATGGGCCTCAGTCTCCGCAAGTCTCACTCCAGCTACTCTGTCGCAACAGTCTCCGGCTCGACCTGACTGACGCGGTAGGCGCAGAAGCCGCCGTCGCCAACGGTCTCCGGCTCCACGTAGGAAACATCGGCTGCTAGCAGCGTCGAGAGCAGCCGCTGGTCGTGCGCGCAGACCTGGCGCTGCCGTCCCGCTGCGCGCGGACACGGGCAGCCCCTGCCAATCAGCAAGTAGTCGCCATCCCGCTCCTCGACGTCGAATGCGATACCCTCTCCGTTCAGCGCGTCGGTTACCGCGGCGATCCGCTCGGCCAGGTCCGCCCCGTGGACGTGCGGCGCGACGCGTTGCGCCAGCCGCTTGGCCATCTTCTCGAACACGAGATTCGCCAGATCGGGGCCGCTGCAATCGGCCGTCTCCTCTGGCTCCAGGGCCACGATCTCCTCGATGAGCCTGTTCGTGATGCGGACGTAGTGCTTCGGGAAGAGGTCTTCACCGGATTCGCTCAGCGAGAACAGGTAGTGCGGGCGGCCGGTCGACCGCCGGACCTGCTCCACGTCGACGTGGCCGTCGCGAGCGAGGATATCGAGGTGACGCCGCACCGTCGCGGGCGCCAGGCCGAGCTCTTTTGTCAGGTCGTCGACAGTGGCCCGGCGGCGGCGGAGAATGCTAAGGATGGTCTGGCGGGTCGTTTCCATGGGGTAGGACGCCTCCTCATGACGCACTACATTGTATCCACCGTAGATACGCACCAGCAAGCATTACGTGCTTTTAATGCGGTTTAGTTCTTTTCTGTAATTCGAGACTGCTGCCGCCCAACGCGGCGCCACTGCATGCCGTCCATCCTAGCGGCATCGAATGCCGTCCAGCCCGGCGTCGATGTGTGCCGGTGCGCCGGCGATCAGGCGGTGGATGGTGTCTTCGGCCGGCACCTGGCCGCTAGTATAGCGCCGGTCGTTGACGGCGTCGTTTGGCGGCTGCTACGTTGCCGGTACGAGACGTGTCATGGATACCCGCCGCACCTACGCCGATCACGCAGCCACCACGCCGACAGACCCGCGTGTGGTGGAGGCGATGTTGCCGTACCTGACGGAGTTGTGGGGCAACCCCTCCAGCATCTACTACGAGGCGCGTGAAGCTCGCAAAGGCTTCGACGCCGCCCGCCGGTCGGTGGCGGGGATCCTCGGCGCGCGTCCCAACGAGATCATCTTCACGAGCGGTGGCACAGAGAGCGACAACCTGGCACTGCGCGGAGTCGCCCACGGCGCCCGCCGCCGCGGCAACCACATCATCACAACGGAGATCGAACACCACGCGGTGTTGCACACAGCGGAGCGGCTGGAGCAGGAGGGCTTTCGCGTCACCTACCTTCCCGTCGACGGCGAAGGCTTCGTCGATCTCGAAGCGTTGGAGCGCGCGCTGGACGATGAGACGACGCTCGTCTCGATCATGTACGCGAATAACGAGGTCGGCTCCATCCAACCCATAAGTGACATCGTCCGCATCGTCAAAGGCCGCGACGAACGCATCGCTGTGCATACGGATGCAGTTCAGGCAGCCGGCTACCTGGAGTTGGCGGATCTCGGCGTCGACTTGCTGTCGCTGGCGGGACACAAGGTCTACGGCCCGAAAGGCAGTGGCGTGCTCTATGTACGCAGCCGCACGCCGTTCCTGCCTCAGGCCCTGGGCGGATCGCAAGAGAAGGACCGGCGCGCCGGGACGGAGAACGTCGCTGGGGCTGTCGGTATGGCGCGGGCGCTGGCGTTAGTACACGAAGAGCGCGGAGAACGAATCGAACACGTGCGTGCGCTGCGCGACCGCCTGCTCACGGAACTGCCGCAGCGCGTCGGCGGCATGCACATCACGGGCCCGACCGACAGCGCACGCCGGCTGGCCAACAGCTTCTCGTGCTGCTTCGAAGGTGTGGAAGGAGAGGCGATACTGCTCCAGCTCGACCTGCAGGGCGTGAGCGCCAGCAGCGGTTCGGCGTGCACAACCGGGTCGCTGGAGCCGTCGCACGTCTTGCTCGCGATGGGTGTCCGCCATGCGCTGGCGCGCGGCAGCCTTCGCCTCACGTTGGGCCACGGCAATACAGATGAGGACATCGACCGCATGCTGGACGTAATTCCTGATGCCGTAAAGAAGCTGCGTGCGCTGGCGCCTGGCAGGCCGGCGAAGGCGCGGTAGCGGTGCCGATAGTTCAGACCGTGATATTCAGCGGTTCTGTTGCGTTAGGATAGCCAGATGCCTGAGATCCAAGAACGGATTGTTCTCGGCGATCCGAGCACGCCGTCATACCGCTCCGAGCCGCATGTTGCCCGCTATCGCTACTCCAAGAAGTGGATTGCGGACGGGATGACGGTTCTCGACATGGGCTGCGGCACCGGCTACGGCGCTCAGAATCTGGAGGAAGCCGGTGCCCACAGGGTGCTAGGTGTCGACTACTCCCGTGAGGCCGCCGGCTACGCCAGGGCCCATTTCGGCGGCGCCGCTACGCACTTCGCCGTTGGCCACGCCAGCCACGTCCCGCTTGCGGCGGAAGCCTTCGACGCCATCATCTGCATGGAAGCGATCGAACACTTCCCGGACATCGACCTGTTCCTAGGCGAGATGAGCCGGACGCTGAAACCTGGCGGGTTGTTTCTGGTGTCAACGCCGAACAAGCTGTTTCACAGTCCGCACACCGACGAGCCGGACAACCCTTTTCACGTCATCGAGTTCACGCTTGCCGGCTTCCACGAGCAGTTGGAGCGCCACTTCACAGTCGAACGAATGCTTGGCCAACAGCCCCAAGACACCGCGAGGACCGTTGCGCAGCGCGTAACCGTGCCTTCCTGGCTCAAACGGATCCTGCTCTCGGTGCCCGCGGTCCAGAGCTACTTTCGCTCCGGCGCCGATTCGTTCGTCGAGGACGGGGTGGAGGGCTGCCGCTTCTTTTACGCCGTCTGCAGGAAACGGGCCTAGGGTCGTTCTGGGATTCTCAGATCACTAGTCGGCGCGCCGGGCGAGGATCAGATACTGCTCGCCTAGCTCCTTGTTCAAGAACGGCTTTCCGGTCTGGAAGACCAGCCAGCTATAGAGCGGGATCAGAGGCCTGAGAAGGCGACCCAGGCCCGGCCGCTCGATTCCTGAGCGCTCGGTCCTTTCAGATGTTGACTCGTCATCCTTCAGCTCCCGCGAGTAGATCATGTTCCTGATCTGCCGTGTCATGTTCAACAGCGGGTACCCGTACGACAGGGTTCGCAGCACGTCGAAGCCGGCATCACGGATCTTTCCTTCCAACTCGTCACGCTCATAGCGACGCACATGGCCGGCCCAGACATCGATGGCGCCCCACTTGCTCATGTGAGCCGGCACCGATACCAACAGGTAGCCATTGGATTTCGCCAGGCCGTGGAGCGTTTGCAGGGCCGCCCGATCTTCCTCGATATGCTCCAGAACCTCGAAGGCGATGACCAGATCGAATTCCGTCGCACTCTGTAGCTCGAACAGATCCTGCACGTGGACTGAGACGCGCTCGCTCAGCCCGGCTCTTTTGATACGCTCGTCGCAGATCGCAACAGCTTCGGGCGCCTGGTCGATTCCCTCCCCGCGTAGCCCCTTGTTGCCGAGCGCGATGAGGACGTCGCCGCCGCCTACTCCAACTTCAAAGAACCGTTCGACTCCGAGCCCGTCGATGATGTCGAGCGTAAGCCACTTGCGGCAGAGGTTACACACGGGCGGTTTCTCCGAAAGCGTCCGGTGCTACCTCGGTATACGCTGCGACGATTCGGCTGGCCACTGCGTCCCAGCTCAGGTCTTGCTGGATGCGCGTGCGCAGGAGTCGGCCGCGTTCGGGCCACTCGACACGAGACCGGATCGCCAAGTCAATTCCGTCCGCGAATGCTTGCGGGCTATCGTGCTCGACGTAGTAGGCGTCATCGCCCAGCAGCTGGCGATTGCTTGGAATGTCCATGGCCACGACCGGCAGCGCCATGCTCATGTAGTTGTAGAGCTTCCCGTTCCCCTCCGTTTCGCTGAGCTTTGGGGCAACGGCGAGGTCGACCAGCGCGAGGTGGGCCGGCGCCCTTTGATAGTCGAGCGCGCCCGTGAAGGTGACGTGGTCCCGGATTCCCAGATCGTCTGCGAGCTTCTGTGCATCTTCGACGGGAAACCCCATCACGAGGAAGTGGCAATCGGGGTGACGAGCGAGCACCGCCGGCGCGGCGTTGAGCACGCGGTCAATGCCCTGCTGCTTGTTCAGCAGGCCGAGGTAGCCAACGACGACAGCGCTTGCATCTATGCCCAGCTCGGCTCGTAATGCCACGTCGGCTTCGCGCGGCGCGAACACGTCCGGGTCGGCTCCATCCATGACGCATCGTATCCGCGTTGCATCCACGCCGAAGCGGTCGACCAGCTCCTGCTGCATCGCATTCGACTTCACGAGGAGCAGCGGCGCTAGCTTGTCAATCCCGCGCTCGAACCGGCTGATTGTCCTGAACGCGAGCGATCCCTCGCGCAGCGGGCTCTTCTCTGCCATCTCCTTGGACATACTCCCCTGGACGTCGAATACCCACGGAATGCCCAACAGACGAGAGACGAATGCGCAGATCAATGCGCCCTCGTGGAGATGACCGTGTAGCACATTTGGACGTGTCCGTTTCGCCACCAGGAACGTCCTCAGTAGCAGGAGTAGCCAGTGTGGCAGTCTGATCAACGAAGGCCCGATCTTGGTCGCGTCGTAGCCCGGAAAACGCCAGGCGCGGTGAATCCGCACGTCAGGTAGGTCGCGTCCGCTGGAGTAACAGACCACCTCCACCCGTATGCCTCGCTTGGATAGCGCACGCGACTGCTCGTACACAGCGACGCCGAAGCCCCGGTCGACGAAAAAGGGGCCTGGCGCGACCATCAGAACCGAGCGCCGGTATACGGGTGTCGTCATCGGCTTAGCGTGTGCGCCGGACGATCAGGTCTGCAATCAGTGCGATGGCGCCGATTTGGATCGCCGTCATCATGAGCAGGACGGAGGATGTTGTGATGTGGAGGTCGAATCGAATCGCGTCCGACACGCTCTTGCCAACGCCACCGGCGAGAAATAGAAACGCGACCGGCAACAACACGCGTAGCGGATCGACATACATCACCATACGAATGACGGTGAGGATCATGTTGTATGTGTCGCCTACGGGGCGGAACTTGGAGGTGCCGATCTCGCGTGGCCGGTAGTCGATCGGTACGAAGGCGATGCGACCCTGGTGGGAGAGCGATGCGAGCGTCAGCGTCGTCGAGTTCGAGAAGCCGTCCGGGATCAGCGATAGGTAGCGCTCGGCGGCGTCTCTGGTGAGCACACGCATCCCGGAGTTGAGATCGCCGACGGCCTGGCCGCTCAGGAACGCCGCGAACATGCGCAGCAGGCGCTTTACAACCACTCGCAGCAGGCGTAGGCTGCCCTGTTCGCTCTGTCGGTCGCCGATGACCTGTTCGCAGCCGCTTTGCGCGCTGAACGAGAGCAGCTTGGGCAAGTCCTCCGTCGGATAGGTGCCGTCACCGTCTATTATGACGATGAAGTCGGCCTTTGAATTCGTAATGCCGGTCTTGATCGCCGCGCCCTGGCCCAGGTTCACCGGATGCGTGATGACGGTAGCACCGGCATCGCGGGCGAGTTCGGCGGAGCGATCGGTTGAACCATCGTCGACGACGAGGATCTCGACGGGTTCGAACTCGGGCCCCGCGAGCGCACGGTCGATATTCTCCACCTCCGACGCGACGGTCGACTCTTCGTTGTAGATAGGGACGATGACCGTCACGGCGAGCTTGTTGGATTCTGGATTCACCGCTGCCTCACGAACGTCCGGATGCGCTTCGACCACGTCTGCGTCCTCCTTGCGGCGGCTGGGGGCCGCCATGTGCGTGCATGGTAGGGTCATCCTCGCGGCGCTGTCAATTTGGAGCCACACCGCAGAGCGATGTGCCGTAGCTGGCAGCCGCTTTAGGATCAAGTCTGACGGCGTCGGCTCACGGCAGTTTGCACAAGCGCCGCATCGCCTTTGTGATGTGGCTTCTATGGTATGCTCGGCTGTGAGCAGGCGATACGTTTGACTTCCGATATGGGGCCACGCGCGCGCACCTCCGCACTCCTCGCAGTCGCCAGGCCTCTGATCGTCTTCAGCGTTATCGGCGCGACACTGTTCTTCCTTGGGTGGACGCTGGTTTCCAACTGGGACAGCTTGCAGTCGGAAGAGCTCCACGTGCGGCCCGTGTTACTGGCCGTATCGTTGGTGCCCGGCCTGGCGGGCGTGCTCGTGCTGGCGCTGACGTGGCCCGTCATCGTCCGCCACATGTCCGGCAGTGGCGGCGATTACAGTACGGCGCTCGTTAAGACCTTCCTCTACTCGTGGGCGGGGCGATACATCCCGGGGAAGGTGGCGTACGTCGTCGGCAGGTTCTTTCTCGGCCGTTCTCTCGGCGTTTCGTCGCAGGCGCTCGTTGGCAGCATTGTCTACGAGAGCGCGCTGCTGCTGGTAGCCGGCGCCGCGCTGGCGACCGTGACGCTGGTGCCAACCCTCGCCGTGGAATCGGAGAGCGTGCTGCCGTATCTGGCGCTACCGGTGCTGGTCGTAGGCGGTGCGGTGGCGCTGCACCCGACAGTACTTCGCCGCCTGCTGCGGTTCGGCACGCGCATCGCTGGACGGGATGCGGGCGAGCTCGATTGGTTGCTGCCTTCGCGACTCGTCGGCGGCGCGACGATGCTCTATGCGCTGGCATTTGTTCTGAATGGCCTTGGGTTTTATCTGCTGATCGTGTCCATTACGGATTACTCGGTGCGCTACCTGCCGCTCGCTGTGGGCGTCTATGGACTCGCGGCTGTCCTTGGCATGATCAGCGTGTTCGCCCCTGCGGGGCTCGGCGTGCGGGAGGGCGTGATCGTCGCCGTGCTCCAGACGACGATGCCGGTGGAGCTGGCGGTCGCGATTTCAATCGCCGCGCGGTTCTGGGCGACGGCGATCGACCTGCTCTTGATCGGGGGCTGTTTCGTCTACGATCAACTGTCCGGCGAACGGATGCTGATCAACGCGATCCGTGGCAGGGGTGAGACTGTGGCAGCCGCACCGGTTATCGATACTTAGCGTGGGCTAGTCGGTCGCGCCGGCCTCCGTCAGCCATCGCCACTGTTCTGCGATGCCAGTGGCAAGCTGCGTCCGCGGGGCGAAGCCCAGTTCCTTCCGCGCGAGCGTGTTGTCGCCTAGCGTGTGGAGCGCGTCGCCCTCGGCTGGCGGCACGTGGCGGCGGCGGAGGGGCTTGCCGGTGGTGTCCTCAACGATGTCGATCATCTCGCTCAGGCTGACGCGGGAGCCGCCGCAGACGTTGTAGATGCGGTCGCCTTCCGGAGCCGCCATCGCCAGCACGTTCGCCTCAACTACGTCGTCTACGAACGTAAAGTCGCGTGTCTGCGAGCCGTCCCCGTAGATCGTCACCTCTTCGCCCGTTGCGGCGGCGGAGAGGAACCGTTGTATCGCCATCTCCGGCCGCTGGCGAGGACCGTACGCCGTGAAGTAGCGCAGAGAGACGCAGGGAACCGCGTAGTTCTTGCGGTAGAGCCCGCAGAGGTGTTCGGCCGCCAGCTTCGTGACGCCATACGGCGAGACAGGCTGTGGCAACGCCGACTCCGAGACCGGGAACTCTCTGGCATCGCCGTACACAGACGACGACGAGGAGAAGACGAACGTTTCGACGGCCGTACCCTTCACGGCTTCCAGCAAGCGCTGTGTGGCGGCGATGTTGTTTCGTAGATAGACGGCGAAGTGCTCTCCCCAGCTCGGCCGGACGCCGGCCTGGCCGGCCAGGTGGAACACGTGCTCAATGCCTGTCAGCAGGTCCCGCAGGTCGATGTCCAGTAGATCGCCATCGACGAAGCGAAAGCGCTGGTTATCTTTCGTGTCGGCTAGGTTCCTCTCCTTTAGGACACGAGCGTAGCCATCCGTGAAGCAATCGACGCCGACGACCTCACGGTTCAGCTCTAGCAGGCGGTCGACGACGTGCGATCCGATGAATCCTGCAGCGCCGGTGACGAGGCTCCTCGTCACGGCAACTCACCCACCACGCAGTAGCGGGATTGGCCGAACTGCAAGTCGTCAGGACAGGCGCTTGGTTCTGTAGTCTCCACCTCCTGCAGAGCGATGAGGACGTAACTCGTGCCATTCGACCGTAGCCAGTACCCGTTCGTAATCGCCGCTCCGAGCGGGTCGGCGGATGTGACGGCCAGAGCACATCCGGCGTCCAGTGTGGTATACGCGCAAAGCGTCTGCACACCGTTGCCCGTAACTGGATACGTGGCGTTTTCTTGCGCGTATACTTCTAAAGCGGCTCGAGCTGTTTCCAGATCGGCTCGCCGGATCGCGTCGCGCTCGCTGGGCGTGCGGGGATCTACGGGCTCTTGCGGCTCCTTGGCCTCGGCCAACTTCTCTTCAACTCTCTGGACGATCTGCTCTTCGCTGATCGGTTCGATGGTGTTGAACCCGTAACTGGCCACGTAGAGTTGGCGACCCTTATAGAGTTCAAGCAACTCGATGTCGTCTTCCGTCTCTTGCAGCTCCGCCCAAACGATGTCGCCGTCCAGGTCCGGATCGTTCAGCCAGAACACGCTGCCGAAACACCACCAATGCGGGCACGATTCTACCAGGATCAGCGCGTCTTCGATGTTCAACTCCTCCGCCTTGTCCGGCAGCCTGCGGTCGGTGAAGTTGAAGCCTTCCAGCTGTGACGCGTTGTTTGGCGTGAAATTCAGCACCCCCGTGCCGGTCCACATGTCGCGTTGGCCAAAGAGCCAGCCCGTGGTGCTGAAGAGGATCAGGATAACGACACCTCCGTACACAGCGAACGTCGCGCCGGCGGACGACGAGATGATCGTGTTCTTCCTGAATCGGCACGCGAGCGTGTCGCCGGCATCAATCGCGGCGTCCTTCAGCGTCTGGAAGCCGCGCGCCGTGAGCAGGATCAGAAACGGCAACCCTTCGTACCAGAAGCGTGGCCCGTGCATGATGGCCGAATTGCGGTAGAAGATCGGCGCGCTCACGATCGCGAGGAACGACGCGCCGAGAAAGTAGTCCCACTTGTTCTTCGTGCCGAGCAGGAACGGGAACGCCGCGACGAGCAGGCCGATCACCAACGGCCACCCGTTCGCGACCAGCAGCAACAACGACAGCAGCTCCTGCTCGTTCTGGATGCCTAGCGTCACGGAGTGCAAGCCACCGAAGCCGACGAAGTCGTCCGTAAATGTTCCCTGCGCCTCGTACGCGGTGGTGTTGAAGTCGCCCGTCGTCATGCGGTTGTAGAAGAAGTGCGCGCCGAGCATGAGCAGGGCTGCAGCCGCGAACGAGAGGTCTTCGAGAAGGAGCCGCAGCCGGCCCGCGCGGGCGCGCACCAGTTCATACGCCATGAACAGGCCAAGAACCGGCATGAACGCGACGGCCGTGAACGGCCGGATGTTAAAGAGCAGGCCGATAAACGCGCCCGCGACGAACATGGCGATGTACTTGCGCTTCGTCTGCCACGTGATTAGCAGGAGCGCGGCCAGGAGAGTGAAGGCCGCCGTGTTGTGCGACATGAAGTTGCTGGCCGTCATCAGGAAGAACGGCGACGACAACAGCAATGCAGCCGCGATCAGCCCTGTTGAGGAGCTGTAGAGTCGTTTGCCTATCGCGTAGGTGAGCGCGATACATGCGGCGCCGAGGATGGGCGGCACCAGCCAGATCACGCCAAAGAACTCTCCGATAGCCAGAAACATTGGATGGCCGAACGGATAATGACTGAACCAGCGCCCATCAACCACCTGGAACATATGTGGGTTGAAGATCGAAAAGCTCTCACGTAACGGCGGTGCGTCCCCAGCGAACCGGAAAGACGCGAAGATCTTCGCCTGGAAGGTGTACGCCACCGAGTCGGGCACGTGGGGGATCGCTTCGCCGACGACGTAGAGGAGGTACCACAGTAAGACCAACGAACCCGCGGCTAGTCCGATCGCTATCGCAGGCGCGACCTCCGACATCGTCGCGCTGAACGAAGCGACCCGCCGTTCGAGCGCTCCCACTCGGACAACGAAGACGACAGCGATCAGCGCGGCGAACACCAGCAGCGCATAGGGGTACGGCCGAAGGAGCATCGCCGTGATCGACTGGATCGACTCACCGCGATCGAGCTCGATACGCGGGCTCTCGATTCGCTCCACCGATACCCCGTCTTCCAATCGAGCGAGCACGATGCCGCCGAAGCCGCGGAACTGCCCGATGCCAAGCACGACGGCGTTATTGAGGTCCTGCAGGCGGACGTAGATCGTCGCCTCTGTGATGTTCTTGAGCTTCGCTTGGAATACGTAGTCGCCCCATTCCTGAAACCCGGTCGAGATCGACCTGTTGCTCGTTGTCGTTAATGCCCCGTCTTCTGACGACCACTCGCCCTTCCCGTCGGCGAGGAGCGGCGAGAAGCCGCCCTCGAAATCGTCCTCGAAGAGCACCTCGTTCGTGCCGATCTCCGTGACGCGCACGCTGTCGTAGCCGAACGGTTTCGGCAGCGCCGGCAGGCGGTAATTCGTGACAAGGCGGAGACCGATGCCGCCTTCCGTCGGGCCTCTGAACGTGCCCTCCGCAACGAGTTCACCGTCGACGAATGCGCGGTAGTCGTTCCCCTGCGCTTCGATGCGGATATCCGTCGTCGCGCCGCCTCGGCTCCAGAAGTACAGCGCAATCAGCGCAATGTTGACCAGGACGATCAGCCAAAGCCTGACAGACCGTAGCGGTCGCTCTGGCAGCAGGCTACGGACCGCCTGGTAGAGCTGCGTTAGGCGTGTGGGGCTGTCGGGCGCGGACGACTGCATAGGCGAATGCCTCAGTCGCCCCTGTGTGCCCGGCCGACTCCCACGTACGAGAATCCAGCCTGAAGTACGGCTTCAGGGTCAAAGAGGTTGCGGCCGTCGACGAAAAGGCGGGTCTGCATCAACCGGCCTAGCCGGGCCAAGTTGAGGTCGGAAAACTCGCGGTGGTCGGTCGCGATGACGACGGCAACGCAGCCCTCGGCCGCGGCGTAGGCGTCCGGATGCAGCGTGGCGAAGCCTTTGACCAGCGCCTCCGTCGCGTCGTCGGCAAACGGATCGTACGCGCGCACGGCGACGCCGGCCTGCTGCAACAGACGCATCGTCGCGAGCGCCGGCGAGCTACGCGCGTCGAACGTGCCGCCCTTGAAGCTAATGCCGAGCACGGCGACCTTCGCCTGCTCCAGCCGGGAGACCGACCCCCTTAGCTGTTCTACGACCCATGCTGGTTGACGCTCGTTGACGTCGGAAACGGCCGATAGCAGGTGGGCTGTGTAGCCGTGCTGCTCCGCGGTGCTGATCAGGGCGCTGAGGTCTTTCGGAAGGCAGCTGCCTCCGTAGCCGATGCCGGGCATCAGATAGGCGTCCGGGCCGATCCGGTGGTCGAGTGCGAGTGCCTGAGCGACCTGCGAGATGTCGGCGCCGGTGCGCTCACAGATGTTTGCGATCTCGTTGATGAAGCTGACGCTGGCCGCCAGATAGGCGTTGGCCGCGTACTTCGCCAACTCCGCCGTCTCAAGATCAGTGAGCACCATGGGGCACTCGATGGCTGCGTAGTACCCGGCGACCCGTTTACGCGCGGCCTCCGACACCGCGCCGATTACGATCCGGTCAGGTGTCATGAAGTCGTCCACCGCGCGGCCTTCACGCAAGAACTCAGGATTGGAGACGACGTCGTGTTGTCCGCCGGCCGCGAGACCGCGCAGCCGCTCTTGGAGGGCGGCGTTGGTTCCAACAGGAACCGTGCTGCGAGTGATCAGTACGGCGTCCGGCGCGAGGTGCGCCGAGATGCTGTCGACGCCGGCATATAAAGCGGAAAGATCGGATGTCCCGTCATCGGATGCCGGCGTCGGCAGGCAGAGCAGTACGGCGTCTGCCGGGCTAATCGCGGTCGCGGCGTCTGTCGTGAACGTGAGGCGGCCGGCCTCCATGTTGCGTTTGATGACGTCATCGAGTTGTGGTTCGACGAATGGGGCCGAGCCGGCTTCCAGCCGCGCGATCAGGTCGGCGTTGACGTCAAACGCACAGACGGTGTGGCCCAGGTCGGCCAGGCAGGCCGCCGTGACGGCGCCCGAGCGCCCCGTGCCGACAACGGCGAGCTTCGCCGTCACGAGCCGTGTCTCGCGCCTATGGTCTGGCTATCTGTTCGCACTCGTCTCATAAGGTGTCCACCTGCAGAATCCAGGTCATTGTAGTTGAACGCCGCCGCACGCGGCTACTTGGTGTGAGCCGAACGCCCTGTGTTTAGCTTCGGTAGATGCCGCGCTCGCTGCCAGGTATGACGAACGCGCCGCATACATTCTCGTAGAAGTCCACTGCCTCCACCACGCCGCCGATGACGGTGTAGGCGTAGCCGAGCTCGGCCATCGCTTGTAGGCAGCGCAGCAGCAACGCCGCGCCGATGCCGCGGCCTTGCAGATCTGGCCGCACGCCTGTCGGGCCGAAATAACCCCTCCGCGTGCACTCATACGCGGCGAACCCGACGATCACGTCTCCGGCGACCGCGACGAAGGCGGTCACCGGTTGCCTATCGAGCGCCGGCTCCGCTTCGTCCGCCCATCGGGTGTCGAACTCATCCTCAATGAAGCGGCGGAACGCGGACCGCTCCCACGGCTCCAGCCGCCGGATCTCGATGCCTGCGTTGGCCGCCTGCGCGTCGTATTGTGCGGGATCCGGCAGGTCGTAGAGGCGGACGAGCATATCAGGCATCGGCTAGGCTCGCAGGTTCCCTGCACGATAGGCGTCGCGGAGCTCGCGGTAGGTGGTGGTCTTGATCCCGAGCTCGTCCATCAGGGCGGCCATCCGCCGGTCGCGAAACAGCTCGTAGTCCGCCACGCGCGAAGCCGCGCTCGCCGTCGTCGCTGATACCTCCGCTGAGAGCGTCGTCGGGTGGACCAGGAAGTGGCTGAGCCCGGGGCGCAGGTTGGCGAACAGCTCCCGCACGTAGGTTTCTTTCTTGTCCGGCGGCTGGTCGGACGTCTTCGTCAGGATGCCGTCGAGTACCGGGAAACCGGCGGCGTCCAGCCTTTCGAGCTGCGGCGTGAGAACCGCGAGTAGATCCCCCAAGCCGGTGCGGCGCAGGCGCTCGGGGTCGGCGCGGTAGATGAAAAGCGGGACTTTGTACGCCAGCGCAAGCGACACGTAGACTTCGAGGAACTCCGGCATTAAGACGGTGCCCATATGCGTATCGATGTGCGTGACGTCCACGTCGGCCGCAATCGCGGCGTCGATCTGCGCGCGCAGTTCACCTTCCGCTTCCTCCGCGGAAACATGAGCCTGCGCCTCGGCCATCGTTCGCCACTGGTAGCCCTCGCCGTCGTACAGGCCTGGCGAAGTCAGTCTGTCAGAGAGTGGCCGCCAGCGATAGCCGGCGTACTCGCACGTCAACGTGAGGTGGACGCCGAAGTCGGCATCGGGGTGCTCGCGCGCAAATACGGCGGCCTCCGGGAACCACGGCGCAGGCACGAGGAGCGACGCCGACGTGAGGCTCCCGTGTTCGACGCATTCAAACGCCGCGAGGTTAGACGCGTGGGAGCTACCAACGTCATCCGCGTTCAGGATCAGCACGCGGTCGTCTGCGGCGTGGCCAAGCCGTTCAGCCAGGTTCATGAGGAGAGGGTACTAGATATCTGTCCGCCGGAGCTATTTTGCGGTGCGGAGGTCCTCCCGCACAGGCATCAGTCCGCGCTCTTCGTCGGCCCAGACCAGCAGCGGCGGCAGAACGATCAACGTCGTGAAGAGGGCGATGCCGACGTTCAACGCCGTGACGATGCCGAATGTCTCCAGCAGCGGAAATCCCGAGAACGCCAGCACGCCGAAGCCTCCGATGGTAGTGATGCCCGAGACCGCTATCGCGCGGCCGATGCGGATCGACGATGTGTTGATCGCCTCGCGCGGCGAGTAGCCGCGCTCACGCTCCTCGAAGTAGCGCGCCATGATCAGGACGGAGAACTCCGTGCAGGTGGCGATGATAAGGGGTCCCGAAACTGCCGTGAGCGGATTGAGTTCGATACCCAGCAGGTAGATGGCCATGGATGAGCCGCCGAGCGCAAAGAGGACCGGCAACACCGGCAGGACGGTCTTTACCAGGCTGCGGTACGCGATGAACAACCAGACGAGTACGGTCCCCAAAGCTGCGTAGATCATCAGCGTGCGATTTGCGCTCAACGCGTCGACGGCCTCAATGCCGATCACGGCCAGGCCGGCAGGTGTCGCCGTGACGCCCGGCGGCGCCTGCAGATCGGCCCGCATCTCGTCAATCAAATTACGTTGTTCGTCGAGTGAGATCGGCCCGATCGCGAAGATGATGTGGGCCTGCGTGCGGTCCTCGCTGATGAACGTGTCCTTGATCGAATCGGGCGCGACGGAGAGGATCGCCTCCACGTCGTTTGCTGTCGGAGGTGCGCCGATGGCCAGCGTTACGATCGACGTGATACTGTCCGCGCGCATGAGTTCTGCCTTGTGCGTCTCCAACTGGCGGGCGCCGAACTCGCCGATCCACGTCAGCACCTCTTGGTCCGTGACGTCGTGCGCTTCCACCATGATGCCCATCTGGTTGGATGAGCCCGCAGTATCGCGGATCTGGTAGAGGTCCCGCAGCACCGGGCTGTCCTGAGGCACGAACCGCTCCGGGTCCGTCTGGATCGTGATGTTGCGGTCGGCGAAGAGTCCCATCAAGATGAACGCGACGCCGATCGCGATGATCGGCACGAGACGCCTGTCGGCGGATGACGTGAGCACCCGGACGAGATTCTCTACCTGCATCTGCTGGGGAGGCTCCGCCAGTGTGGTTTGGTGAGATCGGTCGCGCAGGTACAGCAAGCTCGCCGGTAACAGCACCCCGGCGAACGCGAGGATGACGATGCCCACGGCGAGCATCGATCCGAAATCGCGAATCATCGGAACGCGCGAGATGTGGAGCGCCATGAAGCCGGCCGCCGCCGCGACGACGGCTATTCCAAGCGGCGGGCCGAGGTTCGCCAGCGCACGCCGCAGACCGGACAGAGGTCCGCCGCCGCGCGCAGTCTCCTCCTCGAACCTACTGTGCATCTGAATCGCGAAGTCCATGCCGAGGCCGATCAGGATCGGCAACCCGGAGATCGTCACCATCGTTAGAGGGATACTGAGGTAGCCGATCAGGCCGAATGCCCAGACGCTGCCGACGAGGACGACGCCGAGCGATAGCAGTCGCCAGCGCGCTTGGAAGAGCACGAACAGGACGATGATCATGATCGCGCTGGCAAGCGCCGCCATGATCATCATGCTCTCACGCATCGTGTCGTTGATCTCCTTCAGCAGGATTGGAGGGCCGGTCGGCAGCACGTCGATTCCGACGAAGGAGTGATGGTTCACCGTGTCGATAGCAACTTCTGCGGCGTCACCTTGTTCATCGATTGACATGTTGCCGTTGAGTCGAACGACCATCAGGGCGTTGCTGGCGTTCGGGAACACGCCTTCAAGATCGGGTCGTACGGCGCCGTTCTCGTCGAACAGCAGAAACTCGACGAAGCGTGAATTGTCGAGGGTCTGCTCGCCGGCCGCCGCCAGCCGCTGTGCGTCGGCCGTCACGCGCGCGCCATAGTCCGCCGCGGCCGATTCGCGCGCCAGCGCGGCCGCCTGCTCTTGCTCCGCAACCGGTGCGCCGGCCGCGATCGCTTCGCCTCGCGCGGCCTCGGCCGCAGTGTTCTGCAGCCGCGCGATCGCTCCGGCCGCGAGCTCCGTCGCAACGGGGATCTGGTCACGGGCGAACTCGAGGATGGCGAGCGGCCCGAAGACGGAGTGGTAGAGGCCGCTATCCGCAAGCTCCGCTTCCAGCGCGGCCAGCTCCTCTACATTCGGAGAGACGAAGAGCGTGCGGATATCGTCGGCCGTGAAGAGGACCAGCACGGGCTCGCCGCCAAACTGTCGTTCGTAGCGGACATTGTTCTGGTAGACCTGCGACCCGGAGGGGACAAATGTATCCTGGCTCGTCTTGAACTCCAGCCGTGAAATGCCGAGCGCCAAGACCACCGTCGCGATGGCCGCCGCCGCCAGCATCCAGAGGTGCCACTTGCGGATCAGTTCGGCGCACTGGGTCCAGAACGCGTTCATGACGGAAGATGGTAGCGCACCAAGCCCGCGACCGCGGAGCGTGTGGAAGTAGATTTAGGATAACATGGGAAGTAGGCTGGCAGATATGGGCCGGTTGATACCGGCTGGTGCTTCACCGTAGGCCGAGTATGGTGTATGCTCCAGCGTTGACAAAATCTGAAGGAGGAGATGGATGACGGCGGCAGGCGCTTCAATCGCAGCGGAAGTGGGCCGGATGACTGAGGAGCGCAGGCTTCTCAAGCATCCGTTCTACCAGGCCTGGCAGTGCGGAGACCTGACGCCGGACGCAATCTGGTCCTTCCTGGATCGTGTGTACGCTCACTCCGTCGCCGCGGGGGGCACCGAGTGAGACAGAGCCTGGACCTGCTCTTTCTCGGCTCGGGTAACGCCTTCGCGCACGGCCGCTACTGGAACAGCTTCCTGGTCAACGGGCGTTACCTCTTCGACGCATCGCCCATAGCTCTGCCGCACTTGAAGCGCGCGGGTGCGGCGCTGGAAGAGATAGAAGCGATCTTCATCAGCCACTTTCACGGAGATCACTTCCTCGGCATGCCGTTCCTCCTTCTCGAATACGCAGAGAACACAGCGCGAACCAAGGAGTTGACGATCGTCGGCCCGCCCGGCGTCGAAGAGCGCGTGCGCCTGGTGATGGAGGCCTGCTTCCCGTACTCGATGAGCAAGGACAGCGGTTACAAGCAGACGTTCCTCGAAGTCGAGGACGGGCAGACAGGTGAGGTAGGCGGCGCGACGTTCACGGCTCGTGAGGTCGACCACGTCGAGGACTTCGGCTGCTTCGGCTACCGCCTCGAGACGGACAGGCGGTCGGTTGCCTACTCGGGCGACAGCCTGATGTGTGATGCGCTGTACGACCTCGCCGACGGCAGCGATGTCTTCGTTGTGGAGTGCTCGTGCTGGGAAGGGGCGTGCGGCCCGCACCTGGGCCCGGCCGACCTGCAGGACCTGCGACGCCGGCTGGGGCCGCAACCGGCGTTCGTCCTTACGCACCTCGATTCGGGAAAGCAAGATCTGCAGATTCCCAACTGCCAGTTGGCGGACGACCTGGCGCGGTTCCACTTCTAGCAGAACTCTTAGATTTCCATAAGGATACGTGTACCAATACGGCGCTTGCAAAACCGTACCCGCTGTGGTTAGCTAGCGCTGATACATGGTCGTGGACATTCGGGGAGGGATTGTGGCAGCATGTCGCCCACGTTCATGGTTGCGGGCGTGATGGGACTCCTACCAACGCTGGACATGTCGCTGATCCAGTCGTTGCGCTGGCCGCTGATCGGCGTGGTGGTTCTTATCTTCGTTGCCGTGCACTGGACCCGCGGGACGACAACGACGACGGTTCGGCAACTCCTTGGCGAAGTCTTGATCGTCGTTCCCGGCTACTTCCTCTACTTCCTCGTGCGTGGTTTGGTTGCCGGCCGCGAGGCGCAGGCGTTTCATCGCGGCATCGACATCATGGAGCTCGAGCAGACGCTTGGCATCTTCTGGGAGCCGTCGCTGCAGGAGAAGATCCTCCATCTCGACTACGCCGTCAACATCGCGAACTGGACATACATCTGGGGTCACTGGCCCGTCATCGTATTCGCGGCGGTCTGGCTATTCATGCTCCACCGGGAGCAGTACTCTGTGTATCGAAACGCGTTCATCATCTCCGGCGGTATCGGCCTGATTATCTTCATGGCGCTGCCAGTTGCTCCGCCACGGCTGATGGATGCGTGGGGATTCGTGGACACGGTGACGGAACGCTCGGATGCCTACCGGGTGCTGCAGCCGCCCGCATTCGTTAACCAGTACGCCGCGATGCCCAGTCTGCATTTTGGTTGGAACCTGATCGTCGGTATCGCCCTCTTCCGTCACGGCGGCAGCATAGTTCTCAAGGCTATTGGCGTTGCGCTCCCCGCGATCATGTTCGCGAGTATCGTCCTCACCGCGAACCACTACATCGTCGATGGCATCGCTGGCGGGTCGCTTGCGCTCATCGGCTACTTCGTGGCGCTCAAGCTGCATGAGTTCAGCGAGCGCCGTTCCGCGACCGCGGTGAACCTCGGTCGAATCGCCACTAACTAGTCAGCAGATAGGCGCCATTAGCGGGAAGCGCCGCGGACAGAGGTGCGTTCTCAGCTTTGTGGAATGCCGGTGCGACTCACACGCCTGGCGGCGCATGGAGAGCGTCGGCAAGCCGGCTAGATCCGCGCCGACAACTCCGGCGTTGAGTTAGCTCTTCGGATACTGCTACTATTCAGCGGACATTGTGAAACACTTCTCCAGAGCCGCGCAGGCGCGCGCCGGCGGGTCGCACCGGCGCCGGGGGAGAATCTAGTCACGTTCGCCAGTTCAAATCGGACTGATACGGAGACGCACGGATGAACGGTCTCGGCACGCTGAAGGGGATGATGGTCACCTTCAAGCACATCTTCAAGCCACCTACAACAGTACAGTACCCGGAAGAAGTGCGGCCGATTCCGGCGCGCGCACGCACCAATCTGGTCTGGTTTGAGGAGCGATGCACAGGATGTTCGACGTGCGCCCAGGCCTGCCCGGACGGTTGCATCCTGGTCGCGACATCGCCCGGCGAGGGCGACGCGTTGAACGTCGACCGCTATGAGATCGACTTCCGCATCTGCATGTACTGCGGCCTCTGCACGGAGGCCTGCCCGTACGAGGCGATCCAGGCGGGCGGGACGTGGAAGGACGTCGTTGATGACTTCAACGCGATGTATCGTGACAAGCACGCCCTCACGGAGTTCGCCCACGCGCACCTGAGCGAGCATGACTTCACGTACCCGAATGGCCAGCGGGCGCCGGACGACGTGATCGAGCTCATCCAGCGCGAGGCCTAGGGAGCGGCCGCCTGTGGCGAAACTGACTATTAACGGCAAGACCGTGGAGGCGCCTGACGGCGCGCCCCTTGTCGAGGTGATCAAGCAGAACGGCTTCTACGTCTCTAATCTCTGCTACATAGACAAGCTGCCGCCGTACGCCGGCTGCCGCACCTGCCTCGTCGAAATCGAAGGGGCCAGGGGTCTTCAGCTCTCCTGCACGACGACGGTGCGCGATGACATGGTGGTCAACACCGTTACGGACGACGTGAAACAGGCCCGCCAGTACGTCCTCTCCGTCATCGACGCCAATCACTCCGACCGCTGCCTTACATGCCACCGCCGCGTCAAATGTATGCCCGGGGACATCTGCCTGCGAGACGATTCGGTCACGCATCGCTGCCTTACGTGTTCCAAAAACTACCGCTGCGAGCTGCAGACCACGAACGACCTGCTGGACATGGGGAAGGACAGCGTGGAGCCCTGGGCGGGCGAGGAGCGTACCTACTACGAAGCTGCGCCGCCCGAGCCCGACCGCGGTAACCCGTTCTTCGAGTTCGACCCGCAGATGTGCATCATCTGCACGCGCTGCGTCCGCGCCTGCGACGACCTGCGCCACACCGGCGCCGTGACACTTGCGGGCCGTGGATTCTCCACGGCGATAGCGTTTGGCGCCGGCGGCGCGATTGACGAGTCTAACTGCGACTTCTGCGGGTCCTGCATCGACGTCTGCCCGACGGCGACGCTGATGGAGAGGCCGAACAAATGGCTGGCGCGTACCGAGGACTGGGTCTCGACAGTCTGCAACTCCTGTAGCGTCGGTTGTACGATCAGCGTCGGGCATCGTGATGGCAAGCCCGTCATCGTGAAGCCGGACTCGCTCAATCCGTTCAGCGACGACCAGATCTGTGTCCGTGGCCGCTTCCACTACGACGCCGTGAAGCAGAGCGACCGATTGGCCCAACACCTGGTACGCAGCGGAGACAACCTGCAGCCAACTACGTGGGAGGAGGCGCTGGACTACAGCGTCGAACAGCTTGCGGCCGTCCACGCCGCACACGGCGCCAAGGCGATCGCGTTCCTCGGTTCGCCTATTGCGACGAACGAAGAGAACTATCTCGTCCAGCGCATCGCGCGCGAAGTCGTCGGTACGCCGCACATCGATTTCAGTGCGGGCCCCGTGAACCGGGCCGTTGCACAGGCGACCGCCGCAGCGTTCGGCACGGAGACGCTGCCCGGAGACCTGACCGACATCCCGGAGCGCGCCAAGACCATCCTCGTCGTTGCGGACGACCTCGAAGAGAGCCATAACGTCGCCGCCTTGCGCATCAAGGATGCGATCGACCCCCGGAAACTGCCGCTTCGTGAACCGGGAAGACTAATCGTGATCACCGCCCGCCGTGGGGAGCTGTGCGACTTCGCCGAACCTTATGGCGGCGTCTGGCTCCAGCCGACGCCAGGACAAGAAGCCGGCGTGCTGGGGGCCCTCGCATCGTTGCTGGCCGACGATGCGGAGATCGCTAGCGCTGCATCCGAGGCCGGGCTCGACCCGGCGGTGGTCAGCGCCGCAGACGCAGGCTCGACCGGCGTCGACGGTGCTGCGCTCGAACACGCAGCCGCCATCCTCCGCGAGGCGGCCGCGGCGGCGGATGAGGCATTCGCACTTGTGTTTGCGCCGAAATCGACGGGCGTGGCCGGCGTTGCCGAATCAGCGAAGGCCGCGGCAAACGTTGCTCTCTTGGTCAGCGGAACTGCCGCGACGCGTTCGTTCTTCGTGTTGCCGACAGAAGCTAACGTGAACGGTGCGCTGGACATGGGCGTTTCGCCTGACGGCGATGGCAAGGACGTGAATGGCATCTTGGAAGCCGCGCTCGGCGGCGAGGTGAAGGCGCTCGTCGTCGCAGGTGACAATCCAATAATGCACCTGCCCGGCCGCGCCCGCGTCCAAGAGGCGCTCGCGAAGCTCGACATTTTGGTCGTTGTCGATCAGTTGCTCGGCGAGACGGCCCAGCAGGCCCATGTCGTGATCGCCGACGCGCCCACGTACGGCAAGGACGGCACGTTTGCGAACGCCGATAGGCGCGTCCAACGTCTCCGCGCGGCGCAGGCGCACCCCGGCGACGCGAAGCCGGCCTGGGAGACGCTCAGCGCGTTGGGTACGCGGCTGGCCGCAAGTCTCGGCAATGCCGTGGCATTCGCATACGAAGAGGCCGCCGACGTGACGGAAGAAATCACGCGCACCGTCCCGGGCTACGAGAAGTTCCAGTTCCATGGTTACTTCGGCTGGGGCAAGGGGCGGGCGGTCGATGAGTCCGCAGCGGGCCAGATCGCCTTGCAGCCAGTCGCGGTGGATGCACCAGCGCCGAACGGCGAGGGTGAGGTAGCGCTGCTGACCGGTCGAACGCTCTACACCAGTCTGGAGGGCGCGACGCTGCGCCTGGCCGACGCCGACAAGCTCCACCGAGAGGACGGCGTGCTGGTGAATCAGCTCGACGCGGTGGCCCTCGGTATTTCGGCTGGTGACAATGTCGTGCTGCAAGACGGAGCTGCCGAGCTGTCGCTGAAGGCGACGCTGACGGCGGACGTACCGCAGGGCGCGGTCTTCGTCTCGTCCTACTACGACGGTGGCGCAGTGGGCGCTCTCTTGCCGGCTGAAAACGGCTCGACGGCGGTGCCGCGGGTGAAGCTGGTCAAACAACAGGCGTAGCCGACACACAGCTACCTGTTCGATCTACTAGCACCTTTCTCACGTTTCAGCACCGTGGTACGCTCTCCTTTGCGAACATGGAGCGATTGCCCCTCTTCCCTCTGGATACCGTCCTGTTTCCCCGGCAGGCGCTACCACTTCACATCTTCGAAGAGCGCTACAAGACGATGATCGGCCACTGCATCGAAGAGCAGTCACCGTTCGGCGTAGTGCTGATCAAATCAGGCAAACAGGTCGGCGGAGATGCCGTGCCGCACGACGTTGGCACCACCGCTCGCATCGCCCGCGTTCAGCGGCTGCCGGACGGCAAAATGAACCTGATCACGCTGGGACGGCACCGCTTCCGCATCGCATTGCTCGACCGCTCAGAACCCTATCTCATAGGCAACGTCGAGTACCTGCTGAACGAGCCGGGAGAGGGAGGGGGAGAGGAGCTGCCCCAGGCGGCCGAGCGCGTCGCTGGACTGTTCGCCGAACAGTTCCGGCTGGTGATGGCCGTCAGCAATCAGTGGACGCGAAGCCTCGACCTGCCTGGCGATCCGGCGACGCTCGCCGACTTCGTCGCCGCCGAGATTGACGTTCCCTCAGGCGTGAAGCAGGAGCTGCTGGAGACGCTCTCCGTGGCCGCACGGCTACGACGGGAGTCCGAGATACTCGGCGACCTGATCCGATCGCTGACCGAACGCTGGGACGAGGAGCAGCGCAAGCGTTTCGCCGGGGCAGGACTGAACTAGCTGCCGCCCGGCGCTGGTCGCCCGTGGCCGGAGAAGGAGACCGGCGGCCTTAGACTTCGACCGTCACCTTGATAGACGCCCGCGACTTATCGCTGGCCGTCTCGAAGCCGCGCTGGATGTCGGCGAGCGGCACGCGGTGGGTGATCACGCGCCGCATCTCTTCGGCGTGATGGCTGGCGATCTCGAGTGCGACTTCGAAGTCGGAGCGACCGTCCTGACTTGCATAGGTGACGCCGCCGATCAGGACGATCTCCTTGATGACCGCGTTCGTCGCGTTGAGCGTGATGGGGCTGGTGAAGAGACCCAGTACTGAAATGCGTCCCCCAGGCGCGGCGACGGCAACGGCCTGGTCGAGCGTCTCGCCGCTGCCGCCGACCGTCTCTATCACGACGTCCGGTGGCTGCCCCGCGAACGCTTCGGTCATCGCCTGTGTGGCATCGCCGTCCGCAGGGATCACGGCGGACGCGCCCAGCGCCTGCGCGGCCGCGGCCTGGTGCGGGTAGCGGGCGGTGGTGTAGACGTCGGATGCCCCCAGCGCGCGGGCGGCTACCAGCGCCATCAGACCAATTGTCCCCGAGCCGATGACGGCGACGCGCTCCCCGGCGGAGAGGCCCGCCTGGCGCAGGCCATGCACCGTCACCGCCAGCGGTTCAACGAGCGCGCCAACTTCCGTGTCCACAGTTTCTGGCAGCGCGTGAACCATGTAGGACGGGACGTGGGTGAACTCCGCGAACCCGCCGGGGTCCATCATGCCGAGGAGGCGACGTTTGGGGCAGAGGTTGTAGCGTCCGCTTCGGCAGAGGTCGCAGTTGCGACAGACGGACACGGGCTCGATAGCGACGGGCTGGCCGGGGCTGAGGCCTTCGACGCCGGCGCCCACCTCCGCCACTTCACCGGCGATTTCGTGGCCCATCTGCAGTCCGGGCGCTGCGGGGAAGTCGCCGCGGTAGAAGTGCAGGTCGCTGCCGCAGATGCCGCAATTGCGCACGCGCACCAGCACGTGACCGGGCTGCGCTTCGGGCCAGTCTTTGGTGACGATCTCGAACGTTTGCGGCCCCGCCAACACGGCTGCTTGCATGGACGTCATGTATTCCTCCTCAACGCAGAACGGTCGCATCGTACCGGATGCGACGGGCATCTTGGTCGCGGGATGGCACGATGAGCTATGATGCCCGCGAACTATGCGCGCTGTCAATCAACCCGAGAGCTGGTGGGGGTGGCACGGCTGGAACCAGCCGGAGGCGCTTTCTATCGTCGAGATCATGCAGAGCGGGACGCTCCCGCCGCGTCTGGTCGCCACGTTCTGGCTGGGGCTGGAGCGCGGGGCGTCGTTCATCTTTGCCGCTGAGCCGCCCGGCGCCGGCAAGACGACGCTGCTGACGGCGCTCCTGGTGTTCACGAGGCCGGAGACGGTGGCGTACTTCACGCGGGGCTGGGGCGAGACGTTCGACCTGCCGCCCACGAGCGATGACTATCCGACGTACCTGATGGTGAACGAGATCAGCGATCACTTGCCGGTCTACTCATGGGGGCCGTACGTGGTGCGGATCTTCGAGCTGATGGATGAGGGGTATTCGCTGTGCTCCACGGTGCATGAGGAGACGGTGGAAGGCGTGCTGGCACAGCTCACGGACGAGGCGGGTGTGGAGCGGCGGAACCTCGGGAACCTGACCTTTGTCGTGCCGTTGGTGATGGAGAACCGCGATGGCGAGACGCTGCGGCGCGTGTGCGACGTCGGTGTTATCGGCGACGGCGGTGAGACGGTGACGAGCATCGCGGCGTGGGACGGGAAGCGCGACACGTTCTCGGTGCTGGACGACGACGAATCGATCTCGGTGCTGGCGGAGCGGCTGGGGATGGAACCTGCCGAGCTATCGAGCGAGTTGGCGCGGCGGGCGGCGTTCCTGCAGTCGCTGCTGGACGACGGCGTGAGCGACATTCCGGCGGTGCATTGGGCGGTCGATCGCTTCCTGGGCCGCGAGACTCCGGCAGGCTAGCGGTGGCCTCTGGCTGGCTAAGGCCAGCTTCGGGCCAGCTAAGGCCAGCTTCGGGCCAGCTAAGGCTGGCTTCGGGCCAGCTAAGGCTGGCTTCGGGCCAGCTAGGGCCGGCTCTACTCCAACAACACCTGTAGCACGAATTCGGTATCGGCGAGGTCCGGCAGTACGATAGTCGCGCCGGCCGCTTGCAGCTCTTCTCGCGATGTGCTGCCGGTGGTGACGCCGAGCGATCGCGCGCCGTTGGCGCTGGCGGCGGTGATGTCGCGGATGGTGTCTCCGATTACCCAGACATCGCTTGGGTCTGGAATTGCGCCGGCGTCGGGGTCTGCGACCGTGCCGTTGGCTACGCGTTGGATGGCGATGCCGACGAGTTCGCCGCGGTCTTCCGCGTCGTCGCCGAAGCCGCCCTCGGTGAGGTGGGTGTCGAGTTCGAAGTGGCGGAGCTTGATGAAGCAGGCCTCTCGGAAGTTGCCGGTGGCGAGGCCGAGTCGCGCGTCTTCACGTTCGGCGAGGGCATCGAGCAGCGCGGGGACGCCGGGCTTGACGTGGCCGCCTTCGACTTCGCGGAGGGTCGGTTCGACGAGGGGGAAGTAGGCGAGCTGGAAGGCGTGCATGTATTCGTGGAAGGTGGCGTCGTTCCCTATCGCGTTGCCGTTGTGGACGCCGTGCTGGATCATGCCGGCCTTGAGGATGGCCCAGTCCGTGAGGCCGGAGAACTCTACCTTGCCGAAGGCGTCCGGGACGCCGTGGAGCTGGTGGAAGGCCTTGCGCATGGCGAGGCTGCCGGCGCCGCCGGAGTAGAGCAGGGTCTGATCGACATCGAAGAGGATGATACGG
Source organism: Chloroflexota bacterium (assembly GCA_029262675.1). Classification (GTDB taxonomy): domain Bacteria; phylum Chloroflexota; class Dehalococcoidia; order DSTF01; family RBG-16-68-14; genus JADFKB01. Next base: position 14,281 of record JAJCYW010000012.1, on the reverse strand, counting down.
GCCACGTAGGCATTGTAGCGTCCGGGTGCACTGCGTGCACCTTGGAGTTCTGCGAGGCAGAACTCTGGGCGGCGTGGGGCTGCAGTGCGCTGCAGCTTCGAGTTTTGCGATGCAAAACTCGGGGCACATCGCAAGACTGGGGTGTGTGGCGCTATGGCGGAGGGGATTGTTTGCGGAGAAGTTTGGGGCTCTAGGTTCGCTGCGGGGCCGTCTTCTTTGATTGAGTGTAGTTGGGCGTTGCGGATTTCGCTGGGCTGGAGGTTGGCTTTGGGAGCGCCTCGTTTGCGTTTGGGGGTTGTGTTGTTTGGCATGCGGCAGGCTGCCCTGCGGGCAGCTTCAAGTTCCACAGAGTGGAACTTGGGGCACTTCTCCTTTGGCTGGTTGTGAGGACAGGGTAGGGGAGGCGGAGGAGAGCGCGAAGGGGGTGGTGGCAGGAGCAAAGGTAGACATGACGACGACGCAAGCGTAACGGGCTCCCCGTGCCCTTGAGCGTGCAAATGGTACGCCGACCGGAGCCGAGTTCCGCTCACCATCTAGTAGCACGTGAAATCCGCCAGCGCGAGCCTAGTTCAGCATTTTCCTCTCCCCCCTCTACGGCGAATGACATAGACAGCAGACGAGGCGAGTTCCTCAGCGTGCTATACTCACCGGCTGCCTGGGCTGGAATTGTGGCGAGAATTTGGGGGCATAGATGGCGAAGCGAGACAAACAGATTAAGGCCTACGAGTTTCTTCTTCAGCGAGCGAAGTCTAGAAACGAGTTCACAACCGCGGACGTGGCACGAGCTACCGGATGGGCGACGGGAACGGTCAGCACGTATGTGAGCAAGCAGTGGAAGGACCTGCTTCAGCCTATCGGCGGTGGCACTCACAAAGTACGACCTGAGTTCCTGAAGATCACGCTTGACGGCTTCCTGGAACTCGTGACGCAGAAGCGTACGGTCTTCTCAACCTATGAGCGAGTTAGATTCGATGAAGTTGTTAGTTATGAATTCTTGCTTCCTCTGACGAGAGAGGAGGAGCTTCGCGCTGCGCTGGACAGGCTGTTCTTCACTGACACAATCGAACAGCGATTGAGTGAGATTGGCCTCCCGCAAGTCCGGCGGTGGGTGAATCGGAGAAGGCGGGAGTCCCGCGCCAAATTCTTTGCGCGGGTCGCGACTATGGTTGGTGAAATGTTCGGAGGCTACTCGATTAGTCATGTCGCTGGGCGCTTCAGAGCTGGAAAACTAGCTGACCTTGCAGGCGCGGCGAAAAGGCTCGAACGCGAGGAGAAATACCTAATCGACGAGACTACAGCGATCGTCAAGTTCATCATCCCGTTAGAGACTGCAAGAACAGAGCCGATCGACATGGGCGTCGTCAGGCGTGCGCGCAAAAGGACTACCGCTGCCATGCGAGAGGAGCGGAGAATCCGGCTCTTGTTCTTGGGGCTATTTGCCGAGCCCGTGGCCCGGTCGGTCAAGGAGGCGGAAATATGGCTCTTGGAAGAGGCCCCAAGTGGCAGACGGTTATATGTATGGACGCGCCCTTCCTGAAACCGACTCTGCCTAGGTAACGACGGAAAGCTCGGAGGCTGTGTCTTCCGCGCTGACGCGGTATTCGATTAGGTTCAGTCCAGACCACTCCTTCATTCCGTGCGGACGCCACGGGATCATGCAAGGTTCATCACGCACCCTTGAGGCGTGGTAGGTGGGGGTGGCGGCGTTAGCCGCGGACGTATCAGCGCAGTGGCGTTCTGCGAACAGCGCGGCGGACGATCCGGGTGTGGGTGGCGAGGGTGGCGAATTCTCGCAACTTAGGCGTGGTCTTCGAGCGGCAGGGTGTAGGAATACTGCGAGGGCTCTAGCGAGCCGTCGTCCACGCGCCAGGGCTCCAGCAACCTCTCCTCGCCACCGGACGCCTCTGCCTGCCCCGCTTCCTCCGAGACTTCAACGTGCGAAAGGACATACAGCGCGATGTGAGGAAATTGATCACGGGCATGAGCAACCTCATTCCGTGTCAGTACCACCTGGCGCCCATCAGACTGAGTCCCTTTCACTTCGACGCGCAGTTCGGCGGATCCCCGCTCACAGTGATAGTCGTACGACTCCCGAGCAGATACATCCGTCACTGTCCAGCCATCCTCTTCGAGGCGCGCCCTGGCCCTACCCATCGCGAGGCTCTCGACGGCCTGGCGCACCTCCACCGAGGCCTGATAGCCCCGCCCCGAACGCCTGCCCGTACTGCCTTCGCCGGTGGGCTGGCCTACGCCAGAGGGTGCCTTCGCAGAATCAGAAGTGGCCGACGATGCGCCGTCCCGACCCTCTGCGAACGCGCAGACCACACATAGATGGCGCGTCGGCTGACCTTGATAATCCGGCAGCCCAGCGAGAACGCTCGCTGGCGCAGCGTTGCCGTGGTCACAATCTTCGACAGCTTCTGACGCGGCAGGGAAGCCGCGCCCTTCTGCGTAGGCACACACGCCACACTTATGACGCCCGCTCCCAGCTTGTGAAACCGGGAGTCTGACGGCTACGTCATCAGGGATGGAATTGCCATGCGGACAGTCCAGCATCAGGCACCGTCTTGGTCGTAGTTGACGATGAGAACTTCTTTGACTGGGCCTCGTCGGCTGGCGTTTGAGTTGATGGCGCGCCTCGCCTTGAAAGGCAGAAACGAGTAGCCCCTGTACAACTCGCGGACCAATGGAGTATCGGAATTACTCAGCATCAGAAAGCAACCGCGCTCGTCTGAGCGACGATACGCCTTCGCAAGCCTGGCTTGCTCGTCCTCCCCAAATGGGCTCTTGTGGTAGGAAGTGAAGCTCGCAGTCCTACTAACCGGATCGTACGGTGGATCGAGATAGATGAAATCCCCGCGTGATGCGAGGTTCATTGACTCCTCGAAGTCGCCGCTTCTGAGTTTTGTTCCGCGCAGAGCACGGCTGGCAGCCCTAAGGGTGGGCTCATCAACTATCTTTGGTCGCGCATACGAACCAAACGGAACATTGAAGAGGCCCTGACGGTTCACGCGGTAAAGACCGTTGTAGCAGGTTCTGTTCAAGAATATTAATCTAGCTGCTCGTTCAAGACTGGTAAGTTCGTCAGGATGTGTTGAGCGAACAGAATAGTAGTACTGCTCCTCATTGCGATGTTCGGCTAAGGCTGAGATCAATCGCGTAACGTGGTTCTTGACAGCTCGATAAGTGTCGATGAGATCACGGTTCGCATCCGAGAGAATAGCCGCGCTCGGTGCCAGGTGGAAGAAGACAGCCCCACCGCCCAGGAATGGCTCGACGTAGATATTGTACTTCGCAGGGAAGTACGGACCATACGCCGCCACGAGTTGACCTTTGCCTCCAGCCCACTTTAGGAAGGGCGCGGCGGCCTTCACGGTCGTAAGGGTATTGTTCTGCATCGTGCTCGAATATACCAGGGCGGTGGGCGGACCGACAGGGGCCGTGGTAGGCGGCGTCGCTGCGAGGCGCGGACGAATCGGGGGTGTGCGGGTGCATTTCATGCACCTGCGAGTTCTGCGAAGCAGAACTCGGGGCGCGTGGGTGCGCTTCGGGTAGCCCCGAGTTCAGCAGAGCAGAACTCGGGGCGGCTGGGTGCGGGTGGCTACGCGGCGAGGCGAGGCGGGTGCAGGCGGGGCTCAGCATGACTGGGCCGACGGCTAGGGGGCCGTTTCCGCGTGATTGTGCTGTTTGCCAAATGAGAAAAGGATAGGCCCGCATGAAGAGGGACCATCTTGGCGAATGAGGCGCTGAGAATTACTTGTCTTCAGCTAGAGCGTCGAATTCTGCCTGAATCTTCCCAAACCACTCTTCAACTGCCCCAGGGGTATTCATAAGAGCCTTCATCTCTTCCATCTTCTCGATGTGGCCCTTGTCACCTTTCTCAGCCATTTCCATGGCGTGCCTTCTGCTCAGTTCTCCCATCTGCTCAAACGTGGCGGCTTGAAACTCCTCGTCACAAGCTCCAGCAAGTTGCTTGCATGTCATTGTTTTCATTTGGATCTCCTCGTCATGAACTGAGTGTCATTCTTCTTTGCTGGGTACCAGGTCGAGGCTTTTCCTCTGCCCTGGTTGACGGAGTGTAGCATGAGGACGTGTCGCAGGTGGTGGCAGGCGGTCGGGGTTCGGGGCGAGATGCTTCGACAGGCTCAGCATGGGGTGCTTCGACAGCCTGCCTGGCGCAGGCAGGGCTCAGCATGACAGGGCGGCCGGTTAGGGCGCGGCTGTCGCGGCGGGGTAGGTCTCAGCAACAGGTTGGGTTGTTAGAATGCGACGTGAAGCAATACGTCGCTTGGGGATTCCTAGCCGCGCCGGCCGCTGCGCTGACGATAGGGGTGTGGGCGGAGTTTGCGGACCTGGGGCAGGTGCTGCTGCTGGCGATCGCGATGCCGGCGATGGCGGTGACCCTGGCCAGCCTCGCCGCGGCGAGCGGCGCGAAGCCGGCGTACCTGGTGGTTCTGGGCGCAGCGATCGGCCTGGCGACGTTCGCGGCAGCCGAAGGCCTCTATCTCACGCTCCACTACGCACGGGGCGGCAGTCTGGATTTCGAGTCGATTGAGTCGCAGCAGGCGATGGCGGCTGCGCTGTTCGGCATCCACGTAGCGGTCGGCACTGTGGCCGGCCTGGCGCTGGGCTGCGCGGGTGCGGTGTTAGCGTATGTGGTTAGCAGGTCTCCGAGAAGCAGGCGGTGACACTGTCGAATGCACCGGCGAGGTTTGTGCTGAAGAAGAGGATGGCGGTGACGGTAACGCCAACGGCGACGACAGTGATGAGAATGCTGTTTTCGGCTAGCGTCTGTCCCGGTTCGTGCCGCAGTCTGGCGCGAGCGCCTCTGACGCTGGAGATAACGTGGAGCAAGGCGTCGGCTACGTGATTCACTGCAGATCCTAGCTCGCCTGCGCGCAGTTTAGTTGGCGTGCGGCGTCGTAGTCTTCGCGCTTGTCGGGGTTGCCAAGGACTTCGTAGGCTTCGTTGAGTAGATCGAGTTCGTGCGCGGCGGCGCGGAAGGCTTTCTTCCAGTACGCGCTCTCGATAGCTGGGAAGGCCACGTTCGGCGGCAAGTCGAGGACGGCGTAGTAGTCCTGAAACATCTTGGGGCCATAGCGGCGTGTGGTTCGTGAGTATGCTTGCGTCATGGTGTCCTCCCAGGCCGTGTCGCCGTTCGCTTTCGCCGTTAGTAACGTGAAGCGAGGACGTTCGTTTCAGGTCGCCGTTAGACCGAAGGGAAGGGGGAGATTGGCGCAGTTAGGGGGCGGTCTCGGCCTCTATCTGGGTGTCCGGGTCGTTGCCCCACTCCTGCCAGGAGCCGTCGTAGGTGGCGGCGTTGGAGTAGCCGAGGACGTGTCGCAAGACGAACCAGGTGTGGGCGGCGCGCATGCCGAGTTGGCAGTAGGTGGCTACGGGCGCGTTCTTCGGAACGTTCTTGTACATCTCTGCTAGCTCATCGATTGACTTTAACGTGGCGTCCTCCGCGACGTTGTCCTTCCAGAAGACGTGGGTCGCGCCGGGGATGCGGCCGCCGCGGGCGGCGCGGATGTCTTCGCCGACGTACTCGTCGCGGGTGCGGGTGTCGAGCGGGACGAAGGCCGGGTCAGCGAGCGCGGCGGCGACGTCGTCGCGGGTGGCGCGGATGGCGCGGATGGCATCGTTGGTGTGGCGCGGGACCGGGTAGTCAGAGGGTTCGATAGCGGCGGCGGCGGCGTCCATAGGCCGGCCTTCGCGGGACCAGGCCTCGCGGCCGCCGTCCATGAGGTGAAGGTCGCCGGGGTGGCCGTAGTACTCGAAGGTCCAGAGGGCGCGCGCAGCGTGGCGGCCGCCCATGTCACCGTAGAAGATCAACGTGTCGTTGGGGCGGATGCCGAGGCGGGAGGCGAGGGCGGCGAATCGCTGGGCGTCGATGACGAGGCCCGAGGATTCGTCGTCGCGTTCGACGAGGTCGCGGAGCCAGTCGATGGCGGCGGCGCCGGGGATGTGGGCGGCGGCGTACTCGTCGAGGCGGCTGCTGGAGCACTCAATGACGTGTGTGCCTGGTGCGCCAAGTTGGGCGGCGAGCCAGGCTGTGGTGACGAGGGCGTTGGCGCCGGGAGCATCCGTTCCGGGGGCAGCGGTGCTGGGAGCATCGGACATGGCGGCTGTATTGTAGCGCGCCCTAGTCGCGTTCGGCTCTGGACGCTATGGCGTCGTAGTAGAGGAGCGTCAGCCCGATCGCCACGTAGGGGATGAGCAGGACATAGACGAGCGAGCTGATGACGTTAATCGCTCCGAGGGGTGCCGCGGCCGATAGCACGAGTGCTGCACCGAGAGCCGGCCCGGCCGCGATGCCGGTGATGGCAATGGCCGCCGACACCCCCGACGTTCGCCACCAACGGCCTTCGACGAGGCGAGCGCTTGCAGTATGAGCGGTCGTGTCGTTGCTGCCTCCCAGCAGGATCACGTGCTCAAGAAACGTCATCCTCACGGCGTAGCGAAGCGCCAGGGGGATGCCGATCACCGTCAGCGTGAACAGGCCAATCGTGAGCAGCGATGCCAGTCTGGCTCGCACAAGCGGCCAGAAGGATCCAGCGATCTTCTGGTAGATGTGACGAACGCCGACAGGGCGGCCGGCGTCGAGCTCTGCAAGCGTTACGATGACCGTACAGAGGATCAGCCAGTAGGCGACGCCGAACTGCACCGTGCCGAGGCCCAAGGCGAATGCCGCTGTCGTCGCCGAGTTGTCGAAGACGCCCAGCAATGCCTCGACCGGCGAGATCGGGAGGATCAGGGACTGCGCCGCCATCACGACCATGCCGGCCGGGATTAGGCATGCTCCGATGGCGCCGAAGAACAGCCACCTGCTGCGTTGAATCGCCAGCGCCGAAGTCAGGATTTGACCGAAGCGCCGCCGCCGTCGGAGTGGCGTTGCGAGTGCCGGCCGGTAGGTCGTTCGCGCCAGCGCCGTTGCTATGCCGCCCACCGCAACGATGCCAACACTAAGAGCGAACCACCGTGCGCTCCCCAACAGATGGCGCGCGCCGAACGCGACGACGTCACAAAAGAATCCGGCGGCGTTTGGTCCGACACTGATATTCGGGACCTTCAGGCTCGTATCACGCAGTCCATTCTGCCACGTAATCGGTTCGTTCCACCTACCCTTCGAGGCGGGGCCGGTGGGGCCGTTGCGGTGACCGGGCTGGCGTTCTCCCCAGCGTCCGCCGAATTCCAGCCAAGCAAACGGATCGTCCTCGCCGGAAATCTCAGCCGGGACAAGCCGGGCTTCCAACGGCACGCGACGGAGGGGCTTGGACGCGTCGTCGCAGCCGTTGACACGGCCGAGATACGTGGCGTCGTCGTAGTAGTTGGCGTGCGAGCCCGCGCCAACGTATACGACCATCCTGTCGCCTTCCTTCTCGATCTTCTTGTCGTCCCAGGCGGCCGCCTCTCCGTCGCTGTGCTGGGAGAATCCGGCAAGGATGGGTTCCTCACGCAGCGCTTCCTCCGCCGTCGTCGCGTCGAATACGATCTGGACCATCTCCCAGTCGCCTTCGTGGTCGTTGTTCCAGTCGTTGAAGTAGTAGTAGAACCAGTACTGCACTGCCAGCTGCTCGAAACCCGGCTCGCGGACGATATGTGCATAGGCAACCGCTGGGTGGTTCGCTGCGAGCTTCAGGAAGTCGCGCTCGTAGTCGCAGCCTGGCCGGCGAGGATCGCCCGGCAGGTCCAAGTAGAAGTCAGCGTCTCTACCGAACAGATCGGCAGCGGAAGGGCCTGCAAGTTCGGACGTGCTGCCAGGTGAAGCGCTACGAAGGCTGACATTCGGATTGCCGAGCACGATCTCGACAGGAGCTGGATAGTAGGCCTCGCCGTCCGTATCGCAAGCTCCGTCTTGCTCTCTGAGATACACGATAGGCGCGTAACTCGCGGCGAGTTGTTCCTCAACTGAGAAGGGTTGTATTTGGCTAGAGGACATGGGCCGCGAGGGCTGCAGGCGCTCCTGGCCCGCTGCGGAGAGAACCTCGCTCGCACAGGCGATGCCGGCGACGAGGAGGAACACCATGGCAAGTAGCGCAGCCGACTTGCCGGCCGACGTGCCCAGGATGCGATCGTCCATCGCGGAAACTTTACCCGCACCCACATCTGCAATTGACGAGGACCGGCGACACATTGATGGCTGACCTGTCGATAGCTGACTAGCCGATGCCGCGGCTGCTGTCTCCTGTCTCCTACGGCGACCCTTCGGCCCACCTCACTTCCCAGAGCTTGACGGGGTCTTCGAAGCCGCGGAGGACGGTCTCGCCGATGTCCGCGAAGAGGAACTGCTTGCCGGCGGCGAGTTGTCGGACGACGTCAGCGGCGAGGATCTGGCCGGGCTCCGCATGGTGGCGGCGCAGGGCCACGTGCACTCTGGCATGACGCGCGTCAGCAGGATTAGGTCCGCCTTATATAGCGCTCGCCGATGTCATGGCGGACGAGTAACAGAACTTAGCGAGTTCTTCACGTAATTATTGTGCCACCCATTAGCATGACTTCCTCTGCGTCGTCGTCGTCGAACCAGTCATCCCAGTCGAACTGGGGTGGTTCTGGAGGGAACTCTTCGAATGGGCCAGGAGGCTTAGTCTCGTCGAATTCCACGGTTCCGTCGGCGTCATCCCCATACTGATCGTACGGACCATGTCGATCGGTGGCCGGTGTCGTCTGGCAATCCTTGACGTCGACAGTAACGGGAAACCAATCTTTCGGATAGGGTGAAATCGTGTCCTCCACTCTCTTCGGACAATCGTATGTACGCGTCGTCGGCACTCGCCCATGCCTACTCCAGATGTGAATCTCCTTTATTCCGTCTGGGTCCAATGCGAGTATTTTGAGAGTTGGCGAATCCTGGTCTTGAACGAACGCGACTTCAACAGCAGAGTTTCCCTTGGTCATACATGTCCTCCATACCAGTGCACCAGTCAGGGCATACTTAAGGAGCCTGCGGCTCCGGAACATCAATTTGTGTTATTCGATATTTGCACTTGTCGTTTCCGGACAGGACAGTACCGTCGTCGGCGTCGGCCGTTATCTCGACGCCTTCCATCTGCTCAGCGCCTTTCGTCTTTGGCTTGGCACTGGTCTTCTTTTTCTTGGCAGTGCATTTCAGCGTGAGGTTCTGAACATGGAAACATGTAACAGTGAGGCTTCCGACAACTGTGGCACAAACCTTGGACTTCTTGTTCTTGTAGTTCTTGTGAAGTTCGGCAACACATCCATCAGCGGCGATGACTTCAACCGTGACCGCATAGACTTTCTTTTCCGACAAGTAGAACGTCTTGGCGGCCGGACATTCGATTTCACCTGAGCCGTGATTCGGGCTCGACTCGTCCATAACGCCCTCCTAATTCTGGCAGCTTGCGTACATCAGGCTGCAATTATGCTGACGGTGCGTTCGCTTGTCAAGGGCCGAACTAGAGCGGCAACGCGCCGAGGAGATTAGCCGAGAGGTACAACGAAGTCCGCGATGGTCGCGCTCCGCATCTTCATGATCTTCGTTTCCATGACGCGCGGAGTGTACTGCAACTAAGGCTGACGCCGGCGGTGCGGCGCCTGCTGTATAATCCACGAAACACGCTGCATGCTGGAGGGGTGACACGATGCCGGGACCGCTGGACGGAATACGTGTGGTTGAACTGGGCTTCTGGGTGGCGGCGCCATCGTGCGCGGCGATCCTGCGCGATTGGGGCGCCGAGGTGACAAAGGTCGAGCCGCCGAACGGCGATCCGTTCCGGGGGCTGTTTGCGTCGACGCTGGGGGTGGCGGCGCCGCTCAACCCGCCGTTCGAGGTGGACAACCGGGGAAAGCGCAGCGTCGTGCTGAACCTGGAGAATGAGGAAGGCCGCGCCATAGCAAGGAAGCTGATCGATCAGGCGGACGTGGTGGTGACGAACCTGCGACCGCAGGCGCTTGAGGCGCACGGCCTGGACTACGACACGGTTTCGAAGGACAACCCGCGCTTGGTCTACGCCCACCTGACGGGCTACGGGCCGGACGGACCAAATCGAAATCGCGCGGCGTACGACATCGGCGCGTTCTGGTCGCGGGCGGGGGTGGCGTCGTCGCTGACGCCGGAGGGGACGCCGATCCCGCAGCAGCGCGGCGGCATGGGCGACCACATGACGGGTATGGGCGGCGCGGGGGCGATCTCGGCGGCGCTGCTGTCGCGCGAGCGGACAGGGAAAGGACAGCGCGTCGCGGTGTCGCTGGTGCGGACGGGCGTGTTCATGATGGGCTGGGACGTGAGCTTGGCGCTGCGCCTGAAGGTGCCGGTCGTGGCCTACGATCGCGAGCACGCGGTCAACCCGATCATCAACTGCTTCCAGTCGAAAGACGAGCGCTGGTTCTGGCTGCTGCTCTTGCAGGCCGACCGCCACTGGCCCGACCTGCTGCGGGCGATCGACCGCGAAGACCTGCTGACGGACGAGCGCTTCGCGGACATCACGGTCCGCAGGGAGCACGGGCCGGAGCTGGTGGCGGAGCTGGACGCGGTCTTCGCGACGAAATCGCTGGACGAGTGGGGCGAGATCTTCGACGCGCATAACGTCTGGTTTGCGCCCGTCAACAGCATCAACGACGTAGTCGACGACCCCGTGGTGCATGAGGCGGGCGTGTTCCGCGACGTGGAGGGGCCGGACGGGCCGGTGCCGTTTATTGCGACCCCGGCGGATTTCGACGGGACGCCCGTGGGGCCGCAAGGGCTGGCGCCGGAACTGGGGCAGCACACGGAAGAGGTGCTGCTGGAGCTGGGGTACGATTGGGACCAGATCATTCCGCTGAAGGAGAACGGGGCAATTCCATAGGCGAGCAGATCGTGGTCGACGCGCGGTTCTGCGGGCCGCCCGGCTCCGGCAACGGCGGCTACGTCGCGGGGCTACTGGCGAACGTCTTAGGTGAGACCGCGGGTGCACTGGGTGCACCTGCGAGTTCGGCTGCACTTCGTGCAGCTTCGAGTTCCACGTCGCGGAACTCGAGGTCGGATGTCGAGGCGGTGGAGGTGACGCTGCGGCGGCCTGCGCCTCTCGATAAGCCGCTGGACGTCCGCGCGACGGACGACGGCGTCGAACTTATCGATGGCGACGAACTGATCGCTGAGGCGTTCGGAACCACGGTCGGCGTCGAACCACCGCCGATGCCTGACTTGGACGTCGTGCTGGAGGCGGCGGCGCGCGGCGAAGCGCAGCGGGCGACGATGCAGTACAACGATTGCTTCGTCTGCGGCGCTACGCGCGCCGAGGGCGACGGGCTGCGCATCTTCTCCGGCTGGACGGACGACGGGTGCACTGGGTGCACCTTCGAGGTCTGCGAAGCAGAACTCGGTTCCGCGTGTCGCGGCGCCTGCCGCACGGCTGGCGTCTGGACGCCCGACGCGTCGCTCGCCGACGGAGACGGCGCGGTGCGGCCGGAATTCGTATCGGCGGCGCTCGATTGCCCGGGTGGCTTCGTCTATATCCGACCAGAGGTCGAGGTGGTGCTGGGCCGCTACGCCGTCAAGCAACTCGCGCCGATGCGGGCAGGCACGCGCTACACGGTAATCGGGTGGCCGGCGGGCGAGGACGGCCGCAAGCTGCGCGCGAACTCGGCGCTGTACGACGAGGACGGCTCGCCGGTGGCGGTGGCGCTGGCGACGTGGATCACGATCTAGGGCTGCGATGACGTTCGTTATCGACCTAGTGCCGCACCTGGACGCCGGCGACCGCAACGCCTGGCAGGACGGGTGCACTGCGTGCACCTTCGAGTTCTGCGAAGCAGAACTCGGGACCACTGCAGCCGTAGGCCCTCGAGCACACGCGGGCAGTGCTGTCGGTTGCGTTAGGAGGGGGATGTGCCGATCATAGACTTGCCGGCGGCGGCGCTATGAGTGGTCACCGAAGTTGGCGTGATCACGTACGCGACAAGGCACTATCTCCGCGCCTGCTGGCTGGCCTTGTGGTCGCGGTTGCGCTCGCTTTCGCTGCCGCTGGATGTGATCCTGGAGCGGGCGTGACCTGGATGAACCAAACTGACCAGCCCGTTCACATCTATCTGGGTTACGATGAGAACGATTTTGAGCTCAGCCTACGCGCCAACTCCAGTAGGGAAGATGTCACCACACTTGCTGACCTATGGGAGGATGTCGTCGTAGTTCGAGATGATGCCGGGAACGTACTGTTCAGCAAGGCGATAACTTGGGATGAGCTGGAGGCTCAGGATTTCCGCTTTGTCATTCGACCAAAGGACATTGCTGCCGAGTGAGCCGGGCATGACGTGCCGGTCATAGACTTGTGGGAGGCGGCGGCGTATCCGCGAGAGTAGGGCCTACTGCGTAGGGCGGCAGAGGACGAGAGGGATGAGCACGTGGCGCAGACAACCGATTACCCGAAAGCCGCAAAGTACCCCGACCTCGATGCCGTTTATGCGGAGTGCAGCGGCCCGGGTGGGCTGAAGCTAGCCGAGTTTATCGCGGACAGATTGGACCTGAAGCCGGGCACCCGGCTGCTGGACATCGGTACGAATCGAGGCTATCAGACTTGCTTCCTGGCGAAGGAGTACGGTGCCTTCGTCGTCGGCATCGACCCATGGATCGACCCATGGGACGCTGAGAAGCGCCCCATGGTGGAGCATGTCTGGCGCAACGTTCGTGCCTGGAGCATTCAGGACCAGGTGGTTCCGATCAGAGTCGGTGTCCCGGATACCGGATTCGCGGACCGTTTCTTCGATGCGGCCTACAGCACGACGGCCTTCGAAATGATTAGGGGGATTCAGGGGGAAGCGAAATACAGGGAGTGCCTTGCTGAGGTGCTTCGGGTGCTTCGCCCCGGCGCGCTGTTTGGGTTGGGCGAGCCCATGCACCTGGACGTCGAACTCCCGGAGGACCTCGCGCCGCTCGTGACGGAGGGCGCGGCCGCCTGGGCGGATTGCTTCGCCACGATAGGAGAGACCGTGGACGCCTTCGAGTCGGTTGGCTTTGATGTCTTGGAGTCCGGCTACGCTCCCGATGCCCGAGCGTGGTGGGACGAGTTTTGCCGCCACGACGCCTGGTGCCGCGCCCACCCGGAAGAAGACCCCCGCAGACTTGAAGTGGATGATGGCCGCTGGGTCAGCTTCGGCTACGTCATCGCCCGCCGGCCATACTGATACGCCGGACACGCGAAGGGCGCGGTGGCAAAGGCGTAACGTGGGCATCCCGCTGGGCGGCTGGTCGCACGGTCAGGTCAGCCTGACGTAGCGTCATCCTCCCCGTAGAGGGGGGACGACGCCTTCATGAAGCGGAGCATCATGCGCATCTCCGCGATGCGGCTGCCGGCTGTGTCATCGGCCCAGGTGTCGAACCAGATGTACTCCGTCTTGGGCGTTTCGCCGACGTGGAGCACCGTGCCGCCGGCGCGGTACGCGGTGTCCGCGAGCACGGGCCCGTGGACGTTGCGCAGCTCGATGGCGCCGTACAGACCAATTGCCCCTGCACGCATGTTCCGCAGGTAGGCGGTCTGCGGCGCGATCAGGGCGTTGACCTGGTTGACTGTGGTGGGCACGGTTCCGCCCCAGCGCGCAGCGTCGTTGTACCAGGGCATCGGCTCGGTGATGACGGCGAGGCGCTCGTCGATCAGGGCCTGAGGAACGCTGGTGTCGACGACGGGGAACTCGTCGCCAGGCTGGGCGTCGGCGAGGATGCGCGGCTCACCGCGACCGTGGCGGTCGAGCTCGCGGACGTGGAGGGCGCTGGGGGCGGCAGGCGTGCCTAGCGACACGGTGCCCTCGCAGATGCGCGTGCCGGCTTGTGTTTCCATCCAGGCTTCGACCTGAGGGTCGGGTCCCTGAGGCACGCCGAGGACGGCGCGCACCTGTTCGCCGTGGACGGTGGGCGTGAGGAAGTAGAGCGAGATGGTGCCGCGCTCCAGCCACTCCTCGCCGAATGCATGCACGAGGAGGGGCGCGAACTGCTCCATGTGGATCGATCCCGCTACGAGGCCGCCTCGAAAGCCGAGGCGGCGGGCGTCGCCCTCGTCGTGGATCGTTCCGGTGGACTCGCGCATCGGGTTGGCCGGCGCCCGGTAGGGGCCGTACGTGTTTCCGTGCTGCGTCGCGATCTCTGCCGTCATGTCCGCCTCCTGTCTGCAGGCGCTTCCTACGGGCGCGTCTCGGCAGCGTTATACCACATCGGTGGAGTGGTTATCGGTGGTAGCACGGCTGCACTACGTGCACGGCTGCACTACGTGCACGGCTGCACTACGTGCACGGCTGCACTACGTGCACGGCTGCACTACGTGCACGGCTGCACTACGTGCACGGCTGCACTACG
>JAJCYW010000011.1 GCA_029262675.1 Chloroflexota bacterium | reverse complement strand
TGTTGCAAAACCGGCGGGGCGGCTTTTTTTTTTTTGCGCGCCGCGGGGGTTCGCGTGCGGCCCCCCCCGGCTCTCCTGCTGGGGCCGCCGCGGTGGAGGCGGCGCGGTCGCTGCCGTTCCCGTTTACGCTCGCGGCAGGGGAGATGCGCGAGTCGGGCACGTTCACGTTCGCGGACGAGGCGGTGAGCGCTAAAGATATCGGGGAGCTGCTCGGTAGGTAGGGCAGAGGGTCGCCGGTCTACGATGCCGGCTTCTGCTTGGCGGGGATGCTGCCCATGCGGCCGGCGTGGTAGTCCTTCATGGCTTGGTGGACCTCATCGCGGCTGTTCATCACGAAGGGTCCGCCCCAGGCGATCGTCTCGCGGATCGGCCGGCCGCCGAGCACCATCAACTCTAGGGCTGCCGAGGGACCGTCCATGCTGTCGTCGGCTGATATCGTGATCTGGTCGCCTTCGCCGAAGAGCGCGACCTGGCCCTCACGCAGCGGGCGGCGCTCGATACCGACGCTGCCGTTGCCCGCGAGCGCGTAGGTGAGCGCGTTGAATTCAGGTTGCCAGGGGAGCTGCAGGCGGCCGCCTGGATAGAGGCTGACGTGGCAGTAGGTGATGGGCGTGCGGGTGCGGCCGGGGCCGGTGTGGCCGGCAAGGTCGCCGGCGATGAGACGGACGATGCCGTCGCCGGCGGCGGTTGTGAGCAGGACGGTGCTGTCCGGCGCCAGGTCTTGGTACTGCGGCGGTGACCACTTCTCTGCCTTGGGCAAATTGACCCAGAGCTGGACACCGTGGAAGAGCCCGCCCGACATCAGGACCTGCTCGGTCGGCATTTCTGAGTGGACGATGCCGGCGCCGGCCGTCATCCACTGAGTCGCGCCATCGGTGATGATGCCGCCGCCGCCGTTGGAGTCGCGGTGCTCCAGATCGCCGTCCATCATGTAGGTGGCGGTCTCGAAGCCGCGGTGAGGGTGGTCGGGCGCGCCTTTGGCTTCGCCGGGCGCGTACTCGACGGCGCCCATGTGGTCGAAGAGGATGAAGGGGTCGACGGCGGCCAGGTCGAGGGCGGCGAAGGCGCGCCTGACTTCGAAGCCTTCGCCTTCGAGCGTGCGCGGGGCGTCGACGACGTGGACGACGGGCCGCTCGCGGGCGGTCGCCTCGTCGTGCGGCGTGATGCGCGGGAGCGCGGTCGGGTCGGCGACGGTGACGGCGGGCATACGTGTAGTGTATCGCACGGCTATCCGTGTATACTGGCCGACGTGTGCGCACGTCGGCTTCGAGTTGCCGCGTAGCTCGGGCCCTCGTCGCGCGACAACGTTCGTTTACGGAGGCCTGAAACGCGAAAGCGTTTCGGGCGATCAGAGATGACTACCAAGCAACTCTTCAACGGACGCGACATGGACGGCTGGCAGATGCTGGGCCGCGGTAGCTTTCGCGTGGAGGACGGGCTGCTGGTGACCGAGGGCGGCATGGGGCTGCTCTGGTACGAGCGCGAGCCGTTCGGAAACGCGCTGCTGCGTGTTGAGTATCGCGTCAGCCGGGAAGAGGACAACTCGGGCGTGTTCATCAGAATTAATGGCGCACCTGATGATGTCTGGTATGCGGTGCATCACGGCTACGAGGTGCAAATCCTGGCGACGGACGATGAGTACCACCGGACCGGCTGCGTCTACTCGCTGACAACGGCGCCGGCGGGCGTACAGCTTCCGCCGGGCGAGTGGAACGTGCTGGAGATAGCGCTGCGGGGCGACGTTACGGATGTGACGTTGAACGGGACGCTGATGACGACTCTGGGGCCGGACACAGAAGTCCCGCCGCAGGAGTTTCCGTACGAGCCGGAGCGTGGTCCGCGCCCGGAGACCGGCTACATCGGACTACAGAACCACGACGGCGATTCCACCGTCGCGTTTCGGGAAGTGAGTGTGGGGCCGCTGCCATGAGTGAACAAGACGAGCTAAAGATATCGCTGGCGGCCTGGTCGCTGCACCGCGAGTTCTTCGCGGGGGAGACGGACCAGATGGGGATGCTGGAAGCGTGCGGGGAGATGGGCATCGGCGGGTTCGAGTTGGTGAACACCTTCATGCCTTCGCCGCAGTACTTCTATCTGCGGCGAATGAAGCGGCGGGCGGACGAACTGGGCGTCGAGCTGCTGCTGATCATGTGCGACGGCGAGGGCGACCTGGCCCATGTCGACGAGGCGAAGCGGGTGCAGGCGGCGCGCAATCACCGCAAGTGGATCGACGTGGCGCAGGTGCTCGGCTGCCAGGCCATCCGCTGCAACATCCGCGGCGACGAGGAAGACCCCGACGCGATGCGTGATCGCGCCGCCGAAGGGCTGCGCCACGTGCTGGACTACGCGGCCGGGACGGGCGTCGGCATAGCGCTGGAGAACCACGGCGGGCTGTCGTCGGACCCGCGCTGGCTGCGTTCGCTGATCGATCTGGTCGACGACCCGCAGTTGGGGTCGCTGCCGGACTTCGGTAACTTCCCGCCGGAGACCGATCGCTACGAGGCGGTGGAGATCCTGGCGCCCGGCGCAAAAGCCATGAGCGCGAAGTGCTACGACTTCGGCGACGACCGTAACGAGACGAAGATCGACTTCGCGCGGATGCTCGACATCGTGCGGGCGTCCGGCTACAGCGGCTACGTTGGTATCGAGTACGAGGGCGAGCGGATGCCGGAGCGCGAGGGCATCGCGGCGTGCAAGACGCTGCTGGAGAAGCTGATATGAGCGACCTGAAAGTGGCCGTGATCGGGGCGGGCTTCGCGGCCCGCGTGGTGCATCTGCCGGGTTACGCCGGGGCGGGGCAACCGGTCGCCGCCATCTGCGACCTGAAGACCGAATTGGCGCGGGGCCTCGCGGACCAGTTCGGCGTGGCGAACGTCTACGACGACTGGCGGAAGATGCTGGAGATAGAGAAGCCAGACATCGTCAGCATTTGCCTGCCGAACGTGCTGCACCACGAGTTCACGATTGGTGCGCTGGAAGCGGGCGCGCACGTGCTTTGCGAGAAGCCGCTGGCGGTGAGCGTGGAGCAGGCGCGAGAGATGTTCGACGCGGCGAAGAAGGCCGGGAAGATCCTGATGGCGGCGCAGTTCATGCGCAACGACGCCGACGCCCGCGCGATCAAGCGCGTCATCGAGAGCGGCGCGCTGGGCGAGGTCTATCACGCCGAGGCGGACGCGCTTCGCCGCCTGGGCATCCCGACCTGGGGCCGCTTCCACGAGAAGGCGGCATCGATGGGTGGACCGCTGCTCGATATCGGCGTGCATATGCTGGACCAGGCGATCTGGCTGATGGGCAACCCGGAGGCCGTGCGCGTATCGGCGGTGACGCAGCAGCGCTTCGGGCGGCGGAAGAACGTGGCGGCGATGATGCGCAACGCCTGGGACCCGGAGAAGTTCGACGTGGAGGACTTCGCGGTGGCGTTCGTGCGCTTCGAGGATGGTTCCGACTTGATTCTGCGCACCAGTTGGGCGGCCCACATCAAGGAGAACAAGTTCGGCGTGACGATTTTGGGCACGGAGGGCGGCGTGACGACCGGCCCGCCCGCGCTGTACCACACGCGCAACGGCGTGCTAGCTGACGAGACGTTCGAGAACCTGCGCGAGAGTCGCAGCGCGGTGTCGCAGGCGCGCGGTTTCCTGCGCGCGGTGCGCGGCGAGTCGCCGGCGCCGGTGCTGGAAGAGGAGACGATGAACGTGCAGCGGATACTGAACGCGGCGTATCGTTCCGCGGAAGAGGGGCGTGAGGTGGCCACCGAGGATTGAGGCCCGTGTCATTCCGAGGGAAGCGAGGAATCTAGCCCTGCAGCAGCCAATCCCCTATTTGTACCACCCGTCCGCCAAGTCCTTCCAACGGGGGTTCATAGAGGCAATCAGGGCGATCTTCTTGCTGCGGCGCCAGGATTTGATCTGTTTCTCTCGCTTGATCGCTTCACTGATGTCGGAAGTTGTCTCGAAATGGACGAGCCGCGTGATGTTGTATCGCCTGGCGAACCCGTCGACTAGCTTCGCGCGGTGTTCAGAGACGCGACGTTCGAGGTCGTTCGTCACGCCGGTGTAAAGCGTGCCCGAGTTGTTGGTCATGATGTAGACGTAGTAGTCACGCATGTCTCAAATGGCTAGATTCCTCGCTGCGGCTCGGAATGACACGGGCCTTGCCGCGGCCACGTTGCCTTTTCCACGGTAGAGGGCGGGCCGGGCCAGAGGGCCAGCGCGGGGCCGCTACGGCTGCCACGTCCCGCGGGCGACGGCGGGGACGAACGTCTCGAGCGCGGGCTCCGGCAGGGCGACGGTGCGGCCCTGTTCCGCTGACATGTAGCTGGCCATTAGCACTTCCGTTACGGCGAGGCCGTCGTGCCAGGTTTCGCTTGGTGACCGGCCGTCCAGGAACGCGCGCACCATGTGGCGGTTCTCCTCCACGTAGCCATAGCTGGCCGGTTCATCGGGCACGATGGGCATCAGGCCCTGCTCCGCGTTCTGCTTCTCGACGAGGTCCTCGCCTTCCGAGCCGGTGACGTTGCGGCTGAGAAAGACCTGCAGCTCGCTGCTGAGGGTGTCGACCTGCATCGAATACTCGGGGCCGAGCAGTTCCATGCGCAGCCGCAAGCCGGGGCCGACGAAGGCCCAGGAGGTGGTCGCTTCAACAAGCAGCCGTTCGCCGCCGGGGGCGTGCAGCGTGACAGACGACCGCGCGAAGTCCTCGGACGGCGTGTGCGCGTAGTCGGCGACTCCGCCGGTCTGCTCGCGCAGCAGTTCCGCGTACTCTTTGCGGCTCCACTTCAGCGAAGCGATCTGGGCGTTGACGTCGATGACGGTGAGGGCGTTGCGGTCCTCGTCTGGGCCGGTGAGGAGGAAGCGGCCGGCTTCGTAGCTGTGGCAGAGCATGTCGTTAAGGACGCCGCCGCCCTGGCGCTCGCCGGACCAGAACCAGGGCATGTGCGGGCCGCTGTGCTCCTCGGCGGCGCGGGCTAGATACGGGCGGCCTGTGGCAGGGACAGCGCGACGCCAGACAACTTCCTTGCCTCGCATGAGGGCAGGGGAGAAGAGCTGGTTCTCCAGATAGCCGTGGAGCAGTCCCGTTGGTTCGATCAGCTCGACCAGGCGCTTGGCTTCCGCGACGTTGCGGCCGAGCGGCTTCTCGCAGGCGACGCCCACCAGCTCCGCGTCGCGAGAGACGGCATCGACGAGCTCCTCGACGACGGCGACGCGGGTGTCGTTGGGGCAGCAGATCCAGACGGCGTCGACGGCGGGGTCCGAGACGAGCTCGGAGACCGAGCCGTGGACGGCCGGCGTGCCGACGCCGAGTTGCTTGGCCGCAGCCGCTGCCGCCTCGGCGTGCGCGCGCGTGGGGCTGGTGATGGCGACGGCGTCGGCGTCGCGGACGGCGACGAGCGACTGGAGGTGGAAGCCGGTGACGAAGCCGGAGCCGATGAAGCCGATGCCGAGGCGCGTGCTCATGATGAGTCCTCCAGAGCGGCTCGCATCTCGCGCGCCGATGTGCCCTTCGTGGATTCGATGATGCGCACGGCTGCCTTGGTCACTGGAACCAGGCTGGGCCGGTGAATCTTGTCGAGTGTGTCCTGTGAGTCGAACAGGTAGAACGGCGCTGTCAGGAAGTTGACCAGAGGTATCCCTTCCTGGTGGAAGGCGCCGCCGTCCGTAGTGGGCCGCGGGCCGAAGGCCGTGGGCGGCAGGATCAAGGACCGCTGTAGGTCTTCCGCCTCGATGGCCGCCTGTACGGCGGCCTCCAATTCGGGAATGAGGCTGGTGAACCACCAGCGCGCCTCCGGGTGGCCGGTGGGCACGAGGCGGCCGTCCTTCTCCGTGCACTCGATGGCGGCGTGCTCCAAGTGGATCTCGAGGACGACGCGTTCTAGTTCAGCCCGGTGGGCCTCGATGAACGCAAGGGTGCCGGCGCCGCCGGCCATGTGGCCGGACGTGAGGAGGAAGATCAGGCGGTGAGGCCGCTCCCGGCGGGGGATCTGCGACCAGTACGCGGCCTGCGCGAACACCATGGAGATGCCCGACCCGTCTTCGACCGCAGAGGCCCAGGGGCCGTCGTGGTGCGAGCCGATGATCACGGTTTCGTCGTCGTCGCCGGGCAGCTCGCCGACGATGTTGTAGGTCGTCGTCGTCTCGCGGACCGCGTCCACCTCAATGCGTGCGCGCACGGGTCCTGCTGCGAGCATTCCACGCAGACGGGCCCCGTCGCTTCCGCTGATCCAGACGCCCGGAATATGGCGGGGGACGGCGTCGTAGGGCACATAGTAGTCATGGGAGTCTGAGGGGTAGTCGCTGAGGACGCCGACAAACGCGGCCGCGCCCCCGTCGATCGAGGACTGCCAGATTTCCTCTCGCTCCCGGGGGAAGGGGAGGATCTGCGCGGAATCGGTGAAGGTGGCGTCCGGGTCATAGTGCCAGGTGGCGAGGTCTGCGAAGGCGGTGTGCGGCATGCGGGTCAGGGGCAGTTCATACAGGGCGATGCTGCCCTTCACGTTCTCCGGCGACTGCAACTCCAAGGGGACGAGCTGGGCCTCGACGCCTGCGGTGGGCGCCCAGTGGGGCAGCGGGAAACAGGCGATCTCCAGCGTCTGGCCGTCTCCGGCGCCACGGACGGTCAGAGACGAACGTTTCGGCTCCCAGTAGGGGAGGTCGACGGGTTCCAGCCGGGCGTTCTCCAGCCCGAGCGCCTGGAAGCGATCGAGGCAGAACTGCTCGGCCCAGCGGTCGGCCGGGTAGCCGGGACGGCGGATGCCCTGCGAGAAGACCTGCTCGATCCAGCCGAAGATCTCACTTTCAGACGGTACTAGGTCATCGCGTGGCATGGGTCTCTCCTAGAAGAAGTCATACGTCCTCTTCTGCCTCCTGACCCTTTGCCAGGTTAGGGATGGGGCCGTGGCGTTCGCGGCGGAAGCCCTCCGCGTAGTCGTAGCCGTGGGCGCGGCCGACGGCGGCGGTGACGGCGCGGATCTGGGTATCGATCGCGCCGCGGTAGTCGTGGGGGTCGAGGTCCGCGAGCCAAGGGAGATCTAGGCCGGAGGCCTGGAGGGCGAACTGGAGGTCGCGAACGGTGAGCACCATCTGGCTCTCATGCAGGCAGAGGGCCTCGATCTTTTTCTCGACGTAGTCGGTGATGTCGACGAACTTGTTCTGGTCGCGGGGGGACTTGGCGAAGTACCACTGTTCGGCGACATAGTGTGGCTCCAGTCCCTCGGCGATCTGCTCCGGGTGGTAGAGCGGGAAGTGGCTGAACGAGGCGGCTTCGTTGGCGGCGGCAGAGACGGTGCGGTGATCCGGGTGGCCTTCGTAGGGGGCGAAGGGGTCCCAGGTGAACGTGATGTCGGCCTTGAACTCGCGGATGACGCGCATGAACTTGCCGCGCAGCTCCGGCACGGGACACTGCTCCCGCAGCTCGCCGTCCGAATAGCCGAGGCAGATCACCGTGCCGATGCCGAGCAGCTCCGCGGCGCGGTGGATCTCGGCGTCACGGGCGGCGCGCAGTTCGTCCGCCGACAACTCGAACGAGCCCTTGTCGTTGTCGGTGGCGACGACGAGGGCGACCTCGTGGCCGCGGTCGGTGAACTTGGCGATCGTCCCGCCGCAGGTGAACTCGAGGTCGTCGCCGTGGGCGGCGAAGACGACGATGCGCTTCTTGTTGTTCGATTCGGTCATGGCAGCACTTCCTTCAACAGTGAGATGGCGGCGGACGCG
Source organism: Chloroflexota bacterium (assembly GCA_029262675.1). Classification (GTDB taxonomy): domain Bacteria; phylum Chloroflexota; class Dehalococcoidia; order DSTF01; family RBG-16-68-14; genus JADFKB01. The sequence continues at coordinate 66,480 of JAJCYW010000011.1, read as the reverse complement.
GCGATCGGTTCGGCTTCGGGTGCGAGGAAGGCGGTGCCGGGCTCGTAGCCGCCTTCCTCGTAGGCCGACGGCGGCACGACGTAGCCGATGTAGTGGTTGGCGTAGCAGGCGATCGGCAAGTAGGGGACGCCCGCCTGGCTACGGATGGCGGCGGCGGTCTCGACGAACCACTCGCCGGGGAGGCCGAGGAGGGCGAGCTGCGGCGAGAACGAAACTGCCATCAGTTGCGGGTGCAGCAGGCGGCCCTCCAGCCCGCGTATGCGGACTGCGACCTCGCGTTCGGTGCGGAATCTCGTAATCTGCTCCATCAGCGGCCGGCGCTGGGCCGCATCCGGCTCGTCGCCGAGGGCGTCGAGGCGCGTCTGGAGATCGTCGAGGCGTGCTGCGTAGGCGTCGTCCGAGTCGAACGACTTGAGCGGTACGTCGACGTTGGTGCTGGCGGTGCGGATGCGGACATCGTCGATTAGGTGGCCGGAGGTTACGGGCTTTTCGATGTGCTCGTCCCAACGGATGTTGTCGGCCTGCTGGCCGTGGCCGAGCGGCTTTAGTTCGGAGATGAGACGCGCTGCGGTCGCGCCGACGATGCGGCCGACTCGCTCCGCCTCCGCGAACTCCTGCTCGATCCAGACCGGGTTGACGTTGCCGCAGGCGCCGTTGAGGAACTGGAAGCCGGTCTCCGGGAAGAGCTGTTCCAGCGTCTGCATCGCGTGGCCGGCGTAGTCTGCGGAGATGAGGTAGTTCGTGTGGTAGAGGACGGTGGCGTGGCAGGCGAAGTTGACGGACGCCGCGATGGGCGGCTGGAGGGGGTCGGGGTCGTCGAGGAGCAGGGCGTAAAGCGACGTTTCGACCGGCCAGTCCGGGTGGCGGCGGTTCTGTGAGACGGAATCGACCTCGGCCGTACCTACCTTGAGCACGGCCGGGCGCCGGGCGGCATGCGCGCCCGCGATCGCTTCCGCGATGGCTTCCGCTGTGCGCGTGAGGAGCGGGTCGTCCGGGGGCAGCATCAGGCCGACCGGCCCGGCGTGGGTGTGCGTGGCGCTGACCATGATGCATTCGCGTGGGAGGCCGGTGGCTTCGTGGGCCAGTTCGCGCGCGTTGGCGACGAGCCTGCGGTCGACGCCGACGAGGTCGCAGGCGACGATAGCGATGGCCGTGTCGCCGTCGTCGATGACGAGCGCGCGGGCGTGGAGGTCGTCGTGGACGCCCTGCGAGACGTCGGCGCGGTTGCCGTAGCCCTCCATGGCCGTGCCGACGGGCGGTGTGATGACGGTCTTGGCCGTGCCGGCGGTGAGGGTCATGGGATGCTCCGGCCTGAGAGACTATGGGCAGGCGCAGCGTGGCCATCCTTGTGCCTGGATTCTTCCAAAGGGTCGACGTACACGGCATCATACACGAACGTGCACTCTGTTCGGGCTAGACGCAAATCCTGAATTCGGCGTGGTGACGAGTGAGCCATACAGATGTTCATGCGATGCCGCCTTGCCGCTGCAGCTTCCTGGCGGCCCAAAGTGCGATGATACCTCCCACGGCAATCGCCGAGAACAAAATGTAGAAGGTAAGCAATCGACGGCTGGGCTTGGTGAACGTCTCCCACCACGGCCGGGCCTCGAGCTCGTCCTCGGTCGGAAGCGGAGCAGAGAGGTAGGTCAGAGGTTCCGCGACGCGGACCTCCGCTCCCGATTCGTACGGTTGGGAGAGGACCAGCCGGCGGTCTTCGGCGGCAACCTGTATACAACCGTCGGCCGTCGAGTGAGAGGAGTATTCAAAACGACCGTTGGCCGGTACTTCTTTCACCGGTGAGTAGTCTCCCTGGCGGCCGATGACGTCTTCGCACTGCCTGTCCATGACCCACGTCAGGAGAGGCGTCTGTGTGTCGTTGACGACCGTGTAGTCCATAAATGCGTCCCCTGGGTATATCGCGACGCATAGTCCCATAACCGCCAGAATAGCGATTGACGTGCCGCTGAAAAGGGTGATCTTCAACCATGTCCGAGCCGTCACGCCTCCCCCTCCCGCCAGGCGGTCGTGATCTTCTCGACTGCGGTGGCGATGTCTTCCACGTCGGCCTCTGTGCCGAGAAAGAGCTCGTGGGAGAGCCAGACGGACTGCTCGTAGGCGGCGCGCTCGGCGACGGGGCAGGAGACGTTGGAGTAGTCCGCGTCCACCGACGTGTCCTGCGTGACGAAGAGGCTGTCTTTGTAGACAGGCTCGTAGAAAGCGCCGGCGCAGGGGATGCCTTCGTGCCAGAGGGCGGCGACGAGCTTGTCGCGGCGGACGCCTCCGCACTCGTCCGCGTGGTAGCGGAAGTAGAAGCCGTAGCCGGAGGGCTGCGTGACGCGCTTGTCCTGGCGCAGCGTGGAGACGCCCGGCATCGCGTCGAGGCGCTCGGTGAGCTGACGCTTGCGCTGCTCGCGGAGTTCTCGCTGCTCCGGCAGGCGTTCGAGCTGGACGCGGAGGACGGCGGCCTGGAACTCGGTGATGCGGTAGTTCCAGCCGAACATGCCCTGCGACTCCGCGGGCTTGTCGGCCGGGCGCAGGCGGCCGCAGTCGACGTAGGCGCGGGCGCGGCGGTCGAGCTCTTCGTCGCTGGTGAGGATGATTCCGCCCTCTCCGGCGGTCATCAGCTTCGAGTTCTGGAAGCTGAAGCAGCCGAGGTCGCCGATCGACCCGACGCCTCGGTCGCGCCAGGCGCCGCCGTGCATGTGCGAGCAGTCTTCGACGACGCGCAGGTCCTTCTGGCGAGCGACGTCCATAATCGCGTCCATGTCGGCGATGCGGGAGCCGAGGTGGACGGGGAGGATGGCGCGCGTGCGGTCGGTGACGGCCGCTTCGGCGAGGGCGGGGTCGATGCACCAGGTGTCAGGGTCGATGTCGACGAAGACGGGGACAGCGCCCATGTAGACCGGCGCGGCGGCGGTGGCGACGAACGTGAGCGCGGGCATGATGACTTCGTCGCCGGGCCCGACACCGGCGGCCTTGAGCGCGACTTCGAGCGCGGTGGTGCCGCTGGCGGTGCAGATGCCGTACTTTGCTGTCTGCGCTTCCGCGAACGCTTCCGCGAAGCGGGCAGCCTGGACGTTGGGGGAGGGGAAGCCGCCCCAGTTGCCGGTCTCCACGACCTCGCGCAGCGCCGCAACCTCGCGCTCGTCGTGGACGGGCCAGGCCGGGAACGGCCTCTTGCGCACGGGCGTGCCGCCGTCGATGGCTAGGGTGTTGGACATCAGGACGCTCTTCTCCAGATAGCTGTGGCTACCACGTGATACTACAGGCGCAGGCGGGGGCGCAACCGCGCTGGTGGCCGGGCTAGCGGCTGATGGCGGCGGAGGTGCGGCGGCACTATAGCAGGGCGCAGATCTCGTCTAGCTGACGCTTGTTGGCTGAGACGGCCTCTTCGGCGAGCAGCCGGATGGCGCGGAGGTTGCGGGGGCTGGCGTCGTCCATGTCGTCGTTGCACTTGGTCAGCTTGGTCTGGATTCGGAAGTAGCGGCCCGGCTCGACCGCGTGCGCGAGCTGGTAGTCGACGGTGGCGCTGGTGCCGTCGAAGCTGATGCCGATGATGGGCTGCGCCCACTGGCGGAGGCCCCAGCCGACGGCCTGGCGGTAGTGGAGCGGTCGCGTGAGCTCGCCGGTGCCGAGCGAGACGAGCATGTAGTCCGCTTTCGGGTAGAGCACGCGGGCCTCGGCGAGGGCGCACATAGCGGGGTTGTTGGCGAAGATGCCGGCGTCGATCAGGGCGCGGTACTCGGTGGCATCCTCCATGCCGATCTTGAACGGTTCGAAGTAGGTGGGCGCGGCAGACGTCGCCCGCGCGACTTGCCACATTGGCACATCCTGGGGCACGTCGTTGCCAGCGGCTGCAGCCTGCACAGACGCGCTCTTGAAGAAGTAGGGGAGTCTGCGCTCGATGTCGTAGCTGGTGACCATCACGTCGCAGATTGCTTCGCTCAGCAGGGCTTCGCCGAAATGTTCCCGCAGTACGTCCTCGATCCCGGTTGTCTGGTACTTCTCTTCTTCGACGCTCCAGACGGACCTGACCTTGTGCCACGTGGAGCGCGAGAAGATGCGGGCGCTCTCGTTCGCGAAGAGTTCGACGCCGTCCGTCGCGGCGTAGTGCGGAGCGCCGTCAGCGCCCGGCTTGACGAGCCCCAGCGAGAGGATGCCGCCGGACGACGTGCCGACGACGAGATCGAACAGGGTGGAGATGGGTCGTCCGGTGCGCCGCTCGATCTCCGCGAGGACCATGGCGGGGATGATGGCGCGGACGCCGCCGCCGTCAATCGAGAGGATCTTCTTTAACTGGGCCATGCGTGCGTTCGCGTCCTGCGTTGGAGTCTCCGCGTCCCGTGCGAGTCGATTATACGCGATGGCGCGTTGGAGCCGGTAGGAATGCAAGAGGCCAGGGTGTCTACCCTGGCCTCTTGTTTGTGTTTGGCGTGGTTCCCGAATTCCTACCTGCAGTCGTGGTCGAACTGCTGAATCACGCCCAGGATGTCGTTCAGCAGGTCTATTACTCCGTCCGGCGCGGTCATGTTCCAGGCGTTGGGGCCTTCGGATGCTCCGCGGTCGTAGTGCACGTCGTATGGCGGCGCGCCGCCCTGCGCAGGTTGGTAGTGGTTGATGACGCCTAAGATGTCGAACAAGAGGTCGACGACGCCGTCCTGGCCCGGCCCTGAGATCGTCTCCACGTCGTAGAAGTCCCAGGGGTTCTTGTAGTCGCGCTGGCCACCCAACATCTCGTCGAGTCCGTTTTCATCCTGATCGCTGCAACCGTCACCATCTGTGTCGGCCGGGTCTAGCTGCTTCGTTGGAGTCGGCGTAGGCGTAGGAGTCGGCGTTGGAGTTGGCGTCGGGCCCGGCGGTGGACCGTTGCGGCACTCGATATCGGCGCTCGCCAATGTCGGCTCGTACTCAATCGCGGGGCGGCCGACGAGCACGCTGTGGCTACCAGCGCCGGTTAACGTGATACTCGCCAGACCCCATCCCTGACAGGTGAACTCGAACTGCACAACTGGACCGGTACCGGACCAGTTCGAGATGAACGGCAGGAGGTTGATGCCGCCAATTTGAGTGTAAGCATCGCTTCCAACGCCATCATCAGCGGGTCCATCAAAGCCGACTGTAGCCACACCTGACTCGTTAATGATGTCTGGCCACAGATCGTTCGTGCCGGTCGGGTTGATTTCTAGGAGAGCCTCGTCCCAATGCAAACGCACGCCGTACGCCGACAAGTCGCCAGGGTTCGACGAAACATGAACGCTGACCACGAACGGTGTGTTATAGACTCCAGTTCGGGTTGTTTCGATGGGGTCGGTCATGCTGGTCGACTCGCCGATGGCGTCCACGGCTAGGCCGCCTCCCGAAGGAGTCGTTTTGGGCAGCGGCGTGTTCGTCTGGCACGAGGTCGATTGTCCGAACTGCATCATCACCGGGACAATGTCTTCGATCAGGCCGACGAAGCCATCTCCCTTCTGGTCCGCTTGCTTCGGTGGCGGTGGACTGCCGGAGGGATTCCAGTGATCAGACTGGATACCAAGATCGATCAGCTCTACCTCGCCATTTCCATCAAGGTCACCGCAGAAGCTGGCTGCCGAAACAGACGGGTTGGACCCCGTGCCTGAAGCGAGCGTGAAGAGCGCGGCGAAGGCAGCAGCGAGTACGAACGCCCCAATTCCCAGAGCTGCCTTGCCTAGCATCAAGCACCTTGCCTGCTAGAACCGTCTGGCATCTGTAACCCCAGACCGCCAGATGGCGCCAGTATACGGCCACCGCCAAACGTTGTCAACATGCGCGGGCCACTACCTACAGTCGTGGCCGAACTGCTGAATCACGCCGAGGATGTCATTCAGCAGGTCGATCACGCCGTCCGGGGGCAGTATGTTCCAGGCGTTAGGCCCGTACCTCGGCCCGCGGTCGTAGTGCGCGTCGTACGGCGCCGCACCTGTCGGCGCGTAGTGGTTGATGACACCGAGGACATCGAACAGGAGATCGACGGTGCCGTCCCGCCCGGGCCCTGAGATTGTTTCCACATCGTAGAAGTCCCAGGAGTACGTCGGATCACGGCGCCCTCCACTCGCCTCGTTTGAGCCGATCTCTGCCGCGTCACTGCAGCCGTCCCCGTCCGTATCAGCGTTGCATTCCTCAAGATTTTCAAATGGTCCAAGGCCTGACTTTGTCGAAGGGACGGAACCCAGCTCTACGGCATCGGTGAGGCCGTCGTCGTCGCAGTCCGAATCCACCTTGCGAACGCGGTTGTTCTGTTCGTCTGCAAAATAGAGTACGGAACGAGAGACCTTGGGCGGCGGGAAGTTGTCGTACGTAAGGTCGGCCGGCGAACTCAGGCAGGCGTCGCGGGAATTGTGCGCGTTGGCCGGCGTCGGGATAGGCTTCGCCTTGGGGTCTCCGCAGAAGCCCGGCGTTGGCGATCCGCCACCCGCGAGCCGGTAGATGCGTTCGCTTGGCTCTCCGTCGACTACAAGTGGTGTTGACGAACCCGTGCGGACGACCCACAGCCGGTGGTTGTCGCGGTCGGAGATGAGCAACTCGGAATCCCTGCTCATCGCTACCGCGTGGGGGTAATCCAACTTCGCTAACGTCGCGACGGTCCCGTCCACAGGCAGGCCGGGCGTGCCGCTCCCGGCGACGGTCACGGGCGGGTCGTCGTTGATCCCCTCCACTACGGAGTCCGGGCCGGTGTCGACCCAGCGCACGCGGTTGGCGGCGGGCTGCGCGATGTACAGCGAGTTGCCCGGGCCAAGCGCAACGTCCGAAGACGGCACGTTGCCCGCCTCTTGGAAGGCTGTGAGCGCTGAGTTGTTGATCAGGTCAATGCGCAGCACATGACCGTTGTCGCCACCCTGGGCGACGAAGAGGTATGTGTCGAGTCCGCCCACCTGCTGGAGCGCCAGTCCTCGTGGTTCGTCGAGGCAGACGATGAATGCCGTCGTAGCGTCCGGGCAGGCCACGCCCGCGCCGGTCGTGACTCCTGCCACGGGTGTGACGGTACCGCCGCCGACGTTCACACGCCAGATCTGGTTGCTGCCTTCGTCGCTGATGTACAGGAAGCCGCTGGTGGGACTGATGACGATGTGACGCGGAAGGTCAAGACACAGCGCGACGGCAGAGGCCGGGAACGTGGTCGGGCAGTTCGTCTGCTCGGTTTTGCCCGCCAGCGTACTGATACTGCCAGTACCAGTGTTAACCATGCGGATGCGGTGATTGCCGACATCGGCGATGTACACGTTGCCGCTGTTGTCGATAGCTACGTCATGGGGACTGTCCAGGCACGACTCGTCAATCGCCACGAACGTGTCTCCGCAGAAGTCCGGCAGCCCAGTGCCTGCGTACGTTGTGATTGTCGAATCAATGCGCCGAATCCGATGGTTGTCCCGATCAGCGATGTAGAGGCGCTGGCTGCTGTCAAAGGCCATCCCTGACGGGGCGTTGAGCTGTGCGTTCGCCGCAACTCCGCCGTCGCCGGCGTATCCGCACGTTCCGCCGCCGGCGAAAGTACTGATAAAGGTTGTGCCGCTGTCTACTCTGCGCACGCGGCAGTTGACGCCGACGCCGGTCGCGATATATAGATTGCCGGCGCTATCGAACGCCAGTCCGTCTGGCTCCTCAAGCGTGCCTGCCGTCGCTAGACCGCCGTCACCGCCGTCAATACCGTATGCGCAGGTTCCGCCGCCGGCGATGGTAGTGATAATGTTTGTGCCGCTGTTGACTTTGCGCACGCCGCACTTGACGCCGGCGCCGTCGGCAATGTGGAGGTTGCCTGATGCGTCCAGCGCGAGTCTGCGCGGGTCTTCGAGTTGTGCCGCCGTTGCGAGGCCGCCGTCGCCTCCGTAGACGCAGGCGCCGTTTCCGACGGTCGTGACGATGTTGCCGCCGCTCACTGTCCTCACGCGGCAGTTACCCCGGTCGACGATCCGGACGTCGCTGCCGTCCACGAGCACGTCGTACGGGCCGTCGAGTTGGGCCGCCGTCGCAAGACCGGTGTCACCCCCGTATCCGCAGGTGCCGTTTCCGGCGACAGTCGTGATAATGCCTGTGCTGTTGTCGACTCTCCGTACGCGGCAATTCCCTTCGTCCGCGATGTAGATGTTGCCGCTCGCGTCCACATCGACTCCGGTGGGATTGTTGAGCTTCGCGTCCACGGCCGGGCCGCCGTCTCCTCCGTAGCCGCATTCGCCGGTCCCCGCGACTGTGCTGATGGTGCCGCCAGTGGTGATCAGCCGCACGCGGCAATGGCCAGTGTCAGCAACGTACACGTCAATGAGTGGACCCCCGGGTTCCACGACTGCGACATCGGCGGGGCTGCTGAGCGCGGCGGCGACGGCCGGTATCGTATCGCCGACGCTCCCCCCTGCTACGGGGAAGATATCCCCTTGCCCCGGGATGAAGGTGGGTGTTGCTGTCGGCGTTTCCGTTGGCGTGCCTGCGGGAACACAGTTAATGGTGAGAGAGTTGAGGTTCGGGATTATCAATGTCTTAGGACTGGCCTGCATGAACGCGGAACCATTTGTGGCAGCTAGAGGGTCGCCATACGGGAGCAGTTCGACCGTGGTCGTGGTGGACGAGTCCGGGCAGTTCATCGAAACGGCGACGAGTTTCCCAACGTAGGTGCTCACCGGAAGTGGAGGAATGACCGACGTAAGTCCACCGTGGTAGACAGTTCCTGGGCCAAGGTTCCCGGTGGATTTCAGAACGCCGGAAACGTCTGGCCAGACAATCTCAACATCTACGGCCGCCGGCTTGTACACAAGAGCGCTACCGTAATCGATGAACGTCTGCATGGCGGTGTAGCCGCTTGCCGGTATGCCAAGCGCGTGGACTCCGATATGGAACGGGCTGCCGAACACGACGCTGCACTTAGTAGGCCGTAGCGGGTCGTCGCAGTTGCCGCCCTTCACGTTCAGAACCATCTCCGGCGGGCAGCCCGGGCAATCAGGCATGGGCGTTGACTTTTGCGTCGTCGGCGTCGGCTGAATCGTCGGTGTCGGTGTGATCGTTGGTGTCGGTGTGATCGTTGGTGATGGCGTCGGTCCAGACGCCGGATTGACCTGGATGTCGACGACACATGGGGCCGCTGATGCTCCGCCGGTATCCACGGCCGTGAAAGTCACGACGTAGGCGCCCGCCTGACCGGGCGCGGGCGTCCAGTTGAAGGTGCCAGTGACCGGGTTGGCTGCGGTTGGGATGGGGAAGGTCGCTCCCGCCGGCAGACCGCTCACCCCGAGAGTAACCGCTTCTGGGGGTGTGGGATCCGCGTCACTTGCTTGCACATCGAACTGTAGTTTGTTGTTCTCCTCCACCTTGAGGCTCTGCGAGCAGGGGGATGGAGGGAGGACGAAGTTAGGCGCGTTCACGATGATCCCGGTCTTGATCTGGACCGCCAGTTCAAATTGGGCGAACGTGGCGACGTTAAAGACGATGCCAGGAAGAGGCGCTGCGGGGGGAGCGAACGGCGCTGCCAGCTTTATGCCCGTTCCCTTTGGGAAACCCGGCGCGAAAACCGCCGCCAGAAGGGCGGCGACGCTCGGGCCGGGCCCTACCGCCTCGAAGTCCAGGCGAGTGATGCCGGTGGCTTGCGCTGTGGCGGAGCCGGTGGCTATCCCCGAGCCGGCACCGTCCGTAGAGAGATTGATCGCCTTGACGGTCGACGTCCCTGCCTTCGGGCTCCCGGTTATGTGGCTGGTGCAGGCGTTAAGGGCAGCGCCTATGTTTGTGCCACCGCCACTCTTCACCATACCCCGTACCGTGTTGCCGAGAGTGGAGTTGCCAGCGGGTTCCGCATTCGCCACGGTGACGACTGTCGTGGCCACTGTCGCTGCCTTGGCACTACTGGCGAACTGAAGGACGGTTACCTCCACGCTTCCGTCGTGGGGCACGATTGTTTCGATGCCGCTGGCGACCCCGTTCTTTTGAAGAGTAAAGTCGGCCGTCGAAATGCTACCCGAGCCGTCCACGGCAAAACAGATCTGGACGTTTGCCGCCGCAAGCGTTGACTTGGAGCCGAAGGACATGAAGCCTACGAAGGCGGTCACTGCCAGCGCCAGCACAAACAACAGCGCACCGAATCGGGCCGGCACGCCAGAAGCTCCGCCTGTTCCATTCTCCAGATGTCTCATTGTGACCTCCTAACCAATGGATGACGTTTGCGCGGGGCATGAGAAGCTAGCCGGCCTGGAAACCAAGGTGCCTGCGTTGTGACAAGCACGAGCAGGGCGTAGACCTTTTCGGCCAGCGAGAACGTTTGACTTCTGGATGAAGCTCCCCAGGTTCGTCAGGAGTTGGCGGGGACAACGCCTGGGATAAGAGCCGTGGCCGCCGGCGGCTGTCAGACTTGGACTGGCCCATCATAACAGGGTCGCGAGGACTTTCAAGGGCCGAATGGCCCATTGTCCGCAGCGGCCCGCTGAGCCACGCCCGCCTCATCCTTGCCGACGGGCGGGTAAGAGTCTCTCGCTGAATGACAATGGGCCGGGGCACGTGCCCCGGCCTATTGCTTGTGTTCGTCGTGATTCCTGGGCGCTACGTGTAGCCTGCGGCTACTACGTACAGTCGTGGCCGGCTTGGCCAATGACGCCGAGGATGTCGTTCAGCAGGTCGATGGCGCCGTCCGGCGCTGTCATGTTCCAGGGATTCGGTCCGGTGCTCGGCCCACGATCGTAGCTGGCGTCGTATGGGGGCGCGCCGCTTGGCGAGTAGTGGTTTATCACGCCGAGGACGTCGTTGAGCAGGTCCACGATGCCGTCCGGGCTGCCGGTCGGCACGACGTCGTAGAAGTCGTACGGGTCGAAGGGGTCGCGGAGGCCGCCGAGCGTCTCGTCCAGACCGAGCTCCTTGTCGTCCGAGCAGCCGTCACCATCCGTGTCCAAGTTCAAGGGTTCTATAGGCGCCGGGTTGCAGTTGATGTGTACGGAGTCGGCGACCAGTTTGGAGCCCTTCTCCTGCGAGAGAAGCGGGATGGTGACCGGCAGCGTCGAGCCGGGCTGGGTATAGAGGCTGTTGTTGGCGCCCGTGCCGCCGACGATATCGATCTGGGCGGGGCCGCCGTCGCAGGTGAAGTGGAGGTTTGCGAGCGCGCCGTTGTAGTTGGTCGTCTGGCCTGAGAGAAGCGGGACGGCCTTGCAGACGAGAACGTATCGGCCCGGCATGACGGTCTCCGACGAAACTTCACAGAATGGCGATTTGCTTTCGTCGATGCCGGACTGCTCAACCAGCGTCACGTTTCCAGAGTACTGGACGACGACCTTAAACGCGCTGTAACCGCCTGATGGTGGGCCGCTGGCAACGACCTCCACGACGAAGTTGGAACCGGTATGGATGGCGCACTTACGGGCGAATTCGCCGATGTCACAGACGAGGCCGGTCTTTGCCTTGTCGCAGTAGACCCGCAGCGACATGGAGGCTTCCGGTTCGTTCGGCTCGGCCGGCGGGCCGTTGGGGTTGCAGGTCGGCGTCGGTGTTGGCGTGTGCGTGGCGGTAGGCGTGGGTGTTTTCGTCGGCGTGTTGGTTGGCGTCGGCGGGACCGGTGTGTTGGTGGGCGTCGGCGGCACCGGCGTGTTGGTCGAGGTGTTGGTGGGCGTCGGCGGCACTGGCGTGTTCGTCGGCGTGTTGGTTGGCGTCGGTGGAATCGGCGTGTTCGTAGGTGTGTTGGTGGGCGTTGGCGGCACCGGCGTGTTCGTAGGTGTGTTGGTGGGCGTCGGCGGAACCGGCGTGTTGGTCGGAGTGTTGGTGGGCGTCGGCGGAACCGGCGTGTTGGTTGGCTTCTTCGCCGGCGTCTTGGTTGGTGTGTTCGTTGGCTTCTTCGGCGGTGTGGGCGTCGAAGTAGGCTTCACCAGCAAACCACAGTCTTTTGTGGTCAACGCGGTGATCTCGATACCAGCGGTAAAGGGCCCCGCCGGCGCGAAATCGGAGGGATCTTCTGCTGTTTCGTCGTTGTCCCCGTACAAGAACCCCACGCCAATGGGCTGTGAGCATGACGTGTGAATCTGGATACGAACGATGGACTTGCCGTCGTCGATGTCCAAGCTGACTCGCGGCCCGACGCTCTTTCCAACTCTATCGGAGTGAACCGTGAAGGTGCCATCTGCAGCGACAGTAATCGGCCCGTGATTCGAGTTCGGCCCGGGCGCGATGTGCGCCTTGCTTTGGCTTTCCACCAGCGTGATATCCACTGGAGTACCGAAGCCGAAGTCGAGGTACTTCAGTGTGATGCTGAGAACCTTGCCGTCCAGGAACGTCGTGCTGGCAAGAATGTTTGCGTGCGCCGCGTCCGCGTTGTCGTACACCCGAACTGTGAAGGTGCCAGATGCGTAGTCGTTTAGCTGGTAGTAGTACGTGAAGGCGCCGGTCCCGTCCGCGACGACCGAATCGAAGCCCGGCGTACCGGTGCCGTCTCCGGTCACTACGGCGCCGTCTGGATGAGTAACGACCACATCAAGTACTTGGCTGGCCGCGAATCCTGAGCCGGTGATAGTTACGAGTTCAAAGGCGCCGTACTCGGGCTTGTCGGTCGTTACGGTGGCGACGCCGCCCGCCAGCAACTGCGAGGCCACAAGGAATGCAGCGGTCACGACCAGGGCGAGCGCGGAGACGATGGCCAGCGATGACCTGCCGCTGACAGAGGTGACGGGGTGTCGCATACCGAACAGTCTTCGGAGCATGGGATCCTCCTACCAAGCGGGGTTGCCTGGGTGGGCGGTGATGATAGCCAGGCAGACGAGGCGGCTCCCATGCCGCTGAGTATCGCACCGCCACGGCTCCCATCCGTGGCACTGCGGCCCGGCTACCACCTAACGTTCCTCAGGTGGACGGCGGCGGTGAGGGCACCATCGCCGGCCCACGTTAGAGGATTGCAATCTAACACGGGCCAATAACGCTGTCAATGGTGTGGAAAGTCGGCTACGGGACGTCCATCTCCGTAAGGCGGCGCAGGGTCAGCCAGAGAAAACCGGCTGTGACGAGAACGACGCCGACGACGGCGGCCGGAAACTCGATCACGCGGTCTCCGATATCGGCGAAGCTGGCGTTGTCGAGGCCGTGCATAACGGCCAACGTGTATCCACGCACGCTGAGGTACCTGACGCCACCGAGGTATGAGCTGACGACGCCTTCCCAGAGGATGACGTAGACGAGGCCGTACGGCAGGGCGCGGCTGGATACGAGACCGGCCCAAGTGAATATGGTGGTGTAGGCAAGCACGCCGGCGAACAGCGCCAGCGCGACGGCGAGGACGCCCCGAATCGGGTCGTCGAGAACGATGAGCCGGGCGCCGAGGCCGCGGTCGGCGATGACGGTGGCGGCGACGCCGCTAAGAATTACGAGGGGCGCGCCGACAACAATGGCTGCCAGCAGCTTGGCGGCGACGATTTGAATTCGCGGTATGGGCTTGAGGACGAGGTAGTTGAGCGTACGGTCTTCGACCTCGTTGCCGAACACGGTGGTCGCGAGGACGAGGCTGACGATGGGCATGACGCCCGCGACGAGCAGGCCGTCCAGCAGCGTATCGATGAACTCCTGGTTCGACGTCTCATCGTCGTTGAGGGTGAGAGATATGAGAACGGCGAGGCCGACGGGAAGCGCGGCCAACAGCAAGAGGAGGGCGAGCCTGCCACGGCTGGTGAGCTGCCGGAGGCTGAGGGCAAGCAAGGCGTCCATCTAGGCCTCCACCAGGTAGCTAAAGACGCTTTCCAGCGATTCGTCGAGCGGTTCCACCCTAAGGAGGCGGACGTTGAGGTCCCGGGCCAGCTTCGGGATCGAACGCTGGAGCGCGTCGACGTTGCGGCTGAGCACGACGAGCCCGTTCTCTTCGTGCATGGTCACTGAGTCGACGGAGTCCTGGCTGATGAGGGCGGCGGCCATGGCGCGCGCATCGCCGGAGATGACGCGGACTTTGTACGGCCGCTGGTCCAGCTTGGCGCGGATGGCGTGGAAGTCTCCGGAGGCGGCCAGCTTGCCGCTCACCATGAGCAAGATATTATCGGCCAGCGTCTCTACCTCTTCCAGGATGTGGGAAGAGATGAGGATCGTCCGGCCTTCTTCCGCGAGCTGACGCATGAGCTGGTGGAACTGCAGGCGCTGGCGCGGGTCGGTGCCGTTGAGCGGTTCGTCGAGAAGCATTACTTCAGGATCATGCACGATGGTCGCCGCCAGCCGCATCCGCTGGCGCATACCGCGCGAGTAGGCGCCAAGCTTCCGGTCCGCAGCGTCCTCCATGGAGACGCGGGCGATTGCCTTCTCGACAGCGGCGTCGACGTCGGGCAGTCCGTGGAGGTGGGCAGCCAGCTCGACGAACTCGCGGCCGGTCAACTGTTCGTAGACGGCCTCCTGCTCCGTCATGACGCCGATGCGCCGGTAGAGGTTCGGGTCGGTCCGGACGGGCTGGCCGAGAAGCTTTACGGTGCCCTCCGACGGCCGGGCGAGGCCGGTGATCATGCGCAGCAGGGTGGTCTTGCCGGCGCCGTTCGGGCCGAGCAGGCCGGTGATGCCCGGACGCACCTGGAGCGAGACATCGTTGACGGCGACGACGCTGCCGAACCACTTGGAGACGCCGTCGACGTCGATGGTCGGCTGATTAGGCGCCCGGGCGGCTGCTGTCTGTTCTGTCGTCATCGCCCCATTCTCTTGTACTGCCACCAGAGGATGCCGCCGGGCACCAACGTAAGGATCAGGAACCAGCCGACGGGGACGGTGGCGGGCAGTTCGCGAACGAGCTCCGCGAACTCGGAGTCGCCTTCGTCGTCGAAGATCAGGTCGCTGACGTGCATCGGCACTTCGGGGAAAGAGAGGAGCGCGAACCACTTGGCGGCGTCTCCCGTGGCCGGCTCGCACTCCTGCTGGGCCGCGCCGAAGCCTTCGCTGTGGTCCGCCTCGCAGAGCGAGAGGATGCCGGCCACAGGCAGCGTGATGAGAAAGATGGCGATCACGGCGGCGGCTGCGTAGGTGCGGCGGACGGTGAACGTCGATACGGCGAGTGGGATGGTCGTCGCGAAGGCCGCGATAGCGACGCCGGCGGCGACGAATCTCGGCACGTCCTTCCAGTGGTCCGGGATGTACTCCAGCGGCTCTTCCGCGGCGAGCGTGAGCCCGATGAAGAGCACGATCTGGCCGATCAGCACAAGCGCCAGCATGACGACGAAGAATGCGGCCCAACGTGCAACTACGTAATCCGTCGTGGTCAGCGGCCGGACGAGGTAGAGGTCGATGACGCGGTCGCGGCGATCGGGGCAGAGTAGCTCGGGCGCGATCGTCGCGGCGAAGAGGAAGAGGATGACGGAAACGATGCGATAGTAGTCGGAGTGGGTCGGCAGCTCGTCGAACGCGCCCGCGGCCGAGGCGGTGAGGGCCATGACGACCGCCGGGATCATGACGGCGACGAAGAGCAGTCCGGGCAGCACCTTCGACTGCCAGCCGCGGCCGAGGCCAATGGCAGTGCGGACGCCGTTCAGCCAGATCGCCTTGCGTGAGCGTGCGCGGCCTTCGCGAGGACCTTCGTAGCGCTTGTAGCCGAGGTCGAAGACTTCACCGGCACCGGCCGTAGTGCGGCTATCGGGCGTCATGGCGGGTCACTCCGGAAGATGTCGCTGAGGCCGCCGCGCCGTGGCGCCAGCCGCCGGAGGCGGACGTCCGACTCGACGATGGCGTCCCGCACTGCGTCGTAGAGCGCTTCGTCGTCGATTTCGATGACAACGGAGCCGCCGTCAAGCTGGGCCGCGCTGCCGTCGAGCTGCGCGCTGATACCACGCCGTTCCAATTCGGCGACGAGCGCGTCGCGGCCCTCATCGACTTCGATGACGAGCGTGGAGGTTTCTCGCGTGAAGCCGGATACCTCACCCTCCTCAACGAGGTGGCCGCCTTCGAGCACAAGGATGCGGTCGCAAGTGGCGTCGACATCGCCCATGAGGTGTGAGGAGAGGAGGATGCTGATGCCGGCGTCGCGGCTGGTGCGGCGGATCAGCTCGAGCATCTCCTCGCGGCCGCCGGGGTCGAGGCCGGCGGTGGCCTCGTCGAGGAGGACGAGGATCGGGTCGTGGACGAGGGCCTGGGCGAGCTTGACGCGCTGCTTCATGCCGGTGGAGTACTCACTGAGGGGCCGGTAGCGCTCTTCGTGGAGGCCGACATGACGGAGCACGTCCGCGGCGCGGATACGGGCGTGGTGCGGGGGCAATCCGCTGACTTCGGCGAGGTGGGCGAGGAACTCGGTCGCCGTGATGGCGCTGGGCAGGCAGTCGTGCTCCGGCATGTAGCCGAGCCGGGCGCGGGCCTCGACGGCTTCGTACGGATTCGCGCCCAGCACCTCGGCGCTCCCGGCTGTTGGGGCGATCAGGCCGAGGAAGAGCTTGATGACGGTACTCTTGCCGGCGCCGTTGGGGCCGAGAAGGCCGGTGACGCCGGCATGTACCTGAAGATCGACCGACTCCAGTGCGATGGTCGACCCATAGCGCTTCGTCAGCCCTTTAGATTCGAGCAGCGGGGCGTCTGGCATTCCACCAAGAGCATACAGGGTGCCTCCGTTAGGAGGAATCGCGTGCGGGAACCGCCGATCGCCTACAATGTCGCCCGTATGGACCCTGACGACGACGATGCACCCACGTCCGCCTGGGTGGGCGGCCGAGACCGCGAGACGGTGACGGAGATGTTCCACCGCTTCGCGGAGGTGGAGTGCCGCATCATCGCGTCCCCGCTGTACGAGGCAATAGCGCTCGGTGTGGCCGGTGACGCGGAGATGGTGGAGCTCGCCGCGGAGACACGGGTGACGCAGCCGCCTCCGAACCTGCTCTTCGCGGCAGTGCAGTACCTGCTGCTGAGTGGCCCGCAGCACCGCTTGCACGACTACTATCCGAACCTGACGGCTGAGCCCGAGCCAGCGACGGAATCGTACGGCGCGTTTCGGGACTTTGTCCTGGCGCACGCGGGGGAGGTCCGCGAGTTGCTGACGACGCGTTCCGTGCAGACGAACGTGGTGCGCCGTTCGATCTGTCTGCTGCCGGCGTTCGCGCTGGTGGCGGAGCGCGGCGGCGGGCAGCCCCTGGCGCAGGTCGAAGTTGGCGCGAGCGCGGGGTTAAACCTGCTCTGGGAGCGGTTCCACTACGAATACGGCTCTGTAGCCTGGGGCAGCGGGGAATCGATGGTCGTGCTACCTACCGACCGGCGCGGAACCGGGGCGCTGCCGCCGCTGGCGGATAGCCTGTCGTCCGGCTGGAGCGCCGGAGTCGACCTGAACCCCGTTGACATTACTGACGCCGACGCTGTGCAGTGGCTACTAGCGCTGGTCTGGCCGGAGAACGTGGTGCTGCGGCAACAACTCTCGGCGGCGATCGAACTCGCGCGGGTGTGGCCGCCGCGCGTAGTAGCGGGCGACGCGAGCGCGCTACTGCCCGGCCTGCTGGAAGAGGCCCCCGCCGGGATGACGTTGTGCGTGTTCGCGACGCACACGCTCTACCAGTTTCCGCGCGGTGCGCTGCGAACGCTGCTCGAATCGATGCAGACGTTCTCCGAAAAGCGGCCGGTGTACTTCATCTCGATGGAGGGGACGGGAGACGAGCACTCCGAACTGACGCTGACGACCTACGAGCGTGGGGAGCGTGAGACGGTGAAGCTGGCGAACTGCCATCCGCACGGCCACTGGCTGGAGTGGCTGCAATGTTAACGGGCCTGACGGCCGGGCGTTAGTAGCCGGAGCAGCGCGCGGCGACGAATTCCAGCGACCGAAGGACGCAGGCCTGAACGGTCGTCGGGCAGTCCGGGTTGTGGCTGCAGTCGGTGTTCGTGACGCCACAGTAGACGGTCCAGTTGGGTCCCGCGGGCACCGTGTAACAGGACGCCGAGTTCAGCAGGTAGATTTCCTCGCCCTGTTCTTCCAGCCACGGAATCGCGGTGGAGATGGCTGCGACCACGATCTGCGTCTTGGCGTCGAGCGAAGCGGCCGATTCGGCGTCCGCGGTCTGCGTTTCGGCTACGACTGCGGAAGACGAGAAGGCGGCATCCGATGCGACGTCGGCTTCCGTGGACTGCGACTCGACGTTCGCCTCGGGCTGGCCGGCGGTTGCGAAATCGGCAACGACGTATGCGCGGAACGGTTCCAGGTAGTTGAGCGGGTTGACGGGAGTGCGGCCGGCCTGCAGCTCGAAGTGGAGGTGCGCGCCCGTCACCTTTCCGGTAGCGCCGGAGACTCCGATGACGTCACCCTGGAAGACGGTATCCCCGACGGCGACGCTGATGCCGCTGAGGTGGGCGTAGAGGCTGCGCCAGCCATCCGCGTGCTCGACGATGACGTGGTAGCCATACGAGCAGCAGGGGTCGCCGCCGGCGGTGACGACGGTCCCGGCACGGACTGTACGGATCGTAGCGCCGTAGCCGGTGTCGATGTCGATACCGAGCGGATGCTCGTCCGTCATGCCCTGCGTGATGGGGCCGCTGGTCGGCCAGGAGTAGACGTAGTCCGGTTTCGCAACCGTTGGCAGCGGCAGTCGCGGCTGGCGGTGGACGTTGAGTCCGGCACGCTGGGCCCGCATGTCCGGAGAGATGGTGATGGTGGATGCAATAGCAGGCGGGCGGTCACTCACTGTGGAGTCGCCCGTGAGGACGAATCCGGCGACGGCCACGATGGCAATCGAAACCGCCGCGATGGCGGTGGCCGCTGCGAACCAAGCGCGACGCTTGTGAGCGCCGCGCCGCTGGTGATGGTGCGGATCGTCGTTGTGGCCGCGCGCGCTCTTGCTGCGGCGCCCGCGGTCATTTGTGCGTGACATCACTAAGTATTATCGGGCATATGCGTGTTAGGCGCCAAGAACTTAGAACACACGTGCTCTTGATTGAGTAGATTTGTATCTGCTGCGGCGCCTGCGCCGGTCTCCCAGCTACACGCAGCTAAGGGGCCGGCTCTACCAGCGGCGGCGTCTCGGTTGAGGCCAGCAGCCACTGACTCTCAAGGCCGGCGGTGCGGTGCTCGCCGATCTTGCGGACGTGATCGCTGCCGGCGATCTCCAGGAACTTGGCGCGGGACGGGTATTCGACGAGCGCGGCGACGTGGAAGCCGGGGTCCTCCTCACCGATGACCATGGAGTCGATGCGGCCGGCCCAAATGAAGCGGCCGCCGTGCGACTCCACGAACTCGCGCATCTTTGCGCCGTAGCGCCCGTAGGCCTCCTGGCCGCTGACGTCGCCCTCGCCGTCGCCGGCGCGTTCCTTGAACTTGAGCAGGTTGATCATGACCACGGGCTGATCGGCCGGGCCCCGCATCAGCTCTTCGATCTGCTCCTTGTTGGGATAGATGGCCATGGGCGGTCTCCTCATGGTGGCACGGTCGACGCGCGGCAGCTTGTAACGGGTTCGACAGTAGCATACACTAGCGCAGCGACAGAGGTCTGGATGATGAAGGTGCGGGTATGAGTAAGTACGAACCTGGGTTTGGGGGACGCATCGGCCGCACGGTGGCCGAATCGGAGCCGTGGTGGCCGGAGCCGAAGCTGCCGCCGGCAGAGGCGCCGAACGTGGTGATGGTGGTGCTGGACGATACGGGGTTCGCTCACTTCGGCTGCTACGGCTCGACGATCGAGACGCCCGCAATCGACGCGCTGGCCGCGAACGGCGTGCGCTACAGCAACTTCCACACGACGGCGCTCTGCTCGCCCTCGCGAGCCTGTCTGCTGACGGGCCGCAACCACCACGCCGTGGGGATGCGGGCGGTCTCGAATTTCGACAGCGGGTTTCCGAACATGCGAGGCGGTATCACGCCGAAGGCGGCGACGATCGCGGAGCTGCTGCGCGAGCAGGGCTACGCGACGTACGCGGCAGGCAAGTGGCACCTTGCGCCGATGGTTGAGTGTTCGGCGGCGGGGCCGCATACCAACTGGCCGCTGCAGAAGGGCTTCGACCGCTTCTACGGGTTCCTCCAGGGCGAAACCGACCAGTTCTATCCGGAGCTGACGGCGGACAATCACCACATCGACCCGCCGGGCCACCCGGACGACGGCTATCACGTCAGCGAGGACCTGGTCGACCAGTCGATGACGTGGATCCGCGACCTGCGGTCGGTACGGCCGGACCGGCCGTTCTTCCTCCACCTGGCGTTCGGCGCGACGCACGCGCCGCACCAGGCGCCCGCAGCCTACCTGGCGAAGTATCGCGGCAGGTTCGATAGCGGCTGGGACGCGGCGCGCGAGGAGTGGTTCGCGCGTCAGCTCGAGATGGGGCTGGTACCCAGAAGCACGGAGCTTGCGCCGCGCAACCCGGGCGTGCTGCCATGGGACGAGGTGCCGGAGAACGGCCGCATATTCGCGGCGCGGCTGCAGGAGGCGTTTGCCGGGTTCCTGGAGCACACCGATGCGCAGATCGGCCGCCTCGGCGCCTTCTTGGAGCAGCACCAACTGCTGGACGACACGCTCTTCATCGTCCTGTCGGACAACGGAGCCAGCCAGGAGGGCGGCCCGCGAGGCGTGATGGACGAGTTCAGCACGTTTAACCTCATCCGCGAAGACCTGGACGAGATCGTCGCGCACCGGTTGGACGACATCGGCACGGCGCGAGCGCACAGCAACATCCCCTGGGGCTGGGCGCAGGCCGGCAACACGCCGCTGAAGTGGTACAAGCAGAACACGTATGGCGGCGGCGTGCGGGACCCGCTCGTCATCCACTGGCCGAAGCGCATCGCCAGTCCGGGGATTCGTCATCAGTTCTGTCACGTGACAGACGTGACGCCGACGGTGCTGGAAGTCGCGGGCGTCGGCGTGCCAGACGATCTGGGCGGGCAGGAGCAGATACCGCTGCACGGCGAGAGCCTGGCGTACACGTGGGACGAGCCCGACGCTGCGACGCGACGAAAGTCGCAGTACTTCGAGCAGTTCGGGCACCGGGGACTGTGGCTGGACGGCTGGAAAGCCGTGACGTTTCATCGAAAGGGCGAAGCCTATGACGACGAGGAGTGGGCGCTCTACCACCTGGACGAGGATTTTTCCGAGTGCCACGACCTGGCGGCGGAGCAGCCGGAGAAGCTGCGGGAGCTGGCAGACGCCTGGTGGTCGGCGGCCGACGAGTACGGCGTGCTGCCGCTGGACGACCGTACGATCGAACTGTTCGCCGCGGTGGCGAGGCCCGGCACGCCCCACCACCGGTCGACGTACGTCTACGTGCCGCCGATCTCCCACGTGCCGGCGGACGCCGCGCCGCGGCTGGGCGCGCGCAACTGGTCAATCTCTTGCGAGGTGACGGTTCCCGACGGCGGCTGCGAGGGCGTGCTCTACGCGAGGGGCAGCCACAACGGCGGCCACGCGTTCTTCCTTCAGCATGGCAACCTGCAGTTCGATTACAACGCGCTGGGGACACACTTCCGCGCGTCCGGCCCTGCCGATCTGTCGCCCGGGCCGCATATGCTGGAAGCCCGCTTCGAACGTGACGGCGAGGTCGCGACCGTCTCTGTCGCGGTCGATGGCCAAGAGCGCGGGCGTGTCGAGGTGACGAAGATCGTCCGGATCGTGAGTTCGACGGGGCTGGACGTCGGCTGCGACAGGCTGTCGACGGTGGTCGATGACTACGAGGGGCCGTTCGCGTTCACCGGCGAGCTGCACAAGGTGGCGTTTACTATTCACAGCGCGCAAGACCGAGGCGACATCGAGGCAACGGCGCGGACGGAGCTTGCAAAAGAGTAGGCATGGCGGGCGGGCGTGCCAGAAAGCCGCAGCAGCTACTCTTGCAACGTGTTCGACGGCGGCCTATACCAGCGCAACCACAGAAATCTGGCGAGGGCGGTGTATGGATGAGCACTTTTGAACCTGAGTCCGGGGGACGCATCGGCCGCATGGTGGCCGCGGCAGCCGTGCTGGCTGTTCTCATGGTCGCCGCGGCGTGCTCCGGTGGCGCTGGTGAGGACGGTGACTCTGATGGTACTGGTACGCCTAGCGTCATCGCGACCATACCTCGCCACACCCCGACCGCTGTGCGACCGGCTGACCTGACGGAGGATGAGCTTACGAGGCACGGCATCTACAGGATCGTGCCGCCGGGCTATTCCGGAGAGCGGAACTTCACAGATACGGGCGGGGGCATCGATCCCGGCGCGAGTACCGCAGATCCCACGCTGATCCGGACGTCGCCGCTGTATATCGAGATCGAAGGGGTACCGAGCGACCTCGTGCTGACTGCCATGAATACGTTTGATGGTGGCCTAAACACGGTCGTATTGCAGAGCTTTCAGAGCGACGATCGCCAGCGAACACTAGACGTATCGCGGGTGCGAAAGAGCATCGATCCTATCGACATCTTCGCGTCAGCCACGCCGACGGCTGACTCCGCGATGGGAATGTCTCTGGGCACAATCGCCGGACATGAAGCTCTAATCTTCTCACCGCTCGACCACATCCCGCCGCAGTTCCAGATCGCATCCATCATCTTCTATCAGGACGGTGTGGATACGATCATAACGGGCTCCAGCTTGCCGGTGTCGCTGCTGCGGCAGATCGCCGAGAACATCGCTTTGGCTGCAGAGGCGGAAGAAGATTAGGCCTGAGGTGCGCGGCCGAGGCGCTGCCGCTTCCGCCGTGGACGCGAGATACTTGGGCTAGCAGCCTGGGCTGTGTTAGCAACCGCCCTCGGCCGGGAAGGCCGGGAGCAGTCCCGCGACGAGTTGCAGGATCAGCGAGGCATCGATGCTGTCGACGCTGCCGTCGCAGTTGACGTTGGCGTTCTGCGGGATTGCGAACGTCTGAAGGAGCCCTGCTGTGTATTGAAGCACCAGCGCGGCGTCGATGCTGCTGACGGACTGATCGCCGTTGACGTCGCCCAGGACTTGGGGCTGCGCGGTCGGGCTGCTAGTCGGTTGTGCTGTCGGGCCGCTCGTCGGCTGCGCTGTCGGCCCGGCTGTTGGCTGGGGCGGCGTCGGGGCCGGCGTTTCGATTACTGGCGTGGGTGTGGCCTCCGACCTCGTGATCGAGAGAGCGTACGGAGTGGACGCGACGGTCGTCGTCGGTTCAACCCTCGTGATGAGGTGGACCTGGACTGTGAACGTGTCGTCGATCTGCGCGACCCAGACAAACTTCTCGTTGTCGGTGATGCTGTCGGCGAATGCGACCTGGGTGCCGTTGCTTCTGAAGAGCGAGATGTCGATGTCGGCGTCGGTATCGTGGACGAACGTGGCGTCGACCTGGACGCGCTGACCGGCGCTGAGCTGGAACGCGAAGTAGTCGTCGTCGAGGTCGCAGGAGACGAGGCCGCTCTGGCTGTAGGGGAGGCCGACCTGCGTGGCGGTTGCCAGGGAATCGTTGTCTTCAAGCTGGTCGTCGGTGCAGGGGTCGACGCCGGCAGGGGCACCGGTGGGGCCACCGGCGTAGCTGCCGGAGACGGCGGCGAGTGCGACCGCGACGGCCGCGATGACAGTGAGCGTGAGAACGGCTGTTAAGCGGGCGCGCCTATTCATGGCCTGATAGTAGTCCGCGGCGCAGGTGGTGGTCAACCGGCGGGGGGCTTGCGTAGCGCGCGCCTACTGGCCCTTGAACTGGGGGTCGCGCTTCTCTTGGAAGGCGCTGCGCGCCTCGTTGCCGTCCTCCGTGCCGAACGCCCGGAGGATGCTCTGCAGCTCGTAGCGGAAGTGGGCTTCCGCGTCGTCGAGCTTCGTGGAGTGACGGACGACGCGCTTCGTTAGCCGCGCCGTGATCGGCGAGAGCTTGGTGAGCGACTGGCAGTACTCGTCGAAGCGCTCTGCGAACGTATCCGCCGGGACGACCTCGCCGACCATGCCGAGCTCCAACGCCTCTTCGGCGCCGACGGTGCGGTTTTCAAGCAGGAAGCGCATGGCCTGCTCGTAGCCGACGGCCTGGGCAAGCGTCCAGGAGAGGCCGCCGTCCGGCGACCCGCCGATGCGGGGGTAGCCGGCTATTAGCCGGACGCCCTCGGCGGCGATGCGGATGTCGGCGGCCATGGCGAGCGAGAGGCCGGCGCCGACGGCAACGCCGTTCAGGCCGGCGACGATGGGCTTGTCGCAGCGCTCGCGCAGCGTAAGGGGGAACTTGCCGACCCAGCCGAGGTCGTCGAGCAGGGCGTCCTGCGGGGTGTGGTAGGGGTGCGTGCCGTTTGTCGAAGGCGTGAGGTCGAGGCCCGAGCAGAAGGCGTTGTCCGTACCGGTGATGGCGATCACCCAGACGTTATCGTCTCGCGCCGCTTCTTCGACAGCCGAGACGATGCCCCAGGCGAGTTCGTCGGAAAGGGCGTTCATCTTCTCCGGCCGGTTAAGACGGAGCTTGCGGACGTGGCCGTCGTTGGTGATCTCGAGGACGCTCATGGTACCCGCTCCCTTATGCTGTGCGATTAGTTTCCGAAGTCCCAGCCGTCGCCTTCGTGATAGCGCTTGAGGACGTTCTTGGCGATTAGGATGCGGTGCACTTCGTCCGGGCCATCGGCGAGGCGGAGGGTGCGCGCGCCCTGGTACATGGCCGCGAGGGGCAGGTCGCCTGTGACGCCGGCGGCGCCCCAGACCTGGATGGCGCGGTCGACGACGCGCTCGTAAGCGGCGGGCACGAAGACCTTGATCGCGGAGATGTCGGTGCGAGGGTCGGAGCTGTTCTCGATCTTCTCCGCGGCGTGGATCGTCATCAGTCGCGCGGCCTGGATGTCGATGTAGGAGTCCGCGATGAAGCCCTGGATAAACTGCTTCGTCTCCAGCAGGCCGCCATGCACCTCGCGCGACATGGTGCGCTCGATCATCAGGTCGAACGCGCGCCACATCTGCCCGACGGAGTTCATGCAGTGGAAGATGCGCCCCGCGCCCAGCCGGTCCTGCGCGGCGGCGTGGCCGGAGCCGGTCTGTCCGAGCTGGTTTGTGACCGGTACGCGCACGTCGTCGTAGATGATCTCGCAGTGATCGCTGTCGCGGGTACTCCAAATCGGGATGCCACGGATCACGTTTACGCCGGGCGTTTCTTTGGGAACGATGATCTGCGTCATCTTGCCGTTGCGTTCGGCTGGGCCGTCCGGGTCTTCGGTGCGGCACATGACGATGAAGAAGTTGGCTGCTTTGCCATTGGACGTGAACCACTTGTGGCCGTTGATTACCCACTCATCACCATCGCGGCGAGCGGTTGTCTTGAGCGAGCGCGGGTCGGAGCCGGGCTGGTCGGGCTCGGTCATTGAGAAGCCGGACTGCATTCTGCCTTCGATCAGCGGAATCAGCCAGTCCTTCTTCTGCTGCTCCGTGCCGTACTTGAGCAGGATCGTCTGATTGCCCGAGTTGGGTGCGACGACGCCGAAGAGCGCAGCGGCGCCCTGGGCGTAGGCCAGCACTTCGTTCATGTAGGCGTGCTCCAGGAAGTCGAGGCCGGAGCCGCCGTACTCCTCGGGAAGGTGCGGCGCCCAGAGGCCGGCCTCCTTGACCTTGGCCTGGATGCGCTGCCGAACCTCCTTACCCTCCTCGATATCCGCCTCTGTGTAACGGCTGTCGCCTCGCCACGCCCAGAGCGTCCTCTCGTTTGGCAGGATCTCCTTGTTGACGATGGTCGCGGTGAGGGAGCGAATCTCGTTGACACGCTCGGAGACAGTCGGTATCGGCTTCACGTTCATCTTCATCTGGTACCTCCAGTTTCTGTAGGGGCCGCGGGCCGCTTCGATTTCTGATGGTGTTGGCGTTGCAGTTTACAACATCACGCTGCGGGCGACAGGAGGAAGCCGGGGCAGAGGGTGGGATACAATATGAGTCGGAACGGGAGAGAGGAGACGCATGCTCCGAACGTCGCTCCTGGCGATGTCCGTCCTCGCGCTGGTGGCCGTGGCCTGCGCGGAACGGGTGCCGTCCGAGCTTCCGGTGGTGGAGGAGCTGATCGGGCGCACGACGTTGCTTCGTATCGCTTGTCTGGACGCGAATGGCGACGGCCGCGTGAACGCGGCGGATGGCACGGCCGCGACGCTGCCAGACCTAAATGGCGACGGCCTGGTGGACGACGTCGACGCGGAGATCGTCCGCGGCGTCGATATCGCGCTGGCGGACGGTCGGCCGGCAGCCTGCGACACCGAGGTTCCAGAGCCGGATTGGCAGTTCGGGCCAGCGCCTACGGTCGATTGCGCGGCCGGTGAGGCTGGCCTGATCCTGTTTGCCATCGGCGGCGGGAAGGTGGACCTCAGCCTGGCGGAGAACGCCGCGGGCGTGCGCTGGATGATGGCTGGCATCAGCGATGCGCTGACGGACGCAGGCGTCTCGCACCAGCTTGTGTCTGTTGCCCCGCAACTCAACGGTACGGAGAGCGGGCACGCGGACGCCGAGGCTTGGTCGATGGCCTACCTGTTATCGCAGCTGTCGCGGCGGCCGTGTACGTTTGTCGTGCTCTACGGCCATAGCCACGGCGCCACGACGGTGACGGCGGTGACGGCGGTGCTGGAGCGAGCCGGCTACGGCGAGCGGGTGCTGCTCGCGGCGCTGATCGACCGCGTGGATGCGTTCTACTTCGGCGACGCGGAGTCGATGCCTCAGACGGCGCTTGTCTTCAACGCGTTCCAGACCAACGGCAAGAGTTTCACCGGAACGCCGATCGATCAGCCAAACGTGGAGAACTGGGACGCCTCTGGGGAGAAGGGGCCGAAGAACGGCGAACGCGGCGGCAGGCTGCGGCCCGTGATCCATACGTCGATTGACAATTCAGAAGCTGTGCGCGACCGGTTGTTGGTTCAGATCGTCGTGGCGGCGTGCGGGGCCGGCCTCTGCGCGGAACCTGAGTAGGGCCGTCGCGCGCCGGCGGCAAGCGGCGGCAGTGCCTAGCCGTCTTCGGACAAGAAGTAGGCGGTGTACGGCGCGGGCTTCGTGAAGCCGATGCGCTCTGCCAGCCGTGCCGAGGTCTCGTTGTGGGCGTCCCAGCAGGGCGTTAGTCCGTTCTCCAGACAGTACGCGATCATCGCGGCGGCGGTCGCGGCGGCGAGCCCGCGGTTCCTGAAGTCGGAGTGTGTCTGGATCTCGAACTCCAGGCTGTGCGGGCTGATGGCGAACGACGAGCAGCCGGAGACGAAGCGGCCTTCGTGATCGATGCCGAAGCCGACGCCGCGATCGGCGAAGTCCTCCAACGACGCAAAGTTGCAGACGAGCGAGTCCTCCAGCGCTGCGAAACGAGCGACGTCGGGTAGCTTGATACGGCGGACGGCGAAATCAGGGCCGGGTGCGTCGATCAGCGCCTGAAGCTCGCCGGCCGTCCATTCGCCGGGAGAGAAGGCGACGCGCGTGCGCGTCCCCAGCCGCTTGCCCCAGACGCCTGAGAGTAGCGCTTCCCACTCGGGGCCTGCGGTGAGGATGCTGGCGCCCGGCCGGAGGCGGCGGACGGCTTCCTCCGCGGCGGCAGGCGTGGACGCTGCTGCGGCGGGAGAAGCGGCGGCCGTGAAGATGTCGAAATCGAGCTCGATGACGGCGACGGCGGGATTATCGACGTCGTCGGCGTAGGCGGCGCCCATGCCGCCGTCCAGCGCTGCATCGACGACGCCGTGGAGGCCGGGCAGCGTCACGAAGAGCGGCCGTAGGCGGGGCCGGTCGGCGGGCGGTACTTCGTGCAACATGCGCTGACGATAGCAGGCCTGCGCGGGGACAGGCACGCGGAGGCCCACCGCGCGGTCGCGCGCTCGGCGGCGCGGCTTGAATAATCTTTCCGCCACCCGACAAGAATCGACGCCGTGGGCGGATAGACGGGTAGAAGAGCGAGAGTTAGCAGGAGGTACAGGAGATGAAACTGAAGCTGTTACTAGGGATGATCGTGGTGGTCGTGTTGGGCCTCTACGCGACGATGGGTGGCGGCGGCGCACTGGCCGCGCCCGGCGACGCGACTGACGTGCGGACGGACGTCGCCCGCGACCGCGCCGTCGACGCGCGGCTGGACGCCTGCGCGCGCGTCGCGGATCTGTGCACGGACGGCGGCGCGTTCTGTAAAGCGCACCCGCAGGTCTGTCGTCGGCTGATTGAATTCTGCCACGAGAACCCGGAGTTCTGCCGGGCGCTGATCCACATGTGCCGGTCGAATCCGGACGCCTGCCGCGCGCTGATCGACTACTGCCGGACGCACGACGTGCGCTGCGTGACGTTATTCAAGAGCTGCCTGGAGAACCCGGAACGCTGCCGCCACTTCGTGAACTGCCTGCTGCACCCGGACCGCTGCCGCGACGTTCGGCCGCACGACCGGCCGGTCGACGTCCGGCCGGTGGATGTGCCACTGCGGCCGCTGGTTCCGGCGACGCCCTGAACGTAGCTGAGGGTCCAGTAACAGCGGGGGTCCGTCCAGACGGGCCCTCCTGTTGCTATCCTCTGGCATGGCTCGAACGCAGTGGATGGGCAATTTGATGTTGCCGGCGCGCCGGCGGGGGGCGTGACGTTGTTCCGGCGACGCAGCAGCCGGGGCGGCGCGGACGCGGGCGCCGAAGACGGCCCTACAGAACGGGCCGAAGCCGACCTGATCCGCCGCGCTCAGGCGTCGTCGGAGGAGGCGTGGACGGAGATCTTCGACGCGCACTACGTGAAGGTCTACCGCTACTGCTACGCCCGCTGCGGGGACGATGCCACCGCCGCGGAGCTGGCATCGAGCGTGTTCCTGGCCGCGTACGAAGGCATCGGCCGCTTCGTCTATCGCGGCCGGCCGCTGCTGGCCTGGCTCTATCGCATCGCCCACAACATGGTGAGCGATTACCTGGAGGCGAGGCGCCGCGAATCCGACGCGACAGCGGAGGCGACGGCGCTGGCGGAGCGGCACGGCGCCGACCCCGCCTCCGAGGTGGTGAATCGCGCGGAGGTGGAGTCCGCGCTGGCGGAGCTGACGGAAGACCAGCGGCAGATCGTCGCGCTGCGCTTCTTCGCGGACCTGCGGACATCGGAGATCGCCGACTGCATGGAGCGGACTGAAGCGGCGGTCTACTCGCTGGAGGTGCGAGCGCTGGCCGCGCTGCGGCGAGTGCTGGAGCCTTCGACCGA
Organism: Chloroflexota bacterium; assembly: GCA_029262675.1. Lineage (GTDB taxonomy): Bacteria > Chloroflexota > Dehalococcoidia > DSTF01 > RBG-16-68-14 > JADFKB01. The sequence continues at coordinate 37,562 of JAJCYW010000011.1, read as the reverse complement.
CGTGGGCAGTGGAGAATCGCCGGGGGCAGCCCGACAAGATCCGGCCGGGAATCGTGATATGCCTCAAGGGAGGTACAGGACGTAGTGGGTGAATTAACGGCGGAACAGGAGTCGTTGCTGGCGCAATGCGTCACGTCGCTTCTCGAAGGCGACGGCGTCGAGGAGTGTCTGGTGCGGCATGCGGGCGAGCACGCCAGTGCGCTGCGCTCGTACGTGGAGCTGTATGCGGAGCTGCAGGAGATGGACGCCGGCCAGCCGCCCGCGGGTGAAATGGACGCCGCACGGGCGCGGCTTGCGGCGCGAGTGGCCGAGGGCCGCGCGGCGCCCGCCGACGATTCCTCGCCTGCCGCCGGCTGGTGGGAGACGCTGACGGGCTTCTTCGGCGGCGGCGTCTTGGCTCGCGCGGCAGCCGTCTCCGCGGCCGTTGCCGTCGTCTTTGTCGGGGCGCTGGGCGCTTCTGCGGCGGGCGGGTTCCAGCCGGCGCGTGACGTGTTTGAGCCGGCGGCTGATGCGTTCGAACCGGCCCGCGATGTGCTCAGCGCGCTGCGCATCGTCGACGATGACGACGAGCCGGCTGAGCGCGATCAGCGTCCGGCTGAGGACGGTGATGGTACGCCGACACGGGACGTTGCGCCGACGGAGCGGCCGGCGCGCGACGGCGACGCGACGGCGACGCCATGTGTCGAGGCGCGCGGTGACCGGCGCTGCCCGGATGTGCGGCCAACGGCAGCTCCGATTCGAGACAGCAGGCCAACAGCGACGCCCGCACGTGACGCTAGGCCGACGGACACGCCGGTGCGCGATGCCAGGCCGGCGGCGACGCCGGTACGGGACGCTCGGCCGACGACGACGGACACACCGACGCGAGATGCCGGTGCGACGGCGACGGACACGCCGGTGCGTGACGGCAGGTTATCGGCGACGCCTGTGCGTGACGCCAGGCCGACGGCAACGATCGTGCGTGACGCGGCTGATCAGATGCCAGCGGACGGAGTAGACGCTCGCCAATAGCGGTTTCATTTGCAGACAGCGCGACGTTGTAGCTTAGGTGCGCCGGTCCGTACGGGATCGGCGGGTTGGCGCGAGCGGGGTGGTGCGATGCTGTAAAATGGGTTCGCGATGCGACCGCACATCCAATACGCGCAGACGGAAGATGGCGTGAACATCGCCCACTGGGCGATGGGCGACGGTCCGCCGCTGGTGGCGGACGTTGGCCAGTGGAGCCATATCCAACGCGAGTGGGATATTCCGGAGCGCCGGGCCTGGTTTGAGCGGGCGGCGGAGAAGCACACGTTCATCCGCTTTGACCACCGCGGCAGCGGACTCTCCGACCGCAACGTGGACGATGTCTCGCTCGAGGCGTATCAGCGCGACATCGATGCCGTGCTCGACGATATGGGTCTTACGCAAGCAGCGCTCTTCGCGACCGGCACCGGACAGCGCGCCGGCATCACGTACGCTGCGACCCGGCCGGAGCGCATATCGCACCTCGTCATCTGGCAGTCGACTCCGGTGGACGGCAGCCAGCCTCCAGTCCTGCGGATGCTGAGCGAACTGCGGGACGTGGACTGGGAGTTCTACACGGATGCGATGGTGCTCTGGATGCAGGGCTGGTCGGCGGGAGACGCTTCGCCCCGCATCGGCGCGTTCTTCCGAGATGCAGTATCGGCAGATGTGGCGAAGGCGGTGGACACGGCGCAAGGCTTCCTGGACGTGACACCTGAATTGGAGAAACTGCAGATGCCGACGCTGCTGGTCTACCGGCCGGGCGCGCGTAGTTTCAGCGAGGAGATGCCGAGGCAGACGGCTGCCAGAATCAGGCGGGTGCGCACCGTATTCCTGGACGGCAGCACGCACGCTTGGTACGTGCCAGACAGCGACAAGTTGATGTCAGCGATTGAGAACTTCCTCGCTGGGCGGCCGCCAGACGAGGCGGCTGCTGCGCAGGCTATCGGTCTGCAGGCGCTGGTCGCGGACGTGCACATCGTGCTGTTCACCGACATCGAAAGCTCCAGCGCGCTGTCGCAGCGGCTAGACGATGCGAAGGCGCACGCGGTACGCCGCTTGCACAACGAGATCGTGCGCGCGGCGCTGGCGGCCCACCGCGGCACGGAAGTGAAGCACACGGGCGACGGCATCATGGCGGCGTTCGGGATGGCTTCCTCCGCGCTGGACTGCGCGATCGAAATTCAGCGCGCAGTGGAGGTGCACGTGAAGGAGGACCCTGCGACGCCGTTGGCGGTCTACATCGGCCTGAACGCGGGCGAGCCGATCGCGGAGGAGGACGATCTCTTCGGCACATCGGTCGATCTCGCGGCGCGGATCTGCAGCCATGCCGAACCGGGCCAGATCCTGGCATCCGACGTGGTGCGACAGCTCGTCGCCGGAAAGCGATTCATGTTCAGCGCGGTAGAAGGCGCGGAGCTACACGGGTTCGCGGACCCGCTGCGTCTGTGGGAGATTCGCTGGCGGGACAGGGGCTAAGGGACACCGTTCCGGTGCCTTCGAGCCGCCGTTCCAGCGGTTCGCGCCATTAGTCTCTTAGGCCGAGACGGCTTCGCCCGGCTTGTCATCAAACTTGCTGAAGTTGAAGTAGACCCAGATGGCGACGACAGCGGCCGTGTACGCGCCGACGATGCCGATCACGGTCAGCACTCGTCCCTGGATTAGGGCGTCGAAGTCCGAGGCGGCCGGGTTGAGGATCGCCCAAGAGAACACGAACGCAGGCACGATGAAGAGCACCGCCCAGACGGGCTTCAGGGACCGGAAGATGGGCCAGCCGTCCGAGAACTTGACCGGTATCATCGCGAAGACGAGGCCCTCCACGCCGCCGGCGAAGATCATGGCTGCGGTTTCGCTGGGAAGGCTGGCGTACCATGATGCGCTGCTTGCGCTGGCGTCTCGCAACGGGCCGATCAGCGCCCAGGCGAGGAGACTGACACCCAGCAGGACTAGCGCGGGGATGGCGGCAGTAGTGGCCTCGTGACTATCACGGAGGCGGCTGGCCGATAGCATCGTCGCAACGGCGACGAATCCGTACATGATGGGTGCCTGAAAGCCGACGATTCGCGAGAGGATGACAAACGCGATGGCAATGACGATCGCGATCGGGAAGAGCTTGACGTCCGACGGCACCTTATAGCGGAATTGGCTTATGAGCGCCATGCCGCCTTCGAAGATGTAGGTGAGGATTCCGACGCTGATCAGCAGGCTGAAGAATAGCAGCGCGCTGGTCTCATTGAATCCGATGACAGGTTCGTTGAAGCTATAGATCACGCTGGCCAGCACTAAGATGAAGAGCGGCGCCAGCGCGCGTTGCGCGACGCGCGGGATGCGGAAGGCGCTAGCGATCTGGCCCATCACGTTTCCGAATAGGCGGAAGGGCGCGACGAGCCAATCGGCGCGGGCCTCGACCTCTGCCCGATTCTGGTCGATCGTGTCGTTGAAGATCGACGATGTGACGAGCAGCACGATCAGGAGGAACAGCGCGAGCGCAATGTTCGTCGCGATGACTTCGGGTTCGGTGGAGACGTCGAACATCGACGTGATCGCCGTCGTCGTTTCGGGACGAACGGCTGCGGCGGCGCTGAGAATGGACGGTTCGCGAGCCGCGTCGCCGGGCCCGCCGTTTGAGGACCCCGGATCGACGATGCCGAGCACTTCAGAGGTCGGCTCCGGCGACGGCGACGGCACAAGCGTCGGCGAAGGGCCTTCGGTCGGCGACGGTGCCAGCGCGGTCTCCGTTTGCTGCGCGGGCTCGCTTGTCGCGGTGTTGGCTGGCGTGTCCGTCGGCGTGTCGGGCGGCCGCGGCGTATCGCCGGGGCGCGGTGTGTTTGTGTTCGCCGGTCGCGGCGTCGAAGTGTCTGCCGGGCGCGGCGTGTCGGTCGGCGGGACTGCGGTTGGCGGCGGCGGCGGCGCGCCGCCGCTACACGTCACGGTGCCGTTGACGACCGTGGCCGGAATGAGCTGCGGGTTGCCGAGCGTGGTATCGGCCAGTAGCTCCAGGCTGAGGATCAGGTTGGCGACACTTTCGCGTTCGCACTGGAACGTGATGTTGCCGACCACGGTCGATCCGTGGCGGCCGCCGGCGCTGTTGCCGGTGACGCGGATGATGAAGGTGGAGAACGTTGGGTTGCAGATGCCGCCGTTGACGGGCGCGCAATCGAGCACTGAGAGTACGGTGCCGTCGTAGCCGATGTCCACGGTCCAGGAGCCGAGCCCGGATGGCGGGATGTTGCTGACGTTGAGGTTGACGACGGCCGGCAGGCCGACGTAGGAGGTCGTCGAGTCGATGCTGACGGTGGCGCAGGGCGGCGAGGTGCAGGGCAACTGGCCGGCTGGCGCAGCCTCCGCGCCGCTGTCTTGGAACAGGCCCGCACTGATGGCGATGACGAGTAACAAAACGGCACCGGTTAGCGCCGGTGCGGCCATCGCCAGGATGCGTTTCACTGCGGTCGCTTCCCCCATAGGCCAGAGATTATAGCAGGAGACGCGCCGTTTGTCCGCAAGCGGCTGCATGCGGCCGGACCGGTGTTTCTCGTGCCCGTGTCCACGGAGATAACGTGCGGGGCGGCGATCCATAGCGCCGTTTCTTACCGAGCTCAGGCGGAATCTGGCAAATGTCCTCGGTGCGGACGAAAGCCCGCCCGCGTTCGCGCGCACGCGAAGCGCATGCCGCGCGAAGCGCGGCCCTACGTCGAGAAGCCGACGAGCAGCCCGGCGACGTGTTGGAGGATCAGCGCGGCGTCAACGGCGTCGATCGCGCCGTCCGCGTTGACGTCGGCCTCCGGCTGGCACTCGAGCGCGCTGACGAGGCGAGCGAGGAGTTGAAGGATGAGGGCGGCGTCGATGGCGTTGACGCTGCCGTTGCAGTTGGCATCGCCCGGCGCGGGGCCAGGCAGCGGTGCGGGCGTGGCGACGGGCGGTGTCGCCGTGCTTGTGGGCGGTGTAGGTGTGCTGGTCGCTTGGGGCGATGGCGTGACCGTGGCGGTAGGCGTTGGCGGTACTGGTGTGAGGGTGGCGGTCGCAGGCGGCGGTGTTGGCGTGCCGGTGGATGGTTGCGGTGATGGCGTGTTTGTGGGCGGCGCAGGCGTGGGTGTGTTGGTTGGCGGTGCAGGTGTGGGCGTTAGCGTGTGGGTCGGCGTGTTGGTCGGCGACCCGGGAACGGGTGTCGGCGTGCTGGTGGCCGTCGGCGGAACGGGTGTGGGTGTGTTGGTTGGTGTGTTCGTCGGCGGGACGAGCGTGGGTGTGTTGGTTGGTGTGTTCGTCGGCGGGGCGGCCGTGGGCGTGTGAGTTGGCGTGTCCGTCGGCGGCACCGGTGTGGGCGTGTCGGTTGGTGTGACCGAAGGCGTGCCGGCCCCCGGCGTCGGTGTTGCGGCCGGCGCGATGTAGACGACGTTGAGTCTGGGTCGCGCGCCGGTCACTGCGAACTCGCTGGAGCGGAGGTTGACGCCGTCGCTGCCGGTGGGCCGGAAGATCCAGCCGTGGTTCGTTGCGGGGTCGGCGGCCCACGCCGCGACGCTCGGCTGCACGTCGAGGCCCCAGACGCCGGACGTGAGGCCGCCGGCGACGCCGACGTGATCGCCGTACTCGCCGGCTTGGGCGCCGGGGTCGCCGCCGAAGGCGTTGTAGGTGACGGTCTCCGGCCAATCGACGGCGATTTCGTTGACGTTCGCCTCGTCGCCGATTCCGGAAACCCAGTAGGTGAGTTCGGCGGACACAATGGTCGAGCCGGGCGGGATCTGGCCGGCGCCGTTGCCGAAGATGCCGTCGAACCGGAGCAGCGCGAAGTTGTCGTCGCCGCTGCCGCCGGGGTCGTCGCCGTCCCATTCGATCGCCGTGGCGCCGCCGTGGGCAGCCGACGGCGCGGACTCTGCAATGTACGTATCGACTGTCGTGCCAGCCGCGCCGGCGCCCTCCTGGAACGTCACCTTAGTGCCGGAAGGCAGTGGCGTATCGTCGCGGGTGATGATAAAGGTATCGATCATGCTGCCGCCGATATTCTTGAAGTAGCCCTCGGCCTGGTTAGGGTCGCCGTTCACGTGGAAGGTGATGAACGTAGCGCCTGCCGTCGCGCCCTGGTTGCTGGTGTAGATATGCGCCCACTCGCCGTTGCAACCGTACGGCGGCGCTGACGGCAGGCAGCGGTCCTGGTTGCGGGCGGGCTGGCCGCCGATGCCAGACACCAAGGCAAACGTGGAGCCAGCGCCGACACGTAGGGCGCTCGCTGCGGGCCAGGCGGGGTCGACCGTCCGCGCGGTCATGTTGCTGAGCGTGCGGGTGCGTTGGTATGAGTGCTCGTGGCCGGTGGCGATGATGGCGCCGCCTTCGCGGCAGGCTTCGTAGGGCCCCCAGCCGACTTCGTTGGGCTTGACGCCTAGTTGCATGGCGGTCTGGTTCTTGTGCCAGGCGCAGATGCGCCAGACCGAATCGTCCGCGGCCAGCTTGCTCTCGATCGACGAGATGTAGGGACCGTAGTCCGGCGCGTTCGGCAGGGTGCCTGCGCCGGAGAGGATGAAGAAGAGGCCGTGGTACGTGCAGGCGGCGTCCACGCCATAGGTGCCGCTGCAACTGGCGCCGGGTATCAGCGCCAGCCGGTCCTCGAGCTGATTCTGATAGGTCTGCCACTCTGGCACGTCGTGGTTGCCGGCGACGGCGAAGATGGGGAAGTCGGCGGGGAACACGCCGTCGATCATGGCCTTCCAGGCGGCTGGGTTGTCGTCGTAGTCGAAGTCGCCGAGGATGATTAGAATGTCAGCGCCCTCGCTCTGGACGAGGTTGAGGACGGCGACGGCGTTCGCGCTGAGGCCCTGGTCGCCGAGCAGAGCGACCTTGAGGTTGGCGTCGGTCGGCGTTGCCGCGGAGGCGGCCGGGGAGGGGAGCGACCGCAGGACAATGGCGGTGGCCGCGATCACGGCAATTACGACCAGCGCAGAGAGATCCACGGTGAGCCGGCGCCGGGGCTGCATCATGGTCAGTATAACGACGTTCGGGTTGCTATCTATCAAGAACCTGATAACCATCTGTTTGGCGATGCTGCGTGGCGTAGGGGCGAAGAATCTGGCGGCCGGCAGTCGTGCGAGCAACAGCGAGCTGCCACCTGGTACACTACGCAGCGCATGAAGGCGCTATTCATCGTTGCTGCTCCGCTGCTGGCCGTGGCAGTTATCGCCGCCTGGGTTCTGGCGGAGCCGTCCGCGGCGGTGGGACCGCCCGGCACCTGTAAAGACGACGGGCTGGAGCAGAACGATACGCAGGGTAGCGGTACGGCTGCGATCCCGCCGTACGTGAGCGGCGGCGTCATCTCCTGCGAACACGACGAGGACTGGTACAGGTTCTCGCTGAACGCGGGGCAGGAGATCCAGGTGGACGCCACGTTCAACCACGACCCCGACGCCAACATCGATATCTTCCTGCACGCGCCGAACCTGACGCAGATCGCGTCGTCAGAGAGCACGACCGACGACGAGAAGATCACGTACACCGCGCTCGCGGCCGGCACGTACGCAGTGCGCGTGGAGTTGCTTGCAATCAGCGTGCCGGGCAGCCCGCAATCGACGCCGTACGTGCTGTCGCTGGTGAAGGACGGCGGCGCGACGCCGACGGACACACCGCCGACGGTGACGCCCGGCGGCCCGACCGTAACCCCGACGCCGACGGCGACGGCGATCACGTGCGTAGACGATAAGCTGGAGCAGGACGACATCGAGATCACCGGCACGGGAATTCTGCTGTTGCCGTACAGCCGCATCGACCAGCGCGCCTGCCCCGACGACCCGGACTGGTTCGCCTTCAACCTGCACCAGCCCAAGGAAGTGCAGGTGGACGTGATCTTCGACAACTCGAATGGCAACATCGGCTTGGAGATCCGCGGGCCGGGGCTCCACATCGACGTCGAGACTGCGAGCGACAACGTGACGGCGACCTTCACGGCGGTGGAGGGCGAGGACTATGGCATCGGCGTGACGCTGCGCCGGGAAGAGGATGACGCACCGGGTAACGACTACGAGATCTACATTGGAAACCCCGGCGGCACGCCGACGCCGACGGCGACCGTGACGCCGACGGCATCCGTCACGCCAACGTTGACGCTGGGCCCGACGGCGACCGTGACGCCTATGCAGCCGGTCGGCACGCCGACGGGGACGCCAGAGCCGCTGCCGAACGGTGACGTGAACCGGGACGGGGAGACGAACAGCATCGATAGCACCATCATCTTGCAGGACAGCGCCGGACTTGCACTGCCGCCCGGCATCCACATCGAATGGGGCGACGTAAACGAAGACGGCATCGTCGATGCGCGCGACGCGGCGCTGATCCTGCAGAAGGTGGCCGGCTTCATCGATAGCCTGCCGTTGGGCCGGTAACAGACGGCACGAACCGAAGGAGAGTGTTCTCATGGTGAGCGAAGGCATCAGCGCAGACATCGAAGAGCGGCGCGAGCGCTACATGCAGTTGATGCGCGACCACGGCGCGATGAGGCGCGAGGAGGTTGTCACGAGCGTGTGCGAGACGCAGGCGACACTGCTGGCGACGTTCTCACGTGCCTCCGACGAGCAGGCGCTGCGCAAGCCGGCGGAGGACGAGTGGTGCCTGCGTGAGCTGGCGATGCACGCGCTGTTCACGGAGCGGCTGATCGCGAAGCTGATCCACCACACCGCGCGGAGCAGCACGCCGCCGGCCGAAGCCCTAGTGGGTGCGGGGATCGGCATGATGCCGGAGGACGACGGCAGGGGCTATCGGGATATTCTCTCAGACCTGGCGGCAGTGAACAACGACCTACTGGACGCCGTGCGGAGCCTGCCGGACGAACCGGACAGGGAGATGAAGCTGGCGCACCCGTTCTTCGGTCCGCTGAACTGTCTGGAGTGGGCCGGATTCCAGCGCGTCCACGATACCGACCACATCCAACACGCGGAGAAGATACTGGCGGCGATGGCGGAGTAGCCGTCGCTTCAACTACTAGCTCTTGGGCAACGCGGCTGGCCCGGCGGACGGCGCTGGCCTAGCGCTCTTCGAGGTCGAGTGAGGCGCTGTTGATGCACCAGCGCTGGCCGCCCGCCTCGGCGGGGCCGTCCTCGAAGACGTGGCCGAGGTGGGAGTCGCACTTCGCGCAGCGGACCTCGGTGCGGTTCATGCCGAGGGCGTTGTCCTCCTGCAGCGTCACCGCGTCTGGTGAGACGGCGTCCGTGAAGCTGGGCCAGCCGCAGCCTGAGTGGTACTTCGTGGAGCTATCGAAGACTTCAGCGCCGCAACCACCACAGCGGTAGATGCCGTCATCCTCCGTATCGGTGTACGCGCCGCTAAACGGGGTCTCGGTACCGGCTTGGCGCAGGATGGCGTAACGCTCCGGTGAGAGACGGCGGCGCCACTCTTCATCGCTCGTCGGCATCGACATGGCTAAACTCCTTGTGCTCTTGGCTAGCGCTGGTGGTCGTGGGAAGTGGGCAGGTGACACCGGTGCCGGCGGTGTTGCAGTAGCCGTAGGGTACCTTGTAGAGGTACTGCTGGTGGCGGTCCTCCGCGTAGTAGAACGGCCCGGCGGCCGCCAGCTCCGTCGTGATCGGGCGGTGGCCTGTGCGCGCCAGCTCCGCGTTGTACATATCGCGAGCAGCCTCCGCCGCGCGGCGTTGTTCGTCGCCGCTGTAGTAGATGGCTGAGCGGTAGCGCGTGCCCACGTCGTTGCCCTGCCGCATGCCCTGGGTCGGGTCGTGGGTCTCAAAGAAGATCTTGAGCAGCTCCGCGTACGAGACCTTGACAGGACCGAACGCGACATGGACAGCCTCCGCGTGGCCGGTGCGGTCGGAGCAGACCTCTGCGTACGTCGGATGGGGGGTGTGGCCGCCGGCGTAGCCAACGGCGGTGCTGTAGACGCCCGGCGTCTGCCAGAAGATGCGCTCCGCGCCCCAGAAGCAGCCGAGGGCGAAGACGGCCGTCTGGATGCCATCCGGAAACGGCGGCTTGATAGCCGTGCCGAGGACGACGTGCGTGTCGGACACGGGGAAAGCCGGTGCATCACGGCCGGGGAGCGCGTCCTCGCGCGTCACGACTGCCTCATTGCCTCTGTTGAAGAACATCGCATCTACCTCTGCAACTAGTATATCCGAGGAGTCTTACGCCTTCGTAAGGATTAGGCGCGCCGGGCGCGGTGCCGTTGCGGCGCGGCTAGTCGTTTCCGGCGAGCTGGACGAAGATGGTCCCGAGCTGCGGATGGGGGCCTTCCGGCAGCGTGAGCGGCTGGTCTGCCCTCACCTCCACCGCGACCGCCTCGTTTGCCGCGCCGGGTTCTAGGGAGACGGCGACGCGCATCGGCGAGCCGGGCCAGCGGAAGATCAGCGTTTCGTCCTGCTCCTCAAGCTCGCCGCCCAGCAGCTCGCCCCACTGGCGGAGGGCTGCGTCGCGGTCGGCGGTGCGCATCCGCAACCCGATGATCGCGACGGGCGGCGGCGGGTTGGCCGGGCCGGGCGGCTCATCCTCAGGGCGGTGCCAGTCGCCCTCCAATTCGTGGTCGTGGCCGTGTTCGACCGTCTGGACGAACTGGATGACGATACCCATGGCGCCCTTGGGGTGGAGGAAGGCCTCCTTCCAGATTTCGTGGCTGTCGTTGTAGCCGACGACGGTATGGCCGAGCCGCTCTGCCTCGTCGCAGGCCTGCCTGAGCGACGGTACTTCGAAGTTGACGTGGTGGATGCCGGGGCCGCGCCGCTCCAGGTAGCGGTGGACGAAGCCGCCCTCCGGCCCGTCCGGCTCGATCACCTCGATGCGGCCGCCGCCCGCGTAGTCCCAGTGCCACCAGCGGAAGGTGCCGCTGGGGCCGCCGAAGCCGCTGACGCCGCCCAGCACTCCAGCGAGAAAGGGCGGGGCGTCTGTGATGCGGTGCGTCGCGAGCGCGATGTGATCTAAGACGTTGGGCATGGAGATAGAACCTCTCTTACTGCTTGGGATGTTCCATTATAGCCAACGGGCTGCCGCTGCGGCGGCAGCTTGCGCTAGCGCGGCGGCGAGGCGGCTGCCTATACTCACTGTGAGCCGAGCATAGGAATATACCGTGGGCAAGACGATCCTCATCGTCGAAGATGAACCGACTCTCGTTTCCACGTTGCAGTACAACCTGGAGCGGGAGGGCTATCGCGTCGTCTCGGCTGGAGACGGCGAGGCAGGGCTCTCGACGGCGCGGGCGGAACGACCGGACCTGATCCTGCTGGACCTGATGCTGCCGGGGCTGGACGGCCTGGAGGTGTGCCGCATCCTGCGCCGCGAGATGCAGTCACCCATCATCATGCTGACGGCGAAGGGCGACGAAGTCGACAAGGTCGTCGGGCTGGAGATAGGCGCGGACGACTACATCACGAAACCGTTCGGGATGCGCGAGCTGGTGGCGCGCGTGCGGGCGCTGCTGCGGCGGTCGGAGACGGCCGCGCCGAAGCGGGGGGACGCGCTGACCGCCGGCGACCTGTCCATAGATTCTGTTGCACGCAAGGCGACACGGGACGGGCGGACGCTGGCGCTGAAGCCACGCGAGTATGACCTGCTGACGTTCCTTCTGCGGAACACGGGACAGGCGTTCACGCGCGACCAGATTCTCAAACAGGTGTGGGGCTACGACTACGCGGGCGACACGCGCACGGTCGACGTGCACGTGCGCTGGCTGCGCGAGAAGATCGAACGCGAGCCGAGCAAGCCGACGCGGCTGATCACGGTGCGCGGCACCGGCTACCGATTCGAGGGCTAGGGGTGCTTTCGCGACTGCCTGTGTGGGTGCTGCTGGCCTTCGGAGGGCTCTTCGCGGGCCTGGGGATCGCGGCGCTGGCCGGAGGCCTCAGCCGAGGCGAGTTCATCGCGGCGGCGCTGGCGCTGGCGGCCGGGCTGCTGGCGACACTGGTGCTGCTGCACATAGCGTTTGGGCCGATGAACAGCGTGATCGCGGCGGCCAAGTCCGTCGCGGAAGGCGACATGGAGAGCCGCGCGACGGTGGGCGGGCCGCGCGAATCCCGCGCGGTGGCCTCGGCGTTCAACGAAACGGTACGCAGGCTGGACGAGCTGCTGGACGCGGCCTCGCAGGAGCGCAATCGATTACGCGCGGCGCTGGGAAGCAGCAGCGACGCGATACTGGCGTTGGGCGACACGGGCGAGATCGTGTTCGCGAACGCGGCGGCCGCGGAGCTGTTTGAGCGCGCGCCGGAGGAGCTGTCGGGGACGGCGCTGGGCCTGGTGCTGGCCGACGACGAGGTGCGGGAGGGCGTTCGCGCCAGCCTGGAGGAGGGGCGGTCGGCATCGGTCATGGTGCGGCTGCCATCGCGCCGCCAGTTGCGCGTGACCACGGCGCCAATTCTGGGCGAGGGCGGCGGCGGCGGCTGGGCGGCACTCGTCGTCTGCCACGACCTGACGGATATCGCGCAGGCGGACGAGGTGCGCCGTGACTTCGTCGCCAACGTCTCGCACGAACTGCGGACGCCGATCGCGGCGATCAAGGCGGTCATCGAGACGCTGGTGGGCGGCGCGATAGACGACGAGGCGGCGACGCGCGACTTCCTGGCGCGCGCCGACGGCGAGGTCGACCGGCTGGCGCAGATGGTGGAGGAACTGCTGGAGCTCTCGCGCCTGGAGGCCGGAACGCAGCCGCTGGCCCGGGAGGCAATCGATATGGAGGCCGTGCTCACTCACGCAGTGGAGCGGATGGGCCACAACGCGCGCAGGCAGGGCGTATCGCTGGAACTCGAGGTCGAGGGTGCGCTGCCGGAGACGCTCGGCGACGCGGAACGCATCGAGCGCGTGGCGGAGAGCCTGATCCACAACGCGCTGAAGTTCACGGAGAGCGGCGGGAGCGTGCGCGTCATCGGCTCGCAGGCGGACGGCGCGATAGCGGTGCGCGTCGAGGACACCGGCGCCGGCATCGCGCGGAGCGACCTGCCGCGCGTGTTCGAGCGATTCTATAAGACTGACAAGTCCCGCGGGCGGAGCGGCACGGGGTTGGGGCTGGCGATCGCGAAGCACACGGTGGAGGCGCACGGCGGGTCGATCTCGGTCGAGAGCATCGAGGGGCAGGGTTCCACGTTCGCGTTCACGCTGCCGGTCACGCCAGCTGCGTAGGCGAGTTGCACTTGGCTTGGCAGATGCTCGGGTGCGTTAGAGACCAAGCTTTCGCGCCGCCCGCAGTCCCAATAGCTGCATTGGGCCGACGGCGACAGTGCCGTCCATCGCCTTGATCTTCGTGGGGGTAATCTCGATGATGACGTGCTGGCCGGCGTAGTCGGCCAGTGATCGACGGAGATAGACTCCGCCCCCCAACCTGCCGAAGTAGGCGCGCGCCTGTTCTTCGTACAGGCGAAGCGCTGCTTCTGGCTCCTGTCGAAGGCGCGCCTGACCACGCACACTCACGTAGCGATAGGGCGGCGCTTCGTCCTGGACAACGAGGGCGACCTGACTGTTCTTGATGAGCGCTCGCGTCTTCGTCGAAGGATGGTTGGTGTGCAGAAGGAACGTACCGTCTCGATACGTGAACCAGATGGGCGTGGCGACGACCTCGCCCCCTGGCGTGGACCAGCTCAACACGGCGACTCGGCGTTGGGCGAGGAAGTGCTCAAGTTCAGAGGGCTTCATACTCGGTGCCTGCGGAGTCCCGGCCTGTATGACAGTCTCGTCCATGTTGACCTCCTCTGATCCTGCCAATAGTCTACGGCCTGTCTCTGGTCGCGACTAGGGCTAAACAGCCCGTCGGTGACCGACGCCCATCATGCTACACCCCGACCAGCAGAGAGGGACAGGGCGAGCATGCTATTCGCTCTCGGATTCTAAGCGTCCAATGAGCTCATCAAACTCTTCGCGTGTCAGCCCGAAGATCAGCTCATCATGGTATTCGCCATCTGTATAGATGTGACGGCGAATGCGCCCCTCCTCATGACAGCCCAGGCGGGTCGCCTGCTTGATCATTGGGAGGTTGGTATCCAGGCACCGAATGTTGTACTTCTGGTAGCCGAGTTCATGAAAGGCGTAGCGCAAGATGATGGTCTTGGCTTCAAAGCCGAAGCCGCTGCCCCTGAATGAACGATAGATGCGACTACCTGTCTCAAAGGTGCCGTTCTTCTTGTTCATCGAGTGGATGTTGATGCCGCCGATCAACTCACCATCCAAGGTCTCAATCGAGAACATCATGCGTTCGTCCCGATTGTTGAACTCAGCGTACTTTTCCGCGAAGGACTGGGCTGCGTGTTCGGACTTTGGCAGATCTATTCCGTAGTTGAGGAAGCGCACGCCCTCACTGTCTGAGCGTTCCTCAGAAAGCCAGAGTCCGGCGTCATCCGCATGCATCGGGCGAAGCCGGATGCGCTCTCCTTGCCAATAGTATTCGTCGTGTCTTGTCTGGGGCATTAACCTTCTCAGGACACTATGGACCTGGATTGCCAGAGCATGATAGCAGCCACTGTCCACGCTGGATGCTACACTCCGTCAACCGTAGCTGGAGGTGGCGAGATTACGAGGTGGGCAAGCACCATGACTGGGCCAGTCTTGGTTGGCTGCTCACTCGGGTAAGCGCAGCATTTAGCGCGGGAGGAGCGGCACGGGGCTGGGGCTGGCGATCGCGAAGCACAGGGTGGAGGCGCACGGCGGGAGTATCACTGTGGAGAGCGTGGAGGGGCAGGGCTCCACGTTCACGTTCACGCTGCCGGTTACGGCGGCGACGTAGACACAACCTCAGAACACCCAGATTCGGATGGGTGACGGCCGTGAACCTCCGCCGCTCGCCCAGGCCGACGGTCGCGTGAGAAGACCTGCGCGGCCCTTGGTGCCTCCAGTCTTCTGTATAATTGCTTGCAGCGCCTGCGCTGATCGGCTACCGTGGCGTTCTTGGCGCGTTGATTCAGGAGCTAGCCGCAGCCGTGCCTAATCTGACCTGTCCTAAATGCAGAGCATACGCGCACTTCGAGCCGCTTAACGCCAGGGAAGGACACCCAAACGCGCCCGCCGTCGGTTTTGGCATTTGCGCAAGCTGCAAATTCATTGTGCTGATCCACGCTTACGAAAGCGATCTCAAGAGAGTGATAGATTTCTTTCCGACGGCAGTGCCGAAGGTCGCTACTGACCCGTCCGTCCCGGGGCCCATTGCCGAAGATTTCAGAGAGGCTCTGAAGT
This sequence comes from Chloroflexota bacterium, assembly GCA_029262675.1. Lineage (GTDB taxonomy): Bacteria > Chloroflexota > Dehalococcoidia > DSTF01 > RBG-16-68-14 > JADFKB01. The sequence continues at coordinate 22,433 of JAJCYW010000011.1, read as the reverse complement.
GCCGCGCAGTCGGGGCTTCGAAAGCGTGCGCTGCGATGTGTCGCCGGGCGATACAGGGCACTGCAGTCAAGCTAGGCGCACCGAAGAAAAGACTGATAGACCAAATCGACTGGCTGGAGGCAGAGCGGAAGATTACGCCACTACTGAATGAGGCTGCTCACAGGGTTCGTGCATTTGGCAATACTGGTGCGCATCCAGGAGAAGACGGCTTGGACAGCGTTACGAAAGAGGATGCGGATGATGCTGTTGCTTTCACTGAGGAGCTAATCGATCATGTCTTTGCTGTGGCTGCTCGTCTCGGGATGAGCTCTGATACGGCGGCTTCTGTGGAATAGGGAGAACCAGAACCGCCGACACCGTAGGGGCTCTACTAAGGCAAGTACGTCTCGCCCTAGTTCCTTCTGGTAGAATCCGACCGAAGGAGCCGGTGGTGATGCCTTCCCCGTTTCCGACGTCTGTTGGATGTTGGTATGAATAAGCAGTTTCGCGGCCTCATGAGCGCGCAGCAAATCGCCGACGGGGTGAATGCTGCGCTTAGGAATTCGCGGCAGCTAGCAGAGGACGCTCGCACGCTCCTAGTGGCAGGAAGCCATGCTGCGGCAGCTTCTCTGGCTGCACTCTCGATTGAAGAAGAGGGGAAGATGTCGATATTGCGGGAGCTGGCGCTGGCTCGCGACGAAGGCGAAGCAGCTGACGCATGGCGCAGTTTTCGCAACCACTCTAAGAAGAACACAAGCTGGATAATACCTCTGCTGGCAGCCCAAGGCGCCCGAACATTTGATGACTTGAGAGCTAGCACCGACCCGAAGTCAGACCATCCAGCAGTCCTCAACAGACTTAAGCAGCGCGGCTTCTATACGAACTACTCTGAGGACTCTGGTTGGTCGGAGCCGAAAGACGCTGTCGACAAGAAGTTTGCCGAGTTTATCGTCGACTGGGCTGAACGATCTGCCCGAGCGCAGCGGGAGGTCACGACGGAGGAGATGGACCTCTGGATTGAGTATCTTGGACCAGTTTGGCGAACCGATATGGATTCGATGAGACAAGCACTCGCACTCTGGGCAGACGAGATGAACAAGCGGGGGCTTTCGGATGCGTCCTTCGCTGAATGGGTGCGTGGAACGCCAGCCAAGGCGCGCCCGGCCTCCGGCTGACATGCCCCACTCCTAACATCTAAGTGCCAGACTCCCACCACTGTGGCAGACATCGACCTCGTGAGCGCCACTGACCGGCGGCGCGGCAGCGACTGGCGAGGTTTTACGGGGCGTTCACCGGCCTTAACCCCGCGTTAACGAGGCGGCGGCTATCGTGGTTGTGTGAAGACCAAGAAGACGCCAGGAACGAGCCGGCGGACGCAAATAGCGGCGGCTAGGGGAGATGCGGCCGGGAAGGTCGCGCTGGTGGCGATGGCCGTGGTGCTCGCGACGCTGTTCTTGGCCGCCTGCGCCGGTCGTGGCACCGGCACTGTCCCGTTCAACACGCCTGGCCCGGGAGAACTCGACTACAGAGAGCTGAGCGGCAAGGTCCGCATCGACGGCTCGTCGACTGTGTTTCCGATCGCGGAAGCAGTGGCCGAGGAGTTCAGCTTCGTCTCCGATGTACGCGTCAACGTAGGGTTCTCCGGCACCGGCGCCGGCTTCGAGAAGTTCTGTCGCGGCGATACGGACATCAGCAACGCTTCGCGGCCGATCAGGGACTCGGAGGTGGAGGCCTGCGCCGGCAACGGCATCGACGACATCGTCGAGCTGCAGGTTGGCATCGACGCGCTGACGGTGCTGGTGTCGCCGGACAACGACTTCGTCGACTGCCTGACGGTGGACGAGCTGCACACGGCGTTCCGCAACGGCGGCGCGTCGAGCTGGAGCGACGTCCGCGCTGGCTGGCCCGACGACGAGATGCTCCCGTACTATCCAGGCGCGGACTCCGGCACGTTCGACTACTTCGTTGAGGCCATCATCGAGGACGTCGACGAGAACGCGTCGCATCGCGGCGACGGCACGGCCTCGGAGGACGACAACGTGCTGGCGCTGGGCATCGAGAACGACGCCAATGCTATCGGCTACTTCGGCTTCGCCTACTTCCTGGCGGTGGGCGAGGGCCTGCAGGCCGTGCCCATAGACGGCGGCGACGGCTGCGTCGCGCCGACGTTCGATACGGCGCTGGACGGGTCGTACAAGCCGCTCAGCCGCCCGCTTTTCATCTATACGCGGGCCGCGTTCCTGCGCGACCGTCCGGAGGTGCTGGGCGTCGTGAAGTTCTTTCTGGAGAGCAGCTACTTGCTGGTGCCGGAGGTGGGCTACATCACGATGCCAGACGACGTGCTGGACGAGCAGCTCGCGAAGCTCGAGCCGTTCCTGCCGCAGTGATGCCGAGAGCGCGATCGCGGCAGGGCAGGGGACTGCGGATGACGCTAGGACGGCCGTTCGCGGCTCCGGCCGCAGGCAGTAGAACGATGACGGGGCAGACGTAATGCAGCAGTCGCTAGCGGGAGCCGGGCAGGAGGCGGTCCACCGAGCGCTGCGCAAGCGGTCGTTCAAGCGCAGCGGCGAGGTGCTGATCTTGGGCCTGCTCGTCCTCTGCGCCACGTTCTCCATGGTCACGACGGGGCTGATCATCTACGTGCTTTTCAGCGAGAGCGCGACGTTCTTCCAGGAAGTGTCGTTCGCCGACTTCTTCCTGGAGACGGAGTGGCAGCCGCTTTTCACGCCGGTATCGTTTGGTATCTGGGAGTTGGTGGCGGGGACGGTGAACGTCGTGTTCTGGGCGCTGGTACTGGCGCTGCCGCTCGGCATGGCGACGGCAATCTACCTGAGCGAGTACGCCGCGCCGCGCACGCGCCGCATCCTGAAGCCGATGCTGGAATCGCTGGCCGGCGTGCCGACGGTGGTGTACGCGTACTTCGCCGTGAACGTGATCACGCTGGAAGTCCTGCGGCCGATTTTCGGTAACGACCTGCCGATCTTCAATAGCCTCTCGGCCAGCGTGATGCTGGCGGTGATGGTGCTGCCGACGATCGCGTCGATCTCCGAGGACGCGATGGCGAGCGTGCCGCGCGACCTGCGCGACGCCGCCTACGGTCTGGGCGCAACACGGTTGGAGGTGGCGACCCGTGTGGTGGTGCCCGCGGCGCTCTCCGGCGTGATGGCATCGGTCCTGCTGGCGATCGCGCGGGCGGTAGGCGAGACGATGATCGTCGCGATCGCGGCCGGCTCGACGCCGCAGCTCACGCTCTCGCCGCTGGAGAGCATCCAGACGATGACGGGCTACATGCTGCAAGTCGGGTTGGGAGACGCCGCGCGGGGAACAATTGACTACCAGTCGTTGTTCGCCGTCGGCGCGATGCTGTTCCTGATCACGCTGTCGTTCAACGTGGCGGCGACGGTCCTCGTGAACCGCTTCCGGGAGGTGTACGAGTAATGGCCGTCGCTCCGGTCAAGCTCCAGGCGACGGGTCGCGTGGCGCGCAGGCAGGCGATCTCTCGCGGTTCGCGATACGTATTGCTGGCCGCTAGCCTCGTCGGCGTCGGCGTGCTGGCGTACCTGGCGTACGACACGTTCGACTCCGGCGCGTCACGGCTGACGTGGGACTTCCTGAACAACTACCCGTCGCGGTTCGCGGAGCGTGCCGGCCTCCGCTCGTCGATACTCGGTTCGATCTGGGTGCTGGCCGCGACAGTGGTGCTGGCCTTCCCCGTCGCGATCGGCACGGCGATCTGGATCGAGGAGTTCGCGCCGAAGCACTGGCTGGTCAGTATCGTCAAGCTGAATCTGGCGAACCTGGCAGGCGTGCCTAGCATCATCTACGGCATCCTGGGGCTGGCGGTCTTCGTGCGGTTCTATGATCTGGGGCCCAGCATTCTAGCCGGGGCGCTGACGCTGGCGGTGATGATCATTCCGATGACGGTGATCGCGTCGCAGGAGGCGATCCGGCAGGTGCCGCAGAGCCTGCGGGATGGGTCGCTGGCGTTGGGCTCGACGCACTGGCAGACGGTGCGCCACCACGTGCTGCCGCAGGCGATGCCGGGGATCATGACGGGCATAATCCTGGCGCTCTCGCGCGCGGCGGGCGAGACGGCGGCGCTGATTATGATCGGCGCATTCACATTCATCGCATGGGACAACACGAGCCTATTCGATGACTTCACTACAGTGCCGATCCAGATCTACAACTGGTCGGTCCGTCCGAGCCAGCAGGGATTCCAGGTCAACGCCTCTGCGGCCATCATCGTGCTCATGGCGGCGGTGCTGTCGCTGAACCTGCTGGCTGCCGTCATCCGAGAGCGCTTCCGCCGTGAGTAGCTAACGTAGCGCTGTGGAGGCAGAGGAAGGGTGGACATGGTAACGTTGGGAACTAAGACGCGCAGAGGAGACGGTTGGTGAGCAGTTGACGGTCAACGTGAGAACGGTGCAACATGGTCGACCTCAAGAAGGGGCGGCGCAGGATTTCGGCGAAACGCTGATCTCGCTGCGGGATCTGAACTTTTGGTATGGCAACAAGCGGGCGCTGGCCGACGTGACGATGGACTTCCCGATAAATCGCGTCACGGCGCTGATCGGGCCGTCCGGCTGCGGCAAGAGCACGCTGCTGCGATGCCTGAACCGCATGAACGACCTGATTCCCGGCACCCGGCTGGCCGGAGAGGTTACGTACCACAGCCAGAACATCTACGCGGCGGACATCGACCCGGTGGAGGTGAGGCGAAGGATCGGGATGGTGTTCCAGAAGCCGAATCCGTTCCCGAAATCGATCTACGACAACGTTGCGTTCGGCGCGCGCGTGAACGGCTACGACGGCGACATGGACGAGCTTGTCGAGCGTTCGCTGAAGCAGGCGGCGCTGTTCGATGAGGTGAAGGACGACTTGAAGAAGTCCGGCCTTGCGCTCTCCGGCGGCCAGCAACAGCGGCTCTGCATCGCGCGGGCGCTGGCGGTCGGTCCGGACGTGATCCTGATGGACGAGCCGTGCTCGGCGCTGGACCCGATCGCGACACTAAAGATCGAGGACCTGATCCGGGAGCTGGTGAAGGACTTTACGATCATCATCGTTACGCACAACATGCAGCAGGCGGCGCGCGTCTCCGATTTCACGGCCTTCATGCTCTCCGCCGAGGACGGGGCCGGCCGCTTGATAGAGTACGGGCCGGCACAGCGCGTGTTCACGAACCCAGAAGAGCAGCGGACGGAAGATTACATCACGGGCCGGTTCGGGTAGGCCAACTCGGGTAGGATGACGCTATGACACGGACAGCCTTCGATCGAGAGCTCGCCGGGATCCAAGAAGAGATGCTGGCGCTGGCCATGCGCGTGGCGGAAGCGGTGGAGCGGAGCGTGACTGCGCTGAGCGAGCGCGACATGGATCTGGCGCGTCAGGTGATAGAGGACGACGTCAAGATCAACGAAAAACGCTACGAGATAGAGGAGACGTGTCTGGAGCTGATCGCGAGGCAGCAGCCGCTGGCGATCGACCTGCGGACCATCGCGTCGGTGCTCCACATCGCCGTGGACCTGGAGCGGATGGGCGACCACGCGGAAGGCATCGCGAAGGTGGCGCTGATGCTGACGGACGAACCGCCGCTGATGTCGTACGCGGGGGTGCGGCGGATGGCGGAGATCACGCGCGGAATGATGCTCTCCAGTCTCGACGCGTTCAAGGACCGCGATACCGCCCGGGCGCGGACCATCTGCGACGAGGACGACCAGGTGGACGCGCTCTACGACGAGATCTACCACGAACTGCTGGTGCTGATGACGGAGGACCCGGACAAGGTCCAGCGGGCAACGCAGCTCACGTGGGTAGCGCACAACCTGGAGCGCATCGCGGACCGGGTGACCAACATCTGTGAGCGGACGGTCTACCTCGTTGAGGGTAGGATCCACGAGCTGAACGTCTCCAAGTACTAGCGCTTCGCACCAAGAAGATCGCGCTTCGCCTCATGGGCTCAGCGCCGCGCGCCGTCAGCGGCCAGCGTAGCGACAACCCGCCGGCGGGCTAGGTTCTCTTTCGCACCTCGGTGACGACGCTGAGAACGATGTCGAATTCGATGTCGTCTCCAGCCACCGGCCGGTCGTATATCGAGTCGTGGCAGATGCGGATATCACGCAGCGCGTCGCGCTCGCCGTCCACGGCTACTGCGAGCTGGTAGTAGAGGACGCCGTGCAGTTCGTACGGCTTGACTACGCGGACGGTTCCGTGTTTCGCCATGAAACGGGCCTCACCTGAGCGCTGGAGGTCGTGCCTCGTTGGATTGTAGCAGAGGGGCCACCGCCGCATGGGCGCGGAGCCAGCGCTTCAGTCTCAAGCAGCCATCGCGGCCTAGCTGCCGCTGGGCGTGTTGAAGGTGAGCGTGCCGAACGTCTCGCGGAGGTAGTTCACGAGGTGCCAGCGATCCGTCTCCGACAGTATGTCGCCAAACGCGGGCATCGTCAGTCCGCTGGCGGCGCTCTCGAAGCCGATCGTGATACGGCCAAACATGAAGTCGTCGTTGCGGGTGGGGATGTGGACGGTGAGGTCGGGTGCGAGGATGGAGCCGCGGCCGTCGTCACCGTGACAGACGGTACAGTCGGTCAGGAAGATCGCGCGGCCGGCTGCGATCGATTCGGCCGTGGGCGGCACGCGATTGGAGCCGCCGCCGCAGGCGACGAACAGGATCTGCGCGAGTAGCACCGTCATGGCGATGACGACGGCGGCGGCGAGAAGTCGCCTGCGCGGCATCGGGTTGTTCACTGTGCTGGCGCAGGCCCTTGCGGCATTCGGCTAGAAGGCTTCCGGGTTGAAGCGGCGGACGTGTGCATCGATGTAGTCCTCGATGCGCTTGATTTCGTAGTCGGCGACGGGGAAGGAGTCGATGCGGGCCCATGATGTGAGCGCGATTTGTTCGTCCTCCATATCGTCGTACGGCGCCATGACAAGGATGTCGCCGTCGCGAAGGCGGGCGAGCGCGAGGGCCTCGATCTCATCGATGACGGCCTGATCCGTCGTGTTGTACCAGATGACAACGCCGCCGTGCTCTATGTTGTGAACCAGCACTTCCGGTTCCCAGGGTTGGCGGTAGATGCCCCAGGGCGCGGGGCCGCAGAACCGTTGCGCATCCGCCGGATCGTCCGGGCAGGAGCCTTGGCCCCAGTGCGGGCCGCCGGCGGGCGGGCTGGTGTTGCCATCGGCGACGTAGTCGATGTCGCGGAGGACGTGGCCGGCGGTCGCGTTTTCGCCGTGCGTACCGTACGGGCCGCCGTAGATCTCGGGCAGGTTGACGTACACGCCGGGCAGGCCGGGTGCGGGATCGGCTTCGACCTTTATCCATTCGGCGTTGGCTTCGCCGGAGCTACCGGAGGCCTGCAGGATGAGGAAGACGACGACGACCGCCAGCGCGAGAACACCTGCAGCTACGCCCAACGGCATCCACGGTATCTTGAGTCCGCTCGACGTTGCGGCTGGCTTTCGCCGACTACGCCCACGTCCGCGCTTTGAAGGCATACTGTTCGCTTCTCCTCGTTCACATGCAGGGTAACATGATCCGTCACGGCGCAGGGCCGCGTACGCGCATTATCGCGCGATGGAGGACACGGCCACAAGGCCGTTCGTCTCCACCCGAAAGTGCCAGACGGCACGATGTGGGCTGCGGCGGGTGCCGCAACACAGCTATAATCGATTTGTGAGATGGATGAGCTAATCCGACGTTGGTGGCAGGTCGGCGTGTGGTTGCCTGCCGCATTTGTTGCCGCGATCGCGGCGGGCGCCGTACTAGGCCTCGGCCGGCTGATCCCGGACGTGGCCGTCGTCGGTGTGATCGTCGCATCGGCGGTGGTGGGCGCGGTGGCGTTCTCCACGTGGGTATTCCGTGCGGTGGCGACGGCAGAGCGCGAGACCGAACAGCACGTGCGTGAGCTGGCGGCGATCAACGAGGCGAGTTTGGCGCTCTCTTCGGTTCTGGATCTCGGTTCGCTGCTGCAGAAGGTCGTCGATCTGAGCCGAGAGGTGACGGGAGCGCGATACGGCGCACTGGCGATGCTGGGAGAGGACGGCGAGATCGCGCAGTTCATCACGTCCGGCATGAGCGATGAGACGCGGGCGAAGATCGGGCCGTTCCCGCAAGGGAAAGGTCTGTTGGGCGCGGTGATCAAGTCTGGCGAGACGCTGTGCGTCGACCGCATCGGCGACCATCCGAAGTCGAGCGGATTTCCGCCGCACCACCCGCAGATGACGAGCTTCGCGGGGCTGCCGATCCGGTACGAGGACACGATCGTCGGCGACCTCTACCTGACCGACAAGAACGGCGGCGAGCCGTTCACGGCGCGTGACGAAGAAGCGCTCTCGGCATTCGCAGCCCACGCTGCGATCGCGATCGAAAACGCCCGTCTGTACAGGCAGGTGCAGGACATGGCTGTATGGGAAGAGCGGGACAGGATCGGCATGGACCTGCATGATGGAGTCATCCAGTCGCTGTACGCTACGGGTCTCACGGTGGAAAACTGCCTGGCGGACCTGAAAGACGACCCGGCCGCCGTCCATGACCAGCTGGTGGGCGTGATCGACCGCCTGAACGAATCGATCGCAGATATGCGGGGGTACATCTTCAATCTGCGGCCAGCGGTACTTTCGACCGCCGACTTGGCCGGCGCGATCGGGGGGTTGCTGCAAGAGCTGAAGGTCAATTCGCTGATGGACGTGCAGCTTATCGAAGGCGCCGGCGCCTGCGATGAGCTGACTGAGGAGCAGACGAACGCGTTGTTTCACATCGCGCAGGAGTCGCTGACAAACGTGCGCAGGCACGCGCACGCACGCTCGGTAAAGGCGCGGTTAGATGCGGAGAACGGCCTGTTCCGGATGTGGATCACGGATGACGGCGCCGGGTTTGATGTCGGCCAGCCGACCGCAGGACACGGACTGACGAACATGCGCGAACGCGTGGCAGCGTTGGGTGGCCGCGTTGAGGTACAGTCAAGTGAGAACGCCGGAACACGAGTGACTATTGAAGTGCCTGTCGAGGTACCTGTTCGACGGGAAGGGGCGACGTGATGGCAGAAGCGACGCGGGTCTTGATCGTAGATGACCACGAGGTGGTGCGCGAAGGTTTGCGCGCGCTGATACGGCGGCGCAACGAAATGGAGCTCGTCGGAGAGGCATCGTCCGTCGCTACGGCGATTGAGGAGGCGCACAGGACCGAACCGGATGTGGTGGTGATGGATGTGCGACTGCCAGATGGCAGCGGGATCGAGGCTTGCCGTGAAATCCGCGCGGCGCGTCCGGATACGAAAGTGATCATGCTGACGTCGTACGCCGACGAGGAGGCCGTGTTCGCATCGATCATGGCCGGCGCAACCGGCTACCTACTGAAGCAGACTCGCATGGAGGCACTGACCGACGCGATTGAGCGGGCAGTGCGGGGTGAATCGCTGTTGGACCCGGCCGTGACGCAGCGAGTGCTGGAACGCGTTCGATCCGGCCGCTCACCCGAGGATGAGGAGCTGTCGCTGCTGTCCGAGCAGGAGCGCAAGATCCTGGACCTGATTGCGGACGGCAAGACGAACAAGGAGATCGCCGCAGAGATCTTCCTCAGTGACAAGACAGTGAAGAACTACGTCAGCAGTATTCTAAGCAAGCTGAACCTGCGCAGGCGCTCTGAAGCTGCGGCCTTCATCGCGAGGCGCCGACCGCCGCTACCCGGCACATAGTCGGCGGGCCGATCGTCAGTGCAGAACGGGCCCATTGGGCCTAGGAACGTCCCCGCAACGCTCTTATTCTTGTGTGCATGTCCGATGCACACGTCAGCGTCCTGCTGGTCGATGAGCGTGACGATGCACGCACGACGTTAGCGCGGCGCCTGGAGAAGGACGCCCGTCTCAGCTTGATCGGAGTTGTCGCCGCGCCGGAAGACGCGGTGCAGTTGCTCCGCGTTGCGCGTCCCGACGCGGTGCTGCTGGACGTGCATGGGCTGAACAGCAGCGGCCCGCTCGCCTGCATGCGCCTGCGGCGTCTGACGACGGCGCCCCTCATCGTCCTTGTCTCATTTATGACGCCGGAGCTCCTGGAAGCCGTGCGCGGCGCCAGCGCGGCCGATTACGTCCTGAAGAACGTCGACTCTGAACGGCTGACGTCGGCCATCATCAAGATCGCGGCGGCTGCTCGACTCTCTGCGCCTGAACGCTCCTCGGCTTAGGCACGCTGCTTCCTCGCGTACCAGGCCGCGCAGGATTGTCTAAGGCGGCTGGCTGATTGCTGACCGCACGCTACCGGCCACGGCCGGTAGCCTTCCGGCCGCGGCCGGTAGGCGTCATAATGGCGGCGATGGTTATCGAGATCGACACGTCTGACGACGCGCCATGGAAGCAGCGCTTTCGTGCGTGGACGGTCGCTTCCGCATACGTGGCGCCGCGCGATCACGCGCGCGGCATCGCCGTCACGAACGCGACGGGGCTGCAGCAGATCTATGCCTGGGACGTCTCTTCTGCCGAGTTGCGCCAGCTAACGTTCGCGCCCGCGGGCAAGGTAAGCGCTGCGCTCAGCCCGGACGGCCGTCATGTCTACTACCTGGACGACGAACAGGGCAACGAGATCGGCCACCTGGCGCGAATTCCCTACGAGGGCGGCGAGGCGGAGGACATGACGCCGGACATGCCGCCGTATGCGCTGGCGGATGTCGCTTTCAGTCTCGACGGCAGCCGCCTAGCAGTCGCCACAGCCACGCGCGAGGGCCACGTGACGTACCTGCTCGACACGTCTGCAGACGGCGCGATGGGGGAGCCACGCCGCCTTTTCCACACTGAGCGCCTGATGCGTGGTCTGCAGCTCTCGAACGACGGCGCGATAGTTGTGCTGGGGCTTACGGAGCGCAGCCAGTCGACGGACGGCGAGCTGGTCGCCGTGGACGCGGCGACCGGAGAGCGAATCCAGGAGTTGTACGACGAGGGCGCCAGTATTTCGGCTGGCGACTTCAGCCCCGTTGACGGCGACACGCGTCTGTTTTGCGCGACGACGGCGAGCGGCGTGCGGCGGCCGCTGATCTGGGACGCGACGACGGGCGAACGCAGCGACCTGCCGTTCGGCGATGTCGCGGGCGAGCTGGTGCCGGTCGATTGGTCGGAGGACGGGGCGAAGTTGCTGCTGATGCAGATCCACAACGCCGTCCAGCGTCTGGCCGTCTACGACCTCGCCGCAGAGCGGCTGACGTGGCTGGACCATCCATCCGGGCTGATGGTGAGCGCCGACTTCGCTGAAGACGGCGAGATCTACGCGCTGCTCAGCGATTCGACGGCGGCGGCGCGCGTCGTCGCGCTGGACGCAGTCAGCGGGCAGGAGCGGCGCACGCTGCTGCGCGGCGGTGACGCGCCAACGGGAACGAAGTGGCGTTCGGTCACGTACCCCTCCACGGAGGGCGCGGATATCCAGGCCTGGCTGGCGACGCCGCCGGGCGACGGGCCGTTCCCGACGATAATCAACATCCACGGCGGTCCGACCGCGGCCGCGTTCGACCAGTTCGCGCCGCTGACGGAATCGTGGTTGGACCACGGCTTCGCGTCGCTGGCGATCAACTACCGTGGTTCGACGACGTTCGGGTACGAGTTCGAGAACTGCATCCGGGGCAACCTTGGCATGTGGGAGGTCGACGACCTGGCCGCGGCCTACGACTGGCTCGTCGCAGAGGGGGTCGCCGTGCCGGAGCAGGTGTTCCTGATGGGCGGGTCGTACGGCGGCTACCTGACGCTGCTGGGCCTGGGGATGCGGCCGGAGCTGTGGGCGGGCGGCATGGCGACGGTCGCGATCGCGGACTGGAAACTGATGTATGAGGACCAGGCGGAGACGCTGCGCCAGTACCAGGTGGCGCTGTTTGGCGGTACGCCTGACGAGCTGTCGGAGCAGCACGAGAAGAGCTCGCCGGTGACGTACGCCGACCGGGTGCGGGCTCCCCTCCAGGTGATCCAGGGTTCGAACGACACGCGCTGCCCTGCACGGCAGCTTCGCGTGTACGAAGAGAAGATGCGCGAGCTGGGCAAAGAGGTGGACGTGATCTGGTTCGACGCCGGCCACGGCTCCTACGCGATCGAGCAGACGATCGAACACCAGCAGGAGCGGCTCCTGTTCGCGAGCCGGGTGCTCGCGGACGCCTAGCCGTGGGCGCACGGGCGCTGTCGCGCTGCGACGGGCACGAGGAATGAACGAGTCGCTCCGCTTCGGCATCATCGGCGCCGGCCTGATGGGCGTCGAGCATATCCAGAATATCGCGCTGCTGGAAGACGCAAGCGTCGCCGCGATCGCCGATCCGCACCCGCCGTCGCAGGAGCGCGCGCTGGCGGCGGCCGGCGGCGAGCTGCAGGTGTACGACGACTACGCGCCGCTGCTGGCGGACGAATCGATCAACGCGGTCATCATCGCCACGCCGAACCACACGCACGCAGCCGTGCTGCGCGACGTGTTCGAGACGGACAAGCACATCCTCTGCGAGAAGCCGCTCTGCACGACGCTCGACGACTGCGCGTGGGTGGTCGCCGAGGCGGCGCGGCGTTCCCAAGTTTTCTGGGTGGCGATGGAGTACCGCTACAGTCCGCCTGTGGCGCGCTTCGTGAGGGAGGTGCAGGCGGGCACGGCGGGGCGGTTGCGGATGCTCTCGATCCGCGAGCACCGCTTTCCGTTCCTGAAGAAGGTGGGCGACTGGAATCGATTCAACCGGAACAGCGGCGGCACGCTGGTGGAGAAGAGCTGCCACCATTTCGACCTGATGCGGCACGTGGTCGGGGCTGAACCGCTGCGTGTCTTCGCCACTGGCGGCGCGGACGTCAACCATCTGGACGAGGAGTACGACGGCGAACAGCCGGACATCATCGACAACGCGCTCGTCGTCGTCGACTTCGAGAACGGCGTGCGGGCGGTCCACGACCTCTGCATGTTCGCGGAGGGATCGCGCCACATGCAGGAGCTGGCGGCGACGGGGGACACGGGCAAGGTGGAGTGCCTGATGCCGCCGGGCCAGGTTGTGCTCGGTCGCCGCATTCCGCGCGCTGTCGAGACCATAGACGTGGCGGTGCCGGACGATGTGCTGGCGGCCGGGTACCACCACGGCGCGACGTACTACGAGCTGCGGGACTTCCAACGCGCGGCTGTCGAAGGCGCGCCCGTTGCCGTGACGGCGGAGGACGGCATGAAGGCCGTGGCGATGGGTGTCGCAGCCCAGATATCGATAGCAGAGCAGCGGGTGGTGCTGATGTCGGAGCTGGGGCTGTGAGCGGCGGTAATGTCGACAGCCTGGCAAACGTAACAGAGGAAGCCGTCATTTCCATACGTGACCTCGACGTGTACCGCGGCGGTCTTCGCGCACTGGCCGACGTCTCACTGACGGTTCGGAGCGGAATCGTCACGGGGCTACTCGGCCCGAGCGGTTCGGGCAAGACGACGCTGATGCGGGCGATCGTCGGTGTGCAGATCGTGAAGCGTGGGGAGGTATCGGTGCTCGGCCTTCCTGCAGGGTCAGTGGAGCTACGCAAGCGAATTGCGTACGTTACGCAGGCGCCGGCAGTGTACGGAGACCTCACCGTCCGCGAGAACTTGAGCTTTTTCGCGGGCGTTCTCGGCGTTGCTGAGAACCGGATCCAACATGCGATCACAACCGTCGGTCTGAAGTCGCAGACAGACCAGGTCGTGAATACGTTGTCGGGCGGTGAGCGCTCACGCGCGTCGTTGGCGATAGCGATGCTCGGCGATCCGGAAGTGCTCGTGCTCGACGAGCCTACGGTCGGCCTCGACCCAGTCCTGCGCCAGGACCTCTGGCAGACGTTCCATCGGCTTGCCGACGAGGGAAGAACGGTCCTGGTCTCGACTCACGTCATGGACGAAGCGGACCGTTGCGACGAGCTGATCCTCATGCGCGAGGGGCAGATTGTCGCCAGCGGCTCGCCACGCCAGCTGCTTGAGCGTAGCCAGACAGACAACCTTGAGCAGGCGTTTCTTACGCTGGCAGAGGCGTCGTGAACCCGCGGATCACGTTTGCCACGGCCCGCCGTGTCGCAGATCAGTTGCGGCGGGACCCGCGAACTCTCGCGCTCATCTTTGTCGTCCCTCCGGCACTGCTCGCCCTGCTCAGGTACGTATTCGATGAGCAACCGCAAACCTTTGATCGCGTCGGCGGTCCTTTGGTCGGCATCTTCCCGCTGATCATGATGTTTCTTATCACATCGATCGCGATGCTGCGCGAGCGGACGTCCGGAACGCTCGAGCGGCTGATGTCGATGCCGCTGGCCAAGCTCGATCTCCTGCTCGGTTATGGGCTGACGTTCGCGCTCGTTGCCGCCGTCCAGGCTGGCATCACGGGCGCCGTGGCCTTTGGGTTGCTCGACTTCCAGACCGCAGGGGCTGTCTGGGCGCTTATACTCATCGCGGTGGCCAACGCGATTCTGGGCATGGCCCTCGGTCTGTTCCTGAGTGCGTTCGCCACGAGCGAGTACCAGGCCGTCCAGTTCATGCCCGCATTCGTCGCGCCCCAGATCCTGTTGGCCGGCCTGTTCGTGCCTCGGGACCGGATGCCGGCTGTGCTCGAGCAGATTTCCATGTTCCTCCCGTTCACATACGCCTACGACGCATTGGCCAAGGTCACCGCCAACGAGATCGATAGCTGGCTGTGGCTGGACATCGCCGTGATTGCTGCCAGCATCCTGCTCGCTCTCGCACTTGGGGCGACAACCCTGAGGCGCAGGACGCCGTGAGCCTGTCGCGGGCCGGCGTAATTGGTAGCGCAGCCGCAGCCCGTCGCTGGGACTCACCCGCTCGTGGGTTCGCGGATTGCACGCTCAGAGGTTTGAATGAAGAGGAAGGGCAGGAGCCGCCGTCCGGTGGTCGCTGAGGTTACAATCCACCTCGTTGGGGGTTACTCCATGCCCGCTGACGGCGCTGGAAGTAACGGGTTGCGACTACCTCGTTGCCTCTCCTGTCCTTCGCACCCCTAGACTACGCCTGGAACCTGCTCCTGACTAGAGCCGAATAGCCTATTCCAAGAGGCTTCGAGGCTTCTTCTCTGGTGTGCAGATACGGAAAGCACCTACGACCACTACTGCAAGGGCGCGGCGCGGCGACCGAACTGCATCAGTCCGACCCGGCGCCGCCAAACAGCTACCGCGGCTGCAGCCTATCGCTGGGATTCACACGATTGTGGGCCACGACAGCGTGCTCGGAGGCCGTGGCCTGCGTGTAGTGGCGGTGGCAGGCTGTCCAACAGCCCGGCACTGAAACTGCAACAGCAGCGCGGCGTCTAGCTGCGCTACTCGACCGTAATGCCGACGAACATGCCGAGGTCGTAGTGGGTTGGGATGTTGCAGACGAGCACGTAGCTCCCGGCCGAAAGCTCGACCGCCACCTTGTCCGTTTCGCCGGTAACAAGATCGGCGCTGCGGGCGATTACGTCGACCGCGGTTTCGTCGACGACAAGGATTGTGTCGTCCACGGGAAGGGCATCCGGGGCGAGGTCTGTCCGTACGAATATGACATTGTGGAGGATGACACCTTCGTTGGTAACGTTGAAGTTGCTGGCGCCGGCGGCTAACTCGTAGCTTGGCAGGACAATTGACCACTCATTCAACGTGGTGCTTATTCCCGTAGGCGGTCCAAGGCTGCCCAACAGCCCAGCTGAGAACTGCAGGACAAGTGCGGCGTCGACGGAGTTTGAGGCACCGTCCCCGTTCACGTCGGCGGCTTCCCCGCAAGGGATAGAGCCCAGCAGGTTTGCGTTGAGCTGCAGGATTAACGCCGCGTCGATAGAGTTGACATCGCCGTCGCATGACGCGTCGCCACTTGGCACATTCGCTTCTGTCGCTGATGGGACCAGCGAGTAGCTTGCGGTGGTAAAAGCAGTTGCCACGAGAAGTGATATGAGTAGCTGCTTTGGGCCTGGTATCCACATTGCTGCTACCTCCTGCCGATGTGGCGAGATGCTGCGAAGCCTATCGTGCGTGGGAGGAGCTGCAAAGGCGCGAACGAGGCACTTTTTGTGCTCTCCTCAGATTCATAACGCACCAACGTACCCCATTCTAACAGCGCGGCGAGGCGACCAAACTGCCTCAGGACGACGTGGCGCCGCCTTTCCGCAAATGCCGCCTATCTCTGGTACTCACCCGCTTGTGGGCCTGACTATCGAATCTGACGAGCGAGGTAGGCAGGGAGGACTGCGGTAAACGTCCGGCGCGTCTTGACGGAGGGCTAGCGCAGGCTAACGCAGCTCGTCGATCGTCACCGGACGGCCTTCCGCTACGGAGCGTTCAGCTAGGATAGCGATCTCGAGCGCACGCAGGCCGTCGTCGCCGGTGGCGTCCGGCGCACGACCGGTCGCGACGCAGTCGACGAAGTGGCGGATCTCCTCTACGTAGGCCGCCTCGAACAGCTCCCAGTACGATCCGACGAAGCCGCGTCTGTCGCCGGCCGGCGAGAATGTGCGCACGGCCGATGGGCGACCGTCGCCGACGGCGACCATGCCCTGTGAGCCGGAGATCTCCGTGCGGACGTCGTAACCGAAGTTGCTGCGGCGGCTGTTGGTGATGACGGCAAGAGCGCCGTTCGAGAGCCGCAGGGAGGTCGTTGCCGTATCCGGAGGCGCTGCAGGGTCGCCGGGGATCAGCGTCGCGGCCGAGGCGAATACTTCCGTGACCTCTAGACCAGTGAGGAAGCGGAGGCTGTCGAAGTCGTGGATGGCGAGGTCGCTGAAGATGCTGCCGCTGTGGTCAAGGTACTCCGCCGAAGGTGGCGCCGGATCCTTTGTGGTGCCGAAGAGCAGCTCGACGTCGCCGAGCTCGCCTGCGGCGACGGCGCGGCGGGCTTCCCGGTAGGCGGTGTCGAATCGCCGCTGGAATCCGATCTGGAGTGCGACGCCGCGTTCGGCGACCGTTCGCAGCACTGACTCCGCATCGGCGAGTGTAAGCGCCAGCGGCTTCTCGCAGTAGATGTGCTTGCCGGCCTCGGCTGCCTCCGCGACGATGCGGGCGTGCTGGTCGTTGGGGACGGTGATGATGACGGCGTGGATGCTGGGGTCCGCCAGCAGCGTCTGGTAGTCGTTTGTCGCGTACGCCTCGCGGTCGAGCGCGGCTGCGGCGCGGCCGGCGCGCTCGTCGTAGTCGGCAACGGCGACGAGGCTGGCGGCAGGCGTGCGTTGCGCCAGCGTCCGGCAGTGGCGGATGCCGAACGTGCCAGCGCCGATGACGCCGACTCTGACCCGTTCGTTCACGCCCATGCCTCCGCGCGCGTCATCTCGCGCATCATGGTATAGCAGCCCGGTTCACCGCTCCAGTTTTGCTCTGGCCGGCGGCGTGGTTGAATGACCGCATGCAGGGCAAGATCGGCTACTTCCTCTCACACGAACAGTTTTCGCCGGCCGACCTCGTCGCGTGGGGCGTTCGGGCGGAAGCCGCCGGTTTCGACAGCGTGTGGGCCAGCGATCACTTCCATCCTTGGCAGGACAACCAGGGCCATGCGGGCAATGCCTGGCTGACGCTGGCAGCGATCGGTGCGCAGACATCGCGGCTTTCGCTGGGGACGGCGGTGACCTGCCCCATCTACCGCAACCACCCGGCGCTGGTGGCGCAAGCCTTCGCGACGCTGGGTGTGCTCTACCCGGGACGCGTGTTCCTGGGCGCCGGCACTGGAGAGGCGGTAAATGAGCTGCCGGCGGGTGGCGGCTGGGGGCCCTATCGCGAGCGCATCGAACGGCTGCGAGAGGCGGTGGAGCTGATCAGAAGGTTATGGACGGAAGACCACGTCACGCACGACGGCGCGTGGTTCCCGATCGCCAACGCTCGGATCTACGACAAGCCCGCGACGATGGTGCCCATTCACGTGGCAGCCTCCGGTCCGCGTTCGGCGAGGCTGGCCGGCGAGATCGGCGATGGCTGGATGACGGATGCCGGCACGCTGCTGCGCGGCGACGAAGTGGTCGCCGCGTTCCGGCGCGGCGTGGCGGCACGGCAGGGCGGGCTCGCGGCGCCGGAGGTGCTGGCCGAGCAGTACGTGTTCTTCGGCGACGAGGAGGCAGCGCTTAGCGTCGCGCCCCTCTGGCAGTTCGGCCCTATCGCGGATATGGTGCGCGACACCGACGACCCGCGCGAGATTCAGCGCCTTGCGGAAGCGAACTGTTCGCCGGAGGAGGTAGTCGCGACGTGGCTGGTCAGCCGCAACGCGGACGACCACGCCGCGCAGGTACGGCGGCTGTTCGACGACGGCGCTACGCACGTCGCGATCCACTCGGCGCAACGGGACCAGGAAACGCTGCTGGCGTTCTACGGCAGCGAAGTGTTGCCGAGGTTGCGCGCGTAAGGGGCCGCTGGCCCCGCGTCTCAGAGTTAACTCCAACAACCTCCAGGAATTCGCTGACTGCGTCCCGCTCGCGCGTAGCTGTTCGCCGTGAGCCGCGCCGCTGCGACTTGAGGCTGAACAGACTCCGCCTGTCTATTCTGTACCGATGCGAGCCTGGAAGAGGGGTTAGCGGGTGCGTCGCGTGAAGACGGTTGACGAGAAGATCAGCGCGGCGAGGCCAGCGACGACCAACAGCTCGACGCCCCAGCCGCGGTCGGCGGAGCCGCGCGAGATGCCGGCGCCTGCATCGGGCGGTTGCTCCACGATATTAGGCGGTTCCTCTACGATAACGGTGTTGTCCTTGCAGACGAAGGTGCCGTCGATGAGGGTGACGTCGATGGGCTGCGGCGCGCCCAGGGTTGCATCCGCGAACGTGCGCGCCGCAACCGTGAGCTGACTGGTTCCTTCAGCGGCCCCGCAAACGAACGTCAGTCCGCCCAGGGCGGTTTCGCCCTCTAGGCCGACGGCGCCTGCGCCGGCGAATCGGACCGTGTCCGGGCCGTAGTGGGGGTTGCAGATGCCGCCCTGCTCCGCCAGGCAGCGTACAGCCGTGATGACGGACGGATCGTACGTCACATCGATCGTCCAGGCGGCGAGCCCGGGCGGCAGGATGTCGTGCGTGCCGAGGATGGCCGTGCCTTCTCCGCCCGGCTCCGCGACCGCGTTGTGCACGTCGAGGACCTGCTCGGCCTGCGCGGACGCGAGGCTCGCAATAGAGAAAAGAACGAAGAGGGCCGCGGCGGCAATCGCCGCGGCCCTCTTGATGGTTCGCATTCCGTAGATTCTATTCACGTACGTTTCGTCGCGCTCTCTCCTACGGGCAGACGAGCGCGCTGGCGTCGGTGAATCCTGCGCCTACCTGGAGGATGAGCGCACCGTCGACGCTGTTGATCGCACCGTCGTTATTCACGTCCGCGCTCGACTCGTTGTCCAGCGAGGTGATGAATCCCGCACCGAGCTGGAAGATGAGCGAGGCGTCGACGCTGTTCACGTTGCCGTCGCCGTTGACGTCACCGCAGACCTTGGCCGGTGCGGGCACCGGGGTGTCAGTCGGCTCGGCCGGGCCCGGCGTGTCGGCGGCCGGGGCAGGCTCCGGGGTGTCGGTCGGAGGCGGTGTCGGCGTCGCGCAGGCCGGGGTGCCCAGCGTCACGAAGTTCGCCGCAAACTCAGACGTGTTCTTCAGCTTGTCCGTGGCCGTTGCCGTGAACGCGCCCTCACCCAGGCCGCATGGCACGTCGGCCGACCAGTCTCCTTCATCGGAGGCGACGGCGCTCACCGCGATCGTCTTGTCATCGAAGAATGTGCGGGCCTCGCCGTGCTGGCGTACGGCCAGCGGGAGCTGGTCGGCCGGGTCCTCGTCCGCCCAGAAGATCTCCACCAGGCAGAGCGAGCAGGCGGTACCCACCAGCTTGCCGTTGGACTGCGTCGTGATCTTCGGAAGCGGCAGGCAGTCGTTCGGGGACATGATCGATGCGAAGAAGACGCAACCGATGTCGTGGTCGCCGTCGCCGTCCGCGTCCGTGTCACCCTCGAGCTCGATGCCCATGCCGACGTTGTCCCAGATATTGTTCTGGCTGATGCGGTTCTGGTTGCAGGCCAGGCGTTCGTTCTTGTCGTCGCCGAACTCATCGCAGTCGATCTCGATGCCGCGATCCAGGCCCGGGTCGTCACCGTTCTCGAAGATGTCGTTGTACTGAATATTCATGCCGGACGTGTTGTGCAGCGAGATACCGTGATCGCGGTTGTGGTGGATCTGGTTGTTCTGGATGACGCTCTTGCCTTCCGGTATGTCATCGCGGCCGGCGGTTGACGGGTTCTGGAACTTGCCGCCGAAGATATCGATGCCGTCATCCTCGCTGTTAAAGATGTTGTTGCCGCTAATCGTCAGGATGTTGATGGAGCTCCAGACGCCGCAGTCCTGCGGGCAGTCTTCGCCGAAGGACGTGTCTCCATCTTCGATGTTGTCGACGTTGTAGTTGATACCATCGCCGCCGTTGCCGCGAATTGTCATGTTGTCCAGGATGTTGACCGTGTTAACGCTGCAGCAGAAGTCGAGTTCGATGCCATCGTCGTTGCGGCCAATAATGTCGCCGTTGTCCGCGATCAGCAGCGTGTTCGTGTTCGCCGCGTCGCAGCAGACCTCGAAGTCGCCGTCGATGCCGGCGCCGCCGCTGTCCTCGCGGCCGATGATCTCGCCGTTACCGGTAATGTTGACTTCGTTAGAGTTATCCCGGCTGCTGACGTTGCCGCCACCGGCCTGCACATCGAACTCGATACCGTCGTCATCGCCGCCCTCGATGTTGCCGTTGTCGCGAATGTTGACGGTGGTGCTGTTCTCGTCGCCGTCGGTGCCGTCGCCGCCCGGCAGGCTGTTCGGGCCGGTCTCGACGCCGGTGTCCGCGTCCACCTCAATACCTTCGTCGTCGTTGCCCGTGATGTCGTCGTTGTTGGCAATAGTCACGAGAACGACGTTCTCGTCACCGTCGTCGCCGCTCTGGGAACCGGCGTCAACGTCCACGTGGATGCCTTCATCCTCACCGTCGATGCGGCCGTTGCCGTTGACCTCGACGGTGTTGGTGTTGTCGTCGCCGGAGCCGTCGTCGGAGCCGACGTCCGCGTCAACTTCGACGCCTTCGTCGTCGCCGCCGTCGATGCGCTCGTTGTCGTTGACCGTGACGAGGCTGGTGTTGCCGTCGGACTCTAGGCCACCGGGACAGCCGCTGGCGATCTCGCCGACGTCCACGTCGACGTCCACGCCATCGCCGTCGCCGTTGCCCTGGCCCTCGATGCTGCCGTTGCCGTTGACGTTGACGGTGCTGTCGTTGCCGTCGCCGCAACCGAGGTCGACTTCCACATTGACGCCGTCATCGTCACCGATGATGTCATCGTTGTCGTTGACCTGCACCACGCTGGTGCTGTGGCTGCCCGGGCAGCAGACTTCGACGTCGATCTCAATCGCGTCGTCGCCCCCCGCGTCGCTCAGGCCGTTGCCGTTGACCTGCACGTCGATGTCGACGGAACCAGAGTTGACGTCGCCGTCGTCCGAGAAGATGTCGATCTCGACGGCGGAGTCGTCGCCGCTGTCGCCGCCGTGGAGCTTACGGTTGTTGTTGACCCAGACGTTCATTGCCGCGCCGCCGAGCGTGGCGTCTTCGGCCGTACCGAACTCGACGTCGACCGCGTCACCGTCGAAGGAGGTGATGGAATCGTTGTCGCTGACGTTCGCCGTCAGCTTGCCGTTGACGGTGCAGTCATCGCTTTCGTTGTCGCAATCGAACACGATTTCGACGCCGTCACCGCCGTCGTCGTCGTCGTCGCCGATGATGCGGCTGCCGGTGACGTTGATGAGGTTGTCGCTCATCTTGACGTCATCAGGGAAGTTGTCGTTCGTCGACGCTTCGATGCCGTCGTCGTCGGCGATGATGTCGACGTTGTCGATGTTGACGTTGAAGAGATTCCACGTCTCGTCGATGTCGATGCCGTCTTCACTGTCGTACTCGTCATCCTCGCCGGCGTCGCCGTCGTCAAAGATGTAACCGTTGATCGTGACATCGCCGAAGCTGTGGTAGTCGGCGTCGTCGCAGTCTTCGAAGCAGCCACTGAGGTGGATGCCGTCTGTCTCGCCATCGAACTCTTGGATGATGAAGTTCTTGCCGCCGATCAGCGTGAAGTCGAAGCCGTTGTGGCTAGCGTCGACCTGGATCACGCCTTCGCGGTTGGCGTCATCGAACGTCGGATCGATAGACGTGATGTCCGAGCAGTCGATGGCGGTGAGGTCGTCGTTGGCGTCGCCATCAAGGATGACACCGGTGTTCGACGAGTCGATTGTCACTTCACGTTCAATTGGCGGCAGGCAGTTGCCGCCGTCGTTGTCAGGGAAGTCACCGAGGTCGATCTGGATCACTCCCGGCGAGGCCTTGGAGAAGACCGTCTTATGGAAGTTGATCTCGTCGGCCTTGCCCTCGTTGACCACGTCGATTGCCTCATGCAACGTGCAGTCGCCGGAGCCGGCGTTGGGTGCGCCGCCGCAGCCGCCGTCGTCGGTGTTGCCCACCGAGTTGACGGTGACCTTCAGGACGGGGCCGGCGTCGGTCTGGTGCGCCGTGTAGACGCTA
>JAJCYW010000010.1 GCA_029262675.1 Chloroflexota bacterium | reverse complement strand
CGGCTTCCTGACGACGGCTGTTGACACGTCGGTCTCCAACACCGCCGTCGCCGACCCAGCCGACATCATCCTGGAGTACGGCAACGCCAACAACACTGCCACTGAGTTCACGACGGTCCTCGCGCCGACGCCGACGCCGACGTCGACCAGCACGCCGACGGCTACAGCAACGCCGACGACCTCGCCAACCGCCACGGCCACGCCGACGACGACCGCAACCGCCACGGCCACCGCAACTGCCACGCCAACGCCAACGGCGACAGCAACCGCCACGCCGACCGCCACTGCCACGCCGACTGCCACCGCCACGGCCACTGCTACCGCCACGGCGACGAACACGCCCACCGCCACGGCGACGCCAACCCCCACGGCAACGCCGCTGCTGCCGGATCTGGTGGTGACCATGAACGACTTCCCGGACCCTGTCGTCCCAAACCAGGCGTTGACCTACACCATCCAGGTACGCAACATCGGCAGCGCACCGGCAGATTCGATCCGCGTGATCGATCAGCCACCTGCCAACTTCGCGTACATCGGCTTCAGCACCACGCGGGGCGTATGTTCGCTCATAGGCAGCGTTGTGGGCGGCACCCTCGACTGCGACATCGGCTCGCTCGGCACCGGCCCCAGCGCCGTCACGACGATCACGGCCAGCGGCACGATCACGACAGGCAACGATCTCGTCGTCAGCAACACGGCGACCGTCGACCCGAACAACTTCATCGTGGAGTACAGCGAAACGAACAACCAGACAACGGAGCTGACAACTGTCGTCGGCCCCACGCCGACGATTTCGCCGACGCCAACGGCCACAGCCTCGCCCACGGCGACGCCGACGGTCACCAGCACACCGCTGTCGCCCACAGTTACGCCGACGGCGACCGCCACGCCGACCGCGACCGCCACGTCCACAGCCACGGCTACGCCGACGGTCACCAGCACGCCGCTGCCGCCCACAGTTACGCCGACGGCGACCGCCACGGCCGTACCAGCAGTCGCCGTCTCGCCTGCCAACCAAGCAACATCCAACGCTACCGTGTCCGTTGACATCACGGTCGCAGACGTCGTCGATCTCGGCAGCTACGATTTCACGCTGACGTGGGATTCGGCTGTGCTCTCATACGTCAGTGTGACGAACGGTCCGTTCCTCGGCTCCACCAGCCGAGCCGTCACCTGCCCGCCGCCCGTCGTCACCGCCACCACCGTCACGTTCGGCTGCAGCACAACTGGCGTGCCCGCCGGGCCAAACGGCGCCGGCGTACTGACCACGATCCAGTTCAGCACCGTCGCGGATGGCGCGTCACCCGTCGCGCTCTCCGCCGTCGCGCTGGCGGACACGGCAAGCGCGACGATCACGCATACGACGGCCAACGGCTCGATAACGTACATTTCGCCGACGGCCACGCCTACCGCGCTGCCGCCTACCGTGACACCGACTACGACCGCCACGCCGACGATAACGCCAACGCCCACGATTACGCGCACGGCCACAGCGACGGCGACGGCGACAGCGACAGCCACGGCGACGCCAACGCCCACGCCGACGGCCTCGGCCACTGCGACGGCGACAGCGACACCAACGCCAACGGCGACGGCGACGGCCACACCAACGATCACGCAGACACCCACGGCCACGGCGACGGCCACGCCGCTGCTGCCGGACCTGTACGTGACCAAGTCCGCCTCGCCGAACCCCGTGCTCGGCAACGAACCGATCACGTACGTCATCGAAGTGCGAAACCTCGGCGGCCAGGCGGCCAACCCTGTGCGCGTGCTTGACACACCGCCGGCCAACCTCACGTACAGCAGCTTCGTCACCACCGCCGGCTCCTGCGGGATCGTCGGCTCGCTCACGGGCGGCGACCTCGATTGCTCGCTCGGCTCCATGGCGCCGGGTGCCCTAGAGACCATCACTGTCGTCGGTACCATCCCGACCGCCGGCCCGGCGACGAACACAGTCGTCGTAGACCCCTTCGGTCAGGTGACTGAAGCGGATGAGGGCAACAACACGGCACAGGAGATCGTGAACGTCTCCCCGCCGAACACGTCGACGCCCACGAACACGCCGACACCCACCAACACGCCAACGGCGACGCCGACACCGCTGCCCGGCGACCTGGCCGTCATCCTCTCCGACAGCATCGACCCGGCGGCCAGTGGCGTACCGATCACCTACACCATCGTCGTCACCAACATCGGTCAGCACCCCGTCGGCGGCGAGATCGACGGGACGACGGGGCTGGAGATCCTCACGCGCGTTATTGACCAAATGGCGGAGGGATTCGTCTTGACGGGCTGGGTCGCTGACTTCGGCGGCGTCTGCTTCCGGCCAACGCCACGCGACCTCTACTGCGACTTCGGGGAGTTCGCCGCGGGTGCTGTCGCGACGATTCAGGTCACAGGCACGTTCACGACCGCCGTCGACATCACGATCAACAACGTCGCGCTCGTCGACCTTCCGATCAGCCAAATCCCCGAGCAGAACGAAACGATCAACAACATCGCGTCGGAGAACACCAACATCCTGGCGCCAACGCCGACGCCAACGGCGACCAACACGACGACGCCAACGCCGACAAATACGCCGACGTTCACGCAGACGCCAACGATCACGCAGACACCGACGATCACGCAAACGCCGACGATCACGCAAACGCCGATCCCCGACCTAGACGGTGACACGCTGCCGGACGCCGCCGAGGTAATACTCGGCACCGACCCAGCCAACCCCGACACGGACAGCGACGGCTGCGGCGACGGCAATGAAGTCGGCACCAACCGGACGCTGGGCGGCCTACGCAATCCGCTGGACCCGTACGACTTCTACGACGTCCAGACGCTGAGCGGGCCGGGAACAGACGGCGTAATCGACCTCCTGAACGATGTGTTGTCGATCATCCAGCACTACTCGCCAACGGGCGCGCCACCGTACGACATCCAATACGACCGCGGTCCGTCCACCGGGCCGAACGCGTGGAACATGACCGCGCCGGACGGTGCGATCGACATACTCAACGACATTCTGGGCGTCATCAACCAGTACGGCCACTCCTGCCAGGTGCTCCCGGCACTCCCCTAGGCGGGTCAGCCAGCGCCGCAGGCCACGCCCGTCTCCACACACCTCGGTGACGCCGGCGCGAGACCCGATACGGCCTCTGCATCTTGAACGCGGCCGTGGGCCGGCGTCCGCCACCGGACACTCGAGTAGGGTGACTGCCTGATCGGGGCTACGTGGCCGGAGAGTCGAAGAGGAGCTGGTCGCCCACTGCCGTGCCGGTCTCGCGAATCACTCCGCTTGGCAGTTCGATAACAGAGCGGCCGCCGCGCAGAATGGCGCTCATCCTGTACGGCTTGAGCTCCGGCGCCAGCTTCACCACCCGATTATCGCGGTCGACGTAGACCACATCGATGATGAAGCGCATGAAGGCCGTGTGGACGGACGTGCAGGGATCGAGAACCAGCGCTTCACCGGGCTCGAGCGAGCGACGCCGAAGCAGGCCGACAAGGCGGGGCCAGTACCCTCTGGCCGTCCATGCCTTGTCCGCCAGTACCGTGCCGCGTGTGCTGTTCTCTATCCGCACTTGTGTGGCTGTTAGCTGCCCGGGAAGTCGTTCATGATCGTGATCACCGCGGGTCCTAGAATCACGATGAAGAGCGTCGGAAAGATACAGAGGATCAGCGGGAAGATCATCTTTACCGGTGCCTTGTACGCCTGCTCCTCAGCGCGCTGGCGGCGGCGCACGCGTAGCTGTTCTGACTGCACCCGCAGCACCGTGCCAACACTGGAACCCATCTGCTCGGCCTGGATCACGGCGTTGACGAAGGATACCAGATCCGGGACACCGGTTCGGGTGCCTAGCTCTACCAGTGACGCTCGGCGCGCACGCCCCAGGCTGATGTCGCGCAGCGTGCGCTTTAGCTCTTCGCCGAAGGGGCCTTCCACCTTATCGGACACACGAGAGAGCGCCGCGTCTAGGCCCAGGCCAGCCTCCACGCAGGTCGTGATCAGGTCGAATGCGTCAGGAAGGCCTTTGATTATCAGCTTCTGCCTGGCCGCCACGCGCTGCTTCAGCCACATGCCGGGCAGCAGGATGCCGACCGCGATGAAGGCGACGATGATGAAGAGCTGAATCGGCCCCACGGAACCACCACCAGCCGTGAACAGCAGTAGCGGCAGCGCGAGGAACGTGGCCGCGCTCAGCAACTGGAGCGTCAGGTAGCCGCTTAGCGCCATTGGCTCGCCAGCCAGCACCAGGCGCTGTTCAATCTTCTCGATCATCGACCTCGGCAGCGCTTGGTTCAGTAGGTGTACGGGCCCGCGGAACATCGGGGTGAACACGCGCGCGGACAGCGAGAGGCTTTCCGGCTCCGCCGGCTCCGCCGGCTGCGCGCCGGCCCTCAGCGACTCGAGGCGAGAGCGAATCGGGCTGGTGGAGCCACTCAGCGCGAGCACCAGAACGAAGACTGTGAGGGCCGCAACGATTGTTGCCAAGATCACCATAACGGTTACACCTCGATAGCGAGAATCCGGCGAATGACCATGATTCCCACCGTCTCTAGGACTAGGGCAACGGCGAGCGCCACCTTGCCGACGGTCTCTGTGAACAGCGGGCTGATGTATTCCGGGCTTACCAGTAGAAAGAGCAAGCCCACACCAACGGGCATCAGGCCGATGACGAGTCCCGTCAACGACTGTTGCGCCGTAAGGGTAGTGATCTCTCCGCGGATGCGCACCCGCTCACGCATCGTCGCGGACACGTTCTCCAAGATTTCCGCAAGGTTACCGCCGGACGTGCGCTGGACGAGCACGGCCGTCACCACCATATCCAGGTCGTAGCTCTTACAGCGTTCGCTTAGCGCGATAAACGCGTCGTCCATGCTGGAACCGATGTTGGTTTCGTGGACGGTCTGCGCCAGCTCCGTCGCCACCGGATGCGATAGCTGATCGGCCGCAAGGTCCAGGCTCTGCAGCAGGCCGAATCCGGCCTTAAGCGAGTTGCTGATCATGGTCAGCGCTTCAGGCAGTTGCTCCTCCAGCTTCTTCGATCGCGTCTCACGCCGCTTGCTGATCCAGAGCTGCGGTGCGTAGAAGCCCACGATTGCGGCCGCGACGGCGGCCAGGAAGCCCATCACGCCGCCGATGAAGAGGAACGGCACCGCGAACCCAAGGCCCGCCAGAGCGACGCGGATCGCCAGGATGTCAATCGGCTTGAGCTGGCTGTCCGCCATTCGCAGCTCCTCCTCCATCCTCGCCAGCCACGCGCCGGAGATGAAGGAGCGCAGGATCTGCAGCGGCGCGACGCCTTCTCGAAGCGGGTCGACATCTGGCTGAAGCTCCGTGATCTCGCCGCTCAGCACGCCGTCCAGGCGGGTCCGCACGCGGGACCCGGCGGAGCCGCCAACGGCGACGGCGAGACCGATCAGGAAGACGGTAACCGCAATCGAAACCGCTGCAGCGAACGCGATAATATCCATGTCTAGACTGCCTCCGCGAGGAATAGGTCCGCAGGCAGGCGAATGCCGGCGATTTCGAACTTCTCTGCAAATATGGGGCGCAGGCCCGTGCTCTTGAACGCCCCAACGACGCCGCCATCGCTATCGACGCCGCGCTGCTCAAAGCGGAAGAGGTCCTGCATTGTCACAACATCGCCTTCCATGCCGTTGATCTCGGAAACGGTGACCACGCGACGCGTGCCGTCCGGCAAACGGGCGATCTGGATCACAACGTGGATTGCGGATGCGATCTGCTCACGAATCGCGCGGATCGGCAGGTCCAGGCCAGCCATCAGGATCATGTTCTCGATGCGGGCCAGCGCGTCGCGCGGTGAGTTGGCGTGGACGGTACCGAGCGAGCCTTCGTGGCCCGTGTTCATCGCCTGGAGCATGTCAAACGCTTCCGCGCCGCGCACCTCACCGACGATGATCCGGTCCGGGCGCATGCGGAGGGCGTTGCGGACCAGGTCACGCTGCGTCACCTCGCCCTTGCCTTCCAGGCTGGCTGGTCGCGCTTCCAAGCTGACGACGTGGCCCTGCTGCAGCCGCAACTCCGTCGGGTCTTCGATCGTGATGATGCGCTCCGTGTCCGGAATGAACGACGAGAGTGCGTTTAGCATCGTCGTCTTGCCGGTACCTGTACCTCCGGAGACGATGATGTTCAAACGGACGCGGACGCAGGCGCGGAGGAACTCTGCCATCTCCTGCGTCATGCTTTGCATCCCGATCAGGTCTTCGACCGTCATCTTGTCCGCCTGGAACTTCCGGATCGTGATCGTCGGGCTCTTCGGCGCCACGGGCGGCAGGATCACGTTGACACGTGAGCCGTCCTTCAGCCGCGCGTCGACCATTGGCGACGATTCGTCGACTCGCCGGCCAAGCGGGGCGACGATGCGCTCGATGATGCGCATGATGTGCGCGTTGTCGCGGAACCGGACGGAGCTCAGGTAGAGGCGACCTTCCTTTTCATAGAAGACCTGGTCCGGCGCGTTCACCATCACCTCGGACACCGGCGCTTCCTTAATCAGATTCTCAATTGGTCCCAGGCCCAGGACCTCGTTGACGACGGCCTCGATCAGCTCGTCGCGCACGCTGCCGACGATACCGGGCATCTCCTGCGCGATCAGCGATCGCGCGGCGACGACAACGGCCTCACGCGCCCGGCCGGGCTCCAGCCCATCCAGCTTCGCCGGGTCCAGCTCTTCGATCAGCCGCTGGTGCAGCGTGATCTTAAGTTCGTCGACCGCTTCGGAGTTCTGGCCGCGGCGCTGAAAGGTCTCTTCGCCGTCCTTAGGACTCTCGGGCCGCCGTGATTGCCACGTGAACTGACTCATTCTAGTACTGCTCCTTCTGGCATCCGACGGCTAGCTGACTTTGCGCAAGAAGCGCTCTAGGAAACCCTTGCGATCCTTCGGCGTGCCAGACAGCGCGTGCGCCATTTCCAGGACCGCGCGCGAAACGCGTGCGTACGGCTTCGAGACAACGATCGGGATGCCGAGCTGGTTAGAGCTGGCCACGTTGTAGTCGTGCGGGATGCGCCACGTCACGGGGTACTCCAGCACGCGCTCCACGTCCTCCTCCCGCAGGCTGTTGGACGACGTGGAATGGTTGATGATCAGCTTCACCTTGTCTTCGGAGATGTTGGCCGCCCGCAGCATCTCCAGCGCCAGCGCGGTGTCCTTAATGCTGGCCAGGTCCATGCTGGTGATCAGCAGAATAATGTCGCCCAGCTCCAGCGTCGCGGCGATGATCTCGTTGAACGTGCCGGGCGTGTCGATGACAACGTAGTCGTGACCCTGCGCCAACACGTCGATGATCTTCTCGATGTGCGTCGGCGTTAGGTTGCGCCACTCGGTCGGGTGAAGTGGGGCCGGCAGGATCGCGACGCCGGTGTGGTGCTTGACGAGCTCTTCCTTGATGGAGTCGCGGTCCATTTCATCAATGCGGCGGCCGAGGTCTGCGATGCTCGACTGGACGGCGACGTCCATCATGATCGCGACGTCGCCGAAGCGCGTGTCCATGTCGACAAGCGCGACGTTGGCCTGCGTCATCCGCGCGAGCGCGGTCGCGAGGTTCGTGGCGATGGTCGTCTTGCCGATACCGCCCTTCGCGCCGAAGACGGTGATGATAGTTCCGCGGGCCAGATGCTCGGCCTGGTCGCCGTCCGTGCCGCGGCGCTTGCGCTCCTCCTGCTCCAGGATGGCGTAGACCGCGTGCGTCACGTCTTCCGGCTTGAGCGGCTTGATCAGATAGTCGCGGGCACCCGCGATCATTGCGCGCCGCACGGAGGCGGCGTCGGTCAGCGACGAGGTTACGATGATGGCGGAGTCCGGCGCGGCCGAGCTGAGCATCTCGACTGTCTGGATCGCTCGCGCTGCCGGCTCCTCCATGCTGACCAGGAAGACGTCCGGCGGATGCTCCTTGGCCACGCCCACCGCGCCGATGCCGTAGTCCGACTCGCCGACGACGGCGAGGTTGCCTGCCGTCAGTAGGTGGGCAAGATCTGCCCGTGCATCCACGTCCGGGTCAATGATGATAACTTCTGGATCTCTAGCCACGTCTCTGCGCCCCTCTGCGTTGCTTCCTGCTAGGGAGTCTCCTACTGTTGTTCCGTGCCCAGGATGATGCAAGTAGCCGGCGTCAGTCCGGACGGGCTGTGGTCGCCGAAGGCGCGCACGGCCAGCCGGATCTCTCCGGTCTCCTCGCTGCAGAAAATTCGCTGAATCTCGTCCGGCGTCACCATCAGCGTCACGGTGACTGCCTCCGGAATCGGAATGCCGTCCAGGCCCTGGATACGCTCGCCATTCCCGGTCGTTGCGGCGGCCTCAGTGTCGTCCTGCAAGCCCGGCGCCGTCGCTGGGATTTCGATGATCGTCTGGTCAACCGCCAGCACCTCTACGTCTTCCGCAATGAGCTGGGCGCCCGTCACGTCGCCCTCACTGTCCGTCGGAACCCAGAATACGTCCACGTAGTCGCCCTCCAGCACCAGACCGCCGGCGCTCGTGACCGGATCGGTGTTGATGGCGAGCCCGCGCTTGCCGGCTTCAATCACGTAGCTCACCGGCGCATCACCGATGGCCGGGGCGCTGGTGACCTTCGAGAGGAGCAGTTGCTCGTTCGCCGCGACCGGATAGCGTACGACCTCACCGACGGCCGTGTCGACGGTCGTGAACGCGTCGGCCGCGACGGCGTTCTGCGAGACGAGCCGCACGTCCAGCATCTGCGACGTGATCGTCGTACCAGCCGGGATGTTGGCCTTCGCCACCACCACCGGCACTGACGACGCAATCGCGGCACCCCCACCCGTATCGGACGAGCGAGAGATCGCTGTGTATATCAGGACAGCGCTAAGCGCTGCCAGGATCACAGCCAGGAAGAGAAACCTGCGGTTGACCCTGCTCAAGGGCTGAGAAGCGATTGACTGAGTCATGGCGATTACCTCACTATTCGGTCGAGTCGAGCACGACGCGCTGATTTACGACTACGGTGCGCTGCGACGCACCCCTATCTGATGTATCGGTTGGGTGGGGCCAAGCTTTACGCCCGAATCACCCGTATCAAGTGAAAGCGGCACGGCGAGCGTGTCGTGGGTGGCCTCACCTGGCATGCCTTGGGCGATGTCAGGAAACGCAAGGTGAGGCCCCCTTCCGGAGCCTCACCTTCGATCTGGTGCAGCTTTGGACTAGCAGGTGCCGTCCAGGCAGTTGGTCGCGCTGTTAAACGCCGTGATGATAGCGCCGCGGAACAGCGTGACTGCGGTTATTACGACCGCGACAGCAATCACGGCCATGATTAGGCCGTACTCGGCCAGCGTCTGGCCCTTTTCGCCTGACACCTTGATCTGCGGGGCTTCCCAAGACATCAGGTGAAGCAGTGCCTCATTCAGGAAACGCATGACTGGTGCTCCTTTCGTGCCGAACCCGACAACGCGTCGGGCAACCTCTCTACATCACTCCCATCTAAATAATCGGAACGGATAACGCGAAATGAAGGGTTTTCCCCACAAGATTGGATGATTCCCCATTACGCAACCTCTCGCGCAGCCGCCGCGGCGTGCGTTGCATGAAGGCATCTCGTCCATGCAGACCTTTCGCTCACGTCTGCGGACGTGATAGGCGTACGGTGCTGTCGTGACGGGGTGGAAAGGAGCGACGCGTCTGTTAGAGGGAGGAGACCGCCTCGGACTCCGAAGGCCGCATCTGCTTTCGCAGCGCGTTGAGCGCACGGTGCTGGATCACGCGCACCGCGGGCACGCTCTTACCCACAATCTCTGCGACTTCCCGGTAGTCCAGGTCCTGCACGAATCGCAGAATGATCACGCGCCGGTGCTCGTCTCGCAGCTGCAGGATCGCCCTGCGAACGCGGTCACCTTCGGCTTGGCGCTGCAGCACGTCTTCCGGGTTGCCGTCCCGGCTCTGATCCACCAGCGTCTCCGGCAACTCTGCCCCCGGCTTGCGCGAGCGAAGGTGACTGACGCCCAGGTTGTGCGCAATTCGCATCACCCACGACACGAACGGCGCGCCGCGGATCTGGTATCGCTCGATGGCCGTCCAGGCCTGGAGAAACGCCTGTGCCGCTAGATCCTCCGCTTCCGCCGCGTTGCCTACCATATAGTAGACGTGGCGGTAGACGCGAGCGATGTGCATATCGTACAGCTTGCCGAACGCGTCCGTGTCCCGCTGGATCGCGCGCTCAACGAGTTCGCGTTCTTCCTGTTTCCTCAGGTCGACGGCTTCATCAAGCATGATCGTGTGTGGGCGCTGCTCCTCGCAGGCGGCCGTGAGTTGATCACGGCTGCGAATCTCCTCATAGGAGGTTCGGCAGATCGCAGGCATGTCTAGAGAGGTGGAGGGGGATACGTCGGCGGGCGGCTACAATTCGCCGCCGCCGGGCGAGATGCCGCTGCCGGGCCCGGCGGAATCTTCATCCAGGCGTTCGGTCACGAGCCGGAAGCTGCTGCCCGGTTCATGGGGCGGGTCACTAGTGGGCGGTGCCGCCTGACCGGCGGCGCTCGCCGTTTCATTTGCAGGTGATGCCGCTTGACGGGCAGCGTCACTCGCCGCATCGGCTGCCGTGCCATTCGACCAACCGCTACTGTCGCCGCCATTGACACTCGGCGCGCTAGCCGGCGCACCGTTGGCGCTGCCGCTCTCGTCCGCGGGCTCGGGCGTTCGTAGCACGTTCGGCACCTCCACGTTCGGTACTTCGAAGCCGATCTCCGCGTCCCCGCCCACCGCGAAGTGAATCTCGTACGGCCCAATGGAAAAGCTATCCCCGTTCGCCAGCTTCTGCCAGCGACCACCTTCAGGGCCGTAGGCCGTGAGACGCTGCATCTCATGCACCATCAACTGCTCGTCTCGCACCCAGACGCGCGCGTGTTCCGGCGCAACTTGCTGATCACCATCGGAACCATCCTCAAGCCGGATCAGGCACCTGGAAGCGGACCCGATACTCACCGGCGACGAGCCCACCGCGAACGACTGGCCTGTCAGTGCGCCGCCGCTCACCACCAAACGCCCCATCGCGTCCGTCACGGCCACCGGCTCCGCTGCCGGCTCCTCATCGAACGGACCAGCCGGCTTCCGAGCGACTGCCGGTCCGCCTCGCGAAGGCGGTACTAGGTTGGCCGGATCCAGCTGCCGCTCGTTGCCGAACCGGGGCCGGCGGCGCTGGTAAACGAACGCGGCGATCAGGGCGATAAGGACGGCGGCGCCTGCAGCCACGAGCAGCAGCGGCAGCATGCCGCTGCTCCCCTCGACAGGCGGCGTGCCGATGACGAGCGCGCTGGACTCCGTCGCTCCCGCGACCGTCGTGACAACTGCGACGAAGTCGTGCTCGTCGTCCGACAGTTGCGACGGGCTGAGGACAAACGTGTACGGCGGCGCCGTCACTTCAGCGACCGGTTCGCCGTCGAGCATATACGTGACCGCGCTAACGGCGTCGCTCGAGATCACGTTGGCCACGTATGTAACTGAACCTTCGGCCGCTAGCGCGTCCCCTTCGGCGGACACAGCGACACAGAGTTGCTGCGCGCAGACGTCGCGCTCGGCGATCTCCTGGATCGATTCAGTCGTAACGTGGACCTGCACGTGCATCGGCTCAGACAGCGTCAGGCCGAGCAGCGATGTGTCGAGGGTCAGAACGTACTGTCCGCGCAGGCGCTCGCCTGCGGCCGCATAGAGCGCGGCCAGGCCGTCCGCAGACGGCGTCGCGGCAAAGCTGCCGCCGCTCAGCGCGGCCACGTCTTCCAGGTAGGCCCGGTCGATCTCTTCGCCGAGGCCTATCGTATACACCGGCACGGCGAGGGACCCGACCGTCGCCGTCACGTCCTCCCGCAGAAGGGCGCTACCGTGGTCAAACCCATCGCTGAGCAGGATGACGGCGCGGTAGGGGTGGCCCGTCGCGGCGGCGATGCGGACGCTCTCGTCCGTCGCCTGGTAGAGCGCGGTGGCGCCGCTCGCGGTCACGCTGTCGATCGCTGCGGCCGCCGCCGCGTGATCCTGCGTGAACGGCACGACGGGGTCGACCGTATCGTGGAACGTCACCACGGCGACGCTATCGCCGGGCCCCAGGTCGTCCAGGAACAGGCGCGCGGCGGCCTTCGCCTCCTCCAGCGCGCCCCCCTCCATGCTGCCGCTAACGTCCAGCGCCAGCACGATGGCGATCGGCAGCGTGCTGTCCACGGCGCGATCGAGCGCTTCTACGGGCACGAAGACGTCGTTGACCTGCACGCGCACGTCAGAGGCCGTCAGGTCGGCGACGGGTAGACCGTCCACGCCGAGGACGGTGATCACCGCCTGCGCCTGCTCCGGAGCATCAGCCGTGAACCCTGCCAGCTCGATCACGGGCTGCTGCGGGTCCAGTTGCCGGTCCTCCTGCGCGGACGCGCCGCCTGTCGCCGCCAGCGTCGCGGCGATGGTGAACATCGCGACGACCGCGATCGTGAGCAGATGGTGGTACACGGCGGAAGGTGCGTTCGAATGTAACAACCTGCGCAAACCTCTCGTTCCTGTTTTGAAGCCGTCTTCTGGCGCTTGACAGGTTTATTAGCCTGTGCCAGAATACGGCCCGATTCGAATCGGCAGCCCCGGAAGCAATAGTGGCCGGGGCCGTACGGCGGGATCCGAATCGTCTTCCTACTAGTAGTATCGACCGGACAGCAGATCCGTTCAGAGGTAGACCTTGGGATCGCTGACGGGAACGCCAGAACACCGGACGAGGTTCTAAGCAGGCCGGGCGCGTTCTTCATCGGTACCGCCGGCCGTTACGTACTGCGATCTGCAGTCTTCCCATCCGGGTTATGGCTGAGAGATCGGGCTACGGGCCCAGGGGATGTGGGAGCAGGAGGCGGGGCCTGACAAGCGTCCCCTGGTCCCACCCTTGCTAACAATTGAATATCGCCTCCGTAAAGGGCACGGTGGAACGCATTCCACCAGGTCGCAAGGCCTCCGGACAACCGTCCGGGCGCAATGCTCCGGGTCGGGCTCGCGGAGAGACCGATGGCCGAGCTGCCGAAGAGGTACCGGTTCGGAGGTCTTCAGTCGCCGTCTTCTGACTGAGGACGGCGATTCTGATTCCCCGGGGGAAGCACAGAGCATGACGAGAACGGCTCCTACGGTCGCCTTCGCGGCGCCGATGATCGCCGCGGCGCTGCTTGCCGCTGGCCTCGTCTCGCTCCCGTCCACTTCCGCGGCCGTTAGCGAGACGTCAGCCGTCTCCGCCCCGCCTGCGGCTACGGCGACGCACATCTCCGCGCTAGCGCCCGCCGTCACGCGGCCGCCGCAGCATACGAACGCACTTCCGTCCACGGGAACCTCCTCCGATTCCCCTCTGCCGCCGGCGCAGGTCGCAGCCGTCGGTTTCGTCGTACTCGGCGCGCTGCTGGTTCGCGCGTCATTTACGCTTCAGCCGCCGGGCCTGCTACGCCCTCTGATTCCCCGATAAGCTCTGGCGTACGCTCGCCGATACTTCCTCCACAATGGAGGGCGTATCATCATGTCCCGCGAACTCGGCAGTCTTCTGAAACGAC
The DNA here is from genome assembly GCA_029262675.1 of Chloroflexota bacterium. Taxonomy (GTDB): domain Bacteria; phylum Chloroflexota; class Dehalococcoidia; order DSTF01; family RBG-16-68-14; genus JADFKB01. The sequence goes on along the minus strand of JAJCYW010000010.1, from coordinate 312,627 downwards.
CCGCTCTGCGCCGCCACGTGCGCAGCGCTCTCGAATCCGGTACCGGCGTTCACCGGCACGACTGGCGCGTCGGAACGCGCGACGCTTCGCAGCTAGCGGCAGACGTTGTCACCTGGTGCCGCCGGACTGCCGGCCAGACGCGACGGCCCTACGGCATCGATAGCCTGACGCTCGCCGTCGCCGCGCTCGATTCCCGCGACGTCACGACGGCGTTCGAGCGCTTCGATGAGCTAGCGCCCGCCGATCTGTACGACGATGAGAAGGCGGCGCGTACAATCGCATCTGCCCTGGGAAAGTGGAACACGGACGAACTGCTGCCGGCAGACGGGCGGCTGGCCGTCGCGCTCTTCAGTTGGGGTGACCTCGCAGACGAGTTGCTGTCCGCTCCGGCTTAACGTTCGGCGTAATGATGACGATACATACCCGGAACGCGCCGCTACGGCGGCGCGCCATGCATAGCGACATATGATAGCTGAAACAGAACCCAGCCCAACCAACGGAGCGACCGCGCCGTCTTTCGACACCCCGGCGCCGAAGCGGCCGCAGCCGACGTCAGTCGCCGAGACGGGCCTCGAGCTGTCGATGCTGGCAGACCTAATGCTGAAGACCATCCACTTCGCCGGGCGGCCCTCCGGCAAGTACCTGGCCGACCAGCTCGCGCTGTCGTATCCCGTAACTGAGGAGATGCTGGCGTTCCTGCGTCAGGGCCAGGCGATCGAGGTGGCCGGTACATCCGGCGTCGGCGAACGGGGTTACCAGTACGCGCTAACCGACCGCGGGCAGAAGAAGGCCGACGAGGCGTTAGCCCGCAGCCAGTACGTCGGGCCGGCACCGATCCCATTCGAGCTCTACGTGTCGACCCTGGCAGAGCAGTCGGTCAGCGAGATCCGCATCGACCGCGAGACGCTGCGCTCCAACCTCTCCCACCTCGTCCTCAGCGAGGCTGTGCTGACGGGTCTGGGTCCGGCGGTCAACTCCGGGCGATCCTTGCTGGTCTACGGCAACTCCGGCAACGGTAAGAGCTCGATTACGATCGCTATCGGCAAGATGTTGCCGGGCACGATTCTGATTCCTCACGCCGTGGAGGTGCATGGCCAGATTATCAAGGTCTACGACCCGCGCATCCATGAAGCGATCTCGGACGACCTGCTTCTAGAACGCCGCCAGGAGATGACACAGGTGACTCCAGAGCGCCGGAGAGATCAGCGCTGGGTGATCGCAAAGCGGCCCGTTATTAGCGTCGGCGGCGAACTGACGTTGCAGGACCTAGAGCTCCGCTACTCGCCGCTCTCGCAGTTCTACATCGCGCCGCTGCAGTGGAAGGCCAACGGCGGGCTGCTGATCATCGACGACTTCGGCCGCCAGATGATCGAGCCGCAGGCGCTGCTCAACCGCTGGATCGTGCCGATGGAGCAGAAGACCGACCACCTCTCGTTCCACACGGGCGACGTGGTGGAGGTGCCGTTCGATACGCTCCTGATCTTCTCGTCCAACATCCCGCCCAGGCAACTGGGCGACGAGGCGTTCTTCCGCCGCATCCGCCACAAGGTCGAAACGCTCGACCCGACACTCGATGAGTTCCTGGAGATCCTGCGCCAGGTGTGCGCCGAACAGAACATGGCGTACGACGACGAAGGCGCAAGCTACTTGGTCGACAGGCACTACACGCAGACCGGCAGGCGCTTCCGGGCCTGCCACCCGCGCGACCTCGTCGCGCTGATAACGGACATCGCGCACTACTACGAACAGGAGCCAGAACTCCGGCCGGAATGGCTGGACATGGCCTGCGCCTCCTACTTCGTCGACGTCCCCGAGACCGACTAACCGCCCAGAACCCATACGCATACGAAAGGCCCGCGCCGTGTGCGGCGCGGGCCTTTCGTTGTCTGTCTCTCCTCTGGCGGCTGACGATCAGGGCACGCCGATGTAGACCATGGCGAAATAGATCATGCCGGTGCCATCGAACGCCGCAGCGACGCCGATGTGGGTGAAGTTGGTGTTCAGGATGTTGGCGCGGTGGCCTTCGCTCGCCATCAGGTCGCGCGCCGCCACGCCGACGGCCTCGTCGACCGGGTAGTTGTTGCGAGCCAGGTTCTCGCCGGCCCAGCCATGCGGGATGCGATAGGCGTCCAGCAGCGAAAAGGCAGTAGCGCCGCTCGGACTCGTGTGTGAGAAGTAGTTAAGAGCGGCCATATCGTCCACACGTAGCTGCGCCACGTAGTTCACGCAGCCCGCGTTGCCCAACGGGCCCAACCCGAAGGCCGCGCGCTCCGCGTTGAGTGCATCGTGCATGAAAGCCGCGTAGGTTGAGAGCCCGGCGTTGGGACAGCTCGCGGGCGGCGGCACCGGGGTCGATGTCGGGCGCGGTGGCGGAGGCGAGACCGCCGTCGCCGTCGCGACCCGTGGGGCCGCGGTCGCCAGGCGGCGAACAGTTGGTGCGGCGGGCGGCGCGGCCGGCGCAATATACGGCGTGGGGGTGTTCGTGGCGGCGCGCAGGCGAACTGCCGTCGCTGCGGCCGGGGCGCCGCCTGCCGACCGTGACGCCGGCTCGGCCGTCGCCATAGGCGCCGATTTCGGCGTAGGCGCCGATCGCAGCGTCGGACGCGCGGTGGCCGTCGCGCCGTCGCCGGGCACGACGACATCAGCGGCCGCCGGCCCGATGGCGGCCGTAGCGATCTCGGCGGGGCCGCCGCGATAGGCCGCAGCGCTCGGCGGCTGCGTGTTACCCCAGCCGCCCACGAGCAGCACCGCGGACGATACGACCGCGAGCGATATGCCCGCAATCAGGAGCACAGAACGGATCAGCCACCAGTGACGCTGAAACGCGCTCTCTTCCGTATGTGTGTTCTTGGAGCGAGAAGAAGGGTCAATCAAACTGTACCACCATTCGCTTGCATTAGGCGGAACCCTTAGGGGAACCGTCCTAGGAAATATCGGCGTACAGCGCGGTAACCTTAAGGGAATACCCTCGGTGGGCGCGTTCGAGTTCGCCCCGCCGGGCGCTTGACACTCAAAACACGCCGGGCTAGACTGTTCTATCGGCGCCTAACGGAGGCATTGAGTCGGTAGGCTAGAGGCCCCGACCGTGATGACCGCCGGCACTTGTAGGATGCGTTCCTACGCCGGGCCAGGTTCCGGAGCTAGGCTTCTAGCTTTGTTTTGTGTTCTGTCAATCAATCTGACGGAGCGGCAGGAGTAACGGAGTGCCTACAACCAGTCAGCTCGTTCGCAAGGGACGAAAGCGCAGCATCAACAAGACAAAGGCGCCCGCGCTTCGCTTTACCTACAACGCGCTCAAGAACACTGTCGCGCGCGGTAAGGGCTCTCCGCAGAAGCGCGGCGTCTGCACGCAGGTGCGCACCATGACGCCCAGAAAGCCGAACTCGGCGCTGCGTAAGGTGGCCCGCGTTCGATTGACGAACGGCATTGAAGTAACGGCCTACATTCCAGGCGAAGGTCACAGCCTTCAGGAGCACTCGGTCGTCCTCCTCCGGGGAGGGCGCGTGAAGGACCTGCCCGGCGTGCGGTACCAGGTGGTGAGGGGCGCGCTGGACGCCCAGGGCGTGGCCGGCAGGATGCGCGGACGCAGCAAGTACGGCACCCGCAAGGGGGGTACCCCCGGCGGCGGCGTCTAGCCAGCCGAATCTGTCACGACTAAATACGAATCACGGCTGACGGCCCGCTCGGGCCGGCGCTGTGCATCATAGAGGATACGGGAGCAGATGCCGAGACGATCTCGCGCGACCAAGCGTCAGATAACGCCGGATGCCAAATACGGCAACCGTACCATCAGCATGTTCATGAACAAGCTGATGGTGGAGGGTCGCAAGAGCCTCGCCGAACGCATTATGTATAGTGCGCTCGACGAAATTGAAGAGACGGAGAAGCGCGACCCCGTCGAGGTCTTTGAGCAGGCCGTCCAGAACGCCACTCCCATCGTCGAGGTCAAGCCGCGGCGCGTCGGCGGCGCAACGTACCAGGTCCCTGTCGATATCCGCGCGGAGCGCCGCATGGCGCTCGCGCTGCGCTGGCTGCTGCAGTCTGCGCGCGCCCGCCGCGGTCGCACCATGTCGTCCCGGCTCGCCGCCGAGCTGATCGAAGCGGCCAACAACCAGGGCGTAACGATCAAGAGGAAGGCGGATACGCACCGCATGGCAGAAGCGAACCGCGCATTTGCCCATTATCGGTGGTAGATCGAGCCTGTTCGGGGCCTCCAGCACGGAGGCCCCTTAACTAGCCAGATACGACACAGCCATGAGTAGAACCAAGCCAATCGACCGGGTTCGCAACATCGGCATCATTGCCCACATCGACGCGGGCAAGACGACGGTGACCGAGCGCGTCCTCTATTACACCGGCCGCACCTACAAGATAGGTGAGGTGCATGAAGGTACCGCCGTAATGGACTGGATGGCGCAGGAGCGCGAGCGCGGGATCACGATCACCGCCGCCGCCACCAGCGCCGAGTGGGCCGATCACGTGATCAACATCATCGATACCCCCGGCCACGTCGATTTCACGGTCGAGGTCGAACGCAGCCTGCGCGTCCTCGATGGCGGCGTCGTTGTCTTCGACGCCGTCCACGGCGTGGAGCCGCAGTCTGAGACGGTGTGGCGCCAGGCCGACCGCTACCGCGTGCCACGCATCTGTTTCGTCAATAAGATGGACCGCGTCGGCGCGGATTACTGGCGCACGATCGACATGATCGACGAGCGGCTGGGCGGCAAACCGCTCCCGATTCAGCTTCCCATCGGCGCCGAAGACACGTTTGAAGGCGTGATCGACCTCATCGAAGAGAAGGCCTGGACGTTCCCGCCCGGACAGGACGTAGAGCCCGTCGGCGGGCCCGTGCCGCCAGAACTCGTAGCGGACGTAGCGAAGCACCGCGAGAACTTGATCGAAAAGACGGCCGAGGTCGACGATCAGCTAATGATCAGCTACGTCGAGGGCCACGAAGTGACCACAACGGAGCTCAAGAAGGCCCTCCGCCGCGCCACGATCGCGAACCTGGCGACGCCCGTGCTCTGCGGCGCCGCCCTCCGCAATAAGGGCGTGCGGTCCCTGCTGGACGCTGTAATCGCCTACCTCCCCGCTCCCGACGAGGTCCCGCCCGTGAGCGGTACGCATCCGGACTCCGGCGAACCATTGGAACGCGCGCCGAACGACGACGAGCCGTTCTCCGCGCTGGCGTTCAAGATCGTCAGCGATCCGTACGTCGGCCGCCTCGCCTACTTCCGAGTCTACTCCGGCCACATCAGTGAAGGCGATGCGGTCTACAACACGGCCCAGGGCGAGAAAGAGCGCTTCGGCCGCCTGCTGCGCATGCACGCCAACAGCCGCGAGGATATCACTGACGTCTACGCCGGCGATATCGCTGCCGCGATCGGTCTCAAGAACACGTCCACGGGCGACAGCCTCTGCGACCCCGCCAAGCCGATCCTGCTCGAGAATATCACCTTCCCCGAGCCCGTGGTATCGCGGTCGATCGAGCCAAAGACAAAGGAAGACCAGGACCGGCTCGGCGAGAGCCTGCACCGCCTGTCTGAAGAGGACCCGACGTTCCGCGCCCGTTATGACAAGGAAACAGGCCAGACTATCATCTCCGGCATGGGCGAACTGCACCTGGAAGTGATTGCCGACCGGCTCCAGCGCGAGTTCCGTGTCGATGCGACTATTGGCCGCCCGGAGGTGGCGTACAAAGAGACGATTACGCGGCCCACCAAGGGCAAGGGCCGATTCGTCCGCCAGACAGGGGGCCACGGCCAGTTCGGCGTCGTCGATATTGAGATAGAACCCCGCGAACAGAATGCGGGGTTCGAGTTTGTCGACGCGACGAAGGGCGGCAGTGTTCCCAGGGAGTACGTCTCGGCAGTTGAGGCGGGCGTCAAGCAGGCGCTGGAGACTGGACCCCTCGGCGGCTACCCCGTGCTCGACGTCGCCGTACGGCTCCTCGATGGCCAGCACCACCCCGTCGACTCGTCGGAGATGGCGTTCCGCAACGCCGGCATCCTCGCCATACGCGAGGTGATGAAGCACGCGGAGCCCGTCCTGCTGGAACCGATTATGAAGCTGGAGATCAGCGTCCCTGACAACTTTTTCGGCGAGGTCCTCGGCGACGTAAACAGCCGCCGCGGCCAAGTGCTCGGCGTGGAGCCCCGAGGAAAGCTCCAGATCATCAGCGCCCTGCTACCGCTGGCAGAATCGTTCGGCTATACTACGGACTTGCGCTCCCTTTCACAGGGCCGCGCAACACACAGCATGGAGTTCGGCCACTACGCGGAGGTCCCGTCCAGCGTGGCGGAGACCGTCGCAGGCGGTCGCGTAGCAGATCCGGCGAGGGCCTAAGGTATGCCACAGCAGACAATTCGTATCAGGCTCAAGGCTTACGACCACCGCATCCTCGATCAATCCGCGGAGCAGATCGTAGAGGCCGCGGAGCGCACGGGCGCCGTCGTCGCCGGGCCGATTCCGCTGCCGACGCACATCAAGAAGTTCACCGTCATCCGCTCCCCGTTCATCGACAAGGACTCGCGGGAGCAGTTCGAAATCCGCACCCACAAGCGCATCATCGATATCCAGAACCCGACATCGCGGACGGTGGACACGCTGATGCGCCTCCAGCTTCCGTCCGGCGTCGATATCGAGGTGAAGCTATGATCGAGGGTCTGATCGGCCGCAAGCTCGGCATGATCCAGATGTTCGACAAGGACGGCAGCCTGCGCGGGGTCACCGTGATCGAGGCCGGGCCTTGCTTGATCACGCAGATCCGCACCCAAGACCGCGATGGCTACGAGGCTGTCCAGCTCGGCTTCGGCGCGACCAAGCGCAGGAACAAGCCGATGCGGGGCCACCTCAAGCAGCAGGGCAATCTACGCTTCCTCCGCGAGTTCAAGGTAGAGGAAAGCTCCAGCCACGCCATCGGCGAACGCGTCGGCGCAGAGATCTTCGAAGAAGGCGACCGCGTCGACGTTACCGGCGTTAGCAAGGGTCGTGGTTTCGCAGGGGTTGTCAAACGCCACCACTTCGCCGGCGGGCCCAAGACGCACGGCCAATCCGACCGCCACCGGGCGCCGGGGTCTATCGGGTCCGGCAACACGCCGGGGCGCGTATTCAAAGGGATGCGCATGGGCGGCCACATGGGTGACGAGAAAGTGACCGTCCAAGGCCTGGAAGTGCTCCAGAGCGACCCGGTGCGCGGCCTCTTGCTAGTAGCCGGGTCCGTACCCGGAGCGAAGAACGGTCTGCTGAGAATTCGCTACGCATCGCAGACGTTGAAGACCGCGCGAACACGCACGCCAAAGACGCTAGAGGAGATTCAGGCCGAGGCGACCGCAGCTGACGAAGCTGCGCCAGTCGGCACCGACGAAGCGGCTGCAGAATCGGACGAGACTGCCGCCGAGGCGCCCGTCGCAGAAGCGCCGGCGGACGACGCGACCGCGGATGACAAGCCTGCCGAATCGGCAAACGATGCGCCCACCGCCGCAGACGAAGCTGGCGAAGGCAAAGCCGACGCCGGCGACACGCCGGACGCTGACGCCGCGCCGACCACTGACGGCGAACAGAAAGATAAGTCATGAAGCTAGACGTGCTCGACCGCGAAGCGAAGAAGGTCCGGTCGATCGACGTCGACGACCTCGTCTTCGCCGTCAAGCCGCACCGGTCGCTGGTACACCAGGCGATGCTCGCCCAGCGGGCAAACCTCCACCGCGGCACCCACAAGACCAAGAGTCGCGGCGAAGTGCGCGGCAGCACGCGCAAGCTCTTCCGCCAGAAGGGCACGGGCCGCGCGCGAGCCGGCTCCATCCGCTCGCCCATCCGCCGCGGTGGCGGCGTCGCTTTCGGGCCGCGACCGCGCAGCTACCACCAGGACCTGCCGAAGCGCATGCGACGGCTCGCCCTGCGCTCCGTGCTCTCGGCGAAAGCCGCGAACGGCACCCTGCGCATCGTTGAGTCGCTCGAGATGGACGCGCCGAAAACAAAAGAGCTGCGCTCAATGCTCGATGCATTCGAATTCGACCGCAGCGCGTTGGTTGTCACCGGGCAGCCGTCTGTCGCAGTCAAGAAGAGCGCGAACAATCTGGAAAAGGTGAAGTGGCTGCCCGCCGCCTACCTAAACGTCCTCGATCTGCTCTCCCATCGCAGCTTGCTGATGACGGAGGACGCGGTCCGCGTCGCGGAAGCGGTCTGGGGCGGGGAGCGCGCAACGAGCCGCCGCGCAGGAATTCCCGAGGTGAAGGCCTCTGCGAGGGTGAAGGTTCCTGCGAAGGTAAAGGCCTCTGCTGAGGTAAAGGCCTCTGCTGAGGTAAAGGCTCCTGCGAAGACCGCACCAGCGAAGGGCGCGAAGGACAAGGCCGGAGAGAAGACAGATGGCTAAAGCAATCCACCCGTACCAGGTGCTGATCCGCCCGCTGATCACGGAGAAGGCGACGATCCTCGCTGGCGACGGCAAGTACGCGTTCGAGGTAGACACGCGCGCGAATAAGAACCAGGTACGCCAAGCGATAGAAGTCGCGTTTAACGTCAAGGTTCTCAAGGTCAACACCATGAACATGCACGGCAAACGACGCCGCACCGGCATGCGCTACACGACCGCCCCCGACTGGAAGAAGGCGATCGTCACGCTGGCCGAAGGCGACACAATCGAGATCTTCGAAGGCGTTTAGGACAGAGAGACAGCATGGCTACCAAGCAGTTCAAGCCCACGTCACCAGGCCGCCGCGGCATGACGGGCTTCACGTTCGACGAGATCACGAAGTCGACGCCGGAGCGCAACCTCACCGCAGCCAAGAAGCAGAACGCCGGCCGCAACCAGCAGGGTCGCATCACAATGCGCCATCGCGGCGGCGGCTCGAAGCGAAGGCTACGGGTCATCGACTTCAAGCGCGACAAGTTCGGCATACCGGGCAAGGTCGCGTCGATCGAGTACGACCCCAACCGCACCGCCCGCATCGCGCTGATCAATTACGTCGACGGCGAAAAACGCTATATCCTGGCGCCACAGGGCCTCAAAGTCGACGACACTGTGCAAGCGGGCCCGGAAGCCGAGCTCAAGACGGGTAACGCCTTGCCGCTGGTCAACATTCCGACCGGGATGCTAGTCCACAACATCGAAATGATGCCAGGGCGCGGCGGCCAGCTCGCGCGAGGCGCCGGCACAGCCGTCCAGCTGATGGCCAAGGAGGGCGCGACGTGCCTCCTGCGGCTGCCTTCGGGAGAGATGCGGCGGGTGCCGTCCGGCTGCCTGGCCACGTTGGGCCAGATCGGCAACGTGGAGAATAGCCTCACTAAGCTGGGCAAGGCCGGGCGCTCGCGCTGGCGCGGCCGCAGGCCGCACGTCCGCGGCTCGGCGATGAACCCGAACGATCACCCCCACGGCGGCGGCGAGGGCAAGGCGCCTATCGGCATGTCGACGCCGAAGACTCCGTGGGGCAAGCCTACGCTGGGCTACAGAACGCGCGGCAAGAAGGCATCGGACAAGCAGATCGTCCGGCGTCGCAACAAGTAGGCGCACGAAGGACGATAGGAGCCAGGTATGTCACGATCGACGAAGAAGGGCCCGTTCGTAGAAGCGAAGCTGATGAAGCGCGTGGAGGAAGCGCGCCGCAGCAACGAACGCGCCGTCATCAAGACCTGGTCGCGGGCCAGCACGATCATGCCGCAGATGGTGGGCCTCAACATCGCGGTGCATGACGGCCGGCGCCACGTGCCCATCTACGTCACGGAGAACATGGTTGGGCACAAGCTCGGCGAGTTTGCCCTCACCCGGAGCTTTCGCGGCCACAGCGGCCGCTCAGAGCGGACGACGGCCGTCCGGAGCGTGTAGGAAGAGATGGAAGTTAGCGCAACGAATCGTTACGCAAGCGTCTCGCCCCGCAAGGTGCGGCTGGTGCTGAACGCACTGCCGGGCCACTCCGTGCAGGAAGCGCTGAACATGCTGCAGTTCATGACTACGCCGCACGCGCGCACAGTGGCCAAGATCGTCAAGTCGGCTGCCAGCAACGCTGAGAACAACTACGCGGCGGACCCGGACAGCCTCTTCGTGAAGCGGGCCGTCGCCGGCGATGCGCGCCGCCTGAAGCGCTATCGACCCCGCGCACGGGGCCGCATGTACCAGTACGTGCACCGCAGCAGCCACATCACTATCACAGTCGACGAACGGGAGCAATAAGTATGGGTCAGAAAGTACATCCAACAGGCTTCCGCATCGGCATCATCTACGGCTGGCAGAGCAACTGGTTCGCCGAGCGCGACTACCACGTCTTCCTGCAGGAAGACATCCGCATCCGCGGCTTCCTGGAAGAGTCGATGCGGGACGCCAGCGTCGCTAAGGTCGAGATCGAACGCAACGCGAACGTCGTCACGGTCACGATCCACACCGCCAAGCCTGGCATCGTAATCGGCCGCGGCGGTCAGAAGGTCGACGAGCTGCGCAAGGAGCTGGAAACGCTCACTTCCAAGCGCATCCGCGTCAACATTCAGGAGATCCGGATGCCGGAGCTGGACGCCGTTCTCGTCGCCCGCAACATCGCCGACCAACTGGAGCGCAGAATCGCTTTCCGGCGCGCGCTCCGGCAGACCGTATCGCGCACCATGGCCCGCGGCGCGGAAGGCTGCAAGGCGATGGTCTCCGGACGTTTGGGCGGCGCGGAGATGTCGCGCAGCGAGACGACGATGGAGGGCCGCGTGCCGCTTCACACCATGCGCGCCGACATCGATTTCGGCCTGGCGGAGGCGCGCACGACGTTTGGCCGCATTGGCGTCAAGGTCTGGATCTACAAGGGCGAGAAGCTTCCGGAGGCCCGCGAGGCCCAGGTCGTCGCACCGCAGAGCGACGCGGCGGAATCCGAAACGACCGCGGCTCCGGCAGCAGAAGCGCCGGCGGCAAAGGCAGCTGCCGAGGCACCCGCCGTTGAAGCAGCGCCCGCCGCCAAGGACGTAACGCCGGCAGCAATGGCACCGGCAGCAGAAGCGCCGGCAGCGAAGGCAGCTACTGAAGCTCCCGCCGCTGAGGCAGCGCCCGCCGCCAAGGATGTAACGCCGGCCGCCGAGGCTCCGGCAGCAGAAGAGCCGGCAGCGAAGGCAGCTACTGAAGCCCCTGCCGTTGAGGCAGCGCCCGCCGCCAAGGACGTAAAGCCGGCAGCAGTGGCACCGAAAGCGAAAGCCGCTACCAAGGCCCCCGCGGCGCCAAAAGCGAAAGCGAAAGCGAAAGCGAAAGCAACCCCCGCGGCCAAGGCCGTAACGCCGGCCGCCGAGGCGACGGCTCCTGTGGAGCCGGAGACGCCGGCGGAAGAGCCGCCTGCAGCGGACGCCGCGACGGATGCGCCAGACAAGGCGCCTGACGCTAAGGACAAGAGCTAGCACGCCGATGAGGATACGAACGAATGCTGCAGCCTAAGCGCGTCACCTGGCGTAAGTCCCATCGTGGACGGCGCAGGGGCATGGCCAACGCCGGCAACTACGTCACGTTCGGCGAGTATGGCCTCCAGGCCACGTCCAACGCCTGGGTCACGGCCCGCCAGATTGAGGCCGCGCGTCGCGCTATCACGCACGAGCTGCGCCGAGGCGGCAAGGTCTGGATCCGCATCTTTCCCGACAAGCCGGTCTCCAAGAAACCGGCGGAGACGCGCATGGGCAAGGGCAAGGGGCCGCCGGAGTTCTGGGTGGCGGTGGTGAGGCGCGGACGACTGATGTTTGAAGTTGCAGGCGTGGAAGAGCAACTGGCCCGCGAGGCGATGCGGCTGGCCGCCCACAAGCTGCCCGTCAGCACGCGCTTCATCGTGCGGGAACACGGGGAGAGATAGGCATGGCGTCAAAGGGGAACGAGAAGGCAGAAAAGCTGCGGGATCTGTCAGACGAAGATCTGGCGAAGGAGCTGGAGGAGGCCCACCGCGAGCTCTTCACTAGCCGGCTGCAGCTTTCCACGCGCCAGCTCGCCAACACGTCGCTAGCGCGGCAACACCGCAGGCACATCGCGCGCATCAAGACGATCCAGCGCCAGCGAGAGCTCGCCGCCGCCGCGCCGGCGGCCACGGAAGGGAACGCGTAGCCCATGCCCGGACAGCAGAAGAGCATGACCGGCAAGGTGGTCAGCGACAAGATGGACAAGACCGTCGTCGTCGTCGTAGAGTCCACCACCCGGCACCGGCTCTACCACAAGATCATGCGCCGCACGAAGCGCTACCTGGCCCACGACGATAGGTTCGAGTCGAAGCCGGGCGACGTCGTACGCATCATTGCAACGAGCCCCGTCTCGCGTCACAAGCGCTGGCGCGTCGCCGAGGTCCTCCGCCGCGGCGAAGTCGCCGAGATCGCGCCGCGCGATATCGACAAGGCGTACCTCGGCACCAAGCGTGAGAAGGCCGGCGACGAGGCCGACACCGCTGCAGAGCAGCCAATGGCGTCGCCGCCGGCGACAGTGCCGGAGCCGCCAACAGCCACCGCAGTCGCCGAAGCGGAAGCGCCGGTGGACGCAGACGCGCCGACAGACGCGTCGCCGCCGGCTGACGCAGACGCTGGGACGGACGAGCCTTCATCTGCATCGACAGATGAAGGGGAATCGCCGGCTGACACCGGCGATTCTGAGGAGAAATCAGACTAGTGATTCAGAAATACACGCGCCTGACCGTCGCCGATAACTCCGGCGCACGCCAGATCATGTGCATCCAGGTGCTGGGCGGAACGAAGAAGCGCTACGCCCGCGTGGGCGATATCTTCATGGCCTCCGTCAAGGCGGCGCAGCCCGGCGGCCAGATTAAGAAGGGCGATGTGGTGCGTGCCGTCGTCGTGCGCACCGCGAAGAGCTGGCAGCGCAGCGACGGCTCGTCGATCCGCTTCGATGACAACGCCGCAGTCGTGCTGGAAGAAGAGCAGAACCCGCGTGGCACGCGCATCTTCGGGCCGGTCGCGCGAGAGCTGCGCGACCGCCGGTTTATGAAGATCATCTCGCTCGCTCCGGAGGTGCTGTAGTGCAGCGAATCAAGACGGACGACACGGTGTTAGTCACGACAGGCAAAGAGCGCGGCAAGCAGGGCCAGGTCCACGCTGTGCTCCCAAAGCAGCGCCGCATTGTCATACAGGGGTTGAACATGGTGAAGCGTCACCAGAGGCAGCAGGACGAACGGACGCCGGCCGGCATCGTTGAGAAGGAGGCGCCAATCCACGTCTCCAACGTGAAGCTGGTCTGCCGCTCCTGCGAAAAGCCGACGCGCGTGCGCTTCCGCATCCGGAAGGACAACGTGAAGGTGCGCGTCTGCGGCTCCTGCAACGAGGACATCGACTAACCGAGACGGAACGGAACGTGAAATGCCGATACCAAGACTGAAGCAACGCTACCGGGACGAGATCGCACCTGCGCTGATCGAGGAGTTCAGCTACCCGAACAAGATGCAGGCGCCGCGGCTGCAGAAGGTCGTGCTCAACATCGGCCTCGGCGAGGCGCTGCAAGACTCCAAGACGCTGGACGCCGCGTCTAACGACCTGGCGACGATCACCGGGCAGAAGCCCGTGATCACACGGGCCAAGAAATCGATCGCGAACTTCAAGGTCCGCGAAGGCAACGCGATCGGCGTATCCGTGACCGTGCGCGGCGACCAGATGTGGGAGTTCCTGGACAGGCTGCTCAACGCCGCCCTGCCACGCATCCGTGACTTCCGCGGTGTCTCGCCAAAGGCATTCGATGGCCGCGGCAACTTTAGTCTCGGCATCCAGGAGCAGCTCATATTCCCGGAGATCGACTACGACAAGATCGACCGCGTCCGGGGCATGCAGATCAACATCGTAACGACGGCCAACAGCGACGAGGAGGGCACTCGGCTGCTGGAGCACCTGGGCATGCCCTTTAGTCGCGGGCAGTAGAGGACGGAGTCACCGATGGCAAAGAAAGCGCTCATCGAGAAGGCCAAGCGGCCGCCAAAGTACCCGTCACGCACCATCCGGCGGTGCCAGGTCTGCGGCCGCCCGCGCGCCTTCATGCGCTACTTTTCGCTCTGTCGCATCTGCTTCCGCACGCTCGCCCTGGAGGGCAAGCTGCCCGGCGTCAAGAAGTCGAGTTGGTAAAGGGGACATAGGCATGACAATGACCGACCCGATCGCCGATATGCTCACGCGGATCCGCAACGCGGTTGCCGTGAAGCATGACTACGTCAACATCCCCTCCTCGAAGATGAAGCTCTCCATCGCGGAGGTGCTGAAGGAAGAGGGCTTCATTCGCGACTTCGAGACGTTCGAGGAGGGTCCGCGGCAATTCGTGCGCGTCCACCTCAACTACACCGAAGGCCGGGAGCCGCTGCTGACGGGCCTCAAGCGTGTCAGCCGGCCGGGGCTTCGCGTCTACGTGCAGAAGCGCGAGATTCCGCGCGTATTCAACGGACTGGGCATCGCCATCCTCTCAACGCCCAAGGGCATCATGGCCGGACAGCAGGCCTGGCGTCAGAAGATCGGCGGGGAGGTGCTCTGCTACGTCTGGTAGGCAGAAGTGTTATGTCGCGTATAGGTAAGCAACCGATCCCGATCCCTTCCAGCGTTCAGGTGAATGTGGCAGGGCTGCACGTCTCGGTAAAGGGCCCGAAGGGCGAGCTACAGCGAGAGGTCCATCCAGAGATGCAGGTCAAGGTGGAGGACGGCAACGTCGTCGTCTCCCGTCCCAGCGACCGGCCTACCCACCGCGCGCTGCACGGCCTCACGCGGGCCCTGCTCGCGAACATGGTGACGGGTGTCGAAACGGGCTACTCCAAGACATTGGAGATGCAGGGCGTCGGCTACCGGGTGCAGATGATTGGCAAGAACATCCAGGTCGCCGTCGGCTTCTCACACCCGGTCGACGTAGAAGCGCCCAAGGGCATCGAGTTCGAGATCGAGGGCAACAACAAGATCTTCGTGCGCGGGATCGATAAGGAGCTCGTGGGCCAGACGGCCGCCGAGATCCGCAAGATCCGCCCGCCGGAACCGTACAAAGGCAAGGGCATTCGCTACGAGGGTGAGCACGTGCGTCGCAAGGCCGGTAAGGCCGGCAAGGCATTGGGAGCACCGTAAGCACGCTGAGATTTCGCGCCGTGGCGCAGTGAAGCGCGCCTCGCAGCGCGTGAGGACAAGCTGAGATGAAGCGATCGAAGACTAAAGAAGCCGCCCGCCGCCGCCGCCACCTGCGTGTACGCAAAAAGGTGGAGGGCAGCGCGCTGCGTCCGCGGCTCTGCGTCTACCGCAGCCTGTCCCACATCTACGCGCAGATCATCGACGACGCCCGCGGCCACACACTCGTCGCCGCGTCCGACGTAGAAGCCGAGACCCGCGGCGATGCCGGCGGCAAGGCGAAGACGGACGTCGCGAAACTTGTGGGTGATCTACTCGGCAAGCGAGCCAAGGAGCAGGGCATCACGCAGGTCGTCTTCGACCGCGGCGGATACCGGTTCCACGGACGCGTAAAGGCGCTCGCAACCGGCGCGCGCGAAGCGGGCCTAGAGTTCTAAGGAGCGCCATGGTAAGCCAGCGATTTCAACAGCGGGGCGAGAGCCAAGAACCGGAACTGATCGAGAAAGTGCTCTTCATCAACCGCATCTCCAAGGTCGTCAAGGGTGGCCGCCGCTTCAACTTCAGCGCCGTCGTCGTCGTCGGTGACGGCCAAGGAAACGTCGGCGCCGGCATGGGCAAGGCCCACGAGGTACCAGAAGCGATCCGCAAGGGCGTGACGATAGCCAAGCGCAACATGATCAGCGTCCCGATGAGCGACACGACGATCCCCCACGAGGTACTCACGCGGTTCGGCGCGGCCAAAGTAATGCTAAAGCCCGCTTCACCGGGTACCGGCGTCATCGCAGGCGGCGGCGTTCGCGCCGTCGTCGAGGCGGCCGGCATCCGCGATATCCTCACCAAGTCGCTCGGCAGCAACAACCCGATGAACGTCGTCAAGGCAACGATCATAGGGCTGCAGAGTCTGCGCCATCCAGAGGCCGTCGTCGCCAGACGTCACGCGCATGCGACCGGGCGCCGGCAGGCCGAGGCAGAAGCGCCCGCGCCACCGTCCGGCGAGCCGGACGCATCCGGCATACCGGACGCCCCCACCGCGGCGGAGGTTGCCGAGCCGACACCTGCCGAGCCGACACCTGCCAAGGCGTCGCCTATAGAGGCGACGACGACGGAGCAGGCCGATGGTTAAGCTACGCGTCACGTGGGTCAAGAGCGCCATTCGCCGCCGATTCGACCAGAAGCGGACGATCAAGGCGCTGGGACTGCGAAAACTGGGCCACACGGTGGAGCATAGCGACTCGCCTTCCGTGCGTGGTATGCTGAATAAAGTGCACCATCTGGTGTCTGTCGAGGAGGCCCAAGACTAGCGTGGAACAGCACGAACTGAGGCCGCCCCGCGGCGCCAAGAAGAATCGCAAACGCATCGGACGCGGAAACGCCAGCGGCCACGGCACCTACTCCGGCAAAGGCGTGAAGGGCCAACAGTCCCGCTCCGGCTACAAGACGCGGCCGGCGTTCGAAGGCGGCCAGACCCCCATGGTCCGCCGCCTGCCGCGCCGCCGCGGGTTCACCAACCCGTTCCGCGTCGACTACCAGCCTGTCAACCTGCGCGATCTGGCCGCCTTCGCCGCGGAAAGCGAAGTAACACCGGAATCGCTCCAGAAGGCCGGTGTCATTCGCTCCATCCGCCAGCCCGTCAAGGTGCTCGGCGATGGCGAGGTGACCGCTGCCCTTACCGTCAAGACCCACCGCGTATCCGCCATCGCCCGCGCCAAGATCGAGGCCGCAGGCGGAACGGTCGAAGAGTTGACGCCCCGTAAGGACCCTGAGCAGAAGCGCCAGCGCGGCAAAAGTAAGGGCAAGCCCGTAGCGAAGAAGGCAGGCGCACCCCAGACTGAAACCGCCAAGGCGGCGGATGAAGCCGCGGACGCGCCCGAAGCATCAGCCGAAACGGAAGAAGAGCAGAGTGACAGCAGCGACGAGAGCAGCGAGAGCGCAGCCTCCGAGTAGGCCCCGCCTGCTTCAGGCGGTCATCGATGCGTTTCAGCAGCCGGACATCCGCCGGAAGCTGCTGATTACCATCGGGCTCCTCGTCGTCTTCCGGTTCGTCGCCCACGTCCCGATCCCGGGTGTCAACCGCGACCTGCTGGCGACCGCCTTCGAGGACAACGCGATCCTTGGCTTCCTCAACCTCTTCAGCGGCGGCGCTCTGAGAAACCTCAGCGTCGCGGCCCTCGGCGTCTACCCATACATCACGTCATCGATCATCATGCAGTTGCTGGTGCCCATTGTCCCCAGCCTCCAGGCGCTCTCCCGTGAGGGCGAGCAAGGCCGTAACCGGATCCAGCTCTACACGCACTACCTGGCGGTTCCCATGGCCGTTGTGCAGGGCTACAGCCAGCTGATCATCCTGGAGCAGGCGGGCGCCGTGAGCGGCGTGGGCTTTACGGGCCCGAACGCGCTACCGACGCTTTCCGCCGTGGTCTCCATGACCGCCGGAACCATGTTCCTCGTATGGATCGGCGAGCTGATCACGGAGAACGGCATCGGTAACGGCATCTCGCTCATCATCTTCGGCGGCATCGTCGCCGGCATGCCGACGATGTTCCCCAACATCGTCAGCCAAAACGTGGGACTCTTCAGTATCCTCGCCATGGTCGCCATCGGCATTGCGGTACTGGCATCGATTGTATTTGTGCAGGAGGCGCAACGGAGGATACCCGTTCAGTATGCCAAGAGCGTCTTCAGATCCGGGCGAATGTATCGCCAGTCAGGGCAGAGCCATATCCCGTTGCGAGTGAACTCCGCGGGCATGATCCCGCTGATCTTCGCGTTCTCAATTGTTATTTTCCCTCCGGTCGCGGCGCAGTTCATGGTCGATCAGTTCCCGGACGTCAATCTGATTGGTACGATCGGAGACTTCATCATCGAATGGTTCAGCCCGCAGGGTAGCGTCGTGTCGCCGGTGTTTATGGCAACGATCTTCCTGCTGGTGATGGTCTTCACTTTCTTCTACACGCTTGTCGTCTTTCAGCAGCAGAACCTAGCGGAGAACCTGCAGAAGAACGGCGGCTTCGTACCCGGTATCCGGCCGGGCCGACCGACGGCGGAGTACATCATGCGGGTGCTGGTCCGAATTACCTGGGGCGGCGCAATCTTCCTGGCCTTCATCGCCATCGTCCCCTATCTGCTGCCCTACGTTGTGACCGGGTTCCGTAACGTCAACTCACTGACGATTAGCAGCACGGGGCTGCTGATCGTCGTCGGCGTTGTCCTCGATACCATGCGCCAGCTGGAGTCCCAGTTGATGATGCGCAACTACGAGGGATTCATCCGCTAGAACCGGGACTCGGTGAGCTCGAAACCCCTACTGCCCCAGGAGAGAGGCGGGCCTCACTCCCGGCTAGGCCGACGGCCCTACCAGCCCGCCGGCGAAAGGACACAGCAGCACTGTGCACCTGATACTGCTCGGCCCTCCGGGCACCGGCAAAGGCACGCAGGCGAAAGTGATCGCAGAGCGCCTCGGCATCGCGCACATCGCCACCGGCGACCTCTTCCGCGAGGCTGTGAAGCACGGTACAGAGCTGGGCAAGCAAGTGGGCGCCTACATGGAGCGCGGCGATCTGGTACCTGACGAGCTGACGATCGCGACGCTGCTGGAGCGCATGCAGCGGCCGGACGCCGCCGGCGGCGCCATCTTCGACGGCTTCCCGCGCACGTTCCAACAGGCGCAGGCGTTGGACGAGGCGCTGGCCGTCCGCAACACCCCAGCTGGCGCCGCCCTCCTCATCACCGCGTCCGACGATGAGATCGTCCGCCGTCTAAGCGGGCGCTGGCTCTGCCCCGCCTGCGGCGCGATCTTCCACGAAGCGTCTCAGCCGCCCAAGAAGCAGGGTGAGTGCGACAACTGCGGCAGCGAACTGACGCAGCGCGAGGACGACAAGCCGGACGTCGTTCGCAACCGGCTCGAGCGTCAGCGGCCACCGGACGAGATGCTGGAGCACTATCGACAGCAGGGCAAACTTGTCGAGATCGATGGTGCCCGGGATGTAGACGCGGTGACGCGCGACCTGCTGGCCGCGATTGAGACGGCTGCGGCGGATACGGATAAGCGAACCTAAGTATGCCGATTATCATCAAATCAGACGACGAAGTCGAAGTTATGCACGAATCCGGGCGGATCCTGGCTTCCGTCCTAGAGATCCTGGAGGCGGAAATACGCCCTGGCCTTATTGTGCGTAAACTTGATACAATCGTGAAGGAAGAGTTCCGCCGGCGAGACGTGATACCCACGTTTCTTGGGTACCTCGGCTTTCCGGCGCATGTTTGCGTCTCTATCAACGAAGAGATTGTGCATGGCATCCCGGGCGACCGTGTGCTGCGGGATGGAGACATTGTCAGTATCGACTTGGGCAACACGTACAAGGGATTCGTAGCGGATTCCGCACTGACCGTGGGCGTGGGATCCATTGGGCCGGAGGAGCAGCGACTTATCGATGTGACGCAGCAGTCCCTGTGGGCCGGCATCAAGGCCGCCCGCCCCGGAGCGCGAATCGGAGAAATCTCCAACGCGATCCAGGCGTGCGGGGAAGCGGCTGGCTTCTCGCTCGTACGGGAGTATGTCGGCCACGGCATCGGCCGCGACATGCACGAAGACCCGGCGGTTCCCAACTTCGGCCCGACCGACCGGGGCCCGGTGCTGAAGAAGGGCATGGTGCTAGCGCTGGAGCCGATGGTCACCATCGGTGACTGGCGAACGAAGAAGCACGACGACGGCTGGACGGTCAGCACACTGGACGGCAGCCTTTCAGCACACTTCGAGCACACGATCGCCGTGACCGACGGCGACCCGCTGGTGCTGACGCTGCGCAGCGATGAGCAGCCACTGGCTGCGGAGCTGGCCGCAACGACCGGACAGCGAAACTAGCGAGCTATGGCGAAGAAGGACGCGATTGAAGTCGAAGGTGTCGTCAAGCTGCCGCTGAAGAACGCCATGTTCCGCGTCGACCTGCCGAACGGCCACGAGGTACTGGCCCACATCTCCGGCAAGATGCGGATGCACTACATCAAGATCGTCCCTGGCGACCGCGTGCTCGTTGAGCTGTCGCCGTACGACCTCGGACGTGGCCGAATCACGTACCGCTTCCGGTAGGAGCTGAGAGCAGAGCAATGAAAGTACAAGCATCCGTCAAGCGCCGCTGCGATAAGTGCCAGATCATTAGGCGCCGCGGCATCGTGCGCGTGATTTGCGAGAACCCGCGTCACAAGCAGAAGCAGGGCTAGGCGCTAGAGGCTGAAGCCTCCAGCATTGCAGGAGGCTAACGCCTCCAGCGGCAAAGAAGGCTGGCGCCTTCCGCGAAGGAGTAACAGGCTATGGCACGTATCGCCGGAATCGACATCCCCCGCGACAAGCGGATCGACGTCTCCCTACGCTACGTCTATGGCATTGGCACGACAGCGGCAGCCAACATCTGCGAGCAGGCGCGCGTCGATGGCAAGACAAAGACCAGCGAGTTGGCCGACGATGAGGTCACCCGCATCCGCGAGGTGATCGATAAGACCTTCACGGTGGAAGGTGACCTGCGCCGCGAGGTGCGACAGAACATCCAGCGGCTAATCGAGATCAACTGCTATCGCGGCGTGCGCCACCGGCGCGGTCTGCCAGTGAACGGCCAGCGGACGAGGACCAACGCCCGTGCCCGCAAGGGGCCGAAGCGGACGGTAGCGGGCAGGCGCAAGAGCGTTGCGAAGAAGTAGGAGACATTGATGGGCCAGGGAAACACAGAAGAGGAAGCCCAGGAGAAGGCGGCGGACGCCTCCGCACCGGCGGACGCCTCCGCACCAGCGGAGGACGCCCCTGCTCCCGAATCCGTGGCTGCGGAAGAGCCGGCGGCCGCAGAGGCCGCACCGAAGGCGGATGCGCCCGCTTCTGCTGACGCGGCGGCAGCGGACGCCGCACCGAAGACGGACGCGCCTGCTTCTGCTGACGCCGCAGCAGCGGACGCCGCACCGGCTGCGGAGGCCGAAGGCGCACCGCGGGGCCGGCGCAAGGACCGCAAGTCGGTGCCGAGGGGCCTGGCCTTCATCCAGTCGTCGTTCAACAACACGCTGATCACGCTCACGGACCCGAACGGTAACGTCATCTCGTCCGGAAGCGCGGGCAGCGTCGGTTTCAAGGGCTCACGAAAGTCCACGCCGTTTGCCGCTGGACAGGCTGCGGAACGGATCGCACGCAAGGCGATAGACAACGGCATGCGGCAGATAGACGTGCGGGTTAAAGGTCCGGGTTCCGGTCGCGAGGCGGCCATCCGGTCGCTGGAGGCAGCCGGCCTCTCGATACTCAGCATCCGTGACGTTACGCCCATGCCGCACAACGGCTGCCGCGCTCGCAAGCGACGGCGCGTCTAAGAACGTAAGGAGGAAGCATGGCCCGCTATACGGGGCCCGTGTGCCGGCTGTGCCGGCGTTACGGTGACAAGCTCTACCTGAAGGGCGACCGCTGTATGGGGCCAAAATGCGCGTTCGAACGGCGGCCGAGCCCGCCCGGCCAGCAGAAGCGCTTCGGCGTGCGGCGACGCCGCGTGTCTGACCGCGCTCTCCAGTTGCAGCAGAAGCAACGCGCCCGGGCAACGTACGGCGTGCTGGAAAAGCAGTTCCGCCGCTACTACAAAGAGGCCATGCGCCTCTCTGGCGTCACGGGCGATACGCTCGTTCGTTTGCTGGAGCAGCGGCTGGACAACGTCGTCTATCGGTTGGGCTTCGCGGATTCGCGCACCCAGGCCCGCCAGTTGGTGCGGCACGGCCACATCTCGCTCAACGGCCGCCTGACGGACATCCCGTCCTGCGCCACCAAAGTAGGAGACGAGATCGTCTGGTCCGAGAAGGGCAGGCGCAGCCAGCTCGTAAAGGTCATGCAAGATGGATTGCAGAGCAAGGAGATCCCGGAATGGCTCGGCGTTGATTCCGCCAACATGAGCGGTCGCATTATCGCCGTGCCGGACGTTGCGCAGGTCGGCGCCAAGTTTGACCCAGCGGTCATTGTGGAGTTCTACTCCCGATAGGGAAAGGTGTTCATGAACGTCGCGACTTTCGATACCACAGAACCAGCCAGCCTCACGGTCATTGAGCCGGAGGCGCCGCACATCAACGTGGAGGAGGAGTCAGACACGCACGCGCGCATCGTCGCAGAGCCGCTGGCGCCGGGATTTGGCATCACCATGGGCAACTCGCTCAGGCGGGCGCTGCTCAGCTCCCTGCCCGGCGCGGCCATCACGTCGATCCGCGTCGAGGAGGTCGTCCACGAGTTCTCGACCGTCCCGGGCGTGAAGGAAGACACCATGGAGCTCCTGCTGAACTTCAAGGAGATCCGGCTGCGACCGCTCTCCGACCGGCCCGGCAAGCTCTACCTCGAAGCGCGCGGCCCGGGCGAAGTCCACGCCAGCGACATCCAGGTCGCGGCCGACTACGAGATCGTCAACCCAGACCTCTACCTCGCGTCGCTCGATAACGACAAGGCGCACCTCACGGTCGAGTTCACCGTCGAGCTTGGACGCGGCTACCTGCCGGCCGACCTCTCCGAAGGCATGCCGATCGGCGTGATCCCCATCGACGCTATCTTCAGCCCCGTGCGCAAGGTCAACTACAACGTGGAGCACACGCGCGTCGGCCAAATGACGGACTACGACAAGCTCGTTCTGGAAGTGTGGACTGACGGCTCAATGACAGCCGTCGATGCCATCAGCGGCAGCGCGGACATCCTCCGCGAGGAGCTCAGCATCTTCTCCCAGCTCGGCAAGCCGGAGCCGTCAGTCGTCGAGCACGGCGTCGGGCGCGGTATGGCGCTGGCGGCCGACAAGTACAACACGCCGATTGAAGAGTTGAGCCTCTCTGTCCGCGCCTATAACTGCCTGAAGCGCAGCGGCCTGATGACGGTCGGCCAGGTGCTGGAGAAGAGCGCGGACGAGCTGATGACGCTGCGCAACTTCGGCCAGAAGTCGTACTTCGAGCTGAAGGACCGCCTCACGGAGCTCGGCTACCTCCAGGAGGACAGCGACGACGGAGCGGAGCCAGTGATCGGCGACGACGGCGAAGACGTCAGCCCGCTGGGCGCGGCCCTCATCCAGGCACTCCAGGAGGCCGGCGAGGACCCCTCCGAGCTGATCGAGAACGGGAAGGACGACTAGGGCTGTCCGCCAAAGGCGGACAGCTTTGAATATGTCGCAAGAGCGACACATTCAGGGCCTGACGACAGAGCGAGCGGCTGCTCGCACTAGGCGAGCAGCTTCGAGTGTGTCGCAAGCGCCGTTCTCAGGGCCTAGCGACAGAGGCAAGCAGCTTCGAGTGTGTCGAAGGCTCCACACTCGTGAGCTGCGAAGAACGGTTGAGTAGATAGGGAAGAAGCGCGATGAGACACAGGATGGGTACCCGCAAACTGAGCAGGCCGACGGCCCACCGTAAGGCCCTGCTGCGCAACCTGGTAAAATCGCTTTTCTTCTACGACTCGATTCGTACGACTGAGGCGAAAGCGAAAGAAGCGCGCCGTCCCGCAGAACACATGATCACACTGGGCAAGGACGGCAGCCTCCACGCCCGCCGCCAGGCGCTGAAGTTCTTCAACGATAAGGCCACCGTCGCCGCGCTCTTTGATGAGATCGCGCCGCGCTTCGCCGATCGCAACGGCGGCTACACCCGCATCCTGCGGCTCGGGCCTCGCGAAGGCGACGGCGCGCCGATGGTCCGCCTGGAGCTGCTGACCGAGGACGAGTGACCCGCGGCGCTCCCCCACAGGAAGGGCCGCGCCGCCTCGCCCTTGTAATCGAATACGATGGCGGCCGCTACGGCGGGTCGCAGTTCCAGAAGAATGCCCCCAGTATTCAAGCAGAGCTTGAATCCGCCCTCCGGCAACTCACGGGCGAGCAGATCCGCGTCGCCTTCGCTGGCCGGACGGACGCGGGTGTCCACGCCACGGGCCAGGTCGCCGCGTTCACAACAGATTCCGCTCTGGATATCGACATCTTCGTCAGCGGCCTGAACGCCCACCTGCCGCAGGACATCGCCGTGCGGATGGCCCGTATCGTCCACGACCGCTTCAACCCGCGGCGGGAAGCGGAGAGCCGCACCTACCGCTACACGATCTACAACCAGCCCATTCGCTCTCCGCTCTGGCGCAGCCGGGCCTGGCGCTTCCCCGTACCGCTCGACGTCGCCCGGATGCAGAAGGCCGCGGACGTCCTCGCCGGTACGCACGATTTCGCCGCTTTTAGCCGCCGGGAGGGCGTCTCCACCGTCCGCACGGTCAGTCGCTGCGCCGTGCAACGAGACGGTTCGCTTATAATCATAGAGATAAAGGCCAGCGCCTTTCTACGTCAACAAGTACGGCGAACGATTGGCGTGCTGGCGCAGATCGGCAGTAAGCAGATGACGGTGGCGGACATGCGAGACCTGCTCAAACGGGCCGAACCATGCACGGCCGAGCCCGTAGCGCCGCCGCAGGGCCTCTGCCTGGTACGCGTGAGCTATCCGGGACTCGACCTAAGCCTGCCGGACACGCTATGATAGTACCCTGGCCGGCCGGTGAGCCGGCCTGCATTAGCTCTCAATTTCGCAAGAGCGACTTTGATCGTGTTCGAGACGCGAGAACACGTCTGTTCCAGGCGACTCGCGGTAGCGACTAGGAATCTGATGAAGACCTACTCACTAAAGGCCGGCGATGTGGTGGAGCGCTGGCACGTGCTCGACGCCGAGGAGCGTCCGTTGGGACGCCTCGCGTCGGAGGTCGCCGTCCTGTTGCGCGGCAAGCACCGGCCCACCTTCACGCCGCACATGGACAACGGCGATTTCGTCGTCGTCGTCAACGCGTCGAAGGTGAAGGTCACGGGCGCCAAGATGCAGCAGAAGCTCTACTATCGCCACTCCGGCTACCCGGGGGGCCTCAAGGAGACTCCCCTCCCCGTCATGCTGGAACGGCACCCCGAACGCGTGATCCAGCAGGCCGTAAAAGGGATGCTGCCGCACAACAAACTGGGCCGCAAGATCCTGCGCCATCTCAAAGTGTACGGCGGCCCGGACCACCCGCATGAGGCGCAAGTGAACGCGGGAACCGCCAAGGCCAAGCCGCAGCCAGACGCACCAGCGGCCAAGAAGGAACAGGAGCCCGCGCCGCAGGACGAGTCCAAGGTTGAAGCAGCCGAGGCGACGGCCGCAGGGGCGGTCGCGGAGGCGCCGGCGGCGAAGTCGAAGTCCGATACCAAGAGTGACGCCGCAAAGGGAGACGTAACCAAGAGCGGCGACGCACCGGCGGCTGAGCTTGCCAGCAAAGCCGACAAAGATGAGGACAAGGAATGACTGACGAGCGCTACTTCTACGGCACCGGCCGGCGCAAGTGCGCCGTTGCCCGCGTTCGGCTCCACCCGGGCGCCGGCGATCACATCGTAAACGAGAAACCGCTGGAAGAGGTGTTCACGCGCATCCTGCACCGGCACGTGATGGAGCGGCCGTTTGAAGCCACAGAGAACGCCGGCCGCTATCACCTGGAGGTGCGGGTCGCCGGCGGCGGTATCAGCAGCTGGGCCGACGCGATCGCCCACGGCATCTCGCGCGCGCTCATCGCAGCCGATGAGGGCAACCAGCGCCCCTTGCGCAAGGGCGGCCACCTCACGCGCGATGCGCGCGTGAAGGAGCGCAAGAAGTACGGCCTCAAGCGCGCACGCAAGGCGCCCCAGTACACGAAGCGCTAGGAAGAGAAGCTTCGCAGACACAAGAGAACCCGGCCGTGCGGCCGGGTTCTTGCTTTCTTTAGGCGTTCTCGGACTTCTCTTGGGTGCCCTCGGCTCGTGGCGCTATCTTTGTGCGTTCTCGCCTCGTGGCGCTTCTCAGGGCGTTCTCGCCTCGTGGGCTCGAACGCGCGCAAAGCTAGCTGCTGGGCGAAATTCGAGTTCTCAGGCAGTGAGCTTCTAGCTCTCGGCTAGGCGAGCCTTGAGCTTATCGATCGGGGCCACCGGGGAAGGCGAGATGCCGTACAGCAACGCCAGGTAGTAGCTCACCAGGTCGCCGTGGAAGACGGCGGCCAGGACTCTGGCCAACGCGCTCTCGCCAGGCGTATCGACGACCTCGCACGACACGCCGGCGTCCTCCAGTGCGTCGGCCGTAGCGTCGTAACGCAATAGTACGCGAGGATGCAGTCCCCCACTTCTCAAGAAGACGGCATGCAGCGCCGATACGTCCGGCAGGCCGAAGCCGACGATGCTGTTGTGGTCGAGCTCCGGAAGCTGCTCCGCGATCGCCCAGCACTTGCTGTTTTCGTTGAACTGCGTCTTCCAGCGGTAGGCGGCTTCTGTCAACACACCGGCGCCGACGACGATCGGCAGCCGTCCGCGCAGCCTGCGGGCGAGTTGCTTCGCCTCGTTCTGGGTCTCTCGCGCGGAGTAACCCAGCCGCGCGCGCTGCTCTCTCATCAAAGCTGTGGCTTCGGCTACGGCCGCCTGCTGGCTTTCGAGCAGGCCGATTCGCTCGCCCAGCGCAACTAGCGTCATTAGCTGGTGGCCAAGCGACGACCGCGGCTCGCCTTCGTACTCGTAGGCGAACACTGGCGCTCCCGCGTCCGATGCTAGCTCCGCGATACGGCCGCCGGTGGTGATGACGGCCGTCATCGCGCCGGCGGCGATCGCCTGTCCGTACGCGGAGAGCGTTTCTTCAGTATTCCCGCTGTGACTGCAGGCGATCACGAGCGTCCGCTCCCCGACCGACGCAGGCAGGTCGTACCCGCGCACAAGCGCCACCGGCTTGCCGCCGGAGGCGGCGCTGAGCGAACGTACAATGTCTCCGGAGATCGCAGAGCCACCCATACCCAGCAGCACGATGTCAGACGCGCCGGCGTGCGCCGCCGGCAGCTCAAGCGACCTGGCTCGCTGCCACGCCTCCTCGCACTGTTCCGGCAGCGCCTCTATGCGGGCGAGCAGGCCTTCCGGGTCGAGCCGCTCGACAGTTTCGCGGTCGTCAAGGTCAGCGCCGCTCATGGCGTCACCTGGCCGTCCTGCTGCTGCTCGAGTTGTGCGGCGGCTTCTTTAAGGTCTTTCACGGTATCGATTGCTTTCCAGTAGCTGTCGGAGCGGTATGCGTAGAGGCGTCCCTCCTCGACGAGTTGCGGAAAGAGGCTGTCTTCGTGGTCACCCTTGTCCGGAAGCATGTCGAAGAAGCCGCGGTTCAGGAGATACATGCCGGCGCTCAGCCAGTGCGGCAGGAGCGGCTTTTCTTCAAATGCAGTGATACGTTCGCCCTCCTGGCGGACGATGCCATACGGGCTTCGCAGCTGCGTCAACAGCAGCGTGCCCACGGCGCTCGTACGGGCGTGCTGCTCGAGCATGGGCCCGAGAGGGTGCGTGAAGACGTTATCGCCGTTGAGCGCGACGACAATGCGTTCTGTGGGCGGGATCTGGCCGGCCGCCAGCTTCAGCGCGCCGCCGCGGCCCAGCGGCTCTTCCTCGATGGAGTAGCGCATCTTGAGGCCAATCGCCGAGCCTTCACCGAAATGTTCCTGGATCACCTCGTGCAGGTAACCGCACGCGACAACGACATCCGTGACGCCGTTCTCGCGCAGCCAGAGGAGCTGGTGCTCCAAGATCGGCTTCCCGCCGAGGTCAACCATCGATTTCGGCCGGTCGTCAGTGAGAGGACGCAGCCGCTGACCCTCTCCTCCGGCGATGATGATGGCAAACAACTTGCGCCTCCTTGCGCGCGGTCCCGCTTGGCGGAGAGATCGTACGCCGGCCTGCGCGATGTCAGTCGCGCCGCCAGCCAAAGAATCTCGCCTACCCGCGCGCCTCCGTCGCTGCGGCTGCTGTGCCGCCGGCGCGCTTCGCGGCGTCGCGCAGGACGTCCGCCCGGTCCGTGCGCTCCCACGGCGCGTCGATGTCCTCGCGGCCGAAGTGTCCGTAGGCCGCAGTTGCGCGGTAGATAGGCCGGCGCAGATCCAGATCGCGGATGATGGCGCCCGGCCGCAGATCGAAGTGATCGCGTACCAACTGCAGGATCAGCGCGTCGTCCACCGTCCCGGTCCCAAACGTCTCGATCGCCACCGACGTCGGCTGCGACACACCGATCGCGTAGGAGAGCTGGAACTCGGCGCGGTCGGCGAGGCCGGCCGCGACGATGTTCTTCGCCACGTAGCGCGCGGCGTAGGCGGCGGAGCGGTCGACCTTCGAGGGGTCTTTGCCGGAGAAGGCGCCGCCGCCGTGGCGGGCGACACCGCCGTAGGTATCGACGATGATCTTGCGTCCCGTGAGGCCGGCATCGCCCATCGGCCCGCCGACGACGAAGCGTCCGGTAGGGTTGACGAAGAAGCGTGTGTGTTCGTCCAGCAGGTCGGCCGGGATCACGGCCTTCGCTACTTTCTGTGTTAGCTCCTTCTGCAGCTGGTCGTGCGGAACAGAGGGGTCATGCTGGCTGGAGAGCACCACCGCATCGACGCGCTTCGGCTTGCCGTAGGCGTACTCCACTGTTACTTGGGACTTGCCGTCCGGGCGAAGATACGGCAGCTCACCGTCCTTACGAAGCTGCGCCATCTTCTGGCAGAGCTGGTGCGCCAGCGAGATGGTGAGCGGCATCAGTTGCTTGGTCTCGTTGCAGGCGAAGCCGATCATCATGCCCTGGTCGCCGGCGCCCTGTTCCAACGGCAGTTCGTCGGCAGTCGCTTCTCCTGCGCGCTCCTCGTAGGAATGGTCCACGCCCTGGGCGATATCGCCCGACTGCTCGTTGACGGAGATCATCACGCCGCAGGTCTCGAAGTCGAACCCGTACTTGGCGCGCGTGTAGCCTATCTCTCGTACCGTGTCGCGGATGACGGCCGGCATATCGACGTAGCATTCGGTCGTGATCTCGCCGGTCACCAGCACCAGGCCTGTCGTCACAGCCGTCTCGCAGGCGACGCGGGCCTGCGGGTGCTGGGCAAGGATCGCGTCGAGGATGGCGTCAGATATCTGGTCGCACATCTTGTCCGGGTGCCCTTCCGTGACCGACTCGGACGTTAAGAACAGCGAGGGTGAACTCATGAAGGTTGTTTCGCTCATCGTGTGTCTCCTTTATTGCTACGCATTCTCGCTACGTTCCCACGTCCCAACTGGACAGGTACTTGCGCTGCTCTTCCGTGAGCTCGTCGATCTCGACGCCGACGGCTGCCAGCTTCATCTTCGCAATCTCCGCGTCGATGTCCTTGGGCACGTCGTAGACGTCCGGTTCGAGCGATTGGGCGGTGTTTACCAGGTGCTCGATACAGAGCGCCTGGTTCGCGAAGCTCATGTCCATCACGCTGGCCGGGTGGCCTTCGGCAGCCGCCAGGTTGATCAGCCTTCCCTCGCCCAGCAGGAACAGGCGCCTGCCGTCTCCCATCCGGAACTCCTCGACGAACGGCCGCACCTGGCGGCTGCTCTCTGCCATCGCCTTCAGAGCCTCAAGGTTCAGCTCGACGTTGAAGTGGCCGGAGTTCGCGATGATGGCGCCGTCCTTCATCGCCTCCATGTGGTGCCCGTCGATGGCGTGGATGTCGCCCGTCACGCTGATGAAGATGTCACCGATGGCCGAGGCCTCCAGCATCGGCATCACCTGAAAGCCGTCCATCACCGCCTCCAGCGCGGGGAGCGGATCGACCTCGATCACTATCACCTTTGCGCCGATGCCGCGCGCCCGCATGGCGACGCCGCGGCCACACCAGCCGTATCCGACGACGACGACGTTCTTGCCCGCCCAGAGGATGTTCGTGGCGCGCGTGATGCCGTCCAGCGTGCTCTGGCCCGTACCATAGCGGTTGTCGAAGAGATGCTTCGTGTTCGCCTCGTTCACGGCAATGATGGGATACTTGAGCGCGCCGTCCTTGGCCATCGCCTTCAGGCGGATCACGCCCGTCGTCGTCTCTTCGGTACCACCGACGATCTCGTCCAGCAGCTCCGTCCGCGACTGGTGGATCGTAGCGACCAGATCGGCGCCGTCGTCCATCGTCATCTGCGGCTTGTGGTCCAGCGCTTGGCCGAGGTGTTTGTAGTACGTATCGTCGTCCTCGCCCTTGATGGCGTACGTCGGGATGCCGTACTCGACGGCGAGGGCCGCCGCGACGTCGTCCTGCGTGCTGAGCGGGTTGCTGGCGCACATGACGAGATCCGCGCCGCCGTCACGCAACGCGATCGCCAGGTTGGCTGTTTCCGTCGTGATGTGGAGGCAGCCAGCCAGCCGCACACCCTGCAGCAGTTTGTCCTTGGCGAAGCGGTCTCGAATCGAGCGGATCACGGGCATCTCTCGCGCGGCCCATTCGATGCGCCGGACGCCCTCTTCCGCCAGGCTGGGATCGCGAATGTCACCCTTTACTGTTGCGTCTGTCGTCAATGGTTCCTTCCTTTCTATCGTGGCTGTTGATAACGCGCATCGCGCGCGTCAGGCTGACAGATGGACAAGCTCCGCTCCGTAGCGCCGCCCGCGAATCGCCGCGAGCTGCCGCCGCACGAAGGCGGTGAAGCCGAGGTCACGCCGCACGGCCGGCCCTTCGATGATGCGGCCGACTTCGCGAAATCCGAGCCTCCGGTAGGCGCGCACGGCCCGTTCGTTCCCCGGATCGACGCTCAGCACCGCATCGCGTCCGCTGGAGAGCAGCTCGCGAGTGACGGCGCTGGTGACGACCGTTCCCCAACCCCTGCCGCGGTGGCGGGGGTTCGTGAAGACGTTGCCGATCACGCCGATGCCCTGCGATGTCGCGACGACGTGGGTCCCGGCGACGGCGACGAGCTGGTCGTCGTCACAAGCGCCGTAGTAGACCGCGTCATCGATGTTCTGTGCCGTGTAGAAGGCCGGCGTACCCTCTGCTCTGTACAGACGGTTAATCCTGCGCACGTCGCGGCCGCTCAAACGGCGGGCGTCGCCGGCAACGGGCGTGAACGTTTGGCGGTCAACACGCATCCGCGCCATCTCGTAGACTTCCGGCAGCACGTAGTGTCGCTGCACGACCTCCAGGTGGTGCGGCTGGCAGGTGAGGAACGTGTGGCGCGGACCGGGATGCAGCATCATGATCGCCTCCAGCGCGTCCGCCGGGCCCAGCGCGAACAGCGCATCGCCCAGGCCACCGTGCGAGTTCAGATACAACGCTTGGCCGACAGCGCCGCGCGCCACCCACCACTCGCTGCGACCGAACAGGTGCGGCTCGAGCTGGCCGATGGCGTAGGCGGCATAGGTCCGGTGCGGCGAGAGCAGCGAGAGCAGTTGCTCACGATCGCCCAGCCGCCGCACCAGGTACTCGGACTTCGCCTGCGCCACGTAGCCACGGTGCAGCGGTCGATCAGTCATGCTACGACAGCGCCTCCACCCGCATGTAGCGCCCGACGATGGGCTCCAGTTCGCGCTTCGTATCTTCAGGTACCAGGTTTCCGGGTGTCACCAGCGCCATCGCCAACGCGTCCGGGCACGCGCACTCCCGTTCGGGCGACAACGCGCCGACGGCGGTCGCGACGATTCGCTTCGCGGTCTCCACGTTCTTCGTGAGGTTGCCGATGATCATCTCCGCCGTCACCGGCTCCCGGCTCTCGTGCCAGGCGTCGTAGTCGGTCACGAGCGAGAGGTTCGCGTAGCAGAGCTCGGCCTCGCGCGCCAGCTTGGCTTCCGGCAGCGCCGTCATGCCGATAATGTCCGCGTTCCAAGCTCGATACATGCGGGACTCGGCCTGCGTCGAAAACGCGGGGCCGTCGATCACCACGCTGGTGCCGCCGTGGTGCGTCTTGGCTCCGGACGTTTCCCCTGCGCCATAGAGCACATCGCGAAGCACGGGGCAAAACGGCTGAGCGAACGCGACATGCGCGACAAGTCCCCTCCCGAAGAAGGTGCTCGGCCGGCCGCGCGTGCGGTCGATGAGTTGATCCGGCACAACGACGTGCAGCGGCTGCAGCTCATCGCGCAGGCTGCCAACAGCGCTCACGGAGATCACGCGCCCCACGCCCAACTGCTTGAGCGCCCAGATGTTCGCGAGCGCGGGCAGTTCCGAGGGCAGGATGCGGTGGCCCCGGCCGTGACGCGGCAAAAACGCCAGCCGCACCGGGCCAAGCGTTCCGAGCAGGATGCTGTCGCTCGGCTTGCCGAACGGCGTGTCGACATCGACCTCCTCTAGATCGGTGAGGCCGTCCATCTGGTAGAAGCCTGTGCCGCCGATGATGGCTACGTCCGCTGTATTAATGTCACGATTCCTTCTCTGCAAGTAACTGGCTGCTAGACAATAAAAATCGACTTCTCGTGGTGTGAGAAGTCGCGAAGCTATTCGCTCTCATCTCGCCTCGCGCTCTTTCATGCAAGGCCGGAGTTGGCACCGCGCGCATCGCCGAAGCGAAGGCCGGTTGCTGGGCTTCTTCGGGCCGATCCCTCCACCACTCTTGATAAGAGTTGTGTCCGTATTCAGTTGTATGACAAGTGTACGGCAACCATAATCGATCGTCAACCAGGGTTTGCCCTAAACGGCCGCGTTCCGGGACGTGCTCCCGGGGCGCACCTAGTCCGCGTCCGGCAGCGCGACCTGGACGTCTTCGCCCACCACGCGCACTTCGTACACCGGCTCCGCGTCCTCGGCCGGAGGGCAGGTCGCCTCACCGGTCGTCGCGTCGAACTCGGCGCTGTGCCAAGGGCAAACTATCATCTTGCCGTTCAGCTCGCCTTCCCCGAGAGGTCCGCCGAGGTGGGTACACTCGCCGCCGATCGCGTAGATCGTGCCGTCGACGTTGGCCAGGCAGATCTGCGTCTCGTCTTCCAGTTCGATGTGCTTGAGGTCACCGGGCTGAAGATCCCCGGCTCTCGCGACGGTCTTAAAATTCGACATGGTCTCCTCCGTCCTGCCTTAAGCATCGGCCGATAGGGCGGGCTACTGGGGCACCCTAAGGGCCGGCCCAGAACGTTTCGATCAGGTCATCGGATAGGTCGAACGCTTCCTCTCCGTCCGGCGTCGTCAGCGGTTCGCTGCGCAAGAAGTCCGGCAATTGCTCCGCGTCGCGCCGGAAGCCGGCGCTGTGGTTGAAGTCGCGCTCTTCCTTCATGCAGTTCCAACCCATCGCCAGCACGTCGTCTTCCGTCCACGATGCGCCGAGCTGGGCGTTGACCAGCGACGCCATGTCCGCGGCCGCCGGGTTCGAGAACTGGCAGAGGCCCACGGAGTCGACAGCCGTCTGCAGCGTCTGTTCCGATCGCGAGGCCTTTACGTACGTCTCGTCCGTCACCCCCCGGGCCGTCACCAGCGCGGCGGTGTGGTCCGCGCCCTGGGGGCTAGTGGCATAGGTCACGCCCATCGCTTTCAGCGTCCGCGGCTCCCAGGCAGGCAGCCCCTGGCCTTTCACCGCAGGCACGCGCTCGATGCCAAAGTGGCGCGCCGTCGCCACGGTGCCGTTGCCGAGGACGCGGCCCAACTCGGTGGCGCGGCGGATCTCGTCGAACAGCCCTAACGCCGCCTCCCAGTCGCCAAAGGCCGCCGCGCCCGCCTCCATCGCGACGCCGAAGGCGTTACCAGTTTCGATAGTGTCTAAACCAAGGTCGTCGCAGAGGCGGTCCATCCGTGCGACGGCCTCCAGGTTGTCGATTTCGAGATTTGCGCCCAGCAGCGTGAGGGTCTCGAACTCGAGCGCGGTCGTGAGGTGGTCGCCTTGCGCGTCGTTGAAGAGGATGGCGCACTTGATGATGCAGCCGGCCATGCAGGGCAGCATCTTGCCGCCGCGTTCGGGCGCCAGCTCCGCTATCCGCTGTCCGCCGAGCGCTTCCCCGCTCTCAAACGTGCCGAAGCGATGATTCCGTGTCGGCAGGCTGGAGATCTTGTCGCGGTTGACGTAGCCGAGCACGCCGGCCGTGCCGTAGGCGCTCATGTTTTCTATCCGCGGGTCCTCCAGCGTCGTCTTGGAGAAGCCCAGCACCAGGCCTCGATAGGCGTCCTTGTCCGCCGCTTCCACGTTCTTCGCACCGCCGTCGTCGACGACGATCGCTTTCAGACGCTGCGCGCCCATCAGCGCGCCCAGCCCGCCACGGGCGGCGTGGCGCGTCGGGCGACCTTCCGGGTCGTTGACCGCGATCGACGCGCCCGTCATTCGCTGCTCGCCGGCCGGGCCGATGCAGGCGACGCTCTTCGTCCGCAGCTCTCCGGCCAGAAGGCGTTCGACGGTGTCGTAGGTGCCGAGGCCGGCGAGCCCGTCCGACGCGACCTCGAGCCGGGCGCCGCCACCATCGACGCCAGCGATGTGCAGGATACGCCAGGCGTCGTCGGGGGGTGACCCCTCGATGACGACAGCCTTGACGCCGAGGCGCGAGAGGCGGTGGCCCAGCGTCCCGCCCACGTTGGCCTCTTTGCAGCCGCCCGTGAGCGGGCTCTTCGCGCCGAACGATGTGCGGCCGGACGTGGTGGCGGCGGTACCGCCGAGCAGGCCGGGCGCCATCACCAGCTTGTTTTCCGCGCCTAGCGCGTCGCAGTCCGGCGGGACTTCAGTAGAAACGATGTGCGACGTCAGCGCCCGGCCGCCCAGCAGCGCGTACGCTTCCGGCGCATCTTCGACCGTTACCGAGAGGTCGCTGAGGTTGACGCGAAGGAGCCGTGTAGCGGTCACTGTCCTCGCACGGACTCTCCAACGGCGATCCAGCCGTCCGTGAGGATCTCGGCCTTCAGGCCGCCCTTGTGTGCCAGGCCCTTCAGCACCTTTTGGTCTGTCAGGTCGGCCAAGTGCTGGCACGGTTCACTCAACCGCACGCCGCGAACGGTCACGCCGCCGACGGTGAACTCCTGATCGACGAGGTCGTTGAGCGAAACGCCCTTCGTGACGATGTTGCGGCGGGCGTCGGCGTAGGCCAGCTTGACGCCGACCTCCTGTTCCATGCTCTCGATCGTTTCCGATTCGATCAGCGTGAGCTGCATGGAATCTGCGTCGCCGAAGTAGCGGTCACCCGTCAAGCCCTTGCCCGCCACGGCGTCGATCCGGTCGACCGACTGCATCGGCTCACCGGAAGCCGGCGCGATGTTGATCGAAACTACGCTGCCCTGCCACCTCATGTCTGGCTCCCTCCCCTCGCTCTTGTTTGGTGAAATACGGAGTGAGTTCAGGATAGACGGACGCCCCGCAGCGGGGCAAGCGGTTGTGAGATCAACACCACGTAGCATGGGCCGCGTCGAGTGACGTAGCTCGTTCTTAGACGTTTCTGCGTTGTATCGCGAACCAGCTCAGCCCGCCGGCGAGTGAAAGCGCCACGAGCGCGAAGGCGATGACCGCGAGCGCCCGATTTCGTTCAAGTCCTGCAGAGTCAGGCTGCACGAGAGCCGACGCGTCTACGTCCGGAGCGAGGGTGGTCGTACCGCCGACCGGAGCGTTCCAGTTGTATGGCGCACTGGTGACGGCGTGCATCGTGCCCAGATGCACCGAGACCTTCTCGCCCGGATCGACACATGCAGAAGGCCACCTGAGGCCAATCTCGCCGCTCGCGGGATAGTCGATGCTTGGATTCGGACAGCCGGGCGCATTCTGGACGAGCACGTAGCCTATGAAGAACCACCCGGCCTTGATCGTCAGTCCGAAGGCCGCGGATTGAGTGTTATTGACGGCCGATACAACTGGAGGGCTTGGCGCCCAGTAATAGTTGAGCAATACGAAGTTACCGGGCACGTCGAACGTCACGCTCTCACCCGGACCAACGCACGGGCTGGGCCAGATTACCTCCCTGTACTCGAACCCAGTCGAAAATGTAGGCACGCCGCACGCAGCCGGCTGCGCAGTCGGCACGCCGGAGAAGCTTGTGTAGCTTTGGACGTGGAGGAAGCCGGCGGTGGAGCCGGAATTGTTCGTCACCACGAATTCGGTCTGCGCATGGGCGGATGGGTGCGGTGCGACCGGTGGCGCGCCGACGTGAGCCAACACTGCCACGGTAAGCGCGATGACTACGAGTATCATGCCAAGTTGTTTCTTCATACCAGTACACTTTCGCCAGTCAGACGCGACAAGTATACTCGCCCTCCAAAGGCTGTCAAGAGGCCAGACGCCGGCCTCAACGTTATACTGTCACGGGCTACCCACGATACGAGGAGAGCGAAAGGAATCGCGACATGAAGATCGGCGCACACGTCGGGTCGTCGGGCGGGCTCACAACCGCGTTCGAGCGCGCGCAGGCGATCGGCGCGGAGGCGATCCAGATCTTCGGAGCGCCGCCGCAGACGTGGCGCCGCCGCACGATCCGTGAAGAAGAGTGTGAGGCCTTTCGCGCCGGCATTGCGGAGACAGGTATCGAGCCAGTGTTCCTCCACGGCCCCTATCTGATCAACCTCGCGACGGACAGCGAGGAGCAGCTCAAGAAGTCGACCGACGCGCTCACTGGCGACCTCCAACTCGCATCGGCGATCGGTGCCCAGGGCGTGATCTTCCACGTCGGTTCGCACAAAGGCGCCGGATTCGAGACCCGCCTGCCGCAGATGGTGAAGGCGCTCAAGCTGGTGCTGAAGGACACGCCCGACGACGTCTGGATCGTGCTGGAGAATAGCGCCGGGCAGGGCGGCAGCGTCGGGTCCAAGTTCAGCGAGCTGGGCGCGATCATTCGCAAGACCAACCGCCCGCGGCTCAAGGTCTGCCTCGATACGGAGCATGCCTACGCGGCCGGCTACAACCTGGCCGACGAAAAGGAGCTTGCCAAGGCGATGAAGGAGTTCGACAAGGAGGTCGGCCTCGACAGACTCGTCGCCGTCCACGCAAACGACTCCAAGATCCCGCTTGGCGGCGGCGTAGACCGGCACGAGAACATCGGCAAGGGCCACATCGGCCGCGCCGGGTTCGAGGCGATCCTCGCCCACCCGGCGTTCGCGGAGCAGCCGCTGCTGTTGGAGGTGCCCGGCCTGGAGGGCGAGGGGCCGGATAAGCCGAACGTCGATCTCCTCAAGCGGATCCGGAAGAAGGTGGGCGCGAGCTAGGCGGGTTCGCATACGCGAACGCTGAGCGTGTCGACGATCTAGGTGTCGCTGACGCGAACGCCGAAATGCTCCTCCAGCAGGTCGACGAACGCCTGGGCCGCGGCGCTGAGGGTCCTGCCGCGCCGGTGGATCAGCGCGATCTTGGTTCGCGGTAACTGCAGGCCGGCCACCGTCACTCGATGCAGCTCGCCACGCTCCAGCTCACGTCTCACCGCCACCACAGGCAGCACAGCTACCCCCAGTCCTTGCGCCGCCATCTCTTTCGCCGCCTCCATGCCGTCCACGTCGATCGCGGACGAACCGCTCGCGCCCGCCTGGCGCAGCGCGTCCAGCGCTAACGTGGTCAGACGCGACCGGCGGTTGACCAGGATCAGCCCGCGCTCCGCGATCTCGGCCGCCGGCACGGCCGCGACCGCCTGCGCCAGTTCGCCGTCGCGCCCGCAGACCAGGGCGGTCTCCTCATCGTAGAGCGGTACCGTGACGCAGTCCGGATGCGTGGACGCGCTGTCCAAGGCCACGTCCACATCATCAGACAGGACCATCTGGATCACGCGGTCGTCGTACGCCGTCCTCACGGAGACGTCCAGCCCTGGATACCGCGAGCCGTACACTTTCAGCAGCTCCGGCAACACGTAGGCGCCAACGCTGGGCGCCGCGGCCAAACGCAGCGTGCCCAACTCCAGCCGCCCCAGCGATAGCACGGCGTCACGGCCGTCCTGGAGCGCCTTGGCCACCCGCTGCGCGAACGGCAGGTAGGATTCCCCCACCTCCGTTAACGTGACGCCGCGACCGGTGCGTTGGAACAGCGGCTGGCCAAGCTCGCGCTCCAGCGCCTGGATCCGCGCCGTCACCGAAGGCTGCGTGAGATGGAGCGCTCCGGCGGCGCGACTGAAGCTGCTGTGTGCAGCCACGGCCAGAAAGGCCTCAACTTGTTTGAGCTCCATTCCGAATCTTCCTATAGAGAGCGTCGATATCTTCCGATGCCGTGGGCTGGCAAGTGTAGCACGCGCGGACTCGACGGGCGACGCCCGTGCGCGTACGGGCGCCGTACGCGTATAATCGGAGTGCGCCTATATTTCAAGGCGCGGGAGGGTCAACCGGAATGCCGAAGGGCAAGACACCACGGAGAGGACGCAAGCGGGCCAGCCGCCAGGCCGCGCCGCCCGCGACGCCGCAGGCCGCGCGCATCGTCGCCGCGCCGGTGGCGGTGGCGCCGCCCGGTTCCACCGAGGCGAAGAAGGAGCGTGTCGTCCGACGCGCCTCCACCGTCGATTACAGCTACGTGCGCAGGGACGTCCAGCGCATCCTTCTGCTCGCGGCCGTCGCCATTGCGACGATCCTTGTACTGTCGTTCTTCCTGCCCTAGCGCAGCCGTAGGCGTCTTCCTGCAGAAGCCGTAGGCGTCTTCCTGCAGAAGCCGTAGGTGTCTTCCTGCAGAAGCCATTGGCTGCCCGGGCAGCATTAACGCACCCGCCCCACCGCCACGAAGAGGCCCACCGCGACAGAGATGTATCCGAGGACATCGTCAGTCACGATGTCGATTAGGGCGACGTTGCGAAACTCCGAAGCGAGGATCGCGCTGCGGACGACGTAGGCGATCACGACGGCGGCGCCGGCCAGCACCTGCAGCGGCAAGCCAATCTTTCTGTTCGCGGCGATGCTGACGGCTTCACCGCCGCAGTAGCCGACCCCAAAGCCGACGGCCAGCCCGAAGAAGAACGAGAGCGTGAACGGCAGCAGCGCGCCCCAGAGGGCGCCCAGCGCCGTGCCGGCGACGAGCGCCGCGCCCGCGCCGCGTACCATCTGTCCCGCGGAGATGTTGTAGATAGGGAGGCGGCGGAGGTTTGCGCAGCTACGGCAGCGCGTGCCGACCGGCGTGTACACAAGGCACTTGGGGCAGATAGGCGTCTCGCACTTGCCGCACGCCAGTTCCGTTTCGGTGGACGGATGCTGCGCGCACTGCATAGCGATATGGGAAACCCCGGGCGTCTAACCGCCGGCGCGCGCCCGGCCCAGCTCCAGCAGCGTATCGATAGACGCGTCAGGCAGCGGCGTGTGCATGTTGCCGGGCAGCGGTTCATTTGGGCCGTGCAGGCCGTGGTAGTCGCTGCCGCCCCACGGTACCAGGCCGAACTTCTCGGCCGCCTGCCGCAGCCGCTCCACGTCTGCCGGCTCGTAGTCCTTGTAGTAGACCTCCATGCCGACGAGCCCGGCCTCCTTGAGTTCGGCCAGGACGCCGTCCAGGCCGTCGAGGTCGCGCGGGTGGGCGATGCAGGGAACGCCGCCCAAGCGAGCGATCGTCGCGACCGCCTCGGCCGGCGTCATCTTCTCGCGTTCGACGTAGGCCGGGCCGTTGCGGGCGATGTACTTATCGAACGCCTCCTTCACGTCCTTGACGTGGCCGCCCTCGACGAGCGCCTGCGCCACATGCGGGCGGCCTACCGCGCCGTCTCCGGCGAAGCGCTTGACCTGCTCCCACGTGACGTCGATGCCCATCTCGCGCAGCTTGTTGACGATGCCTTCACCGCGACCCTTGCGGCCCTCGCGCAGCTTCGCCAGCGTCTCTTGCAGGCCAGCGTCGTCCGGCTCCAGGTAGAAGCCCAGCACGTGGACCTCGTCGCCGGGGATATCGGTGCCCATCTCGACGCCGGGGATCAGTGTCAAGTCCTCGTACTGCGCCGCGGCCTCCCGCGCCTCCGCGATGCCCTCCGTCGAGTCGTGGTCCGTCAGCGCCAGCACGCGCACGCCCTGCTCGTACGCAAGCTTCACCACGTCGGCCGGCGACAGAATGCCGTCCGACGCGGTGCTGTGGCAATGGAAATCGCCTCTACTCACCATGAACGTTGTACTCCCTATCCACGCGACGGATGCCGCGTGCGCGGCCCGTCGCTTCGTCGATCTCGATCAGGGCCGAGTTGAACTGCACCTTCGCGCTCCGCTCGGCCACGGGAAAGCGCGTCGGCATGCCAGTCAGGAATCTAGAAATCGCCGGTTCGATCTCGTTGCCGATAATCGAGTCGACTGGCCCCACCATGCCGAGGTCGGTAACGAAGGCCGTGCCGCGCGGGAAGAGTTGCGCATCCGCCGTCGGCACGTGCGTGTGCGTGCCGGCGACGGCGGCGACGCGCCCGTCCAGATAGCGGCCCATCGCCTGCTTCTCGCTCGTCGCCTCGCAATGCATGTCCACGACGACAGTCGCACCGTCCGGTAGCTCCTCCAGCGCGGCGTCGACGGCCTTGAACGGGCAGTCGATGGCGGGCATGAACGTGCGGCCCTGGAGGTTGATCACGGTCACGCCGCCCTGCGTCAGCAGGCCGCGGCCGGGCGTGACGGCCGGATAGTTGAGCGGCCTCAAGATCGGCCGCTCCTGGTCCAGCGCGCCCAGAATGTCCTTGTTGTCCCAGATATGGTTGCCGGACGTCACCACGTCCACACCGGCGTCAAACAGGGCCTGCGCGGTCGATTCGGTCAGGCCCCGCCCAGCCGCGGCGTTCTCCCCGTTCGCGACTACGAGGTCGACTTCGAGCTCGCGGCGCAACTCCGGCAGCAGCGCGGCCACCGTGCGGCGGCCGGGCTTACCAACCACATCACCGATCATGAGAACGTTCAACGCGTTCCGGGCTCGATTCTAGGCCGCGCTGGCGCGCGGCTGTTCGGCGCAATGCGCCGGAGAGCATAGCAGAAGGCTGCTACGCAGCCTTCTGCTCCGCGCTAGCGGCCCGGAACGGGCCGCGCTAGCGCGCATACTCAACAGCCCGCGTCTCGCGGACGACAGTGACCTTGATCTGGCCGGGGTACTGGAGCGTCTCTTCGATCTTCTTGCTAACGTCGCGGGCGAGGCGCATGGCGTCTACGTCGTCGATCGCCTCCGGCTTGACGATGACGCGCACCTCTCGGCCGGCCTGGATCGCGAACGCCTTCTCGACGCCGTCGAAATCGTTGGCGACGCCTTCAAGCGCCTCGAGGCGCTTGATGTAGAACTCCAGCGTCTCCTGCCGGGCGCCCGGACGCGCCCCGCTGATTGCATCGGCGATCTGCACGATCACGGCCTCCACGGTCGTCGCCTCCACCTCGTCGTGGTGGGCTTCGATGCAGTGGATGACCTCCGGCTTGACCTTGAAACGTTTGGCCAGCTCCGCGCCGAGCAGCGCGTGCGTGCCTTCGACATCGTGGTCGATTGCCTTGCCCAGGTCGTGGAGCAGCGCGCCGCGGCGGCTGACGTCCACATTCGCCTTCATTTCAGTCGCCAACATGCCGGCGATGTGCGCGCTCTCAACGGCGTGCTGCAGCTGGTTCTGGCCGTACGACGTGCGGAACTTCAACCGTCCAAACGTCTTCAGGATCTCCGGGTGGATGCCCGAGCATTTGGCCAGCACGGCGGCCTCTTCGCCCGATTCCTCGATGGTCTTCTGCACTTCCTGGCGGGCCTTCTCCACCATCTCCTCCACCCGCGTAGGATGGATGCGCCCGTCCTGGACGAGCCGGGTGAGCGCGACTCGGGCGATCTCTCGCCGCACCGGGTCGAAGCAGGCGAGCGCAACGGCGTCCGGCGTGTCATCGATGATCAGGTCGACGCCCGTGGCGGCTTCCAGCGCGCGGATGTTGCGCCCTTCGCGGCCGATGATGCGGCCCTTCATTTCGTCGCTGGGGATGGGTACGACGGAGACTGTGGTTTCGCCGACGACGTCCGAGGTCAGACGCTGCATCGTCGCTGAGAGGATCTCGCGCGAGCGACGCTCCGAATCCTCCTTCAACTCGGCTTCCACCAAGCGGAGCCGCCGGGCGGCGTCGTCCCGGATCTCGGTGTCTAGCTCTGTCAGCAGCAGTTCACGCGCCTCCGCGGCGGTGAGGCCTGCCACCCGTTCAATTTCCTTGATCTGATTCTGTCGTAAGTCTTCTAGCTCTGTCCGTTCCTGCTTAATCTGTTCTCGTTGCTGTTCGTTCTCTCGTTCGCGACGCTCGTGCGCTTCGAGCTTGCGGTCTAGGCCTTCTTCCTTACTAGCTACGCGCTGCTCCAGCCGCTGGACATCGTCCCGCCTGCTTTTGAGCTCTGTCTCTCCCTGGCTGCGTAGCCGGATCGCCTCCTCTTTGGCTTCAAGAAGCGTTTCCCTCTGCTTCGCCTTTGCTTCTTCTAAGATAGCGGCGGCGGTTCGTTCAGCCCCCTCTACCTGGCCCTTGCTCACCCGGACCTTCGACAGGTATCCGAGTATGGCTCCTACCGCGAGCGCGAAAGCACCGATCACGACGCCTACGATGATGACCGTTAGCATCGTCAACCTGCTTTCTGATTATGAACCCTATGCCTGTTAGTGTTTCCTTTCCACTAGACACAGCTTTCCCTTATGATACGCGGCGTCCGCAAAAGGTGTCAAGAATGGAAGCCAGGAGCCCCTGGGCGCCCGACGAACCGTCCGCCGGAGCGCGCCGGAGGGCGCTCCAATGCGCCCGCAAGACAGCCAAGGGTGGTGCTCACAGGCACCCCAAGGTGCCCGCAAAGGCACCCGAACGGCCTGCGGCTCGTCAGTCCGCCTGCTCTTCCGGCCGCTCGATCTCGCTCCAGCAGCGGGCCAGGACACTGCTCGCGACTTCGTAGCCGAAGCCACGGCTGCTGAGGAACCGCCCCAAGCGCTCGCGAAACTTCGGGTATGGCAGCCCACGCAAGGAGCGCAGCTTTCCGCTCGCCGCCGCGTACGCTGCGTCTTCGTCCGATTCGCCGGCTGTCGCCTGTGCGGCCGTCTCCCTATCGACGCCCCGCCGCCGCAGTTGGCTCTCAAGCAGTCGGCGGGAGCGAGGCCGCTGACCCTGCGCAGACTCAGTCCAGTACCTGGCGAACACCTCGTCATCCAAGTACTTCAACTCTCGCAGCCGTGCCAGCGCGGCGGCGGTTGCAGCCTCGTCGTAGCCCTTCGCCGCCAGCTTCTGCCGCACCTCTTCCTCGCTATGGAGGCGGCGCGATAGCAGCCGCAGGCCGGTCGCCAACGCGCCTCGACGCGCACCCTCCGCGGCCACCTCCGCCACTTCGTCACGCGTGACGGTCTTCCCCGGCCGCAGGCCACGCTCGATTGCGAACTCCGCGGCCAGTGTGAGCGCCAGGCTGCCGTCCACATACACGTCCACGCGACGGCCACGCCGCTCTTCAATTGAGGTGATGATCATAGCGCTGTGACGATCACGTTGCACCCCCTCCAGCGCCTGCCGGCCGCGCAGGCGGCGGCTGTGCGTCCGCCTGCCCACGCTGCGTGACGTAGAAGATG
Organism: Chloroflexota bacterium; assembly: GCA_029262675.1. GTDB lineage: Bacteria > Chloroflexota > Dehalococcoidia > DSTF01 > RBG-16-68-14 > JADFKB01. The sequence continues at coordinate 269,478 of JAJCYW010000010.1, read as the reverse complement.
TCGGCTGGCCGCAGCCGCATCAGCCACATCGCGGCCAGCCCGGTTATGGTGACCCAGATGATGAGCGATAGGTGAATGCCGATCGCGTAGCCGGCCGCCAGCGCCCGCGCCTCGCCCATCTGCACTACCAACTCCTGCGTCGCAACCTCGTACGGCCCAATACCCGAAGGCGTGATCGGTATCGCCACGGCGAAGTTCGCCGTGATCATGATAATCAGGTAGGCGCCGAAGCCGAGGTCGAGACCGAAGGCCTGGCCGAAGCACCAGTACGACACCGCCTCCAGCAGCCAGCCGCCCAGCGATAGCGCGACGGCCGGCGCGGCCAGCCGCAGCTCGCGCAGGGCGCGCATGCCGCTGGCGAACTCATCCAGCAGCACGACGATGCGCCGGCGGCCTGCGTCCGGCAGCCAGCGTCGCGGCGACAAGCCCACCAGCCGCTCACCGCGAATCCAGCCCGCGCCGGCAACGCTCAACGCGAAGCCGAACAGCGCCAGCCCCGCCATAATCAAGAAGGTCAGCCGCAGCGACTCAGGGATAGCGCCCAGCCCGAACGCGAGGCCCACGAGCAGCACGAACGACAGCCCGTCCAGGACGGACTCCACCACCACGACCGTCGCGGTCAGCTCCGAACGGGGGATTCCGTAACGCTGCGACGTCGTCTGGATGCGAACCACGTCACCGGCGCGCAACAGCAGCACCGCGTTCACCATGTTGTGGATGAGGAAGATTCCCAGCAGCCCCGCCAGCGGCAGATTCCGATGCGACCCGAGGAAGATCCGCCAGCGCGCGGCGTGGAGCGCTTTGGACAGCGTGAATACAGCCAGTCCGGGCAGCACCCAGGCCCAGCCGGCGTCCGCAAACGTGGAGAAGGCGTCTGCTAGATCGACTCGCCAGGCGAGGAGGCCGAGGAACCCGGCCGTCAGCAGAATCTGGAACCAGAATCGGACGGAGCGCAGCATCTGGACGAGCATCAGCCGTTCGCGGTCCTGCGGACGCGCCGCACGGACGTCCGCCACGATCCGTGCGATGTAATTGTCGTGACGCCTGCCGCCCCGGCGCGTCTCCGGCGAGGCGCGGCCATGGCCCGGCCCGCCCCCTACTTCATCGCTTCTGCAGGTTCCGCGTCCGCCTCCGCCGCGTCTGCCACAGCCTCTGCGTCCGCAGCCTGCGGCGCCACGGCATCTGCGTCTGTCGCGTCGGTTGGCGGCTCCGTAGCGGCGGGGGCATCGGTCGTTGGCGAGTCTGGCCGTGGCGGCAGCGAGCACGCCGCGCGCACTTCGGCCTCTATTTCACTCGTCAGCGTTGGGTTCTCGCGCAGGTAGGCCTTGGCGTTCTCGCGACCCTGGCCCAGCCGCAGGTCGCCGTAGCTGTAGAACGCGCCCAGCTTCTTAATCGTCTCCAGCTCGACGCCCATATCGATCAGGTCGCCTTCGCGGCTGATGCCAGGGTGCGTCGCGTTGAACATGATGTCGAACTCGGCCATGCGGAAAGGCGCCGCTACCTTGTTCTTCACGACCTTGGCGCGCACTCTGCTGCCGACGACCTCCTGGCCCTGCTTGAGCGTCTCGATCCGGCGCACGTCGATGCGGACGGAGCTGTAGAACTTCAGTGCCCGGCCGCCAGGCGTTGTCTCCGGGTTGCCGAAGACGATGCCGATCTTCTCACGCAACTGGTTGATGAAGACGACGGCAGTGTTAGAGCGGGCGATGGCGCCCGTCAGCTTCCGCAGCGCCTGCGACATCAATCGCGCCTGCAGGCCCGGCAGCGAATCACCCATCTCCCCTTCGATCTCTGCGCGCGGGACGAGCGCCGCGACGCTATCGATAACGATGATGTCTACGGCGTTGCTGCGCACGAGCGCTTCCGTGATCTCGAGCGCCTGCTCGCCCGTATCCGGCTGCGAGACGAGCAGTTCGTCGATGTTGACGCCCATGCCGCCCGCGTACGTCGGCTCCAGCGCGTGCTCGACGTCCACGTAGGCCGCGGTGCCGCCGATCGCCTGTGCTTCCGCTACGACTTGTTGCGCCAGCGTCGACTTCCCCGCCGACTCCGGGCCGAAGATCTCGGTGATGCGCGCGCGGGGGATGCCGCCGACTCCCAGCGCCAGGTCCAGCGCAATCGATCCCGTTGGAATCGCCTCTACGTGTAGGTTCGCGGAGGCCTCGCCCAGGCGCATGATAGCGCCCTGGCCGAACTGCTTCTCGATCTGGCCAAGCGCGATGTCCAGCGCTTCTTTCTTCTTGTCTTTTGCCATCCTGGCCTCCTCGTTTAGATTCAATTCCCCCTGAACGAGCGTAAGAATAGCATAAGTGTTCGACTATTGCAACCAACCGATTACGAAGGCCGTTCGCCAGCGGCAAACTCCTCCTCCGTCACATCGAAGTAGATCTCGTCCCAGAAGCGGCCGTCCTCCCACACCCACTGGCGGTGGCGCTGCTCGTGGGGGAAGATCGCGCCGTAGCAGCGAAGCGCTCGTTCGTTGAACTCCGCCGTTTCGACATGCACCTGGTGCATGTTCAGCTCGCGAAAGCAGAAGCTCAGCGCCAGCCGCACTATCTCGCTGCCGTAGCCCTTGTCCCAGCAGTCGCGCTCACCGATAGCCACGAGTCCTAGCTCACACTGACGATGGGCCGTTCGGATATCGGTGATGAAGATGAAGCCGATCAACCGGCTGTCCTTCAGCTCTACCGAGAATTGAACCTGGTCGGACGGCGGCGACTGCAACGCATCGAGCGCGTCGCCGGGCGGCCCCATGTACTTTCGGAACTCGTCGTCGGTGTACCAACGCGTATAGGCCGCCAGGTCGTCCCGCGTGGCGGGCCGCAGCCGTATGTGTTCTCCCTCCAGAATCATGGCGTACCTCCTCAAGAGACGAACGCGCCTGCGGGGGCTGATACGGAGCCTGCCGCGATGCTATGGTGTTGTCTGTCGTCAACCACGCGTATACTAGCGCGAAGCATGACCACGGCACACGGTGGCTGGACGAGGTCGAGGAGGGGTACAGTCTGGAAGCGCGCATCCGGGTTCGGCTCACACCGAAAGCGTCCCGCGACGAGATCGTCGGCTGGCAGGACGGCCTGCTGCGCGTGCGCGTCTGCGCGCCTCCCGTCGATGGAAAGGCCAACGATGCGCTGGTGCGGCTCTTGGCGAAGGCGCTGGGCGTGCCGAAGAGCGCCGTCGGCGTCGTCTCCGGCGCGAAATCCCGCGAGAAACTGATCGGCGTCGGCGGCATCGATAGCGATGAGGCCGCCGCCCGCCTGGGCGGCGCGGGCGCGGGCTGACGTGCGAACCCGGCTGCCTTCGATCGACGAACTACGCCGTCGCCTGCGGATCGACGCGATCGTTAGCGCGACTGGCGACGCCGTTGTCGCGCGACCCGCGCTGTTCGGCAGCCTAGCGCTGATCGCGCTCGCCGCGTTCGCCTACGCGCCGCTCTTCGGCGACGGCATGATCCTCACCGCGGACATGCTCCACGCCTGGCGCATTGCGGAGATGGGCGCCTGCATCGACGACGGCCAGATCCCTTGTCGCTGGGCTGCCAACCTCGGCAACGGCTACGGGCTACCGCTCTACAATTACTACCCGCCGCTGCCCTACTACGCCGGCGACCTGCTGCACCGGCTGGGGTTTTCGTACCTGGCCGCCGTCAACGCCCTCTACCTGATCGGCCTGGCCGGTGCCGGGATCGCCATGTTCACGCTGGCAAACCGGCTCTGGGGCGCGCTGGGCGGCCTCGTTTCGGCCGTCGCCTACGTCTACGCGCCGTACCTAGCGCTGGACATCTACATGCGGGGCGCGCTGGCGGAGCTGTGGGGGCTGGCGCTGGCGCCCGCGCTGCTCTGGGCCGTGTACGAGCTGGTCACGGGCGGCCGCGCGCGATACCTACCAGCCGTCGCCGTGTTCACGGGGCTCTTACTGCTGTCTCACAGTCTGGTCGCGCTGATAGTGATGCCAGCGGTCGCGCTTTGGGCCGCTGTCCTGCTCCTTACGCGCGGACGCGCCGCCTGGTGGCCGGCATTGCTGGGCACGGCGGGGGCGCTCTGGGGCGCCGGGCTGGCCGCGTTCTTCACGGCGCCGGTCCTCACGGAGGGCTCACACGCGAAGCTAGACAACCTGACGAGCTGGCCGTTCGACTACTCCCAGCAGTTCATCACGGTCAGCGACCTCTTCTTCGAGCGTTCCGCCGACTACGCATTCCTTCTTGGCGCGCCCAGCGAGACGCCGATCCAGATCGGCTGGTTCCACTGGGCGCTCGCCGGGTTCGCGCTGCCCGCGGCGGCACTGCTCTGGCACGAGGGCCGGCGCGCGCCTGCGCTCGCCATCGTGGTGCTGGCGCTGTTCTTCGCGGTCGGTGTCTACATGACGATCTCGGCGTCCGAGCCGATCTGGGACACGTTCGACTCGCTGCGATTCCTCCAGTTCCCCTGGCGCTACATGGGCCTCGTCAGCCTGGCGTCGGCGGCGATGGCCGGCGCGTGGCTCGCTGTGCTGGGCGGCCGGCCGCTGGCGCTGCGACTGGCGTTAGCTGCGCTCCTCATCGGCCTCTTCATCGGCGGCGGCGAGTTCTACTTCCGGCCGCTCCACCGCTGCACGGTCGAGGCCGGCCGCGCGATCCCCTGCCCTGCCAACGACGCCGAATACTTTTCTTCCGGGCCTTACGCCGCCAGCGAGCTCGGCTCTATCCGCGACTACCTGCCCAGGCACGTGCTGGTGATCCCGGACCGCATCGACGAGAGAGCGACCGTCGTCTCAGGTACGGCCACCGTACAGGCCACGCGCATCGAAAGCGACCGCCTCGTCCTCCGTGTCGATGCCGACAGCGAGGCTACGCTGCGCGCGTCGATCTTCGACTTCCCTAACTGGCGCGTCCGCATCGACGGCGAGCGCGTCGACCACGACCCCAGCGATCCGCGCGGGCTGATCGAGTTCGCCGTGCCGGAGGGCGCACATACCGTGGACGTAAGGCTGGAAGACACCGCGACGCGCCGCCTGGCGAACCGCATCTCGTTGGTGAGTTGGGCTGCGCTGATCGTCATGCCGCTGGGAATCGGCGCGTCGAGATTGGTCGCGTGGCTGCGACGGCGCCTACGGCACCGGGCCTAGATGCCGGAGACCATCCCCGAGATGATGGAGAGAAGGATGATGGCCACCAGAGGAGTGAAGTCCATCATGCCAGTGCGTGGCATGATCTGGCGGAGCGGCTGGAGCACCGGGTCGGTAATGGCGGTCAGCATCTGCATCACCGGGTTGTAGGGGTCGCGCACGAACCACGACAAGATCGCCCGGCCGATGATGGCCAGGATCAGGAGCTGAATCAGCGCCGCCAGCGCTCCGCCCAGGCTATCGATGCTGGTGAAGTCTGGAATCAGTCCCATTACAGCTCCTTCGCGCGGTCGTACGTTGCCTTAATCGTATCATCGATGATGGCTCTAAAGCCCGCCTGGTCGAGCACCGACAGCCCGGCCGCCGTGGTGCCACCCTTCGAGGTCACCATCTCGCGCAGCTCCGCAGGCGTCTTGTCCAACTCCCGCGCCATCGTCGCCGCGCCGACCAGCATCTGTGTGGCCAACTCCTCGGCAATTTCGGGCGCGAGGCCTATAGAAACGCCTGCATCGATCATCGACTCCAGGAAGAGAAAAACGAACCCCGGCCCGCTGCCGGAGACGGCCGTCGCCATATCGAGAACCGCTTCGTCGCTCACCTCGCGTTGCGCGCCGAGCGAATCGAGGAGCGCGGCGACCTCCCGCCGCCGCTCCGCGGGCACGGCGTCGCTGGCGGTCCAGACGCTCATCGCCTGGCCGACGAAGGCCGCGGTGTTGGGCATCACGCGGACGACGGCCACGTGGCCGGTCTCCTCGCTGATACGGGCCATCTCGACCCCGGCCATGATCGAGAGCAGCGTCTGGCCCTGCTCCAGCTTGCCCTTTAGGCCGGCGGCGACGTTCGAGAACTCTTGAGGTTTCACGGCGAGCACGACGATATCGGCGCCCGCCACCGCCACGCCGTTGTCCTCCGTGACGTTGAGGCCGTAGGCCGACGCCAGGTGGTCGCGTCGCACCTGCGCGATGTCGCTGACCGTGATGTCGCTGGACTCTACGAGCCCGCTGCTGATGAAGGCGGCGGCCAGCGCCTCCCCCATGTAGCCGCCGCCGAGGAAACCGATTCGCACACCTACGTTCCTTTCCGTTCGCCGAAGATCGCTCTGCCGACGCGCACGTAGGTCGCGCCCTCTTCGATCGCGACTTCGAAGTCGCCCGTCATGCCCATCGATAGCTCCGCCAGACCGAGCCCGTCGCGCAGCTCGCGCAGGCGGCGGAAGCAGGGCCGAGAGGTCTCCGGGTCGTGGGTCTGAGGAGCGATGGTCATCAGTCCGCGGACGTCCAGGTTGGGGAGCTGTGAGATAGCGGTCAGGGCGGAGGTTACCTCTTCTGGAGCGAACCCAAACTTGGCGGCATCCTTCGCGACGTTGACTTCGAGGAGGACCTGCGTTCGCTCGCCCGCTCGCCGGCTGACGGCCTCGGCCAGCCGGAGCGAGTCTACGCTGTGGAGTATAGCAAAGAGCTCCGTTGCGGTCTTCGCCTTGTTCGTCTGAAGGTGGCCGATAAGGTGCCAGCGCGGGCGCGCGCCCAACGCGCGTGCGGCCGGTATCTTCTCCTGCGCCTCCTGCACGCGATTCTCTCCCACGTCCGTCAGACCGGCCGCGCAGGCCTCGGCGACGGCATCCGCGGCGGTGCCCTTGCTGACGCCGACCAGCGTGACGTCGTCAACGGCCCGCCCGGCGCGACAGCAGGCCGCTTCGATGCGCCTCCGCACCTGCGACAGGTTGTCGACGATGCTCACGTCCGCCTCGAGCGGAGCAGGCCGCAACTGAACGAGGCGGTTCGCAGGCAGCCGGCGAACGCGAGGATGCGGAGGTCAGGCTTGTTCACGACGCGAGGCTCCCCTTTTACTGCTCCGGTCGAACGGCGTTGACCCCGCAGCATACCGCCTGAAGAGGAGAACAACGAGGCGTCCCGGGGGAAGGTGGGACGCCTCGCGTGGCAGGCCGCCTATGCTGGTGGCGGGGTGGTGGTCGGCGGCCTATTACCTAAGGTTGGGGACGTATGACGCGTTCCGCAGTAGCAATGCCGTAGAGCCTCCATGCTCCTTTCGGTCCGCCACTCCGGTAATCTGCGTTATCGTACTCCTTTCGTCCTGATCAGCGCACCGGAGTTACGTCAAATGCACGTGAAGGTTTCGTCTACTCGGCATAACGATTACGAACAGCCGCTGGTGCTGCCGCAGTTTTCGCAGCGGTAGCAGGTGCCGCTGCGAACCATGATCCAGCCGCAGTTGGAGCAGGCCGGGGAATCCGACTGGCCGTTGCTCTTCGCCACGCCGGAGACCACCACCTGCGACCCGCTCTCCGTGTGGTCGTTACCGTTGCCGTTGCCATTCTCGCTGTCCAACCGCTCGACCATCCGCTGCTTTACCTCAGGCGTCATCACGCCCAGCGCCTCCACCTCGTCCGTGGTAAGGAACCTGGAGGCCAGCCAGCGGAAGAGGTAGTCGATCACCGACTGTGCGAACGGGATCTCCGGGTTCGTCGTCGCGCCGGACGGCTCAAACCGCATGTGGCTGAAGTTGCGGACCAGGTCGGAGAGCGGCACGCCGTACTGCAGCGCGTACGAGATCGCACGGCCGAACGACTCCATCAGTCCGTAGATCGTGCTGCCCTGTTTCGCCATGCTGATGAAGACTTCCGCAGGCGAACCGTCGTCGTAGAGTCCAACGGTGATGTAGCCCGTGTGGCCTTCGATCTTGAACTTGTGCGTTAGCGAGTCGCGGGTGTCCGGCAGCGGCCGGCGGCGCGCGTGGGTCTCGTCCTCGGGCGCGGCAGACTTCTTCTCGCCGGTGGAGAGCGGCTGCACCTTCTTCGACCCGTCGCGGTAGATGGCGATCGCCTTCACGCCCTCCCGCCACGACGCCATGTAGGCATCCGCGACGTCATCGACGGTGGCCTCTTCCGGCAGGTTGACGGTCTTGGAGATGGCACCGGAGATGAACGGCTGGCAGGCCCCCATCATCTTGATGTGGCCGAGGTGGTGGATCGTCCGCTCTCCCTGCTCGGCCTTGAACGCGCAGTCGAAGACCGGCAGGTCCTCGTCTCGCAGGCCGGGCGCGGCTTCTATTGTTCCCGTCTCGTCGACGTAGGCCGTGATCGACGTTGCCGCCTCGTCGTCGTAGCCGAGGCGGCGCAACGCCAGCGGCACGGTGTTGTTGACGATCTTCATCATGCCGCCGCCGACGAGCTTCTTGAACTTGACGAGCGCAATGTCCGGCTCGATGCCTGTCGTATCGCAGTCCATCATGAACGCCGTGGTACCCGTCGGCGCGATGACGGTGGCCTGCGCGTTCCGGTAGCCGTGCTGCTGCCCGAGGTCCAGCGCGCGGTCCCAGGCGTCGCGCGCGGCCGCGACCAGCGGCTCGAGCGATGCCGGCGGCTCGGCGACCGCGTCCGTTTCGATGTTGTGGGCCGCCGCCTGATGCTGTCCGATCACGCGCAGCATCGGCTCGCGGTTTTGCTCGTAAGCGTCGAACGGGCCGACGCGATCGGCGATCGCTGCCGAGGTAGCGTAGGCGTGGCCCGTCATCAGCGCGGTGACGCCGGCGGCGTACGTGCGGCCCGCGTGGGAATCGTACGGCAGGCCCAGCGCCATCAGCAACCCGCCGAGGTTGGCGTAGCCGAGGCCGAGCTGGCGCATGGCGTGCGCGTTCGCCGCGATCTTCTCCGTGGGATAGCTGGAGCGACCGACGATGATCTCCTGCGCCCAGATCATGGTCGCGACCGTGTGGCGATAGCCGTCGAGATCGAAGTTGCCGTCGCCGTCGAGGTAGGTCAGCAGGTTGATCGATGCCAGGTTACAGGCGGAGTTATCGACGTGCATGTACTCGGAGCAGGGGTTGGAGGCGTTGATGCGGCCCGACTCGGGGCAGGTGTGCCAGTCGTTGATCACCGTGTCGAACTGCATGCCCGGGTCTCCGCAGTCCCAGGTCGCCTGGGCGATGCGGCGCAGCAGCTCGCGCGCCTTGACGGTCTCCAGCACCTCGCCGGTTGTGATCGCGCGCAGCTCCCAATCGCCGTCGTTCTCCACGGCCCGCATGAATTCGTCGGTGGCGCGAACGGAGTTGTTGGCGTTCTGGAACTGGACGGAGGCCCAGGCCTCGCCGTTGAGCGACATGTCCCAACCGGCATCACCCAGATCGTAGGCCTTGCGCTCTTCGCGCGCCTTGCACTCGACGAACTCCTCGATGTCGGGGTGGTCGGCGTTGAGGATCACCATCTTGGCGGCGCGCCGCGTCTTGCCGCCCGACTTGATCGAGCCGGCGATAGCGTCGGCGCCCCGCATGAACGACACGGGGCCCGAGGCCTGGCCGCCGGCCGAGAGCGACTCTTGGCTGGAGCGGATGTTGGAGAGGTTGATGCCAGCGCCGGAGCCGCCCTTGAAGATCATGCCCTCCGTCTTCGACCACTCAAGAATCGATTCCATGGTGTCGCCCGTGGAGAGGATGAAGCAGGCCGAGCACTGCGGCTTCTCTTCGACGCCGACGTTGAACCAGACCGGGCTGTTGAACGTCGCCTTCTGGTGGAGGATGATGTGCGTCAGCTCCGCGGCGAACGTCTGCTCTTCCTCCGGGGACGAGAAGTAGTTGCCTTCGCGGCCCCACTGCGTCAGGGTGCCGACGACGCGGTCGATCATCTGCCGCACGGACGTCTCGCGCCGGTCTGTTCCCTGCTTGCCACGGAAGTACTTGGAGACGACGACGTTCGTCGCCGTCTGCGACCAGAACGCCGGTATCTCCACGCTGTCCTGCTCGAAGAAAGCCGTGCCGGACTCGTCCGTAATTGCCGCGCTGCGCTGCTCCCAGTCGACGCCGTCGTAGGGGTGCTGGCCGGGCATGGTGTAGTAGCGCTGGATACGCGTCTGCGCATCGGCAATGGTGGTGGTGTCAGATTCCTGGGAATGAACGACCATCGGCGGGGCTTCCTTTCTTGCGAGCCTAGACTTCTTGCCTGTCCAGCGGTATCCTGTGGATACCGCTGGACAGCGCGCGCGGTATCTGCTTGCCTGTTCGATGCTTAGAAGGTTGGACCAACCTGCAGCGTTTGCCTTTCCCCGGAGCCGACGCCGTCGAATAAGTTTTGCTCGTCAGGCGCCAGCCCATAGTAGGCTGCTTCATACTCCTTGAGAGCTTCATAGTATTCGGCCAGAGAAGCTTTCACGTCCTCTCGCTGTGGCCAAGCGTTGTAATTGAGCGTTCGATCGTCCGGCAGGTCAATCGGTACGCTGAGATCAGAATTCGCAAGCCTGATGCGTACCTCATCGTCGCACAATCCTGTGGCGAGATTGCCGAAGAACTGACCATAGCCGGAAAGCTTCTGGCGAATTCGCTCTAACTTGTCCCGAGCTTCTTTGCATGCCCTGAGTGGATCTACCTGTGGTGTAGTCATCCTCGTTTCCTCTCTCTTTTCTCCAATAGATGCCGAGGGGACGCCCCCCGTCGCCAGGGGACGCCCCCTCGAACTGGTTCCTAGCTTGCGGCCGGAGTCTCTCCGTTCTCACGGAGGCGCTCCGAGGGACCCGGAACGGCAGGCGATCCCTCACCTACCCCACCGGCCGCGTTCGCATCATGCGCTCTGTTAATGTGGGCATCGCCCGGTGGTTCGGCGTTCGTGTCGCCCAGTAGCTGCAGCCGGTACATGTTACGGCGTCCGCCCGTAGCGACACCGTCCGCCCCGGAACCGAGGCGGAAAATCATCGGCTTGTCAGAGACGGCGACGGAGCGGCCGGAGTCCAGCTCCAGCGTGAACTGGCCGCGCTCCTTTTGGATCACGCCCGGTTCGTGCTCCGGCTCCAGCGTCGCGCGGCCGGCCGGTTCGTCGAGCCAGCAGGGCCCTTCCGCGATCAGTTCGCCGACGGTGTTGAACAGCCGCGCGTGCAGGAGGTGGTCGGTCATGACGAGCCTCCTTGGCGACCCCGCTTCGGCGCAGCACTATCTGCCGCGGTGGCTGTGGGCGGTTTGGCGGTACGTTTGGTCGCCGCCGCGCGACCGCGCCTGCGGCGGGCGGGGATGCTGCGGACTCCTCGGGTGAGGTCCTTCAGCTCATCTTCGGAAAGCAGCGCGGGCTGGTCGGCACCCAGTCCCGGCGCCGGGCCGCGACTCGAAAGCGCTTCCAACTCCCGCTGCAACTCTTCCAGGTCCGCGAAGGCACGATACACCGAGGCGAATCTAATGTAGGCGATGTGGTCCAACTCACGCAGGTGATCCATCACCAACTCGCCGACCTCGTCGCTCGGCGCCTCGGGCGCGGCGCGCTGGCGCATCGTCGCTTCGATAGAGTCGGCGACGGCCTCGATGGCACCCGCAGCCAGCGGCCGCTTCTCGCAGGCCTTGCGCAGACCGCCCAGCAGCTTGTCGCGCGAGAACTCCTCGCGCCGGCCGTCCTTCTTGGCGATCAGAAGACCGCCGACGGCCATCCGCTCCATGGTGGTGAAGCGCTGGCCACAACTCAGACATTCGCGGCGGCGGCGGATGCCCTCGTCCGCGTCACGAGAATCGGTGACCTTAGTATCGGCGAAGCCGCAGTACGGGCAGCGCATATTTCTACCCCAAACTTCCAGTGGTAAGCGCTAGGCTAGCACAAGATATAGCGGTATGTCAAGTACACTCCCATATCTGGTAGTAGTCAAGTTATTGGATATCAGAAGATTCTTCTGCCGAGCATAAGGGTTTCACCTAAGCGACCGATACATGATGTAGGGGGAAAACCCCTACGGAGATTTCGTCACAGAGGAGACAACCGTACTGCAATGATACCCCGACTGCGGCCGAAGAGAGAGAGCGTCTGCGAAAGCAAACGCGGACGCAAGCGCGAACGCGGCCAGGCGCTGGTCGAGCTGGCGATGATCGCGCCGGTCCTCCTTATTATCATGCTTGGCGTGATTGACTTCGGCCGCGTCTACTTCGCCTACGTCGCGGTGACAAACGGCGCGCGTAACGGCGCCGACTACGCCTCGGGAGGCTCCGAAGCGGCGGCCGACCTGGAGGCGATCAGGGCCGCCGTCGTCGCCGACACGAACGACCTGCTCGATACGTCATCGACGAACCCCGACGTCAGCGTCGTCACCTCGACCGACGACCAGGGCCGGCTGTACGCGGACGTCACCGTGCAGTACACCTTCACATCGATATTCGACTGGCCCGGGCTGCCGCACTCGGTCGATGTCGAACGGACTGTGAGATCGAGGGTGTCCGAATAATGAAGTGGTTGCGCTATTTCAAGAACCGCGAGGGCGGCCAAGCGCTCGTTGAGTTTTCGCTCGTCAGCATCGTCTTCTTCCTGATCGTCTTCGGCCTGGTCGATGTCGGCCGCGCCGTCTGGAACTACAACACACTGGCCCATGCCACGCGGGAAGGCACGCGCTACGCCATTGTCCACGGCGCTAACTCGTCGGACCCGAGCGGGCCAGGATCTTCACACTACAGCCCGCCTAACAGCGATGAGAATGTGACGGAGACCGTTCAGTCTTTCGGACAGAGTCTTAACCCGTCTCGGCTAACTGTGGAAGCCGATTGGACAGACGGCACGAACAACCCTGGTGATTCCATCACCATCACGTCTGAGTATACGTACGAGCCCATGTTCAACCTGTTCGGGATGATCTCATTTGACATGCAATCGTCGTCGACCATGACCATCAGCCAGTGACAGCGATTAGGAGGTAGCCATGCACAAGATAACTAGATGGTTCAATCCAACGGACGAGCGCGGGCAGATCCTCGTCGTGTCGGCGATGCTCGTTACCATGTTGCTGGGCATGGTCGGGCTGATCGTGGACGGTGGCTACTACTACGCTCAGCGCCGTCAGGCCCAGAACAGCGCGGACGAGGCGGCGCGATCCGCGGCGTATGAACTAGCCTACGGCGGCGACACGTCTGACGCCATCGCCGCCGCACACGCCTATGCGGCGGCCAACGGGTTCGATGTCGATGGTGAGGAGGCCGTGACAGTTAACATTCCGCCCGTTTCGGGACCGCACACGGGCGACTCGAACTACGTCGAGGTGATCGTGGGCGAGACTCCTCAGACATTCTTCATTCATGTCCTCCTAGGCTCCGCAGCGGGAGTGAGCGCCCGCTCCGTTGCGGGAACGGCCTCCGGACAACCTGGAAGCAACGCGTTGCCGGCTCCGCCAGAGGCCTGCGTACTTCGTGACGACGACGATGAAGAGGAGCCGGGCGGCGACGAACCGACCCCATCCGCCGGCGGCGGCACCCCCACGCCAAGCGCCGGGAGCGGCACCGTCTTCACGGCGAGCGACAGCGGTGACGGCGCCAGCAACGACGGACACACCACCTCTGGCCCGAGCGCAAGTGACGACAGCGGCTCGAGTGCGACGCCTGACAGTTGGACCGGCGCTAGCGCGCAGACTGCAAGCGACAGCGGTGACGGCGTCAGCAACGACGGGCACACCACATCCGGCGCCAGCGCAGACGACGACAGCGGTGCCGGCACTGCATTCACGGCGAGCGACAGCGGCGACGGCGTCAGCAACGACGGCCACACCGTGTCCGGCGCAAGCGCAAGCGACGACAGCGGCTCGAGCGCGACAGCCAGCTCCTGGAGCGGCAGCGGTAGCATTCAGACTGCTAGTGATAGCGGAGACGGTGTCAGCAACGACGGACACACCGTGTCCGGCTCTAGCGCTGATGACATGAGCGCAAGCGCCGACGCCTACGACTGCATCGTGCTGGTCGAATAAGCACCTATCAATAGAAAGCCGATGAAGAGAGGGCTGCCGAACGGCAGCCCTCTCCATTTCTTTCCACCGGCCCGCGGCAAGAGCCCCCTGCGATTCCGTGACGGGAACCTATGCTGAGAGAGCCTGCCTGCGGCCTGGCAAAGCAGATTCTACTAACGTAAGCCGCTGTTCGGTGATCTCGGCCCAGGCCGGATGAAGGCTACGGACGGGATTCGTGCACAACCGTAAGATGCAGCAGGCCTCGTGCAGAGCCAACTCCTCCTCATCCCAGCCGAAGCGCTCCAACGCGCGCGCTCGAAACGATCGCGCATAAACAGATTGGCGCGAAGCCTGATCACCCTGAGACGACCAGCGGAGATGGGCAAGGAAGTTTGCGATGTCTGCCATCGGGTCGCCGATTCCGCACTCTTCGAAGTCCACCAGGCCGAGTTCTCCCGACGGAAGGACGATCATTTGGTCGTCATAGAAGTCGTTGTGCGCGACGCCGTTGGGACGCCAAGACGTCGCGAACGGTTCGAGTCGCGACCAGATCGATCCAACCGCCGCCTGCCCCGGCCTCCCCTGCAGGAGGTGCTCCAGCAGGGTTACGGCCCCCCGTGTGCTGTTCGCCATGTTCATAGAGGGAAGACCGTCTACTGCATCCAACGCCCAGACCGAAGACAGCCGATCGAGAATCAGGTCTGGATCTGGCGCCGTCCCGAGCTGGATGTGCTCCCTGACTGTCTCTCCTGGCAACATGCCAAGCCAGACGACACCGCCTTCCTCCCAACTCCCGTGCAGCGCAGGAATCGTGAACGCAGACTGGTCCACAAGCCGGCCCGCACGCAGGAATCGCGGCATCATCTCGGGCCGCATTGCGCGGACGAAGAGATACACACGATCGCTCCCTTTGAACCGCCAGCCCGCCCTATATCTGAGTACCGCTCTGGACGATGGCCGGTAGCGGATGAGGCGGATGTACAGGCTTTTCGGATCCAGCCGAACGTGGTGGCGCATAACATCCTGCGCCGTCGCCGGATCCGCGATCGACTTGAGGCCGGGCAGGTGCGGATCGGTCGGATACCGGAACAAGCGCGCTTCCCGCCGGCCGGCGAATACCTCGCAGGCGAACTCATCCTCCAACACCCAGTCGCCGCTGAAGCTCCTCGCCTCGTAGACGACGAGAGCCCGCTTCCCAAGCCGGTACGCCAGACGCCGGGGGCGAATCTCGTCTGGCTCTTCAATTCCAGCTTCGAACAGCCGTCGGTAGACCTTCCACATCCAGGTCTCCTCGAAGAGGCGGTTCAGGTTCGGCAGTCCTGGGTCGGTAGGGAGCACTGGCGGTTGATACTGGGCGGGCCGCGCGCGGCCACGAGGAAGGCTCATGTATCGCTCCGTTGGTCGATCTCTGGCTGGTCTGCTGGCAGGTGCGCCTGCCCCATAGCTGTCGCTGTCAGATCGCACTGCTGCCGAGTACGTATCGGACGCCCCTGGGACATCTGCATCGGCAAAGCCCGCAGCCTTGCCGAGACCGCCAGCCGTTTCTGTTCGCTGGGGCTTCACGCATCAGGGAATATGTCGATACTTGTCAGTGAGAGCCCCTAGGGGTTCCGAACCAAGAGGAACAACGGGATCCCGAAAAGGCCAACTCGCCAAGAGGCGAGGGCGCTGAGTTGCGGGTCCTAGACCTTCCCATCCACGCTAGGACAGCCGAGCCTCCGGACCTCTGGTGAGGATCCGGAGCTATGTTGAAACGAAAGCACCTGCAGCGCGCGCGCGGACAACGCGGTCAAGCCCTCGTCGAGATGGCGATGATCGCGCCGTTCCTCCTTGTTCTCATGCTGGGCGCAATCGACTTCGGTCGCGTCTACTTTGCCTACGTCGCCGTGACCAACGGCGCGCGAAACGGCGCGGATTACGCCGCGGGAGGCTCCAACGCGGCCGCCGACCTGGCCTCGATCAAGGCAGCCGTCGTCGCCGACACGAACGAACTGCTCGATGTTTCGCCTACGAACCCCGACGTCACCGTCGTCACTTCAACCGACAGCCAGGGCCGCCTCTACGCGGACGTCAGCGTCCAGTACACGTTCACGACGATCTTCGACTGGCCCGGATTACCGCATTCAATCGATCTGGAACGGACCGTGAGAGCAAGGGTGGCCGAATAGTGAAGTGGCTCCGCTATTTCAAGAACCGCCAGGGCGGCCAAGCGCTCGTTGAGTTTTCGCTCGTCAGTATCGTTTTCTTCGTGATGGTCTTCGGCATGGTCGATGTCGGCCGCGCGGTCTGGAACTACAACACGCTGGCGCATGCCACCCGAGAAGGCGCCCGTTACGCCATCGTCCACGGCGGCGACTCCGTCGACCCCAGCGGCCCCGCCAGTGCCTACTACACCGCGCCGAATACCGACACGCAGGTGACGGCAACGGTGGAGCAGTTTGGCGGCGGTCTGAACACGAGCCAGCTAACCGTCCTATCCGAATGGCCGGACGCGTCCAACCTGGCGGGCAACAGCGTCAAGGTTACGTCTCAATATGTCTACGAGCCGATCTTCAACATGTTCGGCCTCGTCTCGTTCACGATGACGAGCTCGTCGACGATGACGATTACGAACTAGCCCCAGGAGGTGGCGACATGAAACGCATCCTTACGCACGCCAGACGTGAACGCGGCCAGATCCTCATACTCGCGGCGCTGTTGATCACCATCTTCCTCGGCCTTGTCGGCCTCGCGATCGACGCGGGGTTCCATTACGTTGAACGAAGGCAATTGCAGAACGCGGCCGACCAGGCCACGCTGGCCGCCGCCTACGAGCTGAGCTACGGCGGCAACACGGCCGCAGCCGCCACGGCCGCGCTGGAGAACGCCGCCGCCAACGGTTTCAATAACGACGGCAGCACGAACACTGTAGTCGTGAACATCCCACCGGCGTCCGGCGACTACACCGGCGAGACGAACGGCGTCGAAGTGGTCATCACCGACCTGGCAGTCGATACGTTCTTCATCCAGGTACTGGTGCCATCAACAACCCAGATCGTCGGTCGCGGCGTGGCCGTCTTTGCCGGAACGGCCGGGCAGCCTGGAGTCCCCACGCAGCCGGTGCCCATCATCGTGCCGGACGGCTCCTGCAGCGGAACGCCCGTCGTCGACGGCCGCGCGCAGGAAGGGGCGGAGGGCTACGCGAAGGTCGCCGGGCTGATCTCGACGACGACGTCCGCCTCATACGGTGACGCCTTCTACGCCTGCGATGACACCTACTTCTACTTCGCGCTGCGCATGAACGGGCCGTCCACCGGCGGCAACGTCGCGAACGAAAACGTTTACGGCGGCTGCAAGGATCCTGAAATCAAATACAAGAGCGGGGAAATAGACAAGGTCAAGGGCACCATCTCGTCCATCGGCGCCAACACCTTCATGGTAGAAGTCCTTGGCCAATTCGTCACTGTTGACGTCGACGGGTCTACGAACTACAAGTCGCCGCTCAACGACTTCGCGGACCTGACAGTGGGCATGTCCGTCGAAGTAAGAGCGGATAGCGAAATCGGCCCGCTGCACATCCTCGCCAAAGAGGTGAAGAAGAAGAAGGACGTCTATTGCAACGCTAGTATCAGTTCGACCTACCACTCCGATTACAACACCGGCTGGGCTGACAGCGCACACACGTTCGGGAAGCTGGAGGGCAGCGACCGCGCTCGCTTCCAGATTTCCTGCGACGGCGCTCCCGTCCACGACTTCATCCAGGACTACCTCCGCCAAGTCGGTACTGACTGGGTCTCGGATGCTGCGGGCGACGGTGAGATCTTGGTCGCCGGCCCGAACCAGTCCGCCAGCTCCCTGGAGTTCAACCTGGAGAACCCGCTGATCACCGGCTGGGGCGACGATCCGGGCGAGGACCCTCTGGTCGAATCGCCGCCGTTCAGTCCCCAGTACCCGAGCTACGACTCAGAGTACGACGGGTTCATCTGGGAGATGATCTACGAGTTCCGCGTTCCCAAGTCGGCCTACACCGGCTGCAACAATATTCAGTTCGGATTGCATGACTTTCCCGGGACCTCCGGCGGTCTGGAAGGCATGCACAGCTCTCCAGCCAAGACAGCCGACGGCGTGTATCTCCAGGTCCAGCCGTTCACGATCCGACTGGTTGAGTAGACACCGAAGCCGACCATAGCAACCGACGTGAGGACGCCTCGCACTCCGCGAAGCGTCCTCTCTCTATCTCCTCGAGACCGTTGCTCGCCGCCGGGCATCAGGAAGCACCGCTGTGCCAAAAAGGCAGCCATATCTGCTCGCCAGGGCTTCAGGCATTAGGGGAATCTGCCGATGCTTCTCAGTGAGAGCCCTTAGGGGTTCCAGAAAATAGAAGAGAATCGGACTCCGAAAATGGCAAACTCACCGAAAGGCGAGGGCGCAAAGCTACGGGTCCTAGCCCTTCCCCGCCAGGCTAGGACAGCCGAGCTGCCGGACCCAAGTGAGGAGCCATATGGAGCTATGTTGAAACGAAGGCAACCGCATCGCGCGGGAGGAGAACGGGGCCAGGCCCTGGTGGAGTTCTCCCTGGTCTCAGTCCTACTGTTCATCCTGGTCTTCGGGATCATCGATTTCGGCATCGGCCTCCACTCCTGGATCACGGTCACGAACGCGGCCCGCGAGGGTGCCCGCATAGGGGCCGTACACGCAACGGAGGCGGAGATCATCACCCAGGTGGAGGATGTTGCGGCCAATCTGGACATGACCGACGTCACGATCACCGTTACTAATGCCGAGGGCGCTTCAGGCGAGGCGTTGACGGTCAAAGTCGATTACAAGTACGACTTGATCACTCCGCTGGCTAGTCTGCTGTCGTTGGCTTCGTTCGACATCTCGTCAACTTCTGAGATGAGACTCGAGTGATCGAAGGGACACGATAATGAGAACCGCCAAACGACTGCACGACGAGAAGGGGCAGATACTGCTGATCTTTGTCTTTATGCTGACGCTGCTTATCGGCTTGGTCGCTATGGTCATCGACGTGGGTAACTTTCTACGCACGCGAGGGCACATGCAGAACGTAGTGGACGCCTCCGCCTTGGCCGGCGTTCAGGCGCTGCCCGATGATACGGCGTTAGCCCTTTCCCTCGCTAACCAGTACGCTCTAGCCAACGATCCGAGCCTCGATCTCAACGACCTAAACGTCACGTTCTACTGCATCGTGGGAGACGACGGAGGCGGCCAACCTGCCAGCAGCCACATCCCTGGCGTCTGCGACCCTGGCTTGGGCGGCTCGTTCACGTGTGACGGCACCAGATGCTATAGCGTCTGTGATATCAGCGATTCGAGCAGCAAGTGCAACACGATCCTCGTCGGCGGCAGCAAGGAGGTGCCTTTCATCTTCGCTCCTGTCATCGGCATATCGAGCAACAACACCGGCGACATACGGGCGGCAGCCTGCAGCGGAAGCTGCGGCGGGCCGCCAACGGTGCCTCTGGACGTGGCGATGATTATCGACCGCACCGGGAGCATGAGCTCCAGCGAGCTCCAAGACGCAAAGAACGCTGCCAAAGGGCTGTTGGAGCTCTATAATCCGAATCTTCAGCACGTCGCGCTGGGCGTGCTGGGTGCGAGCGACCCAAGCGACCTCTGTCGGGACCAAGATCCCAATAACGGCGGCAGCTGGGTGGCGGTGCCCCTCTCTAGCAACTACAAGAACGCCGACGGCACCCTGAACACGAGCAGCAGTCTCGTGGACACAATCGACTGCCTGGACAACTCCAGCCAGGGTACCAACTTGGGCAGCCCTATTCAGGACCTGGCCTACGGCCAACCGGACGCAATGAGTCACCTGCTCAGCGCCGGCCGCCCGGGCCTAACAAAAGCGATCGTCCTGTTCACGGACGGAGCCGCCAACGAGCCGGACGGGGACGGCCCGGGCATCTATCGACGGAACTCCTGCCTGTACGCCCGCGATATGGCCGCCGCCGCCAAGGCCGCGGGCATTGTGGTCTACTCCCTAGGCTACGGTCTCGAGAGCGCGGAATGTGACGACGACGACCCCCCGTACCGGAACACGCCGGTGACGGAGCTGCTCGCTGACATGGCCACCGACTCTTTCGACGAGACCGGGTGTGATAACGCGACGGAGGCAGCCCAAGAGAACGCCGACGGGGACCACTTTTTCTGCGAGACCGCCTCGTCTGGTTTGATAGACATCTTCCAACAGGTAGGCGAGGAGCTCGCGGCCGGCGTCCGGCTGGTGCGGCTCCCAGGCTAGCCGGCGCGGACGCCTGACGGCTCCTTCCACCAGGATGAGCCCTTCGACGTCCGATTGGACAAGTAGACACCGAAGCTGACCATAGCAACCAACATGAAGGCGCCTCGCACTCCGCGAGGCGTCTTCTTTCTATCTCCTCGAGACCGTTGCTCACCGACTTCCATAGTGTCCCTGCCCGACCCAACCCACCGGCTTCCAGGCATACGAACACACTCGCGAATTGCGGGAAGATGCCCGTCCTCACGCTGTAACGCAGGCCAACCAACGTCGTTATCTATGTCACAAGGCAAAACGCCTATATTAATTGCGTCGCGTGGCAGGCACGCGATGCACAGACAATGCGAAGGGAACGCACACCCGGAGCAAGGGGGAAGTGAAGATGAGGAACAGACTTCGACTCGGCAGAGCAGACGGCGGAACCACCTCCGCCGTCGGCCTAGCCATCGCACTGGCCGGTATGGCGCTGGCCTTCGTGCTAGTACTAGCGCCCGCGGCCGACAGAGGAGTTGATGTACCTGCAGCGGAGGCCGCCGGGGCAGGCAGGATCGTCTCTGTCACCTTCCAATACAGCGACCTCGGCTTTGGGTCACCGGTCGGCATCACGCTCGCTCGTGATCCAAACAAGGCCCACTTCGCTCCGGGAGGCGACGGCAACCACGGCCCGATCTCTGTAGCCGACGGCGAGCAGTTCACCGTCGTCGCCGACACCGGACAGAGCAAAGTCGGCTCGAAGGTCGAGCTGATCCTCACGAGTGGCCGCAGCAAGGTACTGATCAAGATCCACACGTCGTGCTCGAAGCCCATCGGCGTCGGGTTCCTGTACGGCCCAGACGCAGACGACACGGCTGAGAGTGCATCGGCGTTCGCCCCTGGCGGTTCCTTGACCGCCAAGCTGGAGATAACGGAGCTAGCGTTCTCAGGAACGGACAGTCTCAATAATTGCATCAAGCCGTCAGGAAAGACCGACACGCCGACACCGACGTCTGAGTGCCCGAGCGGCAAGAGTGGTGAAGCTGCCTCAGGCAAGCACCACAACGACAAGAAGAACAGTACTCCCACCCACACGCCGACCTGCGAACGGGAAACGGAGACGCCAACACCAACGTCTGAGTGCCCGAGTGGCAAGAGTGGTGAAGCCGCCTCAGGCAAGCATCACAACGACAAGAAGAACAGTACGCCTACCAGCACGCCGACTTGCGTCAAGGAAACGGAGACGCCGAAGCCAACCAAGACACCGACGAATACACCGACGGACACCCCGACGAAGACGCCGAGGAATACACCCACGCATACTCCAACGCGTACACCGACGCACACGCCGACGGAGACACCCACCAATACGCCGAGGAACACACCTACGCCAACGCGTACCGACACGCCGACGAACACGCCGACGGAAACGCCGACCAACACACCAACGCACACCGACACGCCGACGAACACGCCGACGGAGACACCAACCGACACGCCAACGCACACCCCGACGGAGACGGATACGCCGACGGAGACGCCAACAGGCACGCGGACGCCGACGAACACGCCAACGATCACCAATACGCCGACCAACACACCGACGGACACGCCGACGAATACTCCGACCGAAACGGCGACCAACACGCCAACGCACACGCCCACGAACACACCGACGGGCACGCGGACGCCGACGGACACACCGACGGACACGCCGGTGCCGACGGACACGCCGACGAACACGCCAACCAATACGCCTGAGCCGACGGACACACCGACTCCGACGCGCACGGGCGACGTGCTGCCGACCATCGTCGGGCCGACGCCGGAGAAGCCGTCCATCGATATGAAGGGCGACGTCAACTGTGACGGCAAGGTCAACAGCAGGGACGCCCTGATGGTGCTGCAACTGAACGCGGGCCTGAAGAATACCCTGCCCTGCATCCACAACGCTGACGTTAACTGGGATAGCCGGATCAACTCCAAGGACGCCGCGCTCATCCTCCAGTACCACGCGGGCATCCTGCTCGCCTGGCCAGAGAGGTAAGCAGACCGAAGCGAACGTACAGCGGCCCCGTCCCTAATGGGACGGGGCCGCTGCGTTGTGTGCGCTTTACAAAGGCTGGGCCCGCAGACCAGCCGGAGCTTTCAACGAAGAACGGACGTGACGCGCTGCCTGACTAGCGCGACGCGACCGTACGGCGCAGGAACGCCGGCAACTCCGTATCGACCGGGTTCGGAACCGACTCGGCTGCGAAGCGCTGACCCGCCTCAACCTCGACGGCCTCCAGTGGCCGCTGGGTAACCGGGAAGCCAGTCGCGATGACGGTCACCTTAATCTCGTCGCCCAACGCCGGGTCGATCGCCGTGCCGAAGATGATCTCGGCGTCCGGCGCAACCACCTCGCCTATCACCTGCGCGGCGGCGTGCAGTTCGTGGAGACCCAGGTTGCGCGCGCCGGTGACGTTGAAGAGCACGCCGGTCGCGCCTTCGATGCTGACGTCCAGCAGCGGGCTGCTAACAGCGTCTCGCGCGGCTTCCTCGGCGCGTTTCTCGCCGGACGCCCTGCCGATCGCGAGCAGCGCGGGGCCGGCTTCGTGCATCACGCGCCGGACATCGGCGAAGTCGAGGTTGATCTCGCCCGGCAGCGTGATCAGCTCGGAGATGCCCTGGATCCCCTGGCGCAGCACGTCGTCGGCTGCCACGAACGCCTCTTCGACCGAGACCTCCGGGCCGCAGATGTCCAGCAGCCTGTCGTTCGGGATTACGATCAGCGTGTCGACGCGCTCGCGCAGGTCGTTGATGCCGTCTTCGGCCTGCGCGCGCCGCTTCGTCCCCTCGAACGTGAACGGCTTCGTCACAATCGCGACGGTCAGCGCACCCACCTCGCGGGCGGCCTCCGCGACGAGCGGCGAAGCGCCGGTGCCGGTGCCGCCGCCCATGCCGGCGGTGATGAAGACCATCTCCGAGCCGCGCACGGCTTCGATCAGCTCTTCGCGGCTCTCTTCGGCCGCACGCTCGCCGCGCTCCGGATCGCTGCCGGCGCCCAGGCCCTTCGTCAGCTTCTCGCCGATGCGTATCCGCTCCGGCGCTTCGCAGCGGGCCAGTGCCTGGGCGTCCGTATTGATGCCCACGAACTGCACGCCTGCCACGTCTTCCGCGATCATGCGATTGACGGCGTTGCAGCCACCACCCCCCACGCCAACCACCTTAATGGGAGGCAGTCCATCCAGGTCAGGCTTCATATTGTTCTCCTTCCTTCTTGCTACCCGGCTCTCTGGAGCGTCCTGCTCAGCTCCGAACCGAGCGACCATGGGGCCTGCGGGCCCTTCCGTGTTCTGCTTTTCTTCCTCCGCCAGCGAAGGCGAATCTACGTCTGTGGCAGCGATGCCAGCGTCGCCGATGTCAGCGGCACCGATGCCGGGCAAGATCGGTTGGTGCTTCCTCAGCCGGCTCATCTCGTGGTCGACCTCCTCACCGTATGTCACGTCTCCACCTACTCCGGCAGCAGCACCCGCACCCAGCGGGTCAATCGCTGCCAAACATCTCCCGTGAAAGAGAGGCCTCTCTTCTGGCCCTGCCACGCCGCGGTCTCCACCTCTCTCACGGCCCACTGCAGCGCGCCGACACTGGCGGCATAGGCGGGGTCGCAGAGAGTGTCGATCAGACCCTGGAGGTTGCGCGGCGAGCCGACGCGGGCCGGCAGGCCGGTCACCTGCTCCGCCAGCTCCGCGATGCCGGCCAGGTTCGCCGTCCCGCCCGTGAGCACCAGGCCGGCCGAGAGGATATCGTCGTGAACGGAGCGCCGGACTTCGCGCATCGTCATCTCGCAGATCTCCTCGGTGCGCGCCTGCACGATCTCGGCTATGCGACGCCGCTCCACGGTTCGGCGCTCCGCCGCGCCGAACACGTCCAGTTCAACCGTTTCTTCCAAATCAATCGTGCTCGGAATGGCGTGTCCGTAAAGCGCCTTCGCGTCCTCCGCGGCCTGGTACGGGCAGCGAAGGCCGACGACGAGGTCGCGTGTGATGTGGTTGCCGCCGACGGGCAGCACGGCGGTGTGGCAAACGCTGCCTTCGACGAAGACGACGATGTCCGTCGTCCCGCCGCCTATGTCTGCCAGTACCACGCCCTGCTTTCTTTCCTCGGCCTCTAGCACGGACTCTGCGCTGGCCAGCGACGAAACCATCAGCGTTTCGACCTGAACGCCCGCGGTCTCGACGCACTTCGTCGCGTTCTGCAGCACTGTGCTCAGGCCGGTGATGATGTGGGTCTCTGCGTCCAGCCGCTGACCGTACATGCCGACGGGGTCCGTCACGTGGTCCTGGCCGTCGACGATGTAGTAGCGGGGCACCGCGTGCATGATCTCGCGGTTCGTCGGAATGCTGACGATGCGGGCGCCGTCCAGCACCCGCGTGACGTCGTCCTGGCTGATCGGCCGCTCGCGGTCCGGAATCGCGACGATGCCGCGATTGTTCTGACTGGAGATGTGCGGGCCGGCCAGACCCACGTGCGCCGACAATATCCGCGTGCCGCTGGACCGCTCCGCCTGCTCCACGGACGTGCGGATTGAATCCGACGCGTCGCGCAGGTTCTCAACCATACCGCGGTTGAGCCCATTCGCTGCTGAGATGCCGACGCCGAGGATGCGTAACGGCTGCTCCGCCAGCACCTCCCCGACGACGGTACAGACCTTTGTGGTGCCGATGTCAATGGAAGCGAAGACACCGCCCTTCATGGCCGGGCCTCCTTTCTCTCCTGGGTGGCCCGGGCAGTCCGTGTCCGCCCGTTCACCAGTCCCCCGTTTATCCGTACGATCGTCATTGCACCGCCACCCTGTCGCCGAAGCGCAGGTCTACCCTGCTCAGCGACCGGCCTTCATAGCTCGCCTGCTCCAGCACCGCGAAGAGCGCCGCGACCTTGAATTCGTATGCCTGCCCATCGCCGAACAGCACGCGCAGGCCGCCATCGCCGATGGTGTTCGAGAACACCACGGCCAATCCGCTGGCCTGCGTAAACTCCATGGAGAGCACCGTGCGGCCCAGCGTCTGCTGCGCCGTCGCTACCAACTGCCGCACGACATCGACCGCGCCCGCGTCGACGCGTTCACCCGGCGCGGGCAACTGCGCGCCCACATCGTTCTGCACGATCACGGGCGCACTCGGCGGCGCCGGCAGGTCCACGACGACGCCCTCGTCATCGATCGCGACGCGGCGCTCGCCGATCTGCCAGAGTCCCCACGCCGTGCGTTCCGTGATTGTGATGCGGGCGTCGTTCGGCCAGACGCGGCCAATCTCTACGTCCTTGACGATCGGCAGCGCGACGAGGCGCGCCTCCGCTTCCGCGAAGCCCGGGTCGAAGACGTTGTTGCCCTGGATGTCCGCTGTCCCACGCGCCTCCACTGCGGACAGCACCGTGTTGCCTGTTACAGTGACCTCGTCTATCGAGAGCAGCGGCGAGGTGTAGAGCCAGTAGCCGCCGGTGGCGAACAGCGCGACCACGCCGAGCGCGATCGCTCCTCGCAGCCAGACGCCGCCCAAGTGGCCATCGATCCGGGGCACGCGCACGTGCGGCGCCCGGCGGCGCGTGCGGCCGGCCACGCGCTCGGCTGCGACGACGCTCCTTCCCGGCGTCCGATTCCTACCCATCTGCACGCTCCCTGTGTCGCTCCTTGCCCAGGTCGACCAGCTTCGCGATCAGGTCCGCGTAGCTGAGGCCGGCGTGCTGCCACAGCAGCGGGTACATGCTCGTCGGGCTGAAGCCGGGCAGCGTGTTGATCTCGTCCAGGTAGACATCGCCGTCGTGCGTCAGGAAGAAGTCCATCCGGCCCATCCCGGCGCAGTCCAGCGCCCGATAGCCGCGCACGGCCAATTCGCGGATGCTCTCCGCGGTGTCGTCCGAGACGTCCGCCGGCACGATCAACTCCGTGTTCGGGTCCAGGTACTTCGCCTCGTAGTCGTAGAACTCGCGCTGGTAGCGGATCTCGCCCAGCGGCGAAGCCTGCGGGTCGTCGTTGCCCAGCACAGCGCACTCGATCTCCCGCGCGTCCATCGCCTGTTCCACCAGCACCTTGCGGTCGTGGTGGAAGGCCAGGCAGAGGGCGCGGCCCAGGTCTTCTCGCGAGTGCACCTTGCTGATGCCCACGCTGCTGCCGCCGTTGGCCGGCTTCACGAAGGCCGGGTAGCCGATAGAAGCCTCGACGGCCGCCGCAATCTCGTCGCCGCCGGCGCGGTACAGCGTCGAGCGCACGACGATGTGGTCGACGACGTCCACGCCGGACTGCCTGAGGAAGCGCTTCATCAGCGCCTTGTCCATGCCGATCGCGCTCGCCGCCACGCCCGCACCAACGTAGGGCACACCCGCCAGCTCCAGCAGCCCCTGCAGCGTGCCGTCCTCGCCGAAGACGCCGTGGATCAGCGGGAACGCCGCGTCGATCTCCCGCAGCACGGAGAGGGCTTCTGTCCGCGCCAGGATCCCGCTCTCTTCAGGCGACTCTAACGTCTTGTGGAACGCCTCGTCGTCGCGCGTGAGCTGACGCTCCGTCTCTTCCGGCGTCAGCCAGACGCCCGTCTTCGTCACGCCGATCGGCACCACGTCGAAGCGCTCGCGCGCGGCCTCCGCCACGTGCTGCGCGGAGTAGACCGAGACTTCGTGCTCGACGGACTGGCCGCCGAAGATCACGCCCAGGCGCTCCCGGTCAGCCATCGAACCCCTCCCCGACCAGGCCGACCTCGAGCTCGAGCTCGACGCCGAACTGCTCGCGCACCCTGTCGCGGGCGAGGTCGATCAGCGCCTTCATGTCGGCCGCGCTGGCCTTTCCAGCGTTGATGAAGAAGTTGCAGTGTTTCTCCGAGACCTGCGCGTCGCCGATGCGATGGCCGCGCAGCCCCGCTTCGTCGATCAGCTTCCAGACCGGGCGGTCAGGCGTGTTCTTGAAGATCGACCCGGCGTTGCGGCCACGCGGCTGAGCGGCGAGCCGTTTGCCGTCCAGCGTCTTTACGCGCTCCATCAGTTCGGACTCGTCGCCCAGCCAGACAGTGAACTCGGCCGCCAGGACGACGCGGTTCTTGAACTGCCCACGCGTGAACGCACTGCCGCGATAGACCAGGCCCAGATCGGCGGCCGGCAGCTCTTTCTCCGCACCCGTGCCGTTGACGAACCTGATCGAGCGCAGCACGTCGGCCAGGCAGCCGCCGTAGGCGCCGGCGTTGTAGACCACCGCACCGCCCAGCGTGCCCGGGATGCCGCTGGCCCACTCTAGGCCCGCATACCCCTGTCGCGCGACGTTCCGCGCGACGGCGGCGAAGCTGGCACCTGACTCTGCCCGGAAGCGGAACGCGCCGTCCTCCGCGGGCAGCGGCCCTTCGAGCGCGCGGGCGCGATTCTCGATTACGACGCCGCGGATACCGGCATCGCCGACGAGGATGTTGCTGCCTGAACCGAGCACAAACACCGGCGCGTCGTGCTCGCGGCAGGCGATGACGATGCGGGCCAGTGCGTCAGCGTTCGCCGCCGAGACGTAAACGTCGGCGGGGCCGCCGATGCCAAGAGTTGTGTGGCGCGAGAGCGGCTCGTCCAGCCGCACGTCCGTGACTTCAGACAGTGCGGCGACTATTCCGCTGGCGCGGCGGCCGGTGCTGCGCTCGGCGGCTTCGCGCCGGCGCAGTCCGTCGAGCACGAGCGGGCCGAGGGCATCGATGTCGCCGGCGCCAATCGTGAAGAAGACGTCGCCGTCGCCCAGCAGGCCGAGCGCCGCGTCCGCCGCCTCGTCGAAGTTCTCGCCGAACAGCGGCCGGGGCGATTCGATCGCCATAGCTAGCGCCCGGGCGTCCATGCCCGCGGATGCTGGTTCGCGCGCGGCGTAGGTCGGCACCAGCAGCAGGTCGTCCAGGCCGCGGAAGCAGGTGCGGAACTCCTCCAGCAGGTACTGCGTGCGGCTGTAGGTGTGCGGTTGGAAGCAAGCGACGAGCCTGCGGCCGGGGAAGCGTCCGCGCGCGGCGGCGACCGTGTCGGCCACCTCCGTCGGGTGGTGGGCGTAGTCGTCCATCACCGTCACGCCGGCCGCCTCGCCAACGAGCTCAAAGCGCCGTCGCGCGCCGCCGTAGACGGCTAGCGCCGCCCGCATCTCGTCCGGGGTCAGCCCCAGCGCATGTCCGGCGGCGATGCCGGCCAGCGCGTTAGCGACGTTGTGACGGATCGGCAACGCGATCTCGAAGCGGCCGTAGAACTCGCCGCCGTGGTAGACGCCGAAACGTTGACCGCCGTCCGGTAGCGGCTCGATCTCAGCGGCCGTCCAGTCGGCTTCGCGGCCGAGCGCGTAGGTTTCGACAGTTGCCGCGTGGCCGCCGGCGGCGACCAGCTCGCGCAGCGCAGGGGAGTCCGCACAGACGATGAGCGTGCCGTCCGGCCTCACCTGCGACATGAACTGCGCAAACGCGGACCGCAGTTCGTCGAACGAGCCGTAGATGTCCAGGTGATCCGGCTCGACGTTGGTGACGACAGCGACATCCGGACTGTATTCGAGGAATGCGCGGTCGTACTCGTCCGCCTCGACGACGATCTCGTCGCCGTCGCCGGGTGCGGCGTTCGTGCCGCCGGGTGCGGCATCCGTCCTCAGGTTCCGCACCGCGCCTCCGATCAAGTAGGTCGGCTCGCGGCCGGCCTCGACGAGCAGCGTCGCGATCAGGCCGCTCGTCGTCGTCTTGCCGTGCGTACCCGCGACGCAGACCGATCTGCGGCCGGCCATGAGATGCGCGATGAACTCGGCGCGCTTGAGCACGGGAACCCCGCGTCTGCCGGCTTCGATTAGCTCTGGGTTGTCGCCGGCGGCGGCGGACGTCGTCACGACGAGCTCCGCATCGCCGATGTGTTCCGCTTTGTGACCCTCACGCACCATGACGCCGAGCGCGGCCAGCTCGTCCGTCAGCGGCGACAGCGCCGTATCGCTGCCCGTTACGGTATGGCCGCGTGCGGCGAGGATCCGCGCGATTGCAGAGAGATGCATACCCCCGACGCCGACGAGATGCACGCGCTGCGGGATGGCGGGCGGGCGTTCGGCCATCAGGCGGCCCGTCCCTTCAGCGCGACGTCGCGCACCATCCCGGCGATCGTTGCCGCAGCGTCCGGCCGGGCCATTGCGCGCGCAGCGGCGGCCATCGACGTCCGTCTACCTTCATCGGCCAGCAGCCCGCGCACCGTCGCAGCGAGGCGGTCGAGTTCTTCGTTCTCCAGCACGATCGCGGCGCCCTGCTCTTGCATGAAGCGAGCGTTGGCGCGCTGGTTGTAGCCGCCTTCGTAGACGCCGGGCACCAGAATCGCCGGCAGTCCGGCGGCCGGCAGTTCGCCCAGTACCGATGCTCCGGAGCGGAGCACCGCCAGGTCGGCGGCCATCATTGCGGAGGCCATGTCCTCGTGATAGCCGTGAACGTGGTAGCGGTCGCGAAGCGGCGCCGGCAGCGCATCGCGCCGCTTCCGCATCGCGCCCTCGCCGTCCGTTCCGGTCAGGTGCAGCACGTGGCAGACATCCAGCAAGTCTTCAAGCTGTTCGGAGACGGCTTCGTTGATCCGCCGCGCACCCTGGCTCGCGCCGCCGACGAGCAGCAGGTGGCCAGCTTCCGTCAGACCGAGCCGCTGCCGCGCGGTGGCTCGCTCTGCTGTCCAGAAGTCGTCGCGCACCGGGTAGCCGGTCGCCGTCGCTTTTCCAGAAGGGAGTTGCGCCAGTGAACGCTCGGTCGTCGTTGCGATCCGCGTCGCGAGCCGCGCCAACAGGCGTACGGCCCAGCCGGGACGGACGTCCGGCAAGTAGACAAGCAGCGCTGTCCGACGCGCACGCGCCGCGACGCCGACCGGTACGCTGGCGTAGCCGCCGGTGGCGAAGACGGCGTCCGGCCGGAAGCGGCCAAGTATTCGCCAGGCCTGCACCGTGCCCACGGCCAGCGCGAACGCGCCATGCAGGGCCGCGATTGGCGATCCGACCCGCAGGGCGCCCGCGCGCACCGCCTGGAACGGCAGTCCTGCGCGGCCGACGATGTCCTCATCCATGCGGCCGCGGACACCGATGTAGAGCAGTTCGAGCGCGTTCGCGTTCTGTCCAGCGCGGAGCGCCTGGCCCACCGCAAGCGCCGGATAGATGTGGCCGCCCGTACCGCCGCCGGAGAGAATCACCCTCACCGCGCTCCTCGTTGCACACCGCGTGCTTGTCCGGATGTTGGCGAGCGCCCGCGTCCGCTGCGTTCGCGCTCGACGGAACGTGGGCCCGTCGCGTGTTTCGAAACGCTGAGCAGGATACCGATCGCCGCCAGCAGCGCCGCCAGCGCGGAGCCGCCGTAGCTGAGAAACGGCATCGGAATGCCCGTCATCGGAATCGCGCGCGTAATGCCGCCGACGTTGATCAGCGCCTGGTAGGCGATCCAGCAGATGATGCCCGTCGCCAGCAGCGCGCCGAACTCGTCCCTGGCGCCGAGCACGACCCGGAAGCCGCGATAGATCAGGAACGCGAAGAGCATCAGTACTCCGACGGCGCCGATGAGGCCCAGCTCCTCGCCCAGCACGGCGAACACGCCGTCCGTATGCGAGCCGGGGATGTAGAAGAACTTCTGGCGGCTTGCGCCCGGGCCGAGTCCCGTGATGCCACCGCTGCCCAGGCCGATCAGCAACTGGAGGGTGTGGAACCCGATGCCCGTCGGATCGTCTTCCGCGCCGAGAAATGCCACGATGCGGTCGGCGCGGTAGCTGGCCGTTAAGATCAGGAACATCGATGAGATGCTGCCGATCCCGACCAGCGCGGCCAGGTGCGTGAGCGACGCGCCGGCGATGAAGAACAACGTGACCGTCGTCAGCACGAGCACCGCGGCTGTGCCGGTGTCCGGCTCCAGCAGCACAAGCCCAGCGACGACGCCCACCATCAGCACGAACGGCACGAAGCCAAGCGCAAAGCTCTTGACGTACGTCTCTTTGCCGGAGAGCCACGCCGCGACGTAGATGATCAATGCCAGCTTCGCGAACTCGCTGGGCTGGCCGCTCAGCGGCCCAAACGAAATCCAGCGTTGGGCACCGTTGCGCTCCAGTCCGATGCCGGGCACCAGCACGGCCACGAGGCCAATAATTGCCACCAACATCAGCAGCGGGCTCACTGCGCGCAGCCAGTCGTAATCGAAGCGCATCAGGGCGAGCATTGCGGCGACACCGACGACGGCCCAAAGACCCTGCCGCATCACGAAGTAGTTCGCGTTGTCGAAGGCCAGGATCCCCAGCGCGAAGCTCGAGCTGTACACCAGCAGTAGCCCGAGGACGAGCAGCGCCAGCACCAGACCAAGGATCACGTAGTCCGGCTGCCCTGCCCGGATCCGTCCCGGCTCCGCGGCGGCGATGGCTACGCGTTTCCCTTCTTTGCTAGCTGTTGCACGACCCGCCGCACGTCTTGGCCACGCTGCTCGAAGTTCTCGTAGGCGTCGTAGCTGGCGCAGGCCGGCGATACGAGCACGACGTCGCCCGGATGCGCGAGCGTGCCGGCGAGCCCGATCGCTTCGCGCAGCGTCTCGACGCGTTCGATCGGTAGTTCTGAGTCGGCCTCGCCGGCCGCGGAGGCCAGCGCCTCTTCGAGCTGCCCTCCCGCCTCGCCGAAGCAGACGACGGCCCGGCAACGACGAACGGCTTCTTCCGCCAGCTCTTCCAGCGGCAGGAACTTCTCGCGACCGCCCAGCAGCACGACGACAGGCTCGTCGAACGAGCGGATGCCGGCGATCGCGCGTTCAGGCGTCGTCGCGATGCTATCGTTGTAGTAGGCCGCGCCGCCAATCTCCCCGACCAGCTCCAGACGATGCGGTACCGGCGTGAACTCGCGCACGGCACTCGCGACCGCGTCCAGCGGTAGCTCCGCCGCACCAGCGATGGCGACGGCGGCCAGCACGTTCTGCACGTTGTGGGCGCCGCGCAGCGGGATCTCATCGAACGTCAGCAGCTTCGTCTCGGCCGTCCCTCTGCGCCAGAAGATCGCGTCGCCGCGGACGAACGCGGCCGCCGAGCCGCTGGGCGCCGTGCGGGCGCTGAACCAGACGATGCGGGCAGGCGTCTCCGTCGCCAGCGAGCCCGTCACGTCGTCGTCGAGGTTCAGGACGGCGATGTCGTCCGCGCTCTGCGACCGGAGTATGCGTAGCTTCAGCGCCATGTACTCTTCCCACGTGTAGCGGTCCAGGTGGTTGGGCGTCACGTTCAACACGCACGCGATGTGCGGGCTTATCTCGGCGGTCTCTAGCTGGCTGTGACTCATTTCCAGCACCACGCTGGTCTCCGGCGTAATACAGTCCAACAGCGCCAGCAGCCCCGTTCCAATGTTGCCCCCGACGACGTGTCTGCGGCCTGCCGCGGCGAACATCGCCCCGACCAACGCGGTCGTCGTCGTCTTGCCGCTGCTGCCGGTGATACCAATGACTTTGCCTGTGCAGCGTTCCAGAAACAGCTTCGTCATGGAACTGATCGGAACACCCGCTTCGCGGGCCGCTTCCACTGCCGGCAGCGTCAACGGTACGCCCTGCGACACGAAGAGCAGGTCGGCGGAGGCGATGTCCCTCACCTTGTTCTCGCCGAGTGAAAAGTTGACAGAAAGGTTGCCAAGCTCCTGAATCTGCGGGGCTAGCGCGTCTGCGGACTTGGCATCGGAGATGGTGACATTGGCCCCTCGACTCGCCAAATAACGAGCCAGGTCGACTCCCTCGATCCCCAATCCGAGGACTGTCACATTCTTATCCACCAGGAACTCTTGATTAAGTGTCATAGCACTTACACACTAATCTGTCAAGGCTAACGCAATGCCGATGATGGCGCCAGCCGCGCTCACCAGCCAGAATCGCGTCACTATTTGTGGCTCCGACCAGCCCAACAACTCAAAGTGGTGGTGAATAGGCGCCATCTTCAGGAACCGCTTGCCTAGCAATCGGAACGTACCGACCTGAAACACGACGGAGAGCGCCTCCACCACGAGGACGACGCCGACGACCGGCAGGATCAGCCACCAGCCCGTCATCAGCGCAACGGTGGCCAATCCTGCGCCCAACGGCATCGCGCCCGTCTCGCCCATGAAGACGCTGGCCGGGTGGCTGTTGTACCAGAGGAAGCCTATGAGGGCTCCTACGACCGTAAAACAGAACGTGGCCAGGAACGCCTGGCCCTGCAGAAACGCGACGACGCCGTACGATGCGAAGGCAAATGCGAGCACACCGCCCAGCAGTCCATCCAGGCCGTCCGTCACGGCCGTCGCGCTCGTCGTCGCAAAGATGACGACGACGGCGACCGCGATGTAGCCGATGCCCAGCTCGTAGCGGCCGAAGTGCGGCACATTCAGGCTTTCGATCTCCATCCCGTAGTACAGGACGAGCCCCGCCGTCAGCCCCACGGCAAGAAGCGCGCCCATCTTGAGCATCAGACCCAGCGTCTCGTGACCATCGATCCGGGCTCGGCCCTGCAGCGTCAGCACGTCGTCCGCGGCGCCGATCAGCCCCAGCGCGCCCATCACGCCGAGCGGCAACAGGATCGAACGGTGGTCGACGAGGTTCGTCGCCGACGTGAACAGCAGTATCGTCCCCAGCATCAGCAGGCCGCCCATCGTGGCAGTGCCAGCCTTTACGTTGTGCGTGTCCGGCCCCTCCGCGCTGATCGATTTGCGAATGCCCAACCGCTCCAGCAGCGCGATCAGCGGCGCACCGGCCAACAGCGCGAAGAGCGCCGCCGCAGAACCGATAACTAGCGACCGTACCATCAGCCCTCGCGCTCCTCTTCCGTCTCGGCCAGAACCGGTACCAGCGTCTCCAGAGCCATCGCGCGGGAAGCTTTCAGCAGCACGACGTCGCCGGCGCGGAGGTCCGCGGCCACGGCTTCGCCCGCCGACTCCTTGTCGTCCCAGTCGTGCGTGCTGCCGTGGCCGGCGTCGCGCGCCGCGCCTGCAACAATCGCGCCCAACTCGCCGACGGTGTGGATCACGTCCGCCGTCTCGGCGGCGCGGCGGCCCAGCGCCAGATGCTCCTCGCGCTCGGCAACACCCAGTTCCCGCATGTCGCCCAACACGGCGATGCGGCGACCGGGGGTCTCGGCCAGCAGATCGAGAGCCGCCGCCATCGAGGCCGGGCCCGCGTTGTAGGTGTCGTCGATCAGCGTGCCGCCTTCCTTCAACCGGTGCGTCTGAATCCGCAGCGGCGGTCGCGTCGCGCCGAGTGCGGCCGCGACCTCGCTCAGGGCCATGCCGTCCGCCAGACCGACGGCGGCCGCTGCCAGCGCGTTCGATACGGAGTGGCGGCCGGGCAGTCGGGTGTCGGCCCGTTCGCTCTCGCCCCGCCAGTGGAGGCGAAAGGCGACACCGCTCAGCCCGCGACTCTCGATCTCGCTCGCGCGCACATCGGCCGAAGCGGCCTTGCCAAACGTCAGCGGCTTCGCGCGCGTGCGTTCGGCCATCGTCATCACCAGCGGGTCGTCGGCGTTGAGCACTGCGAAGCCGTGTGGCGGCAGGCTCTCCGGCAGTTCCGACTTTGCGGCCGCGATCGCCTCCATGCTGCCCAGCCGCTCCAGGTGCACCGGACCGACGTTGGTCACGACGCCGATGTCCGGCCGGGCGATCTCACAGAGCGTGCGAATCTCACCGATGGCGTACATCCCCATCTCGAGCACGGCGCGCCGGTGACGACGCTGGAGGCCGAGCAGCGTCAGCGGCAGGCCGATCTCGTTGTTGTAGTTGGCGTCGTTCTTTAGCACGTCGTATCGCGTCGCCAGCACAGAGGCCGCGATCTCCTTTGTCGTCGTCTTGCCGACGCTGCCGGTCACGGCGATGACGCGCGCCCGGCAGCGGTCGCGACGGCCGGCGGCCAGCCGCTGGAGCGCGGCCAGCGTGTCGTCGACAACAAATGCCGCGACGCCCTCCGGCAGATTCGTCGGCAGCTCCCGCAGCAGTAGAGCGCCCGCGCCAGCCTCCGCCGCGGCGACGGCGAAGCGCTGGCCGTCCGTGCGCTCGCCGGGCAGCGCGACGAAGAGATCGCCCTTCGCCACCTCGCGCGAATCGATCACGACGTTTCGATAGCGCATCGTCGCACCGGCCCGCTGCTCCCGCAGCAGTGATCCCAGGCTCTCGATGATCTCGCCGGCGGTGATCATCGTATCTGGCGGGGTCGCGCGCGGGAGTCCCCGCCAGGCCCTCGCCGTCGCCGGCGCTGGGTCATGGCGCGCGCTCGATCAGCGCGGAGCCGTCCGGCGACACGCCCAAGTAGGAGAGAATCTGCGGCGCCAGCTCACTGAAGATCGGTGCGGCCACGACGCCGCCCAGCGGGCTGTCTTGTGGCCCATCGATCTTTATGAGCACGATCATCTGTGGGTCGGCGACGGGCGCGAAGCCAACGAACGAGGCGACCGTCTCCGCGCTGTCAGCAAACGTGCTGGTGCCGGTTTTCCCGCCGACGCTGTAGCCTGCCACTTGTCCCAGGTGTCCCGGCGTGCCGTCCACGACGGCGTTCATCATCTGCACCAGCGTCCGCGAGGTCTGCTCGGCGACGGCCCGGCGCACGACGACCGGCTCGTACGCGCGGCGGCCGACCGGGCCGGAGACCTCCTCTACAAGGTAGGGTCGCATGAGCAGGCCGCCGTTGACAAGAGCGGAGACGGCCGTGATCATGTGCAGCGGCGTCACGGAGAGCCCCTGGCCGTAGCTGTTCGTCGCCAGGTCCACCGGGTACCAGTCGTCGTCGCTCGGCAGGCGCATCAGCGCGGACGGCTCGCCGCCCAGGCCTGAGTTCGTTGGCTGACGGAAACCGAAACGGTCGATGTACTCGTAGAACGCGTCCGTGCCAAGCAGGCGGCTCAGCCAGACGGCACCGGTGTTCAGGCTGAACTGCAGCAGCTCCGTCATCGTCGTCGTGCCGTGGGCGCTGAAGTCCCAGTTGAGGATCGGCTCGCCACCTTCCACTTCCGCGCGGCCATTGTCGACGTACGTCGTACCTGGCGTGACCAGCCCGCGGTCGATGGCAGCCGCCATCGTGATCGTTTTCATGACGGAACCGGGCGGATAGACGTCAGTCACAGCGCGCGGCCGGTAGCGGCCCGTATCCTCCTCATCGGTTAGGTCGAGTTCGCTCAGCAGGTACGCCGGCTGGCTCGCCACGGCGAGCACGGCGCCGGTGTTGGGATTCATCACGATGATGCTGCCACCGGTCGCCTCGTGGCGCTCGACGGCCTCCGCCAGCGAGCGTTCGACCAGCCGCTGCACGTAGCGGTCGATGGTGAGCCGGATATCCCCTCCCGCCACCGGCTCGGTGCCCAGGCGACTGCCAAAAGGTATCGGGTTGCCGAGACCATCGCGTTCGAAGTAGACCTCCCCCGGCACGCCACCGAGCTCGATATCGAAGGCGGCTTCGATCCCAGCCAAGCCGACCTGATCGAGGCCGATGAAGCCGAGCAGGCTGGAAGCAAGGTCGCTCTCCGGATAAGCGCGGACACCGGTTTCCACGAGCTTCACGCCCACAGGCGCCAGCTCCAGAAGCTGGAGGCCCGCGTAGGCGCTGACGGCGCGCGCCGCCAGGTAGTCGCCGTTCTCGAATGCAAGCACTGCATCGAGGAGGTCGCCAGCGCCGCGGCCGAGGATTGGAGCGAGCGTGGCAGCGCCCGCGAATGCGGTGGCAGGGTCTGCCCAGGAGCGCGGATCGACGTAGACATCAAAGGCCGCCGTCGTCGTCGCCAGCGGATAGCCGTTGCGGTCGAGGATCGCTCCGCGCGGTTCGCGCACCACAGTTCGGTGGAGGTGCTCCTCCGCCGCCTGGGCAGCGTAGTACTCGTGATCGATCACTTGGACGTGCACCAGCCGCGCGACGAGCCCTGCCATCCCCACCAGGAGCAACAGGATCAGAAAGAGCAGCCGCCACGTCAGGCGGTGTGAGCTTCGGGCCATCCTCCAGCCCCTCCCGGCTATCTGCAGCGCCGGCTATCGGTACCGTATGGCGGTTAGTTGAAGGTCAAAATATTGAGCAGGTTGCGCCACCAGCTACGGGACGTCGTCGCGACCTGCGCTTCCGCCTGCGGCGGCGCGAACCTGGACGGCAGCAGGCCAGCCGAAGGTGGTGCCACATTAACCTGCACCGACGACTCCTGCGCCGGCGGCAGCAGGCCGAGCCGCGCGGCTTCCAGTTCCACGCGCGCCAGCGACGAGAGGGCGGCTACTTCAGCCTCGAGCTGGCGCACCGACGTCTCCAGCTCCAGCTTGTCCTGCTGCAATGCCTGCACCGCGAATCCTGCCGTCGTCGCCTGAGACGTCTGGACAACACGAAGGAGGCCGACGATGACGAGCGCCGCGACTGCGATCAGGAGCAGCGGTCCGAAGCGGACGGCGACCGATACCCGTTGTTGGGGAGCTGCCAGCGCGCGATTGAGTACGGCCACGGCACTGTGCTCCTAGATTGTCATCGCGGGGCCGGCGGCGGGGCCTTCAGCAGCGGGCAGTCGTTCGGCGCCTTCCGCTGGAAGGCGTTCGGCTACGCGCAGGTGCGCGCTGCGGCTGCGCGGGTTCGTGGCCACCTCATCATCGTTGGGTTTGATCGGCTTACGTCCGACAGGCCTCAACCCTGCCTTGTGGTCACACGTACAGATCGGCTGCTTCGGCGGACAGAGGCAGTCCCGCGATTCCCGCCGGATGAACTCCTTAACGATACGGTCTTCCAACGAGTGGTACGCAAGCACCACGAGCCGGCCAAAGTCACCCAGGAGGCCGTAGGCCTGAGGGAGCGCAGCATCCAGGCTGAGGAGTTCCTGGTTGACTGCGATCCGGAGAGCCTGAAACGTCCTGGTGGCGGGGTGGGATTGGCGTCGGGCCCTCCCGCCTACGGCCTCCTGGATTACCTTGGCTAGCTCGGTCGTCGTAAGTATCGGTCGCCGTTCTACTATCCGCCTCGCGATGGCGCGGGCCTTCGACTCCTCTCCGTAGCGCTTCAGCACATCGGCCAGCGCGTCCCGTTCGTACTCGTTTACTATCTGCTCAGCCGTAACTTCCTGGTCGGGACTGAATCGCATGTCCAACGGGCCTTCGCGCTGAAAGCTGAACCCGCGTTCGGCATCCTCCAACTGCAGTGACGAGAGTCCAGCATCGATCAGTACGCCGTGCACGGGCGCGTACTCGATCTCCGCGCAGATCTCGGCCACGTCCGCGTAGCTGCCTTCGACGAGGTGAACGTCGGCGGCGTAGGCAGCCAGCGTCTCGCCCGCGCGCTTCAGCGCCGCCGGGTCGCGATCGATGCCCAGCAGGCTGCCGCCGGGCGCCGCGGCTGCCATGATCGCCAGCGCGTGGCCTCCCGCGCCGACGGTGCAATCGACGTAGCGGCCGCCCGCGCGCACGTTCAGCCCCGATACGACCTCCGAGACCATTACTGGTTCGTGCTGGACGGCGACGCTCGTGCTCACGACTTCGTCTCCGGCGGCGGTGATGCGGATTCCGTATTGAGCGCCTCCGCCATCTCGGTCGTGAACGCGTCCGGGCTCCATATCTCCAGCCACTCGCCCGCGCCGGCCACGATCACGCTGCCCTGCAGCTTCGCGTACTCGCGGAGAGGCGCTGGAATCAGGATGCGGCCTTGCCGGTCCGGCTCCACGGAGAAGCAGTTCGCGAAGAAGCCATGCCGCGTCACGCGGCCAATGCGTTCGATTGCGGGCTGACCTGTGTAGAGCGCGGCCTGCTGTTCGAAGCTCTCTTCTGTGAAGAGACGCAGGCAGGAGTCCGGCCCCTGATTGAGCACGGCGCCGCGCAGGAAGAGATCGCGGTAGCGCGGCGGCACCGGCACCCGGCCCCGTTCGTCCATCGCGTACTCGTAACGACCCAGAAAGTACTGCACTCGATGACCTTCCACTGAAGTCCCCAAACAGGGATTCCAGCCCCATCGCTGCGGTCCTCGGACTTCGATTTACCACTAGCCCCCATATTCTACCATCAGACCTTCACTTGTCAAGCGATATCTCCCCTATTCCCCATATTTTCTTCCAAAGCGCCTATGCTATCATTCAACCGCCATGCGAGCAGGCGTCCTTACCATCAGCGACAAGGCCTCCCGCGGAGAACGCGTCGATACCAGCGGCGCCGCGATCGCCGAGTTGCTGGCATCGATAGACGCCACGGTCGACCGCAGCGACGTCGTCGCCGACGAAGCGCCGCAGATCTCGGATACG
The DNA here is from genome assembly GCA_029262675.1 of Chloroflexota bacterium. Lineage (GTDB taxonomy): Bacteria > Chloroflexota > Dehalococcoidia > DSTF01 > RBG-16-68-14 > JADFKB01. Next base: position 230,298 of record JAJCYW010000010.1, on the reverse strand, counting down.
CTGCGTAGCTGGGCCGACGCCGACGATCTGGACGTGATCATTACCACCGGCGGCACCGGCCTCGGTCCCCGCGACGTGACGCCGGAGGCGACGGCTGCCGTGATCGAACGCCCCGTGCCCGGCCTCGGCGAGCTGATGCGGGCCAAGGGCGTCCAGCACACGCCGATGGCCGCGCTGTCGCGAGGCGTCGCCGGCGTGCGCGGCCGCTGCCTGATCGTCAACCTGCCGGGCAGCGAGCGAGGCGTGCGCGAGAACCTGAGCGCCGTCATCGACCTGCTGCCGCACGCCGTGGAGTTGCTCCGCGGCCGCGTCGGCGACCACGTCGCCTCGTCGCAGCCGCCATCCTAGGCCGCGCGGCCACCGCGATGCGATTCGACATCGTCACGCTCTTCCCGGAGATGCTGCGCGGCCCGTTCGCGGCCAGCATCGTCTCGCGCGCCGTTGATCGCGGCATCGCGGAGATCGAGCTGCACGACCTGCGACAGTGGGGTCACGGCAAGCACAGGAAGGTAGACGACGCGCCGTTCGGCGGCGGCGCGGGGATGGTGATGCAGCCGGAGCCGTTGTTCGCCGCGGTGGAGTCGATTCCCGGCCAGGCCGAGGCCCGCACCGTGCTGCTGACGCCGCAGGGCCGGCTGCTGACGCAGGCCGTCGTCGACGAACTGGCGGCCGTCCCGCACCTGCTCCTGCTCTGCGGCCACTACGAGGGCGTCGACGAGCGCGTCCGGGAACACCTCGCCGACGACGAGATCAGCATCGGCGACTACGTCCTCTCCGGCGGCGAGCCGGCCGCGATTGTTCTGGTCGACGCCATCGTGCGGCGGCTGCCGGGCGCGCTGGGCAGCGAGGCGTCGCTCGACGAGGAATCGCACACCGGCGGCCTGCTGGAGTACCCGCAGTACACGCGACCGGCGGAGTACCGCGGCTGGCCGATCCCGGACATTCTCCTCTCCGGCCACCACAAGGACGTCCAGACGTGGAGAAGGCGTCAGAGCCTGCTGCGCACCGCCCGGCGCCGGCCCGACCTGCTGCGCGCGGCCCTCGCCTCGGACGGCGCGGTCTCGGACGCCGACCGCCGCTGGCTGGAAGAGGAGCTGGAGACGAAGCTGGAAGAGCTGTAGCGGCGTCACCCTCCGCCTACGGCGGACAGGCCAGCCCCCCCTCCCCAAGGGAGAGGGGCCAGGCGCTGGCGGGCGATCGTCGCCAAATCCGTATGCGATGCTAGAAAGTTAACATGAACGTAACACGGAATAAGCGCCTGAACGCCCGCGTCCCCCTAGAGTAGCCCTACGTATGACTGGTGGCCGCCGTTGGCCGTGGCCCGTAACAGAGCGTCAGGCGTCGTCCAGCCGACGCCTGGCAATACGTGGGGAGCATCATCATGATCACACCGCTTAGCGCAACCGTGAAGGTCGGATTCTTGTTCCTGCTGGTCGTGGCGGTTCTTGTCACTGCGAGCGTTTGGCCGCTACTTGGCCCAGACACTGCCGCCGGAGCCAGCCTCACGGTCAACACTACGGATGACGAGTTGAACGCCGACGGCGATTGCTCGTTGCGGGAAGCAGTACAGGCGGCGAACACGGACGCTGCCGTTGATGCCTGCACCGCCGGCAGCGGTGCTGACACCATCACTGTTCCAAGTGGCACCTATACACTCAGTATCGCCGGAGCGGGCGAAGATGCGAATGCTACCGGCGACCTGGACATCAGTGCCGACCTAACCATTAACGGAGCCGGGGCGGCCACCACGATCATTGACGCCAACGCCCTCGACCGAACGTTTCACATCTTCTTCCCCATCACGGCCGAAATCTCCGGCCTTACCATCCGCAACGGATCCGCCGGTGGCGGCGGTGGCGGCATCTACAACAGGGGCATCACAACCGTCAATAACAGCACTGTAAGCGGTAACACCGCCGGTGGCGGCGGTGGCGGCATCTACAACGAGATCACGCTCACCCTCAACAACAGCACCGTGAGCGGCAATACGGGCGGCGGCGGCGGCGGCATCCACAACAAGAGCACGGCCACACTCAACAACAGCACCGTGAGTGGCAACGTGGGCTCCCCTGGCGGTATCAGCAATCGCACGTCTGGCGGCACTACAACACTAATCCTCAACAAGAGCACCGTGAGCGGCAATACGGGCGGCGGCGGCGGCGACGCGGGTGGCATCAGCCAAGACCCAAGCGGCGGCACCGCCACGATCACCCTCATCAACAGTACCGTGAGCGACAACACGAACAGCAGCGGCGGCGCTGGTGGCATTTACCAAAGCAAAGGCAGCACGCTCACTCTCACGGACAGCACAGTAAGCGGCAACAGCGCCAGCGGCGGCGCGTTTGGCGCTGGCGGCATAGGCCAAATCGCCGTCGGCAGCATCAGTTCTTCGGTCACCCTCAACAACAGCACCGTGAGCAGCAACACGTACAGCGGTTCCGGCGGCGTTGGTGGAATATTCCAAAACGCCTACGCTGGCGGCAGTTCTTCGGTCACGCTCAACAACAGCACCGTGAGCAGCAACACGTTCAGCGGCACTGGCAGTGGCACTGGCAGTGGCAGTGGCGCTGGCGGAATCCTCCAAACCAGTTCGGCGTCAAGCGGCTTTCCCACCTTGATCCTCAACAACAGCACCGTGAGCAGCAACACGTTCAGCGGCACTGGCAGTGGCACTGGTGGTATCTCCCAAACCAGTACCTCAGGCAGCGCGACCGCAAAGAACACTATCGTTGCCAACAATAGCGGCGGCGACTGCGCCATCGTTATCACCTCCGCTGGCCACAATCTCGACAGCGATGGTACATGCGGTCTTGCGGGGACCGGCGACATCAACAACGCCAACCCGCTCCTCGGTCCGCTTGCGAGTAATGGAGGAGCTACGCAGACGCACGCGCTGTTTGCCAGTAGCCCAGCTACCGACGCGGGCAGCGGCGACTGTCCACCGCCTGCCACGGATCAGCGTGGATTCCCACGCCCGATCGACGGAGACGGCGACACGGTAGCCTCTTGCGACATCGGAGCGTTCGAGTGCCCTGTGTCCGGCTGCCCGGCAGCACCACCGACGCCCACCGTCACGCCAACGCCAACCGCCACACTCACGCCCACGGTCACGCCCACACCAACGAAGCTCCCGTTCAAGGGCGACACGGACGGCGACGGCTGCCCCGACGTGAGTGAGAACGGCCTCGATGAAACGCTCGGTGGGCAGCGTGACTACAAGAACCCGTATGACTGGTACGACATAAACCAGGACGGCGTCATCGACCTACTCAACGACATCCTCGGCGTCATCCAGCACTACGAAACTTCAGGTAATCAGCTTCCGCCCTATGACGTAGTGTACGACCGCGGGCCATCCGCAGGACCCAACGCGTGGAACATGACGGCGCCAGACGGCGTCATCGACCTGCTGAACGACATTCTGGGGGTGATACTGCAGTACAGCCCTAACCCCGGCTGCACGTAGCGTAGCGCCGTGCGGTTGACAAAGCTGGGCATCCCTGTATACTAGGCGCACTGGTGGCCGCCTAAGGCCAAGGCCTTCGAACTGAATCCCCGCATCGGCTTGGCGGCTAGAGGGGAGCTATCGCATGACTCTGTCCCTGAACGCGACCGCAAAGGTCTGCGCGCTGCTCGTATTCGTCGTGGCGGGAATGCTGTTGGCTGGCCGGGCCGGCTTCGGCCCTGGCGAGCCGGGCGCGGAAGCGAGTTCTCTCCATGAAATCAGAAAGCTGTTAGCTTCCGACGCCCAAGCCTACGACTACTTCGGCCGCAGCGTGGCGGTCAGCGGCGACACCGCAATCGTGGGCGCACACGAGGAGGATGCGGGCGGCAACCGAGCTGGCGCGGCATACGTGTTCCAGCGCAACCAGGGCGGCGCTGACAATTGGGGCCAGGTGACCAAGCTCACTGCCTCTGACCCTCAGGTGGACGGCTACTTCGGCGGAAGCGTGACGATTAGCGGCGACACTGTCATCGTCGGATCAACTGGGGCCAAGGCCGGTGGAATAAGAACCGGTGCGGCCTACGTCTTTCAACGCAATGAAGGTGGCATCGACAAATGGGGCGAGGTCAAGAAGCTCACCGCATCCGACGCCCAGGCTGGCGACAACTTCGGCCTCAGCGTGGCGGTCAGCGGTGACACCATCATCGTGGGAGCCGCTGGTGCTGGTTACATCTCCAGCGCAACGAGGGCGGCGCGGACCACTGGGGCGAGGTGAAGAAGCTTACCGCCTCCGATGCTCCGACCGGCAGCTTCGGCTTCACCGTGGCAGTCGCAGGCGGCACCGCCGTCATCGGGGCGTCTTCCGCGGATGCCGGGGGTTTCGCCACCGGCGCGGCATACGTGTTCCAGCGTGACCAGGGCGGCGCGGACAACTGGGGTGAGGTAAAGAAGCTCGCGGCTTCCGATGCCCAGGCCGACGACAGTTTTGGTTGGAGCGTGGCGGTCAGCGGCGACAGCGTCGTTGTTGGGGCAATTCAAGAGAGTGCCGGGGGCTTATACGCCGGCGCGGCATACGTGTTCCAGCGCGACCAGGGTGGCGCGAGCAACTGGGGCGAGGCGAAGAAGCTCACCGCTGCCGACGCGCAGGCCACCGACTTCTTCGGAACCAGTGTAGCTATCAGTGGCGACACGGTCGTTGTGGGAGCGCTCTTAGCAAGAACGTTCCCAGGCTATCAGACAGGCATGGCATTCGTCTTCCAGCGTGATGAAGGCGGCGCAGGCAACTGGGGCGAAGTGACGAAACTCGCCGCGTCCGACGGTGAAAAGGTCGACCAATTTGGCTTCAGCGCCGGCGTCGATGGCAACACTGCCATCGTGGGGGCAAACCTCGAGGATGACGGGGGAAGCTACGCGGGCGCCGCGTACGTATCGGACCTGTTATTGACCAAACCTACGCCCACCCCGCTGCCATGTGCGCCCCAAGGCTGTCCAAAGCCGGAGATGATCCTGAACGTGCAGGGCGGCACCTGCGATGATGCGGCCACGCCAACGACGTGCGACGTTCCGATCGGCGCGACGTTCACCCTCGTCATCGAGCTACGTGCGTCGCCGCCGGCCGGATATGTTTCAGCCCAGAGCTTCATCCACTACGGTAACGATCTCATCTACAACCCCTCGGCGGCGGCGGCGGACGAGATCGTCTGGCCGGATTGCGAGCCGACATTGGCCGTCCGCGCGCGGTTTGACAACACCAATCCATCCGCTAACCCGACAGACTACACTGTGAACCACGGCTGTATTTCCGGTGGTCTTCCGTCGTTCCTGGTCAGCTACTACATTGGCGATTTCGCGCACATAAGCCTGACCTGCTCCAGCGCAGAATCTACCACCATGGTTGCGCAGCTACCCTACGATGGGCTCTTCCCCGTGACCACGATCCAGTCCACCAGCGGCTCGGCGTTCGGGACTACGTACGGCCACCACCTGCCGGTGGTCGTCCCGAACCTCAGTGACCTGACGATCAATTGCGTCGCGCCGCCACCGCCTGTCGGTGGCGTATCGCTCGGCGCTGACGCTGCCTTGCTTCCGCTGGGGACGGCCGCATCATCCAGCAACAGCTTCGGCGTGCTCGCTTGGGCCATCGCGGTCGGCGCGGTTGGCCTGGGCAGCGGGGCGTGGTGGGTGCGGAAGCGGCTGGCCGGATAGCGGTCGCCGTAGCGGCGACCGGTTGACAAAGCCTCGCCTGAGAGCGCACCATGTGCGCCAAGAGGAGGCGCTGCAATGGAAGACCGCTACGAAGACGGCCTGACAATCGAAATCCGCTACTGCCTGCCCTGAGGCTACCTGCCCTTGGCCGCCTGGATGGCGACCGAAATCTGGCACGCCTTCGGTAAGGACGCTCCCGTCACCATCATCCCGGTCGCCAACGGACGGCTGGAGCTGACGGCCAACGGAGAGACGCTCTTCGATCGGAAGGCCGAAGACGGCATCTACCCGGAGATGAGCCGCATGCGCGAGATCAAGAAGCAGATTAAGGAGCGCATCGAGCAGGCATAGCAGCCTCGCCCGCCTTGCCCCATTCTCCAGCGCTCGGTAGCATGACTGAACTATGGACCTGAGCGCATCTGTCCTCGATCTCAAGCCCAACCCGAACGTCGAAGACTTCCGGCCGGGTGACACCGTGCGCGTCCACGCCAAGGTGGTGGAGGGCGACCGCGAGCGCATCCAGGTCTTCGAAGGCGCCGTGATCCGCAAACGAAGCGCCGGCTCCAGTTCCAACTTCACCGTCCGCCGCGTCAGCCACGACGTCGGCGTGGAGCGAACCTTCCCGATTTATTCGCCACGGGTGGATAAAGTCGAAGTCGTGCGCCGGGGGCGGGTCCGCCGCGCCAAGCTCTACTACCTCCGTGGCCGCACCGGTCGCGCCGCTCGTATTAAGGAAGCGCCGCGCACGCGCTAACGCCCGCGTCGCCCACCTCAGCGAAACTAGACCCACTCCCGTCGCTACTGTTACGCTATAGCGCGTACTAGCGTTTGCGCCTATATGGCCCCCCAACGGGGCGTTGGGCGTAGTGGAGGCACACGTGGCAGTTCTTCCGATCCGAGTGGCCGGAGACCCGGTTCTGCGCCAGAAGGCGAAGAAGGTCCCGAAGATCGACGCGTCGATCGAAAAGCTGATCGACGACATGATCGAAACGATGCGGGACGCGCCCGGCGTTGGCCTCGCCGCGAACCAGGTCGGCGTGGCGCTGCGCGTCATCGTCATGGAGATCCCGGAGTTCGACGACCGCGAAGAGCCGGAGAAGGACCTCTACGTGCTCATCAACCCGCAGATCGTGAAGCGCTCCGGGCAGCGCAGGCTGGACGAGGGCTGCCTCTCGATACCGGGCTACAAGGCTGAGGTCCCGCGGTCCGTCAGCGTCACGGTTAAAGGTCTCAACCGCGAAGGCAAGGAGATCCGGATCAAAGCAGAGGACAACCTGCTCGCGGAGGCTATCGAACACGAAGTCGACCACATCAACGGCATGCTCTACATCGACCACCTCGACAGCATCGACGAACTCGTCGATCTTACGGAGGAAGCGGCTGCTGCTGAAGCGTCAGACGGCGCAGACGGCGTAGACGGCACTGATGCGACAGACGAATCCGGCGTGCGTGCCGTCTCCGGGAGCCGCTCGTGACGCAGGTGATCGAGGCACAAACGGCAACAGGCCGCGAGGCACGAGGGCGCTGATGCAAACCGCAGAGCTGTCCTTCGTCGTCATCCTGGGCGTCATGGCCGCCTTCTACTTCATCTTCATTCGCCCTGCACGCCAAGAGCAGAGGCGGCTGGAGGAGACGATCCGCGACCTCCAGGCCGGCGATGAGATCATTACCACCGCCGGGTTCTTCGCCCGCATCCTCGAAATCCGCACGCCGGAGGAAGGCCCCGTCGAGATGACGCTGGACTTCGGCGACGGCCGCCACATACGTGCGCTGATCACTGCCGTGTCCAAGCGCGTCACGCGAGCCGAGGATGCGGCCGGGCCACCCGCCAATGGTCACGCGGGCGCGACTAATCGCGCAGGCGAGAAGGTGCAGGGGCCTTAGCCATGCGACTGTGGAACTGGTTCGTGCTCGCGGGGATCCTCGCGCTGACGACGTTCAGCGTCATCACCGTCTGGCCGTCGGAGCCGGACCGTTACCTGCCGGACGCCATCCCCTGGCCGGAGGGCAAGGGGATCAAGTTCTCCGCACCAACGATTGAGGGCGGGACGTTCGGGCTGAACTCGATCGAACGGCGCGCCATGAGCCTCGGGCTCGACCTGCGCGGCGGCACGCGCCTCGTCTTCGAGCCGGAGGACGGCGTTCAGGTAGAAGACCTGGACGAAGCGCTGGACGGCGCCCGCCGTGTCATCGAACGCCGCGTCAACGAATTCGGTGTCGCAGAGTCCGAAGTAACCCGGCTGGGCAGCAACCGCTTGGCGGTGCAACTCCCCGGCATCGACCCTGAAGAGGCGATATCGAAGATCGGTCGCACGGCGCTCCTCCAGTTCTGCCAGCCCATCATCGACAACGCCGGCAACGTCGCCGTGCTCGTTCAGGGCGCGGTCGTCTACGAGCCGCTGACATGCCAGCCCTCCCTCGACTCCGAGGGCAATATCATTACGGAGTCGGTCGTCGCCTCCGACGGTGAGGTGACAGAACCGAGCGAGGTGGAGTTCGTCCGTTGGTACGACGACCCGGCTACGCAGACCGGGGCCGGCAACAACCCTGCGAACCGGACGCTGATCTGGGAGCCGGCCACGGCGGAGATTGATGGCCGCACACTGTCGCTCGACGGCCAGTACCTGCGCTCGAACACCTTCGTCTCGTTGGGCACAGGCGTCGTCGGCAGCCAGCCGACGCTGGTGTTCGAGTGGCGCGGCGACGGCGTGGATCTGTCGGACGCCGTCACCACGCGGCTGGCGACGGAGAACTATCCCCTCTCGCCGTGGCTGGACGGCGAGCCGATTCTCGATAGCAACAACCTGATCATCGCGCCGCATGTACAGACTACGATCACCACCCAGGGCACGATTACGGGTCTCAACTTCGAGACGGCACAGGAGTTGAGCACGCTGCTCAACACAGGAGCATTCCCCATCCCGCTCAAGATCGTGCAACAGCAGGACGTGGACGCGACGCTGGGCGACCAGGCCGTGCGCAACAGCGTCATCGCCGGAGAAGTCGCGCTGCTGCTGATCATGGTGTTCATGGTGCTCTACTACCGCCTGCCCGGCCTGATGGCGGCGCTAGCGCTCATCATCTACACCACGTTCGTACTGGCCGTCTTCAAGCTATGGCCGGTGACGCTCACGCTGGCCGGTGTCGCCGCATTCGTCCTCTCCGTCGGTATGGCGGTGGACGCCAACATCCTCATCTTCGAGAGGATGAAGGAGGAGCTGCGGGTGGGGCGCAACCTGATCGTAGCGCTGGAGGACGGCTTCAACCGCGCCTGGACATCGATCCGCGACAGCAACATCTCGACCTTAATCACGTGCATCATTCTCTACTGGTTCGGCAACCAGTTCGGCGAGAGCGCTATTAAGGGCTTCGCGATCACCCTCGCCATCGGTGTCGTGCTTAGCATGTTCTCCGCCATCACCATCACCCGCACGCTGATGCTGGTAATCGTTAGTTGGCGCGCCGTTGCCCGGCGGCTCTGGCTCTTCACGCCGGACGAGCAGGACAGGTCGGCCGGTCCGGTTCCGGCCATCGCTGGAGGTTCCGGTGAGCGATAAGTCAAGCGGCGAGCGGCAGTCGAAGGGTCTGTTTGTAGATCTTGTAGCAAACCGCCACCGCTTCTACCTGCTGTCGTTAATCGTTCTGGTGCCGTGCGTGATCTCGCTGGCGATTTCGCCCCGCCTCAGCCTCGGCATCGACTTCGAGGGCGGGACGGAGTTCAGCGTCCGTTTCCAGGAGCCCGTCAGCCAGGGCGATCTGGAGGACGCACTGGCCGACCTCGACCACGCGGAGGCGCGAGTGCAGGGCGGCGGCGAGAACCAGTACTTCGTTCGCGTGGAGGAGCTACAGGGGGCTGGCAGCGCACCACCGGTCGGCCCGGCGCCGATCTCTGAGAAGGACGCTATCGAAGACGCGCTGGAGGAGCAATTTGGTCCGCTCCTGGACGGCGAAGGCAAGGACGTCGGCCGCTTCATCGAGTCGTCGACGATCTCCGAGTCGATCTCGCGCGAGATCGCCCGCAGCGCCGCGATCGCTGTCGGCGTCGCAACGCTGGCGATCTTCGTCTACCTCTGGTATTCGTTCCGCGCGGTTCCGCAGTCATTCCGGTTTGGCACGGCGGCGGCTGTCGCGCTCGTCCACGACGTGATCATCGTCGTCGGCATCTTCTCGATCCTCGGAAAACTGATCGGGACGGAACTCAACAAAGAGTTTATCGCCGCCATCCTCACCGTGATCGGCTTCAGCGTGCATGACTCGATCGTCGTCTTCGACCGCATCCGCGAGAACGTGGAGCGCGGCGAGGGCCGGACGTTCGCGGAGTCCGTCAACGCCAGCCTGCTCCAAACCATCAGCCGCTCGCTCAACACTTCGTTTACGCTCATCTTCGCGATCCTGGCGCTGATGCTGATGGGCGGCGAGAGCATCCGAGAGTTCCTCTGGGCGATGCTGATCGGTACCATAGCCGGCACTTACAGTTCGGTCTTCATCGCGGCACAGGTCCTCGTCTCTTGGGAAGAGGGGGACATCCCGCGCATCTTCCGTCGCCTGCTTGGACGTAGCGAGCCGGAAGTCGGCGGCGCCGAGGAGTTCGAGCCGGAGGCGGTCTAGCGACTCGTTCCTCGCCCAATCTCTGGCAGTTGGTAGCCCGTTCCCCGCCGTTAGCCTTGTTCCTCTATCCTGTCACGCAACACTCGTTCATCGCCCACGCGGCGCGTGATGCGCGATTCGTCCATGTGTTCCAGCAGGGCCTGCGCGTACTTGCGGCTGGTGTCGAACATGTCGCGCACCTGCGCTAGCGTGATCGTGCCTTCCGTCCGCAAGTGCTCCGTCACGCGACCAACCATCTCGTCGTAGGCAGCGCGGGTAAAGACGATGCCCTGCCCCGCGGCCACGACCTGCCCGTCTTCCTCAAGATATGCCAGCAGGTCGGCGTCCGGGGCTCCGCCAGCCGGCGGAGCGAACGGTTTGGCGGCGAGCGCTGCGACGTAGGCTTCGGCTGCGGCCTGCTGCTCCGGCGATGGCGCAGGTTCCCGCCCCGCCAGCGCCACCAGCGCCGCACTCTCCGCGAGCGTGCCATGCGCCACCCAGCGCTCGAGCGCGGCGGCGAAGAGCCGTTCGTTCAGCGCCAGCTTGCTGCGCAGCTCCTCCCGCGGCATCCCACGCCTGAGCGGCCGGTCTAGGTGAAAGCGGCTCACCTCGACCACCGCGCGAGCGCCGAGCGACGCGAACCCGGCCGCCGTCATCAGCAGCGACCCGCCGCTATCCGCCTCTCCTCCCAGCGAGACGGCGCGCCCTTCGCTCACCAGCGTCGTGACGAGCTGCGTCGTCTCGTCCAGCGAACGCCCGGCCGCGTTCGCTATGCCGGTCAGCGACGCCGGCTCCAGCGACTCCAACGCCGCGAGCAGCGTATCGGCCGGCGACTCCGCGACGAGCGCTTCCAACGCCGCGAGCGTCGGTTCGTGCAGCCGCCGGTGACGCCGCGGGTGGACGTCGACGATCTCGCCGCCGCCGACCGTGTCATTCGGTGTGCGGAGGACGAAGCGGTCGCCCTTCACGACCGCCACCGGCGACGCCAGACGTAGTTGCGCCCAGCCTCTGTCGCCCGCCGCCAGCTCCTGGCGGTCCAGCAGCAGCAGCCGGCCGGTCACCTCTGCCGAACCGGTGTGCAGCGCCAGCTCCGCGCCGTGGCGCAGCGGCCTGCGCAACGCCTCGGTGGCGCGCACGCGCACGTCGATGGCGGCCGTCGGCGTCAGGGTGCCGGGCAGCGCCAGCACCTGCCCGCGCCGCACATCGTCCTTGGCGATGCCAGAGAGGTTGACGGCCGTGCGGCGGCCGGGCCCGGCGCGCTCCACGTGCTCGCGGTGGTGCTGCAGGCCGCGAATGCGAGCCGTCAGGTCACCCGGCAGCACGGCAACCTCCTGCCCGACTTCGAGCGACCCGTCAATCAGCGTGCCGGTGACGACCGTGCCGAACCCGGCGACCGTGAACGACCGGTCGACCGGGAGTCGCGGCCGGCCCATGTCGCGCTTGGGCGGCGTCTCCGCTAGCTGCTCGTCGAGCACGCGGCCCAGCTCGTCCAGGCCGTCTCCTGTCTTCGCGGAGACGGCGACGAGCGGCGCGCCGGCCAGTGAGGTCCCCGCTACCGCCTCCTGGACGTCGGCCGCTACGAGCTCCAGAAACTCCGGCTCCACCAGGTCGCTCTTGGTCACAGCGATCACGCCGCGGCCGACGGCCAGCAGGTCGAGGATCGCCAGGTGCTCCCGCGTCTGCGGCATGACGCCCTCATTGGCCGCCACGACGAGCAGCGCCATATCAACGCCGCCGACGCCGGCCAGCATGTTCTTAATGAAGCGTTCGTGGCCGGGCACGTCGACCAGGCTCACCTCGCGACCCGACGGCAGCGTCAGCCACGCGAAGCCGAGGTCGATCGTCATCCCGCGCTCCTTCTCTTCGCGCAGGCGGTCCGGATCGATGCCGGTGAGCGCCTCGACGAGGACGCTCTTGCCGTGGTCGATGTGGCCAGCGGTTCCGATGACGTACATAAGCGTTGGGCTGGGACGCCGGCCTAGGCGTGCGTCGGGACAGCGTCCACGGCGCTGATGTAGTCTTCGGGCAGGCCATGCTCGCGGCCGCCGACGACGATCAGGTCGAGATAGGCGCGGCTCGGCGCGAACTCGCCCGTCTTGTTCGCGATGTAGACCTCCGCCGCCACCTCCGCGCCGCCGTCATTGAGGACGGTGACGGTCTCGTGGCGGTAGGCGCGCGGCACGCCCTCGAAGGTGTCCAGCGCCTCCATGCCTGCGTCATCGATATCGTAGAGCACGCCCCAGACCTCCGACCCCGGCTCGGCGACAACGTCCGCGACGCCCCCCTTTCGCTTCGTCGAGTAGCGCGTGAACGCCAGCCGGTAGCCGGGCAGCCGCGCACGGCAGATGACGCTCGAGCCGGGGCAGCGGCGCAGAAGCTGTCGCTGCGTGAGGTTGGAGCCGTAGGCGAAGTAGACGTTGTGTGGCATTGACTTGCGTTCATTATAGACACGCGTCAGCCGCGCCTGTCATGCTGGAGCCCATGACATCCGTCGGTTTCATCACAAATCCGAACCACGGCCAGCACAGCGTCGAGGGCCACCCCGAGAGCCCGCAACGCCTGGAGGCAACGCTATCGCTGCTCAAGGAGTGCGGCCTGCTCGATAGACTCCAGCAGATCGAACCGCGCAACGCCGCGGACGAGGAGCTAGCCCGCGTCCACCCCGCGGCCTACGTCGCCGCCCTGCGCCGTCGCTGTGAGGAAGGCGGCGGCTGGGCCGACCCTGACACGTACCTACTGCCCGGGTCATTCGCGGCCGCGCTGGCGGCCGCCGGTTCGTGCATGGAGGCGACCGACGCCGTGCTCTCCGGCCGCGTGGACGCCGCGCTCTGCGCCGTCCGTCCGCCGGGTCACCACGCCCGCCCCGGCCAGGCGATGGGCTTCTGCCTGCTCAACAACATCGCGCTGGCGGCGGCGCACGCCCGCTCGCGCCACGGCCTCGAACGAATCGCCATCGTCGATTTCGACGTCCACCACGGCAACGGCAGCCAGGACGCCTTCTACGACGACGGCGGCGTGCTCTACGTCTCCACGCACCAGTTCCCGTTTTACCCCGGCAGCGGCCAGGCCGGGGAGACGGGCGCCGCCGACGGCGAGGGCACAAACGTCAACATCCCGCTGCCGGGCAACTGCGGCGACGAGCAGTACGCCGCCGCGTTCGAGCGCGTCGTCGGACCCGTAGTCCGCCGTTACCGGCCGCAGCTGATCCTCGTCTCGGCGGGCTTCGACGCGCACTTCGCCGACCCGCTGGCCGGCATGTCGCTGACGACGGCAGGCTACGGCGAGCTGACGCGGCGACTGGTCGCCCTGGCCAACGAACTCTGCGACGGCAGGATCGTCGCGATTTTGGAGGGCGGGTACGATCTGGTCGCCCTACCGTGGTCGGTCCGCACGGTGATCGAGACGCTGCTGCGCGAGGAGCCGACGCCGGACCCCCTCGGCACGCTGACGCCGGAGCGCCCGCCGGAGATCGGCGGCCTGCTGGAGGAGCTGCGGAGGATACACAGCGTTTCGTGACCATCGCCGGTTAGGTACAATGACCTCCTATGCTGGACGCATTATCTAGCCGACTACAAGGCGTCTTCTCCAAGCTCAGCTCCAAGGGCACCGTCCGTGAGGAGGACCTGGATGAGGCGCTGCGCGAGGTTCGCGTCGCCCTGCTGGAAGCGGACGTCAATTTCAGAGTCGTCCGCGAGTTCACGAAGGGCGTCCGCGAACGGGCACTCGGCGCCAACGTGCTCGCAAGCCTGACCGGCCCCCAGCAGGTGATCGGCTTCGTCAACGATGAGCTGGTGGAGATCCTCGGCAGGGAGCAGGTCGGACTTCAGGTCGAACAGACGCCCCCTACGATCATCATGCTCGTCGGGCCCAAGGGCTCCGGCAAGACCACCACCGCCGCTAAGCTCGCACTCTACCTGCGCAAGCAAGGCCAGAAGCCGCTGCTCGTGGCAGCCGACCCCTACCGCGTCGCCGGCGCCGAGCAGCTCCTCGCGCTCGGAAAGCAGCTCAGCGTGCCGGTCGCCGCGGCGGACATCAACGCCAAACCCAAGGACCTCGCCAAGGCCACGCTGAGCGAAGCCAAGCGCCAGGCAGCGACGGCCCTGATCGTCGATACGCCCGGGCAGACGGCGATGGATGATGCTGCAACGGCCGAGTTGAAGGAGCTGCGCGACGGCTTCCGGCCCACGGAGACGCTCCTCGTCGTCGACTCGATGACGGGCCAGGAGGCCGTCAACATCGCCGAGGAGATCGACGACGTGCTGGGCATCACCGGCTTCGTGATGACCAAGGTCGATGGAGATGCCCGCGGCGGCGCTGCGCTCTCGATCCGCGCCGTCACCGGCCTGCCGATCAAGTTCATCGGCGTCGGAGAGAAGGCCGACGCCCTGGAGCCCTTCATCCCCGACCGTTTCGCCTCCCGCATCCTCGGCATGGGCGACATCCTCAGCCTGGTGGAGAAGGCGTCCGAGACGATCGGCGAGGCGGATGTGGAGCGGCTGGAGCAGAAGCTGCGGAACCAGACGCTGGACTTGAATGACTTCATTATCCAGATCCAGCAGATGAAGAAGCTGGGGCCCGTCAGCCAGCTCGTCGACATGATCCCCGGCCTCTCAGGCGTAAAAAGCCAGCTCAACTTGGACCAGGTGGACGATACGTTCTGGAATAAGGCCGAGGCAGTGGTATACTCAATGACGCCAGAGGAACGCCGACACCCGGAGGTCATCAACGGAAGCCGCCGCAAGCGGATCGCCCAGGGTAGCGGTACCACTCCTCAGGAAGTCAATCGTCTCCTCAACCAGTGGAAAGAGGCGAAGAAACTGGCGCAGGCTGTGGCCGCGGGCAAGGGGCCCAGCCTGATGAACTTGCTCAAGCGCTAACGGAGGACTAGATGCTACGGATCAGACTCAGGAGAGTAGGAAAGAAGAAGCAGCCGATGTACCGCATCGTCGTCGCCGACTCGCACGCGCCGCGCGACGGCGCGTTCGTGGAATCTCTCGGCTACTACCACCCCATGGACAACCCGTCCACTATCAAGATCGACGACGAGCGCGCCAAGCACTGGCTGGCTCAGGGCGCTATGCCGTCCGATCGCGTCGCCAAGATCCTGAAGATCCAGGGGCTCGCGGAGCTTCCGCCAAAGCTGGCCACGCGCATCGCGCTCGGCGAGCAGCGCGCGAAGGACGCCGCCAAGGAGAAGGCCAAGTCGAAGGCCTCCGCCGAAGCGGAAGCCGCCGCCGCTCCGGCCGCGGAGGCCAAGGCTCCGGCTGAAGCAGAAGCCCCCGCTGAAGCTCCTGCCGCGGAGGCCAAGGCACCGGCTGAAGCAGCAGCGCCTGCCGCGGAGGCCAAGGCTCCGGCTGAAGCAGCAGCGCCTGCCGCGAAGGTCGACGCTCCGGCTGAGGCAGAAGCCACTGCCGAAGCAGACAAGGCGGAAGCGTGAAAGAGCTAATCGAGTTTATCGCCATCAACATCGTCGACGACCCGGATGCGGTCGAGGTCGAAGAGGAAGAGGTCGATGGCCGCACCATTCTCCACCTCTTCGTCGCGGACGACGACATGGGCAAGGTGATCGGCAGGGGCGGCCGCATCGCCAACGCCATGCGCGATCTGCTCAAGGTCTCCGCTGTCCAGCGCGGCGTGCGCGCCAGCCTCGACATCGGCGACTAAGACCCCCCACCGTGGAGCGAGGGAGCACACCACCCAAGCCTCCCGAGACGGAACCGCGCGATGGCTTCATCGCCGTCGGCTACGTGCGTGGACCCCACGGCATTCGCGGCGAACTCTCCGTAGAGCCGCTCACGGAATTCCCGGAGCGCTTCGAGCCGGGCGCGACGCTTTGGGCGGACGGTGTCGCACACACCGTCGCCGCGGCGCGCGGGCACCGCGGTGCGCTGCTGGTGGAGCTGGAAGGCATCGGCGACCGCAACGCCGCCGCGCGATTCGGCGGCCTGCTGCTGGAGGTGCCCGATGTCACACTGCCGGAGCTGGAGCCGGGCGAATACTACCGATTTCAGATCGTCGGCATGGCCGTCGCCGATACGGACGGCAACGACCTCGGCACGGTCCGCTCCGTTCTGGAGACCGGCGCGAACGACGTCTACGTCGTCCGCGACGCCGAGAGCGAGCTGCTGATACCCGCCATCGATAGCGTCGTCCAGGAGGTCGATGTCGCGGCGCGCCGGATGGTCGTCCACCTGCTCGATGGCCTGGAGCGACGGCCGCTCAAGCCCAAGAAACGACGCTAGGCCGCCAAACTCTCCCGCAGTCCAAATAGACAAACCCATTGGTATCTCCTCGGGCACGGCTGCTACCGATGCTTCATTGAGGCGCCCACCAATCTCCCAACGGGCGCGCTCCGTCGTTGAAAGGACGGAGACACAGGGCAGCAGCGTGCGAAACGATTCTGAACACATCCCAGCACACTCGACGGTTAGCCGGAACCGCGGAGCGCTGGCGGACGCCCAGCCGCATCGGCCAGGACTGACCGTCAGCCAGAAGCTGTGGCTCGGCTTCGGCGTCCTTCTGCTTCTTCTGCTCGCCGGCGGTATCGTTATCGAACTCAGCACCCGCACGATAGATGCGAACCTTAAGGAGATCACGGAGATCGAGGAGCCCGAGAGTGCCGCGGCCTTTGAAATGGAGACCAATATCAGCGACACGGGCTTCGCCGTGATAGCGTATCACCACGATCGCGATCCAGCTTACCTAGCGCGCATCGAGGACAACGCAGCAGACTTCGCGCATTTTCAGCAGCAGTATGAGGACCTGACACTACAGGACGAAAATGTAGCGGAACTGAGCCTTTCAGCCCGGATCGACGAAGGTTTCACAGAGTTCTCGTCGCTGGCCCGCGACCTGATCGTCCTGGCTGACCTGCAATTCGAGAAGACGGGACTGTTCCGACAGAACCTGGAACAGACGGCGGTATTCCTGAGCGAACGGACCCAGTCCCCTATCGATCCCAGCGATCCCGATTCCAATTCGAAGCTTCACGCCATACACGAGATGGAAATCAGCGCCAACGGCGTCGCGAGAGAGCTTGCGGATTATCTCCGTACCCACGACACGCAGTATGCGCAGCGTGCGCAAGAAGAAAGGGAGGAATTTGAACGCTTCCTCACGATGTACGAGAGTCTGGGCCTTTCATCTCAGGAGCGGCAGTGGGCAGACGGCCTGCACAGCGTCTGCGTTGACTGCCTCGCGCTCGCGCAGGAGATAGTCGATCTGGACGAGGCCGAGGAACTGGCCATAGCTAACCTTGTCCAATTACAAACAGATCTCGATGTCCTTTTCGCTGACGAAATTCGTGCGGTGGCGCAAGCGGAGCTCGCAGAAGCGAAGGCGGACGCAGAGCGATCCGTTGACTTCGCGCAATGGGCGCTGCTGGCTCTGCTCATCGCCAGCCTTGGCGGCGGCGGCGCAGCGATCATCATTGGCCGGGGAATCAGCAAACCCCTCGGCAAGCTGGCAACTGGAGTCGAGCACGTTGGCAGGGGCGACCTATCCTACGTCATCGACGTCGACTCAAGCGACGAGATCGGCGGATTGGCCGCCGCCTTCAATCGCATGACCACCAACCTGGCGTTAATCACAGCCTCCCGTGATGAGCTAGACAAGGAGATCGGAGAGCGCAAGCAGGCGGAGAAGGCGCTGCGTGAGAGCGAGGCGAAATACCGCAACATATTCGAGAACGTCCAGGATATCTTCTTCCAGACGGATACCGGCGGCATCATCGTCGAGATCAGCCCATCCGTGGAACATTTCGGTTACACCAGAGACGCACTGATCGGTACCTCCGTATTGGAAATCTACGAGGATCCCGAGCAACGAGCAGAGGTCGTCAACGCCATCTTGGAGCACGGAGAGATGAGCGACTTCGAGATTCGTCTCAAGGCGGGCGACGGGCGCGTCCTCGACATATCCATCAGTGCGCACGCCCGCTACGATGCCGACGGCGGCCGGATAGGCGTGGAGGGTACCCTTAGAGACATCAGCTTGCGCAAGCAAGCGGAGAACGCGCTGGAGGCTGCGTTAGAGGCCGAGCGGGCACGCGCCCGCCATGACACGCTAACAGGCGTACTCAATCACGGGGCCATCATCGAGGAGTTGCGCGTACAGTGTTCGTCAGCCGGCCAGTCCCCTGTCGTAGTCGCAATGCTCGATCTGGACGGCCTCAAGGCGATCAACGACACCTGCGGCCATCAGATCGGTGATAAAGCGCTGGTCATCGTGGCCAACGTTCTCTCACGCGATAAGGCGATCGTCGGCCGTTATGGCGGCGATGAGTTCGTCGTAATCTTGCCCGGCGCGGACCGATCAGAGGCGGAACGCTACCGGGATGCCGTGACGGCAGAACTCCTCGACGCTCCCTTGTCAGACCCGGAGACAGACGCCAAGATACAGGTCGTCGCTAGCTGGGGTCTCGCCGTGTTCCCCGAAGAGGCGGAGACCATCGCCGACCTCATCCATCTCTCTGACAGCGCCATGTACGCCGCGAAGCGCCAGCGACCCGTCGAGCCCGGGCAGTTGGCCAGGAGAGGACCGCTAGGCAGCGACCGGGCGGCGGAGATGGTGGGCGCACTCGTGCCCCTCCTCACATCCCCAGGCGATCTCAACGACAAACTGCGGCTGGTCTCCCATCAACTGTCCGTCGGCGCCGGCTACGACGCAGTCGACTTCTCGATGTTTGCGCCTACGCCCGGAACGCCTCTAGCGCAGAACACGTTCGCTCAGGGGCCGAATGGCCTGATTGACGCCTGGAACCGCGAGCAACGCGATGACGGCACGGAGCCGCACCCAATACGTCTGCTATTCGAGCGTTCGCCCCGCCCGGTGATCCTGAACGACCCGTGGAATGACGAACTTCTCTTGCCGCCGCAACGCGAGATTCTGCGAGCGGCAGGGCTAAGGTCGGTCCTTGTTGCGCCGTTGATATGGCAGGATCACGTGCTCGGCTCGCTCGGCGTCGCCAGTAAACAAGAGGCCGCCTTCGCGCCCGCAGACGCGCAGTTTCTTAGCGCCATCGCTACGCAGGTGACCGCCATCATGCGCATGGAAACCGTGGTGGTGGCCCTCCAGGCCTCGTCGGCCAACCTCAGCCAAGCCCATGAGGAAACAGTCCTGCTGCTGGCCGCCGCCGCCGAGGCTCACGACCGTACTACCGGCCTTCATCTGCAGGGCGTGCGCGACCTAACGGAAGCGCTGGCGCGCGAACTCGGCTACGCTGAGGCAGATGCGACCGCCCTGGGCCTGGCCTCCGTGCTGCACGACATCGGCAAGATTTGGGTGCCGGATGCCATTCTCGCCAGCCCCGCCAACCTGGAAGCGAACCAGTGGAAGATCATGAAGCATCACACTATCTGGGGCGCGGACTTCCTCGAAGACCACTCCGGCTTCGGCCTGGCCGCAACCGTCGCGCTCCACCACCACGAACGCTGGGACGGCGGCGGCTACCCGGAGGGCATCGCCGGTGATGCGATACCAGAAGCGGCGACGATCGTCGCTGCCGCCGATGCGCTCGACGCGATCACGCACGACCGCCCGTACCGCGCCGGCCGCTCCGTCGATGAAGCTGTCGCAGAGATCGCGGCGTACTCTGGCAAGCAGTTCAACCCGAAAGTCGTCGCGGCCTTAGAACGCCTCCACCAACGCAACGAGTTGCCCGCCGTGTACCCGGAAGTCAGTGATACAGAGGCCGCCGCATAGCGCGGAAGTCTCACGTTTGCTGGCGGGCGTTTGACACCCTGTTTCGGCCGGTGCTACCGTTGACATCGTGTAGCTAAGACAGATACGGAGCGGAAGCTAATGGGAGCGTTCACCTACCCTCGCAGCGAGCCGGGCAGCAGTGGCCACCAAGACCTGGTGGAAGCGCTGAACGGCATCACGCAGCAACTGAAGCGTGAGGTCGGCGGACTCGCTGACGACGCCGCTTCCAAGCGCCGGTCGGAGGACGAATGGTCGGTAAAACAGACTGTCGCCCACCTCTGTGACAACGCCCATTCGCTGCACGAACGCCTCTTCATGATCATCAACTTGGAGCAGCCGCTCCTGCCTTCGTGGGACCAGTTCGAGGAGTTCGAGAAGCGGAAGCCGGATAACGCACTGCTCAGCGATCTGGTCAACGAGTTCTCCGTGCAACGCTCCAAGACCGTGTTCATGCTGGCCGACTTGGTTCACTGGAACTGGGCGCGCACGGGGCGTCACGAAGAGCGCGGCCGCCTCAGCATCCGCCAGCTTGTCGACATCGCGCTGGAGCACGAAGCCGTCCACGTCGAGCAGATCCGCTCCGCCGTCGCGGCGGTGGCGTAGGAGGCCGTCGCCGAGGCTGCACCAGGACATCCGTGTGCCAAACGCAAGAGGCCGGAGCGCTGCTCCGGCCTCTTGCCGCTAATTCAGGATCTCAGAGTTGAAAACTCTACGGGATGTGGATGACGGGACAGACGAACGACGCAACCACGCCCTGGTCTGTGGCATAGCCCCCCGTGATGGCGGCCTCCACTTCCTCGGCGCTGTCCAGTACGTCATTGTCGTTCATGTCAACGCTTGCGTCGGCGAGCGCGCCAGCGTAGTCGCTGAACGAGATGCCGTGAACCCGCCAGCGACCGCCGTTGTAATCGCGGTCTCCGGGTGCCGCCTCAGCGACGTTGGTCTGCACGCCACCGAAGCCGTAGATGACGTCGAAGGTGCGGTCCGGAGCCCCGGTATTGGAAAGGTCAGTCGGCGTACCGACCGTGCGGTACAGTTCGCCGTCTACGTAGAACGCGGGGCCGGTGACACCCCCAGCTCCGGCTGCGGATGCGCCCACCACGGGCAGGACCGCCAACAGGGCTAGACCTACAACGATCGGTACCGCCAATTTGAATGCCTTATTCATCATGCCTCCTTCTATTGTTGAGATGGTTTCAAGTGGCCACTTGAACTATCTTAGCCAGGAGGACTTACAGGACGATTACAGGAGTTACGCTCCGGTTACAGACGGCCCGGGCGGTTCCTAGTACGCAAATCCGTTCTCCGTAATCACGTCCCGATACCAGCGGCCGCTCTGCTTGATCGTGCGCTTCTGCGTCTCGAAGTCGACGTGCGTGATGCCGAAGCGCTGGCTGAAGCCGTGCGCCCACTCGAAGTTGTCCATCAGCGTCCAGAGGTAGTAGCCGCGGACGTCCGCGCCGGCATCGATTGCCTTCGCCACTTGGGCCAGGTAGCGCTGGAGGTAGTCGAGGCGTTTCGGGTCGTCCACTGTGCCATCGTCAGCGACGGTATCCGGGAACGAGGTGCCGTTCTCCGTGATGTAGATCGGCAGGCCGTAGTCATTCCAGATGCGGACGATCACGTCGTGGATCGCCTCCGGCCAGATGTGCGTGTCCATCCCGGTGCGCTCGGCGTCCGGCAGCCGCACCTCGCGGGCGCGGAGGTTGGGGTCCTGCGGGTCGTTGGCGACAGTCGTGCGGCCGTAGAGGTTGATGCCGATGAAATCCAGCGGCTCCTTTAGCAGATCCATGTCGCCGGGCTCCACGCCGAGGCGGTTGAGGTCGTTGCCGCCGGCGAAGGCCTCCGGGTAGCGGCCGTTCTGGATAGTCTCGAGGAACCACAGGTTCTCGAACCGGAAGCGCCGCTCCGCCGCGGCCTTGTCCTCCGCGCTGGCCGTCGCGGGGTAGATGCCGCCCATGCTGTAGGCGCTGCCCAGCGCCTCGACGTGCCCCGTCTGGCGAACGGCGCGCGCGGCCATGCTCTGCGCCAGGTTGGCGATGTGCGTCGCCCGCATCGCCATCGACGAGTCGCGAATGCCGGGGGCGTGCTGGCCGGCCAAGTAGCCGGCGATGATGAAGCCCAGCGGCTCGTTGAAGATCAGCCAGCGCTTCACACGGTCGCCGAGTCGGTCAACGATGTTGAACGCATACTCCTCGAATCGCTTCGCCGTGTCGCGGTCGGCCCAGCCGCCCTTGTCCTGCAGCGCCTGCGGCAGATCCCAGTGATAGAGCGTCGGCAGCGGCGTGATGCCCGCCTCTAGCAGCTCATCGACCAGCTTGCCGTAGAAGTCGATGCCGCGGCGGTTGAGCTTGCCCGTGCCATCCGGATAGCAGCGCGGCCAGGAGATGCTGAAGCGATAGGCGTGGAGGCCCAGCTCCGTCATCAGCGCGACGTCGTCCTTGTAGCGGTGGTAGTGGTCGCAAGCTACGTCGCCGGTGTCGCCGTTCGGGACGCGGCCAGGCGTGTGTACAAAGCGATCCCAGATCGATTCGCCTTTACCGTCCTCGTCCCAGGCGCCCTCGATCTGGTAGGACGCGGTGGCGCACCCCCACTCAAAGCCTTCTGGAAACGATACGGTCGGCATGCAGAAGCTCGAATCTTCAGACCGGAGGCAACGCGAGGCTAGAGCAGCAGGCAGCTACCTCAGCCGTCTCCGAGCGTACCACACGCCGCAGGCCAGAGCGATGATGCCCGCCATCGCCGCAAACCATAGGAATCCGGTGTCGGCTTCTGACGATCCGGCCACCGCGGCAGACTGTCCGTTCACAGGCGCGAGCGAGGAAACACCGCCAACGGCCGGTGGAGGCGTCAGTGTGATGGTTGGCGTCGAAGCTGGAGTGCAGGTAGGGGGTAGCGTTGGAACCGCGGGCGTCTGAGACAGTTCGTTGTTCAGCTCGTTGCTCTCCGCGACCTGAGTAAAGGAGTCGACGAACAAGGTGTTCTTGCCAGAGATGTAGCCATTGAACCAGAGGGTGCCTGACTGGCCCTGCAGCAAGCCTGCGCCGACAATCTGTTGGACGCCGTTGACATGGACAGAAAATGTTCCTGCATCCGCGGCTCCGGAGTTCGAGAAGTGGACGCGGACGCCCAGTTTGGGAGTGAAGTCACAGTCGCCTCCGGTCTCTAACGTAATACTCATCCCGAGTGCGACGAGGTCGGGCAGAGGGCCGGTGGGCGTGGGCGTGTCTGGTTTTTCAAAGCACGGCGTGTGCGTCAGCGTGGCCGTGTAGGTTGGGCCGCCGTCCGGCGTCGCCGTTGCAACGGGCACAATAGTTGGGCAGGGTACCGGATTGTCGGCTGCAATCGGTTCGGCGTCCGTCAGCACGCCCACGACGATCAGCGCGGCCGCCGCAAGTACGAACATGATCGCCAGATGTAGCCTTAGACGGTTCACGCCACTCTCTCCAAGAGGCACACGGCGGGGGGTGGCAGACCCAGAAACGCCACCTCGGGGCTCCTAGTATACGCGTCTGCGTATCGTTGTCAACTGCTGGACGAAGTCGTTACGACTGCTGCGCGCCGCCACCTGTGCCACCACCACCACCGCCGCCGCCCCGCCGCCTGCCGCCACGTCTGCGCCGGCGCCGGCGCGGCGTGCCGTCCTCAGACTGCTGTCCGGCCTGACCGGCTTGGCCACTCTGGCCGGCCGGGCCACCCTGACCGCTCTTCTGCGCCGCGCGGCTGCCCGGCGGCGGTGCATCGTCGCGGCTTTGTTCATCCGGCCCGCCGCTTTCCGGAGAGCGCTGTTGCCCGCCGCGCGAGCGCTGTTGCCCGCCCCGCGAACGCTGTTGCCCGCCCCGCGAACGCTGGGGCGCACCCGGCGGCCGCTGGGCCGGACTCTCTGGAGCATCGGGCGCGGGACCGTTTTCCGCCACGTCCTTCTCCATCAGTTCCTTTTCGAACTTCTGGGTCAGTTCCTTGGGCCGCAGCGCTGTGCCGTACATCAGGCGGAAGTCCGTCAGCGACATGTCGACGGATTCCGGCTCGCCTTCCACCAAGAGCGTGATCGTCTCCTTAGGCACGTTGATCTTGAGCACGCGAGCGTTACCGGACGGCGTCGAGATCCGCGCGCCCGCCTTCGGGATGCCGCCTTTGATCTTGCGGTACTGGTCGTACTCATACGTCAGGCAGCAGAGTAGCCGGCCGCAGGCGCCGGAGAGCTTGGAGGGGTTTAGCGGGAGGTCCTGCTCCTTAGCCTGCTTGATGGACACGGTGGGAAACGCCGTCATCCAGGAACTGCAGCAAAGCCGCTCGCCGCAGCGGCCGATGCCGTCGATGATCTTGGCCCTATCGCGCTCTCCGATCTGAAGCATGTGTACCTTCACGTCTAGCTCTTTGGAGAGCGTCCGCGAGACCGACCGATAGTCAGAGCGATCCTCGGCCGTGAAGTAGCACGTCATCTCCGTGCCGTCCAGGCTGTACTCGCAGGCCACGACGCGAATGGCGGCACCGTCCTCCGCCACGCTGAGTTTCACCTGTTCTAGCTGTCCTTCGGCCCTTTTTTTCAACTCCTTTGCGCGTTCCAGGTCCTCCGGCTCCGCCAGTCTTCTGATCGGCTTCAAGGACTCCTTGATTTCGCTTGCGACGACCTGGTCCGGCGCAACGACGACGCGGCCCACCTCCTGGCCGTGCGACGTATCGACGACGACGAACGTGCCGACCTGCAGGTCGAACTCGCCGGCGTCGAAGTAGTAGACCTTGCCCGCTTCTTTGAACCGGATGCCAGCCGGCACCCGCTGTGGTGCAACCATATCGCCCCGCGCGACTCGACCCCTCTTACGAAGGGGAATCGCGCTCCTCCTTTCGCGTTAGCCAGCCCGGCGCGCCGCCACCCGAGGCAGCTCCAACAGCATCACCTCGAGCGCCAGCGTCGGGCTGGCGTGCTCATCCAGGTGCCGGCGGGCGTCCTCCACGGCGTGGAGCGCGCGCAGCGCGCCGGCGACTCCGTATTGTTGCGCGTACGACCGCAGCCTGTCCAGCCGCTCTGTCTCGGCGGCCAGCTCTGGCTGCCCGCCGGCCGCCAGGAGGACTTCGCGCCACCAGGCGCTCCAGTGGGACAGGTTGGCCTGGACGGCCGCCGATTCGCGCGGGTAGCGCCTGCCCAGCGCAGCGGCGTACGCGAAGCGCTCTTCGTCGCCGCCGGCCAGCAGCGTTTCGATTTCATCGAAGGCCTCCTCGCGGGCGGCCAGCACGCTGTCATCAGTTACAGCCGA
This sequence comes from Chloroflexota bacterium, assembly GCA_029262675.1. Classification (GTDB taxonomy): domain Bacteria; phylum Chloroflexota; class Dehalococcoidia; order DSTF01; family RBG-16-68-14; genus JADFKB01. Next base: position 205,104 of record JAJCYW010000010.1, on the reverse strand, counting down.
TACCGCCCAACCGAGGCGGCCCTCGGCGAGCCGGGCAAGGCGTGCCGCGACAGCCGGTTCGGCCTGCCAGCGTTCGACGAGCGCCGACTCTATCTCGGCGCGCGGGACGCCCGCGAACTCGATGCGGCGGCAGCGCGATCGCACGGTCTCCGCCAGCGCAGCCTCGCGGCTCGTGACCAGAACTAGCACGACTGACGCCGCCGGCTCCTCGAGCGTCTTCAAGAACGCGTTGGCAGCGTCCTTCGTCATCGCGTCCGCCGGGTCGATGACGATCACTCGGTAGCGCCCTTCGTACGGCGCGCGGCTGACGACGTGACCCAGCCTGCGGACCTGGCAGATGCGGATGTCCCGCGAGTTGTCCGCGCTGTGGTCGCCGTGCTCGCTCTCGTCGCAGAGGCCACCGACCGACACGACTTCGACGTCGGCGTGCTTGCCTTCCTCAATCAGGCGGCAGGTGCGGCACTCGCCGCAGGGCCGCTCAACATCATCCTCGACGGCCGCCTCGCAGTTCATAGCCTGCGCGAAGCGGCGGGCCGCCGTCGCCTTGCCGACGCGTTCCGGGCCGGCGAAGAGATAGGCGTGGGACAGCCGCGCCTCGTCGGCGACCGCGCGCCGCAGCGCCGCCAGCGCGCGCTCCTGCCCAACGATTTCCCACGTCACGCTGGCCGCTCTATTCCTGCTGTATCGGGGCTCAGTCTTCCCATACGTCCGTGCGCATCATGTCCGCGTACGTCTCGCGGCGGCGGACGAGTGTCGCCTCGCCGTCGCGCACGAGCACGACCGCCGGGCGCGGCGCGTGGTTGTAGTTGCTGGCCATCGAGAGGCAGTAGGCGCCAGAGCCGGGCAGCGCCAACAGATCGCCGGCAGCGAGCCGCGGCAGCTCCACGTCACGCACCAGCACATCGCCGGATTCGCAGTACTTGCCGGCGATCGTTACGGTTTCTTTCGGCGCGTCGCCGAGGCGGTTCGCGGCGATCGCTTCGTAAGCGGCGTCGTACATCGCCGGACGGATGTTATCGGCCATCCCGCCGTCGACGGAGACGTAGGTGCGCACGCCCGGCATCGCCTTGCGCGCGCCGACCGTGTAGAGGGCGACGCCGGCCCGGGCGATGATCGATCGCCCCGGTTCCACCGTCAGGCGAGGCTCCGGCAGCCCTTCGCTGTCGAGTGCCTTGCGCAGCGAGCCGACGACGGCCTCCGCGTAGTCGTCCGGGGCCGGCGCTGGCCGGTCGCGGACGTACTGCATCGCGAAGCCTCCGCCGGGGCTGTACTCGCGCAGCTCCAGGCCGTGCCGGTCGCTCATCTCCTTGGCGAAGGCGATCATCACCTCGTTGGCGAGCACATACGGCTCCACGTCGTAGATCGGTGACCCTAGGTGGCAGTGCAGGCCCATCAGCTCCAGGTGGGGGCTGTTCATGGCCAGCCGCACCGCCTCTTCCGCGTCACCGCCGTCTATCGCGAAGCCAAACTTGGTGTCGCGCACGCCCGTGGTCGTCTTCACATGCGTATGGGCGTCGACGTTGGGCGATACGCGCACGAGCACTCGCTGCGTCCGGCCTGCTTCGGCTGCGACGCGCTCCAGCGTCGACAGCTCGAGGAAGTTATCGATCACGATGCGGCCGATGTCCGCCTCGACGGCCTCGCGCAGCTCCTGTTCCGACTTGTTGTTGCCGTGGAACAGCACCCGCTCCAGCGGGAAGCCGACGCTGTGCGCCACCGCCAGCTCGCCGCCCGAGACGACGTCCAGGCCCATCCCCTCTTCGTCCATGAGCGCCGCCAGCCAGCGGCCCAGGTACGCCTTTGAGGCGTAGACCACTTCGCTATTCTCGTAGCGAGACGCGAACGCCTGACGATAGGCGCGGCAGGTGGCGCGGATCTCCTCGTCGTCGAACACGTAGAGCGGCGTGCCGAACTCGGCCGCCAGATCGACGGCGTCGCAGCCGCCCAGCGTCAGGTGGCCGGCGGCGGTTGCCGCGGCCGTACGCGGCAGCACGGGCACTAGCTGGGGGTCGATCTCGGCCATCGTGCCCACAGTATAGCGGGCGGCGTTGTTAGCGAAGCTCCGTTACGTTCGCCGCGACGCGGAGCGCGCCAGCTTCTTCTTTACGCGCCGGCGGCGATGACCAACACGACAATCGCCGTGGGGATGATCAACTGATACCGGTACCGGCTCGTCATCGCCTACGCCACCGAGACTTTGGTATCGGGGCCTTCGCCGTCCGTCCGCACACGGCCCTCCTGCTCCAGCTTGTAGAGGTGCGACTGCACCTGGCTCGTCGCCATGCCGATGATGCGCTTGTCCAGCTCCGGGTAGATCGCGGCGACGAGCGACTTGACAGTGCCCTTCCCGTCCGCGACCAGCGACACGATCTGTTCCTCTCGCTGCCGCCTGTGGTCGATCAGCTCCTGCAGCTTGCGGTTCGGTTCCTTCACTACCGGGCCGTGGCCGCAGCACATGAGATCAGCGTTCAGCGACTGCATCTTCTTCAGCGAAGCGATGTACTGCACCATGTCGCCGTGCGGCGGCGTCGGCACGACCGTCGTCCCCATGCCGAGCACGTTGTCTCCGGCGAAGAGGACGCTGCCCAAGTCCCCGCCCTGCTCTAGAAGCGGAGAGAGATGGCCAACTGTGTGTCCTGGCGAATGTACCATCCGCAGCGCTAGCCCGCCTATCGAGACCACGTCGCCGTCCTTCACCAGCACGTCCGCGCCGGCCGCGGCGGCTTCCTTGCGCCACGTCAGCGCCATTTCGTGCCACTCCTTGCGGTCTGCGGGGACCTCCATGTCGGACGGCATCTCCTCCGTCGCCGATTTCTGGAGCACCGGCTCCTCCAGCTCGTGCATGACGATCTTAGCGCCGGTCGCTTCGCGCAGCTTCGCCGCGCCCGCTGAGTGATCGAAGTGGTGGTGCGTGATCACGATGTAGCGCAGGTTCAGTCCGGGAAACTCTTTCAGCATCTCCAGCCGCCCGTCGATCGATTGGCCGTCCGGGAATCCCGCGTCTATCAGCGTGCCCTCGTCGCCATCGACGATCAGATGCACATTGGGCGGGTAAGGCTGCGGAAACCAATCGATCTGCACGTGCAAGCTGTAGACATGGGGCGTGACTTGTTCCATTCCTCTTCCTTCACAGGGTAGGCCGGCTCCCAGAGGGCCGGCCGGCGCAGAGCGAGCAGCCTCATCGCCGGGCTGGCACGTTGATCGAAAGTCGCCGCGATGGTACCAACAGCGCGCGAACCGTGTCCACTGGTTGCCATACGCGCGACGATGCCCGATCATGGCCGGGCGATGGCGAAACCACCGGCTACGCTTCGTCTGCCAGCCAAAGCCGATCTCCCACCGATCCGGCGGTCGCTGCTGGCCTGGCACCGGCGCAACGGTCTGCGCGCGCCCTGGCGGTCATCTGGGAACGCCTATTTCGTTATGGTCGCGGCCGTGATGGCGCAACAGACGCAGATCTCGCGCGTCCTCCTCAAGTTCGGTCAGTTTACGACCACCTTTCCGACCGTGGAATCGCTCGCGCGGGCGCGCACGGGGACGGTGCTGCGCGCGTGGGAGGGCCTGGGCTACAACCTGCGCGGCCTGCGACTGCACCGCGCCGCGAAGCGCATCGTCGGCTTGGGCGGATTCCCGCGCCGCGCCGCAGAGCTCGTCGAGATCGAGGGGATCGGACCCTTCACGGCGGCGATCATCACATCGTTTGCCTTCGGAGAGCCGGCCGCCGCCATCGACGTCAACGTCCGCCGTGTGCTGCTGCGCTTGCTCGGCGGCGCGGACGATTCGCGCCTGACGGACCGAGCGCTCCAGTCCGCCGCCGACCACCTGATTTCGCGCCGCGCGCCAGGCCGCTGGAATCAGGCGATGATGGACCTGGGCGCGCGTGTATGCAAGGCACGCGAACCGCTCTGCGGCGTCTGTCCAATCGCGGACTGGTGCCGCGCCCGCCCGCGATTCGAGTCGAAGCAGGGCAAGCCACGCGTTGCGGAAACGCGTCGCGCGTATCGCGCGCAGCCGCCGTTCAAGGGCTCGCGGCGGTTCTATCGAGGCCGTATCGTCCAGGCGCTGCGCGACTTGCCCGCACGCGGCACGGTCAGCGCGGCGTCGCTGCGGCAGAAGATCGACGACGGCAACCTGGGCCGCTCGCTGTTTGCGGAACTGATCGTGGCGCTGGAGAACGACGGCCTCCTCCACGTCGACGGCCGGGGGAAGCTGCGTCTGCCATAGACAGAGCGGGCAGCTATGGCTGCCCTGGCAGCGCGGATCGGCGCTCTGGTATCCTCATCTCGCCACGCCTGAATCGAACGCTTGGAGGTAGGCTCATGGAAGTACACGAAGAGGAAGGGTTGCGGCTGGTCAAGGTCGGGCCGCTGGGCCCGATGGCGAACAATAGTTATCTGATCCAGGACACGGCTTCCGGCGAAACGCTGCTCGTCGACGCGCCCGCGGACGGCGAGCGCGTGATAGAGTCGCTGGGCGACGGTCGCATCACGCGCATCGTGATGACCCACCGCCATTCGGACCACTGGGCCAGCATCGAGGCGCTGAAGGCGGCGACCGGCGCGCCGGTCGTCTGCCACGAAGCCGACCGCGAGCCGTACGCCGGCGTCGTCGACGAGACGATAGGCGATGGCGAGAGCATCGCGGTCGGCGGCCTCTCCGTCGAGGCGATCTTCACGCCCGGCCACACACCAGGCAGCATCTGCCTCCTCGTCGGCAGCCACCTGATCAGCGGCGATACGCTGTTCCCTGGCGGCCCCGGACGGACGAACCGGCCGGAGGAGTTGCAGCAGGAGATTGCGTCCATCAGGTCGCGCCTGTTCGAGCTGCCGGACGGTACCGCCATCCACCCCGGCCACGGGGACGACGGGAGTATCGCCGAGAGCAAGCAGGAGTATGCCGATTTCGCATCGCGGGATCATCCGGCGGACCTCTGCGGCGACGTGACTTGGGACGGCTCCTGAGTTGCCACTAGTTGATGTTGCGGGGTCACAGAGCGCTTTGATTCCAGCGGCGCATCTGCTATCCTAGTGACATAATTAATTCGTACACGACTATTGGCCCGCCTAGATTCCCCATTGCTTTACATCTGTCAAGCTTCGTGCCGGTCGTCGAGACGAGAACGGTAGACGAAAGGCGCTAGTTTGACGCAGTTCAATGAGTTCGCGATCCGGCCTTCCTCCAAGCAGGCGCTGGACGCAATGGACATCCACACACCAACCCCGATCCAGGCCGAAACAATCCCCCATCTGCTAGAAGGCCGCGATGTCATCGGACAGGCCTACACCGGCTCCGGCAAGACGCTCGCGTTCGCCCTCCCGCTGATCGAGCGGATCGATGCGGACGCACGCACCGTGCAGGCGCTGATCCTCTGCCCCACACGGGAGCTGGCACAACAAGTTGGCGGCGTGCTATCGCAGCTCACGAAGGGCACCAACGTCCATACGACGATTGTATTCGGCGGCCGGGCTATTGGACCCCAACAGGACGCCATCCGCGGCGGAGCACAGGTCATCATCGGCACGCCGGGCCGGATCCTGGACCACCTGAACCGCGGGTCGCTCAAGCTCGACAAGATTCGCTTCCTCGTGCTTGACGAAGCGGACCAGATGCTCGATCGAGGATTCGCGCCCGATGTCGAGAGGATCCTCTCGCGCACGGCGACGGACCGCCAGACAGCACTCTTCTCAGCCACGACGCCCGACTGGGTGCATCGAGTCTCCAGCAAGTACCTGAAGAACCCGGCCGTTGTCGAGCTTGAACCAGAGATAGGAGAAGGGCCCGACATCGACCACGTGGTCTACGAGATCTGGGGGGGCAGCAAGTTCGAGGTGCTGCGCAAGCTGCTCGACGAGCCGACGGAAGGCACGACGCTGGTCTTCGGACGGACGAAATACGGCGTCCGCAATCTTGCCTCAAAGCTCCTCCGGATGGGCTACGACGTCGGCGAGTTGCAGGGCAACCTCAATCAGCAGCAACGAGACCGCGTGCTGAACGCGTTCCGCGGGGGCCGCATGCCGATCCTCGTCGCGACCAACGTCGCGGCGCGCGGCCTGGACGTGCTCCACATCGAGCGCGTGATCAACTACGAGTTGCCGGAGACACACGAACTGTTCACGCACCGCGTCGGGCGGACAGGGCGGATGGGACGCTCCGGACGCGCCATTACGCTGCTGGGCCCGGCCGACCTGCCGAAGTGGCACGAGATCGAGCGCGGTCTTGGCCGCAAGCTGCCACGGATCAATCCGGACGGCGAGGCGGTGAAGAAGGAAGCCCCTGCGCCCGTAAACGGCCGCGGCAACCGGAGCCGTCGCAAGTCGTACGCCCTCGGCAGCGCTCGCGCGCGGCGCTAGGCCGCACTCGTTTCTTCTCGTTCCACGGCTCGACACACTATTTACAGTAGAAACCGTCTTTGCTAAACTGCGATAGAATCGCTCAACCCCTAGTCTTGTATGGAGGAACCTCATGAACGCTCTGTTACGCTCGACGCTCCGCTTCATCGACCGGGTCAGCCCGCCCGACACAGTCAGCGCCCACTGCGACATCCCCTGCGGCATCTATGACCCGCACATGGCGCAAATCTCGGCGCAGACCGTCGTCCGGATGCACCAGCTTATCGCCGACCTGGAGCGCCCCGGCCCCGACGCCGACCCGGCGGCGTTCGCCAACTACGCCAACTCGATGGCGCGCTACGTCGCGGTCAAGGAAGAGCACGCCGAGCTGTGCAAGCAGGAAGTGCGCATCATCTGGGCCGACTACTTCAAGCCGGAGCACCTCGGCGACCACCCGGAGCTGCACACCAAGGTCTGGAACATCCTCAAGCTGGGCTCCAAAGTCCGCCAGACGGTGGACATGAAGGCGGCCGAAGACCTGCTGGCCGGCGTCCAGGAGTTCGCCGAGGCCTTCTGGGCTTCTAAGGGCGCCTCCACCACCCGCGGCCCGTCGCGACAGGCCGTCGGCGGCGAGTCAGTCTACCCGGCCTAGGCCACAACTAAGAAACCGTGCTGCGCCGCCTCGGTGCGCTGTTGCCCTTCGGCCGCTACGAGGTCGAAGGCGAAAGCATGACGCCGACGTTCGGCGCCGGCCAACGCGTCTTCGTCAATCGTCTGGCCTACTGGTTCCGCGAGCCTAAGCCGGGCGACCTCGTCGTCGTCCGCGACCCGCGCGACGGTGCCCGATTACTGCTGAAGCGCATCGACCGCGAGGCGGACGGCGGCTGGCTGGTGCTGGGCGACAACCCGGCCGCGAGCACAGACAGCCGTGCGTTCGGGCCGGTCAAAAAGAGCCTCATCGTTGGGAAAGTGTGGGGGACGTACTAGATAATGAGGGGACTACGACCCGGCGCGGTCGGCCATCACTTGCGCCAGGGCTAGGGTGTTCACGGTTGATGCAATATCAGTAGCCGCCGTCTCACCGGCGGCCTGCATAGTCATCACCATCAGCATCGTCTCGCCGCGCAGGAAGCCGTACATGTCGATCGCGAATCCGGACGGCAACTCTTCATCTTCAGTGAACTCACCGAAGGCACTGAAGAGACCGCTGAAATCGATCTCCATGTGCATGCCGAATACGTCGTCACCCAGACTGGAAGCGTCCAGCATTTCGAACTTCGCGAAGTCTACGCCAGAGTCCTGAGACAGGGCCTCCAGTTCGGCGAGATCCGCGTCGCTGAAGCCCGCCAGGTCGCTCAACTCACCGACGTCAGCCAGCGCCGCCGCGGGAAGATCTATGGCCATCGATATGACCATCTCGCCCATGCCTTCGGCCTCGAAACGTTCGTCCGCAAACATCGTTGCCGCCATGTTGATCTCGCCGTACTCGCTCGGCGTCGAGAAGCTGAATTCGCCCATACTGGTTAAGGCCGGCGGAACGTCCGCGGGCTGGAGCAAGAGGGCCGCAAGCTCCGGGTCCGCCGCTGAGGAGATGCCCATACCACCGCTGCCCAGCAGTTGGAGCGGGTTGAGCGCACCTAGCAACGCAGCGCCGCCGGTGCCCAGCGGCGCATCAGGCTCCAGGCCGACGATGCTGTCGCCGGCGAGTCCATCCAGCAAGGCGCTGCCGCCGGCACCCAGCCTCTCGTCGCTGCCGTCCGTGACGTCCGGTGCGGCGGCAAGCTCTGCCGCAGGATCGACAGCGGCGGCAGCCGACGGCGCAGGCGCGGCCGCGCCGCTGCCGTCCGTTTCGGATGCGGGTGACGGCTCGCCACCGCCGCTCGAACAGGCGGCGGCGAGTAGTGCTGCAAGGAGCGTGAATGCTGCTATCTTTTGCGTCATACGAAGTTTGTCCACAGGAAGTATCGGCGCGGACACGCGGAACTATTGCGTTGTCTAAGCAACCCGAGCGAATGGAGGCGGGCCATTAGCGATTAGCCGGCGGACGTACTCGCGGTGTCTTCCGCCCGCGCGAACGGCGGGAACAGGGATTCCAGTTCCATGCGCACCGGATCGCCGTCTGGCAGGTATTGGCTGAAGTCGCCGTCCGGCATCGGCCGGACGCGATTGCCCGACATGCCTGCTTCCTTGATACGGTCCTGCAGCAGCATCAGCCCTTGCAGCAGCGACTCCGGCCGCGGCGGGCAGCCCGGCACGTAGACGTCCACCGGCGCGATCAGGTTGACGCCCGGGAGCGTGCTGTAGCCGAACGCGAACGGCCCGCCCATTGTGGCGCAGCCGCCGAACGCGATTACCCAGCGCGGCTCCGCCATCTGCAAGTAGACACGGCGCACCGAAGGCGCCATCTTCCACGTGACCGTGCCGGCGACGATCATTAGGTCGGCCTGGCGCGGCGATGCGCGGAATATCTCCGCGCCGAACCGCGAGAGATCGTAGCGAGATGTCGCCGTGGCGATCATCTCGATCGCGCAGCAGGCGAGGCCGAACATCACAGGCCACAGCGAGGAGCTGCGCGCCCAGTTGAGCACGTCCTCCACCGAGCCGAGGAGGAGGTTCTCCTTCAGTTCGGCCTCCATGTCGGTTCCGGCCAGCGGGATAGTCTCTTGAACCATGGACACTGTCCTATCGGTCGCGCTTCCCTCAAAAGAGCGGTGCTCCATTCTACGAAGGGGAGAAGCTACGGCGCAAATGGGCTGTAGGACGCGAGTCCGGCGTTGTCCGGCGTGTTTAACAGCGTTTTGACATATTTGTCGAACGCGGACAACACCTGTGGCCCATACTGTAATTGACCTCTTATCGAACATCACAGCCGCCAAACGTTATGTCCAGAGAGAGCGATAGCCAGTATAGTACTCGTGGGTTCCTCCTTGTCAGGTAGGACTGCCCTGGCTCGTGAGCATGGACGCTTGAAGCCATAACGTTACGTCGCGCAGAGCTGTGACGTTGGGATTATGGAAGGCGTAGATGACTCACAGCGATTACGGCCCCGTCGTCATCGGTTTCCGCCTGTGTAAACGAAGCGGATGAACCGTATTCGTCCGCAGTGGACGAATCGCCCCGGCGTAGGTTACGTCAGACGGCTGCTCTCGCTCAGCGCAGTCGCCGTCATCAGCGCCGCCGCGGCGCTCCTCTTGCCGCTCGCACCCGCTGAAAACGCCCAGGCGCAGCAGCCAACGCCGACTGCAACACCGAGCACGCTCGTGCGGGTCAGTCCAACGTCACAGACGGTCACGGCGGGCAGCGATGTCTTCGTCGATATTTACGTCGATGGTGTCGCGAGCCTGGCGGCGTACGAGTTCGAGCTGGCGTTTCAGTCGAACGTCATGACCTACGTCTCGGTCACCAACGGGCCGTTCTTGGGCAGCACGGGCCGCGCCGTCACCTGTCTTCCACCCTTGCTCGGGGAGGGCACGGTCCGCTACGGCTGTCTGACGTTCGCGCCGCCGCCACCGGATGGGCCGACTGGTAGCGGACTGCTCGCCACCGTCCGGCTAGGCACATCCTGCTCCGGCATCAGTTCGCTGAACCTGAACATCGCCAACTTGAGCGAGACTCTAGGCGCCTCGATCCCCACGAACACGCAGAGCGGCAGCGTCACGATCACCGGCGGCGGCGTCTGCCCGACGCCCACCCCGACGCCGACGCCCGGCGCTGCAACGCCGACGCCGACTCCGACGCCAACGGCCACCAATACCCCTGCCGGCCCGACGCCGACGCCGGTGCCGCAACTCTGCGCGCCCTCGGCGGGCGCTTCGTTCTGCATCTTGCCGGTCTCTCAGACAACGTTCTCCGGCGCCAACGTCACCTTCCAAATCGGCGTCGACGGGGCATCGAACTTCGGCGCGTTCCAGTTCGACTTGGTCTACGACAGCGCCCTGCTCACTTCTGTCAGCGCCATACATGCTCCGTTCTTGGGCAGCACCGGTCGCACGGTCGTTTGCGTGCCTGAGTTCGACCCCGGGCGCGTCCAGCTCATCTGCAGCACCCTGGGTACGGCTCCACCGGGGCCGGACGGCGCCGGCATCATCGCCGACGTGACGCTGCGCGCGCTCGATCTGGCCACGGGCGTAACTCCTCTGTCTCTGGAGAACACGCTGCTCATCACTATCGAGGGCACGTCGATCCCGGTGATCTCTAATGATAGTGCTTCGCTCACCATCGATCCGGCGCCGACGCCTACCATCACACCGACGCCGACACCGACAGCTACCGTGCCAACGCCAACGCCGCCCGCTACGCCGACGCCGGGCCCGAGCACGATCGTTCGCGTGTCGCCCAACACGCAGGGCGTCTCGGCGGGCAGTGACGTCGTGATCGACATCGCCATCGATGCCGTCGCCGATATGGGAGCCTTCGAGTTCACGCTGGATTACGACCCGGCGCTGCTGAGCTTCATCAGCGCCGTCAACGGCCCGTTCATCGGCAGCACCGGCGGAGCCGTGTTCTGCATCGGGCCGACCGTCAATGCCGTCTCCGGTGCAGCGACGTTCGGGTGCGTGATGACTGGCGCGCCCGGGGCAACCGGCAGCGGCACGCTAGCGACGGTCACGTTCGGCACGTCGTGCGCGGGCAACGACTTGCTCTCTTTGACTGGCGTCGCCATCGCGGACGGCGTGGGCGCGCCGATACCGGCCGCCAACCACAACGGCAGCGTCGGCGTCGGCGGCGGTTCCGGCTGTCCAACGCCGGGACCGACCGCGACCGCGATGGCGACCGCAACGCCAGCGCCGCCGGCACCGACGCCGAGCACAGTCGTACGCATCGACCCCACCTCGCAGGGTGTGTCGGAAGGCGCCAACGCCGCCGTCGACATCGTCATCGAAAGCGTCACCAGCATCGGCGCCTACGAGTTCACCGTCGCATTCGACCCGACGCTGTTCAGCTTCCTGAGCTTCATCGATGGCCCATTCCTGACCAGCACCGGCGGTAGCGCCAACTGCGCCGGCCCTACCGTTAACGTTGTGTTAGGAACGGCAACGTTCGGATGCGTCATGACCGGCGCTTCCGGCCCCAGCGGTAGTGGCATCCTGGCCACGTTGACGCTGGCCACGTTCTGCGGCGGCAACGGGCCGCTCACCCTGACACAATCCGACCTGAGGGATACGTCAACGGTATCAATACCCGTCGCGACGCAGAACGGCAGCGTGACGGTACTCGGCAGCACAACTTGCCCAACGCCGATCCCGACGGCTACGCCCGCCGCCACAGCGACATCGACGCCGACCGCGCCGCCGTCAGCGGCGACCGTGCGGATCAACCCGGCGTCGCAGGGCGTTTCGATCGGTACCGACGTAGCCGTCGACATTCGCGCCGAGGACGTGAGCGACCTGGGAGCCTTCGACTTCACGCTCGTCTATAATCCCACACTACTCGGCTTCTCGAACGTGACGACGGGGCCGTTCTTAGCGAGCACCGGCGGCACAGTGAACTGCGTCGGCCCGGTCGTATCGCCGACGCTGGCGACGGTGCAGTACGCCTGCATCATGAGCGGCGCGCCGGGCGTGGCGGGCAGCGGCGTCCTGGCCACGGTGTCGCTCTCGACCTCCTGCAGCGGCGTGAGCACGCTGATCCTGGCAAACGCAGACATCGCCGATACGCTCGGCACGCCGATCCCGCGCTCGCTGCACAATGGCACCGCGACCGTCTTGGGCACGACTACATGCCCGACATTGACACCGACCTCAACGCCGACGCCTGGCGGGCCAACGTCAACGCCCACGGCTACACCAACGCCGATCACGTGCGGCGCGGCGGTCGTCTTCATCCTCTGCCCGCAGCCGCAGAGCCAGACTGTGAATCTGAGCAGCGAAACGATCCTTGAGGTCGCTGTGGCAAACGCGCCGGAGCTGGGCGCCTTCCAGTTCACGCTTCGGTATGATCCGCTCGTCGTTTCCGCGCCCAGCGTATCACCCGGGCCGTTCCTCTCCAGCACATCACGCATCGTCACGTGCCTAGTGCCCACCGCCGGGCCGGGTTTCATCCAGTACACCTGCGTGTCGATTGAACCAACACCGGCGGGGCCAACAGGCACCGGCGTGTTAGCATTCATCACGCTGCGGGGAGAGGCTGCCGGCATCAGCTTGCTGACGTTTGAGGACGTCATTTTCACAGACGTCCCTGGACTCGCCTACCCGACGGCGGCACTCGGAGTCGGCGAGATCACGGTCGTCGAGGGGGCGACGCCGACGCCGACGCTCTCGCCAACTGCCACGCTCAGCCCGACGCCGACGGTGACACCAACCCCGTGCCCGGGCGGCATCTGCCCGACGCCGACGGTGACACCAACGCCGACGATCACCCCAACCCCCACCGACACGCCGATCCCGCCGCCGACAGCGACGTTCACACCTACGCCAACGTCAACGACGCCCGCTGGGCCAGTCACCATACGCATAGATCCGGTCAGCCAGAACGCGCCAGTCGGTACCATCGTCACGGCGGACATTGTTGTCGATAACGTAGCCGACCTCGGCGCGTTCCAGTTCATGCTCAGCTACAGCCCGTCTGTGATCTTGTCCCAGTCGCTCGTCGTCGGCCCCTTTCTCGGCAGTACGGGACGCAACGTCGTCTGCTTGCCGCCCATCGTAGGCGTTAGCGACGTCGAGTTCTCCTGCAACACCATCGGCACCACGCCGCCTGGCGCCAACGGTTCAGGCGTGATCGCCACGGCCACATTCTTCGCCCTCGCCGAAGGACTGTCACCGCTCCATCTCTCAGGCCCGATTATCGTCGACGTCCCAGGCGCGGCCCAGCTACCTATCGTGACGCAGGACGGCGTCGTCATCGTCATCCCGCCGGCGACTCCGACACCTGTCGCTACGCCCACCCCGACACCGACGGTGACTCCAACAGCAACGCCAGGCATACCGAGCCTCAACAGCAGCTCGCTCACCACGACGCTGCGGACGGTGGCGATTACGGCCCACAAGTCAGTCGCGTATCCAGGCGTCACGGGGCCGGCGGGCGTTCAATCGGAACAGGATATCGTCAGTGTGATCAAGGAGCCGGCGGAATCCAACCTATTCTTGGGCAATGGCTCGCTTGTGCTGTACGAACGGGCGCAGAACGTTCCGGAGGGATCCGGCCTCGGTGGTTTTGAGCTGCACGTGGCCTACGACAACAACACCGTATCGCTCGATATCGACGCCTCGCCGTTCCTCCAGGAGTTGGAAGGCACAGACCGAACGGCGACATGTCTGGAGAACAGGACGGAGGGAGCGGTGCGCTTCGGCTGCGTGACGACCGGCGTCGACCCCGGCCCGAGCGGCACGTTCGCTTTCGCCAGGATCACGGTAACACCGCTGGCGAGGATTCCGATTCGGCCGGCGCCAAATAACGGGATAGAAGTGATTCTGGATGACGTCACGGCGAACACCAGACTCGTCGGCGCGCTGGAGGACGGCATTCCGGTTTCGTTCGTCGGCGACGCCAAGGTCATCGTTCGCGCGCTGGAGTCCGACATCAACGTCGACTGCGCCGTCAACGTCATCGATCACCAAATGGTAGCCGGACGCTTCGGCGTTTCCGAAGGCTCTACCCTATATCAGGAGAGGTACGATCTCGAGCCAGCCATCCGGCCGGACGGCGACATCGACATCAGCGACCTGCAGACAGTCTACGGCCGCACGGGCAGCACCTGTGCGCAACCGTGGGGCATACAGGATCCGCCATCCAAGTCAACGGAAACCCCAACGCCGAGCGTCACGCCCGAGGCTACCGCGACCCCTGGGCCGACCGGCGAAACGCCGTCAAGCACTCCGACCGCATCACCTTCGCCGCAACCAACCGCGACGGTAACGACTGCGCCAGCGACAGCGACGGCCGCAGCGACAGCGACGGCAACTGCCACGCCGGGAGGCGCCGGGGCCGGCTCGCCGACGCCGGACCCAACGGTAACATCGACGGCGACAGCCACGCCGGCTCTTACAGCTACAGACACGCCGGCACCGAGTACGACTCCAGAACCCTCCGCGACGCCTGACGGCTCTGGTACGCCTGTGCCAACGTCTGACGCCTCGCCGACAGCGACGCACACCTGGACGCCCCAGCCAACGTGGACGCAGGAGCCGACTTGGACACCAGTACCGACGTGGACCGCCGAGCCGACGTGGACACCGGCGATAGCGGCGATTCCAACGCCCACACCGACGACTCCGCCACCACCAACGGCGACGGTGATCCCGCTACCGACATTCGGGACGCCCGCTGTGCCGCCCACATCGACGCCGGCACCCGCAAACACCGCCACACCAGTTCCCGCCATCCCGCCGACGGACACGCCGGCCCCCGGTGCGCCGCCCAGCACCGCAACGCCCGCATTCATCCCGCCGACGGACACGCCGGCCCCCGGGGCGCCGCCCAGCACCGCAACGCCCGCATCACCCACGGGATCGGCCACGCCCATCCAGGCGCCTGTGCCAACCTCAACACCAACACTGGTCCGCGACAGTGGGCCTATCCTAAAGACTCCGGTCGCAGGTCTCCCCGATACGGGAGGGGCTGACGGGTCATCGGGCGACGTACTGCCAACCACGCTCGCGATCGCTGGATTAGCGGGCGGCGCGGTGCTGCTCGCCTGGTCGCAACTGCTGTGGTGGCGCAGACGGCAGGGCGTGACGCCGGCACCGTTCCAGCCGCGCTTCAGGCCTGCGCCGTCGCGTCGTCAAGAGGACACAGATGGCCCGCGATAGGCGTCCTCCCGCGTCTGCCGGTTGCCAGCGTGGGCGCGAGAGACGTATACTAGCCGGACATCCCCGCCTCCAAGCCGCTTGCCCCGCATGCCGGGAGATATGCGCTGCGTGCGCAAGCGCTGCGTGTTAATGAGGAGAAGATGCGTTTCGTCGGATTAGGGCTGACAGGCGCGTTACTCTTCTTCGGCTTGGTGATGATGAATGCGACGCAGTTAACGAGGGCCGGGATGCCTACGTACCCACCTGGAACGGACACGCTACCGGTAGTCGCGATCGCGGAAGTGACGAGCCTTCTGGGCGGCGACACGGCGATCCTCCCTGGATGGATTGAGGTAGAGCGGTCGGATCCGCGCGACGACGGCGGAACCCTGGTTCAGGAGCTAGCGATCGTCAACCTAGAGCTACGAGGAGCAAGCCGTCTCGGTCTGGTGGATGTCACGGAGCGGCCCGACCAGGGCGCGTCCTACCACTCGACGGGCGAGATCCGCAGCACGCAGCCCGGCATCCCGTTTCCGGCGTCCAGCTTCTTCGAGCTATCTCTCGATCTTGAACTGCCGAGCACCGTAATCGGCCCGCTTCAGATCCACAACGAGACGCCCATCCACCTGACGCCCGCAGCGTCCGGCCAACAGGCCTTCCTTGCGGCGTGGCCGCCGCTCGGTCTCACGTACCAGTGGCCAGCGCCAGCAGCAGGCACGCCAGAACACTGCATCGCGCTGGTAAACGAGGCGAACACGCATACCGACCTCGAACTGTGCATCAATAGCCTCACTATCGCAGTCGCTCCGCTGTTACCCGCGTACTCCGTCGAGCGCGGCAACGCGGACGGCCTACCCCCCGCGAGTGTGCTAGCGCTGACGCCGCTCGCAGCCACGACGGGCGCAGGCCAAGCCCCGTTTGTTCGCATCGCCTGCCCCGGCCTGGGGCTCACCGGCTGCGGAGCAGAAGGCGCCCCGCGGGACGACATCGACGCCCTGTCGTTCGGTAACGACCTGGCCGCCAACGTCAGCTACTTCTCGGTCGGCCCCACGGCAGACGGAATGCCGGGCACGGCGGTCGCCGAGCAGCGCGCCTGCCCCCCGGCCGAGCCGGGGCTCTCGCCCGAGGCCGAATCGGACGTGTTCTCGTCCACCGGCGACGGAACGAACCAGCTCACGCTGGACGGCAACGGACCGATCGGCGCCTGCGCAGCCGCGTTCCCGCTCGGCCTTGTCGAGTCGATCAGCGCTCGCCCCAACCTCAACGCGCTAACGCAGCCGCACGCGGACGTTGTCGATGCCAACCACGACGGCGTCCCGGAGCGGAGCGTGTACTTTTCGCTCGACGGCGCGTCCCCGTCGCTCCCGGCGTACGGCGTCTTGGCAGCAGATGTGCTGGTCACGTCGGCGGGCGCGCCACCCGCGGCGTACGCTACGGCCGGAGCGCTGGGCCTACTGCCCGGAGACGACATTGACGCCCTCTGCCTGCATGAGAGCGGCGACGGAACGTATCGCGCCACAGAAGACCACGTTGTCTTTTCACTGACGGCCGGATCGCCGACGCTGGCTGCGATCGGCGCCGGCCCCGGCGACTTGCTGTGGCCCGCGACGCCCGCCGGCGTCGCGCGTACGCCCCCGACCGTTGCCCTGGCCGCGTCGTCACTCGGGTTGATGACCGGCGACGACGTCGTGGCCGCCTCATGTTCGGACGCGCTCACCAGCCGTCCGGCTAGCGGTGACGTGAACTGCGACGGCCAAACGAACAGCATCGATGCTACATTGGTGTTGCAGTATCACGCCGGACTGCTGGCCAACGTGGCCTGCGCGGAGAACGCCGACGTGGATGAGAACGGAACAGTCAACAGCATCGACGCGACCGTCATCTTGCAGTTGGAAGCAGGAGTACTCGATCAGCCACCGGTATGATACGCAACCGGCAAACGTTTATGAAGATGTAGTGGTTTTCCGGAGGAGGCTACAACATGAAGATCGGCAACATTAGTCCAAGGATGGCAACACGGCTCTTGGTGCTGCCAATCATCGCGCTCATCGCCGTCGCGGTCTTCCTGGTCTGGGATAGCGGCGGCGAGCAGCGCGCAGAGGCCGCCAGCACCGGACCGGAGATCTCTATGGCGGTTACTACGGGCGGCACAGCATGCCCGGGCGGCTATGACCCGAACGACGACTGCGTCACGGCAGGCGACACCTTCACGCTGACGGCTAATGTCATCGATACGCCAGTGCCGGGGTACATTGCGGTGCAGACGTTCATCGATTACGGCATCTACGATCCCGCCGCGAGCGAAGACGGCGCCGGTCTCAATACCTGCAGTGACACAATCGACAACGGCGGCGGCGATGGCGCCGACCGCTTCGACACCGATTGCGTCACGACCAACCTCACCTACAACTCCCAGGCCGCGGCCGACGAGATGGTCTGGCCAGACCTAGACCCTTCGGTGGTATTCAAGGCCCAAGTCGCGCCGCACGTCGTATCCCACGGCGGACTCACGGGCCTAATCCCCCCGCAGCCGGTGAGCTTCTTCATCGGCACCATCTTGGAGCTATCATTCACGTGCTCCTCGTCTTCTTCCACCACCAATGTCCAGCTCCTGCCGGAAAACGACCCGTTGGCGGGCACCAGCGGCACCGCGTTCCAGGATGGGACAACAACAGTCATTCCGAAGCTTTCAGATCTCGTCGTCCACTGCCTGGGCCCGACGCCGACACCGACGGTGACGCCGATTCCGGCTACACACACGCCGACGGTCTCGCCGACGCCGACCGACACCCCGACGCCGCTGCCGCCGCCGAGCGAGCGGCCTGACGTCAAGGTGACGAAGGTCGACCTGACGGACCCCGTCGACGCGACGGCCACTTTCACGTACCGCGTCACCATCGATAGCGTGGGCCTGCAAACGGCCGAGGACGTTACGATGTCCGACGCGTTACCGCCCGGTTCGTCGTTTGTGTCCGCGGTCTCCGCGGGCGCCAACTGCGGCGAGAATCTAGGCGTCGTGATCTGCACGGTCACCAACCCGATGAACCCGTCCGACCAGGTAGTCATCGATATCACCGTGACGGCGCCATCGCCCATATTGGACACGCTGGTCTCGAACACGGTCACTGTAAGCGCGAGCAACGAGCCTTTTGCGAACACCGGTAATAATACGGATATCGAAGAGACGGTAGTCCTCGCACCACGGTCAGACGTGGATCTGACCAAAGTGGGCGATCCGTCATTCGTGAACGGCAACGAGAACGTCACGTACACGCTGACGGCCGCAAACAGCGGTCCGCAAGAGGCAGAAAACGTCGTCATTGTGGACACGCTTCCGTTGGACGGTGCCTTCGTGTCGGCAAGCCCCGGCTGCGGCGCGCCAGTCGCCGGGGTCGTCACCTGCAGCCTGGGGAACATTCCGGCGGGCAGCGATGCATTCGTCGAGATCGTGATGCTCTCTCCGGTGGTGACGCAGAGCCTGATGATGAAGAACACTGCGGTCGTTTCGGCCGACAACGAGCTCTTTGTCCACTCCGGCAACAACTCGGCTATCGCGTACACGCCGGTTGTGGCGCCGCCGCCGGACCTCGTCGTAACCAAGGTGGATTTGGCCGATCCGGTGCTGCGACTCGGCTACTACAGCTACACGATCACGGTCGACAACATCGGGCTCGGCGACGCGCTGGACGTGGTCGTGACGGACACGTTGCCGACGGCTACCGTCTTCAACTTCGCCAAGTTCAACCGTCCGGCCACCTTTGTCGGCGCGACGGGAGCCGTTTGCGTCGCGGTACCGGTCGATACGGTCGAGTGCACCATCGACGAGGTCCTCGTAAGCAGCCAGGTGATCATCACGCTGGATGTGCGCGCGCCAACACTGATGGTGGACCAAACGATTACGAACAACGTCACGGCGTCTGCCTCGGACCCGGATGAGAACCCAGTAGGCAACGACGCCTCCGAAACAACAGACCTGAAGGCCTGCTTCGACGTTACCGGCGACCTCGTGGTCGACCTGCTCTTCGACATCCTGACGGTCGTGCAACACCACGGCGAGGTAACGGGAGATCCCGGATTCGACGTGCTCTACGATATCGACGGTGACGGCACGGTCAGCCTGCTCTTCGACGTCCTGCCGGTCATTCAGCACCACGGGCAGGACTGCTCGCTGTTGTTATGATCGCGAGTCTCGCGCGTTGTCGTTGTCATGATGCCGGGAATGCACCGCTCCATACGTCAGGTGTCGCTCCAACCGGTTCTGCAGAGGATCGAAATTAGGTACGCTCGGAACGCTTGACAAAGCTGGGACACCGTGATATACAAGTATCAGCTGGTGGAAGAAGATTCCACAGGTTCCCCGCCATAGTCCGCCGCGCAAGCGGTATTACATGCCAATCACCGACCCCCGCCCGGTTGGTTGCCAATTTGGTTACACCGCTGTATTTGGCTCCTACCCCGTGTAGGGCCGAGAAAGGAGGGGATGTACTACACCAGAACAAGCAAACCACAGAGTAACCTAGATATTATCTACTCTCGGTAGGAGGTCAACTTCGTGAATAGAACACAACGAATTAAGGTACTGGGCTTGCTGAGCCTGCCGCTTCTGGCGATCGCGCTAGCGGTCATGGTGTTCAGCATGGGCCACAGCACCGACACTGCAGAGGCAGCCACAGACGGCGCTGCCATGAGCATGGCCGTCTCCGGCGGCCAGACCTGCCCCGGCGCAAAGGCCCCGGGCGACGTTTGTGTCCCAATTGGTAGCGCCTTTAGCGTCACCGTCAGCGGTGACGCCGTTCCGATTACGAACGGTTACGTCGGTGCGCAGGCCTTCCTGTTCTTTGGCGCCACTGGTCTGACGGCAACGGGCTCCTCCACCATATGGGGAGACTGCGCCGCGGCAGACCTTGGAACACTGACGGCCACAACCGTTGGCCGTGGTTGTCTGACCGGACTGATCAGTCCGCCAATCAGCGTTATCAAGGGTGCGCTGTTCCAGTTCGACTTTACCTGCACAACGGGCAAGTCCCAGGGCCACCAGATTGATCTGGAGACGCTCGGCGGCCCGAACGCCGGTACCAGCGGCGCGGCATTTGCTGACGCTGTAACTGGCAACATCGCCGTTCCTGGCAGTTCGGTAACCGTACACTGCACGAACGCGAACACAGCAACGCCGACTCCGACATTCACGCCGACTCCGACATCGACGCCGACGAACACGCCGCCGCCGGTGCCGCGAATGTCCAAGATCCCGGCCCTGCAGAACGTCTTCCTGACGCGACAGGGTTCAAAGGTTCCGCCGGTAGACTGCCTCTCTGGCACGAACATCGGTAGCCTCAGCGAAGAGCTGAGCCAGGCGGTTGTCTCCCCGGACCCGAAGGGCGTGACCGGATTCCAGGTACTCGCGGCCTTTGAGTTCGAGGTTCTCTACGACAACAAGAAGGTCTGTGTTGACCTGACCACGGGCGCCGACTGGCAGGCCGCGGGTGCGATCTGCATCATCCAAGACTCGGCTAGCAAGCCGCAGCTTGAGGGCGTTGCCCGCATTGGTTGTGTCACCGTGGGTAAGGCGGCTGAAGTAGACCGCATCGACAACCTGGCCTCGCTGGCCACCGTCGATGTCTATCCGCAGCCGGAGATCTACTCTCCGATGAAGCCCAACCAGGAAAACGGTAACGTCGTCCAGATCAACAACGTGAACTGTGACCTGGGTGACGAGCAAGGTGAGGCGATCCCGATCTTCGCCTGCGACGACGCGGACATTACGTTCCGCTACCTCGAAGGTGACGTGGAGCCCGACTGTTCGGTCGACGCGCTAGACGCGCAGGCGATCTCGTTCCGTTGGGGCGTTGAGAAGGGTAGCCTGATCTACAAGGACTTCATGAACCTGGAGCCCTCCGGAACGCAGTCAGATGCCGACATCGACATCAACGACCTGCAGTTCGTCTTTGGCCGCTTCGGAAGCACATGCGCAGTGCCGCACCCGCCGCAGCCGCCGGTGAACCCGAAGGCCTAAGGGGGTTTTAGATCATCAAGTTCTTTCCGTAGCCAGCTAGAGCGGTTGCGGGGAAAGAAGCGAATACAGCAGGTCACGGAGTGACCAAGATGGGGCGGGGGAGCACCGGACTCATAGTTCCGGCTTCCCCGCCCTTATCTATTCGCAGATTACAGATGCTTTGGGCCTTGAGTCCTACGCCGAATTGGGGGTAGGGCTGAAGATCCGCAGCAATGACTGCGGGAAATGGCATTGCACAGGGGCCGGAACATGCTAGAAAGAGGAGCACGGGCGTTACATTCGCCACGTCCGCATCGTTTTCGTAGATGGGAGGAAACGTTTGGGTCGGACCGCCCCGCTGATGCCTCGCGCGCGGCCTCGCACGCTCTTGATCTGGATGCTTCTGGCATCGCTTATGCTGATTGCTATGACGATCGCAGTTAAGTCCACCAGCGCGCAGTCCGCAGACGGAACGGTCCGGCTGCTGCCGGCCATCTCCAGCGTCGACGCGGACAGCGGTGCGTTTGGCGTCTTCATCGTCCTGGAGGACCTGGACCACCACGGGGCGATCTTCTACGACGACAACCGCGATACCGTTCCGGACCGCGAAGTTGAATCGATCGGCATGGCCGCGTTCGAGTTCATCATCGAATTCGATGAGACCGTCGTCGCTGTGGACCACCTCGAGCCCGGCCCGGGGCTGGCAGCCAGTAGCCGCCCGTTCCAATGCCTGCCACCGCGCGTAGAGCCGGGCAGCGTCCGCTTCGGCTGCCTGTCTTCCAGCGATTCGATCCCGGGGCTGCAGGGCGAACTCACGCTTGCCAGCGTGACGTTCACGCCGCTGGGCGCGGGCTCCAGCCCGCTGTTGCTGACGTCTCAACTCTCGGGTCCGCTGGGAGACCCGGTACCACTGGACGTCGTCGGCGGCCTGGTCCGCGTGACCGGAAACGCACCGCCCACGGCTACGTCTTCGCCGCAGGTCGCAACAGACACGCCAGGAACGAACGCCACGACAACAATCGAACCGGCAACCGTGCAGTCGCCGACTGCGGGCGCCTCGCCGGCGCCGACGACTCCCGCGGCGGATGGCACGCCGACAGCGACAGACACGGCCGTTTCTGAAATCGGCACACCTACACCGAGCATCAGCGCCCCCGATGACGACGGGAACGCAAACGGCGCTGTCACACTCTGGATCCTCGTTGGCCTTGGCGGCCTCACGGCAGCGGGACTGGCGGCAGGCTTCTTGCGGCGGCGCATCATGCACAGGGGAGAATCATAGAGCTTCGGGGGGAGCCAGTTCCCGTATGCAACGCATTCGGAAGCAGGAGGTACAAGCCGTGAACCGACTGACAAAGCCATTGCGAGGATTCGCGAAGATCGGATTGCTGGTTGGAGCGCTCGTCTTCGCCACAGTGGGGATCGCTCAAGATAGCAACCCCGCGGAAAGTGCGGGGACCACGCAGATCTTGTTGAGCTACTCCGACGTAAGTCCCGTCCGCGCGTCCTCTATCGTCGTCTCCCCGGATGGCATTGACCGAGACATCTATGTCTGGGCCGTCAGCGTGAAGGAGCCCGGAGGCGCCTCCGGCTTCCGCGTCGACATCGCATTCGACGATTCGCTGGCGACGGCCGTAACCTGGGTGCCGTACACCACGTGGCTTGCCGGATCCGGCCGAAGCCCATCCTGTCCTTCACCGACGATAGAGGCCAACCACGTCTTCGTGGACTGCGTTACCATCGACCACGTGCCTCCCTTCGGCGTGCAAGGCACCGGCCTCCTGGCGAAGCTGACGCTCGATCCGGGCTCGATCATGGGTCCGGGAACCGCGCTGGACCTGACTGGTTCGTACCTGATCAACACGCCGGCGGACCCCGATGACATCGGGCAGATCCCTGGAGTAAGCGTCCTGTCATCAACCCTCCTGTTCATGGGCTGCGCCGATACAAACGGAGACGGCATCGTCGACCTGCTGAACGACATCCTGGGCATCATTCAGCACTACGCTCCTAGTGGAGCCCCGCCGTACGATCCGGCCTTCGACATCAACGACGACGGCGCAATCGACCTTCTCCTTGACATCCTGGGCGCCATCACGCAGTATCAGGTGCCGTGCGTGAATTAACACCCGGAGATCTATCTGAAACGCCGGGGAGAGCCGCCAATCGAGGGCGGCTCTCCGGCCGTCATCAATGAGACGCATTGGTGCGACAGATGAGAGCACGGACATGTAAGCCAGAATCGCACCTTGCGCAGTTGCGCGAATCGAGTATGATAATGCCGAAGCCACGTGGAAGCGTCTGGCCGGCTTGCGCGGAGGGGCTAGTATTAACTCCCCGGATACGCTAGGCTAGGCGCAGCTACTGCCCCTTCCGCCGGTACGTTTGGGCATGGGGCAGTGCTTATGGGGAAGATGTGGCGGGGGCCACACGACCTTTCGGATCGCAGCCGAAGCGGCCCCGCTTAGGGGTGCGCCGGCCAGGGACGCCGCGAGACTTAGGGAAGAGTAGAAGGAAGGGAGCTAACATGGAAGTGCGGAAACGATTAGGGCTACGCAGCACCGCGCTGTTGGGTATCCCGCTCATGGCGATGCTGGTGCTGGCATGGGGCCAGACCGCCGCACCCACCGCGAGCGCTGCCGGCATCGGTCCGGAGATGGCCATCAGCGTATCCGGCCCCGGCGTCGATTGCAGCGGCGGCGAGTGTGACGTGGATCTGGGCGGCGAGATAACGGTCACGGTCGACGTCGTCACGGCGCCGATCGAGGGCTACGTTCTGGTACAAACGTTCATCGACTACGGCCTGGACCTGACTTACGTCGCGCGGCCGGAACCGGCGGATGAGTTCCTGTGGCCCGACGCAGTATCCGAAGATGTAATCATCAGAGGCGATGTAGGGGCAGGCGAGATCACCCATGGCGGCCTCACGGGCCTGCTCCCGCCGCTCCCTGAGAGCAGCTACACGGGCACGCTGCTTGAAATCGACCTGGAGTGCTCAGACACCTACTCGCACACGGCCGTGCGCCTGATGCCGCTATCCGCCGGCCGGACCAGCGGCGCCGCGTTCGCCTTCTATGAGGGCGATACACAAGTAGACGTGCCGACCAAGACGGACTCCGTAATCGTCAACTGTGGCGAGGCGCCACCGCCCGGGCCGACTGGTCCGACTGGTCTGCCGGACACGGGTACATTCAGCGCCACCGGCGACAGCGGGTTCGGAACAGGCATGTGGGCAGTAATCGCAGCTCTGCTGGCGATCAGCGCGACGGGGCTCTCCACGTTCGGCCTGCGCGTAATCGCAGGCCGCCGCGTACAGTAGCGCGTCTCGAAGCGAGATATGCAAGGAGGTTACACGATGCAACTAAAGAGAACATATCTGGGCTTCGGGCTGGCGGCTGTGCTCGCCCTCGTGGCGACGGCATTCTTCCTCGCCGACCAGATTCAGACCACCTCGGCCGCCAGTAGCGGCCCGGAGATGCGGCTGACGGCCGAAGGCTGCGCCGCAGACTGCACGTTCGATAACAGCGCGAAGTTTACGCTCACGGTCGAGATCATCGAGGGGCTGGCAGGCGGCTACGTCGGCGCCCAGTCGTTCATCGACTTCGGCAGCGACCTGTCCTACGACCTCGCAGCGGTGGCCGCTGCTGACGAAATCCTCTGGCCGGACTGCACCGACGCGGTGGCCTTGCACGACCAGCCGGGCGGGCCGACCACCGTCAACCACGGCTGCCTCACTGGCCTGATTCCGCCGCTGCCGCTCAGCACCGCCACCGGCAGCTTCGCAGAGGTATCAATCACGTGCTCCGCGGGCCCCAGTACGACGGACGTAGCGCTGCTGCCGGCAGGCGACCCTGTCGCCGGTACCAGCGGCACCGGTTTCTCCGCCGGAGCCGAAGTCATACCCGCCAAGGTGAGCACCCTCTCCATCACCTGCGGTGCGGGCGCGCCGCCAGAAACGCCAACGACGGCGCCTGTCGAGGCCACGCCGACGACATCCGGCCCGACAGCCACGCCTGGCCCGACAGACACGCCGGCTCCGGCGACGGACACGCCGGTACCGCCGACAGCGACGCCGGTTCCGGACTTTGTCTGCGGCGACGTCAACCGCGATGGTGAAATCAGCACGCTGGACGCGCTCTGGGTGCTGTGGTTCGACGCCGGGCTCGTCGAGGCGTTGCTACCGCTCAAGGACAACAACCAGGACAGCCTTCTCGATCTGATCGGAGATATCGACGGCGACCGAGTCGTCAACTCGATCGACGCCGCGTTGATCCTCCAGATCGTGGCCGGCAACGGCAGCGATTTCTGCGTGCCACCCGCGTAACGGGCGCTCAGGAAGGTACGTAGACGCAACAACGAGCACTAAACAGGGGGGCGTCCCGACATGGTCGGGACGCCCTTACTGCATCCGCCGCTAGCGAGCCCTTCTCCTGTCAGCGGCGGATGACGACTCAACCGGCACGCACGCGATATACTGCAATTCGGATGACTCGACTAGCAGCCGATTCAGGAGCCGCCACCAGATGAGCACGCGATCGCGGCCACGGGCCGGACGCATCGCCGCCGCGGGCGTTGCCGTGGTGGCGCTGGCCGCCGCCGCGCTCTTCCTCAGCGGCCAACTGCCGTCCACGTCCGCCACGTCCGGCGGCCCGGAGATGGCGCTCACGGTGATCGCGGCCGACGGCGACTGCGAGGGCACCTGCCAGCTAGAGCTCGACGAGACGTTCACGCTGGCCGTGAAGATCGTCACTGCCCCGAGCAGCGGGTATGTAGCCGTGCAGTCGTTCGTCCGCTACGGCGAACACCTGACGTACAACAGAACCGGCCTAGCTGCCGATGAGATCGTGTGGCCGGACTGTGTAGGGCAAACCGCCCAGCGGCCGGAGTTCGACAACCTGGCGGGGCCAGGTCAGCCAATCTACAACGTGGGCCACGGCTGCCTCTCAGGATTACTTCCGCCGCAGCCGATCAGCACATTCGCCGGGGACTTCGTGCACATCAGCATGACCTGCTCCAGCACGGACACCATCAGCGATGTCGTGCAGTTGCCGTATGATGGCGTCATTCCTCCGAACACGTCTCAGGGAACCAGCGGATCACAGATTACGATCTTTGTCAACGACTCTCAAGTTGACACTATCCCCAAGCTGACGAACATCACGATCATCTGCGGCGAGCCGCCGACGCCCACCCCGCTGCCGACGATTACGCCCGGCGGCCCCACGCTGACGCCCACCCCTACGCCCACGGCAACGCCGACCCCGACTACGACGCCAACGCCGACGCCGGCCGTGACCGCGACGCCGACGCTCGATCCCGCAACCGCTACGCCTCGGCCGCGGCCCTGCGGCGATATCGACGGCAACGGCCTGGTCAACAGCCAGGACGCCCTCTGGGTGCTCTGGCTGACGACGGGCGTCATCGACTTCGTTCCGTTCAGCGACGACCTGAACGGCGATGGCCGCACCGGGCCGATCGACGCGCTGCTGATCCTTCAAATAGAGGCGAACCTCTTCATCTGCCGCTGAGATGGCGTAGGGAGCCCGCCCCGCGCCCGGATCCCGCCGGGGAGGCTGCCGCGCAGGCCTAGCGGTTCCCGCAAGCTACGGAACTAGGGGGATTCCTCTAGATTCTAAGGGTTTTGAGGACCACGCCTAAGGGATTTAACACCCTAGGGATACGATAATCCGTATGGTAAACTAACCGGAAGCTGCGGGTACGAATCGGCTGAGTAATTGGCCCGCGATGCAGCATGCCGATAGTAGGACTATAGTAAGACTGTCGGGCCGGCCGGCGAGGGAATCGCCGGGCCAACGCGTTCGCCGCAGAGACCGGGTGGGGGTGGCTGACGCGCCCGGCCGCCGTCTCGTATGTAGGGAACTGCCGGACACGGCTCCCCTGCCGATGCGGGCAACAGTTGGGGTGGGGCAGAGAAGGAAGGTCCGCAGATGCTAACTCAAATGCAGCAGGAATCCGGACGGATGGCGGTTGCGGGACTCCTCTTGATGGCAGCCGTCGCGGCGGTCCTTCTCATCGTAGCCCAGCAGGTCAACACTGCGCAGTCCACCGTGGACGGCGCGGCGATGAGCATGAGCGTCGCCTCTAACAATGTCGCCCTCAACGGCGCCTTCACGGTCACCGTGACCGGCGACGCCGTTCCGACAACGAACGGTTACGTCGGCACGCAAGCGTTCCTGGATTTCGGCGCTACCGGCCTGACGTTCAAGCAGTCCACCACTGTGTGGCCTGAATGCAACGCCGCAGACGTTTCTCAGTCCACGGCCACGACCACTGGCCGTGGCTGCCTATCCGGACTTATCAGCCCGCCCCCGAGCTTCTACAAGGGCGACCTGTTCACCTTCGAATTCAACTGCACGTCGGGCGACAGCTCACATAAGATCACTTTGGTGTCGTTCAATGACCCGCCCGCCGGTACCAGCGGCGCCGCATACGCGGACGCAGCCCTGGGCAATATCGCCGTTCCTGGCAGTTTTATAATCGTCAACTGCGGGGCGGGCGGAACCTTGCCCACCCACACACCGATGCCAGAACCGACCAACACCCCCACCGCCACGCCAACGGCCTCGAACACGCCCACAGTTACCAATACGGCAACGGCGACGAACACGCCAACCGACACGCCGACGCCGACGCCGCAGCCCAACCCGATCATGTCGCTGGACGCGCCGGAACTCGACTGCGTCGAAGACACCGGCGCCGGCACGCCAACGCCGACGCCGCTGCCCAAGCCGGCGACGTGCACAGCGGACTACTACCCCGGCCAGACCAAGCAGGGGGAGTTCACGGTCGCGGTCAACGTCAACACGATCCCGACGCCGGACGGCTACGGCGGCTTCCAGACAGAGGTCCAGCTCAGCAGCGGCCTGGCCTGGAATCAGCGCCCGGACTGCGACGATGAGGTCGTCTGGCCGCAACTCTCCAGCGTCGACGAGTGCACAGGCCAAAACTTCGGCCAGTTCATCCGCCACACGGCGCGCAGCGCCGCCGCGCCGACGTTCCCCAACAGCACGCACAGGGGCACCATCGTCGAGCTCGACCTGCACTGCACGCAGGCGGGCGCGCAGACCGTAACGCTGAAGAGGCTATCGATCGCGAACCTGCACGGCGCGGCCTTCTTCGACGAGGACGACGGCACGATCGAGGTGGCCGCCGTCAACAGCCCGCACGCCGACGTGCTCACGATCAACTGCGAGGTGCCGCCGCCGGAGCTTTCGCTCACCGCATACGGCCCGGGCATCATCACGTGCGATACGGCGGAAAAGCCTCAGAAGTGTACGGCGCCGTTCACCGAGGAGGACCCGGAGTCCGGCAAGTTCGAGATCCTGATCGAGGCGAACTCGATCCCGGACGGCTACGGCGGGTTCCAAACCGAGGTCTTCTTCAACGGACTCAAGCACCAGGAGCGCTCCTGCTTTGACGAGATCGTCTGGCGGCCAGATGCCGTGGCGGGCTTCGTCTGCGAGGCGTTTACAAACATGACAACCGTATCCCCCGCCCAGCCGTTGGAACGGCGGCACGTGGCCAAGACCGACGACGAACCGCCGTTCCCGGCGTCGAACCGGGTCGGCACGCTCGTCCGGATGCAGGTCCACTGCACGGCCGTGCAGCAAGTCCCCGTGCTCCTGACGGGGTACGCGAAGAACCCCATCGATGGCACCCCAATCTTCACCCAGCGGCTCACGGGTTCCGCGTTCTACGACACGGTCAACGCTGGGGACGTCCTGCCCGAAATCGAGTTGATTGTCATGGACCCGCTGGGCGAACACGTCTATGACGGCGACGGTGACGGCATCCTCGGCGATAACACCGCGACACTCCCGTACGTGGACTTGCTGCGCATCAACTGCATCGACGCGCCGGCGCCGACGGTGACGCCGACGCCGACGGCCACGCCGCTGGAGTCGCCGACGCCGACGCACACGCCCTGCCCCGATGTCTGCCCGACGGTGACCAACACCTTCACGCCGACGGCCACGAACACGCCCGTGCCGACGGACACGCCAACGCCGACCGAAACGCCAACGTCGACGCCGACCAACACGCCGGCGCTGCCGGATTCGCAGTCGGAGGAAGTGCCGCCCGGCGGCCTGGTGACGACCGACAAGGAGGGCGACGGCGCGATCCCCGAAGACCCGCTCGAAACGAGCGTTACGCTGCCCGTCGGCGGTGTGGTGACTATCCTTGAGAAGGTCATCATCCAGCCCGCCCCCAGCGGCTTCACGCTGTTCGGACAGCAGGTGAACATCAGCGCGCCGTCCGGCACGTCGCAACTGCCGCTCATCATCGTCTTCACGCTCGATTCGTCCATCATCCCGCAGGGAACGACGGCGCAGACGCTGCCGGTGTTCAAGGGCGGCGTGCTGGTGCCGAACTGCAACGGCCCGGCGACCAAGGCCCAGCCTGACCCCTGCATCTCCAAGCGGAACCTGCTGATCGGCCCCGCCGCGGGCGACATCCAGATCACGGTGCTGACCTCGACGGCCAGCTCGTGGAACTTCGGCGTCTCGACAAGCCCGCTGCCCGGGACGCCCGAGCTGGGCGACGTGAACGGCGACGGCGTCATCAACCCGATCGACTCGCTCTGGGTCCTGTTCGAGGTGATCGGCCTGTCAACCGTGCCGTTCCCGGCCGCGGCTGACGTCAACGACGACGGCAATATCGACCCGTTCGACTCGCTGTTGATTCTGCAGAAGGCTTCCGGGCTGATCTCTGGCTTCCCGGCCGGATCGAGCTCCGGAGGAGGCGCCTCCAGTGGAGGCGTGTTCTGGAGCTGGCTGGGGCTGAACTAGCCGCGGCCAGGCACGCATACGCAACGTCAAGAGGCGCCGGAAAACCCGGCGCCTCTTCTCTCGTGCGCGGCGACCAGCTAGAAACAACCCCTAGTGCGGCGACCAGGCAGGCTGAGACGGCAGCAGGCCGGGCAGGTCCAAGCAATCGCGGTCCTCGCCCTCGAGCGCCACCAAGCAGATGAAGGCCGTCGTGCGGTCGGCCCGCGCCAGGTAGACGATACGCCCGCCGTCCGGCGACCAGCTCGGCGCGACGTCCAGCGTGGCGGGGCCGGCAAACGCTCGCGGCGGGCCGCCGCCGGCGGGGGCGACGAAGATATCGATGTCCGGTGAGGCGTCCGACACGAGCGTGTAGTAAGTGAGGAATGCACCGTCCGGTGACCACGCCGCGCCCGACCCCGGGCCGACCTCCGTAAGCGAGCCGTTATCGATCTGGAGCACGGAGAGCACAAACCTACCGGGCACGTCCGGACGAAGCGTCTGGAACGCTAGCGACTCGCCGTCCGGTGACCAGACGGGCGCGGCGTCGGCGGCCTCGCGCTCCAACAGTTCTCGCTCGTCGTCGCCATCGGCGGCCAGGACGCTCAGGCTGCTGCCGGAGTCATTGCCGCTGACGCGCGCGATCGCCAGTTCGTCTGCGCCGGGCCGCCAGGCGGGGGTCAGACCGGTGGCGCCGCCGGCGTCTTCCAGCACTGCGCGGTCGGCATCGTAGATGCGGATCCGGCCGCCTTCCTCGGCGAACGCGAGGCGGCCGCCGTCCGCGGACCAGCTCATCGCCGGGCCGACGTCGCTGGTGAGGGCGCTGTCGCTGACCGTCGTCGCGGCCTGCGAAGCGAAGTCGTAGATACGAAGCGTGGCGGTGAGCCGCGCCGCGTCCGCGCCGAAGTTGTAGGCGATGCGGTCGCCGGTGGGTGCCCAGACGGGCGACGAGACTGGCGCGGTCTCGATCTGGATCGAACGCAAGAACGTGCCGTCCGGCCGCACGAGGTAGAGGCCGTACGTCCCGCCGTTCGGCGGGACGCCCTCGCCCTCCTGCGCGCCGAACGCGATCGAATCCGGCGGCGCCTGCTCGCGAATCGCAGTAAAGCTATCGTCGTCGCCATTACCGCTATCGCCACAGGCGACGGCGGCGACTAGGCTGAGAGTCGCCAACAGCGCACCAGCGGCCATCAACCGGGGCAGCCAGACAGATTGGGGACGGTTACGTGGCATAGTTTTCACTCTTGCTCGCCCATTTGGCCGCTGCTAAGATAACTCAGTATAGACGCATATGCACATTCGAAGTGGAATGGCGTGGCAGCACCGAACAGCGTAGCGAATATTGCGTGATCTAGAGTACGGTGCGTTCATGGCCGATATAGTACATACTGGACGTAGGAGAATAGTAGATCAATATGAAGATAGATAGCGCAAACTGGAACCGGCTCTCCCTGATCGTCATGGGTGCGGGCGTGCTGTCGTTGATAGCGGCGGCCGTTCTCTTCGTCTTCCAACTGACCGGAGATGAAGGCTACGCTGGCCCGGAAACGGCAACCACTTTTGACACGAGCCTTGACCGCATACTGACGCCGCAGCCGACTCCGACGGCGGAGGCCCCGCCGCCGAGCGAGGCGCAGATAGCCGGACTGGCGATTCCGCGCTTCGGCGTCGACGCGCCGATCGTCGTGCTGAGCGTCGATGACAACGGCGTCATGGAGACGCCGGATGGCCCGCTCAACGTCGCCTGGTACGACTTCAGCTCCCGGCCCGGGTTCGGCAGCAACGCCGTGTTTTCAGGCCACGTGGACTACTACAACTACGGCGCGGCCGTATTCTGGAACCTGAAGGACCTGGAGCCGGGAGACGTCATAGAGGTCCGGCTACAGGACGGAACGGTGTACGAGTACGGCGTTTTCCGCAGAGACCAGTACAAGGCGAGCGACGCGCCGATCCAGGAGATCGTCGGCAGAACACCAAACGAGATCATCACGCTAATCACCTGCGGCGGGTCGTTTGACCCCAGCGTCGGCCAGTACGACGATCGGGTCGTCGTCCGGGCGGAGCGCCTGTACGACGACGCGGACGGCAACGTCGGCGCCCACGCCGCGCCGTAGCGGCGCCACCACCGCAACGTAGCCCAAGCATCCGCGCGCTGTTATACTCAGGAGCGTCCAGTGGGGCGCTCTGCTGATTGTCCTTCGGAGAGGTGTCCGAGTGGTTGAAGGTGCTGCTCTCGAAAAGCAGTAGGGTGCAAGCCCTCGTGGGTTCGAATCCCACCCTCTCCGCCACGAGCTACAGAGCGTTCGGCGTCCGGAACGCGCCGGACGCGTTTCACGCAGAGCCGCTCTAGTGCGGGCTCGGAGCGGCCATACGTCCCCTGCCGAGAGGTTCTGGAGCGGGGCCGCTCCCATCGCAAGAACAACGACTGGAGCGATCATCCAGCCGCACACAGTGCGGCACTAGCGCGGAGAGGTGCTGGAGCGGCCGAACAGGCACGCCTGGAAAGCGTGTAGGGTGCAAGCCCTCGTGGGTTCGAATCCCACCCTCTCCGCCACTCAGGTCAGACACAAGGTACGTTAGGGGTCGCTCTGGCCGCTCAGGCGCGTCAGCTCCGCGTAGCGCGCGTGCGTCAGCTCTTCCGCCTCTCGCGAAGCAATCGAAGCCTGCCGCCTCGCCTCCCTGATTCGCTCGCGCAGGCTGGCCACCAGCGCCCGTAGGCCGTCGACTGGCGCTTCGTCTGCCACAGTGTCGGCAGCGTCCGGCGCCCCGCCTTCGCCGTAGCCGCGCACAGGCGTCGTTTGTTCGCCGATACGGTCGCGGAGCTGCTTCCCGGCGTCGCCGCCCAACAGCGCGCCCATGCCGGCGCCGGCGATCAGGCCGATGATCACGCCTCGGATAAAGCCGGGGCCGTGGCCACCGCTCTCCGATTCTTCCGGCGCGAACGGGTCGCCGTCCTCCTCAATAACGTCGTCGAATTCATCTTCGACTACTTCGTCATCCGCCATGTCAGGCTCCTTTCCTCAAATCAGTGCTTGGTGTTGTCGGGAAACCCGCGAGATCGCGGATGGCAGATCCGCGATCTCGACAGTAGGTGCAGACCAAAGGTCTGCACCTACACCTAGTCGTCGTCGCGCCTGCCGACGATGCCGGTGATCACGCCCACCGCTCTCCGCGCGCCGGCGACGGCGCCGTAGACGCGGACGATGGGGCTGATAGCCGTCTCGCCGACGAACGCGGTTGTGCCGCGCACCGTGTGGACCGTCTGGCGGACGGATTCCAGCAGCGGCGAAACGTCGTCCTTCAACAGCGAACGGACTGTGTTCAGCAGAGCCCTGGAGGCTAGCCCCAGCACCACCGTGAAAATCAGCGCCGCAAGAAGAACCGCTACAGTCAGCGAACCGGCAACGATAATAACGACATCGCGCGTATTGTCAAGGCTCATAGACACCACCTCTCCGTACCGCGCATCATACCACGAGACGCCAAATCATGGGACATGCCCGCACGGCAGGTGCGCGCACGGAACGCCCCATCCCGCAGTCGCGGCCACCTCATCAACCTACGTTTCGGCAATCGGCCGTCCTGACTCCTAACCCAGCGCCCTAATCTAACGACAATGCGAATTCGCCTGCCGCGGCCTGCAGCAGCCGCTCCGCGGACGCCACGTCAGCCACAGTATCGACGTCGAACCAGAGATGCCCGCTGACGTCCCGCGCGGCCACGCCCGGGTCTCGTTGCGCCAGCTCTGCCATCAGCGCCGCCAGCTCGCCGCCGCACATCGAATCGTCAACGAGTTCACTCGCTTGCGACGGCCAGTACGAGAACCCGGTGTCGACGCCGTCCCAGCGCAGCAGCCCCTTGCCGATATCGAAAATGCGGCCGTCCCGCAGCGAGACCTTTGTCGCTTCCTCTTCTCGCGTTGCATCCATCCGAGAGCGGTCGACGGCGACGGCGATCTGCTCGTCGCAGCCCGCGAGGAACGCCCGCAGGAGCGACGGGTCGCAAATGTGGTCGGCCATCGTCAACAGAAACGGACGGGCGCTGACAGCGCGGAGGGCGCAGCGGAACGAGCTGGCGTTGCCGCGTTCGTAGTCAGGATTGGCGGCGTAACGAACGTCCAGGCCATGCGCCACGCCGCTACCGACGTGGCGTTCGATCTCCCCGCCGCGGTAGCCGACTACGACGAGCACCTGCCGGATGCCCGCGTCCGCGATCGATTGCAGCACGCGGTCGATAAGGGCCCGGCCGGCGACCGGAACGAGGCATTTGGGCCTGCCGTTGGCCAGCGCACGCAGGCGGCGTCCCTCCCCTGCTGCTAGTACGACTGCCTGTTCGACCATCTCGACTCCATTCGTAATGCTATGAACATGGCTCCGCGCGGCTTGCTGTGCGTAAACAGACCGTGTCGCGGCCGGCCCGCGCACCATAGTCACTTCGACAATCAACTGTCAAGCGGTCGGGGTGCACCTGTCTAATAATCGCAGCGCGACTGTCACCCAGCCGCGGCGATGATGCCTCCGCCCAGCACGTCGTCGCCGCGATAGAAGACGGCCGCCTGGCCGGCCGCGATCGCCCGCTGCGGCCGCTCGAATCGCACGCGCGCCCCGTCTTCAGTTACCTGCACGTGGGCGCGGCCGGTCGCGCTGCGGTAGCGGATGCGAACGTCCGCCGCGAAGGGCTCCGCAGGCGGCGTTCCGGCCACCCATCGCACGTCTTCCACGACAAGCGTGTCGGCGAGAAGGTCGTCCTCGTCGCCGATCGTAATGACGTTGAGCTGCGGGTCGATGGCGGTCACGAAACGCTTCTCTCCTACGGCGACACCGAGCCCTCGGCGCTGGCCGATCGTGAAGCCGGCGACGCCCGCGTGACGGCCGACGACGTTGCCGGTGCCGTCAATCACTTGGCCCGGGCTCTGCGGCACCCGCTCCGCGATAAAGTCGCGGTAGTCCTCCGTGGGCAGGAAGCAGATGTCCACGCTGTCCGGCTTTTCGGCCAGCGGCAGGCCCATGTCTACGGCCAATTCCCGTACCCGCTCCTTGCGCAGGCCGCCCAGAGGGAACAGCAACCGGCCTAACTCGCGCTGTCCCAGCATGTACAGAACGTACGACTGGTCCTTTTCGCCATCAGCAGCGCTGAGAAGGCGATACGCGCCGTTTTCGCCTTCGATACGGGCGTAGTGGCCAGTTGCCAGGTAGGCCGCGTCCAGCGCCTCTGCGTGCGCCATCAGGGCGCGGAACTTGACGTGCTCGTTGCAGGGCAAACAGGGGTTCGGCGTGCGGCCGCGACCGTACTCGCTCACGAAGTAATCGACGACGTGGGTGCTGAACGCCTCTTCCATGTTCAAGACGTAGTGCGGAAAGCCCAACAGATCGGCCGCCGCACGGGCATCGTCCATGTCTTCCGCCGGGCAGCAGCGCCGGTGCAGTCGCGGAGCGTTCGGGTCTTCCTGCGCCCACAGTCGCATCGTCAGGCCGACGACGTCATAGCCCTGCTGGACGAGCAGACCCGCAGTAACGGCGGACTCGACGCCGCCGCTCATTGCGACAACCACGCGTGGTTTTGCCATAACGACTCAGTGTAACGCAACGGCCAGAGCGGGCCTTCGCATTTCTGCACCGTCCTCGGCAAACACGCCCCGAGACGGGCTTTGCCGTCTCGGGGAACGAGGAATGATATACTGGCGGGCACGCCGGACAGACGTGGATCGAGACGGGAGTCAGTAGCAACGGAAACGCCAGACACCGCGCGCCGAATCGTCGACCTACTCACCGACAGGCAGGCGGAGGAGATCGCTTTGCTGGACATCAGCGAGGTCGCCTCTTTCGCCGACTTCTTCGTGATCGCCAGCGCGTCCAACCCGCGTCAGATGCGGGCGATCGTCACCACCCTGACCAAGGAGCTGCGCGAGGAAGGCGTGAAGCCTCGCCACCAGGAGGGTGAGGCCGACTCGGGATGGGTACTGCTCGATTACGGCTCGATTATCGTCCACGTCTTCTCGCCGGAGCTGCGAGCGCGCTACAACCTGGAAGAGCTCTGGAGCGACGCGAAAGAAGTCGTGCGGGTGCAGTAGTCGCGCTGCTAGGTCTCGTCGAACGCGGGCGGGTAGACGAAGCGGCCGGTGTACGATGGGTCATACGCAGAGAGCCGCTTCACCATGAAGGCCTCCTCCAACAAGGCTTGCGACGGCGGCGAGATGCCGTGGAGGCTGGCGCGCTCGAAACCAAAGCGCGGATAGTACGCCGGGTGGCCGAGCACGATGACTAGGGGCTCGCCACGTTCGTCAGCGATTGAGAGCGCGGCCAGCGTAAGCGCACCGCCGATGCCGTCCCGCTGGCGGTCCGGCCGCACGGCCAGCGGCGCCAGCGACAGCACGCGGCGCTCGTCTTCTTCCGACACCAGCATGGCGTAGCTGATCATGACGTGACCAACGACCGCGCCCTCTTCCTCCGCCACCAGGCTGAGCTCCGGCACGAAGACGTCGGACGCGCGCAGCAGCCGCACCAGCTTGGCCTCGTCAGGCTGGCCGAAGGCGGCCTCAACGACGGCGTCGATCTCGTCGATGTCGTCGGGCGTCTCGGGGCGAATGATCACGGAATGGCTGGCGGCCAGGCCTATTCGTGGAGCCAGACGTCCGTGCTGCGCTCCCACGACACGATCTCCGCTTCGTCGAAGAAGAGCGCGATCTCCCGCTTCGCGGACTCGAGCGAGTCCGAGCCGTGGATCAGGTTGTGCTGGACATAGACTGCGAAGTCGCCGCGGATTGTCCCCGGCGCGGCCTTTTGCGGGTCGGTCGCTCCCATCATGGTGCGGGCGGCTTCAACCGCGTTGGGCCCTGTCAGGACGGCGGCAATCAGCGGGCTGGACGTGATGAAGCCGACGAGCGACTCCAAGAACGGCTTGCCTTCGTGCTCCGCGTAGTGGCGGCGGGCCAGCGAATCGTCTACCTTCGTCAGCTTCAACGCCACGAATTTGAGGCCGCGGCGCTCCAGACGCGAGATGATTTCCCCAACCAGCCCGCGCTGAACCGCGTCTGGTTTGATCAGAATCAGCGTTCGTTCCATGCTGTGAGACCTCGATTAACTACTGCGGCCCAATGGCGGGCTCGCGTAAGTATAGGGGCACCAGCGACTTAGGGTCATCCGGCCGCCCAGCCTGCAATCGCGCCCAGCCCAACTCCCCGAGCAACGACGCCCGCCGCACGGCCGCCGCGCCGCGCACGATACGATGGCCGCGTTCGGAGAGTACGGCCGCGAGCTCGGCGTTTACGTCGCCGGTGACGAGGGCGCCTTCCGGCAGCGCGGCGACGACCGCGGCGGCTCCGGCGAGTTGCGGCGGGGACATCTCGTGCCAGTTTGGGCCGGCGGCGTAGGCCGCCCAGGCCAGTTCGGCGCGGCCGGCGGCGTGGACTGCGACGACAGGCCCGCCCGCCCCAGCGTGGGCGTAGGCCTCGATCTCCAGCCGGCCAACGCCCGCGAGAGGCCGCTCCAGCGCGAAGGCCAGTCCCTTGGCCGTGCTGACGCCCACCCGGACGCCCGCGTAACCGCCGGGGCCGGTGCATACGAAGATCGCGGTCAGGTCGTGCCGCGAGACACCCTGACGCTCGAGGAGACTCTCGACGGCGGGCAGCAACTGCTTGGAGTGGTCGCGGTCGATCCGCCACGTAAGCTCCGCGAGAGGCGTGCCCTCCCGCGTAAGCGCGATAGACGCAAGCTGCGACGCCGTGTCAATTGATAGTTCTAGTCCCTCAGTCACGGCCGGCCCCGGATTCCACCGGCGGCGTCCCGAGCGCCGCCAGCAGCTCGTCATAGCGCTCGCCGCGGGGCGTGAGTGTGAGACGGCGGCCCTGGCCGATCTCGTCTATCGACACGAGCAGGTGACGGGAGGGCAGCTCCTCCCAGGCGCGCTCCGGCCACTCGACGATGAGAACGCCGGCGGCGGCTACCTCTTCCAACGCCAGGTCGGCGACCTGTGCGGGGTCGTCCAGCCGGAACAAGTCGGCGTGAAAAAGGTCCAGCCGTCCCGCGTACTCCGTCATCAGCACGTAGGACGAGCTGGTGACGGGCTCGGCAACCTCTAGTCCCTGTCCGATTCCTTGGGCCAGCACCGTCTTGCCGCTGCCCAGCTCGCCGTGGAGCAGCAGCACGTCGCCGGGGCGCAGCAGATTGCCGAGGCGCACGCCGAGCGCGTGGGTCTCTTCGTGAGTCTCGGTCTCGACCTGCACCTAGCGTGCTCCCCGCAGGTGGTCGAACCCGGCCGCGCCGACAACGAGATCGCGGCCCGCGGCGTCCAGCAATCGCACCCGGCCGGCATCGTCTGCGACCATCTCGCCGATCTCCGTGAGCGACACGTCGATCTGCTCGCGCAGGCTATCCAGCGCATCGCGCCCGCCGATGAGCAGCAGCTCGTAGTCCTCGCCGCCTGAATCGGCCATCCGCAGCGCTTCTTCGTGGCCGTAGAGTTCTATGAGCGCAGGTTCGATTGGCACGGCAGCCTGGTGGATCACTGCGCCGAGTCCACTAGCTTCGCAGACGTGACCGATGTCCTGCAAAAGGCCGTCGCTGACATCGATAGCGCAGCGCAGGCCGGCAGCAACCGCGACCGGGCCGACTGCAGCGCGAGGCTGCGGCCGCAGGTGGCGGGCGATGAGGGCGCGTTTCGCGTCCGAGTCCGGACTCGTATCTTGAAGCGCGCGTAGGCCGCCAGCGGAGCCGCCGAGGCAGCCGGTGACGGCGACGATGTCGCCCGTGGCCGCGGCATCTCTGCGCAGCACCAACAGGCTGTCGTCCGCGTCGACGTCTGCCCGCCCATAGAGCGCGACCGTGATGAAGAACTGGTCCGCGCGGACGATGTCGCCGCCGGCGATGGACATGTCGTAGGCCCCGCAGGCCTCCGCGATGCCGGTGTACAGCCGATCGATGTCTTCGCAGTCGGCGTCCGCCGGCAGGCCGAGCGTGACCAGCGCGAACTCCGGCGTCCCGCCCATGGCGGCGACATCGCTGACGTTGACGGCGATCGCCTTCCAGCCAACGTCGGCCCACGGTGCGGCATCCGGGAGGAAGTGGACGCCGGCGACGAGCGTGTCGGTGGTGGCAATGGTCGCGGAACGAGCGCCGGTGCCAGGAACCGGCCCTTCGCCGTCCACCCACACCGCGCCGTCATCACCGATGCCAATCGCCAGCCTGCCGGGCTGCGCGGCACGTGGCCGCACGTCGAGCACGCGATGCAGGCGCTCGATCAGCCCGAATTCACCCAGTTCGGAAACTTTCACGCGTCGAGTATAACGCGAGTATGACGAACGGGTGTCTTGCAGGCGTACCGACTGCGCCTTGCGTGCTAAGATCCACGGACTGGAGGCTGCCCACCCCATGCGAATCGCGATCGTAGCCGACGTTCACGCAAACTTCTCCGCGTTCCGCGCCGTGCTCGGTCACGCAGTCGAACAAGGGCCGGTCGACGCGGTCTGGTGCCTGGGCGACACCGTCGGCTACGGGCCGCAGCCAAACGAATGCGTCGAGCTGCTGCGCGAGTTCGACCACGTCGCCGTCGCCGGCAACCACGACCTCGCCGCCTGCGGCAAGATGGGCGTCGAGGAGTTCAACAACGCCGCAGCAGCCGCCGCGCGCTGGACAGCAACACAGCTCACACCACGGTCGCGCACCTACCTGGAGGAGCTGCCGTTCGTCGTGCAGGAGGGTGACTTCACGCTCGTCCACGGCAGCCTGCGCGACCCGGAGTGGGAGTACCTGCTCTCGACGACGCAGGCGGCGGCCCAGTTCGCGCTGCAGGAGACGCGCTACAGCATCGTTGGCCACTCACACCTGGCGTTCGTCTGCCGGGAGGACGCCGCCGCGCCGCCAACCCTGGAGCGCGCGCAGGACGGCGACTGCGTCCAGCTTGACGAACAGCGCCTGATCCTGAACCCGGGCGGCGCGGGCCAGCCGCGCGACGGCGACCCGCGAGCCGGATACGCGCTCTACGACGACGAGGATCGCAGCGTCACGTTCGCGCGGGTTGAGTATGATATCGAGGAAACGCAGTTGGCGATGCGGAAGGCCGCACTGCCGCGCTGGCTGATCGAACGGCTCAGCGACGGCCTCTAGCCGCCGACGGCCTGTAACCGAAGAGGAGGACGCGAGGCGATGACGGAGAAGAAGGTGCGCGTGCTTGTCAGCTTCGCCCTGGAGCCGGAGTTGGTGCAGCAGATCGCGGACATCAACCCGCGCATCGAGATCGTCGTGCTCGGCCAGGATGCGCGCCGGCTCTTCCGGGGGCAGTCGAAGTACCCCAGCGAACTGGAGGCGCAGACCGCCCGCAAGGAATTCGAGGAGGCGATGTCGGCGGCGGAGGTCCTCTTCGGGTTTTGGGGACCCGGCCTGATCGAGCTATACCCGAATCCCCAGGCTCTCGCAGAGGCCGCGCCGCAGTTACGCTGGCTGCAACTGACCAGCGCCGGGCTGGACCGCGCTGCGCGCAGCGGCCTGATCGAGAGCGACCTGATGGTGACCAACGCCAGCGGCCTCCATGCCACGCCGATCGGCGAGTACGTGCTGCTGTCGATGCTGATGTTCTGCAAGGGCGGGCATCGCTTCGTCCGAGCGCAGGACCGCGGCGAGTGGGTCCGCTACATGCCGCAGGAGCTCTACGGGAAGACGGTCGGCGTCGTCGGCCTCGGCCACATCGGCGAAGAGGTGGCGCGGCTGTCGAAGGCGTTCGGGTGCCGCGTGCTCGCGACGCGCCGCAGCGTGACCGAGCGCGCCGACAGCGACATCGGCACGCTGCTGCCGCCCGGCGAGCTGCCGGCGCTGCTGGCCGAGAGCGACTTCGTCGTGCTCGCCGTGCCGCTCACAGAGGAGACGCGCGGCCTGATCGGGGAGGCTGAGCTGCGGCAGATGAAGGCCAGCGCGGTGCTGATCAACATCGCGCGCGGGGCCGTCGTCGACCAGGAAGCGCTGATCCGCGCTTTGAAGGACGGAGAGATCGCCGGCGCCGGCCTGGACGTCTTCGACCAGGAGCCGTTGGCAGAAGACAGCGAGCTGTGGGGCATGGAGAACGTGATTATGAGCCCGCACATCTCGGGCGGGACGGAGATCTACAACCAGCGCGCCGTCGGCATCTTCTGCGACAACCTGCGCCGCTACCTGGCCGGTGAACGGCTGATGAACCTGGCGGATCCCGAACGGGGATACTAGGCTGTGGGCGGCATCGACATCATGCCACTGGCGCTAGGCCATGTGACGCCCCCGGACTGGCATCCGCGAAGCCCAGCGCCGATCCCAATCCAAGCGTCGCTGATACGACACCCGGACGGCGCGATTCTCTTCGACACCGGCGTCGGCGGCGGCCATCCGGGCATCGAAAAGCTGTACAGCCCTGAGCGCATCGAACTCGCGAATGCGCTGGCGAACGCGGGCGTAGCGGTAGGTGACGTGGTCGGAGTCGTCAACTGCCACCTCCACTTCGACCACTGCGGCGAAAACAGCCTCTTCCCCGGCGCTCCAATCTACGTACAGACTGCGGAACTCGAAACGTCGCGGGCACCGCTCTATACGATCGCCGAGTGGGCGCAGTTCGACGGCGCTGCGTACGTACAGATCGACGGCGAAACCGAGATCGCTCGCGGCGTGCGGCTGTTTCCGACGCCGGGCCACACGGCGGGCCACCAGAGCATGCTGGTAGAGACGGACAACGGCCTCACTGTCCTTGCCGGGCAGGCCGCGTACGATGCCGCCGAGTGGACCGGCGCAGCGCACCCGATGAGCGGCGAATGGGACGACGCGGCATACGCGCGTTCGCTGACGCTGCTGCGGGCGCTGTCGCCGCAGCGCGTATACTTCAGCCACGACGACACAATCTGGACGAAGGAGTGATGATGAGCGACGAGACGGACCTGCAGGAGTTTCTCAAGGAAGCGAACATTGCTGTGCTGGCAACGGTCGACGGAAAAGGGCGGCCGCACGCCGCGCCGGTCTGGTACCTCTACGACGGCGGCGACCTGCTGGTGTCCACCGGCGAAGGCTCG
Source organism: Chloroflexota bacterium (assembly GCA_029262675.1). Classification (GTDB taxonomy): domain Bacteria; phylum Chloroflexota; class Dehalococcoidia; order DSTF01; family RBG-16-68-14; genus JADFKB01. The sequence continues at coordinate 163,249 of JAJCYW010000010.1, read as the reverse complement.
CAGAAGCACCGCAATATCGAGCGCAACCCGGAGATCGCACTCGTCATCGACAGCCGAGAACTCCCCTACTTCTCGGCGACCGTTAGCGGCAAGGCGCAGATCGAAGCAGCGCTGACGGACGACCGCCGGTTGGAGCTGGCGACGCGCTATCTGGGCGAGGAGATGGGCAAGGCCTACACGGAGAGCACGGCGGGCGGCGACTCGATCACGATCCGGCTACGGCCGGATCGGACAGTCACGTTCAACGGCCGCGCCGGGCGTTAGGCCGCGGTCGCTAGTCAGCGACCTTTACTAGAGCTCGACGCGGAACCCCTCATGCGTCGCGTTGAACCCGAGATGTTCGTAGAAGCGGTGGGCGTCCGGGCGGCGCTTGTTGCTGGTGAGCGAGAGCTTGTAGCAGGAAGCGGCACGCGCCTCGGCTATCGCATAGCGCACGAGCGCCTCGCCGGCACCCCCGCCGCGTCGCGCCTCATCGACGACGATGTTTTCGATCAGCGCGTACGGGCGGCCCTGATGCGACAGGTTGGGGACGATGATCAGAGCAGCGCTGGCAACGATCTCTCCTGCCGCCTCGACGACGAGCAGCCGCTGCCGTGGGTCGGCGCTGATATCGGCGAACGCGGCGGCGTAGGCGTCCGGCAGCGGTTCGTCCGGCTGCTCACGCGGTGCGCTGATCGATAGTTGGGCTAACAGCTCCACAATGCGCGGCAGGTCGGCCACGCGGGCGTCGCGGATGTTCGTCTCGGGATTCGGCTGAAGGTGAGGTGAGCCCGCCACGCCCGGACGCTACTTGCCGCGGCGCTTCGGCTTAGGTTCGTCCGGACTCTTGCCGCCCGGCCCTTTGCCGTTCGACTTGGCAGCCTTCGCCTTGGCATTGGCGCGTTCAGCCTTCTCCAGCGCCTCGTCAGCCTTGCTCAGCGCCTTCTTTTCTCGGACGGGGTTCGTCTTACGCGCCGCCTTCGCCTCCGGGGCAGGTTCCGACTTAGGCGCCGCTTTCTTGCCGCGCGAGGCAGTCTGCCCGGCTGGCGTCTGGCCCGTGACGGGCGTGCCGTTCGTGGGGTTCGTGCCGGGCTCGACGGGCTCGTCCGGCTCCGGCCCTTCGGCCGTTGCCGCGGCCTGCAGACTCTCCATATCGATAGCGGCGAGCGATCCGACCGCGTCGCCGGGCCCGACGCCGATGACGGCAACGCCCTGCGTCGAGCGGCCCTGGACCGAGATAGTTTCCGTGCGCGTACGCAGCACGACGCCATCGCGAGAGATGACTATCAGTTCTTGTGTACCGGTCACCATCCGCGCGGCGACAACGGGCCCAGTCTTGTCGAGCACCTTGAATGTGCGAACGCCCATGCCACCGCGGTGGTGCTGCGGGTACTCGTCTATCAGCGTGCGCTTACCGAAACCGTTCTCGCTAATGATGAGCAGTTCGTCGCCGGCCGACGCGACCTCCATGCTGACTGCCGTCGCCCCCTTGGCGAGCTTGACGCCGCGAACACCGCCGCTAGCGCGCGAGGCGGAGCGCAGCTCGGAGACGGGGAAGCGGACGGACTGGCCGTCGGAGGTGACGAAGACGACGTCGTCGTCGTTGTGAGCCAGCTTGGCGGAGATCAGCACGTCGTTTGGCTCGAAGTCCATCGCGATCAGTCCGGCGCGGCGCACGGAAGCGAACTCCTTGAGCGGCGTCTTCTTCACTTCGCCCATGCGCGTCGCCAGGACCATCGCGTCCTTGTCGAAATCGCGCGCCGCCACGACGGCCGTGACCTGCTCACGCTGTTCGATCTCGATCAGGTTGATTAGGGGGATGCCCTTGGCCTGACGCGAGGCGTCCGGCACATCGAACGCGCGCAGTTGGAAGACACGGCCGCGGTCTGTGAAGAAGAGCAGGCTATCGTGCGTATCGGCGACGACGAGGCGGTGGACGGCGTCCTCCTCTCGCGTCCCCATGCCGGCGATACCGCGGCCACCGCGCTGCTGCGGGCGGTAGGTGTCCAACGGCAGGCGCTTGATATAGCCGCGCTGGCTGAGCGTGATGACGACTTCCTGATGCGCGACGAGGTCTTCGTCGGAGAACTGCTCCGCCTCCTGGGCCACGATCTGCGTGCGCCGTTCGTCTCCGTACGTCTCCTTGAGCTCCGCGACGTCCTCTTGGATCAAGAAGTCGATCTTCTTCGGATTCGCCAGCAGATCCTCTAGCTCCGCGATCAGCTTGATGATTTCGGCGTACTCATCCTCAATCTTCTTGCGTTCCAGCGCAGCCAGCCGGCGAAGCTGCATGTCCAGCACCGCCTGGGCCTGGATCTCGGTTAGATCGAACGGTGCTGCTTGCAGCTTCGTCTTCGCGTCGTCGGCGGAGTCGGCGGCGCGGATGGTCTTGATCACTTCGTCCAGGTGCTCCAGCGCCTTGATCAGGCCCTGAAGGATGTGCTCCCTCTCGCGCGCCTTGCCGAGGTCAAACTCCGTGCGGCGGCGGATGACAACTCGCCGGAAGATGATGTGCTGCTCCAGCGCTGTCTTGAGGTTGATGACTCGCGGCTGGTTATCGACGAGGGCCAGCAGGTTGACGGGATACGTGCTCTGCATCGCCGTGTGCTTGAAGAGGGCGTTGCGCACCTGCTGCGGGTTGGCGTTCCGGCTCAACTCCATGACGATGCGCATGCCGTGGCGGTCGGACTCGTCGCGCAGGTCGCTGATGCCTTCGATCTTCTTGTTGCGGACGAGGATGGCGATCCGCTCGACGAGCGCCGCCTTATTCACCTGGAACGGCAGCTCCGTTACGATGATCTGCATGCGGTCGCCGCGGCCCATGTACTCCACGTCGGTGCAGGCCCGCATCACAATGCGGCCGCGGCCGTCGCCGTAGGTCTGTTTGACCGCGTCCCTCATCACCTCGATGCGCTTGCCCTCGGCGTCGTACTCGGTCTCGCGGCGCATGCGGAAGATGATGCCGCCGGTGGGGAAATCCGGCCCCTTGACGATCTCCGCCAGCTCGTCCGTGGTCGTTTCCGGCTCGTCGAGCAGTTTCGAGATCGCGTCGCAGACCTCGCCCAGGTTGTGGGGCGGAATGTTCGTCGCCATGCCGACGGCGATGCCGCTGGCACCGTTGATCAGCAGGTTGGGCAGCCGCGCCGGCAGCACCCGCGGCTCGGTCGTGCTGTCGTCATAGTTCGGCGTGAAGTCGACGGTGTCCTTGTCGATATCGAGGAGGAGCTCTTCGGCGATCGCCGACAGGCGGGCCTCCGTGTACCGCATAGCGGCGGCCGGGTCGTTGTCGACGCTGCCGTAGTTGCCCTGGCCATCGATCAGCGGGTAACGCAGGGAGAAGTCCTGCGCCATGCGCACCATCGCTTCGTAGACCGGGGAGTCGCCGTGGGGGTGGTAGCTCTTCAGCACCTCGCCGATGATACCGGCGCTCTTCTTGTAACGAGAGGCGGAGCGGATGCCCTGCTCGTAGCAAGCGTAGAGGATGCGGCGCTGTACTGGCTTCAGCCCGTCGCGGACGTCCGGCAGCGCGCGCTGGACGATCACGCTCATCGCGTAATCGAGGTACGAGGCGCGCATCTCGTCCTCGATCTTGATCGGACGGACGGCGCCGATATTGCTGTCGGTGGTCATAGAAGTATCACGCTCCTGGCCTCATTCTACCCAACCACGCAGCTACGGACACGTATCTGCGCCGATTCTGGGGCGTTATCTTCCGTGTTATGTGGAGAAGAGGCGATATTCGGGCCTATTCGGCCCAGCGGACCTCGTAGATCCGCATGGGATCCTCGAATCCGCGCAGGGCCGTTTCGCCCATGTCCGCGAAGAGGAAACCCTTGCCGGCCACCAGCTCCCGTACGACGTTCGACACGAGAACCTGGCCGGGCGCCGCCAGGTCGCAGATGCGGCGCGCCAGTTGCACCGCCGTGCCGAAAAGGTCGTCCTGTTCGTGCATCGGCTCTCCGGCGTTGATGCCGATGCGCACATTGAGCGGATCGCCGTCACGCTCCTCGTTGCGCTTCGCCAGCGCCCGCTGGATCTGGACGGCGCCGTCCAACGCGCTGGAAGCCGAGGGATAGGACGCCATGATGCCATCGCCCGTGTGCTTCACCTCGCTGCCGCCGTGACCGGCCAGCGCTTCCCGTACGATCAGGTTGTGCTCGCGGAGCAGCTCCTGCGCCCGTTCGTCGCCGAGCCGCTCGGTCAGCGTCGTCGAACCCTCCAAGTCGGTGAAGAGCAACGCAATGGGAGCGTTGGCCTGCGCGTGCGTTCTCGGCGCCTCCGACGCGGCCTCCGCAGGTGCCGCATCGATGCCCAGGTGGGCTTCGACGGCGCGCACGATCGCGAGCGAGTCGCCCCCCGAAGGCATGTGGTGGTCGCCGTCCAGGGGCTGGAAGCGTGCGTTGGGGAGCAGCGAAGCGACGCGCCGGCCGCAATCGAGACCGACCGCGTTGTCGTCGCGGCGATGGATAACGAGGCTGGGCGCCTGGATCTGCGGGACGAGGTGCGCGACATCGACATCGAACATGCCTTCTTCGAGGATGCGCGCCGCAACGTCGCCGGAGCTGGCCTGACGCAGGAACTGCAGGATCTCGCGCTGCTCCTTCAGATCCGCGTCCGGGTGAATGAAGCCGGTTATCGCCCGCGCTCCCACGCCCCACTCAGCGCGGATCAGCCCCAGCAGGGCGCGGCCTAGCTCGCCTCGTTGATCCCGCCCTTCAGCGGTGATGAAGCCTTCACAGAAGCCGGCGTACAGTATGAAGTGAGTGAGCTTTTCCGGGTGTTTCGCCGCGTACATGATGGCCACCGGCGACCACTGGCTGAATCCGAAGAGGGCGAACGTCTCCAGCCCCAGGTGATCGACGACGGCCTCCAGGTCGTGCAACCGGGCGTCGACGGAGAGATCGTCCACGTCACGATCTGACAGCCCGCTGCCGCGGCCGTCGAACCTCACCAGCGTGCAGGCGCGTGCCAGCCGCCGGACGAAGTCCCCGTTGTCACCCTGCCACTCCAGCTCCTGATGGCTCACCCAGTCGGGCGTGCAGACCAACGGCGGCCCTTCTCCCGCAACGGTGTAGGCGATAGTCACGCCGTCTTCGGTCGTCACGAACTGGATGTTCGGGGCCGTGGTCATCTTAGTGCACCTCTTCCGGCTGCCTCATGGCAGCAGCGAGGAATGCCTGGAACAGCGGCTGCGAAAGTGGCGCGAACTGCGGATGCTCCGGCTCCGGCCGCTCCGCGTGCCACTGGACGCCCACCACCCAGCGGTGAGATTCGCTCTCCAGCGCCTCGACGATGCCGTCCGGCGACGTGGCGACTGCTTTCAGGCCGGGCGCGACGCCGTCCGCGACCACACCCTGGTGGTGGCGCGAGTTGACTTCGACCCGTCCGGCGCCGATCGCGCCGTGCAATCGGCTGCCAAGCGCGATCGTGACTTCGTGCCAGCGGGACGGCGCGCCCTCCGATTTGTAGTCCGCGCGGTGATTCGACGTTTCGATGTTTTGCAGCAGCGACCCGCCGAAGGCTACGTTCAGCACCTGGTGGCCGCGGCAGATGGCCAAAACCGGCAGGTCTGCCGCGAGCGCTTCTTGCAGCAGTCCGAACTCGTAGTCGTCGCGGGCGGCTTCAGCACAACGGGTGCGCTCGTGGGGAGCGTTAAAGTAACGCGCGGGGTCGATATCGAGGCCGCCCGTCAGCACGAGGCCGTTGAGCTCTGTGACAGTGACCTTGGCGTCGCGCAGGTCGAGCGCTTTGCCGCCGGCTTCTTCAATGCGCTCCCAGTAATCTTCGATGCGTTCGCCCGGCACGTCTTCCCAACGTGTGACACCGATGCGAGGTCGTGAAACAGACACGAATCGTACTCCTGCCCACAGGATACCACGAGGGATACCACAGGCGGGCAGTCTCAAACTGCCAAGCCACCTGCTGGAACGGGAACACCGCGCCAGCCATGGGCGTCTAGACTAACGTAAGCTCAAATTGATGATGAGGAGGATACAATGACACACGCACGACCTCTAGTAAGCCGCTCGATTCGACTCGCCGCGGCGCTCGTCGGCGGATCGCTGCTGCTATTCGCCTCTCTGGCGTTCGCCGCCCCGGGCGGACCGGCGGGCCTCGCCGATCCTGCGCCCATAGGGCCCACGAACCTCACCGCCAACGTCGTCCACGATAGACTGACCATCGCGTTGGTCTGGGACGACAACGTGGCCGGCGAGACCGGCTGGGTCGTCGAGCGTTCGGAGTCCGGGCCGGACGGAGCATGGGTGCCGGTCACCAATCTGCCAGCTAACACGGCGCGGCACGAGGACAGCGGACTGGAGGATGGCGTAACGTACTGGTATCGCGTCGCGGCCGTCCTCGCCACCGCGACTGGCATCTACTCCAACGTCGCCTCCGGCACTGCAAGCGACCTGCCAATGCCGCCCATCGGCGACGCCGACTGCGACGGCGCGGTCACAAGCATCGACAGCGCGCTCGTGCTGCAACACGGCGCAGGTCTGCTGGTTGGCCTGGCCTGCGGCGACCGCAGCGACGCCAACGCGGACGGCGCGGTCGACGCGCGCGATGCGCAGTTGATCTTGCAGTTCGTCGCGGGCCTTATCGCGCGATTGCCGCCGCCGTCCGGCATTTCCGGCCTGGTGCTTATCGGCCCCATCTGTCCGGTCGAACGCGAGGACATGCCGTGCCCTGATCAGCCGTTTGTGGCGAAGATCTCATTTCTGGACGATGCGAGCCGTCTCGTCCGAAGCGTGACATCGGACACGCTGGGCAGATTCCACACCGAACTGCTGCCGGGTAGCTACGTGCTGCAACCGCAGTCGCCCAATCCGGGCGCGCCGCCGTTCGCCGACGAGCAAACCGTATCGGTCGAACCAGCAGCGTTCACAGAGGTGCTGGTTCAGTACGACAGCGGCATCCGCTAGCGCGCGGGCCGCCTCCGCCCGCCTTCTACTTCACCAGCCGACGTCGCATGCTCCACAGCGGGCGCGCTGTGTTGGCGGCATCCGTCAGCGGGCGGGCCGCCTCCGGTGGCCTGCTACTTCACCAGCCTCCGCCGCATACTCCAGCAGCGGGCGCGCTGTGTTGGCGGCATCCGTCAGCGGGCGGGCCGCCTCCGGTGGCCTGCTACTTCACCAGCCTCCGACGCATACTCCACAGCGCGAGCGAAAAGAACGCCGCCGTCAGGGCAACGATAACGGCGAGGTTGCCAAGGTGCGACCACTGCAGCTCGCCCTCCACGAGACCGCGGTTGATCTCCACGACGTGCGTGAGGGGAACGAACTGCGCCAGCGTCTCGGCCCACGGGGGCAACCGGTCCGTGGGGTAGAACGCGCCGCCGAACCAGAACATCGGGTTGATCACGAACGCCCAGAGGAAGTTATACGAGCTCATCGACGGCGCGACCGACGTGTAGGACATCGCCATGGCGCCGAAGAGCATGCCGTAGAGCAGCGAGAACGGCAGGACGAGGATCACTAACGGCGAATCGATCAGCCCGTAGGCCGGCGTGAACAGCAGCGCCGCGATCAGGATATGCAGCGCCTGAAACGCGCCGCGCGTCGCGCCCCAGAAGATCTCCCCCGCGATCACGTCTTCCACGTTGAGCGGCGTCGCCACAACGGCGTCGTAGATGCCCTGCATGTTCATCCGGCCATAGGCGCCCCAGCCGCAGTCCAACATCGCCCAGAGCATGGGAAAGAGCGCGAGGAGGCCGGGCGTGAGGAACTCAATGTAGTCCTGTTCGCCGTCGAGCTCGACAAAGACGCCGAGGCCGAGTCCGAGCGCCGTGATGACCATGATCGGGCCCAGTACGGGCGGCGCCAGCTCGGCGAACCAAAGCTTGAGGACTACGTCCCTGTTGCGCTGCCAGACGCGCAGGCTGCGGTAGGAGACGCCCATCACGCTCACTCGTCAAGCCCCCGGCCCGTCAACTGCAGGAAGACATCCTCCAACGTCGATTCCCGCAGCCGCGCTGCCTTGCCGAACGAGGCGACGTCCCGCATCACGGGATCCCAGTTCTGGTCAGTGCTGTAGGCGTAGACAGCCTCGTCCACGTCCTCCAGCCGCAGATCGGCGCGATCGCGGAGCGCGGCCAGCGCATCCGCGTGGTCGCCATCGCTCTCTATGCGGAGCTCCAGCACCTGGCCGCCCACGTGCCTTTCTATCAGGTCTTGGGGGCTGCCTTCGGCGAGGATGTGGCCCAGGTGCATCACCACCAAGCGGTCGCAGAGGTGGGCGGCCTCTTCCATGTAGTGCGTGGTCAACAGCGTCGTGATGCCTTGCTCACGCAGCTTTCGCAGCTTGCGCCAGACCAGGTGCCGGGCCTGCGGGTCGAGCCCCGTCGTCGGCTCGTCGAGCACGAGGATCTTTGGCTCGTTGATCAGCGCGCGGGCGACGATCAGCCGACGCTTCATGCCACCGGAAAGGTTGTCGACGGTCTCGTCGCGCTTCTCCGTGAGCTGGAATAGCTCCAAGATCTCGTCGCTGCGGGCGCGCGCGACGGCGGCCGGTATGTCGAAGTAGCGGGCGTAGACTGCCAGGTTCTGCGCGACGCTCAGATCCGGGTCCAGGTTCTCGTCCTGCGGCACGACGCCGAGCGTCGCCTTGATGCGGCGGCGGTCCGTTGTGACGTCCATGCCGTTGACCCGCAGTTGACCGGCCGTAACCGGAGAGACGCACGTGATCATGCGGATCGTGCTCGTCTTGCCGGCGCCGTTCGGCCCCAACAGGCCGAAACACTCACCTTCCCGGATCGAGAAGTCGATCCCATCGACGGCCAGCAAGCCGTCGAAGCGTTTGACCAGTCCGCGCGCGCGAACAATCTCAGTCATGGTGATATGGGTTCTCCCGGCTGTGACAGGCAGTCCGCTTCGCCCCGTTCTGAAGCCGCGGCTGATCTAATATACAAAGCACTCCTGACAGCGACGCGTCAGGAGTGACTCCGAGCGAGGCGCGAACGTGGTCGCTACTCTTCCAACTCCTCCTGCGCGGCTTCCTCCGCAGCGACGACCGCGTGCAGACTGACGTTGCGTCCCTGCGCGACGACCTCTCCTCCCTGCTCCGGTGAGTCCGAATCGTCGTCAGCGCCTTCTGAGTCGTCCGCATCTCCGACCGTGCTCTCTTCGTCGTCGCCGGTGCCGTAGTCGAGTACCTTGCTCTTCGTATACGGCCGCGTCGTGTCCTTGACGACCGCAGTCGGGAACGATGGCCGGCCGACCTGACTCGGGTCCTTATACGTCTCCTTGATTAAGACGTGGCATTCGTTGTCAGTGACCTTTGTCACGGCGGCCGTGTAACGGTTGCCGCTCTCAAGCAGCTTGATCACTCGCTGCCGCAGCCGAGGCTCGACCTCACCGATGACCTCGCCCCCAGGTAGCTCGACGAGGAGCGCATTGCCGTCCTGTCGCAGCTCCACGAGGTCCCCGGCGTCAAGCTTCGCGATGCCTTCCGGTGTGGTCTTCTCCACCACGGTCGTGGCCGTCTTGCCCATCTCCTCGATGAAGAGACTGGGGTCCAATTTCATCGCTTCAGCCGGGCCGCCGACCTTGGCCTTCAAGTTCATGCGCTCCAGGTTCTTCTTGGCGATCTGGTTGCCACCGTCTAACTCCAGCGCGCGCTTATAGGCCCTCTTGGCCGCAGGGAACCGGTTCAATTCCATCAGCGCCTTGCCCAGTCGGTTGTAGGAATCGGCGTCGTTCGGGAACAGCTTGATGATCGAGCGGTTGGCCGTGACCGCGTCTTCCCAGCGAGTCGCCATCGCGAGCTGGATGGCGTGCTCCGCCTGACGCCGGCGTACCTGGTCGTGGTCTTCTTCCTGAAACATGCTGATCACCCGCTATCGTGCCTTAGTGGAGCCGAATTTCCGACGGATTGTAACTCCGCTATTGTGGCCGTGCAAGACGTGAGCGCACATAAAGTGTGAAAAGTTTTCCACAGTCTGTCTCGGGCGAGTCTGGAGTCGCAAACAGTGGGGGAAACCCCAACGCCGGAGGGCGCGGATGCGGGATCTTGGCAGGAGGAAAAGAGTGGTCGGGGTGGGCAGATTCGAACTGCCGGCCTCACGCTCCCGAAGCGTGCACTCTAGCCTGGCTGAGCTACACCCCGACCTAGGAGTACGCCGAATGGTAACAGACCGCTCCGCACAGTGTCGAGACCGTTGCCCCCCTACCATCCTGCGGCTACACTGCGCTGGAGGCGAACGATGCACGTACTGATGGTGAGCGCCCTGGAGGTGTGGACCCTTCCGGGCCGCGGCGGCGCTCCTACACTGTATCGCACGCTCCGCGCATACGGTGAACGCGGTCATCGCGTGACGTATATCACTACAACCGTCGGCGCGAACGCGTTCACTCCTCATCCAGACCCGGCCTCGGAGGCGCCGCAGATACCCGGCGTCACGTTCGAGCGGTTCCACCTCCCCAGCCTCCGCAACGCCGGCCTGCCGCTGCCTGGCCCCCTCGTCACAGTCGACCAGAAGCTGCGCTTCGCGTTGCTGTTTCCCCTGTTAGCCGCCCGACGCGCGAGGCAAGTGCTAGAACGGGAGCACGTCGACCTGCTCTACGCGTACGAGGTGCACGGCGCGCTGGCTGTCGGGAAGCTGAACGCGGCGTTGCCAAGAATTGCCCGATTCCAGGGCACAGTGCTGCATCCCGTGCTCGATAGCCTTATCGGCCGGATACGGAAGTGCGAAGAGTTTCGCGCCCTGCGGCTACCGGCCGACCTCTACGTAATGACGAACGACGGCACCCGCGGCGACGACGTGCTGCGCCGCGTGAACGGTGGCCTCGGCGACAAGCTGCGCTTCTGGCGCAACGGTCTCGACCTCGGCAGGTTGCGACCCGCGACGCCGGCCGAACGCGCGGAGCGGCGCGCGCAACTTGGACTGCCAGACGAGGCGTTTGTACTGCTGACCGCCTCGCGCCTGGCCGCCTGGAAGCGCGTCGACCGCGCGATCGCCGCGATGCCCGCGATCCTTCGCGAAATCCCGCACGCGCTTCTGCTGATCGTCGGCGACGGGGAAGAGCGTGAACGCCTGGAACGCCAGGGGCGTGACCTAGGCGTCGCGGAGCGCGTGCGATTCGCCGGAGCCGTGCCGCAGGAGGCCGTCCTCGACTACACGCACGCCAGCGACGTCTTCCTCGCGCCCGCCGACCTCTCCAACGTCGGCAACCCGCTGTTGGAGGCAATGACCTGCGGCATGGCTATCGTGACAGTCGATGCCGGCGCGACTGGCGAGCTGATCCGCGACGGCGAAACGGGACGGCTGCTGCCCTCCGGCGATCCGCCGGCAATCGCGCAGGCCGTGGTCGCTCTGGCGGGCGACAGCGATTCGCGGCAGCGCCTCGGCGCGGCGGCACGGGCCTACGCGGAGCGCGAGTTCTGGACCTGGGACGAACGCATGGCGGCGGAACTGGACGCCATCGAAGCGCTCGCCGCGCCGGCGGCGTCGGCCGCCGCGGGGAGCCGGTAGCGTGACCGCCGCCGCACCGCAAGCGACGCCGCGAGGCGACAGCGGTTTTCTCACCAACGTCAACTTCGTCTTCATCGCCACCGTCGCCAACGCGGCGCTGGCGTTCGTTATTGGCGTCATCATCGCGCGGGCGCTGGGCGCGGAGGGACGCGGCACGTACGCGCTCTTCCTGCTGTCTGCGTCGATCGCGCAGGCAGTGCTCGGCCTCGGCCTCGGCGTCAGCGCGATCTACGAGCTTGGCAAGGGCACGATGCCGCTGCCGCGCGTCGTCGCTAACGGCCAGCACGTCACACTGCTTGCGGCGCTGGTGAGCGGCGCGCTGGTGCTGATCGCCTGGCCACTGTTCGGCGACGAGCTGCTCGACAACGACGCGCCGATCTGGGCGTTCGCATTTGCGGTGCCGCTCTTCGTCAACTTCTATATCCTCACCAACATCCTGCAGGGCGAAAACCGCTTCGGCGCAATGAATGCCGTGGTGCTGGCGCAGCCCGTGACGCTGCTAGGCCTGCTGGGCGTCGTCGCCGCGTTCGGCGAAATCGATACGACGTCGGCCGTGCTGTGCTGGAGCGGCGGTTCGCTCGTGGCGACGCTGCTTGCGTTCGCGCTGCTAGGCGCCCGGGGGATGCAGCCGGCTGCGCTGCTGCGAGTCGACGTGGCGTCGCTGGCGCGACAGGTGCGATTCGGGATGCAGGGCCAGGTGGGCAACCTGGTGCAGTTGCTGAACTACCGTATCGACCAGTACATCGTCCTGCTCTTTGTGAGCACGGCGGGCGTCGGCGTCTACGCGGTCAGCGTCACGCTCAGCCAGAGCGTCTGGTTCCTCGCCAACGCCGTGGCGGTCGTGCTGTTGCCGCGCCTCACGGCCGCCCCAGTGGACGAGGCCGCGCGCACGACGCCCATCGTCTGCCGGAATACGCTCTTCATCAGCGCCCTCGGGGCGCTAGCGCTCGCCGCCGTTTCGCCGTGGCTGGTGGAAAGGCTGTTCGGCGCGGAGTTCGAGGAGTCGGTTGTCCCGCTGCTGTGGCTGTTGCCGGGGACAGTGGCGCTGGCGGGCTCGAAGATCCTCAGCAGCTACATCTTCAGCCAGGGAAAGCCGCTGACGAACAGCCTGATAACTGTGGTGGCGCTGGCGGTGACGCTGATCGCCGACTTCCTCCTGATCCCGGCGTTCGACGTCACCGGCGCGGCGATCGCGTCGACTATCGCCTACGGCGTCCACTTCGCGCTGTCGCTGGTGGCATACGGGCGGCTCTCCGGCAACCCGATGGCCGGCGCGCTCGTCGTCCGCGGCGACGACCTGCGCCGCTACGTCGAGGCGGCGCAGCGCCGCCTGGCCGGGAAGCAATCGTGAAGTCGGACATCGAACCGCTGGAACCTGACCGCCGCCTGCGCATCTGCGTCGCTGGCGACCTGGACGGCGTGCATACGCAGAGCTGGATGCGCTACTTCGTCGCGCGCGGCCACGAGATGCACGGCGTCTCGTTCTACACGCCGGCGCGGCCACCGGAAGGCGTGACCGTCCACGTACTGCGACCGTCCGGCGGCGGCGATCGTCGTGCGGGTGGCCCAAACGCCAGCGCGTCTCGACTGGCCGCGCTGTTACCGCCCGGCGTACAGCGCATCGCGAACCTGGTGCGCTACCGCCGCGCGGGCATCGAGGCCACCGTCCGGTCAATCGCGCCCGAGGTGCTGCACGCGCACTTCGTCGTCGAGCACGGCCTCTACGCGACGGCGGCCAACTTCCGTCCTTACGTCGTGTCGGCCTGGGGGTCGGATGTGCTCGTCGAGGCGGCGAACTCGCCGCTCAACCGCGCGCTGGCGCGATTCGTCCTGCGCCGCTGCGACCTAGCGACCGCGAACAACCGCCACATGGCGCGAGAGATGGTGACACGCCTGGGCATCGACCGCGCGCGCGTGCAGCAGATCGTCTTAGGCGTCGACCGCGCGTTTGTTGAAGGCGCCCCACTGTCAGTGAACGCGCACCCGCCCGACCCGGCCCGGCCGCCAACCGTGATCAGCACGCGCTCGCTCGATACGCCGCTCTACAACATCGACGTGATCCTTCGCGCCATGGTACGCGTCCGCGACCGGATGCCGCGCGTGCGCCTCGTCGTGGCGGGAGACGGCCGCTTGCGCGCGGGACTGGAGCGGGAGGCGGAGCGGCTGGGCCTGGGCGGCGCGGCGGATTTCACCGGCACGCTGGGGCAGGACGAGTTCCGCAGCCGTCTGGCCGAAGCCCACGTCTTCGTCTCGGTGCCGTCGTCAGATGGTACGTCCGTCGCGCTGCTGCAGGCGCAGGCGGCCGGCTGCTTCCCCATCGTTAGCGACCTGCCGAGCCAGCAGGAGCTGGTCGACGACGGCGTGACCGGTCTGCGCGTGCCGCCCCGAGACGAAGGGGCGTTGGCAGACGCGATCAGCCGCGCGCTGGGCGACGACGGTCTGCGCCGTAGCGCGGCGGAAGCCAACCGGCCGTTCGTCGAGGAGTACGGCGTCAACGAGACGAACATGGCACGGATGGAGGCCTGGTATTACAGACTGGCGGGACGGGCAAGCGAGGCATAGCGGCGTAGCGCCGTAGCCCCAGTTGGCAGGCCAGCGCCCGCGGCGTACACTCCAACTACGATGCGCGTCGTCTACCTGGCTGATGCACCCTACATCCACACCCGCCGCTGGGTAGAGCACTTCGCCAGCGCGGGCTGGGAGGCGCACGTCGTCTCGTTCCGGCCGGCGGCGATCGAGGGCGCGGAGGTCCACCACATCCACGGCCTGGAACGGCTGGGCAAGCTGCGGTATCTGGCGCACGCCCGGCGGGTGCGGCGGCTGGTGCGGCAACTCCAGCCCGACCTGCTCCACGCGATGCACCTGACGAGCTACGGCTTCCTGGCTACGCTCTGTGGCCGCAGGCCACTGCTGACGTCGGTCTGGGGGACGGATATCCTCGAAGCGCCCGGCATTTCACCCCTCCACGGCCGCATAACTCGCCACGCACTGGCCAAGGCCGACCAGATAACTGCCACCGGCCTGCGGCTGGCCAACGCGACGCTGCCCTACGCGCCGGAAGCGACGCCGGTGACCGTCGTGCCGTACGGCGTCGACCTCGACCGGTTCCGTCCGCAGCCGCGCGAGACGACAGGTGGGCCGATTGTCGTCGGCTCCGTCGGTCGGCTATCTCCCGAGAAAGGCTTCGACGTACTGCTGCGCGCGGCAGCCAGCCTAGTCGGCGACGGCGTCCCGATTCGCATCGTGCTGGCCGGGGACGGGCCCGAGCGCGAGAAGCTGACGCGGCTCGCCGGAGAGCTCGGCATAGTGGAGGCAGTCGGCTTCCTGGGCGAAATCGAACACGCCGACGTGCCGTCGACGCTGGCCGGGTTAGACATTTTCGCAATCCCCTCCACGGCAGAAGGCTTCGGAGTCGCCGCAATCGAAGCGGCGGCGATGACACTGCCAGTCGTGGGCTCAGACGTCCACGGCATCCCGGACGTCGTCACGGACGGCCGCACCGGCATCCTCACGCCGCCGGGCGACGCGGGCGCGCTGGCGGCATCGATCCTCACGCTGGTGGGGAACGCGGAGCTGCGCGCGACGTTGGGCGCGGCCGGCCGAGCTCTGGTGGAGGAGCGCTATCGCTGGGAGGAGAACGCCGCACAGATGGAGCGGATCTACGCGCAACTGGTGGAGTCGTTTACAGAAGAGACCGCCCGTGCTACCGTAACGAAGGGCTGACGCCACACGCTACAACCTGTGATCCATGTCTGATCCGACCGACCTTCCTTTCGTCTCCGTGATCGTTCCCATGCGCAACGAGGAGCGCCACATCGCGCGCTGCCTGGAGAGCCTGGCCGCGCAGGACTACCCCGGGGACCTTTTCGAGGTGATCGTCGTGGATGGCGCGTCGGAGGACGGCTCGCGCGAGGTCGCGAACGGATTCCACGAAAAGCTGCCTCTGCTGCAGGTCGTCGCGAACCGCGGGCGGCACACGGCGCGCGGCCTCAACATCGGCCTGGCGTTCGCGCAGGGAGACGTCATCGCGCGCGTAGACGCCCACGCCACGGTTGCGGAGGGCTACATCAGCCAGTGCATCGCCGCCCTCCAACGAACGGGCGCCGACGTCGTCGGCGGTGCCATCAGCACGGTCGGCGAGGGAGCAACAGGGGAATCGATCGCGCGAGCGATCTCGTCGCCGTTCGGCGTCGGCAACGCCGTGTTCCGCTACAGCAACGACGAGCAGTGGACCGACACGGTCGCGTTCCCGGCCTACCGCCGCGACGTTTTCGACCGTATCGGGCCGTTCGCGGAGATCGAGGGCGGCGAGGACGACGAGCTGCACTACCGCCTCCGCGACGCCGGCGGCCGCATCCTGCTGACGCCGGCGATTCATTCCACCTACTACGCCCGGACGTCGATCTGGGAGCTGGCGCGGCAGTACCTCGGCTACGGCCAAGCCAAGGTCGTCGTGCTCGGCCGCCATCCGCGCCAGACGCGCGTGCGCCAACTGGTGCCTGCGGCGTTCGTGCTGGCGCTGCTGGCAACGGGGATACTGGCCGCATTCGGCGGCCTGTTGGCCCTCCCGCTGGCGGTGCTTGCGACTGCCTACGGGGCAACCGTCGCAGCCGGCTCGCTATTGCTCGCGCGACGCCACGGCTGGCGGCACATGGTTCGACTTCCCTTCATCTTCGCGACGATCCACGTCGCCTACGGTCTGGGTTTCATCAACGGGACACTGAGACGCCTACTCGGACAGCCAGTGGCAAAACCAAGAGAGGCGGAGGCGCCGTGACGCTCGCAGCCACGCTTGATTTAGAAACAGCCAGGCCATCTCCCGGCCTATACGCGCACCTGAGCGCCGCGGAGCGTTACATCCATGAATCTCGCGACACAGCCTTCCTCGCGCTGCTGCGGAACAACGGTATCACTGGCCTCTCCGGCCTGCGCGTCGTGGAGGTAGGCTGCGGCAGCGGCTCGTTGCTCCGGACGCTGCTCGGCCACGGCGCGGACGCCGAGCGTCTGACCGGCATCGACATCGACGCCGCGTGGGTGGGCGGGGCAGGCCAGTCGGCGGCCGGTGTGGCCGTGGCCGTCGCGGACGCCGCCGCCCTGCCCTACCGCAACGAGACGTTCGACCTGGCGTTCGCGTTCACGTCGCTCAGTTCGATGCTGGACGCCGAGGTGCGCCGCGCTGCGGCGGCCGAGGTGCTGCGCGTACTGCGGCCGGGTGGCCTCTTGGTCGTCTACGACTTCTGGATCAACCCATTCAACCGCCGCACGCGCCCCGTCTCCGCCGCCGAGTTGCGGCGGTTGTTCGCAGATACGACGGTCGAAATCGAACGCGTCACGCTGGCGCCGCCGATAACACGCGCGCTGGGAGGGAATCCAGGTCTGTGCCACGTGCTGGAACGACTGCCGGCGCTACGCACTCATCTGCTAGCAACCGTGAGGAAGGCGACAAACTGATGAGCAAGCCAACGCCGGCGGCTGTCGAGCCGTTCCTGCCGTTCGCGCTGCCGGAGATCGGCCAGGAGGAGATCGATGAGGTCGTCGATACGCTTCGCTCTGGCTGGCTGACAGGCGGACCCAAAGTCCAAGCGTTTGAGGCGGCGTTCCGCGAGGTCACCGGCGCGACGCACGCTGTCGCGCTGTCTTCCTGCACCGCAGGCATGCATCTAGCGCTGCTTGCGGCCGGCATCGGCCCCGGAGACGAGGTGATCACGACGCCGCTGACCTTCGCGGCGACGGTCAACGTCATTCTCCATGCCGGCGCGACGCCGGTGCTGGCCGACGTGCGAGAGGACGACTACAACATCGACATCGCCGAGATCGAGCGGTTGATCACGCCCAGGACGAAGGCCGTGATGCCAATGCACTACGGCGGGCAGCCCTGTCGCATGGACGAGTTGCAGTCGCTCGCCGACAAGCACGGCCTGCGCGTGGTCGAGGACGCCGCGCACGCCATCGGCGCTCGCTACCGCGGCCGGCCCATCGGCACGCTGTCAGACGCGTCGGTCTTCAGCTTCTACCCGATCAAACCGATTACGACCGGTCAGGGCGGCATGCTCACGACCAACGATGCGGAGCTAGCGGACCAGGTGCGGCTGCTCAGCCTGCACGGTCTGAGCAAGAACGCCTGGAATCGCTATTCGAAGGGCGGCAGCGCCGAGTACCAAGTGCTGGCGCCGGGATTCAACTATGCGATGACGGACATCCAGGCGGCGCTGGGCATCCACCAGCTACGGAAGCTGGACGCGTTCCAGGCGCGACGGACGGAGATCGCCGGTCAGTACGACGCGCTCTTCGCGGACGTGCCAGAGCTGATCCGGCCGCCGGTGCGAGAGGAGATCGTCCACGCCTGGCACCTCTACCCGATCCGCTTCCACCTCGACCGCGTGACGATCAGCCGGGCGCAGTTCATCGACGAGCTGCGCGAGCGCGGCATCGGCACCTCCGTTCACTTCATCCCGATCCACCTCCACCCATACTATCGAGACGCGCTCTCGCTTGGCCCTGGCGACTTCCCGGTCGCGGAGAAGGTCTACGAGAACCTGATCTCCCTGCCGATCTACCCGCGCATGGACGACGACGCCGTCGAGCGTGTCGCCACCGCCGTCCGCGAGATCGTCACCGCACACGGCCGCGCCGGGCGCGGCTAGTGAAGCGCGCGTTCGACATCCTGGTGGCAGGCGCGACCCTTATCGCGCTATCGCCCGTCATCATCGCCGTCTCGATAGCCGTCAGGCTGGAGTCACGCGGGCCGCTGATCTTCAAGCAGCCGCGGGTCGGCAAGGACGGCGCGGTCTTCGACGTCCTCAAGTTCCGCACGATGACGGTGGGCCCTGACGGCGACCAATCGATGCAGGTACCGGACGTGACCGACTTCGGCAGTTACGTCTTCGACCCGCTCTACGGTGGCAAGACCTACACGCGCATCGGCCTCCTGCTCCGTTCGACGAGCCTGGACGAGCTACCGAACCTCATCAACGTCCTGCGCGGAGACATGTCCGTCGTGGGACCGCGGCCGGACGTGCCAGAGCTAGTAGAGCAATACGAGCCGGAGTTCCACCGCCGCCACACCGTGCGGCCCGGCATCACGGGACTGGCGCAGGTGAACGGCCGCGCCAGTTTGACGTACGAAGAGACCATGCTCTACGATCTCGAGTATGTGGACCGCCACTCGTTGCTCGGTGACGTGGTGATCCTGGCGAAGACGCTGCCGGCCGTCCTGAGCCGGCGCGGCGCACGCTGAACGCGGAAGGGACGCCCACCCCGCAGATGCCCGATCAACCCCAACACGACGACGAAGGCCAGATACCTGCCGCCTCCACATCGGTTCTGCAGCGCGGGCTGCGTCTGCTGCCTGTTCTGGTCTTGGATGCGCTGCTCGTCATCGCCTGCTACGCGGCCGCGCTGGGGTTGAAGTTCGACGGGTCGGTGCCGCGGGATTCGATGGTCTTCTTCGGCCAGGTGATCGCGCTGATCGTCCTAGCCTACATCGCGGGGAACTACTTCTTCGGCATCTACCGCACCGCCTGGCAGTACGCCAGCCTGGCAGACGCAGTGAGCCTGGCGTCGGCCGTCGGGCTCGTGTCGATCCTGCTGATCGGCATCAATGTCTTCCTGACGCCGCGACACATACCGCTCACCGTCACGGGCATGGCCCCGGCACTGATCTTCCTCTCGATGGGCGTCGCGAAGCTCTGGCCGCGCCTGCGCTCCCAGACGCCCTTCACGGGCTGGGGTGGTCCGGCGCAGCAAGTGCTCGTCGCCGGGGCCGGCCACACCGGCCAGATGCTGGCGCGCGAGTTCCTCCAGCACCCAGAGTGGCAGTACAAGCCGATCGGCTTTGTGGACGACGACCCGAAGAAGCGCGGGCAGCGGATCCACGGGCTTCCCGTCCTCGGCACGCGACAGGACATCCCACGGCTGGCCGCGACACGCGGAGTGGACATGGTCGCGCTGGCGATGTCGTCAGCCAGCGGCGCCACGATCCGGGAATTTGTCGGCTTCTGCCAGCAGGCCGACGTCAGCGTGAGAACCGTTCCCGGCGTGCCGGAGATGGTACACGCGGACGCGGCCGCGCAGCTCCGCGAGATCACCGTCGACGACCTTCTCGGACGGGAGGAGGCGAAGATCGATCTCGCCGCCTGCGCTGCGCTAGTCCACGACCGGGGCGTGCTGATCACGGGTGCCGCGGGCTATCTGGGCCAGGAGCTGGCACACCAGTTGCTGGCTCTGGAACCGGCCGTCGTACACCTGCTGGACACCAACGAGACCGGCCTCTACGACCTGCAGCGCGACCTGGCAGCCGAAGGCCTGGAAGCGCGCATCTGGATCACCAACATCGTCGATCGCGATCAGGTTGAGCGCACGTTCCGCTCGGCGCGGCCGGACGTGATCTTCCACACCGCGGCTTACAAGCACATTCCCGTCATCGAGGCGCACCCGGAGGCGGCGTTCCACGTCAACGTCGTCGGCACCATGAACCTCTGCCGCGCGGCAGACGCCGCCGGCGCGGACCAGTTCGTCTTCGTCTCCAGCAACAAGGCAGCGGACCTGGACAGCGTCTACGGAGCGACGAAGCGCATCGGTGAGCTCGTCGCGACGGCGCTCGCGGGCCGCAGCAAGACCCACTTCAACGCCGTCCGCCTGCACAACGTCATGGGCAGCCGAGGCAGCGTCGTCCCGCTCTTCCTCCGCCAGATCGAGCGCGGCGGGCCCGTGATGCTCACCGATGCCCGCGCTATGCGCTACTTCATGTCTCCGCCGCAGGCCGTCCGCCTGCTGGTCCAGGCCGCGGCGTTCCAGAGCGATAGCGCCGTGTTCGTGATGGACCTCGGCGAAGAAGTGAAGATCGGCGACCTGGCGGAGAAGCTGATCCGTCTCCGCGGTTTCCAGCCCGGCAAAGATATCGAGATCGTCTACACCGGTCTGCGGCCCGGAGAGCAGCTTGGCGAAGAACCGTTGCAGAGGCGCGGTAAGTTCCTCGCGACGGAGCACCCCAAGATCTTTCTCGCCCCCGACACGCCGGCCACCGCCTCTGATGAGATCATGGGCAAGATCGAGGAGCTGCAGCGTGACCTGCCCGAGGACCGGGACGAGCTGGCCGCGCGCATCCACGCGCTCGCCCGCATCGACCAGCGTGACGTCCACGCGGCGCCCACGTTCTCCGACAACTAGCCCCATCTCGTGAAGGTCGTCACCGTCGTCGGGGCCCGGCCGCAGTTCATCAAGGCCGCCGTGTTCAGCCGCGCGCTAGCGGCACAGCAGATCAGCGAAGTCCTGATCCACACCGGCCAGCACTACGACCGCGAGCTGTCAGACGTGTTCTTCGAGTCGCTGACGCTGCCTCGCCCGGCCCACCAACTCGGCGTCGGCTCCGCTCCGCACGGACAGCAGACCGGCCGCATGCTGGAACTGCTGGAGCCTGCGCTGCAAGAGGAAGCGCCCGACTGGGTCGTCGTCTTCGGCGACACGAACTCGACGCTGGCCGGCGCGTTGGCCGCCGCGAAGCTCGGTATGCCGCTGGCGCACGTGGAGGCCGGGCTGCGCAGCTTCGACAGGTCGATGCCCGAAGAGCTGAACCGCGTGCTGACGGACCACGCCGCCGACCTGCTCTTCTGCCCGACGCAGACGGCCGTCGACCAGCTCGCAAAGGAAGGCCTGGGCGACAGGGCGCGCCTCACCGGCGACATCATGTATGACGCCCTCCGCGAACAGCTGCCGCAGGCCGAGCAGTCGGACATCGTCTCGCGACTGGAGTTGACAGCCGGCCAATACGCGCTGGCCACCGTTCATCGCGCCGCGAACACCGACGACGCCGATGCGTTGGGCCGTATCCTGGCTGCATTTAGCCGGCTAGACGAAACAGTAGTCTTTCCGGCGCACCCCCGTGTTCGCGCCGCCATGCAGTCGGCGGGGCTGACGGTCGCCGAGAACGTGCGGGTAATCGATCCTGTCGGCTACGTGGAGATGCTAGCGCTGGAACGCAGCGCGCGCGTCGTCCTCACGGACTCCGGCGGCGTCCAAAAAGAGGCCTTCCTGCTGGGCGTGCCCTGCGTGACGCTGCGCGAGGAGACTGAATGGCCGGAGACGGCGGCCGGCGGCTGGAACGTGCTGGCCGGCAGCGACAGCGACCGCATCGTCGAAGCGGCGAAGCGCACAGCCCCGGCGGGCGAGCCACCATCCGTGTTCGGCGATGGCCGCGCGGCCGAGTGCATGGTAGAGTTTCTGCGCGATGATCCATCCCACGGCGAACGTCGCGGATAGCGCACAGATCGGTGCAGACACGCGAGTCTGGCACGAGGCGCAGGTGCGCGAAGACGCCGTCATCGGCGCGGAATGCGTGATCGGCAAAGGCGTCTACGTCGACCGCGGCGTCGTTGTCGGCAATCGCGTCAAGATCCAGAACCGCGCCTCGCTCTACCGCGGCGTCACGATAGAGGACGGCGTCTTCATCGGCCCCCACGTCAGCTTCAGCAACGACCACTACCCCCGCGCCGTCGACCCGGACGGCGAGCCGCTGGGCGACGATGACTGGCAGGTTGAGCCGACGCTGGTCGCCTATGGCGCATCGATAGGTGCGGGCGCCGTGATTCTGCCCGGCGTAGTGATTGGGCGTTGGGCGATGGTCGGCGCGGGCGCAGTCGTCACGCGGAACGTGGCGGACCAAGCGCTCGTCCTTGGCACGCCCGCCCGCCAGGCTGGCTACGTCTGTTCCTGCGGCCGGCCGCTGGCCGGGACCAACGGCGATTGGCGTTGCGCGGCCTGCGACCGTCGCTACACGTTCGATCCGGCAGCCGTGACGCAGCCGTGATCCGTATCGCCCAGCCGCAGATCGGCGAAGAGGAGGAGCGCGCCGTGCTGGCGGCGCTCCGCTCCGGCCGCCTGGCGCAGGGCCCGCGCGTGGCCGAGTTCGAAGCCGCGTTCGCGAACCATCTGGGCGCGCGACACGCCGTCGCGGTGTCGTCCGGCACCGCCGCGCTCGTCGTCGCACTGCACGCGCACAGCATCGGCCCCGGCGACGAGGTGATCGTGCCAGCGTTCACATTCGCGGCCAGCGCCAACGCGGTGCTGCTCGCGGGCGCGCGGCCCGTCCTCGCCGACATCGAGCCTGACTACTTCACGCTGGACGCCGAGCGGGCCGAGGCCGCTGTGACTCCGCAGACGCGGGCGCTGCTGCCCGTCCACCTCTACGGCCATCCATGCGACCTGACGGCGATACACCGCCTCGCCGAGACATGCGGGCTACTCGTGATCGAAGACGCCTGCCAGGCGATCGGCGCGAGCTGGCTCGGGAATACGGTCGGGTCGTCGGGCACGGCCTGCTTTTCTTTCTACGCCACGAAGAGTATTACGACGGGCGAGGGCGGCATGGTCGTCACGGACGACGAAAATGTCGCGGCGCGCGCCCGCGTGCTGCGAAATCAAGGCGAGCACGAGCGTTACGTGACGGAGATCCTGAGCGGCAACTACCGGATGACGGAGATCGCGGCCGCGCTGGGCAAGGTTCAGCTTGCGAAGCTGGACGGCTGGAACGCCAACCGCCGCGAGAACGCAGCCCGGCTAAACGAACTGTTGGAGGGCGTACGGACGCCGCAGGAGCACGCGGACGCCGTGCACGTGTACCAGCAGTACACGGTGCGCGTGGCGGACGGTCGCCGCGACGCGGTCCAACAGCACCTGCGCGACCATGACATCGAGTCGGTCGCGTACTACGAACGCTGCCTGCACCAGCAACCGCTGTACCAAGAACTCGGCATCGGCGGCTCCTTCCCGGAAGCGGAGCGCGCGGCCGAAGAGGTGCTGTCGCTGCCCGTGCACCCAGCCCTGACGGACGAGGAGTTGGAGGCAGTCGCGGCACAGTTGAACGCTGCGCTATCGACCTCTGGAGCGCGACGTGCCTGACGGCCGCTCCACCGAGGCGGAGCGGCTCCGCGTGGCCGTGATCGGGCTGGGCGCGATGGGCAGCAACCACGCGCGCGTCTACGGTGAATTGCCTCAGGCCGAACTCGTCGCCGTCGCCGATAACGATGCAGACCGTCTCGACGGCTCCAGGGTGGCCGGTTACACCGACTACGAGCAGATGCTGGACGAGGCGCACCCGGACGCCGTATCGATCGCAGTCCCGACGCTCAGTCACTACGACGCGGCGCTGGCCTGCATCGAGCGGCGGGTACCCGTGCTCGTGGAGAAACCACTGGCCGCGACAGTAGACGAGGGGACACGTCTGCGCGACGCCGCGGACGCCCGCGGGACGCCGCTCGCTGTTGGGCATATCGAACGCTGTAACCCGGCGATCGTGGAGCTAAAGCGGCGGCTCGACGCCGGCGAGTTGGGACGGCTGCTGCAGATGCGGGCGACGCGCGTCGGGCCGTTCCACGACCGGCAGCGCGACGTCGGCGTCGTCCACGACCTGGCGACGCACGATATCGACGTCATGCGCCACCTCTCCGGCCAGGAGGTCACGCGGGCGCGCGCGGAGACGCAGCGCGGCGTCCGCACCGAACAGGACGACGCGGTACTGGGCGTGCTGCGCTTTGAAGGCGGCGTGACCGGCGCGCTGGACGTAAACTGGCTGACGCCCGAGAAGCGGCGAGAGCTGACGGTCGTCGGCGAGCACGGGATGTTCGTGGCCGACTACATCAGGCAGGAGTTGCGTTTCTTCGAAACGGCAGATGCCGCCGAACCGTCCGCCGCGGTTGTCATCGAAATCGAGCGAGACGAACCGCTGCGCGTCGAGCTGAGCGCGTTTCTCCAGGCGGCACATCGCAATATGCCGCCTCTCGTCGGCGCGGACGACGCAATCGCCGCGATGAGGGTTGCGGACGCGCTGGTGGAGTCGGCCGCGCGCGGCGAGCCCGTCGCGGTGGCCGGCGGGCGGCTGGCATGATGAACGTCTGCGTCGTCGGCCTGGGCAAAGTTGGCCTGCCGCTCGCGGTGCAGTATGCATCACGCGGCCTGACGGTCGCCGGCTGCGACGCGAACGCGGACCGCGTCGCGCAGATCAACGCCGGCGTCTGCCCGATAGCGGGCGAGGCCGGCCTGGAGGAGGGGTTGGCTTCCGCCATCGCGGCCGGGACGCTGCGCGCGACGACCGACACAGCCGCCGCCGTGGCGGCCAGCGACGTGGCCGTCATCATCGTGCCGGTCGGCCTCACGGACGACCGCGCACCCGACTTCACGAATCTGGACGCGGCGGTCGAGTCGATTCGGCAGGGGTTGCGGCCGGGCACTCTCATTATCGTCGAAACGACAGTCCCCGTCGGGACCACGCGGGGCCGCGTCGGCGCGGCGCTGGCCGGCGTCGATGACGTACGGCTCGCGGCGAGCCCGGAGCGGCTGACGACGGGCCGCATCTTCCAGGACTTAACGTCGTACCCGAAGATCGTCGGCGCGCTGGACGAACCGAGCTGGGCGCAGGCTGAGGCATTCTACAAGGCGGCGCTCGAAGCGCCGGCCATCATGCGCGTCCCGGATCCGGAGACGGCAGAGTTCGCGAAGCTGGCGGAGGGCATCTACCGCGACGTCAACATCGCGCTGGCCGGCGAGCTGGCGCGCTACGCCGATACTGTCGGCGTCGACGTGGCGGAGGTGATCCGTGCCGCAAACAGCCAACCCTACGCGCACCTGCACCAGCCGGGCGTCGGCGTCGGCGGCCACTGCCTCCCCGTCTACCCACACTTTCTGCCACGCGAGGCGGGCTTGGTGTTGCCGGCCGCCGCCCGCGCCGCAAACGACGCGATGGCGGCCTACGGCGTCGCGCGACTAGAGCGGGCGCTCGGTTCTCTCCGCGACGCGACGGTGCTCGTCCTGGGGGTGTCCTACCGCTCCAACGTGAAGGAGGCGGCCCACTCCAGCGCGCTGCTGCTAGTGGAAGCGCTGCGGGCACGCGGCGCGAAGGCGCTCGTCCACGACCCGCTCTTCTCAGGCGACGAGCTGCGCGGCCTGGGGCTGCAGCCGGTGGCGAGCTTGCCGCAGCCTGGCGTCGACGCCATCATCGTGCAGGCCTGGCACAGCGAGTACCGAGACCTCGACTTCACGTCGTTCGCCGGATGCCGTGCGCTGCTCGACGGACGGAACGTGCTGAACCGCTCCGCCGTCGAGGCGGCAGGCATGCAATACGTGGGCATCGGGCGCTAGCGATCGCTTGGCGCTTGGCGCTTGGCGCTAGGCGCTAGGCGCTAGCTGGTGCTAGCGGGCACTAAGAGACCTCTAGCGGCGCGGATCAGCGGCTGCGCGGAACGTGGGAAGTCCCGCTGCTGATCGGTTCGTCAACGTAGAGGTCGCCGTTGCGGATCTTGAGGTTGAACCCGCAGTCCGGGTTGGTACAGGCCCAGGCCTTGTAGTGAATCGCCGCCCCCTGGCTTCCAAAGTCCGAAAGCGGAACCAGGTCCCCCGCCTTGCATTTCTGACAAACCGGCAATCCGTTGGCCATCACAAGCCACCTCCTCAGTCCAACTCTCCTGCGCCGAGGCCCGCAAACAGCCCCGTTCGCTGCAGGACACGGGCGGATTATACCATGGTACGGCCGCATAAAAGGTCGGCACGGCCCGCCCAAAAAGAGTTAACGCAGTGTTTACAGTCGCTTAGCACCGCCTTATCGTCGATGCCTCAGCATGGGCAGGGGCGAACCGCCCGCGTGCATCGCAAGGCGTGCGTTCTGCAATGCTTGGAGGCAGGGCAGATGAGCGGTCCGCCCCTCTGGCTGCGTACGATCCTCCCCGTCCCGCGTTATAGTTAGTAGACGCGATCGAACGCCAAAGCCAGGAACGGGAAACAATGGCCAGCACGATCCTCGTCGTCGACGACGAGCAGAACATCGTCAAGCTAGCGCGGCTCTACCTGAACAAGGACGGCTACCAGGTGGAGGCCGCCTACAACGGGGCTGAAGCCTTGGAGAAGGCCAAGTCCCTGCGGCCCGATCTGATCATCCTGGACATCATGATGCCGGAGATGGACGGTCTGGCCGTCTGCCAGGAGCTGCGCAAGACGAGCAACGTGCCCATCATCTTGCTCACGGCGCGCGACGACGACATCGACCGCGTCGTCGGCCTCGAGCTCGGCGCGGACGATTACGTCACCAAGCCCTTCAACCCCAGGGAGCTCGTCGCGCGCGTGAAGGCCGTGCTGCGGCGAACGTCCAGCGCGGCACCCCCGCAGGCGGTGCTGGAGGCCGACGGACTTCGGCTGGACTCCGCCAGCCGCGAGGTAACGGTCGAAGGGAAGCAGGTGACGCTGCGGGCAAAGGAGTTCGACCTACTGGCCGCGTTCATGAACCACACCGGCACGGTCCTCGACCGAGAGCGGCTACTCCAATTGGTCTGGGGCAGCGATTACTACGGCGATACGCGGACAATCGACGTCCACGTCGCCTGGCTGCGCGAAAAGCTGGCGGGGGCCAAGCACGCCAAGATCCAGACGGTGTGGGGCGTTGGCTACAAGTTGGTGGTCAGCACCGATGAGTCTTAGGTCGCGCCTCCTCCTGGCATTCGCGTTCGTCATCGTCCTGACGCTGGCGGTCTCCGCGGCGGGCACCCTTGTCCTGCTGCGAGACCAGGAGCGCGAGGCCGAGGAGGCGCGCGTGGGCCGGCTGGCAGAACCGATGACGCTGGCGGTGGCGCTCCTGGAAGAGGCCGGCGTCAGCCAGGCGGAGATCCAGAACACGATCAACGGCTACGCCAGCGCCTTCGACGTGCGCGTTCTCCTTGTCGACGAACGCGGCCTTGTCGCGACTGACACGGAGTCGAGTATGTCAGGGCAAACGGTTGACGTCTTCCTCGCGCTAGGGCCGAAAGTCACGGTGCGCGACGGCGCGCGCTTCCGCAGCGCGCGCTACGACGTGGACGGCGAAACCCTGCTACTCTTCGCGCCGGCCAACGAAACGCTGCGCGTCTCCAGCAGCGGGCTGCTCCAGCTTCAGACCGCGTTCTACGAACTCAGCGCTGCGGGACTAGCGCCGGACGCGGTCGATAGGCTGTTGGAAGACCTCGTTAACCGCGCTGAAGGATCCCGCACCATTCCGCTGCCCAGCCTGCGGCCCTTAGTCGCCGTGCCGGAGGAGCGAGTCGCTTCCGCCTGGCCCGACCTGATCCCGCAGCTCGCGATCGCCGGCGGCATCGCGCTCGTCGCGTCGGCCATCGCGGCGCTGCTGATCTCACGCTCAGTGTCGAGACGGCTGGGCCTGGTAACGCAGGCGGCCCAGAACATGGCCCAGGGCGACTACGACCAGCAGCTCGATCCGCGGGGCGAAGACGAGGTGGGCAGGCTGGCGCGCGCGTTCAACGAGATGGCCTTGCAGGTCAGCCGCTCCCAGCAGATGATGCGCGACCTGCTGGCCAACGTCTCTCACGAGTTGAAGACGCCGCTCACCTCCATCCAGGGCTTCTCCCAGGCGATGGAGGAGCGTGCGATATCCACGCCGGAAGAGCAGGAGCAGGCGGGTAAGATCATCAACCAGGAAGCGCAGCGAATGCGCAGCTTGGTGGATGACCTGATCGAGCTGTCGCGTCTGGAATCCGGCCAGGCCGTCGTCCAGCGGGAGCTCATCGACGTCGCCCACCTCCTCGAAGCCTCCGCGGGCCGCTTCGACTGGCAGCTACAGGAGTCCGGCGCGGAGCTGCGGCTGGAGCTCGACGACGTGCCGGCCATTACGGGTGACGAGCGGCGTCTGGAGCAGGCGTTCACGAACCTCATCGACAACGCCGTGCGGCACGCGCCGGCAGGCGGAAGGATCACGGTCAGCGCACGGCGGGAAGACGGCCACGTGCGCGTCGCAGTCCACAACACCGGCTCCTACATTCCGCCAGCCGAGCTGCCACGCGTCTTCGAGCGCTTCTTCCAGATGGACCGCAACCGCAGCACCGACGGCGCCGGCCTCGGCCTCGCCATCGTCCGCGAGGTCGTGCAGGCCCACGGCGGCAGCGCGCACGCCAACAGCAGCCGCGAAGACGGCACCGAGTTCGTGGTCACGCTTGCGTTGGCCGCAACGCCGAATGGCGGCGCGCGGCCGCCCGTCTAGCGTCAGGCGGGTTACGTAAGCCGCGGTTCGCCGCCTGTCCGCGGCTGCCCGTCTTTGGTCGGGCAGCCAGCGGTCGCCTGCTATGCAGGCGACCGCTGGCCCCATCAGCTACGTCAGCCGCGGCTCCACGCCCGTTCGTTCTAGCTCGAAGAACACGTAATCCAACTGCCTGGGCCCGTGCCCAAGCGACGTCAGCAGCATGGCCGCTTCCGCCCGGTGGTGCGTGCCATGGTTGACTACGTGAACCAGCAGCGGCCCCAGCGGATGTTCGTGCGCGCTCCCGCGCGTGTCCACGTAGGAAACGGCGGACGCCAGATCGCTCTCGCCCAGGAACGCTAAGAAGTCGCGCAGGCGGGTATGGAACGTGGCGTTGAGGCGGCGCACGCCGCCCAGGCTTCCGTCCGCTTCCGGCAGCTTGCCACCACCGGCGGAGTTAAAGCGGCCCAGCCAGAGCGTCTGCGCTCCGACGATGTGGGCCAGGTTGCCGCGTACGCTCCCGAAGCTGGCGCCGAGGTCGCGGCCGTAGTCGTCCTCGGTCAGCGCAGAGGCGGCATCGATAACGTGGCCGTTCGCCCATTCGTTGTAGGCGTAGAGCGACGTGACCTGGGCGAGCTGGCTCAATGCCGACGATCCCGGTATCGGCGGTACGTCGCCACTATTACGGAAAGATGATGTCGCCGGCACCCGGCCCCATCAAGTTGACTAGCACGCCATCCTGGACCTGGCAAGGCACGAGGCCTAGGTCCACGAACGCGGTCGCATCCTCCTCTGCCAACGCTGTGGCAACGAAGTCCTCAAGGCTGTTGACGCCCGGTGGCAGGCGATCGCCGTTCTCATCGAACGCAATGCCCCCTGAGAGGCCACTGATGACGGTATCGCGCACGCGGTCACGCAGCGCTGTCGGTTCGATGATGAGGGAGCCGTCGTCTTGGGCCTCGGCCACTGCGACTACCGCGCTAAGCAGGACCGTAGCGGCGTCAGCGTACTGGGTCGGGAAGGAAGCTCTGGGTGTGTAGCCGTGCAAGTCTACGAAGTCGTCCAGGAACACCGAGGGAAGCAGCAGCGTGCAGCCTGAGAATAGGACGCCCTCGGCCTCAGCGACACCGACCGGCTCTACAAAGCCTGTGACGGAAGCCGCCCCGTCCCCTGCCCCGAAGATGCCATCGTATCCGGCATCGCGGAGTTGCCGGTAGAGCAATGCCGCTTCCGGGTTGAAGCCTGTGAAGGCGACGAAGGCCGGGTCCAGAGCTGTGATCTCCTGAACCGTCGGGCCGAAGTCGACGGTCCCTTCGGTAATGCTCAGGCGATCGATGGTCAGGCCAACTTCCTCAGAGATGCGCGCCGCGTTGCTTGCCAGGTCCTCGCCATACGTCTCGCTGTTATCCACGATCACGGCACTGTCGATCCCGAGATCTTCTCTAGTAGCTGCGAACAGCCCGATCAGCGTACCCTCCAGGTCGTTGCGATAGGCCGTGCGGAAGAAGAAGCCGTCATCCCCCTGGTCGTCGGTAAGCGTTGTCGTCGTGGCAGAGCCGGAGATCATGACGATGCCTGCGTTGGCGTAGTCGTCGATCACGGCGCGCACGCCGCCGCTGCACTGCGGCCCGATCACGCCGACGAGACCCGGAAGTTGCCGGTGTCCGTCCTCGCCGCGCAGGAGGTGGCCTGCGGCGCGGGTAGTGATCGCGGTGTTGGAGCAGCCATCGTCCTCGGCATGCACGACGATCTCGTGACCGCCGATGAGCGCGCCGTTCTGCTGCTTCCAGCGCTCGACGGCGACGATGGCGGCGTCCCGATACTCTGCCCCGCGGTCGCCTGCGGGCCCGCCGGTTAGTGCAGTCGAGACGCCGATGATGATCGGCTCACCAGCGGGGATCACGATGGGGATGTTGACGCCGCGCTCGATGGGCTCGACGTCCACCGGAGGCGAGTCGCCATCATCGTCACCGTCGCCACAGGCAGCCGCTATGCAGAGTAAGGAAACAAGCCCAACCACGAGGATCATGGCCTTCGGGAAATTCATCGATCGCAGCATATCCGTCCCCTCACTTCTCGCAGCAGTGGTTGACTGAGCAGCGTGATTGCGCCTACTATACGGCCAATCGCGCCTCTGGCTCAAGCTCAGTCTAGGAGGATGACGTGAACGACGCTGCGTCCAAGGAAGCCCAATCCTTCACGGCCCGCATCTCTATGTGGAGCGCCCGCAATCGACGTGTCGTCGTGCTAGCGTGGCTCGTGCTGGTTATCGCAGCATTCGCGGCCTGCTCCGTCATCGAGGCGGACACGAGCGTCGAAGGTGAGGCGCCCGGCGAAGCTGGCGAAGCGGCGAATCTGTTTGACGATCGCTTCGGCGAGAGCGAGAGCGGATTGACCGAGTTCATCGTCTTCTCCCACACTTCGCTCACGGTTGACGACCAGGCATACGAGGAAGCGGTGCAAGGACTGCGCGACGTGCTTACGGGCCTCGTCGCAGAGAAGACAGCCGCAAAGGGCTCCACAACGGTCGTCAGCGACACCAGGGTTATCTCCGACATTACGACCCACTACGACATTGGCGCGCCGCGCGAACTCTCCCCGTTCGTGGCAACACGCGAAGCATCTGGCGACGTCTCGTTCATCCTGGTAGAGATGGAGGGCGACTCTGAGGAGGCGGTAGACAACATCGGTGTCGTCCTGGACGCGGTCGCTGCGTACGAGCCTGCGGGGGCGTTTCTGGAAGGGGCCGGCGACGACGCGATCTTGATCGGCGGCGAGGCGTCGCTGACGAAGCAGGTTACAGACATCGTCGAAGAAGATTTCGCCCGGGCCGGCTTGCTCAACCTGCCAATTACGTTCATCATCCTCGTGCTCGCCTTCGGCGCGGTGCTGGCCGCGCTTGTGCCGCTGATCCTTGCGTTCAGCGCCGTCTTCGTCGCGGTGGCCGTGCTCACTGTCATCAGCCAGTTCTTTCCGCTGGACCAGAGCTACGAGCAGATCGTGCTGCTGATGGGATTGGCGACTGGCATCGATTACGCGCTGTTCGTCATCACACGCTACCGCAACGAACGCCGCGACGGACGCTCCAAGGACGACGCGCTGCGGGTGGCCACGGGTACATCGGGCAAGGCCGTGGTCTTCGCCGGCTCGACGACGGTGTTCGCCGTGGGCGGCATGTTCCTCGTCCGCGATAGCATCTTCAGCAGCCTGGGTTTGGCCGCAATCGTTATCGTCCTCATCGCTGTCGTCAGCGCGATGACGCTGCTGCCGGCGTTGATCGCCTTCCTCGGCGACAACATCGATCGCTTCGGCGTTCCCTTCTTGAGCCGCAGTCACGACGAAGGCACGGGCATTTGGGCCACCATTATCGACCGCGTGCTGCAACGACCGGTGATCTTCGCAGCCGTAACGATCGTGGCCCTGCTGGCTATTACGGCTCCGATCCTGACGCTGAACCTGGGCTTCAATGGAGTGCGGAGCTTCCACGATGACGCTGAGGGCAAGAAAGCAATGATCGCGCTGGAGGAGAACTTCACGCTTGGACTCGTTCAGCCCGCCGTGGTAGTGATCGACGCCGGGGAGAAGGGCAACGTCTTCGTACCGGGGATCCAGGCAGCCGTGGAGGAGCTTGTGGCGCTAGTGGAGCAGGAGAGCGTCACAACCAATCCGGATGCGTTCTTTGGTCAGATCGCGCAGGAACCGGCGTTCAACGACTCGGGCAACACAGAAGTCGGCTTCATCCCGATTAACGCCGACTCCGGCGATCAGCATGCGATCGACGCCGTGAACCATCTGCGCGACGATCTCATCCCGCAGGCGTTCGAGGACAGCGACGCGCGGGTGCTGGTCACGGGCGCGAGCGCCGGCAACATCGACTTCCGCGACAACATTATCTTCCGCTCGCCGTTCGTCCTCGTCTGGGTTCTCGGGCTTGCTTTCTTGATCCTGCTGCTCGTCTTCCGATCGGTTGTGATCCCGGCAAGCGCTATCATCCTGAACCTCCTATCGGTTGGGTTCGCGTATGGGCTGCTCGTGCTCGTATTCCAGGAGGGCTACCTGCTGGAGGGGGCGCTGGACTTCGAGGCGACCGGCATCATCGAATCCTGGTTGCCGCTGTTCCTCTTTAGCATCATCTTCGGCCTATCGATCGACTATGAGATGTTCGTCATGAGCCGTATCAAGGAACACTACGAGCAAGGTGCGACGACTGACGAGGCGATTTCGCGCGGCTTGAAGGGTACCGCGGGCGTCATTACGAACGCCGCGGCGATCATGGTGGCAGTGGCGCTGATCTTCGCCTTCACGCGCAACATCGGCCTCCAGCAGTTCGGCTTCGGCCTCGCGGCCGCGGTCCTCATCGACGCGACCGTCATCCGCGCCTTCGTCCTGCCGACGACGATGAAGCTGCTCGGCGAGTGGAACTGGTACCTGCCGAAGTGGCTGGAGTGGCTGCCCGAGATCAAGATGGCGGAGTAGGGCCGGTGCAAGCACCGGCTTTGAGTGCGCGCTAGAGCGCGCACTCAGGGCCCGGACCCTCCTGTGGCCTCACACTGACGTTTCAGTGTGAGGCTAGCGTGATGCCAGCGGAATTGCACTAACCCTTCGCGGCGAGCAGCCAGTACTCTAACGCGTCGTTGAGCGCGAGCCACGAGGCCTCCACGATATCGGTCGACGCGCCGACCGTGCTGCAGAGCGCGTCGCCGTCGGTCGACTCGATGAGCACGCGCACAGACGCGCCGGTGCCTGCCGCCGTATCGATGATGCGCACCTTGTAGTCGACGAGCTTGATCGCCTCCAGTTCGGGGTAGAACGTAACCAACGCCTTCCGCACCGCGGCGTCCAGGGCGTTGACCGGGCCGTTGCCGTCCGCCGCGGTCTGGATGATCTCCTCGCCCACCTGCACCTTAACCATCGCTTCGGTCTGCATCTCACGGCCATGATCCTCCGCCCGTGTGGCGCGGCGCTGCACGATCCAGAAGTCCTTCAGCTCGAACGGCTGCGTATAGCCCGGCAGCGAACGGCGGACGAGCAGCTCGAACGAGGCTTCGGCGCCTTCGTACTGGTAGCCACGACTCTCCTGCTCCTTCACCTGCTCCAACACGCGCCGGGCGTCGTCGCGGTTCAGGTCGACATCGATGCCGGCGGCCCGCATCTTCTCCAGCAGTCCCCTGCTGCCGGCCAACTCCGAGATCAGCAAACGGTAGCTGTTGCCGACCAGCTCCGGTGAGACGTGCTGGTATGAGGAGTCGTCCTTGAGCATGCCGTCCGTATGGAGGCCGGCCTTATGGGCGAAGGCGCTGGCGCCGACGTACGGCTGGAACGGCGACGGCACGACGTTGACGATCTCGCTGACGTAATGCGCGACCTCGGACAGGCGCGCCAGTTGTTCGTCGGAAACTACGTCGATGCCCATCTTCAGCTTCAGGTTGGCAATCACGCTGGCCAGGTCGGCGTTGCCGCACTTGTCTCCGTAGCCGTTGATACAGCCCTGGACCTGCGTGACGCCTTCCTCCACCGCCGTCATCGTGTTGGCGACGGCGAGACCGGCATCGTTGTGGCAGTGGATGCTGATGGTGCAGGAGACGGCTTCGCGCGCGGCCCGCAGGGCTTCTGTGAGCTTGGACGGAATCGTGCCGCCGTTGGTGTCGCAGAGAACGACCCCGTCTGCACCGGCGGACGCGGCCGCCTTCAGCGTCTGCAACGCGTAGGCGCTATCGGATTCGTAGCCGTCGAAGTAGTGCTCGGCGTCGAAGTAGACCTCGCGACCGGCCGCTTTCAGGAAGCGGATGGAGTCGCTGATCATCGCCAGGTTCTCTTCGGTCGTCGTCTCCAACACGTCGCGCACCTGGCGGTCGCTCGCCTTGCCAACGATCGTGACGACCGGCGTCTCGGCGTCGAGCAACGCCCGCAGGTTAGCGTCGTCATCGACGCTGCCGCCCGCGCGGCGGGTGCTGCCGAACGCAGCCAGCTTGGCGTTCTGGAGCTTGAGTGACTTGGCCCGCTCAAAGAACTCCACGTCCTTTGGATTGGAGCCGGGCCAGCCGCCTTCGATGTAGTGAATGCCCAGCTCATCGAGCTTGGCGGCGATCTTGAGCTTGTCCTCTACCGAGAGGGAGATGCCCTCCATCTGGGCGCCGTCCCTCATGGTTGTGTCGTACAGGTGGACCTGCATGGCGGTACTACCTCCGTTCGGATCGGGCCGCCGTAGGCGGCCTTACGTTAAGCGATGGGCGCGGAGGCGACGCCAATCGCCCGCCCCCGGCGGTGGTGCCGGGGGCATAGGTGGTGCTCCGTCTGGTTCGCCACGCACGGCGAGGGGAATGTCATAACGAGATCACGATACCACATCTGCATTTTGAGAGGCATAGGTGAAGCCGGAAGGAGGACAGTCTGAATTAGACGGCGGTAGACGATGCTTGAGCGCTCTGATAGGATAGGGCCATGCGATATGGGCCTTACTGTCCGAAGTGCGCAAGCGGGCACGTAGTGAAGGAGCGCTCCGAGTTTGGCGGCCAGGACACAGGAGACTATCTCTGCAAAGATTGTGGCTACGCTGGAATGCGCACGAACGATGAATGGTTGAGGGATCAGAGGCCTTCGGACATGAATGAGGTTGCCAAGGAAATCGTTGAGCGTGCCACCCAAGAGGACAACTAGAGCGGCGGACAGAACAGCCCAACGGTGATCCAGATGTGCGGATGGGCACTGAGCGTCCCGACGTACAATCTGGTATCTCGCTTCTCAATCATGTCGCGCTCGAACCTCGCGCGAAACTTCTCTTCCCAGTAATCTGGCCCGTACTTCTCACGCCACTTGATGAACGACCAGCCTAGCTCCCAGTCAGTACAGGAGTGCTGGTGCCCCGTACAACTCGCGTCATCGCAGGTGAAGTGGTAGGAGAAGCGGAACGGGAGCTTCTTTAGCTCGATAAGCGGTCTCTGACTGAATAGATTCGGCTGACGTAACTTCTCCTTTTCCTCTACCGTCCAGTCTTCTTCATCAGGCTCGATTACGAGGCGCTGAATCTCTCTTGGCTTGAAGATTCCGAGTGTCGGGTGCTTATGCTCGTCGCGTTCTCGCCTCAGCCAGCAGAGTGAAGGTGCTTCGAGTGGTAGGACGATCTCTTTGCGAGCCTGCCACCGTTGCTTGTAGGACACCGACGACACGACCTGAATTGAATCGAGGTCTACGGTGTAGCTTTCGGGACGTGGATCGCTAGCTTTCGCAACCCGCACGTCCACCCAGTCGTACTTGCGGAACTGCTGTTGTGGTTCCAGTTGACGGTAGTTGATGGGGAACAAGCGTATCCACTCGCCATCCTCCGTAATGCCTGCCGTGCACGAAGCCTCGGCCCCCTTGTGTGCTGGCGTAGGGTAAGTCCGGACGACGATGAGAACCCGCTTCTGTTGCCATTTGCCGCCAAATCCCATGACTCTCCGTCTACAAATCGAAACCGTGCAATCCCCTGTCCTCAAGCGCTTGGAACAGTAGATGGCGATGACAGGCCCTCGGGTCCAATTCCGTGCACATGAGCGCCACCGGATGATCGGCCATATTGAAGAACGTGTGTAGATTCCCGCCAGCGAAACTCGCAGCTACGGCGTCATCGTACCAGTCCCAAATGACACTCAGATCACCGGCCTCAGCGGCTCTCGCCCTTATCTCACGCGGCACGCCGAGCCATCGGATGTGGAGGTAATTCAGCCCGTGACTCTTAACGATCCGCTCGAGGTTGCGCCTGCTGAAGTCAGGCTTATATCTACTGAAAGGGGTGAAGCGGATATCTACGACAGTTGATACCTTAGCCTTCTTCAGCGCATCCATGATTTCGTCGGTAGTCCGCCCGCTATAGCCGAACGTGAAGAAGTCGGCATCTTCTGGCGAACGGCTGTCGTTCCAGAAGGCCCTGCTATTGAGCTGAGCGCCCTTGGACGTGGTTGGAAGCCTTAGCTGGTTTGCTACGACCGTGCCCCTTTCGCCTAGGTTAGCTGCCAGTGAATGATACCTCCCTTGTCACGCTCGCGCTTCATTTGGATGTCTTCCTCCAAACGCCGAACCCAGCGATTGTTCGGGAACTTTTGAGGCAATCCTTTGGCTGTGCGGATTTCTGTCCAGGTCAGCGGCTTGGCAGCTTCCGTTAGCGCTGACTCTACCTTCTCCCTGAACTCCTCGTATGGCATTCGTTCCCTTGGTCTATCCCAATATGGACTCCTGCACTGCGGACAGGTTATTGGATCACGCTCGAAGTCACGAGGAATCCATTCATACTCGCAGCGCTCGCAGCGAAAGCCCATGACAGTGATAGGTATTCGTGGCATGGCGTACATCCTCCTATCTTGTTTCAGAGTATATCATGCACTGCTATTCTGTGCCACCCTGTGGGCCACCCCTATGGTGGTCCTGTATAGTAGTACTAAGTTGATATGAACAGGCTAGACGCAGAGCAGCGAATGCGTATCATCAGCGCTCTTGTCGAGGGCAACTCGATACGTGGAACCTGTCGTATGAATGGCGCGGCCAAGGGCACAGTACTCAGGCTCCTGACCGGCGTGGGCGGCGCTTGCGCCAAGCTGACGCGCAGCGTCAGCCAGCCGCAGCGAGCTTGTTCTTCGTATACGCGACGAGTCCGCCGGCTTCCAGGATCTCCATCATGAACGGCTCGAACGGCTTGGCCGTAAACGTCTCTTCGGTTGTCAGGTTGCGGATGATGCCCTTCTCAAGATCGACGTCTAGCTCGTCGCCAGCCTTGATCGCGTTGACCGCCTCCGGGCACTCCAAGACCGGCAGGCCAAGGTTGATCGAGTTGCGGAAGAAGATGCGCGCGAAGCTCTTCGCGATGACGCAGCTAATGCCCACGCCGCGCATGCTCACCGGCGCGTGCTCCCGCGACGAGCCGCAGCCGAAATTGATGTCCGCGACGACAATATCGCCCTGCTCGACGCGGCTGACGAACTCCGGGTCGGTGTTCTCCATACAGTGCTTGCCCAGTTCGACGGGGTCGGTCGTTACCAGGTACTGGGCCGGGATGATCTGGTCGGTGTCGATGTGCGCGCCAAACGTGTGCGCCTTGCCTCGCATGGTCATGATGCGTCTACCTTTCCTACCACCTCTTCTGGGTGGACGATGCGGCCAGCGACAGCGGCGGCCGCGGCCAGCGGCGGGTTGACGAGAAACGCCTCGGCCTTGGGGTGGCCCATGCGGCCGGGGAAGTTACGGTTCGATGTCGAGACGCAGCGTTCGCCCTCTGCCAGCACGCCGTAGTGGCCTCCCAGGCAGGGGCCGCAGGTCGCGGCACTGACCTGGCAACCGGCCTCCGTAAAGACCTCTATCAGGCCTTCCTTGAGCGCTTCCTTGAAGATGTCCTGCGTTGCCGGAATCACGATGCAACGCACCCACTCCGCCACCTTGCGGCCGCGCATTATGTCCGCTGCCTCGCGCAGGTCCTCCATGCGGGCGTTGGTGCAGGAGCCGATGAAGACCTGGTCAATCTTGATGTCTTCTTTGGACAGCTCGCCGATGGTCTTGGTGTTGCCGGGGCTGAACGGCATCGCGATTGTCGGCTCGATTTTCGACGCGTCGAACTCGAACGTTGAGGCGTAGTGGGCGTCGGGATCTGGTTCGTAGACAGTCCACTCCCGCTGGGCGCGCGGCTTGACGTACTCCAGCGTCACCTCGTCGGCGACCATCAGGCCGGTCTTGCCGCCGGCCTCGGCGACCATATTCGTCATGGTAAAGCGCGCGTCCATCGACATCTGCGCGAGCGCGTCGCCCTCGAACTGCATCGCCATATACGTCGCGCCGTCGGTGCCGATCTCACCAATGGTGTGCAGGATCAGGTCCTTGCTGCGCGTCCACGACGGCATCTTGCCGTGGTAGATAAGGCGCATCGTCTCCGGCACCTTCATCCACGTCTCGCCGGTGGCCATGGCGACGGCGATATCGGTGCTGCCCATGCCGCAGGCAAACGCCCCCAGCGCGCCGCACGTCGGCGTGTGAGAGTCGGCGCCGCAGTAGAGGTCGCCGGGGACGATGTGGCCCTTCCACGGCAGCAGGATGTGCTCGATACCGGCCTGGCCCACCTCGTAGTAAACGACGCCGGATTCCTTCGCGAAGTCGCGCATCACCTTACCCTGGGCGGCGGTCGCAATGTCGCGCGCCGGCAGGAAGTGCGACGGCACGAAGACGACGCGCTGCTTGTCAAACACCTCCTTCACGCCGAGCTTCTTGAACTGCTCGATCGCGATCGGCGCGGTGACATCGTTGGCCATCACCAGGTCGACCTTGGCGTTGATCAGGTCGCCCGGCGACACCCCCTTCCGGTCGCTGTGCGCGGCGAGGATCTTTTCGGCTAGAGTCATGCCCATGCTGTTGCCCTTCCCGTTCTGTCGATTAGATTTCGTTTCTCTTGTATCTCGCGCCTACACCCGCCCCGGCAGCTCTCTCGCGACCGGCGAGCCCTCGACTTCGCGGCCGACGAGCTCCTTGCGGAAGTTGGGGTCGCGCAGCCTATCGAACGCGCGGCGCTGGATAATCAACGCCATCATCTCCGTACTGCCGGCCGTGAATCGAGACGCGCGCACGTCACGCATGATGCGTTCGATGGGATACGCCTTCGTGTAGGCGATGCCACCGACGATCTGCATCGCGTCGTCGACCGTCTGCCAGGCCGCTTCGACGCCGAACTTCTTCGCCATCGCGACCTCCATCTTCGATTCCGCCCACAGCCCTTCGTCCAGCATGCGGGCGGCGCGGTTGTTGAGCAGCAGCGCGGCGTCGATCCTCGTCGCCGCCTCCGCGACCTTGAACGAGGCCCACTGGCGTTCCTTGAGCTTCTCGCCGAACGTCTCGCGCTCCTCGGCGTACGTCGCGGCGATCTCGAGCGCCCGGATGGCCTGCCCGAGCTGGGCGCGAGTAGCGTAGGTGCGCTCCAGCAGCAGTTGCTCCGAGAGATATTGCCAGCCGTTGCCCTCCTCACCGAGGAGGTTGGTGACCGGCACCTCGACGTCGGTGAACCGCACCCAGGCCGAGCCGAGGCCGCGGAAGCCGAGCCAGTCGTCGTGCGTCTGCAGGATCTCGTAGCCCGTCTGGTCCGTGTCCACCATCATCACGCTCAGGATCTGGCGCGGGTCGTCGCCATCGTCGGTCCGCACGGCGCAGGAGATGAAGTCGGCGGTGTGCGCGCCGTCCAGAAAGCGCTTCTCGCCGTTGACGATGTAGCGGTCGCCGTCGCGCACGGCCCTAGTCTGGATGCCAGCCATGTCCGACCCCGCGCCCGGCTCCGTCAGCGCCTGCGCCGTGATCTTCTCACCGCGCAGCATCGGGCGCAGGTAGCTCTCTTTGAGATGGTCCGTGCCATACTTCGCCAGTATCCAGCCGATGTGCGCGGTGAACGTCCGCGCGCACGCTATCGCCGCCGAGCCGTGGTAGCCGACACGCTCATTGAGGAGCGCCTCCTCCATGAAGCTGCGACCACCGCCGCCCTCAGCTTCCGGCACGGCGGCGCCCAGGTAGTGCTGCTCGCCCAGCTCCCGGATGAAATCGCTGGGATACTGCACCTCGCTGCGGTCCATCCGCTCGACGAGTTCCGGGTCCAGCCGCGCCGAGAGGAACGCGTCGCATTCGTCCAGGTAGGCGCGTTCACCGGCGCTGAGCGTATCGTGGCCGATCATGTCCTTATTCCTTCACCAATTCATCCAATAGCGCGTACGGGATGTCGCGGACACGTTGTGCGCAGCGCGCATCGTTACCGACGATGAGATCGCACTTCGCGTACATGGCGGTAGCGACGATCGTAGCGTCCGCCAGCGACAGAGCGCGTTTCGCCCGAATCTGAGCGCTCATGCGCGCAACCTCTCTGTCCATCTCAACGACGTGCATTCCGGGCCCATCTAATACGACGCGAACCTGTTCCGCCTCCCAGCCATCGCCCTCGCGAAACGGGCGCACCAGCAACTCCAACTCCGTCACAACCGACACGAACGCCTGCTTCTGCCCATCCCGAACCTCGATGAAGAGACCTTCGATCATCTCTTGGTACGGCTCGGTCCGGTGCAGATGGTAGATGATCGTATTCGTGTCGAAGCAGATGCGCCTCGCGGCGTCTACTCGCTCTCGGATGTCTCCTCCTCGTCGTCCAGGTAGGTGCCCCAGTCACCGCGCACCTCTTTGAGATACTCATCTATCTCTTCCTTCGTCCTCCCGTAGTAGCCCGGCATCGATCCTGCCGTATACGCGACCCAGTCCTTCGGCCGCGGGTGCAGCACCAAACGCCCCTCTATCAGCTCTACGGCGAGCTTGTCGCCAGGCTGCAGGCCCAGCTCGCGCACTAGCCGCGCCGGGAGGGTTATCTGATACTTACTGCTCAATGTCGTCCTGGGCATAGCTGTAGCCTCTTGCGGCAGGTATGCAATCGCCGCTTCTGTTACTTTACTATGCCCAGTATTCTTTGGCAACTTGCTTTTCGCTTGGTATACGTCTTTCTTCCTTGGCATGACTATGAACTCGCTGGCACTTCGCTTTCGGCGTTGCGCTGCACGGAGAGCAGCCGGTTGAGCGCGTTCATATACGCTCTAGCCGACGCGACGATGATGTCCGTATCGGCGCCACGGCCGACGTAGCTCCGGCCGTCGCTCTCGATGCGGATCGTCACTTCTCCCTGGGCGTCGATGCCTTCCGTCACGCTGTTGACCGAGAACTCCGTCAGCGCGTTCTCGACGTGGACGATGCGGTTGATCGCCTTGTAGATCGCATCGACGGGGCCTGTGCCGAGCGCGGCGTCAGCCAGCACGGCGCCGTCCGGGCCGACGAGGCGCACTGTCGCCGTCGGCGAAGCCTTGTCACCGCAACTGACCTGGACCGACTCCAGGTGGTAGGTCTCCTCGACCGTCCGCATCTTGTCGGCGACGAGCGCCTCCAGGTCGCGATCATCGATAACTTGCTTCTTGTCGGCCAGCTCCTTAAAGGCCAGGAAGGCGCGGCTCAGCTCTTCATCGCCGAGGTCGTAGCCCAGGGCCTCCAAGCGAGCCTTGAAGCCATGGCGGCCGGACGTCTTGCCCAGCACGATCCCGCCTTCCATCGCCGGCCAACCGAGGTGTGTTGGATTCATGATCTCGTACGTCTGGCGCATCTTGAGCACGCCGTCCTGGTGAATGCCGGACTCGTGCCGGAACGCATTGCCGCCGACGATGGCCTTGTTCGGCTGGACGCTCATCCCGGTCAGGTTCGAAACCAGGCGGCTGGTACGGTAGATCTCGCTCGGCACGATGTTCGTCTCGAAGCCGAGGAGGTCGGAACGCATCCTGATCGCCATCGCCACCTCTTCCAGCGAGGCGTTGCCGGCGCGCTCGCCGATGCCGTTTACGCAGACTTCAATCGTCCGCGCGCCGGCACGAATGGCCGCCAGCGAGTTGGCGACCGCGAGGCCGAGGTCGTTGTGGCAGTGGACGGAGACGGTGGCCTTGTCGATGTTCGATACGTTCTCGAAGATCGAGCGGATGAACTCCTCGAACTCCTCCGGCACCGTGTAGCCGACCGTGTCCGGGATGTTGACCGTCGTTGCGCCCGCGTCGATGCACTCCTGCAGCATCGCGTAGACGTACTCGCGATCTGACCGCGTAGCGTCCATCGGGCTGAACTCGACGTCCTCGCAGTACTGCTTGGCCCGCGCGACGTTAGTGACGGCCAACTCCAGCACGTCCTCTTTGTTCTTGCGGAGTTGATGCATCAAATGAATGTCTGACGTGGAGAGAAAGACGTGGATGCGCGAACGCTCGGCGTCCTTCAGCGCGTCGCGGGCCGCATCGACGGCTTTTGGATTGGCATGCGCCAGCGCCGCGATCACGGGACCGCGTACGGCGCGCGCGACCGCGGC
Organism: Chloroflexota bacterium; assembly: GCA_029262675.1. Classification (GTDB taxonomy): domain Bacteria; phylum Chloroflexota; class Dehalococcoidia; order DSTF01; family RBG-16-68-14; genus JADFKB01. The sequence goes on along the minus strand of JAJCYW010000010.1, from coordinate 120,946 downwards.
GACGGCTTCCAGGTCGCCCTGCGACGTCAGCGGGAAGCCGGCTTCGATGATGTCGACACCCAGCCGCTCCAACTGCTTCGCGATGTCGACCTTGTCCTGAGCCGTCAGCGACACGCCCGGCGATTGCTCGCCATCGCGCAACGTGGTGTCCAGTATCTTGATTTGTTCTGCCATTGTGCTTCAGCCTTTCGTATCTTTTCTCTTCCCGCGTTGCCGGATTGGCCCCCTCGTCCCGCGTTAACGCAGGACGGAGGGCCCGCGCAGGTTGAGCACAGGCCGGTGATACGTCGTCGACTTCGTTCTGTCCATGACCCTACACGCTTCCTTCCGCCGTAGCGTTCGGGCGGGAGTAGTTCGTAACGTGCGGCGGCGCTTCGATTCCGGGCGCGAGCCGCTCGTCGGCGACAGGCGGCCGCGGCTGCAGCGCGAACGGTAGCACGCCGGCCCATACGGGCAGCGCGTAGTCATCCGCTTCATCGACTGGCGGGCCGCTACGGACCTTGGCGGACGCTTCGTCGATGGCGAGACGCAGCAGCGTCGTCAGCTTCAGCTCACGCGCCGAGGGCTGACGCGTTTCGTCCCAGCGGCCGGGCATGATGTGCTCCGTTACGACTCGCAGCGCGTCCATCTTCTCGCTGTCCGGTATCTCCTCCGCGACGCCGACGATCAAGACAGAGCGATAGTTCATCGAATTGTGGAACGCCGAGCGCGCCATCACCAGGCCGTCCATGTGGGTGACGGTCAGGCACATCGGAACGCCCTGCGCCAGCGTCGTGACCATGCGGCTGGCGGCCGAGCCGTGGATGATCACGCTGCGACCGTTACGTCCGTAGCTGGTCGGCACGACGTAGGGTTGGCCGTCCGCGACGAAGCCGACGTGGCAGTAGACGCCGGCATCGAGGATGCGCGCGACCGTCTCGAAGTCGTGCGCGCCGCGATCCGGCACGCGCCGCAGCTTCGTGCGTTCCGTGCGCAACTCGTCCTGTCGTTCCGCCTGTGCCGTCACAATCCGTTCCTTCTGCCTAGTCCTTCTTTAGCCAGCTCATCATGCCGCGAAGCTCCGCCCCTACCTGCTCGATGGGGTGCTCGGCATTATTCTTGCGTTGCGCCAGGAAGCCGGGACGGCCGGCCTGGTTCTCCAGGATCCACTCACGGGCGAAGCTGCCATCCTGGATCTCGCCCAGGATCTGGCGCATGTTGTTGCGGACGTGCTCGTCGATGACGCGCGGCCCGCGTGTGTAGTCGCCGTACTCGGCCGTGTCGCTAATCGTGTAGCGCATCGATGCCATGCCGCCCTCGTGGATGAAGTCGACGAGCAGCTTCAGTTCGTGCAGGCACTCGAAGTAGGCAACTTCGGGCTGGTAACCGGCCTCGACTAGCGTCTCAAAGGCCGTCTTGATCAGCGCGGTGACACCGCCGCAGAGCACCGTCTGTTCGCCGAAGAGGTCCGTCTCAGTCTCTTCCTGGAACGTCGTCGTTAGTACGCCAGCGCGGGCGCAGCCGATGCCCTTGGCGTAGGCAAGCGCAAGCTGCTTGGCGAGCTCGGTGGCGTTCTGGTGGACGGCGACCAGCGCCGGCATGCCAATGCCATCTTCGTAGAGCGTGCGGAGCATGTGGCCGGGGCCCTTCGGCGCGATCATCGTCACGTCTACGTCAGGCGGCGGCTGGATCTGGTTGAAATGGATATTGAAGCCGTGCGCGAACATCAGCATGTTGCCCGCCGAAAGCCCCTGCTCGATCTCCTTGTGGTAGACCTCGCTCTGCACCTGGTCCGGCAGCAGGATCATGACCACATCGGACTCGCTGGCCACGTCGGCTACCGTGCCGACGCGCAGCCCGGCGTCCTCGGCCGCCTTCCAGCTCTTGGAACCGGAGTAGAGGCCAACAACGACGTTGAGGCCGCTGTCCTTCAGGTTCAATGCGTGCGCGTGGCCCTGGCTGCCGTACCCGACGATGCCGATCGTCTTGTCCTTGAGCAGTTCCAGGTCCGCGTCCTTCTCGTAGTAGATTTCCATTGGTGCTCCTTATCCAGCTAGTCTCCTAGCCGTTCGATCCGGTTGTTAGATCAGCGTCCCTACTTTTGCTTTACCTTCCCCGGCCGGGCGATAGCGGTGCTCCTCACCCTTCACGCCCTCGACAGCCATCGGCGTGATGCCGCCGCGCGCCATCGCGATGCGGCCGGTGCGCACCAGCTCCTTGATGCCAAACGGCCGAACCATCTCCAGGAACGCATCGACCTTGTCCTCCGTGCCGGTGACCTCGACGATAACCGTCTCTGTCGCTACATCGACGATCTTGGCGCGGAAGATGTCGACGATCTCCAAGATGCCGCCGCGATCCTTGGGAGCGGCCGTCACCTTGACCAGCGCCAGCTCGCGGTGAACCATGTCGTGCTCGGTGAGGTCGGCGACCTTGACGACCTCGATTACCTTGTACATCTGCTTGCTGACCTGGTCGACGTCCGTCGTCGTGCCGTCGACGGTGAACGTCATCCGTGACAGCCCCGGCACCTCGCTGTGGCCGACGGCGAGGCTCTCGATGTTGAAGCCGCGCTGGCGCCACTTGCTGGCGATGCGATTCAGGACGCCCGGACGGTTTTCGACCAGTGCGACGATAGTATGGGTGGTCATCGTGTCCCCACTTTCTTCGGCTCGCGCGCCTCTTCGAACTTGGGCTGGTCCACCGTCTCCGCCAGCGCCGCACCGGGCGGCATGGCCGGAAAGAGGTCCTCGTGCTGCTCGACTTCGAAGTCGATCACAACAGCGCCGGGGTGCCGGATCGCCTTCTCGATCGCCGGAATCACGTCTTCCTTCTCGGAGACGCGCATACCTGCGATGCCGAAGGCTTCCGCCAGCCTGACGAAGTCCGGCTGAAGCATCTTGACGGACTGCAAGTTGTCTTCGTAGTACATGTGCTGCCACTGGCGCACCATGCCCAGGAAGTTGTTATTGATGATCGCGAACTTGATCGGCAACTCGTACTCGGCGATTGTCGCCAGCTCCTGCAGCGTCATCTGGAAGCCGCCGTCGCCCGCGATCGACCAGACCAAGTTCTTCGGCCGCGCGAACTGCGCGCCTATCGCCGCCGGCACCTCGAACCCCATCGTGCCGAGCCCGCCGGACGTGATGAAGCTGGCCGGGTTGTCTTGCCAGAAGTACTGCGCCGCCCACATCTGATGCTGGCCGACTCCCGTGACGAAGTAGGCGTCCTTGCCGGACTGTTCGTAGACCTGCTGAATCACGTACTGCGGCAGTATCTTCTTCACGTTGGGAATCGCGATCGACGGATGCTCTTCGCGGATCTTCTGGATGTGCGCCATCCACTCTTCGTGGCGCGCCGGCTCCACCAACGGGTTTAGCTCCTGAAGCACCGCCTTTACGTCGCCGACGATGGGCACAGCGGTCTTGACGTTCTTTCCGATCTCCGCAGGGTCGATATCGATGTGGACGATCTTCGCGTTCGAGGCGAAGTCCTTGAGCCGGCCGGTGACGCGATCGTCGAAGCGCATTCCGATGCCTATCACCAGGTCGGCGTCGCCGATCGCCATGTTGTTCCAGTACATGCCGTGCATGCCGGGCATACCCATGAACAGCTCATGCGAGCCTGGGAAGCCGCCGAGTCCGAGCAGCGTGCAGATCACGGGGATGTGCGCCCGCTCCGCCAGCTCCTTCAGTTCATCGTAGGCCTGCGAGATGATGACGCCGTGGCCCGCGAGGATCAGCGGACGCTCTGCCTCCTTGATCAGTTGCGCCGCCTTCTGGATCTGCCCAGAATGGCCCTTCGCCACCGGCTTGTAGCTGGGAATGTCGACCGTCTCCGGGTAGGTGAACTCCGTTTCCTGCTGCTGAATGTCACGCGGGATATCGATCAGCACCGGCCCCGGCCTGCCCGTCGTGGCGACGTGGAACGCCTCCCGCATCGTCTGCGCCAGGTCGTCAACGTCCAGCACGAGGTAGTTTTGCTTCGTGATCGGCAGGGTGATGCCGGTGATGTCGGCCTCCTGAAAGCCGTCACGGCCGATCAGCCACGAGACGACGGAGCCGGTCACGCAGACGAGCGGGACGGAGTCCATCCAAGCGTTCGCGATGCCGGTCACCAGGTTCGTCGCGCCCGGGCCGGACGTTGCCCAGCAGACGCCTGCCTTCCCCGTAACGCGGGAGTAGGCGTCGGCCGCATGCGCGGCGGCCTGCTCGTGCCGCACGGAGATGTGGCGGATCTTCGGATACTGCGGCAGGGTGTCGTAGAGCGGCAGGTTTGCTCCGCCCGGATAGCCGAAGATGAACTCGACCCCCTCGCGGGCGAGGCATTCCATAACGATTTGTGCCCCTGTTAATTTCATCTGTCCGTTCCTCCAGTGTTCTTTGTGATGTCCTAGTAACGCTCCGGCCCCGATTTGATCGGGGCCGGTTCTGGGACAGTTGGTGTCGGGTTAGATTCTGTCCGAGAACCTCACAGTAGCAGGCCGACCTGCACAAGCAGGCCGACGCCCAGCAGCCCGATAAGGCCGAGGGCGCGAGGAGACACGGATACGGCACGGTTTCCCGCAAGGGAAACCGGGTGCACCTCCAAAAGCCGTGCGCTCTTGTCCATATTCATATCTGTTCTTCCGTAGATCAATAACGCCCCGTCCCCGCGAAGGGATCCCGTGGGGACAGGACGGTACCACCCTTCTTGCCCGGCGCTAACCGGACCTCTCTACTACGCTGTAACGGGCGCACCCGGTCGGACCTACCAACTTCAGCCCGATGGCTCTGGGGTGAGTTGGGAGCGTTCTCAGCGCCGGATTCGCAGCATCACCGGCTCTCTTCGGCTGGTACGGCTCTTACTATTCCCCTTCACAGCCTTTCAGTATCGAGATGTAGTGTACTGGTCATAATGCACACTGTCAACCAGCGTAATCCTTAGCCAGACTGCTCGCGCGTTTCCACACGTTGGCCACGCGCGCCGTCGCGCTCGCGGGCGTAGTCCCGCGCATAGACGGCGATCACGGCCGCGCCCACGACTTCGAGAACGAGTGTCGCTTTGTCAAGTCGGACGGCCCACGGTTCGCTCTCTTCTTCGTAGCGTTTGAACGGCATCAGCCACGGCACGTGCCCGTGCTGCCAGAGGTCGCCCAGCAGGTGAACCCCGTATGCGACGGCAAGCGCCCGCCCCCAGCGACCGTCCTTCAGCGCGGCTCCGGCGATGCCCGCGGCCGCCACGGCGATGAGCGTGTGTCCGGCGTAGCGCGCAACCGGCGCGACGCGGAATACCCAGGCCAGCGACTTATCGATAGCGTCCGGCAGGAGCGCCCCGAGTACCGCGGGCGCCGGGCCGTCATCGACGTCGGCCATGACGCCGGCCAGCTTGTTGGCGACCAGCGCGGATGCGATGTGCGCTAGCGGCAGCACTAGTTCAGCGTGATGATGGCGGCGGCAAGAAGTGTAATCTGGCTACCAATGGCGGCCAGGAAGAGCAAGTAGCCTACAGCGCGGTCGACGGCGTGGAGCGCGAAGCCGAGCACGAGGTTCACCGCCAGCAGGCCGAGTCCGGTGACGGGTATGCTCAGCAGCTCTCGCTTCTCTCCGAATCCCAACGAGGCGAACGGGAACGGGATGCTCTCCGGCAGTCCGGGATACTGGTGGAAGACGTACCCCAGCGTCACCGCGCTGGCCAGTACCGCTCCCAGCGCCAGCAGTTGCGCCAGCGGGTCGTGCCAGAACGGCAGGCTGGAGACGAAGTGGCGCTCCGTCACCTGCGGCAACGACACGACCTGGCCTAACTGTTGATGCCCCTGCAACTCCTCCGCGAATCGCACCTCATCGTCGACCGAAATCGCGTAGGCCTGCTGCTCCGTGACCACGTAGAGCAGCTCGTCGTTGGAACGATGCGTGGCGTAGAACAGCACGTTGCCGAGGTCACCGGCCTCGCCGTGGCCGACATGGTGGCCCAGCCAGCTAACGCCCGTAATCTTCGGGTTAGGCAACTCGCGGCCCGGCACCAGTTTTTGGATGCGGTCCATGGGGATGAGCTGCCGGATGTCGCCCCAGTGGATAGTCAGCCCGTTGCGGTCCAGGTAGTAGCGCATTGTGAGGCAGCTATACGTCCAATAGGCGAAGAGGCAGCCGAGACCGAAGAACATCGTCGCGGCGACGTGCGAGCCCACAGCTGGCAGGTCGACCGGCTGCGTGACTCCGCGCCAGACGAGCGCCGCCGAGAAGACGAAACACCAGACGGTGAGCGCGCCTCCGACGAGCACGCCCATGCCCCGGTTCGGGTGCAGTTCGGAGATCACGCCAGGCTTTCGCTCCTGGCAGTCGCGCCCGTCGCATCGCTAGCGGCCTGAGGCGTCACCGCGGTCGCCCAGTGGGCGTACGTGGGGTTCTTGCCCCGGATCGCGTCACGGTAGAGCTGCTGCAGCTTGCGCGTCAGCTCGCCGGGGGCGCCGCTGCCGACCGGCCGCCGGTCGACCTCGATCACGGCGGTGACGTGCGCGGCCGTGCCCGTCATGAAGCACTCGTCAGCGACGTAGAGCTCGCTGCGGTCGATCGACCGCTCGACGGTCTCGAGGCCGAGTTCGTCGCGGGCGATCTGGATCACCGAGCTGAGCGTGATGCCTTCCAGAACGTTGTCGGCCACGGGCGGCGTGACGAGCTTGCCGTTGCGGACGATAACGATGTTCTCGCCGCTGCCCTCCGAGACGTGGCCGCGGTCGTCGAGCATGATCGCTTCATCGAAGCCGTTCTCCTGCGCTTCGGTCTTGGCCAGCGCGGAGTTGACGTAGAGCCCGTTGACCTTGGCGCGCGCCGGTATGCCGAGGTCGTCGACGCGGCGCCACGTCGACGTCATGCAGCGGATGCCGGCGTCGGCGTCCAGGTAGTCGCCGAACGGCATCACGAACACGAGGAAGTCGTCCGCGACGTTGTGCATTCGCGGGCCGATCAGCTCCTCGCTCTTGTAGGCGATCGGCCGGATGTAGACGTCTTCGTGGTAGCCGCTGCGGGCGACCAGGTCGTGCGTGATCTCGCAGAGCTTCTCGTCACTCAGCGCCAGGTCGATGCGGAGGATGCGACCGCTCATGCGGAGTCGCTGGTAGTGCTCCAGTGTGCGGAAGACGTAGACGTTGCCATCGTCCTCGTTCCAGTTGCCGCGGATGCCCTCGAAACAGGCGGTGCCGTACAGGAACGCGTGGGTCATGATGCTGACCTTCGCGTCCTCCAGCGGCATGATCTCGCCCTGGAAATAGGCCATTCGCGCGGACATAAGAACGCTCCTTCACAGCGGGACGATGAGTGGCTGCCAGTATAGCAGGAAGCGAAATAGCGGCCAACGGAGGGAGAGTCGTATGTTAGATACCATTCAGGCGTTCAGCCGCGCTTCCTGCCAGCGAGAATACATACAATCCTGAGACGCGACAGCGCGGCCGTGCGGGTGTACAATGGCCGAGCGAAGGCGGTGTTCCATGAACAAGCGCGGACTTCCACTCGTAATCGTCGCAGCTCTGCTGCTGCTTGCCAGCGGCGTGGCCAGCACAGGCTCGACTGCGGCCCAGGAGACCACTCCCGCCTCTGCGACCCTCACCGGAACGGCGTACCGCCTTGTTTACCAAACCATCGTCGATGGCTACGTTGTTGACGAGACAAAGGAGCCGGTCACGGATGGGCGAATCGCTATTCCTGAGCTAGGTATCGACGAGCCGTTGGCCGCGAACGGTTCGTTCCGCTTCACGAATCTCCCTGTGAGTGGAAATCCGGACGTACTGACGGACGTGACGGTTATCTTTACCGCGCCCAATTTGGGTAGTTACACCTTTCTCAATTTGCGCCTCTACCCAGGAGCAGGGGGGCCGATCCTCCGACCACTGCTGATCGCCACTCCGCGAGTGAATGATGTCTCTTACGAGCACAGACATGGTGTCTTTGATGACCTCCCGCAGGCGGGCGGCGGCGGTCCGATGGCTGACGCTGGTTCGCCCGTAGCTCCCGCGTTGATCGCGTTCGCGCTTGTTGGTGCTGCGCTCCTCTGCGCGGGCGCTGCCACCCGTTTCACAGGAAGGACTAGCTGCCGATGAACACTCGCGGATTCCCCATTCTCATCGTCTTGGCTGTGCTGCTCGCCGTCGGTGTATTGCTGTTAGCAGGCCGCTATGGCAGCCCGGCACAGGCAGAGGAAACGGGCGGCATAATCCAGCCCGCCGTACTGGTAGCGCTGCAGAAGAGTTCAGAAGCGGACGTGATTATCAACCTAGTGGCGGTCGCGACTCCGCCGCCAGGTCTGCATGATCCGACCGCCTTGGACGAGTACAGACGGCGGGTGGCGGCGGTCCAAGACCGGGTCCTAGAGAAGCTAACCCCGTCCGATTTCACCCTGACATATCAATTCCGCGTAACTACGGCTCTGCTTGGACACATTACGGAGACTGGGGTGGAGAAACTGCGTGGCCACCCGGACGTAGCGATGGTCGCTATCATCTTCGCCACACCACCCGGCGACGCGAACTGTGACGGTACCGTCAACAGCATGGACGCCGCCCTGGTTCTGCAATTCGACGCGGCTCTAATTCAGTCGTTGCCATGCGAGAGACCCGGCGACGTGTATGGGGACGGCGAGATCGATGCTCGTGATGCTGCCGTCATCCTCCAAATTGAGGCTGGACTCTGTTGTGTATGGGCATGGCAGTGAGCGAACTTCGCCCAACGCTCCTAGCGCGTGCAGTCGCACTCCCCTGACGTTGCTCCCTAGCCCTCTCCCGCACCCGCCAGCGCGAGCCCGGCCGCAACGCTGGTGAACGTGCCGGCGGCGGTGAGTTCGGCGCGCGGCAGGGCGTCCCGCAGGGCCTGCCGGAAGGCCGGTATCAGCGACGAACCGCCTGTCGTGATCACGAGGCCGATGTCGCTTGCCGCGCAGCCGGCGCGCGCGACGGTATCTAGGACGCACTGCCGCGCTTCGTTCACCTGGACGCTGATAGCGGCCTCGAACTCAGCGCGGGTGAGCTGTTCCGCGATGTCGATGGCGTCCGCGCGCAGCCTGACCTCCGCAGCCTCGTCCGTCGAAAGCGCGATCTTGGCCCGTTCGATCGCCCGGAACAGCTCCAGACCGCGGTTGCGCGTGACGAGCGACTCCAGCGCCGCCAGCTGCCGCGGACTGTCCGTGAGGCGGACGGCGTCGCGGATGATCTCCAGCCTGTCCGGCCGGTTGAGCTCGACGATCGTCTGCCAGCTACGCAGCCGCGCGAAGATGTGGGCCGGCACGGGCAGGTCCTGCGCCAGGTAGCGCGCACCCCGCCCGAAGAGCGGCGCGATGCGCGACTCCATGATGCGGCTGTCGAGCAGGTCGCCGCCGATCGGCACGCCGCCGGTCGCCAGCACTGCGATGCCAGCGGCGTCCGCGCGCGCGACCGTGATATCGAGCGTGCCGCCGCCGAAGTCAAACACGAGGAAGCGCGTATCTTCCGCTAACCCCGCTTCCGCGGCGTAGTGGTGGGCGGCCGCCACGGGCTCCTCCATGAACGTCACGTGCTCCACGCCCGTGAGACGCCAGGCCTCCGACAGACGCGTCCTCGCGACTTCGTCTTTGTCCGGCTCCTCAGAGAAGCTGACGGGCCGCCCCACGACGAGCGTTGTGACCTTCTGTCCCAACGCGTTCTCGGCAGCACGAACCATATGTCGCGCGAGCGTGGCGACGAGCTCCTCCAGCCGATACTCCGTGCCGAAGACCGTCGTCTTCTCGAACGACGTGACGGCCAGGAAGCGCTTGAGCGACTGGAAGAGGCGGCCGGGCTCGTTGACGTCGATCATCGCGTAGGCGTCCTTGACGACGGTCATGTCGGAGAAGACCATCTTCAGCTCGGCGATGTAGCGCCGCTCCATGATCACCTCGCGGCCGGTGTTCTGCTCGGTGTAGAGATCGAGCGCGCGCTGGCCGGCGACGATCTCGCCGTCGCGGGAGATGTAGAGCAGCGACCGCATCACGCGCGCGTCGGCGGCGTGCGGGTCGAGCGGCAGCAGGCGAACGGAGCCGCCGGCCGCCGGGTCGTAGACGGCGACGCTGGAGTTGGATGTGCCAAAGTCGATACCGATGCTGAGCATCGTGTCACCTCCCTATCATCGTAGTTCTTGGGTCGTGGCGATCGGGTTAGGTTGGGTCTCGCGTCGCGACGGGGTGGCGCTCTCGCCCGCCTTCGGGGATCAAAAAACCCGCTGTGTCCTTCACAACGGGTCTCGTGGTAACCATGCCGACCGTCCCGCAGGACGACCGGCGGTCGTAAGTGGTCTAGCGGCATTGCCTCATCATATTCGCTCCTCCCGCCTTCGGCGGGAGCAAGACGTAGTATCTCAGGAAGAACCTCGTGTGTCAACCCCGCGCAGGGCTGCTATCATCGTGCCGAATCATCGCCTACCGAGAGGAGAAAGCCATGGCAGAGAGCCCCGTAGCCTACGAGACCCGCGACGCGCTGGCGTTCATCACGCTGAACCGCCCGGAGCGCCTGAACGCCATCGACCGGCAGCTCTCCGTCGCGCTGGAGGAGCGCGTGGCGGAGGCCAACCGCGACCGCAACGTCCACGTAATCGTGCTGCGCGGGGCGGGCCGATCGTTCTGCGCCGGTTACGACCTGCAGATGGCGCCGCAGGCCGAGGCCGACGCTCAGGAGCGTACGGGCGGCTGGGACCCAATAACCGACTTCCGCGGCATGTCCGAGTTTGTGCGGTCGTTCATGAGCCTCTGGGAGTCGCGCAAGCCCGTGATCGCGCAGGTACATGGCTGGTGCGTCGGCGGGGGCACGGACATGGCGCTCTGCTCCGACCTGATCTTCATGGCCGAGGACGCCCACATCGGCTATCCGCCGGCCCGCATCTGGGGCACGCCGACGACGTGCATGTGGGTCTATCGGTTGGGCCTGGAGCACGCCAAGCGCGTGATGCTGACGGGCGAACCGCTGAGCGGCGTGGAGGCCGCCCGCATCGGCCTCGCCTCTCGCGCCGTGCCGGCCGACAAGCTGGGCGATGAAGTGGAGACGTTCGCAGCCAAGCTGGCGACGACGCCCGTCAACCAACTCGTAATGTCGAAGCTGCTCGTCAACCAGGCCTACGAGAACATGGGCCTGCGGACGACCCAGATGCTGGGCACGGTGATGGACGGCATCGCCCGGCACACGCCGGAAGGGCTCGATTGGCGCGAGCTGGCGATGAAGGAAGGGTTCGGCGAGGCGGTCCGGCAGCGTGACGAACCGTGGTCTGACTACAGCGCCCGGGGGAAGCCGTAGGGCTGCCTTTCGGGCAGCTGGCTGTCCGCAGGACGGCTGCCCTTCGGGCAGCTTGCCGCCCGCAGGCCGGCCTTATGCCGCCTTGCGCCTGGGCCGGCGACGGGAGGAGACCAGCAGCACCGGCAGTTTGCAATCGCGGACGATGATGTCGGCGACGCTGCCGAGCACTAGTCTCTGTACGCGCTGGCGGCTGCGCGTGGCCATGACGATTGCATCCACGTTCCAATCGACGGCCGCCTTCTTGATCTCATAAGGCGCATCGCCGCGGCAGATTAGCGTTTTGACTGTGACGCCGGCCCGCCGGAACTGGTCGGCGACCTTATTAACGTAGGAATCGGCCTCCTGATCGCGGCTGGAGGAGCTGGGCGCGGCCGGCATGGTGCTTACCGTGCAGACTATCACCTCGGCGTCCACCGCCTTGGCGAGGGTCTTCGCGTACGGAACCGCCTGTTCGGAACCTTTCGTGCCGTCCACGGGGACCAAGATGCGCTTGAACATGCTACTACTCCAGAAAACGATACCTGCCTACAGGAAAGGTATCGGAGCCGTACTCTAGTCCGGCAATAGGGGTTGCCCTGACAGGCTCAGGCGCTGGCTACGGCCATCGCCTGAGCTTTACCAGCGCTCGTGGTGGACGATGCCGGCGAGCGGGTTGCGGGCAACGCCGCGGTGGAGTGATTCCTCGGAGACTGGGTAGCCGAACGAGAGCACTATCGCAGCGCGGTGGTCGGGCGGCAGGCCCAGCACCCGCCTGGCGTCCTCCGCGTGGTGCATCGCGACGGGGCAGGACGTGATCCCTTCCGCCCAGGCCGCCAGCATCATGTTCTGCGCCGTGCGCCCCGCGTCGAACGCGCCGCCGCCCGGCGTGAGGACGACGGCGATGACGAGAGGCGCGGCCGGCACATGCTTCGCGAAGTCACCGCACTCCGCTAACTCCGCCTTGCGCGCGGCGTCGCGCAACACGATGAAGTGCCACGGCTGCGTGTTCTTCGAACTGCCGGCCATCCGCCCCGCCTGGAGGATGCGCTGTAGCGCCTCGTCCGTGATCTCCTGGCCCGTGTACTCGCGACTGTCTCGTTTCGTGCGAATGCAGACGTCGGCTTCCATGCGTGCGGCCATACGATGGCTACTCCTTTCGAATCGAACCTGCGCAGGCTTTCGCCGGATTGTATCACGCCGCGCCCGGCGGGCCAGATGGCCTGCGCAGAGCAGGCCAACTTACCCTTGCCGCAGTATTTCACTTAGCCTAGGCTAAGTTAGGTTCGTTGGCCACATCAATCCTGCTATACGGAGCCAGCACCTACAAGGAGAATCATGTTCCACCTACAGTTCCACAAACCGCATAGTATGAGTTTTCGCGTATCGATCCTGACGATCCTCGCCGCTGCGCTCGTCGTTGGCCTCGCCTGCGGCGGTGACAGCGATGACGGCGGTAGCGGCAACCCCACACCGGACCCCGAACCCACAGCAAACCAAGAGCCGGAAGCGACGGCGGAGGTGGGCGGCAAGCTCGTCGTCTACTCCGGCCGCGAGGAGGAGTTGCTAGGACCCCTGATCGGCCGATTCGAGGACGAGACAGGCATCGACGTCTCCGTGCGCTACGGCTCGAACTCCGGCCTAGTGGCGACGATCTTCGAGGAGGGCGGCAACAGCCCGGCGGACATCTTCTTCGGCTCCGACCCCGGCGCGCTGGGGGCGATTGGCGAACGGCTGCTGGTGCTGCCGGACAGCATTCTGGATCAGGTAGACGCGCCGTTCCGCTCGGGCGTCGGGCGCTGGGTCGGCGTGTCCGGCCGGGCGCGCGTCGTCGTCTACAACACCGACGTCCTGACGGAGGCTGACCTGCCCGACTCGATCTACGATTTCACGGACCCGGCCTGGAACGGCCGCATCGGCTGGGCGCCGACAAACGGGTCGTTCCAGGCGATGGTCACCGCCATGCGATTGATCGACAGCGAGGACGCCGCGCGGGGCTGGCTGGAGGGCATCCGGGCCAACGGCGCGACGGAGTACCCCAAGAACACGCCGATTGTCCAGGCTGTCGCGGACGGCGAGATCGACGTTGGATTCGTCAACCACTACTACCTCTTCCGGTTCCTGGCCGAGGAGGGCGAGTCGTTCTCCGCGCGCAACTACAACCTCGCGGGCGGCGATTCCGGCGCCGTGATCCTGGTCGCGGGCGCAGGGATCCTCGACGGCGCCGACCACGTCCCTGCGGCGGAGCTCTTCCTCAGCTTCCTGCTGACGCCGCAATCGCAGCAGTACTTCACTGACGAGACGTTCGAGTATCCGTTAGTCGATGGGATCGAAACGAACCCGCTCCTCGTACCCCTGGAAAACATCGAGGTGCCCGAACTCGACCTCTCCGGCCTCTCCGACCTGGAGGGCACGGTTGACTTATTGCGTGAGACAGGCGTTATCCCCTAGCGAGGGAGCGCTGTACTGCACGGTACGACTCTCTGCAGCGTTAGATGACACGAGCTTTGAGCCTTAGCGAAAAGCAACTGAGATGATAGAAATGGATGCGGTCGGCACGCCCGTTGCGGCAGGCGGCTGGAGGCGGCCGACATTGCCACCGCTCTCCCTGGTCGCTCCATCGACACTGATTTGCGCGGCGCTGCTGTTGCCGATCGCCTACGTGCTTCTGCGCACGCTGGGCGCCGGCACCGACGCCTGGGACCTCATCTACCGTAGGTCGGTCCTCGATACGTTGCTGAGGACGGTCTACCTGACCGCCGCGGTGACGGTCGCGACGGTTTCGCTGGCCGTGCCAATCGCCTGGCTGACGGTGAGGACCGACCTGCCGCTGCGCCGGGTATGGGCGGTACTGACTGTGCTGCCGCTCGTCATTCCCAGCTACGTCGGCGGGCTCGTCGTCATAGCCGCGCTGGGACCCAAAGGCCTGCTACAGCAGATGCTGGAAGGACCTTTCGGCATCGACCGCATGCCCGATATCTACGGTCTGCCCGGCGCCGTGTTGGTGCTGGGGCTGCTCAGCTACCCGTACGTACTGTTGAGCGTGCGGGCCGCGCTCTGGACGCTGGACCCAGCGTTAGAGGAGGCCTCGCGCGGCCTGGGCCATGGCGTGTGGACGACGTTCCGGCGGGTGACGCTCCCGCACTTACGGCCGGCCATCGCCGCCGGCGGCCTGCTCGTTGCGCTGTACACGCTGAGCGATTTCGGGGCCGTTTCGCTGCTGCGCTTCAATTCGTTCACGCGCGTGATCTACATCCAATACGATACGGCCTTCGACCGGACGCTGGCCGCGTCCAGTTCGCTGGTGCTGGTGCTGGTGGCGCTGACGCTGCTCGTCATCGAGGCGCGGGCGCGCGGCCGCTCGCAGTACCATCGCACGTCCGCCGGCGCCGCGCGGCGCACCCGCGTCGTACGGCTGGGCCGCTGGCGCTGGCCGGCACTGGCTTTCATCGCGGGCGTGGTGACGCTGGCGTTGGCGCTGCCCGTCGCGGTACTCACCTACTGGCTCGTTCGCGGCGTGCAGGCCGGCGAGTCGCTGGGCTTCGTCTGGGACGCGGCCGCCAGCTCACTCTACGTCTCGGCGCTGGCTGCGATCGTCACGCTGCTGGCCGCCATGCCGGTAGCGATACTAACGGTGCGCCACCGCGGCTTCGCCAGCGCGGGGCTGGAGCGCATCACATACATCGGCTTCGCGCTGCCGGGCATCGTTGTCGCGCTGTCGTTCGTCTACTTCGGCGCCCGCTACGTGACACCGCTCTACCAGACCCTAGCGCTGCTGGTGTTAGCGTACGTGGTGCTCTTTCTGCCGGTCGCCGTCGGCACCCTGCGGGCGTCGCTACTGCAGATCAATCCACACATAGAGGAGGCGGCCCGCAGTCTTGGCCGTTCTCCGGCCCACGTATTCATCACCGTGGTGGTGCCGATGTTGCGCGCCGGGCTGCTGGCGAGCGCGGCCGGCGTCTTCCTCGTGACGATGAAGGAACTGCCAGCGACGTTGATCCTCAGCCCGCTGGAGTTCAGGACGCTAGCGACTGTCACCTGGTCGGCGTCGTCAGCGGCGTTCTTTGCGCGCGCCGCGGCGCCTGCGCTGCTCCTCGTTTTGCTATCCTCGATACCGGTAGCCTTTCTCACGTTCAGGGAGCAACGATAGTCCGATGTCAGACGCAGCCGTCCAATGCAACGGCCTCACCAAGCGCTACGGCGATACCGCCGCCGTCGACGCGTTCGACCTCGATTTGAAGCAGGGGTTGCTGCTGGCGCTGCTCGGCCCGAGCGGCTGCGGCAAGACGACGGCGTTGCGCGTCATCGCTGGGTTCGAACGGCCTGACGCCGGCAGCGTCGAGATCGGCGGCCGCCTCGTCGCCGGGCCAGGCAAGAACGTGCCTCCGGAGAAGCGTCGCGTCGGCATGGTCTTTCAGGACTACGCGCTCTTCCCCCACCTGACTGTCGGGAAGAACGTGGCGTTCGGGATCCCGCGCGGACCCGATAGAAAGACAAGCGCCGCCACGGTGCTGGCGATGGTCGGCCTGGCCGGCCTCGAGACGCGGATGCCGCACGAACTGTCCGGCGGACAGCAGCAACGCGTCGCGCTGGCGCGGGCGCTGGCGCCCAACCCCGACGTGATCCTGCTGGACGAGCCGTTCTCCAACCTGGACGCCGCGCTACGCGCGCAGGTGCGGGCGGAGGTGAAGGAGATCCTGCGCGCCGCGGGTACGACCGCCATCTTCGTCACGCACGACCAGGAGGAGGCGCTCTTCATGGGCGACCTGGTGGCCGTGATGAACGCCGGCCGAGTGGAGCAGGTCGACGAGCCGCAGGTGCTCTTCCACACACCGCGCAGCCGATTCGCGGCGGAGTTCCTGGGCCAGGCCGACTTCCTGCCCGCGACGATCTCCGATGCCGGCCTAACGACGGAGATCGGCACCGTGCCGTCGACGAACGGCCACGCCGTTGGCCAACGTGGTGATGTGATGATGCGTCCCGACGATGTCACGCTCGCGCGCGCGGAGACCGGGCCCGGGCGCATCGCTCAGGTGTTCTTCCGGGGCATCCACACCATGTATCAGGTCGCGCTTCCTTCAGGCCAGATGGTGCATGCGCTCCAGCACCACCATGCAGTCGTGCTGGAGCCGGGCGAGGCCGTGGAGGTGCGTCTGGAGCCCGGCCACCCGCTGGTGTTCTTTCCTCAAGATGTCTCCTCCTCTCATGGAGGAGGAGACCCGCGCGACTCAGCTTAGCCGCCGCGCGAATCCTAGCCTTCCGGCAGCAGCCTTTCGAACACCTCGTTGCCTAGCATGCGACCTCGCGCCGTCAGCCGGACGTGGCCGTCCGCGATCTCGGCGAGGCCGTCATCGATAGAGGCACGGACCGCGTCGCCGGCCGCGTCCATCACCCCAACGCCGAACCGCTCTTCGAAGGCAGTCAGGCTGACACCTTGTGTGAGCCTCAATCCCAGGATCAACGTGTCGGAGATCTCCAGTTCTGGCGTCATCGTCTCGCCGGTCACCACCTGTCGCATCGGCGTGTCCCCGGCGCCGCCTTCCGTCGCCTGGCCCGCCGCCTCGCTGGACTCGTTGACGAGCGCGACGTAGCGATCCGGTAGTGCCGCCGTCGCGAAGCGGACGCCGTCCAGGTAGGAGTGTGCGCCCGCGCCCAGTCCAAGGTAGTCGCGGCACTGCCAATAGGTAAGGTTGTGGAGGCAGCGGAAGCCTTCCTTGGCCCAGTTGGAAATCTCATAATGCTCGAAGTCCGTGGAGCAAAGACGCTCAACCGTCCACTCGTACTGGTCGGCCTGTGCGTCAGGCACGGGGGCCGGCGTGCGTCCGCGGGCGACGCTGCGGGCCAGAGGCGTGCCCGCCTCTACGGTAAGCGCATAGAGCGAGATGTGTTCTGGGTCTAGCCGCAGCGCCTCCTCGACGCTGTGCTGCCAGCGTTCCAGCGGCTGGTCCGGCAGACCGAAGATCAGATCCAAGCTGACGTTGCGAAATCCCGCGGCGCGCGCCGCCTCGAACGCCGCACCCGCGTCGGCCGAAGAGTGGATGCGGTCTAGGTCCGATAGCTCGTCGTTGTGAAAGCTCTGGACGCCAATGCTGAGGCGGTTGACGCCAAGTTCGAGCAGGCCGCGCAGGTAGACCTCGTCCAGCGACCCCGGGTTCGCTTCTAACGATATCTCCGCATCGGGCGCGACATCGAACGCGCCGCGGACGCCGGCCATAATCGACGCGAACTCGTCGATCGGCATCAGGCTGGGCGTGCCGCCGCCAAAGAATACGGTCGCTACAGCGCGACCCTGCGTCGCTTTGCGCCAGAGACGCGCCTCCTGCACCAGCGCGTCCGAGTAATTGGGGATCAGGTGGTCCTGCCCGGCATAGGAGTTGAAGTCGCAGTAGCCGCACTTGGCGGTGCAGAACGGAATGTGGAGGTAGAGCGAAAACGGTTCGGTCATGACTTCTGCGATGGTAGCATGAGCGAAGCGGGAAGACAGAGATCATCCGACTAGGAGAAGCCAATGGAAATCACGATCGCAGAGCTCGTGCGCAACGGCACGATGAGCGCCGAGATGGCCGCGACGCTCTGGGCTGCCGTCGATGAGCGGCGGTCGTTTCTCACCGTTGCCATCCCGCGCTTCGCCGGCAAGTCGACGACATCCGAGGCCATCCTCGCGCTACGGGCGGCTGATATCGCGCTGCACCGCGTCGATGGCTCGGAGGAGCAGATGGAGCGGCTGAAGCGCGCGCGGCTGGGTGGATATCTGGTCGTCGGCGAGTTTAGCCAGGCGCCGGTGCCGGGCTACATTTGGGGCGAGCCGGTACAACGCGTGTTCGAGACGCTGGCTGCCGGCTACTCGCTCCAGGCCGCGCTCCACGCCGCCGGTGTAGAGGAGGCGATACGAGTCGTCACGGAAGGCAACGGCGTCAGCGACGAGCTGGCGTCTGCGTTCGATCTCGTCCTCTACATAGAGCGCTTCGGCGAGCCGCCCTCCGGCGAGGAGCGCCCCGACGAGAATGATGCGAGCTACTGGCGTCGACTGGTTCATCTCTATGAACTCGATCACGTTGAGAACGGCGCGCCGCAGGGCCGGACGCTCTTCCGCTGGTTGGAGGACAACGATCAATTCGAAGCCGTCGAGACGCCGCGCAGTTTCTCGAGCGAACGGCTTGAGGAGCGGACCGCCGTCATCGCCGAGTTGGCATCCTCCGGGCATACGGGTGAAGCCGACGTCGCGGAAACGGTAGCGGCGTTTCGTAGCGGCTAGCATTGATGAGCCATTGACATTCCCTCCGGATCGGTGTATTGTCTAACTCGGAAACGGTTCAAGTGGGCGGCAACGGTGCGAAGTTCCAAGCCAATTCGAATGCATGACTACGAGCTAGCTGCTGCTGTGTATTCAGCACGTTAGCTAGCGGAACTTCGTACTGTAAAAACGAAAACGGCCTATAAAGGGCGGAAAGGCGGTAGGCATGTGAAGTTCCAAGCCAATTCGAACGCATGATCACAAACAAGCGACTGCTGCGGGCCACCAGCGCATTAGCCAGTAGGCGGAAGGAGTAGAAGATGGCTAAGAACCGGATCGTTCTTGGGATTGTGGTGTTGATCTTTCTTGGCGGCGCAGGATTTGCCGCCGGACGCCTTCTCACAGGGGAAGCCGGTACGGAAGCTCAGGAACCAGACCAACCGGTTGGCCTCGATGCTGCGTTGGCAACGGTTCAGCAACGTAGCGACGAAGATCAACAGAAGCCAAGATTCGTTGGTGAGCTCCTCGGCATCTACATCGCACCCACGACAGACCAGTGGCCGGAACAGATTCAGCGTGAGCATGATGAACTCAACGCCCGAGGCTGTGCACACGGGTTGTTAGCGGACACAGCGCATCTAGATTTCCCGCGCACTCTCAATATGCCTTCGGAGTACGTGCTAATGTCTGGCTTTCCACAAGCGCTCGCCTGCAGCGGGAATCCAACGAGCATCGTTTGGGAGTACACGGTCCCAGGACCAAACAAGACACCGGCGAATCTCTCAATTATACGTGGGGTCTATCAGGCATATGACTTTGACATTGCTATTGATCGCATTTCGGCCACAGTTATTGGTGGACGTGATGCGATCCTTATGCGGTCCAATACACCTGACGGGCTTGCGCAACGATCAGTCGTGATTTTCCCGGAAGAGTTTGGTATGACCGCGATACTTGCCTTCAACCTTCCCGAGACCGGCCTTCTGGTCGTTGCCGAGGCGGTTGGCTTGGCTAGCAGTTTAGGAGGGCGATGATGATGCGCTTTCGGTTTCTTGCCGCAATTTCGATAGTCGGTGGGATTGCAGCGGGCATGCTTTTCCCTTCGCTCGTATCCAGTTCTGGTCCCACCGGATATACACTCATCGCCTCGATGACGCCCCCAACACTTTCCTCTGGTTCGTCGCCATGGAACACGTGCGGATGGCATGACGAATGCACTTCAAACGGGCAATCGAGTACGGCCCTTGACTGGGACGACGGCGGAGACGCCCCCCAATCCTGGTACTTTCGTGGCTATTTCCACACGAGCAATCCGTCGCCACAGATCATCGCAACGGGATACCCACTTTATGTTGATGGCGGTAGCCTTGCATGCGACAAAAGGACTGTATGGATCGTGGAGAAACACAATGGCGAGTTACGAGCCGCCCCCGTGTACACGCATACAACCATCACGAATTCGAGTTCTTTTCTCATCACGGGCAGTCTTTTCGGGACGTATAGGAACAAGCTGATCGGCACTACGATCAATGATACTGGCTGCGCATTTTTTGGAAGCCATGTCCACGAAACGCATATTGTTGTACCCAATCAACCTGATGTAACAATTCAGCGTAACACCAGCAGATACCCCACCATCGACACTTGTGAATGGGATGTAGATCAACAAGACTGCGCACAGCATCAGAACAATCTCCGGCAGGCGTGGACGCGGAAATTCACATGGCCAGAGGGCAAATAGCAGCAAAGCACGCCTTCCCAGCCAGTCTTACATCCCGAACATGGGCGCACTCGCTTGCCGCTGGAAAGCGAGTGCGCCTTGACTGCCCCAAGACGGCTCCGTTAGACTTTTTAGGCCCAGACGGGGCGATTGGCTCAGTGGCTAGAGCGTCCCGACCTCGTCGGGAACGTCGCAGATCGCGCTTGCCGTACGTGTACATTCTGCGGAGTGTGAACACAGACGGTTACTACATCGGCTGCACCAACGATATGGAGCGTCGGTTTAGCGAGCACAACAGTGGCAAGAGCGCCTCGACGAAGGCCTTCCGTCCCTTGGGAGGTGGCGCACAGCGAATACTTCCAGAGCCTTCTACAAGCCCGCCGCAGAGAGCGGGACTTGAAGGCCAAGAAGAGTAGGAGGGCCCTGACCAAGGTTATCAAGGGCGATTAGCTCAGTTGGCTAGAGCGCTTCCTTCACACGGAAGAGGTCACAGGTTCAAGTCCTGTATCGCCCACCAGCAAACGTGCCGAAGTGGCGAAACTGGCAGACGCGCTACGTTCAGGGCGTAGTGCCCGCAAGGGCGTGTGGGTTCAAATCCCACCTTCGGCACCAACCGACACCGACCGGGAGTCGGGCCATCGCGAGTCCGGCTCCCGTTTCGTAGCAGCCCGGCCCCCGAACCGGGTGCGCTATACTGACCGCGGAACGGCGTGCGCTCGTAGCTCAGTGGATAGAGTACAGGCTTGCGGAGCCTGGGGTCGTGGGTTCGAATCCCGCCGAGCGCGCCACTACCAATTACTGTGGTTCGAGGTCTCTGCAATCTTTGTTGTTCGAGGTCTCTCACCGATCTCCTCTACTGCCGTCCTCTAACAGCTAACCGTCTTTCGACATCGCCTCAGCGGCCTTTCACACGGTCGTCTAGCTACGCGCGCTTGTCTCCGGCCGTGTTTTGGCGTATGTGTATAGGCAGGTGAGCGAACAAACCACAAGGGAGGCGCGCCGTGCGTGATTACTTCGCCGACATCGACTGGAGCCGCTGGTCGGAGACCGCCTGGACCAGCGGCGCGCGGGTCGCCATCATCGTCCTCGCCATCTATATCGGCCTGCGCATCCTACAACGCGTCTTGGAGCCGGCCGTACGCACAGCGATCACGCGCCAGATGATCAACGAACCGAAGGAAGAAGTCGAGCAGCGGATCGACACGCTCACGCACGTCATCTACCGAACAGCGTGGCTCGTCGCGATCGTCGCCGGGCTGATCACCATCCTGCCGGAGTTCGGTATCAACGCTAGTGCGCTGCTGGCCGGCGCCGGACTCGTCGGCCTCGCCGTCGGCTTCGGCGCGCAGAGCCTCGTCAAAGACGTAATCAGCGGCCTCTTCGTCCTCATCGAAAACCAGTATGGCAAGGGCGACATCGTAACGATCGCCGGCGTCAGCGGCGTCGTGGAGGACGTCAACCTGCGCCGGACGCTAGTCCGCGACCTGGACGGAACGCAGCACAGCGTGCCGAACGGTGAGATCGCGGTCGCCAGCAACAAGTCAGCGGTCTGGTCCCGCGCGAACGTGGTCGTTGGCGTGTCGTACGGCGACGACCTGGAGCAGGTCTTCGGCATCATCAACCGAACGGGCGAAGAACTGGCGGCCGACCCGGAGTGGCGGGAGAAGATCATCGCGCCGCCGAAGGTGCTAGGCGTGGACGGCTTCGGCGACTCCAGCGTTGATATCCGCGTGCTCGGCGATACCCAGCCCGGCCAGCAGTGGGCCGTCATGCGGGAGCTGCGGTTGCGGCTGAAGGCCGCGTTCGACGCGGAGGGCATCGAGATCCCGTTCCCCCACCAGACGCTGGTCACTGCCGGCCAGAAAGCCGCCGACGGCGTGCTGGTCCGCCAGACAGACGGCTAACCGCTAACCCACAAGCATCCTCGCCAACATCCGTTGAAGGGCCGCTGACTACGCTGCCAGGCAAGGAAGTCAAAGCTACTGCACTGACAGAGACAGGAAAGTAGCCGTCATGTTGTATAGTGATTGGGTGCCTTTTCGGCGTCTTATGTTCGGTGGTGCACCGGAAACGAGACGCGGCAGTTGGAGTCGGTCTGGGGGTTGTTGAGGGAAGCGCGTTGATGGGGGAAGATTAGTGGGTCGAAGCTGGGCGATTGCGCTCTCCGTACTCCTCCTGACGCTGACCATAGGATGCAACGGCGACGGCTCCGGCGATGGCGACAAGTCTACGCCGACGCCGACGGAACCGCTACCAACCGCGACGCCCGCGCGAAACATCCGGGACGTAGACCTCACCGCTCAGCAGGAGATCGTGGACTTCCAGACGGGCGCGGGCGGAGAGATCGATGCGGACCGCATCATCTACGCCGACCTGACCGGCGACGGCACGGACGAGGCGATCGTTCCGGTAGGGTCCGGAGGAGAGAGTGGAGATATCGCGGTCTTCGTCTTCGGCTTCGGCGAAGGTGAGGAACCAGAAGAGCTGCTGCGGGCGCAGCCTGCGGAGACGGGAATGATGGTGAGCATAACAAACGCGCAGTTGGTCACCGAAGAGGGTGCGTTCGCACCGGGCGACCCCTTCGGCGTGCCGAGCCAGATCCTGCGCCGACATTATAGCTGGGACGGGCAGTCGCTCGTCATCGAACGCGAGGAGCGCATGTCGGCGCGCTAGGATGCGCGTCGGCGCGCTAGAGCGCGCGCCGACGCGATAGCACACGAACGGAATCGTATGGCTACGCCCGTAGGACACAGCATCGTTGGCTACATGGTGGCGCGCGCCGCCGGCGTCAAGTCACGCACGGGCCTGGCGTTCGCGATCGGCGCGGCCAACCTGCCGGACATCGACTTCCTCCTCGGCTACGTCGCCAACGGCGATTTGCGCTCTATGCACCGCGAAGTGATCACGCACAAGCCGGCGTTCCCGCTGCTGGTGGGTTCTGCGGCGGGGCTGGCGGCAGGGGCGTTTTCGCTCCTCCGCGGCAGGCGGCCTGCGGCAAACGACATCCTGGGGCCGGCCGCACTGACGACGGCCCTGGTCAGCAGCCACGTCGCGATGGACCCGCTGCCGCTGCCGTACGACAGCATGGAGGCGGACCAAGGCGGCCGGGTGGAAATACTGGCGACGCAGGCCTGGAACGCCGTGATCGATACGGCGGTCTACGGTCTCCTGGCGATACTCGCGATGGAACGTACCGGCCTGAACGGAAATGGCAACGGCGCGAAGCCCGCGAAGTAAGCGTCCGGGCGAGGACGCGGCCTCCCTAGCGCACGAATTCCCTAGCGCCCAGGTTCTCTAGCGGAAGATCTGGCCCCCGTCGACGACGAGGCTGTGTCCGGTCACCATCGCTGCATCGTCCGAGCAGAGAAAGAGCAGCGGCCCCACCAGGTCCTCCGGCTCCATCTGTCGCTGCATCGCCCGTTCGTGGGCCATGCTGTCGTAGCGCTCTTGAGGCACGATCGTTCCCTCGTGTTCGACGAGGCCTGGTGAGAGCGCGTTGACACGGACTCCGTGCGGCCCCATCTCACGAGCCAGCGTCTTGGTGAGGTTCTCCAGCGCCGCCTTGCCCGCGTTGTAGTGGGCGCGTCCGGCGGGCGCCAGATAAGTGTTGACCGACCCCATGTTCACGACACAACCCGAACGTTGCTTCTTCATCGCGGGCAGCACCGCCCGCGCGGAGTAGGCGATGCCGTTGAAGTTGACGTCCAGCACCTTGTTCCACTCCGCCGGGTCGATCTCGAGGAACTCTTTGCGTTCTAACGTGGCGTAGATCGCCGCGCAGGTGACGAGGATATCGATGCGGCCGAACTTCTCCAGCGTCTGGCGCGCCATCGCCTCCGTTGACTCCACGCTCGCGACGTCGACGACTAGGCCGAGCCCCTCGTTCTCCAGCTCCGCCGCGGCCTCCCTCGATGCGTCTTCCAGGATGTCGGCCACGACGACGTGCGCGCCCTCGCGGTCGAGGCCGCGTGCAAACACCCGGCCAATGCCGCTGGCACCGCCGGTGATGATCGCTACCTTGCCGTCCAGTCTGGTCATTTCTTGTTGCGCGTCACGCTACGGCGTGTCGCGCCCGTCCTTTCATTTCTTGTTGCGCGTCGCGCGTTGGCGCGTCACGCTACGGCGTGTCTCGCCCGCGCGAACGGGCCACAATTGTCTGCCGACGCCACTATAGCAGCCGCCGTGCGTTAGTCCTCCGCCGCCCAGCCCTTCGCGCGCTCCACGGCGCGCTGCCAGCCCGCGTACAGCGTCTCCCGGACGTCTTCCGAAACTGCCGGCTCAAACGTGCGGTCCGACTGCCAACGGCCGGCGATGTCGTCAAGGCCCGACCAGATCCCCACGCCGAGCCCGGCCAGGTAGGCGGCGCCCAGCGCCGTCGTCTCGGCGACGGCAGAGCGGACGACCGGCCTGCCCAGCACGTCGGCCTGGATCTGCATCAGCAGGTCGTTCCTCGACGCGCCGCCGTCGGCCCGCAGCGCGTCGAGCCGCAGTCCGGATACCTCTTCGATTGCCGCCAACACGTCGCGCGTTTGGAATGCGATCGCCTCCAACGTCGCGCGGGCGATGTGCGCTCCCGTGGTGCCGCGCGTCATGCCGAGCAGCGCGCCGCGTGCGTAGGGGTCCCAGTGCGGCGCGCCCAGACCGACGAACGCCGGGACGAGGTATGTCCCGTCGCTCGAATCAACGGACGCGGCCAGCGCCTCGACTTCCGCAGCCTCATTGATAAGGCCGAGGCCGTCGCGAAGCCACTGCACGGCCGCGCCCGTGACGAAGATGCTGCCTTCTAGCGCGTACTGAAGCGCCCCGTCGATGCGTGACGCGACCGTCGCCAGCAGCTTATCGGAGGACTGCCGCACGTCGCCGGTGTGGAGCAACAAGAAGGAACCCGTGCCGTACGTGTTCTTGGCGTCGCCGGGTTGCGTGCAGGCCTGGCCGAACAGCGCAGCCTGTTGATCGCCGGCGATGCCCGCGATCGGGATCGCCGCGCCGAACAGCGAGGCGTCGCACTCGGCGACGACGCCAGCCGAATCGACCACGTCGGGCAGCATCGACGCCGGCACGTCGAAGATGCGGAGCATCTCCTCGTCCCATGCGCCGCTCTCCAGGCCGAAGAGCAGCGTCCGCGAGGCGTTGGTGGCGTCCGTCGCGTGGACGCGGCCGCCGGTGAGCTTGTAGATCAGCCAGCTATCAACGGTTCCGAACGCCAGCTCGCCGTTCTCTGCCTTACGGCGCGCGTCCGGCACGTTGTCCAGCAGCCAGCGCAACTTGGTGCCGGAGAAGTAGGCGTCCAGCACTAGGCCGGTGCGCTCGCGGATCAGCGGTTCCAGGCCCTGCGCCCGCAGCTCGCCGCACATCTCCGCCGTGCGCCGGCACTGCCAGACGATAGCGTTCGATATCGGACGGCCCGTGGCGCGCTCCCAGACGACGGTTGTCTCTCGCTGGTTGGTGATGCCGATGCCGGCGACGTCGTACGGCGAAACTCCCGCCAGCACGGCCTGCGCGGTGGCAAGCTGCGACTTCCAGATCTGTTCCGGGTCGTGCTCCACCCAACCCGGCTGGGGGAACACCTGCGGGAACTCGGACTGCTCCGAAGCCACGGCGCGCCCGTCGTCGTCGTAGAGGACGGCGCGCGAGCTAGACGTGCCCTGATCGAGCGAGAGGATGTACCTGGCCATGCCGTTGCGATTCTAACACGCCGGTGGCAGAAGACGCAGGCCGTTGCACGCGCGGCCTCCGCGCCTGCGGAGGCGCCTGCTGGATTTGAGCGTGTCGCCGTTGCTTCGCTACGGTGAAGGAGCCATGTCGCTCACCACGCACCTCGCCGTCTTTGCCGTGCTCATCCTTGACCTGCTCTTGGGCGGCCAGGCGATACGTGCGGTCGGCGGCCGCTTCGCCGCGACGGCGTTTGAATTCGCCGTCATCCTGGGCTACGTGATCTTTGTCCTGCAGTGGGGCGTGCCGTGGGGCCGGCGCGGGCAGGACGACGGCGGCCAGAGCGACCGCTGAGGCGCGTGAGTTTGCCGCAGCCGTGAGCCGGCCGCTCGCGCGGGTTTGTTGACAGGTTTCCGGCCCCGCTGTTACCCTTCAGTGTCTAGCAACGTGAGGCACATGCGGTCCTGGCGTCTCGAGCGCCGCCTTCTGAATCCGGA
This sequence comes from Chloroflexota bacterium, assembly GCA_029262675.1. Classification (GTDB taxonomy): domain Bacteria; phylum Chloroflexota; class Dehalococcoidia; order DSTF01; family RBG-16-68-14; genus JADFKB01. Next base: position 94,625 of record JAJCYW010000010.1, on the reverse strand, counting down.
GGCGCGGTTGAGGAGCCGGAGCCATCAGGACCGGCGAAGACGCGAGCGGTCGATACTATCGCTGGCAAGGATCGCTGGGACGAACTCATGACGCTACCGCGCTCCTCTACGTCATCCTCGGTACGAAACCCCGACAGCGGGTTCGACCCGGCTCGGGCTTCGCGCAGGCGGCGCATCCGCTTCGTGGCGCTCGTCGCCGCCCTTATCTGCGCCATCGCGGCAACGTTCGTTTTATCGTTCTCCGGCCAAGCTAACGATTCGCCTGCGCCGCTCGCATCGTTGGCAGCGCTGCGGACCGAGGCCGGCACGCTCATCGTCTACGCAGAGTACGGCGAGTGGAGCGACGCGATCTGGGCGGCGGACCCTGCAAACCCAACCCGCCGCGTCCAGATCGCAACAGTCGATCACGCGTTCGGGTTCGGCATCCGGCCTTCGCTATCGCCCGATGGCAAGTACGTGGCATACGCAGCGGTCCCACGCGACGCTGCAGCCGGCGCAAGCGCCGGCCTCTGGTTGCTCGACGTGGAGACCGGCGCAGCGGCCATGCTAACACCGGCGATTGACCAGGGTGCGGCCCCCGTCTGGCTGCCGCAGAGCGATGGCATCGTCGTGCGGCGATTCGGCGCGGAAGGGTTCGCCGAACTGGTCCGCGTCGACCTCGCGGGCAACGCAACCGCGCTTGCGGCGTCCCAAACGGGCATCTACGCGATCGACGCCGCGCCGGATGGCGACTGGCTGTACTACGCGGAGCTGTCGGCGGCCGGTACCAGCCTCAGCCGCGCAGCATTGTCAGCAGACGCAGGCGCCGCGCTCTCACCGAACGCGGCGGGGCAGACCGAGCAGGTAGCGCTCCTCAGCGACGGGTTCTCCCGCGACTGGCGCCTCTCGCCCGACGGCTCACAGATTGTCTACTTGGCGCGCGACCCGTCGTCGCCCGATGCGGCGCTGGCGACGCAGGTGTTGGAGCTAGGCACCGGCGCAACGCGAACGCTCATCTCGGGCGATTCCGCAGGCCAGTTCAACCCGGTCTGGGACGTGGACGGCGGCCTCACGTTGGGGTTCATCTCACCCGGCGGCGCGGCAGGCCCATCGCAAGCGATGGGCTTGGCGACGGGTTTCGCGCCGTTGCGGCTGAGCTCGGAGGGAGAGTCGGCTGGGGGCTCGCTCCCGCCGCCGGCGTCTGGGTTCGACGTGCCGCTGTCGTGGTCGGCAGACATGACCTACCTCGCCGTCCGCAACTTCGAGGGCAGCTCCGGGTCCGACCCGGGAGCCAGTCGCGTGATCGTCGTCAGCCCTGCGGGCGGACGTCTCGAGCTCTCACGCCAGAGCGACGTCACAATTGCCGGTTGGCTGGGCGCCGGCTGGCTGCGTGGCGGAAGCTAATCCGTGAAGCTGCTGCTCAGCGCCGGTCTGCTGATCGCCGCCGTGGCGGTGGCCGCCGCGTTTGCGCCACGCGCCCACGGCTGCGCGTTCACCATACCGCCCACGGCCTACGATCCTCCCGCCGACCGCGCCGACCATCTGACGGCGCTGGAACTGGCCGGCTTCAACATGATCGCGCCGGAGAGCGAGTTCTTCGGCATCCCAACTGTCGAGACCGGCACGCGCGATACGCGGGCCGTGTCCGAGAGCCCCTACGCGCCGCCGACGCTGCTGAAAGCAATCGGCTGGATCGAGAGCGGCATCTCCCAGGCCGACTGGAACACGCCGTTCGGCGGCGTCGGTCCCGCGCTCGTCTCGTTCGACTGCGGTTACGGCATCATGCAGATCACCAGCGGGATGACGAGTCCCATCGACGTCGGCTGGCCGTCGCTCAACCAAGCGCTCGTCGCCACGCACTACCTGTTCGACATCGCGCGCGGCTCGGCGATCCTCGTCGACAAGTGGAACGGCGCGCCGCAGGTCCGCCCCATCGCCGGCACCGACACGAATAGCGATCCGAGGGTGGTGGAGAACTGGTACTTCGCCACATGGAGCTACAACGGCTTCACCGGCCCCGGCGCCAATCGCAGCAACCACCCCAGCGACCCCGGCTACGCCTGGCCACGCAGCGGCTACAGTTGCGGTGCGCTGAACGACGGCTACGGACATAGCTACGGCGACTATCCCTACCAAGAACTGGTCTTCGGCTGCGCGACCAGGCCGCCCTCCGCCGAGGGTGCTCAGTTCTGGGAGCCATTGCCACTCTCACTGCCCGACCTCGACGATCCAGACTGGGCGGATCCCCTCAGCCTGGAGAACTGGTACGAATGCAACACGCCCGGCTCCGCGCTCTGCGACGACTTCGATCTGATGGACATCGCCAGCCCGCCGCCATTCCACTTCGACCCCGCGGTGCAGCCGCCGCAGGAAGCCGCCGAAGCCGCGCTCGGATCACCCGTCCTCTCGACTAGCCCGGGCTCGGTGGGCGATGTCGTCAGTCAAGTCGCGATTGAGAACCTGGGCCGCGGCATCCTGGCCTGGCGTGCGCGGCCGCACCAGAACTGGATCAGCATCGATAAGCAAGGCGGCGTGTCACTGGGCACGGACGTGGTTTGCAGCCCCGGCGCGCCATGCGAGCGCACGCCGCTCCTCACCATCACGATACATACGGGCACCGCGCCAACGGACGGGTCGTTCGGGTGGGTCGACATCGTCTCGCTGACAACGGGCCAGTTGTGGCAGGTCGGCGTGCGGCCACCGGAGGTCACGCCCGGCCCGACATCAACGCCGCTGCCGACCGCGACAGCCACGGCGACGCCGACGATGACACCGACGATGACGCCGACGCAAACGCCGACGCCTACACCCACGCCCACGAGGACGCCAACGCCGACTCCGACACGGACGCCGCGCCAGCAGTTCGGCGACGTCAACTGCGACATGACGGCGGACAGCATCGACGCCACGCTCGTCCTACAGTTCGGCGCAGGCCTCACAGCCAGTCTGCCGTGCCCGAGCGCAGCAGACGCCAACTTGGACGCCTTCATCAATGTGCTGGACGCGGCGCTGATCCTCCAGTTCAGCGCCGGCCTGATCCCGAGCCTGCCGCCGCCGCGGCCGCTCCCATAGACGGAACTGCGGGAGTAAGCTCCGCCGGACCTGTGGTATACTTGCCCGAGGTAGTGAAGAAATGCTAGATCGAGTGATCGGTACTGTGCGGCGAAACCACGCGCTGGAGCACGCTACCATCTCCGTCCTCCTGGCCAAACTGGGCCGCGACATCCGTCTCGTCGGTCGCTCGACAAGCAGCGGCTTCTATCTCTACGGCGACATGCCGGCCGACTGCGTAGAGGAATCGACACTCGAGGCGCTGGAGCGTCTGCAGCGCGGCGAGTCGCATCTCGCGATCTCACCGATGTGCGGGACGAACTTGGCCGTGGCGGGCATGCTGGCCGGTCTGGCGTCGATGCTTGCGCTGGGCAACCGCAGCCGCCTAGAGCGAATCCCGAATGTCCTCCTCGCGTCGATGCTGTCGATGCTGATCGCCCAGCCGCTGGGCCGGTTGGCGCAGAAGCACCTGACGACCGACCCCGACCTGTCCGATACTGCCTACGTCGGCATGCACCAGGGCGGGCGCGGCGCCGGTAGCTACCACAAGATCGATACCGTCCGCGGCGTCAGATAGACGTCATCCGCGCGTCCCCGTAGCTCAGTGGACAGAGCGGCTGCCTTCTAGGCATTTCGCCAGTAGCGGCTAGCGTCAGACGTATTAAACCGAGCGTAGGTGCTGTAGTTATCGGCTGAGGCACGTTGTGGGCCGTTCGGAGGCAATTCTGATAGAGCGCCCGGTTGGACCGATCGGGGCGGGGCGATCGTTAGCCGCTATGCAGACTGCCCAACCTCCAGAATGCCGTCGGCGAAACAGCGGTGCGGCGATGCCGTCTACCACTTGCGACTTGTCTTGTGTGCCTTCTCCGCTTCGCTGGTAAATGCCTCGGTGCGCAGGAAGCGTTGGATAACAAGCAAGATGCCCCAAACTACGCCAAGTAACCAGCATGGCGATTCTCGCGCTCCTACCCGGCCGATTCCGAATCTTAGCTTCGAGTCCCCGGCGAGTAGAAAACCGTCAGTTGTCGGCTCTTCATCCAGAAATCCACAGGACGCGTGGTCTCACAAGGCGCGAGAATCCAACGGCCTCATCCACGATCTCGATCAGAGAACAGCACCAGGATTCGGTTGGCCGGCGCAGTCCGTTTAGTGAGTAATGTACGTAGGTCGACCATTCCCAATAGACGCTACCACTCGCTATTTTGGTCCGATAAGGGCTCTGGCTCCGGGCGCACGATGGATTGGCATGCGGTTGAGCGAGACTTCAATGGCCACGTCGGCGATGACGAGTGGGAGCTAGGTTTGGGCGAACGTGCCTGACCCGAGTCTACGGCGGCAAGCTATCAATCAAGCCTGCGTAGAACTGCAGGATCACGGTCGCATCCAGGATCGTCGTCACACCATCCCCGTTCGCGTCACCGCCAACCGGGCAAGGTAAGGCGGCGAATAGGCCTGCCCACCACTGAAGAACAAACGTCGCATCGATCGGGGTGACAACTCCGTCGCAGTTTGTGTCGCCAGCAAGCGGTGCTGGAGTGGGCGTCAGCGTGAACGTCGGCGTTGGTGTGGCCGTTGGAGGTAGGTTGGGCGTCCAGGTCGGCTGAGGCGTCCAGGTCGGCTCCGGCGTCCACGTTGCCGCAGGTGTGAATGTGGGTGGGGGCGTGCTCGTCGGCCCGCTCGCCGCTGTAGTTGTTGGTGTGATTTCGCTGGTGGGAGTCGCGGTGGTCACCGGACTGGAGGTAAGTGTCGGACTTGCGGTCAACGCGGGCGCCGGCGTGTCGGTGAGGTCCGAACTGGCGGTATTCGTTGCCGTCGGCGACGGCGCGTCCGAACAGTTGATCGTGACACTTCCGACTTTCGGCACTGTCAGTACGTCGTCAATATCCCTGAAGGCCGCCCCGTCGGTACCGGCCACAGGGTCTCCATATGCGAGGAGCATGACTTCGGTGGCGCTTTGAATGGCAGAACAGGTGAACGACAGCTGCACAACCTGGCCTAGATAGTTGCTTACCGGCGGGTTGAACAGGCCGGAAGTGCATCCGTGATGCACGTTGCCAGGAATGCTGCCATGAACGACGACTGATTCTGAACAGTCGGGCCAAGTAATCTCAGCAAGTGGCGTGTCCGCGGGTTTGTATATAAGGCTGGTACCGTAAGCAAGGTACGTTTGGATGGCGATGTAGCCCGCGACTGGGGCGGTGGCCACTTCGACTGACAGGTCGAACACGGCGCCGGGCGCGACGGTGCATTTCGTAGGCCTGGCCGGGACATCACAGTCGCCGCCAGGAAGGGTAAGCACCATTTCAGGGCCAGCGTCCGATGCGGTCGCCGGATGTGCCGCTGAGTCGTACGTTAGCATCAGCGCGACTGCGGCTACCGCGAGAAGAGGAAGGAGTGCAACTGCACTCCTTGGCCCTATGGTCGGCGATCCAATCGACGCTGGCTGCATATGCAGGCCGTGTCCTTTAGGCCGGCAGGATGACGCCCGGATGGGCCGTACGATATCGCCATCCTCGGTTCATGCATCACATGGCCGCCGCCAAGGGTGATGTCGGCCCCCACACCCTTCACCGGCAATCGTGGTTGTACTGATTGATTACGCCGAGGATGTCAATCAGCAGGTCGATAACGCCGTCCGGAGCCGTCAGGCTCCAGGGGTGTGGCCCAGCCGACGGCCCCCGGTCGTACTGGGCGTCGTACGGCGGTGCGCCACCTGCGGCGGGCTGGTAGTGCAGAATGACGCCCAGGATGTCGTTGAGCAAGTCGATGTACTGGTCCGGCGTGCCACCTGGTCCCCCGCGGACATCGTAGAAATCCCATGGATTGTTTGGGTTTCTGAGGCCACCGAACTTCTCGTTGGTGCCGGCCTCCCGGACATCAGTGCAGCCGTCTCCGTCCGTGTCAGTTGGGTCCGACAATGGGTCAAGCCTGGCGACGAAGCCGTCGCCAAGCCCCGCGTACACGGACTGGAGAGCGCTAACGGTGGGGAATGTGGTCGAAAACGTGGAGCCCGTGAGGTAGGCGTCACCGGCGCCGTCAACAGCGATGCCCCATCCTCTATCGGTTGCGCCGCCTCCCAGGTACGTAGAGTAGTTGAGCGTTACTCCCAATGAGCTGATATTCGTCACGAAGGCGTCACCGTTGCCGCCGGCGGACGGCTGGTTTGGGCTAGCTGTTGGGAAGTTGGTGGAGGTGGTGGCGCCGGTTACGTATGCGCTGCCGGCACCGTCCAACGCGATACTCGTGGCGCCATCGCCGCTGCTTCCGCCGAGGTAGGTAGAGTAGCTAAATCCGGACCCTGCGGCGTTCAGCTTGGCTACGAAGGCGTCGTCTCCGCCGCCGTTCGTTGATTGGTAAGGGAACCACGTGGGGAAATTCGTGGAGCTGGTCAGTCCGGCCACGTATGCGCTGCCAGCGGTATCGGCAGCGACGCCGAGCGCGGAATCGTCACTCAGGCCTCCGAGGTACGTGGAGTAAACGGGGGCTGAGCCGGTGGTATTGAACTTGGTGACGAAGGCGTCCACTCCTCCGCCCAGCGTGCCCTGGAGCGCGGCGGCGGTGGGGAAGTCGGCTGCCGCCGTCGATCCGGCGATGTAGGCGCTACCTGCGTTGTCAACGGCGATCGCCCGAGCTTGATCGATGCCCAAGCCGCCCAGGTAAGTCGAATACAGAAGGGAAGAGCCGCTTGAATTGAACTTTGTGACGAAGGCATCGTCGTCGACGAGGGCGGCCTGAAACGCACTGACGACGGGATAATTATCCGATAACGTTTCGCCGGCGATGTAGGCATTGCCGGCGGCGTCGATTGCGATTCCGTTCCCTGTGTCATCGTCCGAGCCGCCGAGGTAGGTGGAGTAAGTCAGGGCGGCGCCGGACGAATTGAGCTTCGTGACGAAGGCGTCATCGCCGCCCCCGTTCAGCAGTTGGTAAGGGCTGGACGTGGGGAAATTTGTCGAGGCAGTAACTCCGGCAACGTAAGCGTTGCCGGAGCCGTCTATGGCAATGCTGTTGGCCTGGTCGAACCCTGCACCTCCGAGATACGTCGAATAGACGAGCGCTCCAGCGGCGTTGAGCTTCGTAACGAAGGCGTCACGACCGCCCGCATTGACGGCCTGGAAGCTGCCGCCGATTGGGAAGTTTGTCGATGTCGTCAGCCCTGCGATGTATGCGTTGCCAGATGAGTCGGCCGCGATCGCGTTGCCCTTGTCGCTGGCACTGCCGCCGAGGTAGGTTGAGTAGACGAATACTGGATCGATAAGCAGCTGGCGGCTCGTGTCGTACTCGCCGATACGAAAGCCGACGGTGCGCGGGTCCAGAAGCACGTATGCACCGTCTACATTCGTTCGCTTGCCGTCTGCTTCCTGGTAGATGACGGGCGCCTGCTCAACGACGGCACCGACGGGCGTGTGCAAGACCAGATCGCCGTTCGCTTCCAGAGACAGCTGATCCTGGCCCGCGTAGCGCAGCCGGATGTTATGGGGATCAGCGCCCGGGCGCACAGCGTAGACGGATTCGATTCTTCCGTTCTGTCCCAGGTAGTGCACGTCGATGCCGGGCCACGGTTCACTGTATGCGATCCGGCTATGCGTAGGGATATTCGTGTGCCAGTCGCTTGGGTCGTCGCCGCGGAAAATATTCACGACACCGGACGCCGGCTCGACGCTCTGAACAGAAGAGCTAGCGCCGGCACCCACCAGCTCTACCCGGAGACTGTGGCTGGACAACTCTTCTCGACGACCCTGAGTGAGGTCGATGACTAGCGCGTCCGGAGCGAAGAAGATGGTCGCAGCCGGTTCATGCACGTAGAACGACACCGTGTCGTCGATTTGACCGACGTTCTCGATGAAGGAGACTGGAAGTTTGGCAGGGCCGTCAGAGGCCTGAGATCGGCCTGTAGATGCGTCGTGCAGGGAGGGGATATTACCCAGGAACGGCATGCTCGTCGTGATGCTGATGACCAGGGCGACCGTAGCTATTGCCGCTAGCGCAACTGTGATTCGTGCGAGGCTTCTTCGCGCCGTAGCTGATGCTGCTCGAAACCAGCAGCTGCTCAACTTCGCAATGAGCGAGGCTTGAATGGGCCTATGACGCAAACGTTGGGAATCCACTAGTCCTGTCCCTCCACCCCACAATTGACGCCAGCGGGCAACTGCACCGCTGGCGGGTCGTATCTGTGAGGCACTACTATACCATTACTCCTCGGCCCTGACGCGGAACGCCCGGATCGTATCATCAGATTGAAGCGCGCCCTTGATCTCGACGGCCTGGCCTACGGCGAGCGAGTCTAGGTCAATGAGTTCCTTCTCGTCGTTGGTGATCTGGGTGTTGTCCGAAACTGTCACCACGACGGTATCCGCGTCCGTGCGCACTATGATGGTATCAGCGCCAATCTCGGTAATGATGCCGACCGCCTTCACTTCTGATTCCGAGCTGAAGAGCGTCCGGATTGGCTGCGTGATGTCTGCGCCGGCCGCTGATGCGCCAAAGAGGGCGCCTCCGAATAGCACGATCGCACCGATAGCCGATGCCGCTTGAACCATACCGGGGCGAAGCAACTGGAGGCCGCTGATTCTCGGGAGCGACCACGGTCCCAGGCGAACGGTGCGCTCTTCGTGTTCTGTGCGGCGTATCTTCTCCTCGGACAGCGCGGCGCGCAGCTTCGAAAATGCCTGGGCTTCACGTTCGAGCGGGGGAGCTGTCCGCGAAGCCAAACGCTGCGCAACGCCAGCGGTGTCGATCAACTCGTCTAGCTCTCGTATGCGGCCGCCAGGCGCCCCGGACCGAAGCGCTTCGTCTAGCTGGTCTGCAATTCGTTTTCGCATATCGTCTCTCCTAAGCGGAGGATCCGCCTGCGATCAGCGCCTTTCGCATACGGGCGAGCGCTCGATGCTGCAGAGCCTTGATTGAGCCTTCCGATTTCCCCATGGCGCTTGCGGTATCTGCGGTAGACAGTTCGCTGAAGAACCGTAAGACAACAACTTGACGCTGTTCTGACGTTAGCTGGTCTAGCGCTAGCATAAGCTGGCCATCATCGCCTCTGGATTCGTAGGGCTGCGGTGGTTCGAATTCGGCGGATGCCTCAGCGACGGCCTTCGCGTTGCGCTTCTCCCTGCGCAGGTAGTCACTGCTGACGTTTCGCGCGATGCGAAATAGCCACGCGCCCAGCGGCAGCCCACGATACGTGTATCGGTCGATTCCCGCGACGGCTTCGACGAGCACTTGTGATGCAAGGTCCTCTGCGGCCGAGGCATCGCCAACGCGGTAGCGGAGGAACGTGCAGAGCCGAGCATAGTAACCGTTGAATATCTCCTCCCAGGCGCCTTCATCGAGAGCCTTGGCATCGCGCACAAGGGCACTCTCGTCCGAATCGGATGATGCCTGTGCGTTGGCGTGGATGTCGGCAGTCCCTTCGATGACCATAGGATTACTCTGAGACGAAACGTACTTGGCATAACGTATTTCTCGTCGATTCGCAACCTGATTTACTCACTAGACGGTCAGTTAACCCGGGAAGCCTCCGAGACAGAGGCAGGTCCTCTATCGGGCCGTACCTCTGTCTCGGGTGCGCTGCTGGTGTGCGCGCTGCGCATGCTATGTCTTCTTGATCTTCCTATCTACGGCGTGGGCGTGTCCGTCGCCGTCGGGCCTGCCGGCGTGTCCGTCGCCGTCGGGCCTGCTGGCGTGCCCGTTCCGTCCGGCGTACCCGTTCCGTCCGGCGTGTTCGTTCCGTCTGGCGTATGTGTCGGGCCCGGCGTGCTCGTCGCGCACGGCGCGGGGGTCGGAGCCTCCGGTCCGTCCTTATCCGCTAGAGTGCCGCTCAGGATGAGGTCGGTGGCCGGGTTAAAGACCTCGATTAGGTCACCGATGGCCATATCCATGACGGTGTCGCCATCGCGGGAGTCCAGATTGAGGTCGCCGAAGCCGAGAGCGTCTACGACAACGGCCATGCCGGTGGCCAGTCCGTTGACCTTGATTTCGTGTGAACCGGATGTGGAGACGTCTTCCACCTCGGTGCTTGTGCGCTGGCGCTCGAGGGTCACGCCGTCATCCTCGAATCGCTGCTCCCACTTCGTCTTGCCGGAGGCCAGAGGGTCGGCGCAGGTGGAGTACAGGCGCGCTTCCAGTTTCGTCCGGTTGGTGGTTCCGGCACCCGCTCCCAGCGGGCCGAACACGACTGCCAAACCTACGGCGGCGGCCAGCAGCGCTAGCAACGGGACCACCAGTTTCATGTTCCTTATCGTACCGATCATTTCTTCCTTGTCCTTTCTTGCGGCTCATCCTCTTGGTTCTATTAGCCACATCCACAAATCTGCCAAGAGGATACGGGGAAGAGGCAAGAATTTACGATTTTGTTTTCCCGAGCCAGCCCGGGAATCTGGCGATTCCGAGCCCCGTCAGGAGCAACGCCACGCCGACGACTGCGAAATAGAGTTCTCCGGCGACATGCGACGACCCATGTAGATTGCTACCGGCAGGCCCTGTGCCATCAATTGGCAGATCGACAATCCCTTGGCCGTGTGAGCCGTCCTGGCCGGGGGTCGGTGCCTGGCCCGGAGTCACAGAGGGGGCGGCGTCAACGGGCGTGGGCGTAGCGTCTGCGGCAACGCAGGCGCTGGGCTGAGGCGACCATAGGATCGCTGTCTCGTTCGGAACGCTGGCAAAACGGAACGAATACGTCAAGAAGCACTCGCCCAGGCCCTGTTGGATACCAATGGTCATGTCAGCGCCGTGGTCGCAGTCAAGATCGGCCAACTCCGTGTCGAGGTACTCGAAAATGAACCGGCCGTCATCCAGCAGCACAACTTGCCATGTCGCGTTGTTTCCGGGCCGGCAGTCCCAGTTCTCGACGTCGTCCCACTGGACGACAAAGGCGCGCTGACCACCACCCCCGGGCCAGCTGGGTATCATCTTCACATATATGTTCCCGCTGGACCTGGGATCCCAGTCTCCCCAAAGAGGGAAGAGCACAGGCCCCGTGAAGTGCTCTGTGGGCAAAGTTGCGGGACCGAAGAAGTCGTCTGTGTTGACAAACTGAAGCGTCCCGTTGGAGTTGATGCCCACAGAGGAATACGATTCGCCGTAGAACGGGAAATCGAAGCCGATGCCAAAGTCGCCCACGAAGCAGTCATCGCAACTTGAGAGCTGGTCAACGCGGTTTCCGGACTGAGCGATGTCCGTCCACTGGAATGTTGTGCCGGCATCCGGGCGATGGTTATCGGTCCAACCATAGCCCATTCCCGTTTGTCCGCTGGCATCACCGTAGACGGGTGGAGCTGTTGACGGCGACGATGCGAACACGATCACTGCGAGCAGGTACGCCAATAAGAGCCTTGTAGTCATCGCACAACTCCTATAGTGACTCACATTGCGAAGGCGACACGGAGACTAACGCCGGTGGCGGGCAGAATATCGTAGTTAGTGCGCTGCGGGCAACCCGTCATCACCGACACAGGGCCGTTGCCGGACTGATATAGCAAGCGGCAGCGTTCATGGGGTTGCCCCGCACGGGTGTGAAGTCAGCGGCTGTGTTCGATATGACAGAATCTATTCTGCCGGGCCCTTATGATGGCCCCGCCGTTGGACGTCCGCGCCGTTCGCGAATCTCACGAGCTACGAGTAGCGCAATCAACAGAAGAATGAGCGCAATCAATCCCGACGTGATCCAAGGAAAATCGCTGTCTGAAACCAGATTTGTTATCGCCTGCACTGGCGCATCCGGGCCGGCGCCTTCGACTTCTCGGAACGGCAGGCAGCCGTTCATGTTTAGGCCGACGACGTTCACGCTGGTGCTCGCTTGGAGGTTCCGGCCGTCGGCCTGCTGCAGCGCGGTCGTCGCCAAGTAGTCGCCATCTAGCAGGGCCGCCGGAAGATCGGCGCGGTACAGCGTCGTGTCTCCCGGCACGATGCTGCCAAGCTCGATGGGCACGTCGAAAACTGGCTCCTGACCTTCCGTGTCGATGCGTAGGCTGCCCTCGGCGGTAGTAAGGACATTCCCGGCGTTGCCCACGGTTATTTCGACGTAGTGACTCCCAGACTCCTGGTTGAGACACATTGTGCCGACAATCAGTTGCTCCTGAACTGGGCCCGGCACCCGGATCACGACGGCCACGCCAACCCGTTCGAGTACGGTCAACGCCACCCCCTCCGACGAGCCGGCTTTCGGCGGGCCTTCTACAACCCAGCCGGCCACGTGGTCACCAGGCAAGGCGTCGCTGGGAACGCTAATGGTGAATGGCACCTGTGTGGACTCGCGGGGCGCCAGGCTCACTTCAGAAACGCTCGTAGACAGCCAGTCCCGGGTCCCTGATCCTCCACCATCAGCTCCGGCAAACGCGACACTTCCGTTGATCGCGGTAATGCCTTCTGCCGCGTACAGAATCAGGTTGACCCTATCGTTGCTGCCGTTTACCACAACGGCTACGTCGTTCGCTTGCGCACCCGGCTCCAGCGTAACGGTGAAGTAGCTCCTATCCGGCGCGGTATCGGGAGCGCTCCTCACCGGGCGGATGCCGAAACTCACCGGGCCCTGGGCGTTCGCGTTAGGCGGCGCCGAAGATAACGCCAACACCACCAGAAACCCCAGTAGTGTTGCCCATCTGAGACCGGAGCCGCCTGCCGATGTCATTTCTTCCTTCCTTTTGAGGCCGCCCCGGAGCGGGGCCAGGGCGGCCTCAGTAAACTGTGCGGCTACGGACCCGAGTTAATACTCACAGTCAGGAACGCCGCGTACGCGCCCGGCACGCTTTCGGCCGGGACGGTGAGCCTGAAATCAGGCGGGAATACATAGAGACCCATACCGGTTGTCGCCGCTGCGCTCAAAATCTTGAGCGCAGCGCCGCTCAACGGCTGGTAGCTGGTGACTTGCGACAGCGGCTTCGCATTACCTGACACCGGCACGATGTTGACGTCAAGCAGTTGGAGCTTGAGGTTGTCCACCGCAATGGTGCCACCCACTGTCGTCAGGTCGGTAGACGACACGGTGACGTTCCAACCGGCGCCGGTGCCTGTGGCGTCGATACCTACCCAGTCCAGCGGCGTGACATCCACCGTCTGGTCCAGCCCGGTACTCGCGAGCACGCCGAAGTTGACGGGGTTCGTCGTCAGCGAGAGGCTCCCACTCGTTAGCGTTATCGAAACGTCCTCCGCGCCCGCGGGTGGCGGAGATACCGTCAGGGCGACGGAGTCCGTCGCGGCGCTCCAGTTGCCCTCGCTGTCCTGACCGCGAACGAAGAGTGAATACGGGCCGTCCGCCAGGAGGCTTACGTCTACGCTAACGGTAACGTTCTCGGACACAGAGTTGAACGACGCGTCGGCGGCCGCCATGGCCGTGCCGAGGCCCACACCGGGGTCGGCGCCGATGAAGTACTCGGCGGCGGCGATGGTGGAGCCGCCCGTGGTGGTGTCATCAATGGTAGCCGTCAGCGTGGTGCTGGCGGCGCCATTGGTCGGGTTGGGAAGCGCCGCAGCGCCGCTGGCGAGCGGCCCGGTGCTGTCTACCGGCGCCGCGTTCACCGTGATAATGCCGACCATTTCGTTGCTGCCAATATTTGCGACGACCACGCCCGGGGCCGCGGCCGACCTGGCTGAGTGAATCGTGCAGTAGTACGTCACAACGCCCGCGGTGTTGAACGTCTGCGAGAACGTCGATGGTCCGGTCATCGTCGACGACTGCCAATCAGGCGTGCCCGGCACCGTCTCCGTGTATGCGGTGACATCGTGAACGCCGGCGTACCAGTCCCAGTCCACCGTGTCACCTTCAGTAATGGTGAGGATGGCGGAGTTGAACTCGTCGTCGATATTTCCAGGTACGCCGTGCCGCTCACCAACGTTAACGTTGAACGTTGCTGCTTCAGCGGTGTAATCAACCCGGCTTCCCAAGGCGACCACCACCAGCACGACGGCAGACACCACAGCGGATGCCTTCCACGCAAGGCCAAGCCATTTTCGTTGCTTGGATCTGGTGTTCATTGGTCTGTCCTTCTTTCTGTTGTAGTTGACCGGGAACCGGTGTCTGTTTGCATTCTTCGGTCTCCCGGTCGGTCTACGGGCCGCCCCGCAACGGGGCCGGGGCGGCCTCGGTAAGCCCGTTCGGCTACGGAGCCGAGTTGATACTCACGGTCAGGAACGCCGCGTACACGCCCGGCGCGCTTTCGGCCGGGACAGTGAGCCTGAAATCAGGCGGGAAGGTATACGTTCCCATACCGGTTGTCGCCGCTGCGCTCAGAATCTTGAGAGCAGCGCCGCTTAGCGGCTGGTAGCTGGTTACCTGAGATGCCGGTGCCGTGTTCCCGGCCACTGTCGTGATGTCGAGATCATCCACCTTCATCTTGAGGTTATCCACCGTAATCGTCCCGCCGACTGCCGTTAGGTCGGTGGATGACACGGTGACGTTCCAACCGGCGGCGGTACCTGTGGCATCGGTGCTTGTCCAGGCCGCAGGCGTGGTATCAACCGTCTGGTCCACGCCTGTCAACGCGAGCGCGCCGAAGGCGACGGGGTTCGTCGTCAGAGATAGGCTCCCACCCGTCAGGGTGAATGAAACGTCCTCCGCACCCGCGGGCGGCGGGGAGACCGTCAGCGCGACCGTGTCCACCGCGGCGCTCCAGTTGCCTGCGCTGTCCTGGCCGCGAACGGAAATCGTGTAGGGGCCATCCGCCAGGAGGCTAACATCTACGCTGGCAGTCACGTTCTCGGAAACTGTGTCGAACGTCGCGTCGGCGGCCGCCATGGCCGTAGCAAGGCCCACGCCGGGGTCTGCGCCGATGAAGTACTCGGCGGCGGCGATAGTGGAACCGCCCGTGGTGGTGTCATCGATGTTGGCCGTCAGCGTCGTGCTGGCGGCGCCATTCGTCGGGTTGGGCAGCGCCGCTGAGCCGCTGGCGAGCGGCCCGGTGGTGTCCACCACCGCCGCGTTGACGACGACCTGACCGACCATGTCGCCGGCCGCGATGTTAGCGAGGATCACGCCAGGGGCCGCGTCGGCCCTGTTAGCGTGAATCGTGCAGTAGTACGTCTCGGTCGTCACGGTGTTGAACGTATTCGAAAACGTTGACGGTCCTACCATCGTCGTTGAGGCCCAGTCCGGAGTTCCCGGCACCGTCTCCGTGTATGCGGTGACGTCATGGACGCCGTTGAACCAGTCGAAGTCGACCGTGTCGCCTTCGGTGATGGTGATATTAGCTGAGTTGTATTCGTCGGCGTTTCCTCCCCCGCCGTTCGTTTGACCGACGTTGACGTTGAAAGTCGCCGCTTCGGCCGTGTAGTCGACCCGGCTTCCGAAGGCGACCATCACCAGGACGATGGCGGACGCGACTGCGGAAATCTTCCATGCAAGGCTAAGCCAGTTGCGTTTCTCAGTTCTGGATTTCATTGATTTCTCCCTTTCCTCTCTGCGCGTCCATTGGGACGACGCTCCCCCCTTCAGCCTGACGCTAGCTTCCATTCTGCGAATGCGACACGGCCTCCTTCCATACAAACGCCGCGGCAAGCAGGGCCGCCGCGGCAGCGGCAATGGTAGAGGCGCGCCCGAGCGGGGAATCAGGTCGCGCGGATTCTTGAGATAGAGGGCCGTAGCCGCTGTTGGGCAGGCCAGTGGGCGAATTGCCGCCTGACGGCGGAGATGAGGCACCCGGATTAGGTATTGGCGTTGCCGTCGCGTTGGCAGGCGCAGTGGTCGGTGTGGCTGCGAAAGGCTCAGCGCTCCCGGCCACTTCAACGACGCCTCTCATGGTCAGAGGGTGCAACGTGCAAAGATAGTAGTAGGTCCCCGCCTCGTTGAATCGTCGCGAGATGATGTCACCCGTCTGTAAGATGTCAGAACTCCAGGCGGCGCCCGCGCAGCCGTTAGCCCTGCTCCAGTTATCACCGCACTCGTATACGGTGTGGACGCCTTCCACGATGTTCCACTGCACGGTGTCTCCGGCCCGGACCGCGATCTCGTCGGCGCCACTCTGATTGCCTGCGTCGCCGAACCATTCGTTTCCGGCCTCGACATTGAGCGTTCGCGGCAGCGGCGTCGCAGTCGGCGCATCAGTTGCCGTCGGCGTCGCCTCGACTGCCGCCTCCGTCGGCGTGGCGTCGACCGCCGTCGCGGTGGGCGGAGCAACGGTTGCTGTTGGCGGAACGCCGGTCGCGGTTGGCGGCGCCCCGGTTGCTGTTGGTGGGACCGGCGTGTCCGTGGGCGTAGCTGCTGCTGTCGCCTCCGGCGTCGCTGTAGCCGCTGCTGTCGCCTCCGGCGTCGCTGTAGCCGCAGCCGTCGCCTCCGGCGTCGCTGTAGCTGCTGCCGTCGCTTCCGGCGTCGCGGTCGGCGGGACCGGCGTATTCGTTGGTGCATCCGTCGCCGTCGCCGCCTGCGTCGCTGTCGGCGGGACTGGCGTATCCGTCGGCGTATCAGTCGGCGTATCTGTCGCCGCACCGGTAACCGTAATCTTGCCGACCATTTCGCCAGCCGCGATGTTGGCGTCGATCACGCCTGGAGCCGCGTCTGCCCAGGTGGCATGAACCGTGCAGTAGTACGTCGCGACGCCCGCCGTGGCGAACGCCTGCGAGAACGTTCCTGCGCCGACCATGATCCCGGTGGTCCAGTCCGGCGTTCCGTCCCCTCCGGCGTAAGAAGTCGCGTCGTGGACGCCGTCGAACCAGTCGAAGTCGACCGTGTCACCTTCGTTGATGGTGATATTGGCGGAGTTGAATTCGTCGGCGCCGCCGCCCCCGCCGTTCGTCTGACCAACGGCGACGTTGAAGGTCGCCGCGCTGGCCGTGTAGTCGGTGCGGCCTCCCAGCCCGACCACTAGCATGACGATGGCAGCACCAACTGCGACAGCTTTCCACGCCAGGCCGCGCCAGTCAGTCTTGTCGAGCGTCATCGCTGTTCAACCTTTCGCGCCAAGCGGGCGAAGCGGTCTCTGATGGAAGCCAAGCGTACTTGGAGCATTTCGAGGTCGTCAGGCGCCATGGCCGGCCGCTCCTGAGGACCCGTAACGTGGTCTGTCACCTGGCCTCCCTGCAAGCGTGAAGCTGCCGCTAGATTGCCTCGCATCTGCCACGGCCGAATTGTTGGCGTCGCGTTCATGCTCGCTCCGCTAGCTGCGGTGGTTGGCGGAGCATTAACCCTTTCCTGTCGGAGCCGCGTTGGCTCCACCATCCGGGGTGTCCACCCGTCTCCGGCTGCCGCCCGCGCACCCGACACTCGTTGGTTGATCAACATGAGACTGCTGGCGAGAAACGTCACGCCGGCGGCTGCCATGATCACGACAGACAGGGAGAAGTAGTCACCCAAGCCAGAACCCTCGGATGATGGGCCAAAGCCAGCGTTGGGCACGGCACCCGGGCCGGCCGCCACGGAAGGCGCGTTCGCGGGCGAGTTCGCACCTTCTGCGACAGGCGGCGCTGCGGCAGGCCCGTTATCGGGCGCTGGCGGCGGAGCCGCGTCACCAGCAGGAGGAGAGCTATCTTCAACCGTTATCACGCCCCTCATCGTCAAAGGATGGAGCGTGCAGAGATACGGGAAGGCTCCAAGTATGTTGAACTGCTGAGAGAACGTCCCGCCAGCAGTAAGAATGTCGGAGCTCCATGCCGCTGCCGTGCATGAGTTCGCGCCGCTCCAATTGTCGCCGCATTCGTATACGGTGTGCACACCTTCCACGA
The DNA here is from genome assembly GCA_029262675.1 of Chloroflexota bacterium. GTDB lineage: Bacteria > Chloroflexota > Dehalococcoidia > DSTF01 > RBG-16-68-14 > JADFKB01. Next base: position 76,949 of record JAJCYW010000010.1, on the reverse strand, counting down.
TGTTCCATTGCACCGTGTCGCCGGCCTGGATCGTGATCTCGTGTACCCCGTTCTGGAAGCCCGAGTTGCCAAACCACTCCATACCGGCGTCGACGTTCACCTGGCCGGCAATTGAGCCTTGGCCGGGTCCGGTGAGTGGTAGGTCATCACCAATGGGCGCAGGATCATTGTCTGCGCGATCGGGCGGCGCCGGCGCTGCAGGAGCGGGCACCGATCCGTCATCATCGGCAACGTTGATGGTGCCTGTCAGTTCCGGGTGCAGGCCATCGTGGTAGGCGATTGTTCCCGCGATGTTGAACGTCCGCGAATACATCCCCCAGCGTTCGATATACGGCGACTCGAGACCGCTACCCGGATCGCCAACGACGCTGTGGGCATCGGAGTCCCCGTTCGTCCAGCTCACCGTACCGCCGACCGCCACCGTTACGATGGGCGGATCGAAGCCGTCCGCGGTGATGTCAACAACCGCCGAGTCAGCCGCCGCGAACGCACTCGCCTCGCCTTCCTCCACGACTCCGCTGCCGACCGCCGAAGCCTGAAGACTACCGACTAGCAAAAGGAGTGAAATCGTGACCCCCGCCAGCGCCGCTGCTACTAGTCTCATGGTCATCCCCCCTTCAAAGCTCTTGGCGCAAGATTGCGCTTTCAAGCACAATCCTACGATGAGAGACGGCTCGCCACTACGGCCAACAGTCGGAAGCTGGTCGCAACGTGTTTGGGACTAAGGTCTTAGACCAAAGGCGTCCGCGTTCACCTTCTCGGCATGAAGGCAGGCGGCGGGCATCAACTCCTGGGAGAACGTCTCGTGAGGAAAGATTCGATATGGCGTGAGAGACTGAGCAATGGCGAGCAGCCCAAAGCAAAGCACGCCCCACGGTGCCCAGGGGGGGCCCGAACGCCGTGGGGCTGTGCTCTGCGCTAATCGGGTGAGACCGAAGCTTAGCCCTATGGCCTGGGCATCACGACGATCTCCGCCGTCATAGTCGGCGAATGGGTACTGCAAATGAGCCGGTACACACCGGCGCTCTCCAGATTCGCAGAGAGGTCGTATTCGCGTCCCCTGTTCATCACCACGACATCGCCAACGATGTTGCCGTTCGGGTCTTCGATCCGTGTTTCGTGGGTGTTTCCGTTGAGGACGAAGACATGCAGGTCCAACGTATCACCCTGGTAAGCAACCATCTGTCCAGGGTTCCACATGTATGATGCAACCTGCCACTGGTCCGGATTATCCGTGTCGTAGGCGCCCGGGGCCTTGTATCCAAAGCCGGCGGAAAGCGTCGATGGGTCGACATCCGGCGCGGCGAGATCGTCAGTGCTCGTCGAGCCTTTAACCTCGAGCGCCGTAACCTCGATCAGATGATTAGTGGGTGGCGGTAGCAGAGCCGCCAGAGCGGCTTCGACTTCCGCCGCCGTGTCGGCGTTGTCCGAGATACCGTCGTCCGTCCCTCCATCGCAGGCGGCCAGCCCGAAGACGAAGGCAATAATCAGAGCTATGCAGCCGAGGACGGAAGCAACGGCCAATTGCTCTTCTTTCCCAAGCACTTGCGAGGTACCTCTCATTGTTATGCCTCCCTATCCAGACACGTTCCGCTGGCACGAGTATGAGAGCCACCCCGCGACGCGACTACGGGCGAAGGTCGCGTTCTTGCTTGGACTAATGGCCGACGTTGTTGGATTGAGCGCGGGCGTTACGGTGAAAGAAGTGATCGCGCTTTCAGCGCGGCTTCGACTCGATTCCTCACCTGGAGCTTTGTGAGGATGTTGGTCACGTAGTGCTTGACCGTTTTTTCACTCAAGTACAGTGATACGGCGATCTCCTTGTTGGTCTTGCCCTCAGCGATGCCCGCGAGAATCTCCTGCTCGCGAGCGGACAGATCGGGTAGTCCGGCAGAAGCTCCACTATCGGCCATCTCGGCCAGCATTCGGCCTGCCATGCCTGGTGGCACGTATGTCTCGCCGTTATGCACTGCGCGGATGACCCCGGTCAGTTCATCCGCGCCGATGCCCTTCAAAACATAGCCTTGAGCACCCTGCTTTAGCGCCGAGAAGAGTGTCTCTTCTTCCTCGTTGACCGTAAGGATGATGACCTTGCAAACGGGAAGGTCATTCTGCAACTCCGGCAAGATGTCGAGTCCGCTACCACCGGGCATGCTGACATCTAGGAGGATCACGTCAGGCAACTCGCGACGGGCTTGTTCAAGTGCTGAAGCGGCATTAGAGGCTTCAGCGACGATCGTCACATCCGGTGCGGTCACCGTCTCGACGACTCCGCGTCGAAAGAGCTCATGGTCATCGGCGATCAGCACCCTGATCTGATCGGTCATGAGTCATCTCTCCCGCTCAGCGGAATGTTGGCCACGACGGTTGCTCCCTCTCCGGGCCGAGACCTGATGCGAAAGCTGCCTCCCAAGAGTTCTGCCCGTTCGCGCATCCCGCGTATACCAAGCCTGGCCCGGTCGCCACTCCGCTGGCTAGCTCCAACTTGACTCGGGACGAAGCCCGATCCATCATCCGTGATCTCGACGACCAATGTGCCGGGGCGAACCGAGGCTGTCACCTCCATGGATGACGCATTGCCGTGCGTCGCGGCGTTGTTGAGCGCCTCTTGGACGATGCGATAGACGGCAACTTTCGCCGCGTCCGCCAGCAGCGCTGACTCAGCGGCGATGCTGAAAGACACGGCGTGTCCAGTCCGTTTCTCGAATTCGTCGACGGCCTGAGCAATCACCTCAGCGGACCCTAAGTGGTCGAGGTCCGGCATCCGAATACCGCCGGAAATGCCTCTCAGGTCAGCAAGCGCGATGCCCACGGACTGCCTGATCATCTCCCAGTTCTCACTTTGATCCGCTGGCACAGTTTCCCCTAGCCTATCCATACGCAGCAAGGCCGCGGCGAGGTTCTGAGCCGGAACGTCATGTAAGTCCTGCGCGAGTCGGGTCATCACCTGTTCTTCGCGCTGCACATTCGATGCGCTGGCGGCGCGAACCTGCTCATTCAAGCGTAGCATCCCTTCGCTTTGCCGCCGAATCGTAGAGCTCGCCTGCCGCACCATTCCGTTAAGCACCACGAACATCACAAACGTCGCGGCACTCACTATCAGCCAGCCCCTGTTCTGCGAAGATCGGATTTCACCTAGTAAGTCGTCTGGCAACTGGTAGAACTCAGAAACGGCGAGTAGCTCACCTGTCTTATCAGACAGAACTGGCGCGTAGGTCTCCACAAGCCTGTCCCATCGCTCTCGCTCGTACTGATTCTCTTCTTCACCCAAATCAGTCACCGAAGCTGAAACGTTTCCTCCGGCCGCGCGCATCAGGTCGTCTTCCACGGGAAAAGACCGGCCGATGAGCCTTTCATCGGTCGCGTATATAATCGTCCCGTCGGGAGTCCACACCTTAAACGAAACGACTGTCTCACCTAGCGCAGTTACATCGAGGAGTTCATCCAGGGCAGCAACATTCTGCGGAGAAACCGAACTTGCGCCGTCGAGATCCTGGAGATACGGATGGACGAAACTGTCGACGTACAGAGCGTTCGTCGCCGCTGCTCGCTGCAGAACACGGCCTTCGATTTCATCTGTCGTCCAGCTCCCGATAACATAGGCGCCAGCCACAAGGACGACAACGCTGAAGAGCAGGAACCTCCACTCAAGTGGGATCGACCACGCACGTTTCGCGAGAGCCCACGCCAACGACAAACCGCGCCAGAGCCACACAACGCCGCGCCACCATGCGGGTTGCCGTCGCTGCTCCTCCAATGTATGTGTGTCCTGCATCTAGAAACAGTCGTCGCTCCGTGGGTCGCAGGGTCGCACCAATGTCGAGTGCGTTAAGAGGGCCATTGGCCTCGTTGCCGACGGTAATGCCCCCTGATTCGAAGCTCCGGCAGGGAGACCCTTCACGAGATTCCAGTCTACATCATTGGATGGGGCATCGAATCGGCCCTTGGTCTAAGACTTTAGTCCGTAGTCCGCCCGTGTCACCGCCTGATAGTCTCGAGTTACCGTGCTGGAATACGCAGCGCAGTGGACGCCGCTGGCCGCAGGCCTTGTGGCTCGCCAGGACGATGATGATCGGTGTTGCGCCATAGTCCTGCAGCAATTACGCCATGCAGGCGCTTGCGGCCGGGGTGCCCAGACTTGAGTCCGGCTGGGCTTGTCCACGTGGGCACCTCCTGTGCTGCCACACTGACGATATCTGCGCCGTGACGCGGGGCCGGAGTAATTGCGAGGAGACGAAATATGATCAGGCCAATCACGCGCGCCTTTCCCATCATGGTGTTGGCAGCGATAATCGGAGGCGGCCTTATCGCGGCCGCCCTCCTAGCGGCTCACCTGGGCGCGGGAATCCAGCCTGCCGGCAAGGCCAGCGCAGCCACGACCAACGTCGGCGTGGACTCTGACTTCTTCAACCCCGATACGGTCAAGCTCACCTCTGGCGACAGCGTGCACTGGGAATGGGTCGACGGCACGCACAACGTCACGCCGTTCGACCCGGTCGACTTCACTGGAACCAGCATCGTTCACTTCGGGGCGTCTGGTGCCGTATATGACTGGACGTTCAACGCGCCAGGTACGGTCTGGTACTTCTGCAGCCTCCACGCCGATCTAGGCGACATCGACACGAACGGTGACGAGGTCGTCGACGGCAACGACTCGCCGGACTTCGGCAAGATGATCGGCAGGATCGAGATCAACGGAGCGGCGACGGCCACCCCGACCCCGACCGAGGTGCCACCAACGGACACGCCGACCGATACGCCTGTCCAGCCGACAATGACGCCAACAGCAACCGAAGTTCCACCGACGGCGACGGGAGTGCCGCCGACTAGCACGCCCGTGGCGTCGCCGACGGATACGCCGGCGGCCACGAACACGCCGGTGTCGCCGCCGACCAGCACGCCCGTGGCCACGAACACGCCCGTGGCGCCGCCGACTAACACGCCCGTGGCCACGAACACGCCGGTGGCGCCGCCGACTAACACGCCAACGCCGGAGCCGGCAAAGGTCTGTGGTGACGTCAACCGCGACGGCGACGTGAACGCCATCGACGCTGCGTTAATCCTGCAGTTCGGAGCTGGGCTCCTAGGCTCGCTGGACAACGCGTCCAGTGCTGATGTGAACGACGACGGGTCGATCAGCAGCGTGGACTCTGCGTTGATCCTCCAGGTGGTTGCGGGCCTCATCACGGAGGCGGCATTGACCTGCCCGTAGGGAACAAGGATTGCGGCAAGCGCCGCCAATTGGGATGAATTACGCGGGAGCCAGGCGGTTGAGCCTGGCTCCCTTCATCCAATGCCTCGCGTTCGCGCAGGCCACATAACAGACCGCCGTCGAAATCGCCCTGCCTCGTTCGGTAGTCCGGCTTGTTCAGTGGCCTGCCCTGAGACCCAGCCATCCCTTACGAACAGCCGATAACTGTAAGGTTTCGGGGGTCGGATGCGAACTGCTCCGAACCTGTCAAAGCCGGCTATTCATCCTGTGAACACCCTCTATTCAGCAAGCAGCAGCTATTCCTCCGAAGAGCGGCACGCCGCCAGCCTACGCACACCGCCGCCTCGCGTACCGCACCGCGCCGCCCAGCGCGAATAGGCAGCCGCAACGCCGGCAGCGATGCCCGCCAGCAGCTCGGCCACTACTGTAGCTGACGGTCTGCCGCTAACACCGGCGGTGCCGCGTCCAGACGGCAGAGATCGGCCGGCGGCTGACGGATCCGTGTCCGTGGGCGGTCGCGGGCGCAGCGGGCGGTGGGCGTGATGCCTCTGGCCGGTTGCCGGCAGCAGGGCCAGACGTTGTCCTAGTTCCTAGCCTGTATCCGCCACCTCGCGTACCACGCGGCGCCGCCGAGGGCGAGACAGGCTGACGCAGCGATCCCGACTGCGACGGCCCAGGGCGAGCTATCTGGATCGGTGGCCTCCAGCGCCAGCGACCAGTCTTGCAGACCTCACCGTTCTGCTAACACTTTGCTAACGCACCTGGTTAGCAAAGACGTGCCTCCCCGGCACTAGACGGGACGGGCCTATGCAGTTTCAGATACGGAACGGGACGCATTGGGACGGACTGGGACAGCAAGCGGCGAATTTCAAGACCGTTGCGTTCGTCCGGTCTGTCACCCCTCCACAGACCGTTATCGGTCATAGCCCACAATCCCGGACGAAGGCGTCGGCGTCGGCAACGGCCTGATAGGGATCGAGCCCTTCCGCCGTCGCCCGCTCCCGAATCCACCCAGTGATGTCGATGCGGTGCGGTGCGTCGAGGCCGAGCAGCCGAATGCGCCTGTCCATGATCTGCAACACGACCGTGGTCGCCCAATAGTCGCCCTTAATGGCTGCCGGCCAGTGGGCAAGCATCAGCCGATCGAGCCGGGCGAGTTCAGCGTGACGCACCTGCTCGGCCGGCTCCGAGACGACCTCCTTCAGCATGTAGTGGACGTCGCGGTGCGCTTGCGTGTAGGAGACGTCCAGCATCCGGCCAATCGTCCGGTAGGACGTACCAGCAAGGCGCAGGCCCAGCGCCTTGAGTGATCGAGCGTCGGTGTTAACGTCACGCGCCATCGTCACGGCCATCGGAGCGCGATCCATCGCGCCGTCCATCGAACTGCATATCCGTCACTCAATACTGAACCCCGGTAAGTCGCACATAACCTCGCTCCATGCGCGCCCGCGTATCCTGCGCGCCGGCGCCGAAGTCCCCGCCGTAACATGGCTCCGGCGGGCGCCGAGCTGTATCCGTGCTCACGGCCCTTGCTCCTCGCCCAGCCGATCGAGCGTCGCCTGCGTGACCTTGATCGTGTCTACGTCCATGCGTTGCGTGAAGCGGCGCCACGACTCCTCGCCAGCCGTGGCCGTCAAGCCGCTGCGGGTTCCGCGCCGACATCCCTGGTGGCTTCGGCTCGCGGCCGCGCACCCCGTTACCCCCTTCTCAATTTCGTAGAGACTAAAAAAAGTGGTAGGCAGCGTTTCTGCGCGAAGCGAGCGCTCCGAAAACTCCCGGATCGAACCTCATCGCGCTCACGCCCGCGGCCTCCGTTGCTCCGTCTCCGAACTCCGCCGTAAGCCGACTATTCCGCCCAACTGGCCATCTATAGTTAGGGAAGTGGTGAGCACTTCCCACTACTAACTGGCGGGCACTTGCGGCGGGCACTTCAGGAAGCCTTCACTGAATACAAAATGCGCTTGCCTACCTTCCTTCTGCCCACGAAGTGCCCATCATCGAGATCACGTTGGGCAGTTGATCTGCTCACACCGAGGTGGGCAGTTATTTCCGTGATGTCGGCCTCGCCAATTTGGAGCAGGTATTCGCGGATCATCTCCACTCGATCCATGTCCCCGTCCTCGACTAGGACGGGGAACTCGGAGGCCATCGCGGTGCGAAACTCCGAGAGGCCGTACTTGTCGAACGACATGGCGTATGTGGCCGGTTTTGGCACGGGGACGTCGTTGGACTCATGCCCCGCAACCTGTACGCCCATGACGTCGTTGGCGTTCCTAACACTCTTCAAGGAGAGGGTGAGATCGGCGGCGCCGTCGAACATCTGGGAGCCGAAGGTGTGCGAGCTGTCGGCGCGCGGCGTGTGGGCGATGACGAGCCAGGTCGGGGCGAGTCCGTTCACTGTGTCCATGATGCCGTTCGCCACCTCGTCGTCTATCATGCTGCCGGCACCTGATCGGGAGAGGGAGTCGAGCACCACCATGTCGAAGTCTCTACCCAGCGATTCGGTGACGTGTGCGAGCGTTTTTCCGCGGGCGTTAGACATCAGCATCGGGGCTTCAGGCGGCAGGTCGAGCGCTTGGTTCACTAGCAAGAGCCGACGCTCTAAGCTGAGCCTGGAGCGTTCGAGGTTCAGATATAAGACACGCCGCTTTTCGACGCGCCAGATAGCACTCACTCCCTGATTGACACTCTGTGCCATCAGCAGCGCGAAGTAACTCTTGCCCTGGCCCGGCGGAGCGAAGAGGATCGTCCCGGCGCCCTCCACGATGTAGGGACTCAGCAGGTATTGCGTGGCCTGGAGGTTGTCGAGGTTGGGCTCAATTATCTCGGGCGCGAACTGCGTTACCCACGTCGGCCACACCTGAGCGCAGAAGTCGTCCATGAACACGCGCATCATGTTCTGCGGGCAATCGCTGGAGGCGCAGGCGTTCGCTAACCTGACTCTCTCTCCGTGGCGCTCGATGTTGAACGTGTCGTAGCCGAGAATATGAGGGCCGGATAGCACATCGATACGGGCATGTATCCCCGTTCGCTGCCTGCGGATGTTAGTCGCCCTGAAGCCGAGGAGTGCGCCTCCGAGTTCTACGTCATGAACCACGGCTTGGCCATCGAGATTCACGCTCTGCGTTCCTTCTGTTGCCCTTGGAGATGATCCCGGAACCACGATTCGTCGGCGCGCTCATGGCACTCGCAACCCGTGTAGGAGATTGGCGCGGGCGTCAGCGGCTTGGGCCTCATGCACGAACACGAGCCCGGCCACGGCCATCGAACGGCGTACTCGACGTCATCCACGGTGTCCCCGCACGCTGGGCAGTGCTGGTGTCGCGTGAATCGGCGGCCGGCTGCGACGGTCACGACGCTCCCTCCCCTCGCCGCCCGCGCGCTCGCCGTGCCCGAGCTGAGGCAAGAGCTAGACGTGAGAAGTGCAACCGGCGAGCTGCATCGGCTCGACGTGCCCGCTCACTTGGCGGGAGAGAGCCGTCAGGGTCGACTTCGATCTGGAAGCGGCGGTCGAGGCCGGCCTGGCCGGAGCGCGCCAGCTCGCCCATGTCGGAGGTGGCAGAGCGAGTCAGCCCGCCAATGCGACCGCGGAGCGACGTGTAGACGCCGGCTCTAGGCATCCGCGCCACACTCCAGGTCGCGCCGAATACGGAGCACATCAGCAACGCGGAAGCGGCGATGGCCGGACGGCAGACGAACAACAGGCAGCAGTCCAGAGTCAGACCACCGACGTACGGTGTCGTTGGAGACTTCGAGAAGTTCGGCGGCTTCGCTGATGCGCAATCTCATGCCGCCATCATTTTGCTAACTTTGCGGGAGCTGCGGAGGGAATACTAAGGAGTCTTTTGCGTTACCTGGAGGAGGCGAGGCGCCGCCGTAGATCGAGTCCTAAGATACCGGCGGCCTCTTGAACAGCCTTCTTAACCGTCTCTTCTCTGTTATGTGCTCGTAGATCGCGGGCCGCGATGTCTCTGTAAGACATTCCGTCGAGGTAATGATCCGCGAGCCACTTTCCCGCTCTCTCTAGCTCGCCGTGCTGGCCGCGCATCCGATCCCGAAAAGGAAGGCGCAGCCGCTCCCACTCCTCTTCTGCGATCATGTCCGCCCTACGACGCGCCTTACGCTTAGCCTCTGTTAGCGTTCGCGCTTCGCCCAAGTTGGACTTGTCAATCGGATGATTCGCATAAGTGATGCTGAAATTGAACCGCAACTTTCGCTCGAACTCCCAGGGGCCGCTAACCACCGTACCCGGCGGCCGGCGCGGGTCCTTACTGGAGCTGTGCATCCCGAACAGCCTTCCTAATTGGCTACAAGTTTGGTTCGGTAGACGCAAAACTGCGCGCTGCTCATCAACGAGGTCGTGAGGAACGTCTAGGTCTTCGCCATCCTTGGCATCTGCTCGCGCTTGAGCCCTGGCTCTTCTGAACGCAGGAGTGCGCACGGCCTCCTGCCAGAACCCCGCTTCAATAGTAAGCCGTTCCCAGTCGGATAACTGGGAGCGGCTCACAGCGCATCTCCCGGACTCAGCCTCTCGTGCGCGTCCAGCGCGCGCTCCGTCGCAGTAGAGGCCGCGTACCGGTCAACCATCGACCGCGACCGCCAGCCCGCGAGCTGCATCAGATCGGTCTCGTTGCCGCCTGCGCTCAAGTACGCATGGGCGAAGCTGTGCCGAAGCATGTGCGGATGAAGGCTGTCGCCCAGCCCGGCCTCCCGACCTCGTCGTTTCACCATCTGCGCCAGGCCGGAATCAGTGAATCGCCCCTTCTGGCTCAACCAGAGGTCGGGCAGGTCCGCATGACGGTGCCGCGTCCTGACTCGAACGTATCGATCGAGGGCGCGGGTCGCACGATGGCCTATCTTGAGCGGCCGGGGACGATGTCCCTTGCCAATCACATAGAGGCGCCCCTGCTCCAGGTCGACATCACTCGCGGCGTGATCCGTGGGATGCCAGCGCAACCTAGTTATCTCGGTTCTGCGTCCGCCCGTGTCGTACAGAATGTAGAGGATCGCATAGTCGCGTCTGTCATCGAAGCTCTGGCCCGTCTCACACGTTGCCAAGAGCGCTCGAACGTCATCCTCTCGGAGAACTGGCACGGGCTCCTCTGGCACGGTCGGGGGTTTCATACGGGCCATCGGGCTTTCGCGGATCTCGCCATCCTCCAGCAGGAACTTCCAGAAGGCTTGCAGGCCGCGATACCGGTTGTTTGCTGTGGCCGGCTTCCAGCGCTCCAGCAAGTGGGCGATGAAGGTCTCGACGTGTTCGCGACGGATGAGCGCCACATCCTCTGGCATCCCGCGTTCCCGCAGGAACGCACCTAGCTGCCGAGCCGCGTCGGTGTAGGTCCTGACCGTCTTTTCTGACCTGTTCGCTGCGCGTAAGAAGCGCGCGAAGGAAGCGGCGGCGTCCTCGATATTGACACCGCTCGCCTTGAGTGATTCACTTGACGTTGAGGCCTGTCGCACCATGCACCTGACGCTTCCGACGATAAGTGCAAATCGGTTGGACAATTATCGTCTGTGAGAGCGGATTGCGTCAAGCCAATGTCTAGTTATCGGCTGTGTCCGTATCTACAACGCGTCCCCGTAGCTCAGTGGACAGAGCGGCTGCCTTCTAAGCAGCGGGCCGCAGGTTCGAATCCTGCCGGGGACGCCAGCACTTCCGCGTCATAAACAAACCGCCGCCTTTGCCGTCCTCAACGCCGTCCAATCGCACTTGTGCGGCGTCAGGTCACACGATGCGTTCACAGTGTCGCCGCGCTCTACACGTTAGTTTCCACGCAGCCGAGCGGTTTGGCGCGGGTTCGAACCTTGTCGGCGACACCGCGCCGCTGCTCCGGATCCTGCCTAGTCCAATGAGAGAGCATTGAGCCGCCTGCTACGTATTCATGCTTTGGACAAACGAGGCCCCCCCATTGCTTGGGGGGGCCTCGTCGTAACCTGTGTTACACGTCGCCTATGCTACGGGTTCTAGATTAACGGCTGCGCTGTGCGCCGAAGCCGACGACCAGTCCGGCCGTACCAACGATGGCAAGCAGGGCGATCAGCCAGCCGAAACTGCTGCCGCCGTCTGGGCCGAGGCCAGTGCCGACGGTAGGCGGTTGGATTACGCCGCACGTGAATGAGCCGTCAACAACGGTGGCGTCAATGTCCTGCGGTCCACCGATGGTGCCGTCCGCAAGCGTGTGGATACTCAGGGTCAGTGCGCTGGAACCTGCATCGCTGCCACACTCGAATGTGACGCTACCTATGTCGGTGTCGCCCTCAATGCCGCTCGCGCTGCCGCCCGTGATGCGCACCATGTTAGGGCCAAACTCGGTGTTGCAGACGCCACCGTGCTCAGCAGAGCAGTCCACGGCAGTAATGACGCTCGTGTCATACGAAAGGTCCACCGTCCAGGCGGCGAGGCCCGGGTCACTGATCGAACTGGTGCCAACTGTGACGGAGCCTTCCTCGCCCGTCATCGCTGAGCCGTCGCTCACGCTCAGGGTCGCGCCACCTTGGGCGGCCGCGGTGCCGGCGATCAGCAGACCACCGAACAGTGCGACAGCTACAGCCGCCGCTCCTATCATTCCGAACCTTAGTTTCTTCATAAGCGGTTCTCCTCCTCTTCCTATCCTTACTGTCTCTTTCCTATCTCTGTCGCGCTCCCGCCTACGGGCAGGTGAGCGCACTGCCATCGATGAAGCCCGCGCCTACCTGAAGGATGAGCGCTCCATCGACGCTGGTGATTGCACCGTCGTTGTTGACGTCCGCGCTCGACTCGTTCGGCAGCGTCGTCAGGAATCCTGCCTTGAACTGGAACACAAGTGACGCGTCGATGCTGTTGACGTCTCCGTCGCTATTAATGTCACCACAGGTCTTTGCTGGCACCGGCGTGTCTGTCGGCGGCACCGGGGTGTCCGTCGCAGGCGCCGGAGTCGGCGTGTCCGTGGCTAGCGGCGTCGGTGTGGCGCAGGAGCCAGTGCCCAGCGTCACGAAGTTCGCCGCGAATTCCGACGTGCTCTTCAGCTTGTCCGTCGCCGTCGCCGTGTACGCGCCCGCCCCAAGGTCACACGGCAGGTCGACCGACCAGTCTCCGTCCGCGTCCGCCAGGCCGCTAACCGCGACCGTCTTGTCATCGAAGAAGGTGCGGGCCTCACCGTGCTGGCGTACGGCCAGCGGAAGCTGGTCAGCCGGGTCCTCGTCGACCCAGAAGACTTCGACGAGGCAGAGCGAGCAGGCGGTACCTACCAACTTGTCGCCGAACTGCGTCGTGATCTTCGGGAACGGCAGGCAGTCGTTCGGCGAGGAGATCGACGCGAAGAAGACGCAACCGATGTCGTGGTCGCCGTCGCCGTCCGCGTCTGTGTCACCGACCAGCTCGATGCCCATGCCGACGTTGTCCCAGATGTTGTTCTGGCTGATGCGGTTCTGGTTGCAGTCCAGACTGTTCTTCGGGTCCGGCTCTTGGGGGTCACCGAATCCATCGCAGTCGATTTCAATACCCCGGTCCAGGCCCGGGTCGTCGCCGTTGTTGTGGATGTCGTTGTACTGGATGTTGAGGCCGGACGAATTGTGGATCTGGACGCCGTGGTCACGGTTGTGGTGGATGTCGTTGTTATGGATGACGCTCTTACCTTCCGGTATGTCATCACGCCCGGCGTTCGGCGGGTTCTGGAAGTTCCCGCCGAAGATGTCGATGCCGTCATCCTCGCTGTTGAAGATGTTGTTGCCGCTGATCGTCAGGATGTTGATGGAGCTCCAGACGCCGCAGTCCTGCGGGCAGCCCTCGCCGTAGTCGGCGTCTCCGTCGCTGATGTTGTCAACGTTGTAGTCGATGCCGTCACCACCGTTGCCGCGAATTGCCATGTTGTCCAGGATGCTGACGGTGTTGACGCTGCAGCAGAAATCCAGCTCAATGCCATCGGCGTTGCGGCCGATGATGTCGCCGTTGTCCGCGATCAGCAGCGTGTTCGTGTTCGCCGCGTCGCAGCAGACCTCGAAGTCACCGTCGATGCCGTCGCCGCCGCTGGACTCGCGGCCGATGATCTCACCGTTGCCGGTGATGTTCACCTCGTTGGAGTTATCGCGGCTGCTGACGTTGCCGCCGCCGGCCTGGACGTCGACATCGACGCCGTCCCCATCCCCGCCTTCGATGTTGCCGTTGTCGAGGATGTTGACGGTGGTGCTGTTCTCGTCGCCGTCCGTGCCGTCACCGACAGGCAGGCTGTTGGGGCCGGTCTCGACGCCGGAGTCAGCGCTGACGTCGACGCCATCGTCGTCGTTACCGGTGATGTCGTCGTTGTTGTTGACCGAGACGAGGACGGTGTTCTCGTCGCCGTCGTCGCCGCTCTGCGAGCCGGCGTCGGCGTCGATCTCAACGCCTTCGTCCTGACCGTCGATACGGCCGTTGCCGTTGACCTCGACGGTGTTGGTATTGTCGTCGCCGGAGCCGCTGCCGGCGCCGACGTCCGCGTCAACCTCGACGCCTTCGCCGCCGCCGCCATCGATGCGCTCGTTGTCGTTGATCGTGATCAGGCTGGTGTTATCGTCCGATTCCGGGCCGCCGCAACCAGAGGCGATCTCGCCGACGTCCACGTCGATGTGTACGGCTTCCTCGCTCTCGCCCTCGACGCTGCCGTTGCGGTCGACGTTGACGGTGCTGTCGTTGCCGTCGCCGCAGCCGAGGTCCACTTCAACTCTGACGCCGTGGTCGTCACCGATGAGGTCGTCGTTGTCGTTGACCTGCACCACGCTGGTGCTGTGGCTGCCCGGGCAGCAGACTCTGAGGTCGATGTTGACTGCGTCCTCACCCTCGGAGTCCATCAGTCCGTTGCCGTTGACCTGCACGTCGAGGTCGACGGAACCGGAGTTGACGTCGCCCTCTGGCGAGTCGATTTGGATCTCCACGGCGTGGTCGCCGCCGCCGTCACCGCCGTGGAGCTTGCGGTTATTGTTGACCCAAACGTTCATGGCGGCGCCGCCAAGCGTGGCGTAGTCGTCGTCTCCGAACTCGATGTCGACCGCGTCCTCGCCGAAGGACGTGATGGAGTCGTTGTCGCTCACGTTCACCGTGATCTTGCCGTTGACGGTGCAGTCGTCGCTGTCGACGTCGCAGTCGAACTCAATGTCGGCGCCATCGCCGCTGCCGCTGTCATCATCGTCGCCGATGATGCGGCTGTTGGTGACACTGACGGCATTGTCGCTCATCTTGACGTCGTCGCGGGAGTTGCCGTTCGCCGAGGCCTCAACGCCGTCGTCGTCGGCGATGATGTCGACGTTGTCGATCAGGACGTTGAAGAGGTTCCAGGTGTCATCGATGTCGATGCCGTCTTCGCTGTCGTACTCATCATCCTCGCCGGCGTCGCCGTCGTCGAAGATGTAGCCGTTGATCGTGACGTCGCCGAAGCTGTAGTACTCCGGATCGCCGCAGACGTTACAGCCGTCAAGCTTGATACCGTCGGTGGAGCCGTCGAACTCACGGATGATGAAGTTCTTGCCACCGATCAGTGTGAAGTCGAAGCCGTTGTGTGTGGCGTCAACCTGGATCACGCCCTCGCGGTTGCTGTCTGAAGGGGTTTGCGAGCAGTCGATGGCGATGAGGTCGTCGTTGGCGTCGCCGTCGAGGATGACGCCGGTGTTCGACGAGTCGATGATCACCTCACGCTCGATCGGCGGCAGGCAGTTGTCGCCGTCGTTGTCCGCGAAGTCGCCAAGGTCGATCTGGATCACTCCCGGCGAGGCCTTCGAGAAGACGGTCTTGTGGAAGTTGATCTCGTCGGCCTTGCCCTCGTTGACTACATCGATTGCCTCGTGCAACGTGCAGTCGCCGGAGCCGGCGTTAGGTGCGCCGCCGCAGCCGCCGTCGTCGGTGTTGCCGACCGAGTTGACGGTGACCTTCAGGCCAACGCCGGCGCTAGTCTGGTGCGCCGTGTAGACGCTAAGCGCGCCTACCGTAACAGCCGCGACGATGGCAACCAGCAGCAGCCGGATGGCTATTGGACGCGAACCAGATATTGTTCGACTTCCTGTCGTATGCATGCTCTGCTCCTCCCTAATGGCTGAGGTCTTCCGGGCTCCCGTTCTTGACTGCGAACTCTTGGCCACGCGTTATCGCGGCGCGGATGAGCGCCAATCGCCGATGCGAGGATAATCCACGCTTCAACATTATCAGTTTGGCCGTACGCCGACTTTCGGTCAAGCGGCGACGGATTCGATGTCCACGTGCTCAGGGCCAATACGTGCGTTCAGGATACCTATTGACGGCCTCGTAATCGCGTTCTATTATGTCCTTGTGGGCATATAGACTTCCTGTTGTTTTGCCCTAACTTCCTAGCCCGGCCTGGCAGCGATGTCGGGCCGGGTTGTCTTTCGAAGATGGCAGGTGTCGCGGAGGCGCGCGTCCGCACAACTTCGTGACGCCAGATCCTCACAAACGCGGTAGCATTGCCACATCGTCACGAGGCTCTGGCGGGTGCGTGTTTTTCGTCACTCCGCTATCCTCCCGGGGCGCCTTCTTCCACTACTAAATAGACGCGGCGTCGGGACTGAACTGCATCACGTTGACAGCCAGTTTGACAGCCAAGCCGATGTACCCGCATACAAGAAAGCGGACGGCTCTGGATACTTCGATCTCTCGGACGATGACTGTACGCGTTTCGCTCGCCTCGCTAGCTACGGTGCCACACCGCTAAAGCCCAGATAATTTAAAACCGGCCGGCAGGTTCGAATCCTGTCGGGGACGCCAGTCCCGTTCTAGATACAGGAACCGTCCAGATTCGAGCCGCTGGCCTAGCCACGCGCCCTGCCACATCAATCGGCCAGACGATGCTCGTTCTAAGAGGTGATGAAGAATAGCTCTGCGAAAGGAGCCGCATGTTCAGTGCGCGGAGACGGATGAATGCGTGAGGGGCGCTTACTGGACGCTGGGAGATGTCGCCCAATTCTTCGGAGAGGCAAGCTAATTCGATGTTATCGATTGAAGAGGACTTCGCGGCAGCTAGGGCTTCGCTGGTTTCCGGGCTACCGCGTAGAGATGCGCCCACGGCTCGAAGAGTGCCGCCTTCCCCAACAGGAACATTGCCGGGCGCAGCACCCGCAGTCCATTGCTGAGAAACGTTCGGTGGTTGTAGTAGTAGTTGATCAGCCTGTTGAGCACGTATTTCATGGTCAGCCGCTTGCCGTGCTCGATTTCCAGGAGGACGATCTCAAACCCGGCGCCTTCCAGGACATGGCGAAGACTCTGGCGGCTGAAGAAGGAGACGTGTTCGACGTTTCGGTAGCCGAACCAGCGACTTCCCATCACACGTGCTACGAAGCCGTCGGCGGCCGGCGTCGTGACCATCAGGATCCCTCCGGGAGCGAGCATGCGGAACAACTCCGCACCGAGCGCCACGGGAGTGGGTTCGTGCTCGATTGTCTGGAATAGGGTGACGACATCGAACGCGCCACTGGGGGACTGGTAGTCGAATAGGCTTCCCACCGTCACGTCGAGGTGCAGCGTATCGCGCGCATAGGCGGCGGGGACAGACGATAAGTCCAAGCCGGCGACGTCATAACCGCGGTCTCGCGCGGCGTCCAGGAAGAAACCGGCTCCGCAGCCTACGTCCAGGAGCCGGCCAGCGGCTCTGTATCTCTGGAGGTCGTCCAGCTTTCGGGTAAAGTACGCGCGGTACGACTGCTCGTCTTCAAGGTACGCGTCGAAGAATGGGTGGACTGTCTCATCGTTGACGGCGATCAGTTCCTCTATCGAGGGCATCGGCTTGAGCGCCCTCAGCCCGCACGCTGCGCACTCGGCGACTGTCCGCTGCTTAGTGCGAACCACTAACCTGCTGTCAAGGCTGCCGCACAAGGCGCAGCCTTCGGCAATCGTTCCGTTCCCGTTGCTCTCCTGAGGTGTCGCAGACATAGCTAGCAGGCTACTCCTTCCTAAGCGTCAGGTGCCACCTCAAAGCCGTCGCCGCTGTAGTCGGCTTCCGGCGGCGGGCCGGTTATTGAATCTGCGGGCAATGCCCGGACAACGATGAGTGGGCCACCAAGCAACCAGACAACGCTGACGGGTTGGGGATGTTGCGCTGCCCGAGAACGCATCATGGCTTAGGGACTTGTACGCAATAGCGCCCCGCGCCTCCGGCGCTTTGCACGATGTAGTCCGGGCAGCCGATCACTTCTCCTTCGATGCTCTCTTGCTGCGCCACCAGGAGGAAGCTGCTGCCATCAGAGCTGTACCAATAGCCGTTGCTTCCCGGCGAGCCGAGCGGATCCGCCGGCAGCTCCGAAAGGATCGTAGTTAGCGCGCAACCCGCGTCGAGCTCCCTAAACACGCACAGTGTTTGCAGTTGGTTGTTCGTATCTGGGTAGGAGCCCGTTTGCTCCGCGTAGTCTTCAAGCGCCTGCCTGAGTTGTTCTAAGTGAAGTCTCCGGACCTCGTCTCGCGCTTCGTTGGACCCTTCACCTTCGGTCAGCGACTCTATCGCCTCCGGTGATCCGGGTTCTGGGAGCTCTCGGCTTACATCGGCCGTACGGGGCAGCTCATACGCCCGATACACGACCGTTTCGTGTTCATCGACAAACTCGCTAGCTTGACCGCCCGGGTAGAGTCGCTCTACGTCGGCGCTCGTATCGAGCAGGGAGCCGAGGAACATGTAGACGATGTCGCGATCGTGCCGTGGCGTCAGATCGAAGTCCGATCCCCAATTGCCTGAGCGATTTTCGCCCTCAACGTCTGGGGCCAGGTACTGGCGGATTACATAGTCAAACGTCCAACGAGTGCTGTAGAAATACACATACGGATCTCCTGGCAGGTCAGCGAGAAAATTGGAGGCATGCACCATTTCATAATTGGTTCTCGTGTCGAATGACGCGGCGTAACCCCTGAAGTAGAAGTTGACGTTCGTCACGCCAACGCTTGCAACGGCTGCAACGGCAGCCGCGAGCACTAACGCCTTTAGCGGGGGTGCTGCCAAGTACTTGCTCCGGAGAGCGGCGCTCAGCGGCAGCGCCGCCAGAAATGCAATGAACGGCGTCACTCCGATGGCACGGCGGAGCATGATGGAGGCTCCGCCAGGATTAAGAATCGCCGCCCACGGGATCAAAAGGAACAGGATCAGACAGAGGGCCATCCCCGGCTCTCGCCATCGCCGGACCGCGTAGAGGAAGCCGAGTCCCAGGAGCACCGACGTGGCTACGGCGAGCATCGGTATGTCCCGCGCGCCATCGAAGACCAGCAGCCGGACGAAGTCGCGCCCTGAGTCCAACACGACATCCGCGCGTTCCATGAAGCCAGACGCTCCGTCGTAGCGGGCCGAGTTGAAGATGGACGTCGAACGGGGATAGCGAAAGTATGTGTCCTGGTGCTCGCGTATGTAGGTGAGCATGGGCAGGGCGGTGAGGAAGAAGGCGGCGGACAAGACTGCGAGGCTGAGCACGGCCCTTGCGAAGGCGGCCCTCTGTCCGACGAGCCAGCCTGCCAGCACCACGCTGGCGCCGAAGAGAAAGTAGAAGTAGCCGTTGTACATGTAGAGCCCCAGGGCCATGACAAACCCGGTCAGCGGGAAGAGCCACCATTTTTGCGAACGCAGGGTGAGCACCAAGAAGAGACCGGAGAGGAGTGCAGTCGTCGTCATCGTCACCGGTGGCCAGGCCTGGCGGCTGAACAAGAGGTGCCAACCTGAGAACGCGAGCAGGCTCGAACCGATAATCGCTGTGGCTTTGCCGTCGATCGCCCTGAACAGAAAGTAGGCCAACGGGATCGCCGCGATGGCCAACAGCGCCATGGACATACGGATGGCGAACAGGCTATCGCCGAAGAGCCAGATGACCCCGGCCATCCAGAATTCCCACCCTGCTGGCGCCCCGAATGCGTGGTAGGGGTCGAATGGTCCCGCCCATTCACGGTCCAAGATGGCGTGGGCTCGCAGAGCACCTAGGGCCTCATCACCGTGTATGCCTCCTGAAGGAATGCTGTCCAGGTGATAGAGCCGGAGGAAAGCGCCAACGCTGACGATGGTGACGAAGGCGATGATCTCGTCTTGGTTCTCCCGGCCCCAGTTCAGCAGGCGCCGAACGGCGGCGCGTGCCGAAGGCGGCCGAATCGGGGGAAGCCAGACCCTTACAGCGGCCATGAGTCCGCGGCGCCAGCGCGAGAAAGCCCTTGTTACGCCGGCGTTCTCGCCCTGCTGCCTGCTGCTGTCAGCTTTGGTGAAGCGTTTCTGAACTTCGGGAGAGAGCCGTCGAGAGTTGTCCATGGCGCCCTTAGTATACTCGGGGCTACAGAAGGACCTGATGACTGATCCCGACTTGTCTGCCACTACCTACATCCGCACCACCGCTGCCGGCCATGTGGCTCTTGACAATCCTAGAGCAACTGCTAGACTCTTGGCCTGACTGACTGGCGGCCGAGACCCGCGGAAACGCCAATCCGCCGGATCTTAGAGCCCCTCACGCTGGCAGCAAGCGCCTGTCGTGATGTCGAACCTAAGGGGGTGCATGATGCAGACCAGGACACTCATCGGAGCCGCATTTCTAGTCTTCACAGGCTTAGTCGCGCTGGTAGCGACGCTAGCTTCGCCCCAGGGGTCGGTTCACACCGTCTCCGCCGCCAGCGGCTGCGGGGACCTCGATGGTAACGGCACCGTCGAGTTGATCGATATCATTATCGCGGGAGACCATCACGCCCCAGGTGGTGGTCCACCGTACGACGTGCGGGCAGACATGAACAAGGACGGCTTTGTCGACCTCTTAAACGACATCCTCGGGGTAGTCCTACAGTTCGGCAATACGACGTCATGCCAGACCGCCACGCCATTCCCCAAGGCCACGCCTGCCGGCGGCGCTCTGGCAATCGACGCGGAAGGAGAGTCCACCAGCCTTAGCGACACAGTCGAAACGAAGCGCCTAGCGTCCGTCGGAGTACCGGTTACGGTTAGCGTTCATGTCACGTCCAATCCGGGTACAGTTGACGGTTACGGCCTGCGTCTACACTGGGACGAACCCCTGCTTGATCTCACCCCGCGAACTGCCGAAGACAACGACAGGTGGCAGGAAAACAATGGAGGAGTCGCTGCTCAAGTGTTGGGCCCTGCTGACGACGACTTCTGGAACGACGCGTACATTGAGCTTATCGGTTTTGACATCCTGCCCGGCAATCCAAATTGGTCTGGCACCGGCCCGACCGCCCAGTTCGTATTCACCTGCCAGGCCCCCGGTACGGCCACTCTCACATTGTCAGCTGCCGGGAGCCACAGTGTGCTCGTCGACAGACCGGCGATCGAGTACACGCCGACGCTGGCGAGCGCGCAGATCAACTGCATAGTCGGCCCGCTGCCGACCCCCACGCCCACGATCACGCCCACGCCCACGATCACACCCACGCCCACGATCACGCCGACAACGACCAAGCAACCCGACCCAGGCGATACCGACGGCGACGGCTGTAGCGACGCGCGAGAGAACCTCCCGAAAGCGGGCGCCAACATCGGCGGCGGACGAGACTACAAGAACCCGTGGGACTTCTACGACGTCGAAACCATCAGCGGCCCGGGCCAGGACGGCAAGATAGATCTGTTGTTCGACATCCTTGGCGTCATCAACCACTACCAGCCAGCCGCCGGCGGCGCGCCACCGTACGACGCGCACTACGACCGCGGAGAATCTGCCGGGCCGAATCCCTGGAACATGACTGCTCCGGACGGCGTCATCGACCTGCTGAACGACATACTAGGCGTGGTCCAACAATTTGACCACGACTGCCGGTAGGCCAAGGTCGCGGCACGCGACACGTAGAGCTAGGCGGCGTCTGGCACCCATAGGCAGGTCGCTTGACTGAGATATCTGACGACTAGCGAAACAACTGGGAGCCTCTCGTATCATCTCCAGTCGTTCCTAGCAAGGGGTGCGAAAGTCACAGGCAAGGAGGCGAGCATTGAACAAGCTGATCACCGCAGTACCAGCAGCGCTGACGGTCGTGCTAACGATAGCCCTGGTCACCGTGCTTGCGCCTGACAACCGTGCTGAGGCGGCCATCGACATGACGGGCAAATGGAACTGGGAGTTGACTACTATAGAAACGTGTTCGGCTACTGTTACGCAGATCGACTCTGCGCTCTCTGTCGACCTAGACTGCGACGTTTCGGGGACAACTCTCGGCATAACCGGCACAATCGTCAAGGCCACGGGCGCCTTCGCTGTGGATAACGGTACAATCTTCCTCTCCGGCATTACAGATGGTCTGACGATAATGAATGGAATCGTCTCTTGGCATGGCTGCGGATGCGCCGAACCACTTACGGGCACGAAGAAGGTGCCCCCGCCAACGACGACACCCACTCCTACGGTGACACCCACGCCCGACCCAACTGACACCGACGGCGACGGCTGCAGCGACCAGAGGGAGAATGGCTCAGACGAAACGTTGGGCGGCCTGCGTGACTACCTAAACCCCTGGGACTTCTACGATGTGGAGACAATCTCAGGGCCGGGCCAAGACGGCGTGGTCGACCTTCTGTTCGACATCTTGGGCGTCATCAACCACTACCAGCCTGCCGCTGGCGGCGCGCCACCGTACGACGCACACTATGATCGCGGGCCGTCCGCTGGCCCCAACGCCTGGAACATGACCGCGCCGGATGGGGTGATAGACCTGCTGATCGACATTCTGGGCGTGATCAACCAGTACGACCACGACTGCCGGTAGGCCCTAAAACAACTACCGGCCCGCAGCGCCATAGCCCACTTGGAGCATTCCCGCCGGTGACGATCGGATCCGGCGGCCAAGGCTGTACGGATCTCTCAAACGACAACTGACCGCCTGTTACCCGCGTTCCCAGCCGTGCCCCCGCAGCGCCCAGCCAAGTGATGCTTGCAATGGAGAGGAGGCTGCGGCGGGCTCGTCTTCAACATTCCGCACCCTCTCCAAGCCAACCGACGCCAGAATGACGTTCGACGTCTCCGAGCTTGCAGCCACGCGAGCTTCGCAGTATGATCGGCGCGTGCCAATCGAAGGAGACTACGAGCCAAGTCCGTGGCAGTTCGCCGCCGATCAGGTGGCGCTCTACGAGGCTACAGGTGGCGCCGAGGGTGGGACACTCCAGGACAAGCCAATCATCATCCTCACCACGCGGGGCCGCCATAGCGGCAAGGTACGCAAGTCACCCCTGATGCGCGTCGAGCGCGACGGAACATACGCCGTCATCGCTTCGATGGGCGGCGCTCCGAAGCATCCGGTCTGGTACCTCAACCTGACGGCCTCGCCAGAGGTGACGCTGCAGGACGGCGCGAACGTCTACGAATTAGGCGCTCGCGAGGTGCAGGGGGATGAGAGAACGCAGTGGTGGGCGCTGGCGGTCGAGGCATGGCCGGCATATGCGGAGTACCAGACGAAGACTGATCGACAAATCCCGGTCGTCGTCTTAGATCCGATCTCCTAGCCAGCCCGAGCCGAACGAACGGGCCATGGCCCATGAGAGTCGCGAAGCCGCTGGTCGGTCGCCGGCCTCGCAAGCTCTCATTGTGCCTTGATGTCAACCCGATTCCAGTCCACGTAAGCGCCGGCCTGACAGCTCAAGGGAGGAAGCAATGGGCAGACGAAGAACGCTTCTGGCGTGCGCGTGCCTGGCAATGCTGGCTCTCCTCGCCGCGACGCTTGTTGCGCCAAGGCCCGGTCCGGTGTCCGCCACCGGCGGCAGGGGGCAGGTGAACGCAGGCGGCTATCAGACGTGCGCTGTGGCCTCGTTTGGCGGCGCCCAATGCTGGGGAAGGAACAGTGCCGGTGAACTAGGGGCCCCTACCACCGAGACGTGCGGCCCCAGCGCTATTGACTGTAGCAGCACCCCGGTCGACGTGTCCGGGCTTGCGAGCGGCGTGGCGGCGGTGACCATGGGAGACTCCCATGCCTGCGCGCTGACGGACGCCGGCGGCGTCAAGTGCTGGGGGTTCAACAGGGACGGCCAGGTCGGAGACGGCACTTCAGGCAACGAACGCGCAACGCCCACGAACGTGTCCGGCCTGAGCAGCGGCGTGGCTGCCGTGTCAGCGGGAGGCTACCACACGTGCGCGCTGACGACAGCCGGGGCCGTCAAGTGCTGGGGATACAACGGAGCAGGCCAGCTAGGAGACGGGACGAACGTGGACCGTGCGGCGCCCTGGGACATACCGGGCCTGGCCAGCGGCGTCACCGCAATCGCCGCGGGCGGCAATCACACGTGCGCCGTGACCGCAGTAGGCGGCGTCAAGTGCTGGGGGTCCAACTCATTCGGTCAACTGGGAGACGGCACGACGACGAGCAGGTTTTCGCCTGTAGATGTCTCCGGGCTGACGAGCGGCGTCGCTTCCGTCGCTGCGGGCAACTATCACACCTGTGCGGTGACCACGACAGGCGGGGTCAAGTGTTGGGGCGCCAACGTCACCGGCCAGTTGGGCGACGGGACAACGGTTGACCGTTCCGCGCCGGTGAACGTATCGGGTCTCGCGACGGGAATATCCGACGTGGCGGTGGGTGGCATTCTCATCACTACCACGTTTACACCGGTCGGCCACACGTGCGCCGTCACAACGGGAGGCAGTCTCAAGTGCTGGGGGTCCAACGCAAACGGTCAATTAGGAGACGGGACAACGATGGACCGCGCGGCGCCCTGGGATGTTCCGGGCATGACAGCAGGCGTCACCTCGGTAGCCGCCGGCGTCGATCACACGTGCGCGGCGACCACCAGCGGCCGCGTCAAGTGCTGGGGAGACAATGTCCTCGGCCAGTTGGGAGATGGCACGGCGACGGAAAGGACGGCGCCCGTGGACGTCGTCGACTGGTTCATCCGGCTCGCCTTATCACCGGCCTTGGCCATCCCAGACAGCGACTCGACCGGGATCACCGACGCCTTCGCGGCCGCCGACGGCGCTACCATTGAGGACATCAATGTCTTCCTCGACATCAGCCACACCTGGGTGGGAGACCTCATCGTCACGCTAACGCACAGCGACACGGGCACGAGCGTTGCGTTGCTCGACCGACCCGCGTACCCCGTCCTCAACTTAGGGTGCGACGGCGACGATGTGAACGCCGTGTTCGACGACGACGCCCTGTCCGCGGTCGAGGATGAGTGTGACACCAACACGCCTGCCATCAACGGCGACTTCACCCCGAACGAGCCCCTGAGCGTCTTCGACGGCGAGAGCGCGGCGGGAACGTGGATGCTGCAGGTCTCCGACGTCCAAGGCGGCGACGTGGGGACTCTCAACGCGTGGTCGCTCTACGTGGTCACGAGCGTCGAAAAGCCGACACCGACGCCCACCGCCACCAACACACCTACCTCCATGCCGACCGCAACGGTGCCGCCAACAGCTACGTCGCCGGTGCCGCCAACGGCTACTCCTCCAGCGCCGACGCCGACAACGCCGCTCGGCGGGCTGGTCGGCGACGTCAACTGCGACGACGCCGTGAACAGCATCGACGCCGCGCTGCTGCTACAGCTCGGCGCCGGACTGATCGGCTCGCTGGCCTGCGAGCAGAACGCAGACACCAACGGCAATGGCAGCGTGAATAGCATCGACGCGGCCCTGATCCTGCAGTTCGTGGCGGGCCTGGTAGCGACGCTGCCGCCGGGACCTAGTCAGGGAGAACGACCTATCGCGGCGACGGTCTTGTTCTCGACGGCTCACAATCCTTCCTTCTCGCACCACTTATGAATCGGTCCGGTACCGTGGCAGGAACTCCGCGCTTTCCGGCGTCACTTCGATCACGCCGCCCTGCGCGCCCCGCTCCCCGTAGTAGCGCGCCATGGTAATGGCCTTGCCCGCGTGCGACAGGAGGTTTCTGAGCGCGGCCGGGGAGACCCGGTACTTCGGCAACTGGCGCAGAACCGTCCGCCACAAGATCCCGCGACTCATCCGGAACACCGCGCGGCCCCGCAGACGCAGGACCTGGTGCCTCATCGCGTCCCGCTCATTGTCAAAAAGGAGCACGACCTCCGGTTGCTCAGCGATGTTCCGCACGACGGGCGACCCATCCCGCGTCGTCATGTATAGCCGTTCCTGGTCGCGGACGAACCATAGCGGCGTGATATTCGGCTGACCCTTCGGCGACAGGGTTGCGATCCTTGCGATCATGGAACTGGCGAGGAATTCGCGCACGGGCGAAGCGTCTAGGTTCATCCGCCTCTTGCCTCCCGCATCGCCCCGTAGTCCCAGACGACAGCCTTCGCCGGCTCCACTCGGAACCAGGTCAGGTTCGGAGAACCATCCCAAGGGGGAATCTCCGCTTGTGACAGCTTGCCGCGTACCCACATCCCTCGCAGGTCGAAGTGGTAGCAGCCATCGTCGATGAGCAGCCTAACGCGATCGCCCGCCTCGGGCCTCGCCCCAACTCCGTCGCGCGGCATTCCAACCCAGTACTGCTCTTCGTGAAGGCAGAAGTCGACGGGGACGGCCTCGATCGCGCCGCTGTTGTTGAACGCGATGTTGGCGCGCGGGGCGTTGTCCAGAAGGTCCCTCACGTCCTCCGGCTGCCCCGCGCGGGTCATTCGCTTCTTGTCGGCGTGCTCTGCCTCCATATGCGCTTCCACCTTCCATGCTGGTGCTCCGGACTCCATCGTTGTAGCACAAAGCGGGGCGGCCGCCGGATTCGCCCCGGCGGGCGCGACTTCCTCGCCGTTGCCCCGCTAGCCGCTTGGGCCATTCGGCTCTAATCCAGCTTTGGCATCTTTGGGAAACTTGGGCAGGAAAGCCGAGCGAATGAGCCGTCGGCCATGAGAATCGCGCACCACACGGTCGCTGATCCCTGCGCGTGACGACATGACCAGGCGTGGCATGGTTCGTTCCCGTTACGCTCCGGCCTCCGACTTGGCGGCTGCCACGGCCTCCGGTCGCTCGCCGTCCGAGCGCGTCGGGTCGACGAGACTGATCAGCGTCTGCCCGGCTCCCACTGTCGGCGTCGCATCGGCGCTGACGACGGTCAACTTGCCAGACCCGTCTACGATAAAGAGACGCAGTGCGTCCTCTCCATACATCGCTACGAAGGCGCCATAGTCGAATTCGTCGGACAGCGTCGTGGCCTTAACGACCGCTCCTTCTGCAATGCGCGCGGCGATGTACTCGTGCGTCGCCCGCGCGCCGAAGAGGATGCGTCCGCGCAGATATCGCGGGATCGCTCGGTGGTCGTCCTGGCTTTCGTGGACAACGCCGGCCTTTGGTGCGAGCTGGTAGACGTGCTGCTGGCCAAACACCTCCGCGAAGTGTTGAGCCGCGAGCGCATTCACCTCGTCGTTCGGTGTGAGCGCCACCAGTCGTCCGATGTCATCCAGGTCGAGTTCGTGTTGGACGTCCTCCGAGAGCACGTTCGCGTAGTGCGCGGGCAAGCCAGCGAGGTTGGCGTCATGCACGTTGGCGCGGTTACTGTCGATCAGCATCGCCTGGATCCCGTTTGACTGGAGAGTGGCGGCCAGGTCGCGCACCCAGAGCCCCGCGCCGACGATCAGCACGCCCTGCGGGTTAGGCCGGGCCAGACCAAGCGCCCGCGCAATGTACGGCCCGGCGAGGCCGTACAGCGTGATGGTGCCGATGACGACGAGGAACACCAGCGGCACGAGCCGGTCCGCGCCCGCAATGCCCTCTTCGCTGAGGCGCAGCGCCAGGATCGATGCCAGCGAGACCGCCACGATGCCCCGCGGTGCCATCAGCGCGACGAAGACCCGCTCTTGCCAGCTCAGGGACGACCCGAACGATGAGATTGCGACGGCGAGTGGCCGCGCCACGATCACCAGCGCCGCGAAGAACGCAGCGTCGAGGAGGTCTATAGTCTTCAAGTCGTCGACATCGAGACGCGCGGCCAGCACGACGAAGAGCGAGCCGATCAGCAGGACGCGCAGGCTCTCCTTGAACTCCAGGATGTGGCGGACGTTCACCGCCCGTTGGTTGGCAAGCGCGATCCCCATCATCGTGGCCGCAAGCAGGCCAGACTCAGCCTGGACCCAGTTCGCGGCCGCGGTCGCTCCAAGCACGGCCATCAGCGTGACCGGGTTCCGCATCTCGTCTGGAATCAGGTAGCGCTCCAACAGCACCACCAGGATTCCCGCTGATAGCAAGCCGATGCCGCCTCCCGCGGCGAGCGTCATGGACACGGCTTGGATCGCCTCGACTGTCGCCTCCTCCGCACCCTCCGCGAACGTGGCCTCGAAGATCAGCACGGCCAGCACCGCTCCGATTGGATCGATGATGATGCCCTCCCAGCGCAGCAGCGCCTTCGTCTGGCCGAGTGGCCTGATGTGATCCAGCAGCGGGATGACGACCGTCGGACCGGTGACCACGAGGACTGCTGCGAGCAGGAGGGAAAGCGACAGGCTGAGATCGAGAATGAAGTAGGCGAAGGCCGTCGCGACGATCAGCGTTACGGCCGTGCCGACCACGATCAGGTTGCGCACGACCAGACCGACGCCGCGTACCTCGGCGACCCGTAGCCCCAAGCCGCCCTCGAAGAGAATCACGGCCACCGCCAGCGACACGCCGGGCACAAGCAAACCGCCGAAGAGTTCATCGGGGTCGATGAAGCCGGTGCCGGCGCCCGCTATCAGCCCAAGGCCGAGGAGCAGCAGGATTGATGGCAGCCGCAGCCTTGTGGCGACCCACTGTGCACCGACTCCGAGCACCACGATAGCCGCCAAGCGGAGGGCGATCTCTTCAGCCGTCATGGGTTGGACGGTGAACGCCCCGCCATCGCGCCCGGTGTCAGGTCGACGCTGCGAGCTCGGGTTAGCGCGGGGTTCGCAGACCGACGCATCGCGTGCCTCAGCATGGCGGCAGTATACCGCCATACGCGCTGGCCGGCCCGGGTCATGCGATTAGCGAGCGGTTCGCATCCTACCGGGCGATCCCGCGGCGCGGCGGCTCCCGCCTGGGCGCCGCCACGACAGAAGGCGGTGCCCTTCGCCAGCGCCGCAACGCTTTACGGCGCCGGAGTCAGGCGTAGCGTCTCTTCCGTTACCGCTTCGACGTTCTCCCTATCCCAAGGCATTGGATGTGGCGCTCCCTGTATCCAGCGCTCAGTGAGATCATCGTAGTGCGGGCTGAGCGGGTGGCCGCTCTGGCCGGCGTAGATGATCGAACGTGAGTTGTTCAGATCGGCCATGTCGATGACCTGTCGATACGAAGGTGTGGGCAGCGTTACGTCGAACGGTTGGAGCGGGTGGTACTGGTTCTGGAACACGGTGTTTATGTCGCCCGGTACGTCGTAGGGGCCTCGCGAGAACAGCCTGTCCAGCGGCTTCACCTGGCCCAGTGGATGGCTGAACGTGATCTGATGCAGGTCGCCCCAGCGCCAGCTATCGGTGTCTGGCCCAAGCCGCTCGGCCAGGAACGCGGCCGCATCATCCACAGCGTGAGCGCCGACGGCATCCCACGTCGGCTGCCCGCCATTCTTCGCCGGGAACCAGTCATCCCGCGCCTCGTTCACAACGCTGATCAGGTTTGATGCCGCACGGTCGACGTAGCCGTTGGCGGGCACAACCATGTGGGCTCCCTTACCAAGATAGAGATCGATCGCTTCGCCCAGACGAGGCTCAAAGACAGACCGATAGAGGTGCAACAGAACAGACTCAAAAACCGCAGCGGCTGCGCTGTCGACGGAGAGGTGGCAGTTCCAATCCAACAGAAGTTGGTGGGCGCTGCGTCCCAGCTCGGACTGAGGCTTCACTCGCCGCAGGAACGGCATCAGCTCCTGGGCGGGAATCGAGAGATCGTCCACCTGGAGCTGCACCATATCCATTGGTGTCAGGGCGTCGGCCTCAGCGAGCTGCTGAACGATGCGCTGATGGCGATAGCCGTCGACCCAATCATTGCCCATATGATGCGGATAGTCGTCGCCCACGACGCGGGCGTTCGCGCTGACGACAACGTGAGACGGCGGGTTGTAGGCGCTCGGCAGCTCGTCGAACGGAATATACCCCGTCCATTCGTAGGCAGAATCCCAGCCAGGGGCGGGCAGTATCCCCTTGCCTTGCTCTCGAATGGGGATGCGGCCGATGAACTGATAGCCGATGTTGCCGTCAACATCGGCGTACACGAAGTTCATCGCCAGCGTTTCCCAGTCTGCCAGCGCAGCGCGGAACGACTCCCAGTCGTGGGCGGCGCCGAGTCGATGCGCGGGCCCGAGCAGACCGTTACCCTCGAGCGCGATGCTGCGCAGCGCTAGATGCCGCGTCTCGCCTTCGATCGCGGGGCCTATGTCGGGCCCGTGTCGCGTGATCAGTACTTCCTCGACAACCGGCTCGGACTGCCCGCGTACACGGATCTCCTCTCGAACGACCTCGCCCTCCTCCCAGCTACCGTCAAACTCGTAGCGGGTCGGCGTCTCCTCATCGACTCGCTCGACGTAGAGGTCGGCCGTGTCGACCGCCCCGTTCGTGATACCCCAGGCGATCTTGTCGTTGTGACCGATAGCAACGCCCGGCATGCCCGCCAGCGAGGCCCCGGCCACGCGGTACTCCCGCGATGCCAAATGCACTTGGTACCAGGTGCCCGGCATCGACGGAGCGATGTGCGGGTCGCTGGCGAGGATGGGCGAGCCGGTGGCCGACTTCGTGCCGTCCACCGCCCAGTTGTTGCTTCCCCCACCGATACCGACGCCGAGCCTCTGTGCCGTCCCCGCGAAGTCGGCCGCCTCGTAGGACGTGGGCGTTTCCGTTACCGTGCCGGGTGGCACCGCCAGCGGCATCCCCTTCGGATAGCCGGGCTCGAGCTCCGCCGCGACTTCCGGCCCGACTTCCGTCACCAGACGCAGGCGGGCTATCTCCGTGTCCCAGTTATGCCCCTGGCCGAACGAGATCAGCCGCGCCATGAGCGCGGTATCGACGGCGGTCCAGGGGTCGGGGCGCAGGCGCAGGATGGTGAACTCCGGCGGCAACGCCCTCTCCGACTCCAGCAAGGCGTTCACGCCTTCGACGTACGCCCTGTAGATCGTCAACGTCTCCGGATCAGCCGTCTCTACGTCGCGCTGGGCCGAGCGGTGCAGCCCGATCCGGCGCATCAAGCGATCGACGTCGAGGGCTGCTGTCCCTAAGACCTCAGAAAGCCGTCCTGAGGCGAGCCTGCGATTGAATTCCATCTGCCACAGGCGGTCCTGCGCGTGGCAGACCGCCTGCGCGAAATAGAGATCGTGAATATCGCCTGTGAAGATGTGAGGGACGCCCCATCGGTCGCGAAGGATCTCCACGGGCCCGTGCAGGCCGTCGAGCTGCAGTTCTCCGCCGGTCCGCGGCAGTCCTCGACGTAATAGCGCCCATGCGCCGCCGGCGGCGACTCCCGCTGCTAGAACGGTTCCCGCGACTATCTTGCCAATCATGCTTCAGATCCTCTCTCCCGCTGCCGTGGTGGCCACGCCAGGCGTCTCGTTTCGTTTCCGGTCGGGGACTCTAATAATAGCCTGTTTTGGACTGCCCGTGCCGACGGCCTCAATGACGGCCAGCGCCACGCCCTCGGCGGTCCGCTGAATCAAGGCGGCGCGCCTTTCTCTCCCATCAGGACCTTGACGAGATGAACCTCCCCCAGACGCTCCACCGTGTGTCCGATCGAAGAGAAGGGCAAGACCTCCACTTTGGTGGCGGGCTAGTATGTCTGGAGATGTGCGATTCTAGACCAAGACGGGTTCACCCTGCCTGGCCGGCTCGCCATGCCTGGCTGGTATTATGAGGGTGCGCACCGCGTCATGTATTGCCTGGGTCGCCTCCGCTGCATCGACACCGTTGTCAAATGAGACTGGCGGGCCGACGCGAACGTGGACAGGCGCCGGATGGGACAGCCTGGTACCGGGGCGGAGGATATTGGCGGCGCCGTCGATATGGATCGGCAGCACGGGCACGCGCTGGCGTAACGAGAGAATCGCCGGGCCGGGATGGAAGCGAAGGAGTTCACCCGTCCGAGAGCGTGTCCCTTCCGGAAACATGAGCAGTGACCATCCGTTCTGAAGGAGCCATTCCGAGTAAGTCAGCGCGCCGGAGCCACCGCCTCGGTTGATCGGAAACGCGTTGTAGCGCAGCGAAAACCAAGCGCCCTTGATCGTCGAGGTGTAGAAGCGGTCGGCGGCGGCCACGACAGCCGTGCGATCGTACAGACGCGTCGTGAGGAGCGAGAGGACGATGGCGGTATCGAAATGGCTGGTATGGTTGGCCACGATCAGGCCCGGGGCTGGAAAGCGCTCGATGTGCTCTGCGCCGTCCAGCGCAAACGGGCGGCAATAGCGCCGGACGTGTCGCGTCACGACCCAGCGACGTGCCAGCCGCCGGTAGGTCCGCGCCCAGAGGCTAAGAGCCCAGCGGTGTGGCTGTGCGCCCGTCGGCGCTTCACGGCGTCGATCCTTGAAGCCGGTCTTCGCCACCATCGCCTAACCCCAGAAGTACCGGAACCCTTGCGGACCCGCGTAATGCATGGACAGTCCGCTCGGATTAGCGCCCATCCTTGGCGCCGATCTCAACATAGACCCGCCCGCCGAAAGGCGGCTCCTAGCTGTCGGCGGTCCCGCCGGTGTCGGTACCGGTACCCTCGGCGACGGGCACCTTGGTTGCGCTCGGATTCTTGTGGCCGTCAGACTCTGTTCCTTCGCCACCCCGACCGCGAGCGTACATCTTTTGAGCCGCCTCTACGGTCGCCTCACCAGCCTTGGCGTTCGCCTTGATCACCCGGCGAAGGGCATCCTGAACGTCGGTGCCGTACTCGCCAGCACCGCTCAGGGCGTCACTGGCAAGCTGGAGAACGCGGCGCTGAGCGCGCGTCTGCGCCTCCAGCATCGCTTGAAGGTTCTCGAACACGTTGGACGGAGCATCAACCCACTTCTGGGCGAGCGCGACGACTTCCTTCTCACCGGTTCTCGCCTCATCGATGGCAACGCTCGAAAGCGCATGCCCTCGAGCCTCCGTCGCCTCGATGGCTGTCAATAGAGCATCGTAGCTCTCGTTGATTGCGTCGAAGAATTTTTCGCGCGTCGTACCGGCCATCATTTGCCTCCTTGCCTGAAGCCCCACGCGAGCGTAGGTTACGCAGGTCCTCATGGCGCCAATAGGGCCGAATGGCCCGTATCAACAGGCCATTGGGACATCTCATCCCAAGCCACAACTCCATTTCGCGTTCCAGGGATGCTGTCGCCTGCGGGCGGGGTTTCAGCAGAGAAAGCCAGAGGCCTCTCCGCGACAGGTGTCATCCTAATCCGGAACAACGTCGGCGACGACTCGGACACTATCGAGAACGAGCTGGACGAGAAAGACTGCACCGGATTCCTGGACGCCGGTCGGGCTCGACTAGGCGGCAGTTCGTTCTTGCAACTGCTCTGCGATCAGCAATTCGACGAACACGCGGGAGATCTCCGGATCGAACTGGATGCCTGAACCAGCGACGAGCTCAGCGATCACGGCATCACGAGGCATCGCCTTGCGATAGGGCCGGTCGAGCGCCATCGCGGAGTATGCGTCAGCGACTGCAATGATTCGGCCAAGGAGGGGGATGCTGTTTCCTGCCAGACCTCGCGGGTAGCCAGAACCGTCGTAACGCTCATGGTGACACGAAACAGCTTGAATGACGTCCTTGAGTTGCGGAACCTCACGGATCAGCACCTCGCCGATTTTCACATGCCGCTGCATCACCTCGTACTCGTCCTGCGTGAGCGGCGCCGGCTTCTTTAGGATCTCGTCTGGAACGGCCACCTTGCCGATGTCATGCAGGAGACCGGCGACTCTCAATGCCCGAACGGATTCCTCGGACAGCTCCAGCCGCTGAGCCAGCTTGGCGGCGTACTCGGCAACGATGTCGCAGTGATCTCGCGTGT
The DNA here is from genome assembly GCA_029262675.1 of Chloroflexota bacterium. Taxonomy (GTDB): domain Bacteria; phylum Chloroflexota; class Dehalococcoidia; order DSTF01; family RBG-16-68-14; genus JADFKB01. The sequence continues at coordinate 43,965 of JAJCYW010000010.1, read as the reverse complement.
AGCGGTCCTTGGTGTCGACGGCGAGGACGAGGCTTTCCAGCACGCCGAACGTCGTTTCGGCGCCGCTGCTGATGGGTGCGGCAGGCGAATCGGGTGGACGGTGCTTGGCCTCGTACATCGCCGCGTCGGCGATCGCGATCAGCTTGGAGGGCGACGCAGTGTGCTCCGGGTAGCTCGCGACGCCGATCGACATTCGGACCGGAACGGTTTCGCCGGCCTCGGTCCGGAACGCAATGTTTCCGAAGCGCTCGGTGATATCCGCTGCCATGCGGATTGCCTCGGCGCTGTCGGCGCCAGGCAGAATGATGAGGAACTCGTCGCCTCCATTCCGGCAGACGGTGCCGGCCTCTCCGACCGAGGCCTGGCACTGAATCGCCGCCAGCTTCAAGACCTCATCTCCGGCGACGTGTCCGTAGGTGTCGTTGAACAGCTTGAAGCTGTCGATATCGCCGATCAAGAGGGATAGGGCTGCCTTCGGGCTCGCAGCGCCTTCCAGCGCGCCTTCCAGTGTCTGCAATCCGCCTCGGTGGTTGAGCAGGCCGGTCAGCGCGTCCGTCGTGGCCTTCTCTCTCTCGATCTCGATCGCGTGTTCCAGTCGGCTCGTGTACTCCTGAAGGCGCAAGTGAGCCTGGATCACGTCCCTGTTCGCTCGTAGCTCAGCGAGCGTGTCCGATGCCGTGGCCGATAGTTCTCGAAGCTGGTGCAACTGCTCCTCTGGGAGCTCCCGATTCGCCGCGGCCACGGCGACGACCGAGCCTACCAGCTCGGACGAAGGGCTGATCTTCTGCACCGCCTGGTTGACAACGTCAAGCTGACGTTCGAGGCGCTGCTTGCTGCCTGTACCGACGAACCGCTCGAGTAGGATCGTCAGCGCTGGCATCCCCGACTGGACCGCGTCGAGGAGGCGTTCGTTCGTTTCTGGCGGCCAGGAGCCGCGAAGGACTAGCAACTCCGTCCAACTGTCCGCGACCGGCACGAGCCAGGCGATGTAGTCCCGACGCTGCTTGTTGGAGGCGCGCGTGAGAGACGTGGCCTGGCCGTCTTCGATGTTGAAGGCCAGCGGCACTCGAAGTTGGACGAGGCGCTGCTGCAGGTAGGTGAGCACCTCTTCGCTGTAGCGCTTGGGGTTGTCGCCCATGCCGGAGCCAGCGAGCCTGCCGCTCTGGTCGGCGTAGAAGACCAGAGCCGCGATGGCCCCTGTCTGGTTCCTGACCAGCTCCATCGCGCGCACGAGAAGATCCGTTGCCGGCTCGTTTTTGGTCGCGCCGAGGGCAAGCTTCGCAAGCTCGGAGAGCGGATTCGTAGCCAAGTTATTCCTCGTCTGAGTATCGACCGGCCCGGGAAGGAAGCGCAGGCTGTTGTGGTCGCTCATCGAGCCGACAATGTGATCGTACGCTGTCCGTACAAGATGCAGGTGGGAGCAGCCCGTGCAGATAGAGCATGCAGACCCGACGCCGAACGGCGAGGAGCAGCCGTTTTCGCCGGCACGACCGGCCGATCCGGCCGATCTGGGCGAGTCGGCCGATCCGTGGTCATACGTCCCGCTCGCCCCGAAGTCGGTCAAAGAGACGGGGATCCCGGATGCATTTCTCCGGGAGTTGCTGCTCAAGACGATCTGGGCGAAAGACATGGCCACTGTCGCCAGCCTCGCCCAAGGTATGGGACTCCACCAGCGCGTGATTGATGAGCTTCTCGAAGGGCTCACCAGTGAGCGCCTGGCCGAGATCGACCGCTCCAGCGCGCAGGCGGGCGGGCTGTATCAGTATCGCCTGACGGACCGCGGAAAGAATGCCGCTCATGAAGCGCTGGACCGTTCGCGGTACGTTGGCGTCGCGCCCGTGCCGGTCGGCGCCTACAACGAGATCGTCAGCGAGCAGATCAAACGATTCAAGCGGCCGCCACTATCCGAGATCCAGAAGGCATTAAAGCACTTGGTGGTGCCAGACCGTCTAATCGAGGTATTCGGGCAGGCGTTCTTTTCCCGACGCGCCCTCATGGTCTACGGGCCGTCGGGCAACGGAAAGTCGGACATCGTTACGTCGATAGCTAACGTTGCGATTGGTACCGTCGTGATCCCACACGCCATGTTCAGCCACGGCCAACTCATTCGGGTGTTCGATCCCGACGTGCATAAATCGAAAGTCAATGACGAACCGACAGTATCGACCAATGAAACAGACACCGTGGAGCTGTGGGCCGGTGAAGCGCTGCGCCGCGACCGCCGTTGGCTGCCTGTGCACCGTCCGAACGTCATCGTCGGAGGAGACATGGGCGCCGAAGCGCTAGACATGACCTACGACGCGACGCAGGGGGTCCACAACGCCCCGCTTTCCGTAGTGGCGCAGGGCGGAGTCCTCGTCGTCGACGATCTCGGCAGACAGAAGATCTCGCCCAAGGAGATCCTCAACCGCTGGGTGCTGATGATGGAGCAAGGATTCGACGCGTTCGCGCTGGGATCAAGCGAGGTCGTGAGGCTGCCGCTCGACGTGACTATCGTTTTCTCGACGAACCTGACGCTGAAGGACCTGATGGACGAGGCGTATCTTCGGCGAATCGCCTACAAGATAGAAGTCCCAGGGCCAGACCGCGACCAGTTCGTTGAGATCACCCGGAGGTATTGCGCGCGCCTCGATATCGAATGGTCGGAGGACGCAGTGCAGTACCTGGCCGATCGCTGCTTCGCGCCGGGCATGCCCGCTGCGCGATGCTGTTACCCGCGCGACATCGTCACTACCGTGATTGACGAGGCCGACTTCCAAGGGCGCAAGCCTGCACTCAACCGTGACTCAATCGATGCGGCCTGTCTTCTGTACTTTGGCGCGAGCCAGCCAACTGAGCAAGACGCCGCCTGACAACGCGCCAGCTCCAGTGATCCTCGAGGCCAATCGTCCTACCACAGCCAAGTTGGACCAATCGACCGTCTTCCATGACCGCGAAGACGTCAGCGTGGTCGCTACCTGAGCGCGCTTCCGCCGCAGTCCGTGCCCGCGGCTCAGCGGACTTCTGATCCGCGGGCCGCAGGTTCGAATCCTACTGCGGCCGCCAGTACGCTCCTTCCAGCCACCACCTGCGCGACGTACGCCGTTCCGGGCGTGCGAACCCCCTGTGTACTGGTAAGATGAGGCCCGATAGCGAGGAAGCGCGCTTCGCAGCGGCTGTTCGCGGTGCCGGAACAGGGCTGACGGAGCCGCAGCTATAGCCCAGGGAGGCCGAACATGACGAACGCCAAGGTCGCCGACTGGGATAGCCTGGAGCCACTGACGCCTGCCTACGCGCTGGTCGCCAACGTCGACCTCGTCGTGATCCGCTGGCCGGACGCGGAAGAAGCGTCCGTGATGTACGGCCGCTGCCTGCATCGCGGCGCGCTGCTCGCGGACGGCCAGATTAAGGGCGCCGACCTGATCTGCGGCGTCCACGGTTGGGACTACGGCTACAAGACGGGCGTGAGCGCGTACAACAACGACGAACGGCTGCAGCGCTTCCGGTCGTGGATCGAGGACGACGCGGTCTGGGTGGACGAGGACGAGATCGCGGAGTGGGAGCGCCGGAACCCACAGCCGTATAATCGCGACGCATACCAAGGTCTCTACGCCGACCCGCACGGCACGCCGGAAGAGCCCCACGCCGGGTATATCCGACAGCTCGCGGCCAAGGGCCTGAGAGCGACCGGCCAGCACGGTCGCGTAGCCGCGATGGGCGTGCGCCGCGATCAACTGCCGATGTGGGACGACATCCAGATCCTCACGGCGCAGCTACATCGGCTGCCGCGCCTAGACGACGAACCGGTGGGCACAGAGGTCGTCATCGGCCCGAACGCGGCGAAACCGCTGCGACTCGATATTCCGTTGTTCGTATCGGATATGAGCTTCGGAGCGCTGTCCGAGGAAGCCAAGGTAGCGCTCGCCAAGGGCGCCGAGCTGGCGGGAACGGGAATCTGCTCCGGCGAAGGCGGGATGCTGCCCGAAGAGCAATCCGCGAACTCTCGCTACTTCTATGAGCTTGCGTCGGGACGATTCGGATTCTCGATGGACAAGGTGCAGAAGGCCCAGGCGTTTCACTTCAAGGCGGGACAGGGCGCGAAGACCGGCACGGGTGGCCACCTGCCGGGCGACAAGGTGACTGGCAAGATCGCGGAGGTGCGCGGCCTGGCCGAGGGGCAGCCGGCGATCTCGCCTCCCCGCTTCCCCGACTGGGAAAAGGTGGATGACTATCGCCGGTTCGCCGGCGAGGCGCGGGACGCAACCGGCGGCATGCCAATCGGCGTCAAGATGTCGGCCCAGCACATCGAACGCGACCTCGACGCCGCGCTCGAGATCGGCGTCGACTACGTCATCCTCGACGGCCGAGGCGGTGGTACGGGCGCCGCGCCGCTGCTCTTCCGCGACAACATATCGGTGCCGACGATACCCGCCCTCGCCCGCGCCCGTCGTTACCTGGATCAGCAGGGCCGCGACGATGTCACGCTGGTGATCACCGGTGGGCTGCGGCTGCCCGAGGACTTTGTCAAGGCGCTCGCGCTGGGCGCCGACGCGGTCGCGGTCTCCAACGCCGCCATCCAGGCGATCGGCTGCCTCGGCATGCGGGCCTGCCACACCAACAACTGCCCGGTCGGCATCGCCACGCAGCAGCCGCACCTGCGCGATCGGCTCGTCGTAGAAGAGTCGGCAAAGCGACTAGCGAACTTCTTCGGCGCGGCGACGGAGCTGATACAGGTGATGGCCAGAGCCTGCGGCCACCGGCACGTCAACGAGTTCTCGCCGGACGACCTCACCACCTGGCAGCGAGAGATGAGCCACCTGACCGGCATCAGCTACGGCGGGGTGTCGCGGGACTAATCGTTGCCGCGTCGCGCTCGGAGCGCCCGCCGTCTTGGCTGACAACTGGTACAGTCGAAAGGAACGGTGTATACAGCAACGGAGGATGCCATGCCCACGGCGACGATGCTAGTGAAACTGCATTACGAGGACTGGAACAAGTTCAAGCCTTTTCTGGACACGGCAAACGGTCATCGCAAGCGGTTCACGGGAACCGGCCACACACTCGTCCGCGACCTGAACGACCCGCACCGCGTGACGGTGGTCGTTCGCTTCAGCGACCTCGAGCAGGCAAAGGCATGGGTAGAGGCGACGTCAAGGGAGGACATGCTCAAGCAGATCGCCGCAGACGCAAGCCTCAGTAAACTGCCGGAGATGTGGCTGGGCGAGGACGTCGAGGACGTCGACTACTAGGACGACCGCGCCCATCGCGCACGCCCTCGAACGACGGGTGCCAGAACAGAGATGCAGTCGTCCGCCTGCCGTCTGCAGCGCACCGAAGTGCGAGCAGGCCGGCGTGTATAGCCGGAGGCGGCGGTGATGTATGATGGCCCTGCCATGGAGCCACGTATCTGGTACCCAAAGTCCAGGGGCTGGGTAAACGCACTGATGGTGGGGCACTAACGATGTTCGTTTCGATCGACGCCTTCCTCAAGTACTTCGATGCCGTCAATCGGCGGGCGCTGCGCGACATCGGGGCGCTGCCGCCCGAAGCGGATGGCTGGACGCCGGAGGTGGCCGAGGGCGAGTACGCTTGGAGCATCAATACGCTGATAGGCCACATGGCTGGGTCGCGCCTGTACTTCGCATCCGCGTATCAAGGCGCGGGCTGGATCAGTCCGGCGCCTCCAGACGTCAGCGCCAGGGACCGCTGGCGACCGGCGATCGCGGAGAGCGCAGAAGAGCTCCATCGCCAGCTCGACGATACGCCAGACGCATGGCTGGAGCGCAACATCCCGATGATCGACACAGACGGCACCCTCTCGGGCTGGCGTGTGCTGATGATGATGCTCGAGCATGACATCCACCACCGGAGCCAGATCGACACCTACGCCGGCCTGAACGGCTGGCCTGTGCCGGACATCTACGAACGCAGCGCCGAGAAGATAGGCGGTCTGCAGGACGCACAGCGAGAGAAGCACTCGTGACCACCGAGCAGGGCTGATGGAGCCGCGCATCCAGTACGCGACAACCAGCGATGGTCTGAGCATTGCATGAGTACGTACGTGTTGATTCACGGGTCGTGGCACGGTGCCTGGTGTTGGGACAAGGTCGTTCCCCTCCTGAAGAAGGCAGGTCACGTTGTGAAGGCCCCTGACCTGCCGGGTCACGGTCAGGACCATACACCTATCGCCGAGGTTTCACTGCAGGCCTATGCTGACCGTGTCTGTGCGATCCTGGATGAGCAGCCAGAACCCGTGGTTTTGGTCGGCCACAGCATGGGCGGCACCATAGTTACGCAGGCTGCCGAGCATCGACCTGAGAGAATCAAGAACTCGGTGTATCTGGCTGCCTACCTTCTGCCAGACGGACAAACTCTACTCCAGGCGGCTCTCGCGGACGCGGATTCGTTGGTTCCGCCAAGTCTGATCTTTGCCGACGATCAGAGTTACACCACGGTGAGAGACGAAGCCGTCAAGGAGGTCTTCTACGGCGACTGTTCCAACGAAGACGTGGCGCGGGCGAGATCTCTACTATGTCCCCAGGCGCTCGCTCCCACTGCAACGCCGGTGAGCACGACTGAGGAGAACTTCGGGCGGGTTCCCCGGGTGTATATTGAGTGCCTAGATGACAGGGCTCTCTCTCCAGCGGCACAGAAGGAGATGTATAGCGCCCTACCGTGCCGAAAGGTCATCGCTATGAATACGAGCCACTCGCCCTTCTTCTCCGCGCCTGAGGAGCTCGCCGCCCACCTGAAATCGCTGGAACGCGCGGAGCCGGACTGATGGAACCGCGCATCCAGTACGCGAAGACAAGGAATTGAGTGCGCATGCAGCTGATGGCTCCCCAGAAACGCGGTCGCGGCTAGCGGCTTGAGGAGAAGCTACGAGGAGGAGAGAGCATGGCAGAACTAGAGACGGAGTTCCTGTGTGAAGTGAGCGTGGACCTGGAGGCGCCGCAAGACGTGGGTGCGACGCCGCACGGCAACAGACAGATCTACTACGTGAAGGGCGGGACGGTCGAAGGCCCGAAGCTCAAGGGAGAGGTCCTCCCCGGAGGCGGTGATTGGCTACTGCTGCGTCCGGACGGTGCAGGCGAGCTAGATGTCCGGGGCACCCTGCGCACCGATGATGGCCACCTCATCTATACCTACTACCGAGGCATCATCAGCGCCTCGCCTGATATCGCGCAGAGGGTCGCACAGGGGGAGTCCGTCGACCCGTCCGAGTACTATTTCCGGACTGCCCCGGTCTACGAAACCGCGTCGGAGAAGTACTCCTGGCTGAACCGAATCGTGGCCGTCGCCGTCGGCAGGTTCGCGCCGAACTGGGTCGGTTACAAGGTGTACTCGATCCTATAGGGATTGGGCTTCGCATCCAGTACGCAAAGACCGAAGACGGCGTCAGCATCGGCGTTGAGGACGCCGCGCAAGCAGGAGACGGAGGATTTCAGTATGGGTAGGCTTGATGATAAAGTCGCTGTCATTACGGGCGGGGCGAGCGGCATCGGAGAGGGCACGGTTCGACGCTTTACCGAAGAAGGAGCGCGGGTCGTAATCGCCGATATTCAGGATGCCAAGGGCGAAACGCTCGCGGATGCGCTCGGCGGAACGGCCGTTTTCCAACACACGGATGTGAGCAATGAGGACGACGTGCGGCGAGCTATCCAACGGGCGGTGGATGAGTACGGTCAGCTGGACTGCATGTTCAACAACGCGGGCCTTGGCGGCGAAAACCTGCCAATCGACGAGGTACCCATGGACGCCTATGACGATCTCATGGGCGTTCTCCTGCGCGGCGTCTTCGTCGGCATGAAACAGGCCGCCGCGGTGATGAAGATACAAGGTAGCGGGACGATCATCAGCACTGCGAGCGTTGCCGGCCTGCGTACCGGATACGGCCCACACGTCTACAGTGCGGCGAAGGCCGCGGTGATCCATCTGACACGAACGGTTGCGATGGAGTTGGGGGAGAGCGGCATACGCGTGAACTGCATCTGTCCGGGCGGAATCGCGACGCCCATCTTCAAGCCGTTCTTCGGCGACGTGGGCGATGCGGCGGCGGTGGAGATGATCAAGCCGTTGCTGGCCGGACTTCAGCCAATCCAGAGGAGCGGCCTGCCCGAAGACATCGCCAACGCCGCGCTCTGGCTGGCGAGCGATGATTCGTCCTTCGTCAACGGTCACGCCCTCGTTGTGGACGGAGGTCTCATAGGCGGGCGCGGGTGGACTGAAATGGCCCAGCGGTTGGGGGCCCTGCCGCAAGGGCCGGCCGGAGGGGGAGGCTGATGGAGCCGCGCATTCATTTCTGCACCAGCGCGGATGGTACTCGCATCGCATATGCGACATCAGGCGAAGGGCAGCCGCTCGTTTTCGTCTCTGGGTTCATGGGCAACATGGAGCGCGAGATGAGCCACGTAGCCGGCATCAGCTACGGCGAGGTGTCGCGGGACCAGGGGGCTGCGTCGCCGCGGCCGTAGCGCGAACGGGCGTTACGGCACAACCAGCGTTTCTCTCATCTGCGCGGGGTGTATCGTAACGCCAGCGTATGCTGGGGCAATGAAGTTCTGAATAAGGCGGCTGCCGGCGCGGTGCCGGGCGGGACAACGACAGGTGGCGACCGTCTCGTCGCCACCTGCTGGGTTGACACAATTCCGGTAACCGGAACGGCTAGTTGTCGTCCACCCCTTCGTCGTCGCTGGAATCGTCGACGTCCGCTTCGGAGCCGACGACGTTAAACTCCTCGTCCAACTGTACGTCAACCTGACTGCCGTCGGGCAGCGTGACCTCCACCTCGTAGTAGGAGTCCTCGTCGCCGACTTCCGTCTCGCTGACGGTGCCCTCGCCCGTGTGCGCGAGCGCGGCAGCGCTGGCCTTTTCCAGCGCGGGGCCCGTGATCGGCTGCTCGTTGTCATCCCCACCTATCGCGCCGGCAGCGGCAATGCCACCAAACGCGGCGATGATGAGGAGAACGAGCGCCCCACCTGTCAACAGCCATCTGTTCCCCTTCGTCATGGTCTCACCTCCTTTCGATTACTAGCGTTCGCCTACTCAGTAGGGCTCCCTAATAGAGTAGGCGCCGTGCATGAAGCAGCGATGAACCGCTCATGAAGTTCACGGGGCCTACGATGAAATGTGAAGGTGAAAGCCGGATGGAGGGCCGAGGGACGCGCGGCAGCTGGCTAGCCGCGACGGGGAATGCGCAGCTCGACCGTCGTGCCGCGGCCGGGCGCGCTTTCAATCGATAGGTCGCCGCGGTGCGCCGTCGCGATCCAGCGGCTGATGCTGAGACCAAGGCCCGCGCCACCCTCCCGCCTGCTGCGGGCCGTATCGACGCGATAGAAGCGGTCAAACACGCGCCCGATGTGCTCCGGCGCGATGCCGATACCCGAGTCGCGGACTCGAACTTGTACGACACCGTCGTCGACGCCCCAGCTCACGGTCACCTCGCCGCCGGACTCCGTGTACTTGATCGCGTTGTCCAGCAGGTTGAGCAATAGCTGCAGGATCAGGTCATGATCCGCGATCGCAGTCGCCGCAGGTCCCCGTTCGATGTGTACGGTCAGCCCCTTCCGCTCCGCCAGCGGCGTCATCTGCTCGACAGCCGCGACGACGAGGTCGCCGATATCGACCGCTTCCGTCGCGAGCGGGATCTCGCCGGCGTCGGCGCGCGCGAGCGTCAGCAGGCTGCCGACAAGGCTGATTAGCCGGTCGATTTCGCTGTTGACGCCGTTGAGCGCGTCGCGGTAGGCGTTCGCGTCCCGCTCCCGGTTCAGCGATACTTCGATCTGGCCCTTGATTGCCGTCAGAGGCGTCCGCAGCTCGTGGGAGGCGTCGGCCGTGAATTGGCGTTGGCGGCGGAACGCGCCGTCCAGCCGGTCGATCATCTCATCGAACGTCCGGGCCAGCCGCCCAACCTCGTCGTCCGGCAGGTCGGCGCGCAGTCGCTGGCCCAGGTCCTCCGCTGAGATCTTCTGCGCCAGGCGGGTGACGCTATCGATTGGCGAGAGGGCGCGGCCGGCCAGAAACGCCCCGCCCACGCTGGCGAGCGCGAGCGTCGCCGGGTAGGCGACGGCGAGGATCACGAGGAGGATGCGAAGCGTTTCGGTGACCTCGTCCTCCGGCAGCCCTACCTCTAGCGCGCCCGCGACAGCGCCATCTGCCACGACCGAAACGATGCGAACTCTCAGTCTGTCATCATCCATCCGCACCGTGTGCTTCACCCGCTCACCAGCCAGCACGCGCGACAGCACATCTGCGTCCAGAGACTGCGCGGCGCCTGCCGTGCTATCGAACGTGACGAGGCCATTCGCATCGTAGAGGCGGATGAGCTGGTCGTCGACGTCCGTTCCCGGTGGCGAGACGTTGGTCTCCAGTGCGGGGACGCCTTCTTCAAAGCTGACGACGCCGAGCAAGATCTCAGTACGGTTGTCGATCTGCCCGTCGAGGTTGGAGGAGAGGTTTTGGCGCAGCGTGAGATAGATGCCCGCACTGAACGCCGCGAGCACGACCGCGAGCACGACGATGTACCAGAGCGTCAGCCGGATGCGGATCGACCGGAACAGGCTCACGGCCGGTCCTCGCGCCCGCGGCGCAGCCGGTAGCCAGCGCCGCGTACAGTCTGGATCAGCGTCGCGCCCGATCCGGCATCGATCTTGCGACGGAGGTTGCGAATGTGGACGTCGATGACGTTGCTGGCGTTGTCGAAATCGTAGTTCCAGACGTGCTCCGCGATCATCGTCCGCGTCAGCACCTGGTTGGGGTGGCGCATCAGGTACTCCAGGATCGCGTATTCTTTGGCCGTCAGATTAATCAGAAGGCCGGCCCTGCTCACCTCCCGCGTCGTCGAGTCCATCGCTAGATCGCCGGTCTGCAGGCTCGTACCCTGCATCACCGGATGGCGGCGAGAGAGGGCGCGGATCCTGGCCAGCAACTCGGAGAAGGCAAACGGCTTGACCAAGTAGTCGTCAGCGCCGCTGTCGAGGCCGCGCACACGATCTTCGATCGCGTCCTTGGCCGTGAGCATCAGCACGGGCGTCCTGACGCCGCGATCGCGCAGGGCACTGCACACCTGCATACCGTCGAGCACGGGGAGCATCACGTCGAGGATGATGACGTCAAACTCGGCGACGGACGGCCACTGCAGCCCTTCCTCGCCATCCGTAGCGATGTCGACGGCGTACCCTTCTTCGCTCAGCCCGCGCTGCACGAAGTCGGCGATGCTTGGCTCGTCTTCGACGAGGAGGATGCGCATAACCGTTGCTCCGCTCTACCGGCTAGTATAAGGCAGCGATGATGAAGGCAGCGTGAAGACGCGACGCGAACGGCTGCGCCGACTGCCCGCGGGGCCTGCGTCGGTAGGCGTTTGAAATGCTGGTAAGCAGCGCATAGGCTACCATCCCAGATGGGCGGATCCGCGAACGGCCGCCGTCGTTGGTGACCAACGCCGCATCTAGCGGCGGGGAAGGGCGAGGCGTGACGATACTGCGCAGCGCGTATCGAACTTGGGTGCTAGCTGTCGCACGCCTGCTGGGGTTCATCTATGTCCGCCGCTACGTCATCGAGGGGCAAGAGCACGTGCCGCGGGAAGGCGCCGTGATCGTCGCCAGCAACCATCTCAACAACGCCGACCCGCCGTTCGTAGCGCGCGCGATGCGCCGGCCGCCGATCTTCATGGCCAAGAAGCAGATGCTGGAGATGCCGATCTTCGGCCTGGCATTCCGCGCTTGGGGGGCCTTCCCCGTCCGGCGCGGCGAAGCCGACCTCTCTGCGCTCCGGAAGGCACGAGAGCTGCTTCAAAGCGGCGAGATGCTGCTGATGTTTCCGGAGGGCACGCGCAGCCGCACCGCGAAGCTGACAAAGGGCCACCCCGGCACGGCGCTGGTCGCGCTGCGCACCGGGGCGCCGGTGCTGCCCGTCGCGGTCACCGGCACGGAAGGCATTAGATGGCCCTGGTTTTTCATGAAGCCGCAGTCCGTGCGGGAGATTAAGGTCGTCATCGGCGAGCCGTTCCGGCTCGAACCGCCCGCGAAGATCGACGGCGCGGCTGCGAAGGTAGCGACGGAGACGATCATGCGCAACATCGCCGCGTTGCTGCCGCCCGAGTACCGCGGCGTCTACGGCGACGACGCGCCGTCGCCCGCAGCGGCGACCGCTGAAGCGCCGCCGGCCGGCGCGTAAAACCTAGACAGCGATCAGGCCCACGCTCAACGGCAAGCGTTGAACTCAGTCTACGTTCGCGCTCAGGCAAGGCTCCAGCGCCGGCCGTTCGCTGCCGCCCGCCTGGCCGTCGCTCAGCGCAACGCCGGTCGCCACCGTTTCCGACGGGGTACCTCGTAGCAGCGGCGAAGCGGCCGCCGTTCTACCATTCCATGGTGTGGGGTACCTGGGTCGCATCACTCCGCGCGTCGCGCCGCGCCACCACCGTCTAGCGCGTGGGTGATTCGGATTCGAGGAACTGGAAGTAGGGGCACTGCCTGCCGCGGTCGGGTTGCCGCAGCTCGGGACGCTTGAGCATGCACGTTTCGCTGTTGTAGTAGGCGCAGTTATCACAGACACGCAGCGCCTCTTCGCAGCGGCGGCAGACGTCGTCCGGCAACAGCTCGATGAAGGCCGATGCCCGTCCGCAGTTGTGACAGTAGCGGCCGCGCACGCCGCGCATCACCGACGCCACCTCTTCCGGTCGCACCAACAGCACGGGCGCTGAAGCCTGCAGCAGCCTATCGGCGACGCTGCCCAGCATCGCCCTGTGGACGCCCGCGCGTGTGTGCGACGCCATCACGACGAGATCGACCTGGTCGGCGTCGATCAGGTTCGTCAGCGCATCCGCCGGCGGGCCGTGCAGCACCTCGGTCTCCACCGCGCGTTCGGTCGGCAGCCCGTCGCGCACGCGCGCCAGGTACGCTTCCGCTCCTTCCGAAAGCTCTGCGTCCACCTCCGTGATGTTGACGTCCGGAATACCGTAGATGAAGACCTGCGTCGCCCAGCGCAACGCCTGGGCCAGCACTAGCTCGGCGTCCAGCGCCTCCGCCAGTTCCAGCGCAGGCCGGATGGCGGTTTCGGCCAAAGGTGAGCCGTCAAGAGGCACGATGATGCGGCGCACCTGGGCAGCGTGGCCTTCGCCGGGCAGCACCTTGGGCCCTACCATCAGCGTCGGGGCGGGCGCCTCGTACGCGAGCTTAGACGTGACGCTGCCGAACCGCCAACGGCCTAATCCGGAGCGGCCGTGCGTGGCCATCACGAGCAACGCCGGCTCGCGCTCGACGACGAGGGCCATAAGCTCGCCCGCGGGGTCACCGGTGCGAAGCTCGGTAGCGACGTCGAACCCATGCGTCGCGATCTTCTTTTCCATCGCCGAAAGGTAGTCCCGCCAATACGCCTCGCCCTGGGCGAAGGTGGCTTCAGCCGCGTCGCCCATACTGCCGATGAGCGCTCGCTCACCCTCTTCCCAGACCGTCACCAGCAACAGCCGCGCGCCGTTCGCCCCGGCCAGTGTCATCGCGTACGGCAAGGCGCCCTCGGCGAGCTCGGAGCCGTCTAGCGGGACGACGATGAGCGCCTCGTTGACACCGTTGCGTTCTTTCGTCATACGTCCCTACCTGCCTGTCTGCGTGCGCACCGGACGCTGCGCCAACTCTCGTTCCCGCCGCCCCGCGGCGGCAGAGGGCCCTGCGATCAGCACGGGGACCGGCGCCGAATGCAGCACCTTCTGAGCGACGCTGCCGATCAATTCCCAGCCGTGGGCACCAAGACCGTGCGAACCCATCACGATCAGATCGCATCCGTTGCTTCCAGCGTAGTCCACAACAGTCTGCGCAACCAGGCCTGTCAGCACGAACTCCGCGACGTCTATGCCGTCCTCGCGGAGCCGCCCGGCCACCTGACCGAGATACGCTTCAGCTTCGCGCACCTGCGCCTCCTGCATTTCGTCCAGTATTTGCTCCGCGTAGAAGCGTCCGGGCACGGGCGGCTCGACAACGCGCAGCAGCACAATCGGCGCGCGCAGGCTCTCCGAAAGCTCGGCGGACGCCAGCAGGGCCGTCTCGGCCAGCGGAGAGCCGTCTATCGGTACCAGCAACTCCGCGATTATGGCTCGTCTCCGTTCTCTGCTCGGGCCGCTAACACAGCCGAGCTGGAGGAGCGATCCGCCTCATCGTCATTGTTATTCTAGCGCTTGCGGGGATCGGTCCGTAGTGCCGATTGGGCAGAGAATGCGGGCCGGACGGCCTGCGCTGAACGCGGGGTCGAAACCCGATGCGGCGCTGCAGGCATGGCTCGCGGGCGGCAGGCCTTATGAACCTGGGACTCACGGCCGATACTACAACTGACTAATGGACTGGAAGACGCTTCGACGCGAAAAGCTAGAGAAGACAGAGGCCTACGAGCCGAACCGCCGACTCGACTCTCGGTGGGGCCGCGCTCTTGACGCGGTCATCGACTGGTGGGCCCGCTTCCGCGCCTCTCCGGTATGGGAGAAGCTGATCGTCGCTGCCGTGGCCGTCCTGCTGGTAGTGCTGACACCAATCGCGCTCGTCTCGCTCTTCAGCGGCAACGACGGCCAGACGCAGGCCGGCGCGCCGCCGCCAACGCCGACGCTCTTCATCCTGGCTGACCAGCCGACATCAACGCCAGCGATCACGGCGACGGCAACGCCGGTGAAGGCGACGCCAACGCCGACTCTGACACTGGAGAACACCCCGGCTGCGACGCAGCTTCCCGACCGCCGAGACTGCGCCGCGATCGCCTCCACCGCCTACCGCAGCGCGAGCGAGCGCGATTGGTACGTGCAGAACTGCGTCGACTCTGGACCGCCGCCGCCACCGCCACCGCCGCCGCCAGGCCCTGCCGCGACCGCCACGCCGAGCACGTACTACTCGCCTGCCCAGGCCGCCGCGCTTGCGACTCAGTGGATAGAGAACGATCCCTCTCTGGGCGGGTTGAGCCTGGCCAACGGCGGTTGCGCGGCCGGTATCACGTCGCCGGGGCAGTGGCGCGCAACATGCCAGGGTGAGACGGTCGGCTGCGTCGGGTCCGCGTGTGTCATCACGCTTCGCGTCTGCTTCGCGGACGACCCTCAGCACAGCTTCTGGCTCTGCTAGCGAAACCCACCCTAGATCTCAGGCGTCTCTGTGCCCTCGGGTGTTGGCGCTCCGCCACCCTGTGAATCCGGCGTTTCTGTCGGCGCGGGCTCCAGCGTCGGTGTCGGCACGGACGTTGGGAACGGGATCGTCGCCGTGCTCGTCGGCCGCGGTGCGGCCGTACCGGTCGGTGCCGGTGGCGCGGTCGGCACGTCTATCTCGCCAGTTGGTGTAGCGGTCGCAGTCGCCGTCGCAGTCTGCGTCGCCGTGGCAGAACCGTCCGGCGTGCCCGTGATGGTGGGAGACGGCGTCGGGGCACCATCCGCGCCTCCGCCTCCGTCGAACGCCCCGCCCACGCAGAGCCCGCCGAGCAGTAGCGCGGCCGTTATCAGCGACGCGATAGCAGCCCCCATTAGCGGCCCGCGCGGGCCATCGTCGCCGAAGATGCTGCGAATCCAGTCGCCCAACTCGCCGCCTCCGCCGCCGCCGTAGCGCGTGGGGAACGGATCCGCCCCACCCCTTGGGCCGCGCGCGCGCTCCGGCGCTGGTCTGCGCTCCGATACAGACGTCCGACCGCCGTCCGCAGCCGCGCCGGCGGACGACACGCCGCCGGTTAGCGCCCCGCTCCCGGCCAGCGGCCCACCGCCCTGCCCGATGTCCGCCTTCTGCAGCCGCTCCAGAATCGTTTGCTCCCAGCCCGCTGGTGCGGCGACGGGCGTAAGCGCCGCTATGACCTGGCCACCATTGTCGTACTCGGAGCGCGTCTCGCCGCAGGTGTGGCAGGTCTTGAGGTGCTGGCGGATGCGGCGCTGCAACGCGGGCGACCACTCGTCGCCACCGACGAGAAAGTCGAGGTCGACGCAGACGCGCCGTCCGCGCTCGTAAACCAATAGCGTCGCGTACGCTGCCTCGAACGCATCGTGGACATCCTGCAGCTTGTTGCCGACGGCCTGCGGCCGGATGCGCAGTACGGCAGCGATCTCCTCGACCTCGAGCCCGCGGCGCACGCTCAGGTCGAGGATCTCGTAGTCGTTTAGCCGCAGAGCGGAGGCCACCTGCCACGCGAACCCGGCCAGCAGCGGCATATCGTCCGCGACGGCGTCGTTCGCCTGGCCGGTGTCGGCCGCCGGGGCTACTAGTGCGAAGTCCTCATCGCCGGCGGTGGCCACGCCGCGCTGCTGACGCACGCGCTCCACGGCATCGTGATGCGCGGCGGAGAAGAGCTGCAGCTTCTTCGCGTTCGGCGCGTCCGCAGCGATGTAGCTCTCTTCTTGGAGCACGCGCAGGAAGCTGGCCTGCACAACCAGCGCCGCGATCTCGCGGTCGCGGGTGAGACGGATCGCGTAGTCGTAGACATCCGCGAAGTGGCGGTGGTAGAACTCCGCAAACGTCGGATCTGCGGCCAGCCGCTGGGCTGGCTTAGCGCCGCTGGTTCTGTCGTCTTCCATGACGATTCTCCTCGCTTCAATCCGTAGTGTACACGCTGGGCGGCGTTCGTTCAGCCACGGATTCAGGCCGTGCTATACTCGCTGACCGTCATGGACTCCGGAAAGCTGCCACCTCCACTTCTACAGCGTCTGTTGGCCACGCTGCCAGCGGACCCGCGCGTGATCGTCGGGCCTGGCATCGGCCGTGACGCGGCAGCGATTGATATCGGCGGCGGTCGCGCGCTGGTCGCGGCGGCCGACCCCGTGACGTTCGCGCAGGACCGCATCGGCTCGTACGCCGTCTACGTCAACGCCAACGACGTCGCCTGTCTCGGTGCCCGCCCGGCGTGGTTTCTGGCGACTGTACTGCTGCCGGCGGGCGCGGATGAGGCCGAAGCGGAAGCGATCTTCGAGCAGATCGGCACGGCGTGCCGGGAGCTGGGCGTGATACCCGTCGGCGGCCACATCGAGGTGACGGCCGCGGTCGAGCACACCGTCGTCGCCGGAACGATGTTGGGGGAGGTCGAAATCGGATCGCTCGTCCAGCCGGCCAACGCGCGACCGGGCGACCATCTGCTGTTGACGAAACAGATCGCAATCGAGGGCACGGCGCTCCTCGCCCGCGACCACGCGGAACTGCTGCGCGGCCATGGCGTCGCCGCCGGCGTTATCGAGTCAGCCGCGCGATTGCTCGACGAGCCGGGAATCGGCGTGGTTCCGGACGCGCTGGCCGCCGTTCGCGCCGGCCCACCGCATGCCATGCACGACCCGACAGAGGGTGGCTTAGCGACGGCGCTTCTGGAACTGGCGGAGGCGGCCGGGCTGCGGGCACGGGTGCGGTTGAACGACATTCCGGTCCTTGACGAGACGCGCGCCGTCTGCGCGGCGCTGGACGCCGACCCGCTGGGGCTGCTGGCATCCGGAGCGTTGCTCGTGGCCGTGGCGGCGGAGCGATGCGACGCGACGCTGGCCGCTGTCCGCGAGGCCGGTATCCAGGCCGCCTGCATCGGCGATCTGGTATCGGGTCAGGGAGCCGCTATAATGGATTCTGGTATCGAAACGCCGCTCACAGCGTTCGCGCGGGACGAGTTGGCGCGAATTCTGGACACGGTGGCATAGCTAACGAGAGGCCTCCCCGCCTCCGGCGATACCGGCCACGAGAAGCTCCGCAAGCAGGGATTGAGGAACGCATGGCTACAGCGAAGAAACAAGCGCAGACGATAGGCGAACTGCGGGCGTCGGGTTACACCGTAACGTCCGTCAAGGAAGAGCTGCGCCGAAACCTGATCCAGAGGATCCAGAACAAGGCGGAGATCCTGCCCGGCATCATGGGGTACGAAGAGACCGTTATCCCGCAGCTTGAGAACGCCATCCTCTCCGGACAGGACGTGATTCTGCTGGGCGAACGCGGCCAGGCCAAGTCCCGTATGATCCGCTTGCTCGTCAACCTGCTGGACGAAGCGATCCCCGTCATCGCCGGCTGCGAGATCTCCGACAATCCGTTCGCGCCGATCTGCAAGAGCTGCCGCGATAAGGTGGCCGAGAGCGGCGACGACGTCGCGATCGACTGGCTGCCGCGGGAGGAGCGCTACGGCGAGAAGCTGGCGACGCCTGACAGCACGATCGCCGACCTGATAGGCGAAGTCGACCCGATCAAGGTCGCCGAGGGCCGCTACCTGAGCGACGAGCTGACGATCCATTACGGGCTGATCCCGCGCACCAATCGCGGCATCTTCTGCATCAACGAGCTTCCGGACCTGGCGGAGCGGCTCCAGGTCGGTCTCCTCAACATCATGGAGGAGCGCGACGTCCAGATCCGCGGCCACCGCATCCGGCTGCCGCTGGACGTGATGCTGGTCGCCAGCGCCAACCCGGAGGACTACACCAACCGCGGCCGCATCATCACGCCACTCCGGGACCGCTACGGCGCCCAGATCCGCACGCACTACCCGCGGAGCGCGGCGCACGAGATCGGCATCATGGACCAGGAGCACACGCGCTTCGACGACGACGATACGTCCGTGACGGTGCCGGACTACATGAAGGAGATCGTGGCGGAAATCACCCGGCTGGCGCGCCGCAGCCCCGATGTCAACCAGCGGTCTGGAGTGTCCGTCCGCGCGTCGATTGCCGACTACGAGAGCCTGTTGGCAAACGCGCTTCGGCGGGCGATCCGCACCGGTGAGAAGGAGGTAGTGCCGCGTATCAGCGACCTGCCGTTCCTGATCCCGACGCTGAGCGGCAAGATCGAGTTCGAAACGGTCGAGGACGGCAAGGAAGACCAAATTGTCGAGAAGCTGATCCAGGGCGCCGTCGTCGCCGTCTTCAACCGCCATTTCAACGTCGTCGACCTCGAAGACGTCGTCACGCAGTTCAAGGCGGGAGCGTCGGCCGAAGTATCGGACACCCTGCCCTCGAAATCGTACATCAAGATTGTCAAGCAGGTGGAGGGCCTGGACCGCGCGGTCGCCAAGCTGGAGCCCGGAGAGAACGTGGCCGTCATCGCGGCAGGCGTCGAGTTCGTCCTCGAGGGTCTGCACCTGAACAAGCGCCTGAACAAGGACGAATCGGCTGGCAAGACCAAGTACCGCGGCTAGCTGGGGCCCGGCCGCAGAGAGCGTACGTCCGTATGGCCATCTTCCGCTACTCAGAGTGGGACGGCACACAGGAGATCCCGGACCTCAATCCGGACGATCTGCTGGAGTCGCTTACCGATGACCTGATGAACTTCGGGGACCTGCAGCACGCGCTGCGCAATCTGCTCCAGCGCGGCATGCGCGACCCTGCCGGCCAGCGGATGGACGGTCTCCGCGACCTCCTGCAGCAGCTACGCCAGAAACGCCGGCAGTCGCTGGACCGCTTCGACCTCGGCTCCGCGTTCCAGGACATCGCCGATAAGCTCGACGCGCTGCTCGACAAGGAGCAGGCAACGCTCGACCGCAGGCTGCGCGAGGCGCTGGGGCAGCAGGATGCGCCACAGGCGGGCGCAGACGGCCAGCCCGCTCAGGACGAACCGGCAGCGGGCGCCGAACAGCAACCCGGCGGTGACCGCAGCGAAGGCGAGTCCGGCGGCGAGGCGCAACAGTCGCAGGGCGGCGACGGCTCATCCTCGGACGAATCTGAGTTCGCTCAGATGCTGAACAGCATCGCCCAGCGCAAGCAGCAGTTCTTGGAAGGCCTGCCGGAGGACGTGCCGGGGAAGATCAAGGAGCTCCAGAACTACGAGTTCATGGACCCGAACGCGCAGGACGAATTCAACGAGCTAATGAAATCGCTGAAGCAGGCGATGACAGATACGTTCTTCAAGGACATCCACAAACAGATCTCCGACATGTCGCCGGAAGACATGGCGCGGATGCAGCAGATGGTGAATGACCTCAACCAGATGCTGTCCGAGAAGATGGCCGGCGACGAACCCGATTTTGATGCGTTCATGGAGAAGTACGGAGACCTCTTCGGCGATAACCCGCCGAAATCGCTCGATGAACTAATCGAGCGGATGCAGCAGCAGGCCGCGGCCATGCAGAACCTGCTGGACAGCCTGCCAGGCGACATGCGCCAGCAGCTCCAGGACCTGATGATGGACAAGGTGGGCGACCCACAGATGCAGAACGCCCTCTCAGAGCTGGCGATGAACCTGGAGATGCTCCACCCCATGCGCGATATGCGCAACCAGTACCCCTTCAGCGGCGACGAGGAGTTGGACCTGCAGCAGGCGATGCAGCTCATGGACGAGATGCAGTCGATTGACGAGCTGGAGCGCCAGTTGGAGCGCACGCAGTACGGCGGCGACATCGACGATATCGATGAGGAGAAGCTGGCGGAGCTACTCGGCGACGAGGCGAAAGAGACGCTCGACCAGCTACGCGAGTTCCTCGAGATCCTTGAAGAGGCCGGCTACATCCGCAAGAAGGGCGATTCGTGGGAGCTGACGCCGCGGGGCACGCGAAAGATCGGCCAGAAGGCGATGGGCGAGATCTACGCCCGCCTCAAGAAGGACAGCTTCGGCCGCCACGCGATGCGCGAGCCGGGCGTCGGAACGGAGCGCAGCGACGACACAAAGCTCTACGAGTTCGGCGAGCCGTTCCACCTCGCGATCGACCGCACGCTCTCGAACGCGATCCAGCGCGAGGGCCCGGGCGTGCCGGTGCAGATCGCACCAAGTGACTTCGAGGTCTTCCGCTCGGAGCAGGTAACGCAGACGGCGACGGTGATGATGGTCGACCTCTCGTGGTCGATGGCGCTGCGGGGCAGCTTCCAGGCCGCGAAGAAGGTCGCGCTGGCGCTGAACAACCTGATCAGCACGCAGTTCAGCCGCGATAGCCTCTACATCATCGGCTTCAGCGCCTACGCACGGGAGCTGAAGGCGGAAGAACTGCCGTACGTACGCTGGGACGAATCTGTACTCGGTACGAATATGCACCACGCCTTCATGATGGCGCAGAAGATCCTGTCGAAGCACAAGTCCGGCACCCGCCAGATCATCATGATCTCCGACGGCGAGCCGACTGCGCACCTGGAGCGCGGCCGCTCGTACTTCGCCTATCCGCCCAGCCCGATCACGATCCGGGAGACGCTCAAGGAAGTAAAGCGCTGCACGAAGAAGGACATCACCATCAACACCTTCATGCTGGACCGCAACTACTACTTGAAGGAGTTCGTCAACCAGGTGGCGAAGATCAACAAGGGCCGCGTCTTCTACACGACGCCGGACCAGCTAGGCCAGTACATCCTGGTCGACTACATGGACAACAAGCGCAAGCACCTGCGCTAGGCTAGGCGCACCACCCGCGGCGGGAGGGCCGAGGCATGGCTGGCGGAACACAACGGTCGAAGACAGCACCGATTAAGCAACGGGTGGCGCTGCCCACAGCGCTCGCGCTCATCCTCCTCACGATCGGCCTCACGTTCTCCTCGTCGCCGACCGCGGCTGCCACCGGCTGGGAGGTGGTGCTCGACCGGCCAACGCCGCGATTCCAAGGCATGGATTTCGTCTCCAACGACGAGGGTTGGCTCGTCGCCGGCGGGGGCTTGCTGCACACGACCGACGGTGGCGCGACCTGGGAGGAGGCCGCGAAGATCACGGCAGTCGACATCGACTTCGCAGACGCCGCCCACGGCTGGGCCGTCGGCTACAACGGCAGTATCTTCGCGACTGCAGACGGCGGCGAAACGTGGTCGAAGCAGGACAGCGGGACGAATGTCCACCTACGAGACGTCTTCGCGTTGAGCGCGACCGAGGCGTTCACCGCCGGGAGCAACATCGGATTCAGCGACATAGCCGATCCGAATCCGCCACTCGCCTTCCTGCACACTGCAGATGGTGGGGCGACGTGGGAACAGGTAGACGTACCAAATAGAACGCGCGTCAGCGAGATCACGTTCCTCGGCGACACTGGTTGGGCGGCGGGCCGGCGTTGTACGACGGACCGCGGCTGTGTCAGTGACCCGATCATCCTACGAACGTCGGACAGGGGCGCAACGTGGACAGAACTGACGCTGGCCGAGTCGATCCCCGGCCTCGCCTCAATGACGTTTCTAGATGAAATGAATGGCTGGGCCGTGAGTTCACACTGCATCAGACAACCCTGTAGCTGGAGCATCTGGCACACGTCGGATGGGGGTGAGACGTGGAACGAGTCTGAAACCGCGCCCGCTGATGCTATCGAACTGGTGGTGCCAAGCCACACAGACGCATGGGCGATAACCAGGGACTGCAACACGGGAAGCTCCGGCTGCAAATTCTCACTGTACGGCACCTCAGATGGCGGCGAAACGTGGGAAAAGCGTAACATCCCCGAAGGACTAACCAGCGTCGCCTCGCTTGACGCGACTAATGCCGCGCTTTACGTGCCTAACCTAATGGTCCGGTCCCTCGACGGCGGCGTGAATTGGCAGCCGATGCAGCACCCGGCGATGTACCTTTCACGCATTGATTTCGCAGACGCAGATGTGGGGTACGGCTCCTTCTTCGGCGGCCAGATGTTCAGGACGGAAGACGGCGGCCGGAATTGGTCGCTCCTTGAAACGCCGCTCGGTCGCGGCGAGGAGGTCGTCGCTCTCAACCGCGATGTCGTCATTGTCGTTGGAAGCGGGGACGTTGCAGGATCCAGCATGTCCGGGGTGTTCCGCACGGACGACGGTGGAGCTACGTGGCGCCTCACGCACGCGTTGAATCCACAACTCACCACCTTTGTTCAAGAGGTGGAGTTTGTAGACGACCGCCACGGCTGGATCGCCTTGTACGGCGGCGTCGCATTCACGGACGACGGTGGCGAAACGTGGCGAGAGCGGGTCTTCAACGTCAGGGTAGAAGCGGCGGACATGGCAGGCGCAAATGACGTCTGGATCATCGTGCCGGAGTTGAGCAACCCGCAATCGTATCGCCTGATCCACAGCACGGACGGCGGATTCACGTGGGAAGACGTAGTGCCGGGCGGGATCGAGCGCCCCCAACATCTCGAATTCGTGGACGCCGACCACGGCTGGTACACGGACGTGCTGTGCGCAGAGAGCGAATGCAATCGTGTTCTGTTCGCTACGTCAGACGGTGGCACCACATGGCAGGAGCATGTAATCGAAAGTGGGGCTGCTGGCGCGTCAGATCTCACGTTTGTAGACCCGATGAACGGCTGGATTAGTTCCTGGTCTTGTTCCGGCACTGCTTGCTCCTCCCGTGCACTACACACGGAGGACAGCGGCCACACGTGGCAGGTTCAGTTGCCCGAGCCAGGTACGGTCAGTGAAGAAATCTACGCCGGAACGTTCGACTTCATCGATGCCGAAACGGGCTGGTTCGTGCTCAACCCGTCCCGCGGTCAGGGGATCGGTGGAGGTCCGCCGCCACGAATGGTGATCTACCGCACTACGGACGGCGGCGGGCCGATAGGCGAAGATCCGTCACCTACGCCGACGCCAACCGTCCAGTTGCCGAAGGTTGGAACGAACGGCCCGGCGGACGATGGTAGCAGCACACTGCCGTCGGCGCTGCTCCTGAGCGGATTCGTCTTGGCGCTCGGCGCGGTGGGGCTGACGTTGTTGAAGAAACGCTCGGCAGCCTAGCCCTCCCCGTCCTCGAAGAGCTGGATAAGCACGCCGCCGGAATCGCGGGGGTGCAGGTAGACCTCCTTGTAGGTGCCAGAGCTGCGCAGGCCGAACGGCTTGTACGCGTACGACTCCATCGCCGCGGTGGCGCGGTCGACGCTTTCGACTTCAAACGTCACATGGTGGAAGCCCGGCCCGCGTTCGTCGAGGAATCGCGCTAGGAAGCTGTCGTCGCTGGCAGGCTCCAGCAGCTCCCACTGGGCGCCACCGCCCGGCATATCCAACGCGACGCCGTTGTATCCGGCCGCGGGGTTCTCGAATCGATTCGCGATCTTCATGCCGAACAGCTCCGTGAGCATCGGCAGCCGTTCGTCCAGCTTCCGCACCACCATGCAGACGTGGTCCATACGCTTGATTCCTAGCACACGTTACTCCTCTACGTCGTGTTGGCAAGCTATCAGGCGCAGGCCGCTCAACTCAGGCGGCCCATCGCGCTTGACATCCTCTGGGATTATAGACGAGAATTCTCTCTGTAGATAGGACGCAGATACGAAATGAGGACCTCGCACATGCCAGAATTGCAGCGTAAAGATTTGTGCAGACCCCTTGACAAGATGGAGATTCGTGGTACTCTGTTCCTGTATTCACAAGCTGGGTCGTTAGTGACACGACCCAAAACCCGCTAGATGCGGGACTGCCGAATCCGCCAGGACCGGGGGACCCACTAATTGGGGTGAATCTCGCGGCAGCGAGTAGGGCAAGGCCTTTCAGCCCGAACCCGTCAGCTAACCCCGGAGGCAGTCGAAGGGCACTGCACGACACGAGGAACGTAGTAGGAGTGCCCTTTGCTAGACTTCGCATTGCCCCGCAACTGTCCGCGCTGTAGAGGCGCAATGATCCCCGAACGTGACTGGTACGGCGAGTACAGCACCTGCCTCTCCTGTGGCTACGTGCATGAAGCCGTCTCCACGCCTCCAATCGAGTTGCTGGAGGAAGAAGAGAACGGGCACCGCCAGCGACGGCGCCAGCCTTCGCACGGCAAGATCCGGCTGTAGCCAAGCGTTCCCCGCGCGGTTCGTCGCCAAACGCCTCGCTGCGAATCGAGGCGAATGGTCTGTTCACCTACTCTCTAATCTTACATTCTGCGTTTGATGTGCCGTGGCGGCGCAACCGGTTCCCTGAATTCACCGCTCCTACCTAACACCGCTCCCTTAGGGGAAATAAGGGAAAACTTCCCTAAGAACGTAGGGGGTTCCCTTATAGAGGCGCGACTCTCCGTTGCGTACGATGCCTTCGTCAGCACTAGCGTGCATCCGCAAGAGCGACTTGCGGCCGCAGGGAAGGCGAGAGGAGCACGAAGATGGGACCGTACGAGACGAAGGCCTGTGTCCATCGCTGGATTCTCGGAGAACCGACGATGCAGTCCGTCCCGGGCGTCTGCCGCCGCTGCGGCGCGCAGCGCAGCTACCCTTCCGGCATTGAGATCCCAGAGGCCGTCCCGGATCACACAGGGCTGAACCAACTCAGCACTGTACGGACTTCTGGACGCACGCCACTGCGGAAGTACGCACAGGTCTGACACCAATTGCACTACGGCGTTGCTGCTTACTCGTACTCAGCGCGCATTAGCAGTAAGATCGAACGGTAGCGTCACCGCCGAACGAGACAAATCGGCCGGGTACACGCAAGCAAGCGAAGGAGCGCACAGCATGCAGTCAGCACAGTCCGCCAAGCAACCCTCCAAGGGCGCACGAGAAGCCGCGGAACGGCCCGGCTGGACTCGGACCGGCGGACCGCGCATCCGCGTCCTCATCGTCGATGACCACGCGATCCTGCGGCAGGCGCTCCGCCAACTGCTGGAGGCCCACAATGAACTCGAGGTCGTCGGCGACGCGTCGAGCGGCCGCGAGGCGATCGCGGCGACGGAGAAGCTGATGCCGGACGTGGTCCTGATGGACATGGTGATGCCGGGCCTCAACGGCCTGGAGGCCACGCGCCAGATTCGCAAGCGCACACCGAAGAGTCGCGTGCTGATTCTCACCGGTTACATGGAGGACGAACAGATCATCTCCGCGCTCCGCGCCGGCGCCTCCGGGTACGTCGTGAAGCGCTCCGACACGGAAGAGCTGCTGCTCGGCATTCAGTCGGTATATCGCGGCAACACCTACTTCAGCTCCGCAATCTCCGACGGCGATGCCGTCAACCAGTACCTGTGGCAAGCGAAGAACGAGGATAGCAAGATCGGCTACGACCTACTCACCAGCCGGGAGCGCGAGGTGCTGCAGCTCATCGCTGAGGGCTTCTCCAACCAGCGCATCGCCCAGGAGCTCTTCATCAGCGTCAAGACCGTGGAGGCGCACAAGGCGCACATCATGAGTAAGCTCCACGCGCGCAACCGCACGGACCTGATCCGCTACGCCCTCCGCAAGGGCCTGGTGGGTCTGGACGCGCCGCCCGACGTGCCGGAATCGGAGATGCAGGCCAGCTAGGAAACCCACAGCCCAGGAGTGACGATCATGGATCTGACACCTTCCTCCGCCGCTGCATCGATTACAGATTCCAGTCCGGAATCGCTGCGAGCGGTGTACACGAAGCGCCTAAGACGACTGCTACGTCTGCGCCACGACCACGAAGAAGAGCTCAATGTCCAGGGACTGCAACTGCTGGACAGAGCCATCTTCGCCGCCTACTGCGCCTGCCGCGACGTCGGTGCGGAGGCCAAGGCCAAGAAGGTGCTGGCCACCGCCAACGTCGCGCTCAAGCGCGCGGTCGGCCAGCTACAACTCTCAACCATTGACCAGGAGGCGGACAGCGACTCCGGGGACGACGTCTCGCAGCGCGGCTCTCAGGCCAGCTAGAACGCTGGCCCGCCGCCTGCGGAGCTCCCCCTACTACCCGCACAGGCCAGAAGAAAGACACGTATCGTGACCACACCTCAGCACGCCATACCCACAAATAGGGACCTGGACAGGAGCGTTCGCGGCGTGAACACCGTCCTGGTCGTCGACGACGAAGCGACGATCCGGAGACTCGCCCGCGTCGCGTTGGAGCAAGCGGGCCTGCGGGTTCTGGAGGCCGGCGATGGCGCCAGCGCATTGGAGACGGCCCGAACGCAGCGCCCGGACCTGATTCTCCTTGACGTAGCGATGCCGCGCATGAGCGGCCTCGAGGTCTGTCGCAGACTGCGCGAAACGCCGTCCACCGCCAAGATCCTCGTTCTGCTGATTACGGGCCTTCTCGACCAGGCCCGGCAGGACGCGATAGCGCAGGTCGGCGCGGCCGGCGTCGTTGCGAAGCCGTTCACACCAGCCTCGCTTGTTCGCCGAGTAGCGGCCACGCTCCACTCTGAAGTAACGCTGGCGGCCAGATAACGTCCCGAAACGCAAACCTCACGTTTACTCTCTCCCCTGCCGATAACTCTATAGCAAGGGACACGGGGGATATCGCCGTGTCGACGTTCGACCGCTGGGCCTAGCGGGTCCTAACGGCGGGCACCCCATCCGGTGTTGCGCGGAGCGCAAGGAGAGACAGATGCTAGTTCTCACGCGAAAGATCGATCAGGGAATTGTAATCGCTGGCAACATCTACGTGCGCGTCCTCGGAGTGGAAAGAGACCGAGTGAAGATCGGTATCGCTGCTCCAACGGACATCCCCATCCTGCGACAAGAGTTGTTGGACCGTCAGAATCAGGAAAACGGTGCTGGAACGCCACAGGACAGCGACGGCGACGAGTCGGCGCCCAGCATTACTACGGCCAAAGAGAAGAGCTAGCGGGCCACCACCGTAAGACGAGGCCGAGCGCGGCCCGCCTTAATAGATCCACCGCCGCCCTCAATGACAGAGAGAGGCGGCGGTGTTGTATCCAGCGTTCGCGGCCTCGGCACGTCGACCTCGCCGCCGAACGTCATCGATTGGCGGGCGGCCCACCAGATGCCGGCCACCCGCAGCCAATTCGCGCTGTTTCCCGCAGTCAAGTCGCGCGAGTCCACGGCCGCCAGGAAGTCGACGACCTCCGCCGTCACGGCGTCTTCCCCTTCGAGGGCGACGATGTCGCGGCTGTTGCGCGCGGGAACGCAATGCCCGGCCAACGGATCCCGGTCGCTGACGCCTTCGATGCTGAGTGGTACCGTCGCATCGAGCTCGTCCATGACGAGAGTTCTTTCGCGCGTGACGGCGACGACTTGGCGAACGTCCATGCCCTCGGCGAGACTTACGGCGCAGTTGACGATCGGCCCGCTACTGTACTGCACGGTGAGGAACACAGCGTGGACATCACCTGAATCGTCGCAGCGGGCGGCCGACGCGACAACGTGCGTGGGCAGGCCGTCCAGCAGCCGGTCGCACACGGCGAGCTCTTCCGTGGCCAGATCGTCCAATCGAACGGTTTCGCTCCGTGTCACGATGCACTGCGAGCGTAGGTAGAGAGGCCGCCAGAACGGCTCGCGGCCGCGTAGCAGCCGCTGCATGAACGCGAAGCCCCGTCGATAGCGGAACGGTTCTACGAAGCGCAGGATTCGATTCTGACGGCGGCTGACGTGGGCCAGCACGTTCGCCTGCCAGGGGCTGAGGTGGAACGGCGCCGCGTACAGCACCGGCAGACCGGCCACGAGAGCCTCTCTGGCGCGCAGGAACGCGTCGATTGTGCCTGGAGCCAGGATGACGGCATCGACCGTTGTAGTCCGCTCCTGGAGCTGATCCGGGAGCGGACGCACGTCGGCGCGTCCAGCCAGAGCGCAGGCCCAGCGGTCGGCCTGGGCGCCGTGGCCAAGCAATGCTACGCGCGGACGCTTGTTCCGACTCATTCCGTCAGGCTAGCGCGATTCGGCGAGCGCGACCTTCAGGGAAGCCCTTAGCAGGTAGCCTGACAGTCCTGATTTTTGGGGTGTCCGTGCTCCAGAGACAGAGACGCCGCCAGCGTAGCGTGCGCGGCGGCGCGCGCGGGAGCTTGTTCGAGGCGGTATCTAGGCGGCGTCGCTCAGCTCTTCGTTGAGTGCCGTGCGCAGCCGGCGAATGGCCCGGTGGCGTAGCTGGGAGGCCCGCGATTCCGAGATGCCCAACGCTTTCCCAATGCTCTTCAGGGACTGCGAACGGATGTAGTAAAGGTTGACAATCGTCTTCTCCCGATCCGGGAGCGTATCGACGGCCTCATGGAGCAGCTTGCGGACCATCGTGTCCTGCGCCATTGAGTCTGGGTCGACGCCGGGGTCTTCGTCGGCCATTTCCCAAAGCTTCTCCGTATTGCCGCTGACGGCCGTATCTGCCAAGCCATCGAGCGAGACGACCCGGATGCTGCTGGTGCGCATGGTGTTCAGGAATTCCGCCTGGGTGAGACCCATCTCCTTCGCCACTTCAGCCTTCGTCGGCGTGCGGCCCAGGGTGACGCGCAAGCTGGCGCTGGCCTGCTCCATATCGCTCGAGAACTTCTGCAGCGAGCGCGGCAGCGGATGGGCGGCGCGCAGGGCATCGAGGATGGCGCCCCGAATGCGCGGCAGCGCGTACGTCGAAAACTTTGCGCCGCGCCCGGGATCGTACGCGTGAAACGCCTCGATTAGGCCCTGCGTGCCGTAGCTGAGCATGTCTTC
This sequence comes from Chloroflexota bacterium, assembly GCA_029262675.1. Lineage (GTDB taxonomy): Bacteria > Chloroflexota > Dehalococcoidia > DSTF01 > RBG-16-68-14 > JADFKB01. Next base: position 14,862 of record JAJCYW010000010.1, on the reverse strand, counting down.
GTACTGCAGGATGCCCGCACTGGACGACCCGACAGCGATCCGGTTGACCGCATGCCGCACCAGCGGCATGTAGTCCTGCACAACCTCGGTGAGATCGCTGCTGAGGTAGAACTTGTCCCCTTCCGGTTCCGCCGCCTGCGAGCTTTCCGTGACGTTGGTTGCCATCGCAGTTTTCGTGATCTTGGCCCGCTTCGGCGCGGCGGCCCGCTTCGGCGCGGCCTTCGGCCTGGCCGCACGGGGGGTCTTCTTGGCGTTGGAAAGGGGCACACTGCACCTCGTACTGATTGGCAACTGGCGAGCGCTCTGCCTGCCGGCGGCTGTGGGTGTCGATGTAGCCAGTATCGGGGCAGATGAAGCGAGTTCCTATCGGAGATTTCCTACAAGCGCCTCTCCGGCACACCCTAGTGGGTGCAAATATTTGCCTACAGGAACCGGCATGATCGGGCGCGCAGTGACATCTACGAGCACGCGCCAATCACGTACTGCACGGCTACTCTCTGGGGAATGTGGGGGAGCTTAGGTCTTCGTGTCGTCCCAGCGCTCGAAGTGCGTGACCTCTTCCACGGGCCGACGGGTCGTCGGACCATAGCGGCCAATCGGATGGCCGACCGGTACGAGCGCGATCGTCTCGACGGACTCCGGAATGCCGAGCAGCGCCTTCACGTCCTGCTCGTGCATCTTGTGCAGCGTGGTGAGAGACGCGCCGAGGCCGAGGCCTCGCGCGGCGAGCAGCAGGTTCTGCACCGCCGGATAGATGGAGCCGTATGCGCCGGCTGCGTGGCTGCTGCCGGCCGGTGGTGCACCACGCAGGCAGACGATGATCATCACCGGCACCTCGCTGAGGTGGTGCGCCAGGTGCTTCGCGGCCCCATACACGCGCCCTAGGGAGGCTGGCAGCGGGCCGTCGTCCGGATCGATCTGGCCGTAGATGGCGTTCCAGGCTTGTAGGTACCAGGCGCCGATCTTCTGCTTCGCGGCCTCATCCCGCACCACGACGAAGGCCCACGGTTCGCGGTTGCCGCCGCTGGGCGCCTTGGTCGCCGCCTCGATCAGCTTGTGGACGAACTCGTCCGAGACCGGGTCCGGCTTCAGCTTGCGAATCGCACGCTGACTGAAGATCGCCTCAAACAGGCCGATGTCTTCTGTCATCTACGTCTCCTTCGGGGAATTTCCCACGCGGCCGCCGGCCCGTTAGGGGACGAAACGCTCCGGCGTGACCGTGATTAGCACGCGCTTCTGCTGCCGCAGCACATCGGCGAAATTGTCCGGCACGGGACGGTCCGACATGCGGCGAAAGATCTTCGCGGTGCCGTCCACGATGTCGGTCTCTTCGATTTCGGCGCGGCCGAAGACGGTGACGTAGGGACGGCCGCCGGCCTGGACGATGCAGAGCGTGACGCTGGGGTTGCGGCGGATGTTGTGGTAGCGGGCTCGGTCTTTCGTGGTCGAGACCAGGAAGCGACCGTCATCGTAGGCATAGTTGATGGGCGCAAGCGCCGCGCTGCCGTCTTTGCGCACCGTGGACATCACGGCGATCTGTTCTTCGCGGATGATCTTTTCGTGTTCGTCGTTGGGCTTCATCCTTGCTCCTCACAGCTTGAGCGCCAGCATTTCAGCCGTCAGCCGGCCGTCCTCTTGCACGTGGACACGGACATCGATCAGGCGGACCTTGAGCGGCCGCCCACCACTCCCGTGGACGTATATCTCGTCGCCCTTCTGAAAGCGGTAGTCGCTGCTGAAACGAGACAGCAGTTCGTCCTTCTTCTCCGTGAACGGGTCTGAGGCGTAGAGCTCAATCTCCACGTCGGCACTCCTCCTTGAAATCGCCAGGCCATGGTAACAACCGCGAAGTGCGCCGTCGAGCCTGCGGGCCTGCGGGCTCGTTGTCGTGGTTTTCCCCCGTCGCGGATCAGGAGTTCGCCTATACCGTCTCCCCGTGGATGCCAGCGATACTCTATGTACATACGAGGCGCCGAAGGATGAGCGCAAGGAGGCAGCGGATGCCGCTACACGCCAACAACAACGACAACGCGACGCTCGCGCAGGAGCTCGATGACGCCCTCGCCACGCTGGACGACGCCCTGCTCCAGGCCGGACGCTCCGTCGCCATCATCCGTCGCGCCCTCCCGCAGTTCACGACACTGGACCGCGTGGTCCACGAGATGGAAGCGGCGATGACGCGCGCCCGCCAGCAACTCGATACGTCGACGGGCGCCGACACGCCGCTGACGGGCCTGCGCTCCGTGCCGGTCCCTCCCGTACCCGACACTGCCCCGCAAGACGCGTACGATTCCCCGGACACGGTTCTACGTGCCGAAGACGCTGGCTCGCCGGATGACGCACTGGCAACGCCGGTTAGCACGAGCGCGGCCGATCAGGACGCGCCGGAAGATGATAACGGCGCGCCTGAAAATGAGACCGCGCCCGCGGAAGAGATTCCCCAGCAAGCCGAGCAGCGTTTCGGGCCGTCCTCCAATAGCTGCTTGCGGCTAGAGGTCGCGAGCAGGACCGGGTCGCTCGATCTGAAGGCCGTCGATGGCTCCGTGAGCGAGAATCCGGCGGTGCTGGACGTGGCGCTGTTGGACTACGACGGCCGCCAGGCCACCCTGAAGCTGTGGGTCAACGATTCGTCTGATCCGGAAGGCGTCCGGGACGCCGTGATCTCCAGCCTCCGCAACCACCTGGGCGACGAATCACAGGCCATAGTCACCCTCACGTTCGAGTCCGGCTCAGCGGCATAGGCGCGAAACCACTCCCGGTCAACCCACCACTGGACGGACGGCGCGGGCCGCAGTGGCCGCGCTGTAGAAGATTATCCGGCCGCCGCCACGTCCTGCTGAACGGCGTCCTGCTCTTCCATTCGAGCCGTCACCGCTGCCAGCAGCTCTTCCGCGTTCTCCCCATCCTCGGCCAGCGTTGCGGTCGCGCAGGCGAGTTGCAGATTGAGGCTGGGCAGTTCCGTGTTCTCCAGCTTCATGCTCTGCAGCCCATCCAGCAGCCGATCCTTCGCTCTCGCGGCGCCGACAGCGTCAGTTTCCACAAGGATCGTCGCGAAGCCTTCTTTGGCGGAAGAGCCGAGGAAATCGGTGTCTCGTAACGCTGTGTCCAGCATGGCAGCTACCTGGCGCTGGACGCGTTCTGCCAGGAAGCGGCCGTAACGCCGGTACAGCTCGTCCAGGTTGAGGATGCGGAGCGTGAGCATGGAGAGTGGCCTTTGGTGCCGGTGGGCGCGTCTGGTCTCCTGCTCCAGCTCTTCGCGGAAGCGGCGCTCGTCGTAAATCCAGCGTACGGAATCCACGTCGCCGCTCTTGCGGCCCTCTTGCAGTTCGCGCAGGTTGGCGAGCGCGACAGCGGCGTGGCGTCCGAGCAGTTCGGCTTCGACCGGAGCGACGGCCGCCCCAGGCCCCATTAGCACGATCTGCAGGCCGACGCTGCTGCCGTTCCAGTACAGCGGCAGCAGCCAAACCCCGGAGACGCCCAGCGCGCGCTGGCCTTTCTCGACACCGCTGGCCCGCAGTGAGAGCACATCGCGCAGGCTCTCGACGGCGACGACGTGGCCCTGTTCCATCGCCCGCGCGACGTATTCATTCCCCGCCGCGTCCACCTTGATACCGACGACGTCCGATTCGATCGCTTGGCTCAGACGCGCAAGATTGCGCACCTGAACTCCGGAAGCCGGCTTCGCGACCCGCAGCCGCCCGGACTGCCCCGTTGGCAGGCAGAGCAGGCTGTAGAGCGCGCCCAGACCGCGCTCAGCAGCCGTGGCGGAGGCATCGGCCAACCAGGCTACCGTTGGAGCGCTGTGAACAGCCAGCAGCGGTTCCAGCAGCGACTCCGCCGTCAGCGGGGCGGGGCGGGCAATAGTCGTGTCTTTCGTGTCTTCGTTCGCGGTCATTAGCGCTCCCTCTGTCGCTCAAGCAGGCTGATCAGGTTCGCCAGCGATGTCGCCATTTCGCTCACCGTCGTTTCCAGGCGATTCGTCGTCGCCTCGAGTTCTTCGAGCGCGATGCCTGGATCGCTCGTCTCCGCCGCCATGCTGTCCAGTAGTCCGCGCGCCATTAGTTGTAGCTGCTGCTGTTGCTGGATCAGCGTCGCCGCCTCCCCGTGCAACTCAGCGAACCGGCTCGCTTCAGCCGGCGACGAATCGCGCCGCTCGCTCATACGGCGCGCCAGCTCTTCGACGGTGAGCGATGCCCTGCCGGCGGCGAGCGACGCGTCCTTGGCGCGATGAAATAGCTGCCACACGCTGTAGACGGAATACGTCGCCAAGAGCAGCAGCGCACCCAACCCGATCGAAACGCCGATCACGGCAGCGACAAACTGAAACACTTCATCGCCGGACATGCGATGCGACCTCCTGCAGTCTCTGGCGATGGTCCCTCTCGCCGCGATCAGCCATGCCTGGGAACTCCTTCCCAGATATATGATCGGTCGCGAACCGATGAGGCTAAAGAGCACGGGGAATCCGGTAAGCGCCCGCCCATGCCCTCTCGCCAGAATCGCGCACATGATAGCGCGCCCGTACGCCCGCGCGTGCGCTCACGTCCCGTTCTGCTAGGATGCCTTCGTCATGGGATTTCGGTCCGGCCTCCGCACGCTCGCGCTATTCGCGCTGCCGCCCGTCGCGGCCACGTATGCGTTCGAATGGCTCCTGCGGCGCAACGTCTACCGCACCGGGCCGCACACCGATGGCGTGCCGGAGGCGACCAGCGTGCCGTTCGAGCGCGTACCGTTCTGGACGGCCGACGGGCTGGAGCTGGAGGGCTGGCTGTTCAAAGGCGGTAACGACCCCGCGACTGTCCTCTTCATGCACGGGACGAACTACAACTCCAGCGATATGTGGGCGACGGAGGATGTCGCGCAGCGCTTCGGTGGATTCGTGCGGGGGCTGGGCTGCCGCTTCTTCGTGTTCGACTATCGCGGTTTCGGTCAGAACCGCGGCGATCCGACAGAACGCGGCACGTATCTGGATGCCGCGGCCGCGCTGGGCGCGCTCCACCAGCGTCCAGAGATCGATCCGATGCGCATCGTGTGCTACGGCTTTTCGCTCGGTACCGGCATCGCCGTCGATCTGGCGCTGCGGGAGCCGTGCGCCGGACTGGTACTCCGCGCGCCGTACACCTCCGTGCGCGACATGATGGTGGAGCGGCTGCCGCGCCTGAAGGCGCTACTGACGCTGCTGCCGTGGCTGCCGCGGACGCGATACAACTCTGCAGCCAAGATTCCGCACCTGCCCGTGCCGTTGCTGGTGATGCACGGCGACGCGGACGACACGGTGCCCTACCAGATGGGACAGCGGCTCTACGAGCTGGCGCCTGAGCCGAAACGGTTCGTCACGCTGCCGGGCGCCGCGCACAGCGATTTCCCCCTGGAAGTCATGATCCCGGCCGTGCGCGAATTCATTGAGAGCCTCACCCCTGAACCCGCGGCGCCGCCGGCAGTCACCCACGAGTAAAGGCCCCCCGGACGAATCCGGGAGGCCCCTTCCCCTTGAACTATTCAGTGCGAGATGCCGCCGGGCGGCTACCGCACCTCGCTATCGCTAGCGGCGGAAGATGCGCTCGCCGACGGGCCGCGTCGCGCGCGTCCACAGCACGGCGATCGATGCCAGGCCGGCCAGGCTGACGCCCGCGAGGGCCGCCGTTAGCCAGCGCACCATGCGTCCAGTGCTGGGATCGGCGTCTCCGCCAGTACCGACCGTCGGGAAGCCGTCGACGGGCGCTGTGCCGCGCGGAGGCAGCTCCTCACAGGCCACGCCGTCCACATCCGGGTCCAGGTTGTTCGGGTCCGTCGGGTCGGCCTCCAGAATGACCTGGGCCGTCTCCTGGTTGGTGAAGTCCGAGCAATCGAACGTGCCGTCCCCGCTGGCCAGCGGTGTCGCAGTCGGCGGCACCGGGGTCGCGGCGCCGCACTCGATGCTGCCATCCGAGGCGGTGGCGGTGATGAACTGCGGGTCGCCGATCGTGGCGTCTACGATGAGTACAATCGCTAGGTCCAGAGCGCTCGTGCCCGCAGCGTCACAGCGGAACGTGATCGACCCTAACGAATTGTCGCCCTCGATACCGGACGCGCTGGCGCCCGTGATGCGGACGACGTTCGAGTCGAACATCGGGTTGCAGACGCCGCCCTGTTCTGGAATGCAGGCGAGCGCCGTCAGCAGCGCGGTGTCGTACGTAATGTCGAGCGTCCAGGCGCCGAGCCCGGGGGCCGTGATGCCCAGCGCCGTGGCCGTGACGCTCGCTTCACCGCCAACCGCGGCGCTGCTGGAGCCGACGCTCACGGACGCCTGCTGCGCGGAGACGTTGGTGACCAGAATGCCGGCGCATACGGCAAGTGCGACCGCTACCGCCGCGATGGCGCGCGTGGCCAGTGTGGTGCGTTCGTTCATCTGCAACCAACCTCACTTCCTTGTATGCACTTCCGGGACCCTTCCATGTCGCAGGCCTGCCGGAGCGCCCTGTTGGCTATGAACGAATCGTACGGAGGATAGGATGCTTCCCCTATAAGGGAACTCCCTAGGGGCCGCATAGGTGAAACCCCTATTTTGGGTAGGGGCGCACGAGGTCAGGGGGAAGCCTTACGTGATCGTTGCTGCCGCGTGGCCACGGTGGAGAATAGAAGGCGGCCCCGCGCCGTTACGGTCCCCTACGAACCGCCGACCGGCTGCGCGGAGAACGAACGGAGGCCCCCACCTTGTGGGGGCCTCCGTTGTGCGTTTGGTGCGTACCGAGCCGTTAGGCTGTCGGCAGGCTCGGTATCAGACGTGCAATGAACTGCTGGATCAGGGACGAGTCTACGCTGTTCACCACGTCGTTCCGGTTCACATCCGCGTTCTTCGGATGCGCCAGCGTGATGAAGCCCGCCTCCGCCTGCAGGATCAACTGCGAGTCGATGGCGTTGACCTGACCGTCCTTGTTCACGTCACCATACGTGTTCCCCGGCGTCGCCGGGATGATGGGCGTGTTCGTCGGTGTGTTCGTCGCGGGCACCGGCGTGTTCGTCGCCGTCGCCGGAACCAGTGTGCTCGTCGCAGGTACCGGCGTGGCCGTCGCGGCAACCGGCGTCGCCGTCGGCGTAATCGTCGGCGTAGTCGTCGGCGTCAGTGTCCCCGTCGGCGTGTCCGTCGGCGTGTCCGTTGGCGTGTCCGTCGGCGTGTGCGTCGGCGTATTCGTCGGCGTGCTCGTCGCGGTTGGCGGCGTTCCCGTCGGCGTGTTCGTCGGCGTGTCCGTCGGTGTTGGAGTCAGCGTGCCCGTCGCCGTTGCCGTCGGGCACGGGTTGGGCACTAGCAGCGGCCCGAAGTTCATTGAGAACTCTGAGGTGTTGCCAGACGTGTCCGTGGCGGTGGCGGTCAAGAAGATGCCCGCTGTCAAGCCACAGGGGAGGCCGATAGTGAAGTTTCCGCCTGCATCAGCTATGCCGTCCACGATGAACGTCCTGCCCTCACCATGGTTGTCCTGGTCCGGCGGTGTGTTGTCCGCCTCGAAGATCTCCACCGTGGAGCCCGGGGGCGCCGTTCCGGCCAGCTTCTTGGTGAAGATCCCGATGATCACCGGGAAGTTGAGTTCCTGGTTCGGGCCGGCGTCCGCGTCAAAGGCGTCATTCAGGGTGACGCCGTCCGCGCCCAAGTCGATGCCGAGGTCCGTGTTATCGAAGATGCTGTTCTGGGTGATGGTGTTCCCATCGGAGCCGGCGTCGAGGATATCGATGCCGCTCGGCCCGCCGTTGCCAGAGATGGTGTTGGCGGGACCGATCTTGACGCCATCCGTGTCGTCCGGGCCGTCGCCGAGGACGACGCCGGCGTCGCCGTTGTCGCTGATGACGTTGTCGGTGATCTGGCTGCCGCTGAAGTCGCCGCAGCAGATGTCGATGCCGTCGTCCTCGCTGTTCGAGACCGTGTTGCCGCTGATGGTCACGGTGGCGTCGTTATCCGGGTCGTCCGTCATCGTGATATGGATGCCGTCCCCGCCAGGGCCGTCGCCCGTGATGGTGCCGGCGTTGTCCTTGATGTCAACGGTGTTGACCGTGCTGGAGAGACCGATGTCGATGCCGTCCCTAGCGCCCCCCGTGGTGTCGATTGCGGCGATGTCGCCGGTGTTGTCGCTGACGGTCACCATATTCGTGTTGGCCGCGTCACAGCAGAGCGTGGTGTCGATTTCGACAGCATCGCCGTCGGTTGAAGTCATGTCGCCGTTGCCGGTGACGCTGATGACGCTGCTGTTGTCCTCGCTGCCTGCCGTGCTACCGCCGACTTCGGCGTCCAGATAGACTGCGTTGTCGCTGGTGCTGGAGATACTGGCGTTGCCGCTGACGGTGATCGTGCTGGCGTTCTCGTCGCCGTCACCGGTGTCGTCGGGGACGCCGGCGTTAGCGGTTACCTCGACGCCATCACCGCCGTCGTCGCCGTCGCCGGGCAGGCCGCGGATGTGGCCGTTGTCGCTGACGGTGACCGTGCTGGTGTTGTTGTCGGCGCCGCCGTCGTCCTCGGCCCCGGCGAAGGTATCGATGTCTACACCCTCGTCGCTGGAGCTGCCGTGGCCGGTGATGTCGCCGTTGTCACTGACGGTGACGGTGCTCTTGTTGAAGTCCGCCGTGCCCCCGTCTTCGATGCCGGCATCGCTGAATACGGCGATACCCTCGTCGTCCTCACTGCCGGCATCAGTGGAGCCGGTGATGTCACCGTTGTTGCCGACGGTGACAGTGCTGGTGTTGTTGTTGCCAACGTCCCCGGTAGACGTGCAGCAGGTCCGGTTGCCGGCCTCGCTGTTGATGTAGACGCCCTCGTCGTCGACGCTGCTGATGTGGCCGTTGCCGTCGGCCGGGCTGCTGCCGCCAACGGTGACGATGCTGGTGTTGCCGTTCGCCGTCTCGTCGCTGCTGGCGGTGGTGTAATCGATGCCCGCCATACTCCAGACGTCGACGGCCTCCCATTCGCCGGTGATGTTGCCGTTGCCGCTGATGGTGACCTCGCTGCGGTTGTTGTTGGAGTCAATGCCATCGCTGAACTGCGTGCCGGCATCGCTCTCGATGTCGACGCCGTTCTCTTCTTCGCCATGGATGTTGCCGTTGTCCATGACCTTGATGATGCTCGAATTGCTGCTGCCCTCGCCCACCTCGACCTCGACGTCGACGCCGTCTCTTTCGCCCGTGATATCGCCGTTGTCCTTGACGGTGACCATCACGGTGCTGGAGCTGGTGCCGCAGCAGATGTCGAGCTCGTCGAGCTCAACGGCGTCGTCGGCGCTTTCGAGAGCAGAGATGTTGCCGTTGCCGATGACGTTGACGGTGGCCGTGATCATGGTGTTTGCGGCGGCGACGCCGTCATCGATATCGATGTTGGCGTCGATGCCGTCACAGGCGCTAGAGGCGGCAGTAATGTTGCCGTTGTTGTTGATGTCGTAGGTGACCGTGCTGAGCGGCGCGGCGTCTTCGATTCTGAGATCGATGTAGACGGCGTCGCAACCGTCGGCGGTGATGTTGCCGTTGTCGCTGACGCTGACCGCGACGTCGCTGGCCAGGTCGCAGGGGGTGACATCGCAGATGTCGATGCTGACGCCATCGCTGTCGCCGTTGATGGTGTTGCCGCTCACGCTGATGCCGGTGTCGATGATCAGCGGTGTCACGAAGAGCTGGTCGCCGTGCGCAATCATTGCGATAGCGTCGTCTCCAAAGCCGGTGACGGTATCGATGTCGCTGCCTGTGACGGAAATATCGAGCAGGTTGGTGCCCTCGATGCGGATACCGTCGTCCCTCACGTCTTCGATGGTGACATCATTGATGGACACTGTCCCGAGGTTGAAGTCGTCACAGGAGCCATCACCAGGGGCGACCTCGCCGCAGACGAAGATGCCGTCGCCGGCGCTGACGCCGTTGTCGATCTCCCTGATGAGGAAGTCGCTGGCGCCCTTGATCTCGAAGTCGAAGCCGTTGTGGCTCGCGTTGACCTTCAGGCCCCAATCGACGCCAGCATCGTCGTTGCCGTCAAGGACGACGCTGGTGTTGCTGAAGTCGATACTGATTTCGACCTTAATCTCCGGAAGCGCTCCCGCTCCGCTGGAGAGGTCGATCGTCCCCGAGTTGAAGATGCCGGGGTCGAACTTGATGATGTCGGCGCCGCCGTTGTTGGCGTCGTCGATCGCCTCATGCAGGGTGCAGTCGGTTGAAACCGTCAGCGGGTCGCATGACGTGTCATCCGTGTTGTCGGTGCTGTTGACGGTTACGGTGACCGTGACCGCCCCTGCATTGTTGGCCAGGATGGCCAGCAGCCCAAAGGCGAAGACGGCCATGACGGCCAGCAGCGTTACTCGTAGCGCTTGGGTGCGCAGGGCGCTCCCGCTCTGACTTCCTATCATCTTCACTTTTAGCCTCCTCCGTGAGTATGTAGGCTACGCGGGACGCGCTGCCTGTCTGCAACGGATACTACCTGTGCGCTTTACCAATTCAACACTCATTGTGGGCAACGTCATGCCTTGTGTCAAACTCCCCAGGTGTCCAAATCGGTATACGCGCCTGATCAGTCAAGCGGAATGGCGCAATCGCGCCGGTTCACCGGGCCCGTCCGCCAGATGCGATTCGTATCTAGTGAATTTCGTCCTCCGAAGGCCGCCCAATGCTTGATCTACGGGTTATCCCTACTCTCGGTAGATGGTATTCCCTACGCTTCGAAAAGGGTCTGCGCGCCGTTGCCCAGACAGGGCGATGGTCGCGCGATAGACACGCGACGGACGCACGAAGGCCCCCCATTGCTGGGGGACCTTCGCTGTAACCTGTGTTACGCGTAGCCTATGCTACGGTTTCTTGACTAGCGGCTGCGCTGTGCGCCGAAGCCAACGACCAGGCCGGCCGTACCCACGACTGCGAACAGAGCGACTAGCCAGCCGAAGCTGCTACCGCTGTCCGCGCCGAGGCCGGTACCGACAACCGGACCGTCGACGACGACGGTCGGGTCAGGCGCTGCCGCCTCACACTCGAACGTGCCGTTGACAATCGTGGGGTCGATGTCCTGCGGGTCGCCGATGGTGGCGTCCGCGAAGACGTTGACGGTCAGCGTCAAATCGCTGGACCCTGCGTCTGCGCCACACTCAAACGTGACGCCGCCAAGGGTCGTGTCGCCGTCAAGGCCGCCGGCGCTCGCGCCGGTGATGCGGACCATATCGGCCGCGAACTCAGCGTTGCAGACGCCGCCCTGCTCAGCCGAGCAGTCCACGGCGGTAATCACGCTGGTGTCGTAGGCGATGTCGACGGTCCAGGCGCCCAAGCCCGGGTCGCCCACAGAGCCGGCGTCCAGGCTCACGTCGCCTTCCTCGCCCGGCGCTGCCGAGCCGTCGCTGACTGTTAGCGTCGCGCCACCTTGGGCGGCCGCGGTGCCGGCGATAAGCAGACCGCCGATGACTGCGACAGCTATGGCCGCCGCTCCTAGCATTCCGAACCTTAGTCCCTTGATTCCCTTCATTACCGGTTCTTCCTTTCCTTACGTGCTCTTCGTTTTCTCCGCGCGCCTTCGCGCGTAGCTCCTCTAGCTACCCCGCACCTGCCTATGGGCAGGTCAAGGCACTGCCATCGATGAAGCCCGCGCCTACCTGAAGGATGAGCGCGCCATCGACACTGGTGATCGCTCCGTCGTTGTTGACGTCCGCGCTTGACTCGTTCGGCAGTGTCGTCAGGAATCCTGCCTTGTACTGGAAGACCAGCGAGGCGTCGATGCTGTTGACGTCTCCGTCGCTGTTGATGTCACCACAGACCTTTGCTGGCACCGGCGTGTCTGTCGGCGGCACCGGGGTGTCCGTCGCAGGCGCCGGGGTCGGCGTGTCGGTAGCTAGCGGCGTCGGTGTGGCGCAGGAACCCGTGCCCAGCGTCACGAAGTTCGCCGCGAACTCGGACGTATTCTTCAGTTTGTCCGTGGCCGTGGCCGTAAACGCGCCCGGACCGAGGTCACACGGCATGTCTACCGACCAGTCGCCGTCAACGTCCGCCAGGCCGCTAACCGCGACCGTCTTGTCATCGAAGAATGTGCGGGCCTCACCGTGCTGGCGTACGGCCAGCGGGAGTTGGTCCGCCGGGTCCTCGTCGACCCAGAAGACCTCGACGAGGCAGAGCGAGCAGGCGGTACCTACCAGCTTGTCGCCAAACTGCGTCGTGATCTTCGGGAACGGCAGGCAGTCGTTCGGGGACGCGATGGATGCGAAGAAGACGCAACCGATGTCGTGGTCGCCGTCGGCGTCCGCGTTCGTGTCGCCGAGCAGCTCGATGCCCATGCCGACGTTGTCCCAGATGTTGTTCTGGCTGATGCGGTTCTGGTTCGCCCCGATGTCGTCGATGACGGCCTGGACTACGACGTTGCCCTGGACGAAGTCCGGAATGCTTTCGCTGTCGATCTCGATACCGCCATCCAGACCCGGGTCGTCGCCGTTTTCGTAGATGTCGTTGTACTGGATGTTCAGGCCTGACGAACTATTGATCAGGATGCCGTGGTCGCGGTTGTGGTGGATCTGGTTGTTCTGGATGATGCTCTTGCCTGCCGGCGTGTCGTCTCGCCCGGCGTCTGTCGGGTACTGGAACGCGCCGCAGCAGATCTGGATGCCGTTCTCTTCGCTGTTGAAGATGTTGTTGCCCTCAATCAGCAGGAAGTTGATCGAACTGAAGACACCACACTCCTGCGGGCAGGGGTCGCTGCTGCCGTTGGCGAGGTTGTCGCTCCAGAAGTCGACGTCGTAGTCGATTCCGTCGCCGCCGTTACCGCGGATCGTCTGGTTGTTCAGAATCGTCACGATGTTGGTGCTACAGCAGAAGTCTAGGTTGATGCCATCGTCGTTGCGGCCGATGATGTCGCCGTTCTCTGCGATCAGCAGCGTGTTCGTGTTCGCCTCGTCACAGCAGACCTCGAAGTCGACATCGATGCCGTCTCCGGCGGAGTCCTCGCGACCAATGATCTCGCCGTTGCCGGTGATGTTGACCTCGTTGGCGTTGGCGCGGCTGCTGACGTTGCCGCCACCGGCCTGGATGTCGATCTCGATACCGTCATCGTCGCCACCCTCGATGTTGCCGTTGTCGAGGATGTTAACCGTCGAACTGTTCTCGTCGCCGTCGGTGCCGTCACCGCCCGGCAGGCTGTTCGGGCCGGACTCGACGCCACTGTCGGCGCTGATGTCGACACCTTCGTCGTCGTTGCCCGTGATGTCATCGTTGTTTGCGACTGTAATGAGAATCGTGTTCTCGTCGGCGTCGTCGCCGGTCTGGGCGCCGGCGTCGGCATCAATCTCGACACCTTCGTCCTCGCCGTCGATGCGGCCGTTGCCGTTCACCTCAATAATGTTGGTGTTGTCGTCGCCGGAGCCGTCATCGGAGCCGACGTCCGCGTTGATGTCGACGCCCTGGCTGTCGCCGCCGTCGATGCGCTCGTTGTCGTTGACCGTAATCAGGCTGTGGCCGTCGTCAGACTCCACGTCCGGGCCTGCGTCCGGGCAGCCCGTGGCGATCTCGCCGACGTCGACGTCGACCTCGACGCCGTCGCCGCCGCCGTTGCCCTGGCCCTCGATGCTGCCGTTGCCGTTGACGTTGACGGTGCTGTCGTTGCCGTCGCCGCAGCCGAGGTCAACCTCGATGTCTACGCCGTCCTCGTCACCGATCATGTCGTCGTTGTCGTTGACCTGAACGGTGCTGGTGCTGTGGCTACCCGGGCAGCAGGCTTCGATATCGATCTCGACCGCGTCGTCGCCCTCGGAGTCCATTAAGCCGTTGCCGTTCACCTGCACGTCGATCTCGACCGAACCGGAGTTGACGTCGCCGCCGTCCGAATCGATGTCGATCTCGACCGCGTTGTCGCCGCCGCCGTCGCCGCCGTGCAGCTTGCGGTTGCTATTGACCATGACGTTCATGGCGGCGCCGCCGAGCGTGCCGTCATCGCCGTCATCCGCAAACTCGATGTCGACCGCGTCACCACCAAAGGAGGTGATGGAATCGTTGTCGCTGACGTTGGCCGTGATCTTGCCATTGACCGAGCAGCCGTCCGCGTCGGAGCACTCAAAAGATATCTCAACGCCGTCACCGCCGCCATCTTCATCGTCTTCACCAATGATGCGGCTGCCAGTGACGTTGACGAGGTTGTCGCTCATCTTGACGTCGTCGGGGAAGTTGTCGTTCGTCGAGATTTCGATGCCGTCGTCGTCCGCAATGATGTCGACATTATCGATGTTGACGTTGAAGACGTTCCACGTCTCGTCGATGTCGATACCGTCTTCACTGTCTAGTTCGTCATCTTCGCCGGCGTCGCCGTCGTCGAAGATGTAGCCGTTGATCGTGACGTCGCCGAAGCTGTAGTAGTCAGCGTCGTCGCAGTCGTCGAAGCAGCCACTGAGGTGGATGCCGTCCGTCTCACCATCGAACTCCCGGATGATGAAGTTCTTGCCACCGATGAGGGTGAAGTCGAAGCCGTTGTGGCTGGCGTCGACCTGAATCACACCTTCACGGTTGGCGTCATCGAAAGTAGGATCCACAGATGTGATGTCCGAGCAGTCGATGGCGATCAGGTCGTCGTCGGCGTCGCCGTCCAGGATGACGCCGGTGTTCGACGAATCAATGATCACATCACGCTCGATTGGCGGCAGGCAGTTGCCGCCGTCGTACTCGACAAAGTCGCCCTGGTCGATCTGGATCACTCCCGGCGACGCCTTGGAGAAGACGGTCTTATGGAAGTTGATCTCGTCGGCCTTGCCTTCGTTGACCACATCGATTGCCTCATGCAACGTGCAGTCGCCGGAGCCGGCGTTGGGTGCGCCGCCGCAGCCGCCGTCGTCGGTGTTGCCCACCGAGTTGACGGTGACCTTCAGGACGGGGCCGGCGTCGGTCTGGTGCGCCGTGTAGACGCTA
>JAJCYW010000009.1 GCA_029262675.1 Chloroflexota bacterium | reverse complement strand
CGCCTTCCGCCCCGACCTGGCAAAGTCCCTCAACAACCTGGCCAACCTCCTGAGCGACCTGGGCAAGCGCGAGGAGGCGCTCGAACCGGCGCAGGAGGCCACGGACATTTGTCGCAGACTCGCCGCGGCCCGGCCCGACGCCTTCCGCCCCGACCTGGCAAGGTCCCTCAACAACCTGGCCAACCGCCTGGGCGACTTGAGCAGGCGCGAGGAGGCGCTGGAAGCGGCGAAGGAGGCCGCGGACATCTATCGCGACCTCGCCGCGGCCCGGCCCGACGTCTTCCGCCCCGAGCTGGCAGCGTCCCTCAATAACCTGGCCGGCCACCTGAGCAACCTGGGCAAGCACGACGAGGCGCTGGAAGCGGCGCAGGAGGCCGCAGACATCTATCGCGACCTCGCCGCGGCATGGCCCGACGTCTTCCGCCCCGACCTGGTGGATTCGTTCAACAATCTGGCCATCCTCCTGAGCAGCCTGGGCAGGGATGAGGAAGCGGAAAGGGCTAGGCAGGAAGCCAAGGAGCTCGGCGAGGAGTAGGGACGGCGCTAATTCGTCAGGACCACGGATGTTTCAATCTGCCGGCGCGGCACGGACCAGTATCTCTCCAGCAGCCGGTCCTTCTCTTCCTCGGTAACGAGCCGAAAGCCGCGATTCTCGTAGAAGCGAATCGCCCAGGCGGCCGTTGCCCACGTGCCGACAAGCACGGGCCGCGACGTCTGCCCGCGTAGCTGAGCAAGCAGCTTTCCTCCAATGCCTTTGTTTCGCTTCGCTGTACGGACGTAGGCGTGCCGGATGAGGGTCACGTCTTGCACGTCTTGTATCCCCATTACGCCGACCAGGTCACCGCCCTCCTGCCATCCCCAGAACACCACCTCATCAGCGATCTCACGCCGAAGTTCGTCCCGGGACATGTAGGGCTCACTCCAGAGGTCAGCCGGGATGATGCCGTCATACGCCCGGGCAGCGTCATTGATGATCTCGTAGATGATTTCGAAGTCATCGTCATCGCAGCGCCGGATCATCGCATTCCCTCCGCTTCGCCGTAGATCATAGCGGGTCGGTGCTCGTTCGCACGGCCTTGGCAAAAGAGCCAACTGGCCCGCGTCCACTGTCACGACCGGCTCCCCACGTTGTCCGCTTCAGGTGCTATTGTAAGCATGGATTGGGACACGTCGAACAGCACGTGCTCACATTAAACCACTCAAGGACATATCCGTGAGGGCTGAGTCGCGTCCGTTCTACGGCTGGGTCATCGTCGGCGTAGCGGCCACCGTGACCTTCTGTCAGGTCAGCTTCTTCAACCCCGTCCTCGGCGTCCTTATCGAGCCGCTGGGCGACGAATTCGGCTGGAACCGGGCGACGATCTCGGCGGCCGCGGCGATCGGCAGCGTGGGAGGCGCTGTCCTCTCACCGCTCGTTGGCCATGTGCTCGACAGGCAAGGCCCTCGGCTCGTGACCGCAGCGGGCGGCGCGGTCATGGGAGTGTGTCTCCTCGCTCTCGCGCTGACGCCCGGCCTGTGGTGGTTCTATATCGTCTACGGCACGGGCCGGGCGACTGCTACCGGTGTAACAAGCTTGGGCGCAACAGTCGCTACGTCAAACTGGTTCATCAAGAATCGCGGTCTCGCGCTCGGCATCATGCTCCTCGGAAGCCGGGCGGGCATGGCCATTCTGCCAATCGCTGTGCAGATGATCCTGCTGGTCGGCAACTGGCGAATGGTCTGGTTAGTGCTCGGTGCGCTCGTGCTGGCGCTCTCCGTGCTGCCGAGCCTGCTGTATCTCCACCGGAGACCGGAGGACGTGGGGATGAAACCGGATGGCGCATCGAGCGACGTGGCGGAAATGCCCCAAGCCGACCCATCATCCGCAGAACCACGCTGGACCCTCCGCGAGGCGCTCCGAACGCCCGCATTCTGGTTCGTCACACTGGCCACGTCCCAGATGTTCTTAGTTGGAGGAGCCGTGAACCTTCATCAGATGCCGCATCTCGTGGACCAAGGCCTCTCATCGACCGCGGCGGTTGGCGTGGTGAGCACGTTCGCAGTGTTCGGAGGCGTCGGCGGCATACTGAGCGGTCTCGTCCAGCGCCGCATCGGCGCCCAATGGACGTTCGCCACTTCGCTAGCAGGCGCTGCCTCAGGCATCGTACTCCTGATCTACGCGGACAGCCCCGGTCTGGCCTACGCGTACGGGGTCTGGTACGGCCTCGTCTTCGGCTCGACGGTCACGATGCTCCAGGCAATCTACGCGGAATACTTCGGACGCGAATCGCTCGGGAGCATCCGGGGCGCCGTCGCGCCGGTGCAGATGGCCTTCAACGCGACAGGCCCGGTGCTCGCCGGCCTAGCGTACGACGTGTCGGGAAGCTACGACCGTATCTTCTGGGCGTACGCCGCACTACTGCTGCTTGCCGCTGCCTGGATGGCCTTCGCACCGCCACCGCGACATCCGGCCGCGGCGCCAACGTAGCGCGTTATGTCGAGAGTTCAGGATTGGTCGATTGACCCCAAATGGCCCTGTGCATCGCCTCTGGTGCACACCATGATGAACAGTGTGCGGCGTCGGCTACGACGGCCGGGCGTTGGGCCGTGGTAGAATGACTCGCGACATCGTAGACGACGACCTCAATGCAACTGACGGCAAGGTACTCTTGCGCGAGCTCCACCTGCTCCTCACCTATCGATGCACAATGGAGTGCGAGCATTGCTTCGTGTGGGGCAGTCCGCAACAGTCCGGTGTTATGACTCTGGACCAGATGCGGCGCATCTTCGACCAGGGCGAAGATCTGGGCTCGGTGGAATCGATCTGCTTCGAGGGTGGCGAACCGTTCCTCTACTACGGGCTACTGCTGGAGGGAGTGCGACAGGCCCAGGCGCGGGGCTGGAAGACGTCAATCGTTAGCAACGCCTACTGGGCCACTTCACCTGATGACGCCCGTCTCTGGCTGCAACCGCTGGCCGAGGCTGGACTAAACGACCTACTAGTGAGCGAAGACGACCATCACGGCCGGAGCGAAGACCCCCATGCTGCCAGCGCCGCTGCCGCCGCCGGCCATCTGGGGATTGACACGAGCGCCATCGCCATTCGCGACGCTGCATCCAGCGTGGACGCCCCCTCGCCCGTCAAGGGAGAAGTTATCAAGGGGGGCACCGTCCGGTTCCGTGGCCGTGCCTCTATCCGGCTCACTCCCGGTCTCCGCAAGAGGCCATCAGGAGAGCTAGTCACCTGCCCCCACGAGGAGCTCGCGAATCCTGTCCGTGTGCATATCGATCCCCTGGGCTACGTCCATCTCTGCCAGGGTCTCGCCATCGGTAATCTCTTCCAGACTCCGCTTCGTGAGATGCTATCCTCTTACGTACCTGAGCGGCACCCCATCTGCGGCCCCCTCATCTCGGGAGGTCCAGCAGCCCTGGCCAGCGCTCACACCGTTCCACACGCCGACGCCTACGTCGATGAGTGCCACATGTGCTACGAGATGCGGAATCGGCTACTGACGCGATTCCCCGAGTATTTGACCCCTGCGCAGATGTACGGAGTGGCCCGCCAAGACGGCTCGTGACGGCACGCCGTCAGAGCCGCAAGTTGGGTCCCGTAGCACTTCACTCAATCTGACGACGCTAGGAACGTCGACACCGGCGTATGTCCGTTTGCGCCACTGGCGATCGGCGTCACGATGATGAAACAGTTGGCGAATGGCGATGCTGTCACTGTCGCTATTCGTATATCTTCTCGTCCGCTTGGTCCGCCTTGGGGCGTCGGCTTCGACATCGCGCCCAGCAGAAGGGATGCCGAGCTCACGATAGTACTCGTGCTGGATGACCAAGTTCATGATCTCGTTCGCCCCCGTCCAGATCAGCGCGAGCCTGGCGTCCCGGAGAGCCCGGCATGAGATCGACAGCCGACCGTCCTACGAGGAGATGCGCAAGCCGCGACGAGGGCGACCGCTGCGCGACGTACGGATGAACAGAACCTGTCGCGACCTGCCGATAATTATAGGATAGGGTGTGAGGCCGGGAGGCCGCATCCGCCCGGAAACGGAGACTCCCTAGCCGCGTACTAGTACTGGCATAGGGAGGTGAGGTTCATGACTGGCGAAGTTAAATGCCCGCGGTGCGGACAGCCGGCAAGCGAGAGGCCCCCATGTCGGCACCTGCGCTGGTTTCCTCAGCGCGGCGGCCCAATCGAATTCGCCAGATCAATTGTCGCGGACCGGTCCACGCAGAGGCTGGTACCGACTAACATCCCCAGAGACTGGTGGGAATCTCAGTACGACTGGCTCCTCGAGCGAATCACGACCCGGATCGACGTCATTGACGGTTACTGTTTCGCCTTGCCGGGCGAGCTCGACCTGCTCCGACTCGACATCAAACACCGCTATACGCCCGGACCCGACCGAGAGTGGGAACGCGACCCGCCATAGGCCGGACAGCTTCGGTACATGCGGGCGGCGGCGCGTGCGGTAGGGCGAAGACGCACGAATCTGGGAAGAGGGCGGCTAGGCGGACGTCCTAGCCCGCCCTATTCGTATATCTTCTCTTCTTCCTGGTCCGCCTGGGGGGCGTCGGCTTCGACATCACGCCCAGCAGAAGGGATGCCGAGCTCACGATAGTACTCGTGCTGGATGACCAAGTTCATGATCTCGTTCGTCCCCGTCCAGATCATCGCGAGGCGGGCGTCCCGCAGAAGCCTCTCGATTGGATAGACGTTCGTGTAGCCGATGCCGCCCATAATCTGCATCGCGTGGTTAATGATCTCCCAGGCGGAGTCGGTGGCGAACTTCTTGGCCTCAGACACAAGCCGGCGGACGCGCGCGGCATCATCTCCGCCGTCGATGGCGCGAGCGGTCGTCTCAACCAACGCCCGCGCGGCGTCGAGCAACGTGATGCTGTCGGCAACCTTGAAGTTGACTCCCTCGAATGAACGAATCTTTTCGCCGAATGCCCTGCGTCGGTCGCTGTAGCGTGCCGCGATCTCCAGGGCAGCTCGCGCCAGCCCGAGAACGCCGGCAGCCGATGTCATGCGCTCCGGGACCATCATCTGATAGAACACTTCGCTGCCGCCGTGCTCGCGGCCGATCAGGTTCTCGCGCGGGACGCGCACGTCGCGGAACTTGATACGTCCGGCGCCTCCGCCGCGGGTACCCATCAGTCCGTACACATGGTGAATTTCTACGGCCGGGCTCCGCTCCACTATGAACGCGCTGATCGAATCTCGCGAAGAGGCGTCGGGCTGCGTCTTCGCGTAGACGAGGAAGTAGTCCGCGCCTTCGGCGCCGACGACGAACCGTTTCTGGCCATTGAGGATGTAGGAATCCCCATCAGCTACCGCCGTAGTCGTAGCGCCGAAGAAATCGGAGCCGCCGCGTGGTTCAGTGAGGGCTTCGGCGACGGTCAGCTTGCCCTCGAGCGCGGGCCTCAACCATCTCGTCTTCTGTTCTTCCGTGCCGAATACCTGCAAGGCCTCGCCGACGATGCTGACCAAGGAATACAGGCAACTCAGCGACATGCCGAGCACGCCCACCTCCTCCAACGCGACGACCTCTTCAGCCCAGCCCAATCCGCGCCCGCCATGCTCTTCAGGGAAACGGAGGCCGAGGAGGCGCCGGCGGGCGGCCGCCTCGATGAACTCGCGCGGATAGGTCACTCGCTCGGCGTCCATGTCGAGGACAAGCTGCCGAGGCACGTCGTCGCGGACAAAGGCCGCTACCTCGTCCTGGAGGCTCTTGCGAACGTCTGTCAACACTGTCTCCTGCATGATGCTTCCTCCTCAGCAACTGGCCGCCTGGGGTACTGGCCTGCCGTGACTACTCTCCAACCGTGATACTCCGGCTGGTCAGGGAATTCAAGAGCCATTAGGCCCCCTGCCGACGCCGAGCATGTTGGCGGCGATGAGTTCTGCCTGTCCTCGTCTCCACGTCCCGCAGTTCCGGAATGCCACCAACACGTCCTGTCATCGTGCGGCAGTGCGGCGCGATGATGAATTAGCGTGCGTCGGCCTTCGGCAGACTAGCTCTTGTTCGGAGCGGGAGCTGGGACCGACGCCCGCGTCTTCGTCAACTCGTAGAAGCGTGACACAAGGCGCTCCTCGCCAACGGCGCTGTCGTAAGGGTTTGGCCCAGGTTCGACATCGATTTGGCCGGCCATGCCCATCCGGCGGTTTGCGATCTGCAACAAGGTCCGGCCACACCGGAAGGCTTCACCGTACTGCAACCTGGAGAAGTCCAGCGGCCGCAGGTTCTCGTAGGCAGCGACGTATTTTTGAGCCAGCCATCGCTGCAGCGTCGCACCGGCGCGGCCGAGGGGTACCGGAAGCGTTTCAATGCCCGCCTTGACAATACCCACGTCGAGCTCAGATGGCGCGATCATGGCATCGCCCCAATCAATCACTCCTGCATCTCGGCCGTCTTCGACGAGAACCTGATTCGGGAAGAAGTCGCCGTGGCATATCGAAAGGTCCCCTCCCGCTGGACAGTGTTCTCTGAGCCACCGGAAACCCTCGCGTAGCCCTTCAATTGAATGCCTGTTTACGGTGTCGGTGAGTCTCTTGATGTGGCTAGTCAGGGCGAGCCGATCTTCCGAAGAGCCATGCGCCTTCAACTCTTCACGGAACGACTCAATATCGAGCTGGTGGAGCTCAACTTGCACGTCAGCCAATACTCCTGGCCACGGGCCAAAGAGGAGTCGCCTTAGTTCGGGGAGAAGCTGCGTGAGCATGCCACGCGCTGTCGTCTCTTCCGGCGGGTCGGCGAGGACCAGTGGTTTCCCAGGAAGGCGTACCATCACCTGAAAAGGTCCGCCAAGGTGGTTCCCATCCGTAGACCAGGTGAGAACAGACGGTGTGGGATAGCCGAGATTCGCAAGTGCGAGTTGCACGCCGGCTTCAAGCGAGGTCGCCTGTGCATCTTCCGGCGAGCGGCTCACTCTCAGAACTAGCGGTCCCGCGTAGGCCTCGGGCGCGTTACGAAGTCGGAATCCGTAGACGAAAGTACGGTTCCCACCGAAGATCGGCTGCGGCTGGTCGACGCAGGCAAGATCGGGTGCACGCAACGTGTCGCGTAGATAGTCAACTAGGGCAACGGCGATGCGGTTAGGGTCGGCCGGATCTATCATGGACTAGAATAGTAGCCCAAACCGACGGCGACATCTCGCATTTGCACACGATCAACACTTAGTATTACCTCTAACCGACACGACCGCCTGTCCCGACATTCTTGCAGATCACGTAGAATCGTACTCGTGGAGGTGGTGGAACATGAACATCGTCCTGGTGATCTTCGACTCGCTCCGAAAGGACTGTCTGAGCGCCTACGGAGCCCCTCCGTGGGGCACGGTCCACACGCCAAACTTCGATCGCTTCGCGGAGGAATCTGTGGTGATCACGCGCGCGTACCCGGAGTCCCTACCGACGCTTCCCGCGCGGCGCGCGATCTACACCGGTCGCAGGGTGTATCCGTTTCACGAGGGAGACTTTCGCCTCAAGGGAGACTTCGTCGGGGCGGCTGGTTGGGGGCCAATCCCCGAGGACCACGCGACGCTCGCGGAAGTGCTGAGCGAAGCCCGCTACCGCACAAGCTTGATCTCCGATGTCTATCACATGTTCAAGCCGTCAAAGAACTTCTGGCGCGGCTTCCACCAGTGGACGTTCCTGCGCGGGCAGGAGGTCGATTCCTCGCGCTCCGGGCCGCGTCTGAGCCAGGCGGAGATTGACTTTTGGCTGCCGAAGGAGCTCCAGAACCAGTCCACGATCCGCTTCATCCAGCGGTGCATCGTGAACATGCGTGACCGCGTCCTAGAGGAGGACTACCTCGCGCCTCGCGTGATGCAGGAGGCCGCCCGCTGGCTGGAACAGAACCGGGACGCCGAGCGCTTCTTCCTGACCGTCGAGTCCTTCGATCCTCACGAGCCGTGGCTGGTCCCGCCGCACTACCGCGACATGTACATGAGGGACGAGGGCCGCGAGCAGGTCATCTCCATCTATGATGACGTCTCCGGCCTGGACCCGATGCTCACCGCGCGGACGCGCGCGAACTACAGCGCCTCGGTCACCCTGTGTGACCGTTGGTTCGGCTTCTTCACAGAGGCGCTGCGGGCCCTCGGGCGGCTCGACGACACTTTGGTGATTCTCACCTCCGATCACGGTCACTCGATCGGGGACCGGAACTATCTGGGCAAGCGTGGTTATCCTTCCAGCCCAGAGGTGTACGACATCCCGCTCCTGGTGCGTTTCCCGGGCGCCGAACACGGAGGAACCCGAGCCGATCTATGCGTCCAGCACCACGACATCTTCGCGACCGTGCTCGAGGCCGCCGGCGTCGGCTTACCCGATGGAACGGACGCGATCTCGTTCTTGGACAGCGCTGCCCGCGGCCGGTCCGGCGCGCGCGATCACGCGACTGTGGGCTGGGGATCCGCGCTCACCATCGTCACGGAGCGATGGTGGCTGAATTGCAAGGCGGACGGCAGCGGCGTGCTACTGCACGATCTCACCGCGGCGGACCCGTTCGAGGCCAACGTCGCGGATCAGAACCGCGCGATCGTCGACGAACTGTTCGGCACCGCCACGCGGGACGCGAACGGAGGCTTCCCCAACTGGATCCTCGAGCTTGCGCGCGGCCAGGCGGACGCGCCGGGGTGCAGTGAACTGGCCGCACGAGCGTAGCGAGGCGAGGGCGGCGCGCTCCTGGCCGCATTGGGCACCGGCCTGCCGCTATCACTCTCCAACCGTGATACTCCTGCCGGTCAGGGATTTCAAGAGCCATTAGGCCCAATGCCAACGCCGACGAGCCATCGCGGAAGGTGAGGTGCCGTACGGCAATCCGCGCGGGTGAGG
The DNA here is from genome assembly GCA_029262675.1 of Chloroflexota bacterium. Classification (GTDB taxonomy): domain Bacteria; phylum Chloroflexota; class Dehalococcoidia; order DSTF01; family RBG-16-68-14; genus JADFKB01. The sequence continues at coordinate 221,945 of JAJCYW010000009.1, read as the reverse complement.
GGCTCTGCGAGCGGTCTAGCCCTGCCGACGCGAGATTACGGCTGCGCCAGCAAGTGTCACGACACCGACGCAGATCAGCAAACCTGTCAATGCCAAACGCCACTCGGTTGGACTACCCGAGCCTATCCCAGCCGGCGGAAGCTGATCGACATCATCGCCCGCGAGTACGGCATCCCGGCAGTCGTCGCGACCGGAAACGCCACCGAACTCATTGCGGACGGCCGCCAGGTCACGGTCGACGGCGAAGCGGGCGTAATACGGCTGCTGGAATAGGCCCTCCGGACGGCACTTGCTGTAGCCGAGGCTTTCGAGATTGAACGTTTGATTCCGCAGCAGACGTAGTTCTCACGCAGGCATTTGGCGCAGACTGACACGGTACTACTCGCCTTCTCGGCGTTCCCAAAGTCGGAGCGTGATCTTCGTTGTCCGAAGCCTCGCGCGACAGACTTGCTGCTAGCCGAGCAGCAAGACGCTAACGCTGTGCGGAGGCAACTCCAACTCGGAGGATGATCGAGCATCGACCTCAAGGACGCGCAACCGGTCCGGGTGCTCGAAGTCGTTTCGCGTGAAGGGGCTCTCGGCCGCAAGCCGCCGGATCCTGCCCGACGCCGGCGGCCGCAGCCCCTCGAAAGTGAGGTCGACCTTCACCGCTTCGTCCACGTAGCGGTTCACCAGGAACACGGCCACACGACTTCGATCGTCCGAGGCCGTCACCGACACGTCCGCGTACGGTATGTCAGCCAGGTCGTCACCGATTGTCGCCTGAAGCTGCTCGGGGATGTCCGTCCACACGGGTGTGCTGAACGTCTCACACTCGACCTCACAGCCTATGGAGAGCGGCAGCGTCTCCTCGGCGTAGAGACGGCTGACCAGATAGCCGGCGGTCTCGAACAGGCGGTCTCCGTCTGTCTGGATCAGACCCAGCATGTTGACCAACTGCGCGATCATCGCGATCTCCACGCGACTCGCCCTCTCGTGAATGCGGTGGAACGTGCCGGCGAACATCAAGCCCGCCCGCAGGTCGTAATTGGTGGCGACGCAGTCTTCCCAGGCGCACCACAGGTTCCATTCGTCGAAGGCGACACGCACCGGCGAGTCGGGGCCCAGAACCGCGTCGATATCTGCGATGGCGTCGTCAACGTTCCGTATCATCGCGTACGGCCCCGCCACCACAGACCAGTAGTCGGCCTCGTCATCCTTCACCGGACGCATCCCGGGTATCGGTGGATGGAAGGCGTGTACAGACACGTAGTCGATGGCCGGCCCCGCAGTCCGCAACAGGTCCGATGTGAAGCTACCGTAGACACTCGGCGCGCCGGTGGCGAGAAGCTTGATATTGGGGTCCACATCTCGTATTCGTTCCGCAAAGTCGAGGAAGTGTTGGCCATACTCATCACCGCCGCAATGGCCGGTCTCCCAGAATCCGTACACTTCGTTCCCCACGCCCACGACCTTTACGGCAGCAGGGCTATCCGGACGCCGATTGCAATACGCGACCCACTCGGCAGCCTCTTCGGGAGTTCCGGTGCCATGGTTCACGTTGAGATACGGTTGACATCCCAGCTCGGCGCAGAGCGTCAGAAACTCGTCCGTGCCAAATGCGTTGCTCTCGGGCGGGCCTACCTGGCCGGCCAGGTCTTGTCTGTTCACGGATTGGAGCATGCGCGTCCAGAACTGGTCCTCGTAGCGGGGCCGCTTGTCCCGAGGCCCGATGCCGTCTCGCCAGTGATACTCGTCCGAAAAGCAGCCGCCCGGGTAGCGAAGGATAGGGATCCGCAGGGCCCGCATCGCATCCAGCACGTCGCGGCGGAACCCACGCTCATCGGATAGCGGCGAGTCCGGCTCGTAGACGCCGCCGTAGATACAGCGGCCCATGTGCTCGATAAATTGACCGTAGACAAGAGGGCTGATGCGACCAAGAGCGTTGTCGCCTCGCACCCTCACGCTAGCTCGTTTCACGACGCGCCAGTCATCCGACTACTCCAACTCCAGCCGTTTGAACTCCGGCCCACCATACCCCAGGGCGTTCGACTTCGACAAGCCGGACGGCCCGCGAGCCGCGGCACCGGATTGGGTACAGGGGAATGTGCATGCGCCCGGAGTCTCCTGACTAAGGCGTAGCATAGAGTCTCAGGATAGATAGTTGACAAACTTGGCGCAGTCACTATAATCGATAACTATCCGCGGTGGCCGGCGCGCCAGCGAACAATCCAATAGAACGCCGACCCCGCGGCGAATGGCGAAATCTTGTAAGTGAGGGCAGTGCATTGGCGGCGAATCAGAACGAACATCGCGCACACACGCAGTACCGCGGCTGGCTAGCGGTCATCGGTCTCCTTGTAGGAGTCACGCTCCTCAGTCTTGTCCTCGCGACTAGCGGCGGCACGACGGATCCCGCGACCGCCGCGAGCGGCAGCGCGCCAGAGATGAATCTAAGCCTGGCCCTTGGCGGCACGTGCAGCGAGGCGACAGTCTGCGATGTGGCCGCAAGCGCCGAGTTTGTGATCGCTGTCGACGCGATCGCGATTCCTGCGTCCGGTTATACGAGGGCATACGCTTGGATTACTTACGGCGATGAACTCGGCAATCAGGCCAGTTCTGGTGCTGCAAAGAACAGCGTCACAACGTGGCCTGACTGCAACGCCCCAGATTTGGCCACATTCTCTGATGAGTTTGGCAACCCGAACGTCGACTCAATTCGGCGATTTTGCGTTACCGGCCTTATAAATCCGCCAGCCAGTTTCTGGATCGGCGAACTATTCCGCATAACTCTCACGTGCACGAGCACGCCGACTACGACCCTAATCGAGCTGCTACCGCTCGGTGAAGCTCCGGCTGGGGCGAATGGCTCGAAGTATGTCGAGCCCGGTAACGTGGACGTCACTCCGAAAGTTAGTGACCTCACCATCAACTGCGCCGGTGGCGCTCCCACACCCACGGCGACGCCCACAGCGACGCCTACAGCAACAGCGACACCAACCGTTACGCCAACACCGACTCCAAAAGACCCTAACGCGGACACCGACGGCGATACCATTCCAAACGGTAGCGATCCCGACGACGACAACGATGGTTGCAGCGATGTTCAGGAACTCGGTCCGGATGAGACGGTGGGTGGTCAGCGAGATCCCCATAACCCCTGGGATTTCTATGATGTGGAGACGATCTCAGGGCCTGGCCAGGACGGCGTCGTCGACCTCTTGTTCGACATCCTTAGTGTGATCAACCACTACTCGCCCGCGGGCGCACCGCCATACGACGCGCATTACGATCGTGGGCCGTCTGCAGGACCGAATCCGTGGGACATGACAGCGCCGGACGGCGTCATAGACCTGCTGATCGACATCCTGGGGGTGGCTCTCCAAGGCAACCACGACTGCACGTAGTCATCCCCGGACCTCTGTGGGCGTGCTGGAGAGCTACACGCACACATTTGTGTGTCCCAGCCTTGAGGGCTGTCCTCCGCCAGCGCCACCCACGAATCCAGACTACCCGCCACAATAGGGCCATATGGCCTCTATTCGGCCTATTCTAGCGCGTGCTAAGTTAAGGGCGTTCGGTAGCCCTGCCGGTCGATACCGTCGGACACGACCGCGGGGCGGAAGCCAATAGCACTGGTAAGGAGGGACGCATGGCACCGAAAAAGCGCTCCGTTAAGCAAAGCCGCCAGATTGCGATGGTCTTCGACCTCAACAAGTGCAGCGGCTGCCAGACCTGCTCCGTCGCGTGCAAGATGCTCTGGACTCGCGACAATGAGGGCAAGGACGGCACCGACTACATGTGGTGGTGCAGCGTCAACACCCAGCCCGGCCGCGGCTACCCCAAAGACTGGGAGAAGATGGGCGGCGGCTATCGAGACGGCATGCTCCAGCTCGGCGAATTGCCGGACCGCGAGTCGTTCGGGGGCGGCTGGGACTTCAACTACGACGAGGTGTTCTACGGCGGCAAGGGCACCACGGCCCATCTGGAACCCGAAGGCAAACCGCCCGAGTGGGGGCCAAACTGGGACGAGGACCAGGGCGCCGGCGAGTGGCCCAACAGCTACTTCTTCTACATGCCCCGGCTCTGCAACCACTGCACGCACCCGGCCTGCGTCGAGGCCTGTCCCACCGGCGCCATGTATAAGCGCGACGAGGACGGCCTCGTGCTGCGGGACGAGGACAACTGCAAGGGCTACCAATTCTGCGCTAAGGCCTGCCCGTACAAGAAGATCTTCTACAACCACGTTCGCGGGATCAGCCAGCACTGCATCATGTGCTTCCCCAGGCTGGAACAAGGAGTCGCCCCCGCCTGCGCCCGGCAGTGCCCGGGCAGGCTCGTGTTCGTCGGCTACCTCGACGACGCCAAGGGGCCGATCCACAAGCTGGTCAACGAATGGAAGGTCGCGCTGCCGTTGCACGCCGAGTACGGCACGGGACCAAACATTTTCTATGTTCCACCGTTGTCCTCCGCTCCCCTCAAGGAAGATGGCACGCCTGACGATGAGAACCCACGCATCCCGAACGAGTACCTGGAGGGGCTGCTGGGACCCAACGTCCAGGATGCGCTGGCAACGATGCGCAAGGAGATGGCCAAGACCCGAGCAGGCAAGAAGTCGGAGCTGATGGACATCCTCACCGTCTATCACTGGGAGGAGCTGTTCGGCGAGTTCACCGGAGATCCGGCAGCGAGCAAGCTTCGTGAAAAGAGGTCGAAGTAGCCATGGCATCATCCAATCCGTCCACGCCAGCCAAGAGAAACAAGGGACAACATTGGGCGGACACCTACCGCGACCAGATCCGGTGGGACGACGTCAAGTGGGGCACGCACTGCGTCGACTGCTATCCGGGAGGCTGCCCGATGCGCGTGTTCACTCGCGATGGCGAGATCGTGCGCGAGGAGCAGGCGGCCACCTTCCAGCCGATCGAGGAGGGCGTGCCCGACTTCAACCCGATGGGCTGCCAGAAGGGCGTCGCCTGGAGCGCGACGCGGCATGGCGAAGAACGCCTGCTCAAACCGCTTCGCCGGTCCGGCGAACGCGGCGAGGGCAAATGGGACGAGATCTCGTGGAACGAAGCGCTGACAGAGGTTGCCGACAGCGTCCTCGATGCAATCGAGGAGTCGGGCCCCGAATCGGTCGTCAGGATCTCGGGCGCTGAGGCCGTCAATCCCGTTGGTCAGGGATTCAGCCGCGTGATGGGGATGCTGGGCAGCGTGACGACGGATGTCAACGCGGAGATCAACGACTTTAGCCCCGGCCTCTACCTCACATTTGGCAAGTTCAACGTGTGCAGCAGCCTGGATGATGAGTTTCATGCCGAGCTGGTGATCTTCTTCATGAAGAACATCGCGTACACGCACATCGCCACATCGCACTATACGGCCGAGGCCCGGTACCAGGGCACGGAAGTGGTGCTGTTCGCCCCCGACTGCAGCCCTTCTCACATGACCGCCGACTACTACTACCCCGTCCGGATGGGAAGCGACGCAGCCTGGGCGCTGGGCGCCTCCCAGGTGATCATCAAGGAGAAGCTCTACAACGAACAGTTCGTCAAGGAGCAAACAGACCTCCCGCTGCTCATCAGGCTCGACACTGGGCGCTTTCTGCGCGAGTCGGATCTCGAGGAGGACGGTGACGAGGAACAGTTCTACGCCTGGGATACGGCAAAGCGCCGGTTGGCGCCCGCCTCGAAGACGACGTTGCGCTGGGGTCGGGTAAAGCCAGCATTGCGGGGCCGCCGCAAAGCACGGCTGAAGGACGGCTCACTCGTCGAGGTTGCCCCAGCCTTCGACCTGCTGCGCGAGCACCTGAATCGCAACTACACGCCGGAAAAGGCTTCGAAGATCTGCGGCGTCAACGCAGGCGAGATCCGCAAACTGGCCCGCAAGGTGGCGAAGAAGCGAACGCTCGTCTGGGCCGGTGGCACCTCGCTCAAGTACTACCACGCGGATCTCATGGTGCGGGCCGTCAACGTGATGCTTGGCCTGACCGGGAACTGGGGCAAGAAAGGCACCGGGATCACCTGCTGGTCCGTCGGGTTCTTCGACGGCCCCGACATCACAGCACAGAAGACCCGGCCCGGCAGGCGCGCCGCGGAAGCGGCCATTCGCCAACGTGAGGACTACGTCGCCGCGTTCAAGGCCATGGACGACACTTGGACCGACGAAATGGCCGGCATCGAGATGGCCCATTACGCAGCATCGAATGGCCTCATCGGCATGGTCCCGCCCGCTTTCTTCTGGTACTACCACTGCGGCTACAAGGAGCGGTGGAACAACCCGGAGTGGGGTGACCCCTCCATGAAGCGCTCCTTCGACGAGTACTTTGAAGAGGCACTCGACAAGGGCTGGTGGGAAGGCGTGTCGAGGCCCGGTCCGGAAACGCCGCCGCGCGTGCTCATCCAGGCCGGAGGCAACACGCTGCGGCGCGTTCGCGGAGGCGGTACGCAGCTCTTGAAGAACCTGTGGCCCAAGCTCGACAAGATCATCACGCTCGACTGGCGCATGAGTACCACTGGGCGCTGGTCCGACATCGTGCTTCCCGTTGCGAACGAGTATGAAACGCCCGGCTTCCACCTTTCGACGCCGCACATGGTGACGCTGTTTCATTCGGAGCAATCAGTCAAGCCGCCCGGCATGGCGAAGACGGAATGGGAGATCGGGCTGCTACTGGCCAAGAAGCTGGAGCAGCGGGCCAGGAAGCGTGGGTTGCGCGAGTACGTGGACGCATACGGCAATACGCACACCCTCGACGATCTTCACGATCGGCTGACGCTAGGCGGCAACATCATAACCGAGGAACAGGTGGCGACAGAAATGGTCCGCGACGGAGCGCTGACAGACTCCCTACCGGATGACACGTCGCTGGCCAAGATGAAGAAACAAGGCTACCAGCGATTCACCGGCCTGGGCCTCTCGGTGCTGGACTTGAATCAGGCGGGCGACATCGAACCGGACGAGACGTTCAATCACTCCACATGGCACACGCAGAAGAGGCTGCCGTACCCGACGCTGACGCGCCGCGCCCAGTTCTATATCGACCACCCCTGGTTCCTGGAGGCGGGCGAGGAGTTTCCGACCCACAAGGAGAACCCGAAGATGGGCGGCGACTACCCGCTGGGCCTCACCTCCGGCCACAACCGCTGGAGCATCCACTCAATTCAGATCGCGAACAGGATGATGCTGCAGACGCATAGGGGCCGGCCACATCTGGTCATGAGCACAGTAGACGCTGCGAAGCGAGGCATCGAGGACAATGAGGAGGTCCGGGTCTATAACGACGTGAGCGACTTCCTGGTGCCGGTGAAGCTCTCGTCGTCTGTGCAGCCAGGACAGGTGATCTGCTACAACGGCTGGGACCCGTATCAGTTCCGCGGCTGGCGCGGCCCCATGGACGTGGAGCCGGGGATGGTGAAGTGGCTGCACCTCGCCGGCGGCGAAGGCCACCTTCGCTACTGGCCGTTCCAGTGGCAGCCTACGCCGGTCGACCGCGCCGTACGCGTGGACGTCGAGAAGGTTAGGGAGAAGGACCTGGCTAAGGTCGCAGCTTCAACCTAGGAGGTAACGCCCCCGCCTGCGCCAGACAGTGCCTGGGCAGGTAAGAGGTCGGAGTTGATGCATATCTTCACTGTCTATCGCTGGCAGGAGTTGTTCAGCGAGTTCACTGGAGATCCGGCAGCGGTCAAGCCCAGCAAAGCGAGGTCGAAGTAGCCATGGCATCATCCAAGCGATCCACACCAGCCAAGAGAAGTAACGGCCAGAGTTGGGCGGACGCCTACCGCGACCAAATCCGGTGGGACGAGGTCAAGTGGGGCACGCACTGCGTCGACTGCTATCCGGGAGGCTGCCCGATGCGCGTCTTCATCCGAGACGGCGAGATCGTGCGCGAGGAGCAGGCTGGCACCTTCCAGACAATCGAAGAGGGCGTCCCCGATTACAACCCGATGGGATGTCAGAAGGGCGTGGCCTGGAGCGCGACGCGACGAGGCGCAGACCGCCTGCTCCATCCGCTTCGCCGCGCCGGCGAACGCGGCGAGGGAAAATGGGATGAGATCTCGTGGAACGAGGCGCTGACAGACGTAGCGGACAGCTTCCTCGATGCGATCGAGGAGTCGGGCCCGGAATCGATCGTCAGGGTCTCGGGCGCTGAGGCCGCCAACCCGGTCGGCAACGGACTAGCGCGCATCATGGGGATGCTTGGCAGCCTGACGACGGATGTCAACGCGGAGATCAATGACTTCAGCCCCGGCATCTACCTCACGTTCGGCAAGTTCAATCTCTGCAGCAGCCTGGACGATGGATTTCACACCGAGCTGCTGCTCATCTTTCAGGCCAACCCGTCCTACACCGTCATTGCGACGTCTCACTACATTACCGAGTCTCGCTATCAGGGTACGGAGATCGTCCTCTTCGCGCCGGACTGCAGCCCGTCACATTTGCAGGCGGACACCTACTATCCCGTCGGCGCCGGCACGGACTCGGGTTGGGCCCTCGGCGCGTGCCAGACGATCATCAAGGAGAAGCTCTACAACGAACAGTTCGTCATGGAGCAGACCGACCTCGCACTCCTCGTTCGCCTGGACGACGGCCGGTTCCTTCGCGAGTCGGACTTGGAAGAAGACGGCGACGACGAGCAATTCTACGCCTGGGACACGGCGAAGCGCCTGCCCGCTCGCGCGCCGAAGGGCACGCTGCGATGGGGTCGGGTTAAGCCGTCGTTGCGTGGCCGCCACAAGGTGCGGCTGAAGGACGGCTCGCGCGTCGAGGTTGCGCCGGCGTTCGACCTGCTGCGCGAGCACCTGAATCAGAACTACACACCGGAGAAGGCGTCGAAGATTTGCGGCATGAACGCGGAAGAGATCCGCAAGCTGGGCCGCAAAGTCGCCAAGAAGCGAACGCTCGTCTGGGCTGGCGGCACATCGCTCAAGTACTACCACTCAGACCTGATGGTTCGGTCGGTGACGTTGCTGCTCGGCCTGACCGGAAACTGGGGCAAGAAGGGCACCGGGATCGGCTGCTGGTCCGTTGGCTTCTTCGACGGCCCCGGCATCACGACGCAAAAGGCCCGGCCCGGCAGGCGCGCCGCGCAGCAGGTCCTTCGTCAACGCGACGACTACGTCGCCGCATTCAAGGCTATGGACGACACCTGGACCGAAGAGATGGCTGGCATCGAGATGGCCCACATGGCGGCATCGACGGGCGCCATTCCCATGATCCCGCCGGCCTTCTTCTGGTACTACCACTGCGGCTACAAGGAGCGGTGGAACAACCCGGAGTGGGGTGACCCCACTATGAAGCGCTCCTTCGACGAATACTTCGAAGAGGCCCTCGACAACGGCTGGTGGGAGGGCGTGACGAGGCCCGGTCCGGAAACGCCGCCGCGCGTACTCCTCCAGGCCGGAGGCAACACGCTGCGGCGCGTTCGCGGGGGCGGCACGCAGCTCCTGAAGAACCTGTGGCCCAAGCTCGATAAGATCATCACGATGGACTGGCGCATGAGCACCACAGCGCGCTGGTCCGACATCGTGCTTCCCGTCGCGAACGAGTACGAAACGCCCGGCTTCCACCTCTCGACGCCGCACATGCTGCTGCTGATTCATTCGGAGCAATCGGCCAAACCGCCCGGCATGGCGAAGACGGAGTGGGAACTCGGTCTGTTGTTGGCGAAGAAGATAGAGCAGCGGGCGAGGAAGCGTGGGCTGAAGGAATACGTGGACGCGCAAGGCAACACGCGCAGCCTTACCAATCTTCACGACCAACTTACGCTAGGCGGCAACCTCACGACGGAGGAGCAAGTGGCGACAGAGATGGTCCGCGACGGAACGATGACGGACTCCTTGCCGGATGACCTGTCGCTGGCCAAGCTGAAGAAACAGGGCTACCAGCGATTCACGGGCCTGGGCCTCTCGGTGCTGGACCTCAACCAGGCGGCCGATATCAAGCCGGATGAGACGTTCGCGCATTCGACATGGCACACGAAGAAGAAGCTACCATACCCGACCCTCACACGACGGGCCCAGTTCTACATCGACCACCCCTGGTTCCTGGAGGCCGGGGAGTCCTTCCCCGGGCACAAGGATCCGCCGAAGATGGGCGGCGATTACCCATTCGTCCTCACCTCCGGCCACAATCGCTGGAGCATCCACTCCATAAACATCACCAACAGGATGATGCTGCAGACGCACAGGGGCCGGCCGCATCTCGTCATGAGCCCGGTGGACGCGGCCAAGCGAGGCATTGAGGACAATGACGAGGTCCGTGTCTACAACGATGTGAGCGACTTCCTGGTGCCGGTGAAGCTCTCGCCGTCGGTGCGGCCGGGACAGGTGATCTGCTACAACGGTTGGGACCCGTACCAGTTCCGGGGTTGGCGCGGTCCCATGGACGTGGAGCCGGGGATGGTGAAGTGGCTGCACCTCGCCGGCGGCGAAGGCCACCTTCGTTACTGGCCGGTCCAGTGGCAGCCCACGCCGGTCGACCGAGCCGTGCGCGTGGAGGTCGAGAACGTTAGAAAGAAGGACCTGGCCAAGGTCGCAACTTCAACCTAGGAGGTATCGCTATGTACGGAGCACCGATGATCCTGCCGAAAGGCCTACCCAAGAAGAAGGCAAAGCCTGCTCTCAAGCGAAAGACGGGCGCGGCCGCCAAGAAGGGCACGACTGCCAAGGCGCGCACGACCGCCAAGACGAGCCCGACTGCCAAGAAGGCCGCGGCTGCCAAGGCGGGCACAACCGCCAAGACGCGAACGGCTGCTAAGGCGGGCGCCAAGCGTCCAAGCCGCGCCCGAACTCGCTAGCACGCCAAACCTCGCCGAGACTGCATACCTGCTGCCGGGCTGCCGATTATCGCTGTCCGCTAGACTCGCGGATGTCCGCGACCGGCCGTGATCGCTGGTAGCGTTAGTCCAGGCAAGGATAAGCTCCGGACTGCGCCGAGGAGAGAGATCGGCGTAGGAGCGCTCATCGCCGCAATTGCTAGGCTTCCTTGGGCAGCCCGCCGGTGAGGCCGAGTACCCAGCGCATGCAGCGGTGGCCGAAGTCCGCGCCCGAGAGAAACATCATCGGGCAGGCGCCGGCGATAACCGTGATTCCGTTCTGACGGGCAAGGTCGGCGGCTTCGTCGGAGACGCTGCCGCCGCCGAACGAGCGGTGGAGCCAGACGCGCTGGATGTTCTGCTCAGCGCAGTCGCGGACGACGCCGGCGGACTCGGGTGGCGCGGTGCCAACGACGACGGCGTCGACGCCGCCGGGGATCGACTTGAGGTCGTGGAAGCAGGGGTCGCCTTCGACTTCTTCGGCGCTGGGGTTGACGGCGAAGACCTCATAGCCGGCGTTGCGAAGGCCTTTGTATACCACGTTGGCGCCATGGCCGGAGTCGGTTCGGGAGACACCGGCGACGGCGATCCGTCTCTGGGCCAGGAACTCATCAGCGGCTTGCTTAAGGGTTGCCATGATCACACCTCCGCGCGAATAGTAGCGCAGGAGCGCGCGCTCCGGGAGACACGTTCAACATCCTCACCCAATACGTCTTCTTCGAACTACTCAAGGAACAAGACCCCTGGAAGCCCAGAGACTGGGCATCCCCTGACAGTTCAGCGGGAACGATGTCCAGCGCTGTGGCACAGATCGTTCGAAGGCAGAGAGCACTGGACCCCATTATGACGAAGCCTGGTGCGTAGTCCGTCTTCTTCCCAAGCAGAGCGTCGAGAGTTGGTTCCCTTTCCCCGTCAACGCCGGTAGGATGCCGCCGCGACGTAACGTTGCCGGCTGCCAGCGAGCTGGCGACCGGCGGCTTCGTGCTGGGCCTCGAGCTATCGGATCTGATGCCATCGTACTAACCCCCTGTGCCGGCCCGACAGACGGGCTATACTATGCTCAATGTCACTCCGGAAGCTCGTGCTCTTCTCCCTGATGGCCGCCGTCGTCGCGGCGATCGCCGGCGCAATACCGTCTACCTCGACCAACGCGGCGTTCCCGGGGCAGGCCGGCAAGATCGTGTTCATTCGCACGGCGGTTGCCGGCAATTTCGACATCTTCGTCATGGACGCCGACGGGGGCAACCAGACGAACCTCACGAACAACCCGCTGAACGACGTCAACCCCACCTGGTCGCCGGCCGGCCGGCAGATCGCGTTCGCCCGCCGAGACGCGAGCGACCACTATCAAATCCACGTCATGCGGGCAGACGGCAGCGACGAAGTTCAGCTCACGAACGCGACCGCGGACGACTCTCAACCGGCCTGGTCGACCGACCGTTCGCAAATCGCGTTCGTCAGCGATCGTGACGTGCCCGGCCGCGAGGTCTACGTGATGGCCGCCGACGGCACCAGTCAGACTAGGCTCACCGTCAACACCAGATCCGATAGCGAACCAGCCTGGTCACCCGACGGCACGAAGATCGCGTTCGGGAGCGACAATGAGGTCTACGTCATGAACGCCGATGGCTCTGGCGCGGTGAACCTTACTAACAGCACCGGCACGGACCTCGCGCCGGACTGGTCCCCGGACGGCACGAAGATCGCCTTCTGGAGCAATCGCGACGGCGACGGCGAGATCTTCGTCATGAACGCCGACGGCAGCAGCCAGACACAACTCACATACAACACGAACGAGGAATCCGCCGCTGCATGGGCGCCGGATGGCAAGTCAATCCTCTTCAGCAGCGATCGTAACGGCAACTACGATATCTATGTGATGAACCCGGATGGCTCTGGCCAGACCCAGTTCACGTTCTCTTCGATTTACGAAGGCAGCGCCGGTTGGCAGCCGCTTCCGCGCTTGGGCGACGTCAACTGCGACGGCGAGGTGAGCGCCATCGACGCCGCGCTGATCCTGCAATTCACCGCCGGCCTCATCGATTCGCTCCAGTGCAAGATCGGCGCCGACACGAGCCGGGACGGCACGGTCAACGCAATCGACGCGAGCCTCATCCTCCAGGTAGCGGCCGGACTCATCTCCATCAATCTGTCGCCCGTTTCCTGACGCCGCCCAGTACCAAAGTGTCCAAATACGTGGGTGAGACGGCTACGTCATCCCGTACCTATGTGGTCGAAGGCAAGTGTCTAACGTACTCCGGCTCCACGTCTACCTGGGCAGCGACGAGAACGCGCGCCACCATTCCCCAGTAGCCGCACACAAGCGTCAACTCTACGACCTCGCCTTCGCTCAGGTGCTCGCGAGCGGCTCCGAAGATGTCGTCAGCCACCATCACGTCCAATGTCGCCGCTTGCACGTACGCGAGGACGGCGCGCTGCTGGTCGTCGAACTCGGGCGCATTCTCCCAGCGCTCGAGCGCGGCGATCTGCTCTTCGCTGACGCCGGCCGCTCGCGCGATCGGTATGTGGTGCGCCCATTCGTACCCAGCGCCCGTCAGTTGGGCGACGCGCAGGATGGCAAGCTCGCGCAGCACCGGACGCAGGATGCCGTACCTAAGCAGTGAGCTACCAAGCCGCATGAAGTTGCGCAGTGTACCGGGGCTGTTCGCGACCGTCCGGAACAGGTTGAGGACGTCCGATCCGCGCTCCTCCATACCGGCGAGCACCTCCTTAGCGTCCCCCGATGCGTCCTCCGTCGTAAGGTAGCCAACCCGTGCCATAGCAACCTCCTCCGCGCACTCGATACCGAATCTGGAAACACCCCTGCGCCAAGGTTATCAGGCGGTCCCACTATAATCTGCACAGCACATGCGACGAGCCTGCAGAGCGTCTGCTTGGGAAGCATCGGGTTTCGGCCCCGTTCGGGGCCTAGAATGCTCACCTAGGAGATTCGGATGTTGCGGGGAGATGGGAGCGTGTATGGGGACAGGTCAGCTAGGTACGGCGCGGCACGGCCAACGCTAGCTGCCGCGTTTGGGCGCAGTAGGCTACGTGGCAAGCCCGTGGCTGCGATTCCGCCACCATCGATCGAGAGCGGCGAGCACAACGGTGCAGACCACGGTCAGTCCGATCGCGCCGACCGTCACTTGTGCGTGTTGACTATCGCTCAGCCCGGATACTGGAGGAAACGAGCTAAACCTGCCGTAGTACAGAGCCTGGGTCAGGGGAAGGGTCAGGCAGAAGGCTACCGCATAGCGAAAGAGAAACTCTGTCGTCGCCGCCGGGCCAACCCGACGCCAGCGCAGCCACGCCGCGAATGCCAGCCACAACACGGCGGGCGGGCCGAGGAACCACTTTTCCCCTTCGATGATGCCGATCGCCCGCTCCGCTCCGTGAGCCACGCCAAAGAACACTGCGATTGACGCATGTGCCGTCCACCCGGGTCGATCGTTGATGACGAACCAGCCCATCACGAAGAACAGCGGGACGAACTGGACATAGTGGGACAGCCCTTCATCGAGGAAGTACGCCAACTCGTACACCGCGCCATCTGTGGTCAGCTCTCGCTCCTGAGACAAGACTTCGATGGCGTCTATGACGTGGATGCCTATGCCGTAGAGAACAATCGCGATCGCGAACTCGCCGGCTAGCCGGAGCCGACGGTGCCGTTGGAGGGCTTGGGATTCGGTTGGGGTATCGCCAAACACATAGTTGTTGAGTTGGTGCAGCGCTAACCAAGTCAGGGGCCCGTAGACGGTGATCTCGATCCACAGATACGAGGGTATATCCCGAATCCACGTATAGCATATGAACTCGAGCCCGAGGATGCCCCCGAGGAAGTCACACAAGAACACAGTGTAGAGGCGCCCGAACGCCACCACCGCGAACCAGACCATCGCCAGAGTCTGGGCCCGGGCAGTCCGCTGAGCGTTCATCACCTTGTCGCCACTCGACACGGCCGTGGTCCCTCCTTCGCGCCGGTGGTAGGCTCATGCATCGTCGCAACGGCCCTCTTCAGCGACATTCGCCCAGATCCCAATCGAGATGTTCTCGTGCCAGAAGGCGTAATCAAGGAGACCTCGAAGGTTGGAAGCGATCTCGGGGCGGTCACCTAAGGCACAATTGCGGACGTTAGAATCATCTACTGCCAGAGTAATTTACTGAAGGATGCCCTGTAGGGCCAGGGACGTCAACCGGCACGATGACCGAATGCGTTTCGCTTGGAGCGCTTCGTGAAGGTCCTGGGCTTCCAGACAGCGAGGCCTCCGCCAGCACCGAGAAGGCGGGCTTCGTAGCTTCCCTAGCAGATCGTCGCGCGTTCGAACCTCGTCTCCCGCCCCAAGTCACGCCAGGAGAGAGCCATACTCGGCCAGACAGCAGGCATCATGATCTTCACCAGGGACGTAGCTCGGCTGGCATAGTCCTTCTGTGGGACGCTCGGACTGACGGTGGACGAGGAGCGTGGCGCGTCGATTATCTTCGCGACGCCTCAACCAGGAGGGACGCAGCCTGCGATCGAGAGCCACAGCGAGTTCGACGGCCTGAGCAATGAACCAGACCCGAACATGAACAGCCTCCGGCTGGAAGACTGGCAGAACTAGAGACTGCGGTTCATTCTTCCGTCCAACCGAGAGCATGTCATGGTGTCGGGCGGGGCCTCAACTAGCTCAAGAACTCGCCAGGCTTTCGCCACGGCCGGGAGCCAGGGAACAGGACACACAACGGCCTAGTTTAGGCTGCCTTCCGCTCTGACCCAGGGTAGTTCTGTACGTCACCACGAGCGAGGAGTGCAAGGAAAGCATCGACGAGCGCCGGATCAAGTTGGGTGCCCTTCGCACGTTCCAGCTCCGCGAACGCTTCCCCGGGAGACCATGGCGGCTTATAGGGCCGCTCGGACCGCAACGCATCGTACATGTCGACAACGGCCGTAATGCGAGCCGCCAGCGGGATATCCTCACCCCGCAGCCCGTCGGGGTACCCGCTACCATCCCATCTCTCATGATGCGAGCGGGCGATCTGGCGCGCGAGCGTGAAGGCCTCCCGGTCGCCGAGGATCTTCTCGCCCAGCACAGTGTGGCGTTTCACCACGTCCCATTCAGCCGCCTCAAGAGGCCCCGGCTTCATGAGAATCTTGTCAGGGACTCCAGCCTTGCCCACATCGTGCATCACCGCCGCCTCTCCAAGCTCCTTGGCCTCGCGTTCGGATAGGCCGACAGCTTGAGCCAGTAGCGTGGCGCTGGTTTCGACGTGGCGGAGATGCTGCCCGGTAGTTTCGTCCCGCGCTTCGACGACGGTCGCCAGCATCAGGAATGTTTCGCGGTTTTGCGCCTCCAACCCTCGCTTCCCCTCGGCGACAAGTTCTTCGCGCCTTCGCAACTTGTCGGTGACGGAGAAGACGGCGCCACCGACGATGACGACCGTCACACTCCGAATCGCGGCGTCACCCCACGTGGCGCCTGACACGAGAGAGAAGAGGACCAGCCAGCTACACCAGAAGAGGCCCAAACTGAGACCCACCCGCGGTCCGAATCGCAGCACAGTTGCCACGACCAAGACGATCACGATGAGCCAGATATCCGTTTGAACATCGGCCGCCCGTTCCCTCGCGGCCACGGCAAGCGACGCGCCAGCGATCGTGATCGTGTCAAGAAACATCCCAACGTTGCGGGCAGCGATGGGCGAGCGCATGTACAGCGGTATCACGACCAGTGTGTTGTAGATGAGGAAGAGTACCGCTCCGGCCATCACCGGAACGGCTCCGGGGAAGCTGTCGCGAAGGAGGAACACCGCGGCCAGCACGAGAACGGCGCCAACCCCCCGTACTGCGATGAGCGCTCGCTCCGTATCCGCGACGCTCTCAGCGTCTACGGAACTATGCCCGCCGGTAATCTCCCTGCGCGTGTCGATAACGTTATCGCTCATTCTCATCCTGCAACCGTGAAGTGCCCCTTCGGTCTCTCACGTCCTACGCTTTCTGGTACCTGGCTGCGCAATCCTGTCGGCGCGGTCCACTAGGCTGTTTCGCGATAGGGCCGGGCATCCGCCCGTTCCCGCCTCGCGGCGTACATCCTGCGGTCGGCTAGATCGATGAGCTGCCTCACAGCCGCCGCCTCTTCTGGATAGATCGCCAGTCCAATGCTCGCGCTAACTGAGACCGAGGTGCCGCCCGTCTCGCTGGTCACCTGAATCGCCGCCAGCGCCGCCTGGACATCTTGCCTGAAACGCTCCGCCCGAGCGCGGTCTGCGCCAGGAAGCAGAACGACGAACTCGTCACCGCCGTACCGTCCGACGATTGCACGATCGCGGCACAGCGTGTCCGCGGTCGCTACGAGTATCGCATCGCCAGTCGTGTGCCCGTACGTGTCGTTAGCTGCTTTCAGTCCATCCACATCGACCATGAACACCGCCTGTGGCGTCGCCGTGGCGTGCCTGTTCACCATCTCCTGGAGTTCCTCCACAATCGCACGGTGATTGAGAACACCTGTAAGCGAATCGCGCTTCGCGCGGTCGTGTTCCTCGTGTAGAGCACGCTGCAGCGCGAGTTCCGCCCACTTCCGGCCGGTGATGTCGTACGAGAACACGGCCAGCTTAACGACCTTGCCGTCGGAATCGAAGATGGGGTGAATGGTGTTGTCCATCCACTTGCCGTTTCGTTCGTCCTCGAACCGGGCGGCCAATCCAGACCGGATGACGTCGGCGTTCCGTGCTCTCCTTCGCTCTTCCAATGACGCGGGAAAGAGAGCAAACACGTCGCGCCCAATGAGGCTCTCCGCACACTCTCCGACCGGCTCGGGTGAAAGACGCTCGAGTCGCTGATATGCGACCTCGTTCAGCGCTAGAATCTTGCCGTCCGTGTCGATCAGCAGCGCCGTTTCCGTGCTGGCATCCAGAAGGCCCTGGACCGTGTGTTCACTCTGGCGTAGCGCTTCGTCCGTGAGCTTGCCATGGCTGATCTCGCAGCCGAGTCCGTCGGTCGTCGTGCGGTCGTTATCCATTCCAGATGGCTCCGATCCAGATGACATCAAGAAGAAAGCTCTCAAGAAGTATCGGCGGCCATGGCAGCGTCTGCATCCACACTCTTGTAAAGAAGTGATACCGAAACTTCTGAACTTAGAGCGTGATCAACAGTCTGCTGAACCTGCGTTCATCCCAAGCAGAGGGTGGCGAGTTCGAACCTCGTCTCCCGCTCCAGGTATCTCGTTCGGGAAAGCTGGCCACGACTGCAAGAGTTGTGAGATTGACCGAACATGAGATTGGGGCCCTCAGACCGCACCACGTTTGAAGGCTCGCCAAGAAGGAGCCACACGTGAAAGCCCGGCTGTTTCGTCTGCCCTCTCCGTTGCACGGATCGTCCGGCGAACGTCCCATTCTCTGGCTGGCTTTCATGAGCTTCCTCGTGTTCACCTTCCTCGCGGTGTTAATGACGTGGGTTCTGACCACGGCCATGAATCGGTCCGCGCTACGAAACGAAGCAACGCACGTGCGGGAGGACGTGGCAATAGACTGGCGATCGAACTCACCGAACGAGATCTGACGGCCCCGCTCACGAGCGAACGATACCAGGAGATCGACAGTTTCATAGCAGGGAACATCATCCTTTCGGACGATCCACAACGTCATGACGGGAGTCAGCAGACGCTTGGGATCAAAATCTGGGGTATCGATCGTAGCCTCCTGTAATCCAGCGACACTGGTGGGCTCGGCCCGGCGCAGTCAGCTGGCGGCGAGGTCGCGTCAGGCCTTGCCGGAAAGACGATCGCCCGCCTAGCGGTGGACGCCTGGCGCTTGAACCGCGAGGGTAGCGTGCTTAAGGTGTTCGCCCTTCTTGACCTTCCTGGCTCCGAACGGATCGTGGGTGTACTGGAAATCGATGCGGACGGTACTAGGCTTGCGCAGCATCAGTTCACCATGCTTGTTGCGATGGTCCTCGGCTTGGGCATGGGACTGGGCGTTTATGCCGTCGTGATCCTGATTGCCGTTCTCGCCATCCGGTCACTTCGCTCGCGGGAACGTCGGCGAATCGAGACGCGGGCGCGTGAACTGACCCGCGTCGTCATTCAGGCGCTGGATATGGGCAATCATGAGATACCAGGCCACGCACCCCGCGTTGCTCAGATCTCGGTTGCCATTGCTCGCCAGCTGGGCTTCCAGCCGAACGAGTTGGCTGAAATTGAGACCGGCGCGCTCCTACACGATATCGGGAAGTTCGGTGTGTCCGATGCGGTGCTGAGCAAGCGCGGCCATTTGACGGAACGGGAGTGGGCCGAGCTGTATCGCCATCCGGAGTTGGGGTACAGCCTGTTGGAGGGATTCCCAAGCCTGAACAATGCGGCTCTCCTGGTCCGCGCCCACCACGAACGCTTCGATGGCGGCGGATACCCGCACGGCCTGGCCGGAGACGCCATACCATTGCAGGCAAGGATCTTCGCTGTTGCGGACGCCTTTGATGCGATCGCATCGGAGGGCCCGGGCCGTGCCACGAGGTCACACGAGGAAGCCCTCGCTGAAATCCGAAGCGCCGCAGGTTCTCATTTCGACCCTGAGGTTGTCCGCGCCTTCTTCAGAATCCCCGACATCCATGCCTTCCCAGAGAACTGGTCCTCATCGCCAAACCAGCACCACGCAGCCTGACCACTTGATAGCTGGGCCCAGAGCGTCTCTTGCACGCGCCTTGCGGGATGGTCAGCCTAAGCGACGTTCCGGAGGGCCTCGATCTGCGAATCGTCGCTGCCGGGTAGGCCAGGCGACAGTGGCACGAGGCCGTTCTCATCCAGCTCGCAGAACACCCGCACCAGCTCGGGATCGAACTGGGTACCGGCGCACCGGATGATCTCGTCCATCGCCTGTTCATGAGACGTTGCCCCACGATACGGTCTTCCAGAGGTCATCGCGTCGTAGGTATCAACTATGGCGAAGATGCGCGCGGCCAACGGGATGCCTTCGCCTCGGAGGCCACGGGGGTATCCCTCGCCGTCGTACCTCTCATGATGGCAACGGATCACGTTCGCCACGTCCCCGAGGACCGGAATGTCCTTCAGCATCTCGTACCCCAGCTCCGGATGCCTCTTCATCACCTCCCACTCGTCATCCGTTAGCGATCCCGGCTTGGCGAGGATGGCATCGGGAATGGCGATCTTACCGATGTCATGAACCGCAGCCGCATGACGCACCCGCTCCAATTCCTCCCCGTTGAAACCCAACTCCTTAGCCACAGCGGTCGCTAGCTGCGACACTCGCTGACAATGGCCCTCGGTGTCGTGGTCGCGAAGGTCTAGGGCGCCGCCGAGCGCCTCAAGGGTTGCCGTGTAGCTTTGCCTGATCTCGTTCGCCTGGAGAAAGAGATCGGCACGCTGGCGGCCGATGATAGCGACGCCCCACCGGTGGGCTGCCCACAGGACGATGAGTAGGAGCGGAACAGCAATAACGGCAGCAATGTAGATCGCCCGCCGGGTACTCGCGATCCTTGCGGCGACGAACCCATAGTCCTCGTACGTTTCGAGAACGGCTACCACCTGGGGCGGATCACCGAGCGAGATGGGCGTGTAGATTTCCAGCAGACGACCGTCTTCTAGCTCCTGAGCGTTCTCTTCGGGGTCCATATCCGAGGCTTCCCAGGCAGACTGGCCACTCAAGGCTTGCGCTAGGTTGGTCCCAACGGGAAACCCTTGCCCGACGAGAGAGGGCTCGTCCGAGTATATGATGGTTCCGCTCGGGCTCCAAAGTTTGACCCTAACGACACCAGGGTGCTTAACGTGACCCCGCACCATGGCATCCAGTTCAGCGTAGTCAGGCGCTTCTACAGGACTGGTCAGCTGCTCGCGTGTGAGATTGGTGGCGATCATCTGAGCTTCCCACTCTGCGGCCCGCACCGCCTCGCGGAGAGCGTCTTGCGTCATAGCCGCGGAAATGTGCCAGGTCACCGCGAAGACGGTCACCGCGGCAACAATGATCACGAACAGAGTGATTGGGATGCTGAAGGCCCAAGCCAGCCTTGGGCCGAAAACCCAGCTTGTCAGGCTGCGCTCGGGCGCTGACCTGTGGTGTCGGCCTGTATTACCAGCGGGTGGCGGTTCCATCATCTTCATCTTCATTAGAAAGCTTCCCGTCGCGCCCGTGATCAGTATCGGTAGTTATGACTGAGCTCACGAGACAGGTTCACCGCCGCACTTCCAGCTCATGATGAACCCGCTCCGCTCAGAGGGCCGCGAACGCGAAGCTCGCCTCCCGCTCTAGTCCGCGGCCGGGGAGGGCCATGCGTGGACAGATAGCGGGCGGCCCACGCCAATACGCTCGCCAACCTTCAGACGCTGGGCAGTCGCTTCCATACTGCCTGGATGTGCCCCATCACACGCTGCGCTTCTTTCAGGACGGCCGCGGTTGTCATCGCCTCCTCTCTTTGGCGCGGCCGGATTCGTCGTCACAGGCGAGGACATGCTATTCTCTTTCACGCCACGCTCTGACTATGGAGCCAGAAGCGCTGCGTGAGAGGCCGAATGGCTCTCGACAACGCACCTCCCCCACGGCATACGATGTGTATCATTGGGAGACCTGGCTAGTACCAGACTCATCCGCCAACCCGCGCAGTCTCTGAAGAAAGGAGCACGACCCTTGTACCTGGACCTCGACCGATCTCTGACACCCGAACAGGCTGCCCTCCGCAAAGAGGTGCACCGCTTCTCAGAAGAAGTGCTCCGGCCAGCCGCCAGCGAGCTCGACAAGCTCCACGACCCCGAGGACGTAGTCAAGCCAGACTCCGTCTTCTGGGACGTCATGCGCACGTATTACGATCTCGGCTATCACATCAGTTCGCTGCCGGAGGCCGTTGGAGGCGCCGGACTGGGCGTGCTGGAACAGAACCTCGTTGGCGAGGAGATCGGCTGGGGTAGCTCAGACTTCTCCGTCGCGTTCGGCGTCGCGTCCTTCCCATTCACCTTCGCCGCCGGCAGCACGAACGAGCAGCTCCTCAAGGAAGTGGCACGGCCGTTCCTTGAGGACCGCAAGGCGGAGTACATCGGCTGCTGGGCGATCACCGAGCCGCAGCACGGCTCCGACACGCTGACGGTCGGCATGGAGCACTTCCGCGACCCCAACATGTTCTTTGGCGTCACAGCGCGAGCCGACGGCGATGAATGGGTGATCAGCGGCCAGAAGGCCGCCTGGGTCTCAAACGGCACCATCGCCACGCACGCGCTCACGTTCCTGGGGATCGAGGAGAGCAGAGGCGCAGGGATGGCTGGCGGAGGCGTCGCACTGATCCCGCTGGACATCACGGGCGTCTCTCGCGGACGGGCGCTGGACAAACTCGGTCAACGAGCGCTCAACCAGGGCGAGATCTTCTTCGACGAGGCCCGCATCCCTCGTGATTACATGGTGGCGGGGCCCGAGGCCTACCCGTTCGTGTTGGAGGGCGTGCTTACGGCCGCCAACGCCTTCATGGGCGTCACGTTTTCTGGGGTCGCCCGCGCCGCGTTTGAAGAGGCGCTCTCCTACTCGAAGGAACGCATCCAGGGCGGCAAGCCCATCGCGGAACACCAGCTCGTGCAGAAGAAGCTGGCCGACATGTTCGCCAAGGTGCAGGCCGCCCGAACCCTGTCGAGAGAAACCCAACTCTACAACAGCGCCGGAGCGGGCGCAGTCCAGTTGTCGATTGCCTCCAAGGTTTTCTGCACAACCACGGCCCACGAAGTGGCCAGCGACGCCGTCCAGATCCACGGGGGCCTCGGCCTCAGCAAGGGCATCCTGGTGGAGAAGCTCCTCCGCGACGCTCGTGCGTCGATGATCGAGGATGGTTCCAACGATGTGCTGTCCCTGGTTGCCGGCCGCAAGCTGATCGATGCCGTGTAGGTCGCCGGCTCACCGCCACCGTGCAGGAGTCTAGGCCGTCTTCAGTTCGGCGTCGTCGTGGATGTCTTCGTCGCCACGCTCGCGGCTTGTGGATCGGCCT
This sequence comes from Chloroflexota bacterium, assembly GCA_029262675.1. Classification (GTDB taxonomy): domain Bacteria; phylum Chloroflexota; class Dehalococcoidia; order DSTF01; family RBG-16-68-14; genus JADFKB01. The sequence continues at coordinate 199,209 of JAJCYW010000009.1, read as the reverse complement.
TGAAGGCGAACATGTCCGCGACACGTGCGCGGTAGGAAGCTAATTGCCCTTCGAGCGCCTCCGGGCCCCAGCCAAGCACCTGCGCCATCACGCTAGCCGCGCTCACCGCCGCGTCGTCACCGCCACCGAAGAGCATGAGACCAATGCGCCGCGACATGAAGTCCTCAAGCGTCAGCGCCATCTCGTGCTCGACTGCGTAGGCGGCTTCAGCGGCGAGGACTGGAACGCCCGGCGCCAGCGGTTGGAGCAGCTCGCCGCCGGCGGCTGTCCCGGCCAGCACCGCCTCGTGTGCCGTTCCGTACACGTCGACCAACCGCTTAGCAACTTCTTCATCTACGCCGCGATCCTCCCGCAGACGGCTGATCGCCGCCTTGGCGTAGCGCTCGAAGTCATCCATGCCGCCGCCGAAGAGTGGCTCCCGCCGCGTGCGACAGGCACCTGGACGTCGCGAGAAGCTGCCCCCTTCTCGCTCGACAACGTGGTCTACCAAGCCTTCCGCCATGGCGCGGAACGTTGTCAGTTTACCGCCCGCTATCGTCACCAGGCCCGGCGGTCCGTCCGTGATATCGTAGTCGCGGCTGACGCCGGAGGGCGTTCCCTCGTCCCGCAAGAGCGGGCGCACCCCCGCCCACGTCCCCACGACGTCCGCATCCGTTAGCTCCGCGTCGAAGAGACTGTTGGCGGCGTCAAGCACGTAGGTCACATCCTCGCGGTCCGCGCGGGCCGAAGCAGGATCGCCGGAGAAGTCGGTGTCCGTAGTTCCGAGGTAGGTGTGGTCCCCATGCGGCACCGCGAACAGCATCCGGTCGTCCGATCCGAAGAGAACGATGTTGTTCGTCGCGAGACGGTCGCGCGACACGACGACGTGGATGCCCTTCGTGGGACGCATCGTGTCCGCCGCCTCCGCCAGCCGCCGCACGTCGTCCGTCCACGGCCCAGCCGCGCTCACGACGACGCGCGCGCGGACGGTGCCCTCCCCTCCTGCCAGAGCGTCGCGGTAGTGGACGCCGGCAATGCGCGCGCCCGTCCGCTCGAAGCCGACGGCCTCCGCGTAGTTAAGCGTCACCGCGCCGTGCTGCTGCGCGGAACGGACGACGGCCAGCGTCAACCTCGCGTCGTCCGTGAGAGCATCGAAGTAGCTCAGGCCCGACCGCAGGCCGTCGGTACGCAGCTGCGGCTCCTCGCGGGCCAGCTCCACCTTCGAGAAGGCCCGGTGGCCGCCGATCCGTTCGCGGCCGGCGAGCAGACCGTACCCGATCATGCCGGCACGCAGCACCAGCGGCGAGTCCCGGCCCTCTTCGAAGAACGGGAAGATGAACGGGATCCGCCGCACCAGGTGCGGCGCTAGCCGCAACAAGTAGTAGCGCTCCTTAAGCGACTCGCGGACGAGCCGGACCTGCCGATGCCGGAGGTAGCGCAGCCCGCCATGGACCATGCGCGAGGAGTGGCCGCTCGCGCCGGAGGCGAAGTCGCCCTTCTCCAGCAGCGCCACCGAAAGCCCCCGCAGCGCGGCGTCGTTCGCGATGCCGGCGCCCGTGATGCCGCCACCGATGATGACTAGATCGAACGTCTCCCGTCCAATGCGGTCCTGCAGTTCCTCGCGATTAGCCACGGGACGCGCCTTGCGAGCGAGGCAGCAGCTTGCCGGGGTTCATCACGCCCGCCGGATCGAGGGCCGTCTTGAGCGAGGCCAACACCTGCATCCCTTCGCTCCCGATATACGATTCCATCCACGGCAAGTGGTCGCTGCCGATGCCGTGGTGGTGGCTCAGCGCGCCTCCGTGCTGAATAATGGCGTCCGTTGCCGCGACCTTGGCGCGCTCCCACTGTTCAACCTCCCGCCCGCGTTCCTGGGGAGCAAGGAACGTGAAGTAGATCGAACCGCCGTCGCTGTATGAGTGCGAGAGGTGCGCCATGACAACGCTGCGCTCACCAAGCGCCGTAGAGAGAGCGTCCCGGACGGCCGCGTGCAACGTCTCGTAGTTGCCCCAGGTGGTCGCCGTCTCGAGCGTGTCGACCAGAATCCCGTGGTCGAGCAGCAGGTCGCGCAGGTAGGGCGCTTCGAATCGAGAGGCCTGCCAGGCCCGTCCCGCGCCGCCGCCGAGCGAGAACGCGCTGTAACCGCTCAGGACACGCTTCGCCTCACTCCACTGGTGGTCAACCGAAACCTTCTCACCCTCGAAACCGAGGATCATGATCGCGGCCGACTCTAGCCGAATGCCGCGGCGGGCCATGTACCAGCGGCCCGCGCTCTCGACGACACTGGCGATCCCCGTCGGTGGCGGACGCATCGCCAGCGTCGACTCGGTCTCGGCCTCATCGGAGACACGGACCATGGCCGGATGGAACCCGCGTTGCATCAGCTCGCGGGCCGCGGCGACACCTTCGCCGAAGCTCTCGAACGCGTAGCCGCGATAGTCACGCTCCGCCGGCAGACGTGCCAGGCGCATCCTCGCTTCCGTAATGATCCCCAGCGAGCCTTCCGAGCCGCACACGACCTGGACCAGGTCCGATCCGGCGGCGGCGGCCGGCACTTCGGGCGTAGCCAATAGGCCGCCCGGATAGGCCAGGCGCAGCGATTCGACGCGGTTCTCGATCCTGCCGTAGAGGGTCGAGTTCTGGCCGGACGATCTCGTAGCCAGCCAGCCGCCCAGCGTCGAAAACTCGAACGACTGCGGGAAGTGGCCCAGCGTAAAGCCGGCCGCATTCAACTGCCGTTCAAGGTCCGGCCCGGCGATTCCTGCCCCCAGAACCGCGGTCGCGGACGCCGGATCGATCTTCGCCACGTCCGAGAGCCCCGCCATATCGATGGTCAGCACGTGGCCGTCGCTCTCAGGCTCGACGCCGCCCACCACAGACGAGCCGCCCCCGAACGGGATCACCGAGACTCCCTCCCGAGCGGCGAGGTCGAGGAGCGCTCCTACCTGGTCGCCCGTCTGCGGTTGGACGATGGCATCAGTGGGATGGGGCACCTCGCCGGCACGGATGCGCACCAGGTCCCGGTAGCTCTTGCCTAGACTAAAGGCGGCTCGTTCAGTATTCGATGTGAGGACGGCGCTGTTCCCGGCAACACTGCCAAAGGCCGCGAGGATCGACGCCGGCAGCCGCGATGGCCGCAGCTCGCAGCGCTCCAACGACTCTACGCGCGGGCTGGCATCGGTTGGCCCCAGTCGCGAGCGGACAAACTCCCAGAAGCGTTCGGGGTCGGGTATGTGGTAGCTCTTGCCCTCGTCGCCCCAGCCCCACCATCTCGATCGTCGCATCGTCATACGCCCGCGTTGATCGTGAAGCCGCCGTCCATCACCAGCTTCGCGCCGGAGACATACCGGCTGGCCTCCGACGCGAGGAATACAATCGCCCCTTTGACGTCGTCGCCGTTGCCGAAACAGTCCAACGGGATCAAGTTCAGAAGATTCTCACCAGCAAACTTGTAGAAGGGGCTCTCCTTATCCTTCATCGCCTCCATCATCCCCTCTTCCATGTTGCCGGGCAGGAGGGCGTTGACCCGAACGTTGTGCTTCCCCCACTCGACCGCGAGCGACCGCGTGAGACCGATGACGCCGATCTTCGTCGTGGCATACGCCGCCATTCCGTAGGAGAAACCAACCTGCCCGTTCTCGCTCGAGAGGTTGATGATGCTGCCGGACTTCTGTTCGATCATCAGCTTGCCCACCTCCCGGCAGCACAAGAACGCACCGGTCAGGTTGGTCTCCATCATCGCGCGCCAGTTCTCGACCGTCATCTGGTCGGAGGGCACCATAGTGCCCGTTCCGGCGTTGTTCACCAGGACATCGATACGGCCGTAGCGCTCCTTCACTTCCTTGACCATGCGCAGGACGTCGTCTTCTTTGGTGATGTCGCACGTGACGGCGATACACTCCGTCCCGATCTCCGACAGCTTCTGCGCCGCGTCGTCGAGGCTTCCGCTCACGCCGCGGCCGCAGATCGCGATGTCGGCCCCCGCCTCGGCCAGCCCCTCCGCCGCAAAGTAACCCAGCCCGCGGGTCCCTCCCGTCACGAGAGCGACCTGTCCGTTCAGGCGAAACAGGTCCATGGCGTTCGTCATATCGCCGATCCTTCCTACAGTTGCATCTCGCGCAAGTCCGGCGAGAGGCGTAGCCGCGGCTCTGTCCGTGCCTGCACGTCCTCGGGCGACACACCGGGCGCGACCTCGCGCAAGAGCAGCCCTTCCGGCTCGACGTCGATTACGGCCAGGTCCGTGACGATCAGGTCAACGACACCCGGCGCCGTCAGCGGGAATTCGCACTCCTTACGGATGCGAGGCCCATCCTCTCGATTCGTGTGACTCATCGCGATGATCAGGCGCTCCGCGCCGCACGCCAGGTCCATCGCACCCCCGATCGATCCGCCGCCGCGTTCCGGTAGATACCAGTTCGCCAGGTCACCCTTCTCCGAAACCTCCAGCCCGCCAAGCACCGCGACGTCGATGTGCCCGCCGCGGATCATGGCGAACGAGACTGCGCTGTCGAAGAAGCTCGCCCCAGGCCCCAGCGTGATCGGCTGGCCGCCGGCGTTGATCACGTCGGGGTCGAACTCTTCCTCGCTGATGCCCGTGTAGCCGAGGACACCGTTCTCACCCTGGAAGATCACCTCTTCGCCAGGCGGCAGGAAGTTCGATACTAGCGTAGGAAGGCCGATGCCGAGGTTAACGACCATCCCCTCGCGCAACTCCTGGGCCACGCGCAGCGCGATCAGCTCCCGGCTCAGGCCGGCCGGCCTAGCGGAGTCAGGCATCCCAGCGCACCGCGACGGGCTCGCACTGGACGACGCGATCGACGTACACGCCGGGCGTCCCAATCCGCTCCGGGTCCAGCTCCTCCACGTCCACGACCTGCTCCACCTCGGCGATCACGATGTCCGCGGCGGTGGCCATGATCGGGTTGAAGTTGCGTCCCGCGCGCCGGTACACCAGGTTGCCCATCCTGTCCGCCTTCCAGGCCTTGATAAACGCGAAGTCGGCGTGAAGCGGCTTCTCCAGCAGGTACTCCGTGCCTTCGACGCTGACCGTCTGCTTACCGTCCTCCACCATCGTGCCGAGACCGGTGCGCGTCAGCACGCCACCCAGGCCGGCGCCGCCCGAGCGGATACGCTCCACGAACGTACCCTGCGGCACCAGCTCCAGTTCGACCTCGCCGCGGCGGTAGAGCTCCTCGAACATGCTCTGCCGCCCGCCCGACGCGCGAATGGCGAATGTGGCGATGAACTTAGCCAGTTGCCGCTTCTCGCAGAGAACGTCCAGTTTGTCGCCGAGGCCGATGTTGTTCGCAATACCGGTGATCCGCTTCGTGCCCCGGCGTTGAAGCGCCAGGATCAGGTTCGATGGCGTGCCGGCGGACACAAATCCGCCGAACATGATCGTCGCGCCGTCCTGCACGTCTCGCAGCGCTTCATCCGGCGTCTCGACGATCTTATCGATCATTCCCGCTCCGTCGCAGACGTGAAGCCTGCATCCTTGACGCGGCCCGGCAGCTTGCGTCCAACGATGCCCTCAGTCCAACGCGCGACCTCAACGAGTGCTGGCAGGTCGACACCCGTCGCGATACCCATCTCCTCCAGCATATAGACGACGTCCTCCGTCGCAACGTTGCCAGCCGCTCCCGGCGCATACGGACAACCTCCCATGCCGCCGACCGACGCGTCGAAGCTCTCGACGCCCTCCTGCAGCGCAGCGAAGACGTTAGCCAGTCCCGTGCCGCGCGTATCATGGGCGTGCAGACGCAGCGGCGTGTCCGGAAGCGCGTCCTGCACGACACGCACGAGGCTGGCAACCTGACGCGGGTTGCCCGCGCCGATCGTGTCGCCGAGCGCCACGACGCCGGCGCCAAGGTCCCGCAGCCGTTGGCAGAGCCGGACAACCTGCTGCTCGGGCACATCTCCTTCATACGGGCAGCCAAACGCGGTTGACACGTAACCCGCCCAAGGAATGCCGGCATCACTCGCCAGGCCGGCCACGGCTTCGATTTCCTGCAGCGACTCCTCAACCGAGCGATTGATGTTTCGCTTGTTGTGTGTCTCGCTCGCCGACACCACCGTTGCCAGCTCGTCCGCGCGCCCGGCAATCGCGCTCCTCGCCCCAAACGCGTTCGGTACCAGGGCAACATACGTCACGCCCTCGCGTCGCGGCATCGCGGCGAACACGCCGGCGGTATCCCGCATCTGGGGGATCGCCTTCGGGCTGACGAACGACCCCGCCTCGATACGACTGAACCCGGCCTCGCCCAGCCGCGCGATCAGCTCGACCTTCTGCTGCGTCTCGAAGTATTGTTCCTCGTTCTGGAGCCCGTCTCGCGGACCGACCTCGGTAATCGTCACCCGTTCGGGAAGCGTCGCCATGACTAGGCCTCCTCGCTTTCGATCTCGACTAGGACGACGCCCTGCGCCACTTTGGCGCCCGGCTGGCAGGCGATGCTCTTCACGACACCTGCGAGCGGGGATTCGATGATGTGTTCCATCTTCATCGCTTCAAGTACGACCACGGGCTGGCGCTGCGTGACGCGCTCCCCCTCCTCGACGAGTACGCGCGCTATTACGCCCGGCAAGGGTGCTCTCAACGTTCCCGCTGTCTGACCGCCTGCGCTGAACGAAGCGGAAGCGCTGAGCCCTGCCGACATTGCTAGCACGTACTGCTCGCCGGCGGACGTCACGGACGTCACGATGGACTGCTTCCCCTCTGACACGACCGTCCAGCGCTGTTCGGACTCGCCTTGCCGGACGACCACTTCCTGCGAAGCGCCTGACTCCGCCGTTATCTCGTAGTCCTTCCCGTCTATTGAAGCGCTCCACACACCGTTGCGGCCCACGGGCGCTTCCATCTCGATTTCACACGTCTCGCCTTGATACAGGTACGTCAACGGCCGTCGCCCTCCAGAACGCCACGGGCCCAAGCTCTGCCACGGGTCGGAGGCGACGTCTTGCCCCGCAGCCAGCAGCCCGGCGGCGGCCGCGGCCAGCAGCGCGCCGTCCGGCGGGCGCGAGACGAACTCGTCTGGCGCCATAGTCCCCAGTGTCTCCAGATCCGCGTCGCCACTAGCGAACGCAGGGTCGCGCATCACCGCCTGCAGCAGCCCCAGGTTCGTCTTCACGCCCTCGATCGCGTATGCCGCCAGCGCGCGGCGGGAGCGTTCGACGGCCTCCTCCCGCGTCGAGCCATGCGCCAGCAGCTTCCCCAGCAACGAGTCGTACGCCGTCGAAACATCGCTGCCGTCCTCGACGCCGATGTCGTTGCGAACTCCTTCGCCGTCCGGCGGCCGGAACAGCGTCAGCCTTCCGCTCGAAGGCAGGAAGCCGTGGCTGGGGTTCTCAGCGTAGACCCGGCACTCGATGGCATGACCGGTCGGGCGCACATCGTCCTGAGCCAAGGGAAGCGCCTCACCGGCAGCGACCCTAAGCTGCAACTCGACGAGGTCCAGCCCCGTGACCAGTTCGGTGACGCCGTGCTCGACCTGCAAGCGGGCGTTCATCTCTAGAAAGTAGAATGACCCGTCGCGGTCGACCAGAAACTCTACCGTACCGGCGTTTGTGTAGCCGACCGCCTTGGCCAGCTTGAGCGCGCTCGCGCACAGCCGCTCGCGCAACTCGGGCGCGATTCCGGACGCCGGGCTCTCTTCGATCACCTTCTGGTGGCGGCGCTGGATCGAGCAATCGCGCTCTCCCAGATGGACAGCGTTCCCGTCCGCGTCGGCCAGGACCTGCACTTCGATGTGCCGCCCTCCCACGACCGCGCGCTCCAGCAGGAGCCGCTCGTCGCCAAACGCGACCTTCGCCTCCGCGCGAGCGCCCGTCAGCGCCTCCGGCAGCTCTTCGCGCGACGGCACGAGTCGCATACCCCGGCCGCCCCCGCCCGCGGCGGCTTTCACCATCACTGGAAAGCCGATCTCTCTGGCCTGCCGCAGCAGCGAAGCGTCGTCTTGCACGTCGCCTGCGGTCCCTTGGAGCACCGAAATGCTCTCCTCCTCGGCAATGCGCCGGGCTTCGACCTTGTCGCCGAGCAGGCGCATCGCCTCGGCGGAGGGTCCCACGAACGTAAGACCGGCGGCCGCGCAGGCTTCGGGCAGTGCCGGGTTCTCCGAGAGGAACCCGTAGCCAGGATGGAGCCCGTCTGCCCCCGAACGGCTCGCCGCGTCGAGGATCGCGTCCAGGCAAAGGTAACTCTTCGTCGCCGGCGTCGGCCCGATGTGGAGCGCCTCGCCGGCGAAGCGCACGTGAGGCGCATCGCGGTCCGCGTCCGAGTAGACGGCCACCGTATTGACGCCGAGCCGGTCGCAGGTGCGCATGATTCGCAGCGCGATCTCGCCGCGATTGGCGATCAGTAGCTTACGAATCATCGTCCGCTGTGGCGGCCACCGCGGCCCAATCGGGCGATAGCTTCTCCAGAAACGCGGCCACTCCTTCGCGGCCCTCGGTCGGGCCGCGCTGTGTCACTACTACCTGCTCGCCGGCCATCGTTACATGCGGAAGACGCCGAATTGCGTCTCGGAGATCGGCGCGTTAAGCGAAGCACTGATGCCCAGCCCTAGCATGTTACGCGTATCCAGCGGGTCGATTATGCCATCGTCCCAGAGGCGTGCGGTGCTGTGGTAGGCGTCGCCCTCCTTCTCGTACTTCTCAAGGATCGGACGCTGGAACTCTTCCTGCTCCTCCTCCGTCATCTCCTCGCCCCGCGCCCGCAGATTGTCACGCCGGACAGTGAGCAAGACGCTCGCCGCCTGCGGCCCGCCCATCACCGAGATCTTGGCGTTCGGCCACATCCAGAGAAAGCGAGGCTCGTACGCCCGGCCGCACATCGCATAATTACCAGCGCCGAACGAGCCGCCGACGACAACGGTGAACTTGGGGACGTTGGCGTTGGCCACCGCCATCACCATCTTCGCGCCGTGCTTGGCGATCCCCTCTGCCTCGTACTGGCGGCCCACCATGAATCCCGTGATGTTCTGCAGGAACACCAGCGGGACGCGACGTTGCGCACACAGCTCGATGAAGTGTGCGCCTTTCACGGCACTCTCCGAGAAGAGGATGCCGTTGTTCGCGACGATGCCCACGGGAAAGCCCATCAGGCGCGCAAAACCGCAGATCAGCGTCGTCCCGTACGAGGCCTTGAACTCGTGAAAGCGGCTGCCATCGACGATCCGGGCGATCAGCTCCCGCATTTCGAAGCTCTGCCGCGGATCGGCAGGCACCAGTCCGTAGATCTCGGCTGGGTCGCAGTGAGGTGGTTCCGCGTCCGCGACCCGCCAGGGCGGCTGCTTCTCGCCCGGGATGGAGGCGAGGATGCTCCGGGCAATAGACAACGCGTGCCGGTCGTCCGAGGCGATGTGGTCCGCCACGCCCGAGACTTCCGTGTGGACTCGCGCGCCGCCCAACTCCTCGGCGGTGACGTCCTCGCCCGTCGCCGCCTTCACAAGCGGCGGCCCGCCGAGAAAGATCGTCCCCACGCCCTCCACGATGATCGTCTCGTCGCTCATGGCCGGCACGTAGGCGCCACCTGCCGTACAGGAGCCCATCACGGCGGCGATCTGCGGGATCTTCCGCGCTGACATCTGCGCCTGGTTGTAGAAGATCCTCCCGAAGTGCTCCCGATCGGGGAAAACGTCCGCCTGCGCCGGCAAAAACGCCCCTCCCGAATCGACCAAGTAGATACAGGGTAGATGGTTCTGCATCGCGATCTCTTGCGCGCGCAGGTGCTTCTTGACGGTCAGCGGATAGTACGTACCACCCTTCACCGTCGCGTCGTTCGACACGATCACCACTTCGCGGCCGCACACCCGCCCGATGCCCGTCACGATGCCCGCGGAAGGCGCGTCATCGTCGTACATCTCCCACGCCGCCAGCGAGCTGAGTTCCAGGAACGGCGTCCCCGGATCGAGCAGGCTCTCGATCCGCTCACGAGCCGTCAGCTTTCCGCGGCCGCGGTGGCGCTCTACCGCTTTCGTCCCGCCGCCCTCGTGCACGATGCCTTCCCGGCGACGAAGCTCCCTGACGGATGCCACCATCTGGCCGTGGTTGGCCTCGTACTCGGGAGTGCCGGTATCAAGGGATGATGGCAGAACAGGTAGCGCTTCGAGCATGGCGTCGGCTGCGGGCATGGCGATCCTCCGATTGCGGTCAGACGGAGTATAGCCTCTTCGTGTGTGCCTCGGAAGCCGCCCAAGCTCCGGGCTTGCGGGTTCGGCTCCCGCGGCGTATACCGAGGGGTGACAAACGACTTGCTGACTGACGAACACCGACTGCTGCGCGATACGGTCCTCGCCTTCGCCCGTACCGAGTTCGGGCCGATCGCCGACGAGATCGATCGGACAGACGCCTTCCCCAGCGATCTCTTCACCCGCCTGGGCGAGCTAGGCATCCTGGGTGTGACCGTGCCGCCCGAATATGGCGGCGCCGGCGCCGACCTGCTCTCCGGCGTCCTCGTCGTCGAGCAGCTTGCGCGCGTGTCCGGCTCGATCGCGCTCTCCTACGCCGCCCACGCGAACCTGTGCGTGAACAATCTCTACGTCAACGGTACGGAGGAGCAGCGCCAGCAGTATCTACCGGGCCTCTGTTCAGGCGAACTCGTCGGTGCGCTTGCCATCACCGAGCCGGAGGCTGGCTCCGACGCTGTCGGGATCAAAACGAAGGCCGTTTCCGACGGCGATGACTACGTCCTCAACGGCACGAAGACGTTCATCACCAACGGCTCCATCGCCGACGTCATCGTCCTCTACGCAAGGACCGATGATAAGGAGCGGACGCGGGGCATCACCACCTTCATCGTCGAGACGGACCTGCCCGGCTTCTCAGTGTCGAAGAAGTTCGACAAGTTCGGCCATCGCGGCTCGCCGACAGCCGAACTCAGCCTAGACGACTGCCGCGTGCCCCGCGCGAACGTGCTGGGGACGGTGAACCAGGGAGTCGACGTGATGATGCGCGGACTGGACGTCGAGCGCGTCTTCATCGCCGGCGAGCCGCTCGGCATCGCAGAGGAGGCCCTCTCGCTGTCGGTCGAATACGCCAAGCAGCGAGAACAGTTCGGCCAACCCATCGGCGATTTCCAGCTCATCCAGGCAAAGCTCGCCGACATGTACACGCAAATCGAGGCGGCGCGCGCCCTGCTCTACCAGACCGCCGCCGTCGCTGGGGAACGCAATGTACACAAGGAAGCGGCAGCCGCGATCCTCTTCACCGCCGAGATGGCGACGCAGGTCGCGCTGGACGCGATGCAAATCCATGGCGGCTACGGCTACATGAACGAACTCCCCCTGGGCCGCCTGGTGCGCGACGCGAAGCTCCTGGAGATCGGCGCCGGCACCTCGGAGATCCGCCGGCTCATCATCGCCCGGGAGCTACTGAAGTAGCCGCATGCTAACCGCCGGCATTCTGAGCGCTCGCGGACGGCCCGTAGGGAGCGAAGATCCGGCGGGCCGCTCGCACGCGGTGAGATTTCCGCCCCCGGTGAAATTGCCGAAGGAAGTGACCTGATTTGACGAAACGTGGTCTGCTGAAGCCCGACCGGCTCCGCTCTGGTGATGGGCTCGGCATCGTGGCTCCGGCTCTACCCATCTACGATGAACGGACCTACGCCCGCGGAGTCGGCATCCTCCAGGAGATGGGCTTCCGGGTGGAAGCCGGACCCAACGTTCGGGTTCGACCCGAAAACGAAAGACCCCCGGCAGAGGATCGCGCAGCCGAGATCATGACCATGTTCCGGCGCCCCGACATCAAGGCGATCGTCTGCCTCGCCGGGGGCGGCGGCTCGGCGGATCTTCTCGGATTGCTGGACTACGAGACGATCCGTAAGCATCCGACGCTCTTCGTGGGCCAGAGCGACATCACGCATCTCCACATGGCCATCCTCTCGCAAGCCGGGATCATCACACTCCACGGGATGGAGTTGATGGCCGGCTTCGGTGCTGACGTGGGACATCCCGCGTTCGCGTATAACGTCGAACTGTTCAGACGCTGCTGCATGTCGGCGGAGGCACTGGGCACCCTCCCGCAGAGAACTCCCTGGGAGTGCTGGAGGTCTGGAACGGCGCAAGGGAGACTCGTCGGCGGATTCTCCGCATTTGTTGCGGAGCACGCGATGCGCCAGTACTGGCCGTCATTCGACCAGATCATTCTCTTCCTGGAGGCCGTCGCCCTCAACGCCGGCCAGATTTCCGAGAGATTCCGTGCCCTCGAAGAGCAGCGGTTCTTCCGCAACGTCGCCGGTATGGTCGTAGGCAAGCTAGTCGGCCCGCCGACCGAGAAGGAGGCGGAAGCGCTGAAAGCCGACACCCGAGACCAGCTTCTCGAAATCACGGATCCATACGGGTTCCCGATCATCGGAAACACTGACTTTGGACATGATGGGAGCTTCATGCCGCTGCCGGAGGGTTTACTGGCCTCCCTGGACGCTGAGGCGCTCGAGTTGAAGCTCCTCGAGGCCATGGTCCGTTAGGCCAGCGACGCGACGCCGGCGGATCCGCTGGCTCATGATCGGCCGAGAGCTGCTAAAGTAGGCTCATCGTGAACGGCACCCGGGCTGTGGTCGCCATCAGCTTGGCCACGAAGTGATCGGGTTCGCCGGGGAGTAAGATCATGTCCACCAAATCTGCCGACGACTTCAACAGGTTGACCGTTAGCGTTGAGGGCGCCGTCTGCGTCGTCACGCTCAACCAGCCCGAGCGCCTCAACACGGTTACGCTCGAAATGCACGATGAGCTAACAAGGGTATGGCCGGTCGTGGCGAAACTCGAAGCGATTCGCTGCGTGATCTTGACGGGGGCCGGACGGGCCTTCACCGCCGGTGGTGACGTCAAGGCCATGTCGGAAGGGAAGTTCGTCGAAGCGCCCGCACACGAGATGTTCGCCGCCGATAGAGATCTCATCCACGGGTTCTTGAGCGTGCCCTGTCCCGTAGTCGCGGCGATCAACGGCGACTGCGTGGGACTAGGCGCGTCGCTGGCGCTGATGTCCGATTTCTCCGTAATGGCCGACGACGCCCGGATCGGCGACCCGCACGTTCGTGTCGGGCTCGTCGCCGGAGACGGCGGCGTCCCGATCTGGCCGCTCCTCGTCGGCCTGAACAGGGCCAAGGAAGCGCTGCTGCTCGGGCGGCTGTACTCCGCCGGTGACGCGAAGAGTATGGGGCTCGTAGGCACCGTCTGCCCAAGAGAAGACGTGATGTCGGAGGCCAGGAAACTTGCCGAAGAGATCGCCTCCCTTCCCCCGCTTGCCGTGAGATGGACCAAGCTCTCGCTGAACAAGATCCTGAGACTCGCTCTGGAGCAGTCGTTTGACACGTCCGCAGCGCTGGAGATGCTGACGTTCATGAGCCAGGATCACCTCAGCGCCACCAAGGCGTTTGTTGACAAGACAACGCCGGACTTCGAAGGCCGCTAGGCAGCGACAGGATGCAGGGATGACGGACAAGCATATTCTGGCCATCGACCTGGGAACGGGCGGTCCCAAGGTCGCTCTGGTCTCGACCGATGGCGTCATCGCCGGCCACGAGTTCGAGAAGAACGATCTCCTCCTGCTGCCGGAGGGTGGCGCGGAACAGGACCCCGCGGAATGGTGGCAGGCGATCTCGTCGGCGGCCAAGCGGCTACTCGCCAGAGGCCTCGTTCCGCCGGAACAGATCGTGGCCATTAGCTGCACGACGCAGTGGATGGGCACCGTCGCCATCGACCGTGAAGGCCGGCATCTCATGAACGCCATCAACTGGATGGACACGCGAGGCGCGGGACCGGCCGCGCAAGTCACCGGCGGCTTCCCCAAGATCGCGGGCTACGGTGTCAGGAAGCTCTGGCGGTGGCTGAGAGTGACAGGAGGCGTCCCCTCCCGGACGGGCAAGGACTCACTCTGCCACATCCTCTACCTGCAGAGCCAGCGGCCGGACGTCTACCGCCAGGCCTACAAGTTTCTGGAACCGATGGACTACCTCAACTTCCGCCTCACCGGTAAGGCGGCCGCGTCCTTCGACTCGATCGCCGGCCACTGGCTCACGGACAACCGCGACCTTGCGGACGTCCGCTACGACGACCGCCTGATCGCGACAGCGGGGATCGACCGCGACAAGCTGCCCGACCTCCTGCCGACGGGGGCTGTCCTGGGGACGATCACGACCGACATCGCAGCGGAGTTCGGCCTCCCGGCTGACGTGCAAGTTGTGATGGGAACACCCGACACGGAGTCGGCCGCCATCGGCTCAGGAGCAGTGGCGAACTTCGAGCCGCATCTCTATATCGGCACGTCTTCATGGCTGACCTGCCACGTCCCCGGCAAGAAGACGGACATCATCAACAGCATCACAACGCTCCCCTCCGGCATACCGGGCCGCTACCTCGTCGCGACGGAGCAGGACACCGCGGGCGCCTGCCTGACGATACTGCGAGACCAGGTCTTCTGGCCGCAGGACGAGCTCTCCGACGCCGCCGCGCCCAACGACGCACTGGAGCTGTTCAATCGCGCCGCCGAGCGCGTCCCCGCCGGCAGCGGCAAGCTGATCTTCACGCCGTGGCTCAACGGAGAGCGCACGCCAATCGAAGACCACTATGCGCGTGGAGGCTTCTTCAACCAATCGCTGACCGCCACGCGGGCGCACATGATCAGGGCCGTCTTCGAAGGCGTCGCCTATAACACCCGCTGGATGCACCGCCAGGTCGAGCGATTCGTCAAGCAGCGCCTGGATAACATCAGCTTCATCGGCGGCGGCGCGGCATCCGACCTCTGGTGCCAGATCCACGCAGACGTCCTCGACCGGACGATCCGGCAGGCCAAGGAGCCTCGCCTGGCCAACGTGCGGGGCGCCGCCTTCGCCGCATCGGTTGCGCTCGGCCACCTGACGTTCGAGGACGTTCCCGACCGTGTCGAGTTCAGCGAGACGTACGAGCCGAATCCCGCGCACCGCGCGATCTACGATGAGCTATACAGCGAGTTCCTGAACATCTACAAGAACAACAAGAGCAGCTTCGCTCGGCTCAACGCGACAGGCTAAAGGAGAAGATCGATGACGAACGGCGACGAACGCGAACCCCCTGAAGCCAACATCAAGTCGTACCGCCAGAGGTACGACACCCACGAGCGCATCCCGGCCGCCGGACGGCCGCGAGACGCGATCCTCGCGGAGATGGAAGAGATCGCGAGCTTGGAGGAAGAGCGCTGGCACGATGGCTTCGCTTCTGGCTCTGTCTATCACGGCGACCAAGACCACGTCGACTTTCTCAGCAAGGTCTACACGATTAACTCCCAGGCCAACCCCTTGCACACAGACATCTGGCCAAGCGTCGTCAAGTACGAGTCGGAGATCGTATCGATGACCGCGTCGATGCTGGGCGCCGATGAATCGGGCGCCGAACGGGGCACACCGGCGGAGATCTGCGGCACGCTTTCTTCAGGCGGCACCGAGAGCATCCTGCTCGCGATGAAGACGTATCGTGACCGGGCCCGCGAGGAGAAGGGGATCACGAAACCGAACATGATCGTCCCCACGACCGCGCACGCCGCGTTCCACAAAGCAGCGCAGTATTTCAACATCGAGTTGGTGCAGATCCCGGTCGATGCGGATTTCCGCGCCGACGTCGCAGCGACAGAAGAAGCGATAACGGAGAATACGGTCGTCCTCGTCGGCTCTTCGCCCCAATTTCCGCACGGTGTGATCGACCCAATAGCGGAGCTATCGGAGCTGGCCCGCTCACGCGGCATCGGCTTTCACACGGACGCCTGCCTCGGGGGCTTCCTGCTCCCCTGGGCGCACCGGCTCGGCTACGACGTGCCGCCGTTCGACTTCCGCCTGCCCGGCGTCACGTCGATGTCGGCCGACACACACAAGTATGGCTACGCGGCCAAGGGGACGTCCGTTGTTCTCTACCGAGGCCAGGACCTGCGCCACTACCAGTACTTCACGACCACGGACTGGCCGGGCGGGCTCTACTGCTCACCCTCGTTCGCCGGCAGCCGCCCGGGCGCGCTCAGCGCCGCCTGCTGGGCCGCGATGATCTCGGTTGGCGAGGAAGGCTATCTCGAGAGCGCGCGGCGCATCCTGGAGACGGCGGCGAAGATACGGAGCGGCGTCGCGGCTATCGAAGAACTACAACTCTTCGGCGATTCGCTCTTCGTTTCCGCGTTCGGGTCAGAGGAACTCGACATCTACAAGGTCATGGACGCGATGGCCGAGCGCGGCTGGAGCCTTAACGGCCTCCACAAGCCCGCCTGCGTCCACCTCTGCACGACGTTGCGGCAGACCGAGCCCGGCGTGGCCGAGCGTTTCCTCGAAGACCTAAAGCAGTCCGTCGCGTTCGTGAGCGACCAGCCCGATTGGACGGGCGCGATGGCGCCTATCTACGGCATGGCCAACACAATCCCTGATCGCGGCGTCGTCAGAGACGCCCTGCGCGACCACATGGACTCCTGGTACCGGACCAGGTAACTCTTTCTCCGCGCGGGCCGAACGCGGGCCTAGAAGACCACGTCTCCCCTGAGGAGCTGGCGCGCGATCGTCCGCCGCTGGATTTCGGACGTGCCGTCCGGAATGCGCAGCGTCCTGGCGATGCGGAACCCCTCCTGAAACGCCATCTCCGTTGAGAGGCCCAGACCGCCGTGGATTTGAATCGCCCGGTCCAGCACGCGCTCGCAACTCTCAACGGAGACGGCCTTGGCGATGCTGATCTCCTTCACCGGGATCCGGCCCGTCGTCGGGATGTCGTCGACAAGCTCTGCCGTGCGGAGCGTGGCCTGCTTGGTCGTAAAGATCTCCATCGCGGATTCAGCGAGCATAAACTGGATCGCCTGGTGCTCGGACAGCGTCTTGCCGAACGTCTTCCGCTCCTTGACGTACTCCAGGCTGCGGTCCAGTGCCCACTCCGACATCCCGAGGCAACCGCCGGCGATCATCAGCCGGCCTTCCGAGATGCCCATCATGCCGATCATGAAACCCTGGTCCTCCTCGCCCATCAGCCGGTCGTTCGACACACGAACGTCGTCCAGGGTGATCATGCCGCAGTCACTGGACACGTGGCCCATGATCGGCAGGACTGTTTCCGAAGAGTAACCCGGTGACGACGCGTCGACCAGGAAGGCGCTAATGCCTCCCTTGTGCTGCGCGGCCAGCTCCGGATTCGTCACGGCGAAGATTGCGGCGTGGTCGGCGTACGGCGCATTCGTGATCCACTGCTTCGTGCCGTTGATGACCCATTCGTCTCCATCGCGCACGGCTTTCGTCTGCAGGCCCCAGACATCCGAGCCCGCGTTGGGCTCGGTCAGGCCGAAGCAGACCGTCTTCTCACCGGCGAGCAGTCCCGGCAGCACGTCGTTGCGTACCTCATCGGTGATGCTCATGAACATGTGCGATGGGCCATCGATGAAGCTGGCCACCAAGGGTGACCCGAGAAACGCGTTCGACCAGCCGATCAGGAGACGCCCCGGACCATACTTTCGGTAGAGCGCCTCCAGAATGAGCACGTTCGCCAGAGCAGGCAGCCCGCCGCCGCCGATCTCCTCAGGAGCAAACATCGCGTAGAATCCCGCTTGCGACGACATCTTTCTGACGCTCAACCGCGCCTCGGCGACCTCATCGATCAGCAGGCCGTCATCGCGGAACAGCTTTCGCTCGTCGCCAAGCACGTCGCGAAACTTCTCTTCGAGTGGCACCACCTCGGTGTCGATAAACTGAAAGAGGCCGTCGAGCGTGGCCTTAGCCAGGCTATGGATCTCCTCACGTGTAGCTGTCTCTGTCATTGCGTCCTCCTTAAAGACTTTGTGCTGTTCCGCACAATCCTACCAGATCACAAGGCTGCGGGCAGTGCCGCACACCGCATCAGACCGTGACCAACGGCCCCGTCGCACTAGAAGACGGGGAGGTCGCTTGGGTTGCGGTCCTCGACGATGTCCTCCATCCGGGCTCGCACAGCCTCGACGGACTCCGGGTGCGTGAGGATGTGGAGCTTCTCTTGCTTGACCGCCTCTACCACGGCCGTCGCCACCTGCTCCGTGCTGATGCCGCTGTCCAAGAAACCGCGGACGGCCTGATCGATAGCCTCATCCTGCGCGTTCTTCTCCCGCTCCGGGTTCTGCAGCTCCGCAGGTCGATTACGATCCGCGTCGGCAAGACGCGTCGTGACCCAGGCCGGGCACAGGACCGAGACCTTCACCTGCGAGCCAATCGCCGCGAGCTCCCGATACAGCGTCTCAGACAGGGTCACGACGGCGTGCTTGCTCACATTGTAGATGCCCAGCCATGGCACGGAGACCAGCCCCGCCAGCGACGCCGTGTTAACGACATGTCCCTCTGTGCCCTGCTCGATCATGATCGGAACGAACGTCCGAACGCCGTGAATCACGCCCCACAGGTTCGCCCCTAGTACCCATTCCCAGTCCGCCTCTGTCCGTTCCCAAAGAGGCCCGGCTGGCGGAACAACACCGGCGTTGTTACAGACGATGTGGACCGCACCAAACTTGTCGACGACCGCCTTCGCGAGCGCCTCCACTTCCGCACCATTCGACACGTCGCACCGCACAGCGAGTATAGTGGCGCCATTGGCCTGGAAGGCAGCCGCGGCCTCATCGAGAGCCTCCTGCTCGATGTCGGCCAGAACGATCTTCATCCCTTCAGCCGCAAAGTGTTCGGCCATCGCCCGGCCGATGCCGCTGGCCGCCCCGGTTACCACCGCTACCCGGTCCGT
Source organism: Chloroflexota bacterium (assembly GCA_029262675.1). Classification (GTDB taxonomy): domain Bacteria; phylum Chloroflexota; class Dehalococcoidia; order DSTF01; family RBG-16-68-14; genus JADFKB01. The sequence goes on along the minus strand of JAJCYW010000009.1, from coordinate 180,550 downwards.
AAGCTCCTTCATCGTTTCACTCCAATGCTATATCCCGCTACTCTTGCTAGAGTTGGAGTCGAATCGTGGCATCACCGGCCTCTAGGTGTAGAATGTGCCCGCTATCGCGCCAACATACGACATCACCTTTTCCGAGGAGAGCGCGTACGTCGGCGGAACCAGCAGCAGCGAGTCGGCGACCTCCCAGACTGGTTCGACCTTCCTGCGCACCTCGTCGGGCGTGCCGCAAACGACAAACGTCTCCGCCATCTCATCGGGCACCGTATGGGCAACGCTCGCGTACCCGCCGGTCCGCGCGCCCTCTTGGAGCCGCCGCGCCTCTTCGCGGAACCCGTGAGCCGCGAAGTACTCCTCGTACTGGGCGGCGCCGGCGTAGAACGCTACCGTCGACCGCGCGTCGTTGACCGCCTCCGCCCTGTCGGCGCTCGCGGCAACGTAGAGCCCGACCTGGAACTCGATCTCGTCGCGCTGTTTGCCGCCGCGCTTCAAGCCCCGCTCGATAGCTCCGGGGATCGTCTTTGTCGCCCAAGGGATCGACCAGATCGGATGCCCCATGACGCCGTCGGATATCTCCGCGGCCAGGCTCACCAAGGGCTGGCGCAGGGCCGCGATCCAGATCGGCAGGTCCGTGCGCAGCGGCGGCGGCGGCGCCAGCCACTTGAGCATGCTGAAGTCGTGCTTGTGATACTCGCCATCGTACGACTCTAGCTCGCCCGTGTGCGCCTTCGCGATGACCATCCGTACGATGTCCACGACCTCCCTCATGTGGTCGAGCGGCTTGCCGTAGGGCATGCCGTAGATCTCCTCGCTCAACGCGCGAACGCTACAGCCGAGCCCAAGGATGAAGCGGCCGTCGCTCATCCTGTCCAGGTCCATCGCGGAAAGCGCCGTCTCGAAAGGGCTGCGAGAGAAGGCGAATGCGATGCCCGAGAGAAGTTTCACGCGGCTGGTGGAGACAGCGGCGGCGGCGAGCGGGATGAACGGCGTGCTATGTAGCTGCGCCGCCATCACACCGTCCAGGCCTATGTCCTCCTGCATCTTGGCCTGGGCGGCCACGGTGGACGCGGGAACGTTGGCGGGCACGAACCCCCAGTACGATTTCTTCTCCTTGGCCATGGCTGCAACTCCTCGCTTGGCTACCGCAGTTGCCGGTTTCGTTGTGTCACCGATTACAAGATCTCATACACGCTGTAGCTCACACCCGTCGGCGTGAGCGCGCCAACGCCAACCGCCACTACCCGGTTGAGCCAGCCGTACTTCTCTGACGCCGTCTCATACATCGGCGCGGTCCGAAAGTAGAAGTCTGGAGAGTCCGGCGCACCCCGCAGGATCCCTCGATAGGCCGAGTAGATCAACTCGCCGTCATCCGTACGCAGCGTAGCCCGGACATCCAGCTCTCCAGCGCCATCCGGTCGCAGCCGAAGCCAGTCGCCGCCGCCCGGAAGTACCTCGCCCCTGAGCCGCGGCCCTTCGAACTCGCCGCCCGTAACGTAGTAGATGCGGCGATTGCCACGCGGCGTCGCGCCCACGTCCTGCGGCTCCTCCAAGTCGGCCGACATTGTGAACAGCAACTCGCTTCTTAGCTCACTCATAGCGCCTCCCGAACGAAGTCAATAGGGCCTGTGGCGATAGTAGCACTCCGGCGTCAACCGTTCATGAGCCGTTCGGCCCATTTCAATGAGTCGTGAGGCTAACCGCCCACCGTTGTCATCTTCCCAATCTAGCAGGCCTCGCCTCCGCTGCCGCGACCACCAATCAGTCTGCCCCATCTCTGCTCGGTGCGGCTTCGGGCCGTCCGCCTCCTTGAGCCTCCATCCGCTTCTGGCCTGCCGCTATCTCGCTGTCCAGCGACCGGAACGCGGGAATCGTCAGGAAGACCAGGAGGACCGACGCGACGAAGAGCCCGGCGCTGACCGCCACCACCGGCGGCGCGCCCACACGCTCTGCCATGATGCCGGCCGGTACGGAGCCGAGCGGCATCAGCCCGAACGTCATCATCATCACGCTCATCACTCGCCCTCGTACTTCGTGAGGGATCACGAGCTGGATAGCGGTGTTGTTCACTGTCGTCACCACCATGGAGCCAAAACCGAGCAGCGCGATGAAGACGAGGGCGAGGAGAAACCAGGGCGTGAGCGCGAACAGGACCAGGAAGCCACCGAAGGCCAGCGCCCCGCCCAGCAATAGCCTAGTCTTCTTGGGATAGGAGCCGAGGTTCGCCACGAAGAACGCGCCCGCCATCCCGCCGACGCCGCTCGCCGCCTGCAATATGCCGAACCCCGTCGACCCGACGTGCCATACGCGGTCCGCGAACACCGGCAGCAGCGTCATGTACGGCATCGCGAAGATCATCGGAACGGTTGCGAAGAGAATCAGGCCCAGCAAGACGGACGAGCGCTTAATGTAGGCGAAGCCGCCGACGAAGTCCTCGAAGAACGTGAACTGCCGCACGCGCTGGGGAGGCGCCGGGGGAAGCATGACCGTCGCCGCGACAGCCGACGCATAGAACGCGGTCGAGACAATGTACGCGCCGCCGATCCCGATCGGTGTGATGAGGATGGTGGCCATCGGAGGGGCCACGATGCGGCTGGCATTCATGGCGGCGGTGCTGAGGGCGATCGCGTTCATCAGCTTTTCGCGAGGCACGAGTTGGGCGACCAACGCCTGCCGGCCAGGCATGTTGAACGCGAACGCGGCCGACGACACCATGTACACGGCGCGCAGGTGCCAGAACTCGATCGCGTCCATGATGACCAGCGCCGCAACGATCGTGTTCGTAACCACCAGCAGGGATTGCGCCGCCACAAGCAGCTTGCGCTTGTCGACGCGGTCCGTCACCACGCCGGCGAACGGAGCGAGCACCAGCATCGGCAGCGCGACCCATGCCATCAACTCGCCTAGCTTGGCGGCGTCGTCCCACTCCTCAATCACCAGCCAACTGCTGAGGATGATCATCATGTTCATCCCAAAGAAGAAGCCGATGTTGCCGGAGAAGAGGAACATGAAGTCGCGATTGCCGGAGAGCGAAGTGAACGTCTGCCGCCAACCCGTAAGCGGCAGTGCCCCTTCCAGCAGGGCCGCTCTGCCGGGGACGCCCGCGGGAGGAGTTGGAGTTGCCATGCTCAGCGCCTAGACCCTAACCACGGCCGGCTGGCGCCGGCCGCGATGCCCTAGGATCGGGGCTCGATGACACGTCGTCGTATTGATCAGATTCCACACTCCCCTGCGCGTACCACGGCAGACGCGTACCAAGAGGCGCCGATGCGCGTGACACCGATTCTAACAGTGGTCTCCTGTGAGGATAAGGGCCATTGCTCCTCAATCTTGACGGAACCAGCGTCACGCTACATTGCAGGCGTCACGTTCGCATTGAGCGAGATTCAGCCCTGGGCGGTATGCTGACTGGGCGCACTCCGCAAACTCAGACCGCAAGGAGACATGCCCGTGACGTTCGACGCCATCCCCGAAACACCAGACGCGGTGACAGATAACTGGCTTACCCAGGCGCTGCAGCAAGGCGGCTCGATCAGCGAAGCGAGCGTCACGGCGCACACGACAGAGCTTGTGGAGCCGCAAGGCGCAGCCGCGGTGGTTGCGCGTATCGACCTCAGCTACGACACCGACGAGCCGGGCGCGCCTCGTTCACTCGTCGCGAAGTTCGCCTCGCCGCACGAGCCGATTCGCGCGCTGATGAAGGTGCTAGGAGGTTATGCGCGCGAAGTCGAGTTCTATCAGCAGTTCGGCGGCGACGCGGGAATCCCGACACCTCACTGCTATCACGCGAGCATCGACTCCGATACTGGCGTCTTCGTCCTACTATTGGAGGACATGAGCGATTCCCGAGTGCCCGACTTGAGCAACCCATCCGTGGATGACGTAGAGGTCGCCGTCCGTCACCTAGCCCCGTTCCACGCAAAGTGGTGGAACCATCCCCGCCTGCGCGCGCTGGAGAGCCTTTGCTTCCCCGGCAGCCCCGCTAATGAAGTCTTCCTGAGGCATGCATGGGGAGCGCTCACAGCCGCGCTCCCGGCCGCGAAGGAGCAGTTCGCGGATGAGTTCCCCGACGCGCTCGTCGCGTTGACGGAGGAATTCCTGACACGCTTCGACGAGGTGCTGCAGCTAATGCAGCGGGACGAGGGCAGGACAACGCTCGTCCACGGCGACTACCACCCACAACAGATCTTCTTCGAGTCGGAGCGAGGCGGCCGGTTCGCCGTTTTCGATTGGCAGACGGTCAGCGCCAGAAATGGCGGTGATGACCTTGCGCGCATTATTGTGACGGGCCTGGATACTGCCCAGCGCGAAGCGTGCGACATGCGGCTGATCGAGCTCTACCACTCGTTGCTGCTCGAACACGGCGTGAAGGAGTACAGCTTCCAGAACTGCTACGACGACTTCCGGTTCGGCCTGCTCACGACGCTCGTCATCAATGTCATCGCGGGGCCGAACATCGATCCCGAGTTCATTGAGGCGGAAGAAGCTGCCTACGAGATTAGCGCAGGCGAGGCGCTGTTCGTCCGCCTCGCTGCCGCCATCGACGCCCATAACGTGATCGAGGTCGTACCGAAGTAGGCGACCGCGTACCAGACTGTCCGCGCTTCCTCGACCTCCTGTGCCGAATGGCCTCGAGTTGCGGGCCAAACGACACATGCCAGCGCTCCCACAGCCTGTTAGCGTCCACCCTGCGCGAACCCGTCTTCGAATGTGCGCACAGCGGCCTGCCTCGCATCAGGCCGGGAGGGATGCAGATATGAAGATCAACGGCGGCGAGATGCTCGTCCGGGTGCTAGAGCAGGAAGGCGTGAAGCAGATCTTCGCGCTCCACGGCGGCCACATCGACCCGATATTCCAAGCCTGCCTGCGCCACGGCCTCCGCATCATCGACACCCGTCATGAGCAGGCAGCCGGCCATATGGCCGACGGCTGGGCCAGAGTGACAGGCGAGATCGGCGTGGCGATGGTCACGGCCGGCCCCGGCGTCACGGACATCGTGACCGCAGTCGCGAACGCATACGTCGACTGCGTGCCCATGCTTGTCATCGGCGGGCGATTCGCGGTCGCGGAGGAGGAGCGACTCCCCCTCCAAGAGCTGCACGGACTGCCGATCATGGAGTCGATCACCAAGTGGTCGCGCGCTGTGCGCGACCCGAGGAGGATCCCAGAGTACGTCGAGATGGCGTTTCGGCAGGCCACCACCGGCCGGCCGGGGCCAGTCTTCCTCGAAATCCCGGCGGACGTACTGGCCCGCGAGGTCGAGGAAGAGGACGTCTCCTTCCCGGAAGCCGGCGGCGTCAGCACGAAGCCCGCGCCGTCGCCGGAAGCCGTAGAGCGTGCGATGACGATTCTGGAGCAGGCCGAGCGACCGGTGATTCTCGCCGGGCGCGGGGTCTGGTTTGCGGGCGCTACGGAAGCGTTGCGGGAATTCGCCGAACTCACGAAGACTCCCGTCTGCGCGAACGGCATGACACGCGGCGCTGTCCGCGAGGACAGCGAGCTAGGCCTGGGCGGCTTGATGGTCGCCGGGCGCGGCCTTGCGGCTGTCGGCGGGCCGGACGCCGTCCTCCTGATCGGCGGGCGGCTGGGCATGTTCACCGGCGGCGCGTCCATCATTCCCGACGACGCAAAGCTGATCCAGATCGACATCGAAGGCGAGGAGATCGGGCGCAGCCGAAAGGCCGAGGTCGGCATCGTCGCGGACTGCAAGGAGGCGCTGCGAGCGCTGACAGCCGCGGCCAAGGAGCGCGACTTGCCGGACCGGACTGAATGGCTCGCCAAGGCCGGCCAAACAAAGGGCGTTATCGAGAAGGCATACGCTGTGCCGCTGGCGTCGGACAGCCGTCCGATCCACCCGATCCTCCTCGCTCACAAGGCCGCCGCCCTCATGGCTGAGGAGGGCGTCCTCGTCGTCGACGGCGGCGAAACGTTCGTCTGGGGCGAACTGACGCTCAATGCGAAGAGGCCAGGACGTTATCTCGGCCACGGCTACCTGGGTTGCCTTGGCATCGGTCTTCCCTTCGGCCTGGCGGCAAAGCTCGCCTACCCCGATGAACGCGTCCTCGTCCTCACCGGCGACGGCTCGGTCGGCCTCAACTTCAGCGAGTTCGACACCGCCGTGCGACACAACCTGCCGATCGTCGTCGTCGTCAACAACGACCAGGCCTGGGGCATGTGCAAGCACGAGCAGGTCGTCCGCTACGGCCAGGATGGCGTGATCGGGACCGAGCTGGGCCCGACGCGCTACGATCAGGCCGCGGAGGCGTTCGGCGTGCACGGGGAGCTAGTCGAAGACGCCAGCGAGATCGTCCCGGCCATCGAGCGGGCATTCGCCAGCGGCAAACCGGCCTGTGTCAACGTGATGACCGACCCCGACGCGATCACACCCATGGTTCAGGCGGCCGCTGCGGCTGCAACACCGTCGGCCTGACGCTCTGAGCATCCACCGGGAAGGAAGGCAGCCTGCCAAAGGAGAAAACATGATGGAACAAGACCTTGTTGCCGGCGGATACGATGCCGTCTACGCAGCTGTCCCGAACAGCCCAACGCTGCGCCGCATTTGGCATGAGCTCGCCGAAGGCGCCGACTTCCCCGAAGAGTTCAGCCATATCAGCTTCACCACCCTGCCCGAATTGAAGCGCATCGCCAGCGAACTCCACGTCAATCCCGGCGATACGCTCGTCGATCTCGGCTGCGGCATGGCCGGCCCGGGTCTGTGGATGGCCCGCGCAACTCAAGCGCACCTGATCGGTGTCGACGTGTCGCAGGTGGCGACAGGGCATGCCGCCGCGCGCGCAGCGCAGCTCGGTCTGGGCGAACAGGCTCGCTTCGTCGTCGGGTCGTACGCGGATACGGGCATCGAGGCCGGGATGGCCGACGGCGCGATGAGCGAAGACGCGTTGCAGTATGGCCCGAGCAAGGAGGCCACCATGGCAGAAGTGGCCCGCATCCTGCGCCCGGGCGGCCGGTTCGTCTTCACCGCCTACGAACTCGACCCAGAACGAGCCGTCGGCTTGCCGATCCTCGGGGCCGACATCGTCGATGACTACCGCCCGGCGCTGGAGAAAGCAGGGTTCGGCGTCACAATCTACGAGCAGGTCTCCGGCTGGCCGGAACCGATGACTGCCACCTATTCCGCGGTCGTGGAGGCGAAGGACGCCCTCACGCAGGAGATGGGTGAGCGGGCGACCAACGCCCTGCTGCTGGAGATGGCGCTAACGCTCGAGAACAAGCCATACCGGCGGCGCGTCTTGGCCGCGGCCACCAAGGAATGATCCGAGGCGTAGCATGACAGATCAACCGTCGGCCGAACCCGCCCCGCGCGCCAAGGCGAGCCAGCGCTACCGCGACGCCTGGCGATGGGAGCGCACCGCTTCCGTCACGCACTGCGTCGACTGCTACCCGGAGTCCTGTCCGTTCAAGGCATACATCGCCAGCGACAAGGTCATCCGCGAAGAGCAATCGGCCGTGTTCAAGACAATCGAAGAGGGCGTGCCGGACATGAACCCGGCCGGCTGTCAGAAGGGCGTCGGCTGGAGCCGCATGCTCGATACGCCCGAGCGCGTGCTGCGTCCTCTCATCCGCGCGGGCGAACGAGGCGAGGGCCGCTGGCGAGAGGCGTCCTGGGACGAGGCGCTCGCCAAGGTCGCAGACGGCATCCTGGACGCGCTGGAGGAGGACGGCCCCGACTCGATCATCTACGAAGGCACGCCCGCGCAGGGCGGCCTGCTCGCGACGCCGCTCGTCAGCAGTCTGTTCAGTCATCTTGGCACCGTCCAGACAGACGCTAACGCCAACATCAACGACTTCGGGCCCGGCCTCTACCTCACCTTCGGAAAGTTCAACTCCATGGGGAGCGCCGACGATTGGTTCCACTCCGAACTGATCCTGATCGCCTGCGCGAACCCCATCTACACCTGGATCACGCAGTACCACTTCATCGCCGAAGCGCGCTACAACGGCGCAGAGGTCGTGACCATTGCGCCGGACTGCTCACCGTCCACGGTCCATGCGGACACGTACGTGCCACTACAAGCGGGCTCCGACGCGGCGCTCGCGCTCTCGATATGCAACGTCCTCCTGACCGAAGACTCGTTCGATCGCGAGTTCGTCGCGCACCAGACCGACCTGCCGCTGCTGGTGCGCGACGACACCAAGCGCTATCTACGGGCCTCGGACGTAACGGAGGGCGGAAGCGGCGAGCAGTTCTACTGGCTGGACGCCAATACCGGCTCACTGACAGAGGCCCAGCGCGGCACACTCGAAACCGCCGGCGGCCAACCCGCCCTCGAAGGTGAGGCCACCGTCACACTGGCTGACGGCACGGCCGTGCATGTGCGCCCCGTCCTGGAGGTGCTGCGGGAACGGTTGGAGGCCTACGCGCCGGAGCGGGCGAAAAACCTCTGCGGCGTCCACCCGGACCTCATTCGCTCGCTGGCCCGCAAAGTCGCGACCCGCCGCACGAACTTCCTGCTTGGCCTGACTTCTGGCAAGTACTTCCACGGCGACTTAATGCAACGCTCATGGGCGCTGGTCGCCGCTCTCACCGGCAACTGGGGCCGCAAAGGCAGCGGCTTCCACCAGTGGGCCGTAGGCGGGTTCGACGGCGCCTTCCTCTTCCCGATGAAGCCCGCAGCCGGTCCGGAGGCGGCCGAGCAGATGCTCGCTCTCCGGCGCGGCATGGTCAACGCCATCCGCGAGGAAGACCCCACGATGACGGACGAACTCGCGGCAATCGAGCTCTCGCAGCGCATGGCCGAAGGCAGCGGCACGACACCGTCCGCCTTCTTCTGGCATCGCCATGCCGGCTACGCCGAACGCTGGCGCCGCTGGCCCGATCCGACGATGAAGCGGCCGTTCGACGACTACGTGAAGGAGGCTGAGGAGCAGGGTTGGTGGCCGTCGGCGCGGCCGGCAGCGGAAGTAGAGCCGCGCGTGTTCGTCGAATGCGGCGGTAACTTCCTACGGCGCACGAGGGGCGGTACTGCGCTCCATCTCAAGAACCTCTGGCCGAAGCTAAAGCTGGCTGTCACCATCGACTGGCGAATGTCCACCACGGCGCTCTACTCGGACGTCGTCCTGCCGGCCGCCCAGCATTACGAGAAGGCGTCGTTCCAGATGCCGATGCCCCGCGCCATGGGCATCACGTTCTCCGACCGTGCCATACCACCGGCGGGCGACTCGAAGAGCGAGTGGGAGATCACCCTCGCGCTCGCCAAGGCGCTGGAGGAGCGCGCGGCCGCTCGCGGCATCGAGCACTTCGTCGACGGGCAAGGCCAACCGCGCCAGATCGCTGGGCTGTTCCAGACGCTCAGCAAGAGCGGCGCGATCCTGACAGCGGAACAGGTGGCAGAAGAGATGCTGCAGGACACCGTCGTCGCCGGCAACGTGCCGCCGGACACGACCATGGAAAGCCTGCGCGAGACTGGTTTCGTGCGCTTCCTAGACTGGGGCATCTCGCCGTACGGCCTGAGCCAGGCGACCGACCCCAAGCCCGACGAGACGCTAACGCCGTTCCGGAAGCACGTCGAGCAACTGGAGCCCTACCCGACGCTCACCAGGCGCGCCCAGTTCTACATCGACCACCCGTGGTTCCTGGAAGCCGGCGAGGAGCTGCCTTGCCACAAGCCCCCGCCGCCCCAGGGCGGAGACTACCCGCTGACCCTCATCAGCGGCCACAATCGCTGGAGCAGCCATTCCACCAATCAGGTCAACCGGCTCATGCTCGGCACGCACCGGGGCCGGCCGTTCGTAGCGCTAAACCCAACGGACGCCGCCGAACGCGGCATCGACGACGACGACCTGGTCGAGGTCCACAACGACGTCGGGCGCTTCGCCGTACATGCGCGCCTGCTCCCCGGAGTCGCGCCCGGGATCGCCATCGTCTACAACGGCTGGGAACCGTATCAGTTCCGCGACTGGGCCGGCGCCGGGGACGTCGAGCCTGGCCTGGTCAAGTGGTTAGGCTTCGCCGGCGGTTACGGGCACCTGCGCTACTGGCAGTTCGAGTGGCAGCCCGTACCGAACGACCGGGCGATCCGCGTTGATGTGAGCAAGACCTCCTAGCCGCCCCAAAAGGGCCGAACCGCATGCCCGGCAGCGGCTAACACGCCGACCCGCCACGACTAGGCCAGGCACTGGCCCACCATAAAGGGCCAAATGGCCTCTGTTCGGCCTATTCTAGCGCATGCTAAATTAGCGCTATCGAGTTGGTGCAAGGCCGCTTTCGAGTCGCGGCTCTGTGGTCAGAAGCGAAAAGGAGGGTCGCATGCCATCAAAGGCCCGCTCTAAGAAGAGATCCCGTCAGATCGCTATGGTCTTCGACCTCAACAAATGCGTCGGCTGCCAGACCTGCGCCGTCGCCTGCAAGATGCTCTGGACCCGCGACGACGACCGCCAGGAAGGCACCGACTACATGTGGTGGTGCAGCGTGAACACGATGCCCGGCCGCGGCTACCCAAAGGACTGGGAGCAGATGGGCGGCGGCTATCGAGACGGCACGCTACAGCTTGGCAAAGCGCCTGATCGCGAGTCGTTCGGCGGCGGCTGGGACTTCAACTACGACGAAGTGTACTACGGCGGCAAGGGGACATCGGTCCATTTCGAACCTCAGGGAGAGTCGCCCACTTGGGGCCCCAACTGGGAAGAAGACCAAGGGGCCGGCGAGTGGCCAAACAGCTACTTCTTCTACCTGCCGCGGCTCTGCAACCACTGCACGCACCCTGCCTGCGTCGAAGCGTGTCCCAGCGGCGCAATGTACAAGCGCGAAGAGGACGGCATCGTGCTGCGGGACGAAGAGCGCTGCGAAGGCCACCAGTACTGCTCCCGGGCCTGCCCCTACAAAGCGATCTTCTTCAACCACGTGCGTCAGGTCAGCCAGCATTGCATCATGTGCTTCCCGAGACTGGAGAAGGGCGTCGCGCCTGCCTGTGCCAGGCAGTGCCCGGGCCGGCTCGCGTTCGTCGGCTACCTCGACGACACCGAGGGGCCGATCCACAAGCTGGTCAACGACTGGAAGGTGGCGTTGCCCTTGCACGCCGAGTACGGCACGGGTCCGAACATCTTCTACGTGCCACCGCTCGCGCCGGCCCGCCTCAAGGAGGACGGTTCGCCGGATCCAGACCAGCCGCGCATCCCGAACGAGTTCTTGGAGCAGCTCTTCGGCCCTAGAGTCGAGGGCGCACTCACGACGTTGAAGGCGGAGTTGAAGAAGACTCAGTCAGGCAAGAAATCAGAGCTGATGGACGTGCTCACCGTCTTCCGCTGGAAGGACCTCTTCGGGCCGTTCGACAAGGATCCCGCGACGATCAAGCTCACATCCGTCACGGGCAAGTAGCGGCCCGGCTCGAGCGAGAGGAGAGCATCGTGACACGCACGACAGCCAAGACGCCCTCAGCAAAGCAACAACCGGACACGCGCACTGCGGACAGCTACCGCGAGAAATGGGCCTGGGACAACGTCGCCTGGGCCACCCACTGCGTCGACTGCTATCCGGGGAGCTGCATGTATCGCATCTACCTCAAAGACGGTAAGGTCGCGTTTGAAGAGGTGGCCGGTGCCAACCCGCCCAGCGTCGTCGATGGTGTGCCCGACAAGAACCCCATGGGCTGCCAGAAAGGCGCATCCTGGAGCCAGACGCTCTATGGGAAGGAGCGCGTCCTCCATCCGCTTCGGCGTGTGGGCGAACGCGGCGACGGCAACTGGGAGCGCGTCTCCTGGGACGAGGCGCTGTCCGACATTGCCGATCGCATGCTGAATGCAATCGAAGAACAGGGGCCCGAGTCAATTGTCCATGAGATGACGCCCGCGGAGGGCGGCACCATGGCAACGTGGCCCACCCGCCGGCTGATCGTTGACCTAATCGGCGGCGTCAGCACCGACGTCAACGGGGTTATCAACGACTTCCAGCCCGGCCATTACATCACGTGGGGCAAGTTCAACCCGGTCGGCGGCGCGGACTCCGGCAAGACGAAGCTCCGCCTGATCTGGCACTGCAACCCCGTCTACACGCAGATCCCGAACTACCACGCGATCGCCGAGGGCCGCTACCAGGGCTGCGAGGTGATCCACTTGGCGCCGGACGCGGGCCCTTCCAGCATCCACGCCGACTACTTCTTCTCGGTGCGAGCGGGAACGGACGCCGCGCTCGCGCTGGCGATGTGCCACACGATCATCACGGAAGACCGCTACAGCAAGCGTTTCGTCAAGGAGCAGACCGACCTGCCGCTCCTCGTTCGACTTGACACGAAGCGCTTCCTCCGCGAAAGCGACGTAGAAGAGGACGGTTCCGAGGAGCAGTTCTACGCCTGGGACACCGCCGCGCGTCGCATCGCGCCGGCTCCTAGAGGCACGCTTCGCTGGGGAAAGGTCCAGCCCGCCATGGAGGGCAAGCGACAGGTAAGCCTAAAGGACGGCTCCCGCGTGACCGTAGCGCCGGCCTTCGCGCTGCTCCTCTCCGAACTCAACCGCGACTACACACCTGAGAAAGCGTCCAAGATCTGCGGCGTGAATGCGGACGTCATCCGCATGATCGCGAGGAAGGTCGCTAAGAAGCGGACGTCTATCTTCATGGGGATGAACGTCTGCAAGTACTACCACGGCGACCTCATGCAGCGCTCTATGCTCCTGTTGTTAGGTCTAACCAGCAACTGGGGGCGTCTCGGCTCCGGTATCGGGAGCTGGTCGGTCGGCAGCGGCCTCGAAGGGCAAAACATCTTCGGCCTGAAGGAGCGTCCGGGTCTCGCGGAGGCCCGTCGCATCCTTGAGATGCGCAAGGGCCTCGAGAAGATCGCGGGCATGGATACCAGCGAGGACACCGAGGAGATGCTCGCCATCGATGGCGTCGTCAACGCCACCCGCGCCGGCGTAACCGGCTTCGTGCCTCCCGCATTCTTCTGGTACAACCACTGCGGTTACAGGGAGCGCTGGAACAACCGCGAGTGGGGCGATCCCACCATGAAGCGCGACTTCGACGAGTACTTCCAGGAAGCCGTCGACAAGGGCTGGTGGGAGGGCTCCATCAAGCCGGCTCCAGATCAACCGCCGCGCGTGCTCTTCGAGGTCGGCGGCAACATGCTCCGACGGCAGCGGGGCGGACGCACGCAGTTATTGGAGCATCTCTGGCCGAAGCTCGACCTGATCGTCAGCATCGATTGGCGGATGAGCACAACCGGCAGGTTCTCCGACTACGTCCTGCCCGCCTCGCAGCACTATGAGAAGCCGAACTTCCATCTGGCGGCCGCCAACCTCCTGCAACTCAAGTACTCTGACGACGCCGCAGACGCGCAGGGCGACTCCCTCAGCGAATGGGACATCTTCCGCCGGCTCGCCAAGGCGATCGAGCAGCGCGCGAAGGCGCGTGAGTTCGTGGAGTACACCAGCAGCACTGGCCGGACACGGAAGTTGGACAACCTCTACTACGACATGACTCTCGGGATCGAAGACGCGGACGAGCTGATCAACGAGTGGATCCGTGACACGGCCGAAGCCGGCATGCTGGCCAAGGGTACAACCTTGAAGACGATCCGAAAGAAGGGCCATGCCGAGTTCATCGCCACCGGCAAGAACGTCTACACCCTGAACCAGGCGACGGACGCGACACCCGACAAGCCGTACACATCACTCCAGTGGCACGTGGAGAAGGGCCTCCCCTACCCCACCCTGACGCGTCGCGCTCAGTTCTACATTGACCATCCCTGGTTCATCGAGGCCGGCGAAGAGTTGCCCGTCCACAAGGAAACGCCGAAGATGGGCGGCGACTACCCGTTCGTGCTCACATCCGGACACAACCGCTGGAGCATCCACTCTATGAACATCACGAACCGGATGCTGCTCCAGACACATCGGGGCCGTCCGCACATTGTGATGAACCCCGCCGATGCCGAGGCGCGAGGGATCGCCGACGATGAAGAGATCCGCGTCTACAACGACGTGAGCGACTTCATGGTCCCGGTCAAGATCGCGACGTCCGTCATGCCGGGCCAGGTGATCTGCTACAACGGCTGGGACACCTACCAGTTCCGCGACTGGCGCGGCCCCATGGATGTGGAGCCAGGCATGGTGAAGTGGCTACACTTTGCGGGTGGCTACGGACATCTTCGTTACTGGCCCATCCAGTGGCAGCCGATCCCGGTCGACCGCGCCGTCCGCGTGGACGTGGAGAAGCTCCCGGCCGCAGCACGTTCGAAAACCAAGAGGAACGGTCGGGCCGCGCGAGCCCGGCGTAACGGTGCCCCCTAGCGCGCCGGCTGATTTCGGCCCGGCCAACCTCGGGCCAGCCCACTTCGAGATGACGGCGTGACGCCGGACAGCGGCGCGCCTCTTCCCCTCGTCGATGGCGTCTTCAAGATCGCCGACGGCCGGCCTGTGTTGCTCGTATCGCGCTGCTCGTCCTGCAACGAGCGCTTCTTCCCGCCGCGCGAGCGTTGCGCCGCCTGCTCCAACGAGAACATGCAGACCGAAGAAGCGTCGCAGGACGGCGAGCTATACACTTGGACCGTCGTCCGCGAACTGGGCGGACAGCGAGAAGGATTCGTCCCCTACGTCGTCGGCCAGATCGACCTCGCCGGTGGGCCACGCGTGACGGGCGTCGTGGTCTGCGATCCAGACGCGCCGGCGATCCGCATGCCAGTGAGGCTGTGCCTCATCCCGCAGGGCTACGATGACGCTGGCAACGAGCTAGCTGGATACGGCTTCGAGCCGGCGGACGCCAAGCGATGACGAAGGCGGTCGTCGCGGGCGTTGGTATGCTGCCGTTCGGCCGTCATCGCGACAAGACGCTCAGCGGTCTCGGCGCCGAAGCGGTCTCGGCCGCGCTGTCCGACGCGGGCCTAGCATGGCGCGACGTTCAAGCGATGTATTGCGGCATTGTCGGCGGCGGCATGAACCCCGGGGCTGGCATCGGCGAGCGGCTCGGGTACACGGGCTTGCCAATTACCAGCATCGACAACGCATCGGCCAGCGGCTCGAGTGCTTTTCGCGAAGCCAGCCTCGCGGTGGCTGCGGGCCGTGTCGACGTCGCCGTGGCCGCCGGCGCCGGCAAGCTCAGCCAGAGCTTCGGCGGCGGCTCCGCAAGGCCGGGCAGCCCGGAGGAGCGCGAGGCGAACATCCGCATCATGCAGGGCATCATGCCACCCGCCGGCTACTTCGCGATGCGCACCAGGCGCCGCATCCACGATTTCGGCTCAACGATCGAACAGTTCGCGCTCGTCAGCGTCAAGAACCACAAGAACGCCAGCCGCAACCCGTTCGCCCAGCTCCAGAATGAACTCACCGTCGAACAGATCGCACGGGCCCGCATGATCGCGGACCCGCTCACAGTGCCACACTGCTGTCCGATGGGAGACGGCGCGGCCGCCGCCGTCGTAGTGAGCGAGAAGAGAGCGCGCCAGCTCGGTCTGCAGCCGGCGATCACGGTCGAGGCGTCCGCGTTCCGCTCCGGCATCTACAGGAACGGACCTCCCGACGAAGCAGAGACCACGCACCTCACCGCGCAGGAGGCATACGCCCAGGCCGGTCTCGGCCCAGACGACATCGACCTCGTTCAGGTCCACGACGCCTTCACCGTGGAGGAGATCGAGTACTGCGAGCAACTCGGCTTCTGTGAGGTGGGCGAAGGCGAGCGCATGATCGAGAACGGCGAGACGGCGATCGGTGGCCGCATCCCATTCAGCACTGATGGCGGCCTTCTTGCGCGAGGGCACCCCCTCGGGCCTACGGGTATCGCCCAGGTCTGGGAGACCGTTCAGCAGCTACGCGGCCTCTCCGGGCCGCGCCAAGTCGCTGGCGCGCGCGTCGGGCTGGTTCACATGGTTGGCGTCGGCGGCGTCTGTATCGTTCACGTCCTCAAGCGCTCTTAGACTCAAGCCCGCCACCCGGCCCGCCAGTCACGTGCCGAATAGCTCTAGTCAGTTAACTAAGCGAGCGCTAAATTAGGCACTCAAGGCCTGCTATGATAGTGCAGCAAGAGCCATGCACATTAGGGTGAGGGTACCCGGCTACCTGATCCGCGACCCGGCCGGAATCGTCGAGAACGAATAAGTAACCCCCGTTAGGAGCGCTGCGTCATGCCCGCCATAGACATCGATGAGGGTCTAACTCCTGAGCAGGTGCAACTGCGAAAGGAAGCCCACCGCTTCGCCTCTGAAGTAATGCGTCCCGCCGCGACCGAACTGGACGACCTTCCGCCGGACGACGTGATCGCGCCCGAATCCCGGCTGTGGGATGTGTTCCGTCAGTCCTACACGGCCGGCTACCACATCCGCGGCTTCCCCGCCGACCTGGGCGGCACAGCGCTGAGTCCCGGCGAATCCTGGGTCGTCGGCGAAGAGTTCGGCTGGGGCAACGGCGGCCTCTCGATCAGCCTGGGCGTCACCTCGATGCCGTTCAGGTTCGCGGCAATGACGGGCAATCCCGACCTGATGCGCGACGTCGTCATGCCCTTCGTCGAAGACACCGAGGCCAAGTACGTCGGCTGCTGGTGCGCGACCGAGCCCGACCACGGGTCCGACCTGATCCTGTACAGCGGCGACAACGCCCGCCCCGATATCCACTTCGACTGCGCCGCCCGCCTCGATGGCGACGACTGGGTCATCAACGGCCAGAAGTCCGCGTGGGTCTCCAACGGCACCATCGCAACACACGCGCTGACGTTCCTTTCCGTCGACCCCTCCGCGGGCATGAACGGCATGGGCGTGGCTGTCGTCCCGCTCAACCTTCCCGGCGTCACCAGGGGGAAGCCGCTCAACAAGCTGGGACAGCGTGCGCTCAACCAGGGCGAGATCTACTTCGACGATGTACGCATCCCGCGATACTACATGCTCGCCGAGCCCGGAGTCTTGCCCGGCGGCACCGACGCCATCCTGGCGGGTGCCAACGCGGGCATGAGTACGACATTCTGTGGTGTCGCCCGTGCCGCGTTCGAGGAGGCGATCTTCTACGCACAGCAGCGGATCCAGGGAGGCGTGCCCATCGCCGACCACCAACTCGTGCAACGCCGCCTGTTCGACATGTTCTCGAAGCTGGAGGCCGCCCGCTCGCTCTCCAAGCTGGCCAACCGCAGGCTCGCGGCCGGCCAGCCAACGTTGCACTACTCGATCGCGGCGAAGGTCTACTGCACGCAGGCGGCCTTCGACATCGCGGACGACGCTGTGCAACTCTTCGGTGGCATGGGCCTGGCCAAGGGGACGCCGGCCGAGATGCTCTTCCGCGACGCCCGCGCTTCGCTGATTGAAGACGGAGCGAACGACGTGCTCGCGCTCCTCGGCTTCCGCGCGCTCCGCGAGGCCGCCACGCCGGACGCCGTGCCGACCGCCTAGGTCACGGCCTATTCGACTGGAAGCTGGGGTTCTGTTCTCGCTCGCCTTCGTGGCTACAGCGCTACGGTGCTCGGGCTTTCACCGGTGCCAGCGCTGAAAGAGACCCAGTGCTTCCCAAGCAGAGGGTCGCGAGCTTCCTCCTAAGGCGGACCTGCGGCGAACCTCGTCTCCCGCTCCAGATTCAAGCACACACCTGCAACGCTGCCGCCCGAGCGGCCCACCTTCGCGCAGTGAGACGCTTACGGCCTCGTCGATAGAGCTGTCAAGATCACGGAACGACTGAGGTCGGTGTGCCAGTCGGCGTCGGTGTGACTGGCCGACAGTCGTGGTCGAACTGACTAATCACCCCGAGGATGTCGTTAAGCAGGTCTATCACTCCGTCCGGCGCCGTCATGTTCCAGGCGTTGGGGCCTGCCGCCTCTCCCCGGTCGTAATGCGCATCGTAGGGCGGGGCACCCGTGGGCGCATAGTGGTTGACAACGCTGAGGATGTCGAACAGGAGGTCGACGACGCCGTCCTGGCCCGGCCCTGAGATCGTCTCCACGTCATAGAAGTCCCAGGGGTTCAGGGGATCGCGCAAGCCGCCCAGCGTCTCGTCGCTGCCGTCTTCCTGTAGGTCAGAGCAACCGTCACCATCGGTGTCCAGTTCGGCTCGGGTGTAGGGACTCGAGAGGTAGGTCTGGAAACCGTCAACGACAAGGCCGTGGTTGGAGAAGAACTCGATGTTGGAGGCAGTCGGGTCGAGCGGGATCGTCGCCGTCCACGCGCCTTCCTGGGCATCAAGGGTCATGTCCATCCACTGGTCGTCGGGGATCCGTTCCCAGAGGAACGGTGCCGACCCGCCCGGGTGGCGGTCGAACATCCACCAGATTCGGCCGCTCTCAGCCTCCGGCCCGCTGCCAAACGTCACGCTGACACGCAGTTCGTCATCCACGATCTGATGGGTCGACGAGGGCGGCTCGAGCATGGGCGAGCTGCCGAAGAAGTGCTTCAGAATAACGGCTTCCAGGTTCCGGACGACTGGTTCCGCAGCGGGATGCGCAGTCTGCTCGTGCCCGCCGTTCGGCTTGTAGTAGACGGGAAACTCGGGGTGGTTCTGCGCGCCCCAGAGGATGTCGTAGGCCACCCAGTCGTGCGTGTATGGCTCGAACAGCACGTCGACACCGCGGGCCATGAGTTGGCTCCAGCTCTCAGCGATGTATACGTAGGGCGCCACTTCCGCGGACAGTTGGCGTAGCTCTTCCCAGGCCCAGCCGGCGGCGAGGGCGATGACGTGGAGGGAGTCGGGCGCGCCAAACGCCTTGTCCGCGTACCACGCGCGCGTGTGCTCGCCGGGGTCGATCTCATCGGCGTCGAGGGCCGCGAAGAACCAGTCGTCCGCGGCGGTGACCTCGTCCATAGCGGCCTGCTCGAACATACGCACGGGCGACCCATAGGCGGGTGCGACCACGGAGTGAGTTAGTGTGAAGCGCCCGTCGTTGATCAGGGCGGCGGCAGGCGCGTAGCCGTTCTTCGACGCGCCGGAGGCGGCTACATTACCCGTCTCAAAGTGGCCGGTCTCCGCGTACGCGGCGGTGGCGGCCCGCATGAGGGTCATGGGATAAATCCAGAAAGAACTGTAGCGTGGGTTGTGCGTCTGCAGGAAACGGTTCGTCATGTCCTGGAGGAGCTGCTGGCCTCCTGGCGAAGCCTCTACGCGCCGCACGACTGTGTACACGACGCCGACGCCGCCGGCGATCAACTGCGCTTCGAGACCGCTGAGGGCCGCATCGCTGTCGAGGCTGCCGTAGTCGTGGTTTCCAGTGATGTGGAAGCCGGCGGCGGTTCCCGTGAGGGGGACGATCAGGCGTACGGGGATGCGATAGTCCTGCCCCGGCCACCACTCCGCGACCTTGATCTCGATCAGCTTCTGCCGGGTGGTGCCGTTCACCGAGTCGACGTGCCAGTCGTCCAAGACGACGACGTCCAGCGTGCTCTCGTCCAGGAACTCGAGGGGGTCGAAGAGGGGCGGGGCGCCTGCCTGCGCCACGGGGGAGGTCGACGCGAGGACGGCCGCGGCGAGAACGACGGCCAGCAGAGCGAGGCTTCTATATGAAAGCACGCAAATCTCTCGATGGCGCCCGGATGCGCGGCGGGGGAAGAACCCTGGGCTAAATCACCCAGCGTCGCATTGTACCAGAGGGTTCGACGCGCTACTGCCCTTGTTGGGCGACCTCTCCGAATCTTGGGAGACCTCGGACCTCAAGGGCAGCGGACTTCTAATCTCCTTCTCGCCGCCGGAGCTGCTTCTCACGGACTCGGGCCTGCGCTAGGACAATGTCGGAGGCAAAGGGTCCAAGCTCTTAGGGGCAGAGGGCCAGGATGTGACGGTTAGGGCATCTGGAGCCTCGAGTAGCTCGCGTTACCCAGAGCACGAGATTCCCAAGCAAAGGGTCGCGAGTTCGAGCCTCAGGCCGGCGCGGGCTGGCTGACGCCATCGTTTGGAGCCGGGTCCGGGAACACAGATTGGCCCTCGTGCAGCCCGATGCGCGGCAGGAGCTTGTCTAGCCACTTCGGGAACCACCAGTTCGCGTCTCCCTGCAATTGCATGATCGAAGGTACCAGGACGAGCCGCACGAGCGTCGCGTCAAGAAAGATCGCGGTGGCAAGGCCGAAGCCAAACTCCTTGATCACGCGCTGATCGCTCATCGCGAAGCTGAGGAACACAGCGATCATGATCGCGGCCGCGGCAGAGATCACACGCGTCGTCGCGGAGAGCCCGCGCGCGACCGACTCAGCGTTGTCGCCGGTCTCTAAGTACTCTTCCTGGATCCGGCTCACCAGAAAGACCTCGTAGTCCATCGAGAGACCGAAGAGCACGGCGAACATCATCATCGGCAGGAACGATTCGATCGGGCCCGTCCCTTCCACGCCCAGCATGCCGCCGAGCCAGCCCCACTGAAATACCGCCACCAGGACGCCGTAGGCGGCCCCGACCGACAGCACGTTCATGATCGCCGCCTTGAGCGGGATCAGCACGGAGCGGAATACGACCATCAACAGGATGAAGCTGAGCCCGATGACGGCGGCGAAGAACACAGGCACGCGAGTGCGAATCTTGTCGTCGATGTCGATGAAGACTGCGGTGGTACCGCCAGCGAACGCTTCGATCCCCGTCCCCTCCAGGGCGGCAGGCACAGCCGTCCGCAGGCGATGGACAAGGTCGGTCGTCTCCTCAGCCTGCGGCGCCGTCTCGGGTATGACGATGATCGTAGCCGCCGAGCCCGATGCGTTGAACGTCGGTCCTGAGACCGCGACGATGCCGTCCTCCCTTTCGATGGCGGGGATAGCGGGCAGCAATTCCAACGCCGCCGCCGTCATTTCCGGCTCGTCCAGACTGAACCCGATCAGCACAGGCCCGTTGAAGCCAGGACCGAAGCCCTCCGACAACAGGTCGTACGCCCGCCTGGTCGTACTCGACGATGGCCGGCCGCCGGCATCCGAGGAACCGAGTCGCATCGCCAGCACCGGTGCCGACAGGACTAGCAGTATCCCGAGCGAGAGCACGAAGAACACCCAGGGCCTTCGCTGGATCGCGCGGCTGAACCCGTAGGCGATGCCCGTCTCGCTCTCGTGCGCCGACGCGGCGAGAAACGGGATTCGCCACTTATCGATGCGCGTCCCAACGAGCCCGAGGATGGCAGGCAGGAGGAGGATAGCAACGACAACGGAGAGGGCGACCACGACGGCCCCTGCGGAACCCATGTAGGCCACGAACGGTATTCCCACCGCCCAGAGACCCAGTAACGCAATCCCGACCGTGAACCCGGCGAACACAACCGAGCGGCCGGCCGTCGCCTCCGCCTGTACGATCGCATCTTCGGCGCCGAGGCCCCGCGCGAGACCCTCCCGGAACCGTGTGATGATCAGCAGCGCGTAGTCGATGCCGACGCCGATGCCGATCATTGCCGCGAACTGAGGCGTCATGGACGGGACGCTGAAGAAGGACGTGCCAACGCCGACCAGGAAGAATCCGGCCAGCAGCGCCAGCAGCGCGACGAGGATCGGAAGACCCATCGCCACGACGGACCCGAAGGCGATCATTAGGACGACCACGGCGGCGCCGATGCCGATTAGTTCCGTCCTGCCGGGACCTCCGTGTTCGCCGGCTCTCGCCACCGAACCGCCGGCTTCCACTTGCAGCTCGGAGGTCGAATACTCGCTGCGGAGGTCCAGGAGCGCATCGATGCTCGCCGTCTCCAATTCCTCTGTGCGCTTCTCATACTGAACCGTCATACGGGCGATCGTACCGTCGCGCGAGATGGCGCCCGGCCGCTGATAGGGCGACATCGCGCCAAGGACGTCCGGCAGAGCGTTCAACTCCATCACCAGCGCTTCGATCTTCGTGCGGATTTCAGGGTCGTCGACACCCGCGGGCGCTCGTATGACGATAGTGGCGCTGTCTCCTGCGGACGCGGGAAAGCGCTCGTCCAGCAGGTCGATCAATTGCTGCGATTCGG
The DNA here is from genome assembly GCA_029262675.1 of Chloroflexota bacterium. Lineage (GTDB taxonomy): Bacteria > Chloroflexota > Dehalococcoidia > DSTF01 > RBG-16-68-14 > JADFKB01. The sequence continues at coordinate 158,742 of JAJCYW010000009.1, read as the reverse complement.
TGCCGGGCAAGGTGAAGTTGTCTGCGTAGCGGCCGCCGAATTGTACGAAGAGCGCCCCAAGAGCAACCATCACGATCAGCGTACCTATCAGCACTCGCCATGGGTGGCGCGCAGCCATGCGCGGCCAGCGTTCGAAGAGAAAGGACTGGCGCTGGGGACTGGAGCGTACCTCGGGCGCAACGCTTGGCTCTGTGGACGGCGGCTGGTGGGGGATGTCAGGCGCAGTGCTTGGTTCTATGGCCGGCGGCTCGTAGGAGCCCTCGCGCTCCCACCAACCGGGGGGCGCTGGGACCACAAGTACAGCCGGCTGCCCCGCCGGTTCTGCCAACGGCGGTGGCTCGCCGCCTTCCAACGACGACCACAACCCGTTCGTCCGCACCTCTATCGTCGCCCGCGCGGGAAACGTTCCAAGCCGCTCCTCCATACGCAGCCGGACGAGTTGCTCGCTCCCATTTCGCGCGTCATCAGACAGGGCGTTCGTGGCCATATCGCTTCTAGCCCAGATTTCCTACGCCGCCAGCGGTCCAAAGACAGACTCGGGCGAATCTCCGAATGACTTCATGTTGGCATTGTAAACTTAGCAACTGCTAAATTAACAGCGGTAGGTACGGAAAGGCACGTCGTGGGCCGTACGCGCCCGCGACTGCACGTTCGCTCCGTCCCAGCAAGCAGGCAAGGCGAAACTCTTATGACAGACACCTTTATTGACTCGCATATCCACACCTCTCCGACTGCTGAGGCGGGAACCAAGGCCCAGCAGGGTACGGGCCGCAGCGGCCACACGGGAGCCATCGAGGAGTACGTCACGCTGATGGCGGACGGCGGCATCGAAGCGGCGGTCATGGTCAACATGACGCCCGTTGCCGAAATGCGCGATGCGTTGGTGTCTCGCGGGATGGCCAAAGACGAAGCCGGCGCCGAAGCGATCGCGCGGCTGCGCCGCCGCAACGCCTGGACCTGCGAGGTCGCACGCCAGTATCCACAATTCATCCCGTTCATCAGCGTTGATCCATCCATGGGAGGTGAAGGAGCCGTTGCCGAGCTGACCGCCTGCCTCAGCGCGGGCGCGCGCGGTATCAAGCTCCATCCGGCAAACCAGCGGTACGAACCGAGCGACAAACGCCTCTGGCCTCTATACGAAGAGGCGCAACGATTGGAACTTCCCATCATCTCGCACTCCGGACTCTCCTTCGGCCGAAAGCTGGCTGCATTCGCCAGCCCCAACGCGTTTGCACCTGTGCTGGAGCAATTTCCGCGCCTCACGCTGGTCCTCGCTCATCTCGGAGAAGGGTACGTCGACGAGTCGTTCGAACTGGCGGGGCGCCACCCGAACCTCTTCTTCGACTGCTCGTTCGCGGTGGAGGGCAGCGCCGATCCCCCGCTCATCCCCGACGACGACGTGGTTGCGATCTTCCAGCGCTTAGGCGTCGAGCGCGTTCTCTTCGCCTCCGACTGGCCGTGGGGCCATCCCATTCGCGACGCCGAACGCATCAGTCGCTTACCACTCACTGACGATGAGCGGCGGCAGATCTTGTCCGAGAACGCGCGTCGCGTCCTGGGCGTCTAGAGACACCTCACTCGCCGGGCGCGAGTAGCCCCGTCTTGAGCGCGTAGCGCACCAATTCCGAGCGATGATGGAGGTTCAACTTCTCCATGATGCGCTGCCGGTACGTGTCCACCGTCTTCGGGCTAATGATCAGCTTCCCCGCAATCTCCTGGTTGGTGAAGCCGGCCGCGGTGAGCTGGAGCACCTCCTCCTCGCGACTCGTCAGCGTCGCGTACGCAGTCTTGCCCCCTTCGCCTCGCACGCCGCGTCGGTACTCCTTCAGCACTTTCTGCACCGCCGAAGGGTAGAGGAACACCTCGCCCCGATGGGCAGCGCGAATCGCGTCCATCAACTCGCCGTCCGCGGAGCTCTTCAACACATAACCGGACGCGCCTACCCGCAGCGTCTGAAACAGGTACGCCTCTTCCGCATGCACCGTCAGGATCACAATGTGACCTTTGTACCCACGCTCGTGCAGACGTTTCGCCGCGGACAGGCCATCCATCTCGGGCATGGAAATGTCCATGACGACGACGTCCGGAGATAGGCTCTGAGTCAATTCCACCGCCTCGGATCCGTTCGATGCCTCCCCCACAACTTCCATATCCGGCTCTAGCGCCAGCAAGGCGCGCAAGCCGGAACGCAGGATCGCGTGGTCGTCGGCGAGCAGGACGGAGATGTTCCTGCTCACCTCTAGTCCGTCCGTTTGGCGGGCAACGATACGTCCGCCGACACACGCGTACCCGCTCCCTTCGCCGACTCAACCCGAAGCCTTCCGCCGACGAGCGCCAGCCGCTCCTTCATGCCAAAAAGCCCGAGGCAACCGTCCACAGCGTCCGTGGCCGCGTCCGCATCGAACCCGCGGCCGTCGTCTTCGATGAGCATCCGCAGTCCACGGCCTCGCTTCGCAAGGCTTATCTCCACTCGCGATGCGTGGGCGTGCTTCGCAACGTTAGAGAGCGCCTCTTGGGCGACACGATAGAGCACCAGCTCAACTTCAGTGGGAAGCCGGCCAAGCCGGCCCGAAGAGAGCGTCGCCTCGATCTGCCAGCGATGCGTGAAATCGCGGACCTGCGCCTCCAACGCCATCTCCAAGCCCAGGTCATCCAGCACGCGCGGCCGCAGATCGATCGCCAACGCGCGCACGCCTTCCAGCGCGTCACCAAGGATCGTCCTCAACTCCGCCAGTCCCTCGCGCGTTGCTTCGTCGTCCGCCGAACGCTCAAGCACACGCAGCCGCACGAGCACGGACGTCAACGCCTGCGCGGTGTCGTCGTGCAGCTCACGCGACAGGCGCTTTCGCTCCACTTCTTGCGCCGTCAAGACCTGCGACGACATCTGCCTCAAGCGCACATCGTACTCATGCACCTTCTCAAGCGACTCGTCCAGCACGTCCCGCACAAAAGAAGCGTTTTGGCACTGCTCGCACGCCTCCGGCGCCGGCGGAAGCGACAGCGCCACGCCTGAGGCGGCAGACCCGGCGAGTCCCGCACCATTGCCCATATCGATGCGACCGACCACGGACACGAAAGTTGCGTTGAGCAAAGCAGCCTGCTCGCGGTCGAGAGAGTAGACGCGGCCGTTGTTCGAGGGCTCCAGCTTGACGAGATGACAATCGAGAAGGACTGCCAGGTGCCGCTCGACGCGCCGGCGCGGCAGACCGAGGTTTCGGGCGATGGCGGTAGGGCTGGCCGCGCCGTGGCCCAGCGCGGTCAGGATCTCGAGGCGGTACTTGTTACCGAGCGCGCGCAGCGTCGACTCGAGGTCAACGAGCTCCGGGATCGTGTCTGACATAAGGTATTTCCCCCTTTGCCAGACAAATGATAGCATTCCGGCGGCGTGTCCGGGTCGCGCCATTCGCCCCTACTTCCATTTGATTTCCGCAGGGTCGCGATCGTACGGCTTAAACATGTCCTTCCACCAGTACGCGATGAGCGTATCCATCAGCTTCGACTTGCGACCGTTCTTTGTCTTCGCCATCTCCGTAGTGAGTGTGTCGAGAGCCGCGTTGACCTTCGGGCCGAACAAGCTCTCCAGATACTCCCGTGGGATACGGGGCGTCTCCTCATCGAAGCTGTGGTCCTCGTGGAGACGGGCAGGACCCACCGGCGGAATGTAGAAGATGTTGGCGTCAGTGCCATACTCAGGATGAAGGGGAAGCGCCACCTTCCACTTGTTGACGAGCTGGGACACCGGACCCTCCGCGTCGTCCAGCATCCCGAACCAGACCGCGCGACCCGGGCACTGGCGCGCGCAGGCCGGCGCCACGTTCTGTTCCACGCGCGGGAAGCACATGATGCACTGCTGGCTGACGTTTCGCAGGAAGTTAAAGTAGACCTTCTTGTACGGACAGGCCTCGGCGCAGAACTGGTAGCCGCGACAGCGCGTCTCGTCGCGCAGGACGATGCCGTCCTCAGAGCGCTTGTACATCGCATCGCGGGGGCAGGCGTCCACGCAGGCCGGCTTCGTGCAGTGATTGCAGAGCCGGGGCAGGTAGAAGTAGTAGGCATTCGGGTACTCGCCGGCGCCCTGGTCCTCGTCCCAGTTCGGACCCCATTCGGGCTCGTCGCCGACGTGCTGGAGGAACGTCGAGTTCCCCTTGCCGCCGTACAAGACCTCGTCGTAGTTGAAGTCCCAACCGCCGCCCCATTCGCGGCGGGCAGGCAGGCGGCCGGGCTGCGGCACGCCATCGCGATAGCCGCCGCCCATCGCCTCGTAGTCGCGAGGATGGCCACGCCCCGGCTGCGTGTTGACGGTGCACCACCACTGGTAGTCCGTGCTGTCTTCGTTCGTCCACAGCGTCTTGCAGGCTACAGAACAGGTCTGACAGCCGATGCACTTATTCAGATCGAAGACCATCGCGACCTGCCGGGGGGCGGTGTCCTTCTTCTGTTTCGTCTTGGCCATGTTCCTAACCTCCTGCGACCGCAAACCGGCTACTGAATGCTCAACTCCTGCCAGACCTTGGAGAACGACTTCAAGCCACCGCGTTCCTGACTGGATCCTTCCCAGACAGCGAACGCGACCTTTGCGGCCTTCCTGGCGGAGAACCGCACGGCGTCGCCTCGGACGGACAGCGGCCGCGAGAAGACCACCTGCCAACGTCCGCGATACCAGCGACTCCGCGCCTCCGTCTGGCGTTTCGGCGCCGGCTCCAACGTGCCAACGCCTTTGGCGATCAACTCCTGAGCCTCGCCTTCTGGAAGATTGGCCCGCCAGAACCATGCGTTCACGGGTGCTTCGGGGCTCCCCATACTCTCGAGCTCGGCCTCCCCCTTGAGCGGAAACAACACGCCGGCGGCGTCCGGGAACACAGTGCCGTCGCCGTGGTCCAGGTCCTTCGAGTCGTCCAGCCACTCCAGTCGAATGGCGATGTTGTCGCCGTTGTGAGCAGCCTGCACCTTGACCGAGCGCACACTCCCTATCGCCTTGCCGGCCCAGGCGGCGCGGACGTGGCCAGAAGGCTGCTTGTGCAGCGGTGTGGCGCCAAGCACGACCTGCTCAGCCGCGACCTTCTTCCACTGGGCGGCCGCCGGGTCCAGTAGCGTTCTATTGGCTAGCCGTAGTTTCACGACCTTCATCGTCGAATCCTCCCGTTGGGCAGGCCACGTTATCCTCCGTGGCCGCTTTCCGCGGCTACCATCAACTCGGCGCGCGTCGCGCCCCCAGCCACCTGCAGCCGCATGCCTAGCATATGCCGGTCATGCGTTTCTTGTCTGTCAGGCATGGCCGTCAATTGGCGGTCGGGTTTTGCCTTACATGGTTTGCCCGAAGCTAGGGGATCCCCAACGCTTCCAGCTTTTCCTGGGGAACCACGCCGTTTACCCAACCACGCGCCGCATAGTACTCCTCCAGCATCGATTCCAGCTCACAGACCTGGCCTTCCGATCCACCGCCGGTCGACGGCTCGGTCAGAAATCTCTCCGGCAGCGTGTCGGACCCCTCGCCGAGGCCGGCCAGGTTGTTGTAGTGACGCTCCAGGTTGTAGATGCGCTCGCCGATCGTCATCAGTTGCTCGGCATCCATCTCCACGCCGACGACGGACGAATACTGCGCCACGTAGTCGTCGACGCTCTCCGCGAAGGCCGAGAACTTGCAGATGTCCAATGAATCGGAAACGGCATGCAGATCTTGAAAGTACTTGAGGAGGTCACCTTTCCCCTCCCATGCCTGCGGGTTCGTGGCATGAGGAATGCCGGCGACCTCGCTAGCGAAGGTGTAGCCGCGCAAGTGGCACGCGCCGCGGTTACTAGTGGCCAGGCCCAGCCCCATGCCCTTCAGCCCTCGCGGATCGTACGCGGCGATGCCCTGCCCCTTCACGGCCATCGCCATCTCCGGGTCGCCGAACCCGGCCGCCGCGCGCGCCGAACCTTCCGCCAGTGTGTCGCCAAAGCCGCTGCGCGTCGCCGTCTTCCGCACGAGCTCCACCATCGCGTCGGTGTCCCCCCATTCGAGGCGCTCGACGATGAGCTCTTTCTCGCTCGCCTCCATCGTCATCGCCAACGCGTTGCCCATATCGATGGTGTCCATGCCGTAGTCGTTGCAAAGGTCCGTGAGGAAGGCGATCGCGTCTCGGTCGTCGTTGAAGCAGGCGGGGCCGAAGGCCCACGCCGATTCGTACTCGAAGCTCTCCATGTGCACGTGGAACTTGCCTTCGGGCGTCTCCACCTCTTTCTTGCAGCCCACTGGACAGGCGTGGCAGGTTGGGTTGCCGACGAGGATGGTGTCCCTGATCTTGTCGCCGGCGATGTTGGGCGCGCCTTCAAACGTCGTGAACTGGCCGTTCTTGGTCGGTATTGCGCCAATGATGTTGAGGATCATCATCCCGCTGTTCGTGCCCAAGGTCGAGAGCGCGCCCGTCCTGGGCGCCGTGGCCGGGGAGTCACTGATCGCCTTCAGTGCCGCCCGCCGTGCCTCGCGGAAGGCCTTGGGGTCGGCGGCCGTCGGCACCCGTTTGGCCGCCTTGATCACGATCGCCTTCAGGTTCTTGCTGCCGCCGACGGCGCCCGTGCCGCCGCGGCCCGCCACGCGATCGTGCTCGTTAACCCACGCCGCGAAGCGAACCTGGTGCTCACCAGCCTGACCGATGGCGATCACGCTGACATCGTCGCCATGGCGTTCTGATAGCTTCGCGACCGTGTCGTGGACGCCGCTGCCCCACAGGTCCGAGGCGTCCAGCAGTTCGACCGATTCGCCCTCAACGAGAGCGTACACGGGCGTTTCTGACCGTCCCCTGAACACGAGGCCATCGAACCCGGCCCAGCGCAGACGGGCGCCGGACCAGCCGCCTTGGTGTGAGTCGGTGACGGTTCCGGTGAGCGGCGATTTCGTGACGATGGCGAGGCGGCTGCTCATGTTGGCGTCCGTACCGGTGATCGGCCCTACGAAGAAGCAGAGCAGGTTATCAGGACCCAGCGGATCGACGTCCGGTCCGTTGTCGAACACGTACTTGACGCCGAGGCCGCGGCCGCCGATGTACTTGCGCGCGTCCTCCTCGTCGATCTCTTCGTAGCCGATCTCACGCGCGCTTAGGTCAACGCGCGCTACTCGATTGGCGTATCCTCCGAGCTGCATACTCCCTCTCCTTTGCGTGCGGGGCGAGCCGCCTACGGCGTAATCGCGATCTTGAGGACGCCCTCTGTCTTATCGCGAAACAGATCGTACGCCTTTGGGGCGTCGGCCAGCTTCATGCGATGCGTAAAGAGCTGGCTGAGATCGACCTTCCGATGTTGAATGACCGCAAGCAGGTGCTCCAAACGAACGCGACCGGATGGGCAGAGCGTGTTCACGACACGCCGGTGGAGAAACGACATCGACATGGTCGGCATGGTGACCGTAGGCGTCATGCCGTACACACCGACAGACGAGAGCGTCCCGCCACGACGGACGACGAGATTGGCAGCCTCAAACGTGGCTTGCGTCCCGACAGCCTCGACCGCGACGTCGACTCCCGCGTTGTTGGTGAGCGCCATGATCTCGACGACCGGATTACTCTCGCTCGGGTTGATCACCACGTCCGCGCCCAGACGCTTCGCCATCTCCAGCCTCTCTGGGATCGTATCGACGCCGATGATCAGACCACAGCCGCGGGCGGCGGCGCCAGCGGTCGCGCACAGGCCCACCGGCCCTTGGGCGAACACGGCGACCGTATCACCGAAGGCCGCATCTGCTCGGTCGATGGCGCCGAAGCCGGTCGACATGATGTCGGTGGGCAGAATCGCCTGCTCATCTGTGATGCCATCTGGCACCTTTGCGGCGGAGATGTTCGCGTCGGGTATGAGGTAGTACTCCGCCTGGCACCCCGTAAGCATGGTTCCGCCGCCCGAGCAGACGCTATGGTCGCCATGCAGGCACTGGGTGCATCTGCCGCAGGACGTGAGGCAGGATGCGATCACCCGGTCGCCCGGCTCGAATCCAATCACGCCTTCGCCGACCGTGTGAACGATCCCGACGCCTTCGTGGCCCATCGGCAGTCCTTCGGGCTTGACGATTCCTGGATACCCGATAGCCAGCGCCTCGTTGGGTATCTCATCCAGGAAGTGCATGTCTGTTCCGCAGATTGTAGACAACGTCATCTTCACGACGATCTGACCCGTCCCGGGCTCCGGTACGGGCAGGTCCATCATCTCCAGTTTGCCGTTGGCAGTCTTTATGCAGGCCAGCATCATCACACCTCGCTATGTCTCGTTCAGTTCTTGTCGCATACCGTTCAGGGTTTTACGCCGTTGCGTCCGCGCCGTTTTCCCCGCGGACTCGCGGAGCCGTTCCACGCTTCGATTTCGACTTTCGTGGCCCGGTCCACAGGACACGGCTGCCACTCCATCAGCCAATAGCGCAGGTGCCCGTAGCCGCCCGCGAGGTGGAGCCACTTCACCATCCCCGGCTCGATGTTCGAAGGGTCGGACCAGTTGAGGAACTGGTAGGGCTCCCAACCGTTGTAGATGACCACCTGCCCCGGCCGCACCGCCTCCGTGATTTTCGCCTCCAAGACCGACTCGCCCAGGTCGTTGTAGACCTTTACCTGCTTCCCATCCAGGATGCCGCGCTCTCCGGCGTCCTTTGGACTCAGCATCACGTTTGGCACACCGCGATGCGTCTGTAGCATCATCTTGTTGACGATGTTGAGCGCGTGGATGCTCCAGCGGTTGTGGCCACTGGTCAGCTTCAGCGGGTAGTCGCCACCCATGGGCGGCGGGTCTTTGTGGCAAGGCAGCTCTTCGCCGGCCTCCAGGAACCATGGATGGTCGATCAGAAATTGGGCGCGCCGCGTTAGCGTAGCGTAGGGCTCCTTCTTCTCCACGTGGTTGCGGAGGGGGGTGAACGTCTCGTCCGGTTTCACGTCGCTTGCCTGGGCAATCGCCCGAGGGGCCACTCCTTGCCCGGTCCACCGTTCGTAACCCTTCTCGCGCAGCGTCGCCAGACTCGTACCCTCGGGTAGCGCTCCGGCAATCGTCGTGTCTCGCACCATTTCGTCGGCGATCTTCTCCGTATCGACGAGGCTGCCCTGAGCCACCATCCGATCGTACAGGCCCTCCAGTTGGTAGCTGGTACCCTTCGCGTCCACATACTCGGTAAGGCCACGGCGCTTGGCCTGCTGCTCCATCTTCTCTGAGATCCCTCGGAAGATAAACCACTCGTCCTTGGCTTCGCCGGGGGGCTCAAGGATCTTGTCGGAGAACGTAAGGTTCATCGTGTGGCTGCTGGGGATCCCGAACGCAATCTTCTCGTACTGCTGGGAGGCCGGCAGGACAATGTCCGAGTAGAGAGCTGTCGTGCTCATGCGTGGGTCGATAGTGACAACCATTCTCAGCTTGGGCCACAGGGTTTTGAGGAACAGGTTCTGACCGCCCCGCGTGCGACGGAGCATGTTGCCACCGCACTCGATGAGGACGCGAGGCTCCTGCTCCTTTGTGGGCTTGTCCACGCCCTGCCACCAATTCTTGTCGGCCGCTTCCTGCCAGTATTCCTTGAACGGCCGCTTCATCGAAGGATCGTGCCAGTCCTCCTTCGCCCAGATGTCGTCGAATCCGCAGTGGTAGTACCAGAAGAACGCCGGCGGGTAGAACAGCATCGGGCCGATCCCGAGCGTCGACATCTGTTTGCTGAACTCGATGGCTGCCAGCTCGTCGGTTAGGCTGGGATCGGCGTCCTTGAGGTTCTGGACCATCATGTTGTTCATGGCGACGAGCTGGCGCGCGTCTTGGTTGGGCTCGGTCTTTGCCTGAACGAGGCCACTCCCGTCGAAGAATCCGCCCGTCCAGGCGCGCACACCCGTGCCCTTGCGACCCCAGTTGCCGGTCAAGGCCAATAGCAGCAACTCCGAGCGTTCGATAAGGTCGCCGTGGTAGAACTTGCCGGCGTTGCTCAAAGAGCAGATGATGTTGGTGCGCTTCTTCGCCACCTTGCGGCCCAGCTCCCGGATCACGTCGGCGCTGACACCGCAGATCGCGGACGCCTTCTCCGGCGTGTAGTCCCGCAGGCGCTCCCTTGCCAGCGCGAAGACAGTCGTGAGCCGGACGGACGAGCCGTCCTTCAGCCGCGCCCGGAACGCGCCTTCCAGAGCGGGATCGACCCTGCCGAGCTTTAGGCTCGCTCGCGGCGCTTCAACGATCCGCCGCTTCTTGGCGTCGTAGAGGTAGAACTGCTCCTCGCTGCCGCCTTCCTCCATCTCGCTCTGACGCAGATACGTGCGAGTGTCGCGCCGCACCAGCAGCGGCAGATCCGTCTGCTCCTGCACGAAGCGCTTCTTGTACAGCCCCTCTTCAACCACGACGTGCGCCATGCCGAGCGCGAAGGCGGCGTCCGTGCCCGGCTCCACGCCCACGTAGTGGTCGGCGTGGATGGCGGAAGGACTGAAGTCGGGCGCAACGGTGACCACCTCAGCTCCCTTGTAGCGGGCTTCCGTGATGTAGTGCTGGTGGGGAATTCGTGTGTTGGCCGGGTTCGCAAACCAAATGAAGATCAGTTCGGAGTGAAACCAGTCGTCGATAGAACTCACGGGGTCGAAAAAGCCGTAGGTCATGTAGTGACCGGGGGCGAAGTCTGTGATCTCCGCGTTCATGTCCAGTTGCAGGCTGCCGACGTGCGTGGCGAAGCGGCCCCTGCCGAAGAGGCCCCAGGTGCTGGCGCTGGCGCCACCAACGTGGACGATCGATTCCGGGCCGATCTCCTCGATTCCGTCCAGGACGGCGTCGGCGACCTCCGTCAGCGCCTGGTCCCAGGAGATTCGCTCCCACTTCCCTTCTCCGCGCTTTCCGACCCGCTTCAGCGGATAGCGGAGGCGCTCCTTGGCATCGAGAAGCTCGCGCCAGGCGACGCCCTTCTGGCAACCCATCGGGTTCATGTCGGGTACGCCTTGCTCGATGATGGGGAACGCTCCGGCCGCCTCCTCGTGCCGGATCTTGCCGTCCTTCATGTACACGTGCATCGGACAGTTTCCGGGATAGCAGTCGATGCAATGGCTTCCCCAGACGACTTTGTCCCACCGCCATTGCTGCCGATAGGCATCCTCGTTCGCGTGATCGATCTGCTTCTGCTTTGCGGAACGCTTATTCCGTCCGGAAACCATCTCCACCACCTTCAAGGACTTTCAACGCAGCTACACTCAGTGTCACGCCGGCAACGTCATACCACCCCGGCGACGTTGTCTACCAGGCATTCCCCGCGACCACGGGTCAGTCGCGTCCCGCCCGTTTTCGCTCTTGCATGATCATCTCGACGACCTTGATGCCAGAATCTGCCGCCTGATGCGTACCCATGCCAGCGCTGCCGGCGTCCGCGCCGGCGTAGTACAGACCCGGGATCGGCGACTGAGAAGACGGCTTGTCCTTCCCGCATTGCCCGACAATCTGAGCCAGCCCAACGCACTCCCCGCCCTGGCCGGGTAGCACGGAGTCGCGCGACGACGACGAAATCTCGGCCGGGCCCGCGCGGTCCACCGACTCGATGGCCGCCCAGGCCTCCGGATACAGCCGTTGCATCATCTCGTCCATCTTGTCGCACAAGGCGCCGATCTCTTTGGCCTCCGGGTCAGGGGAACAGATCGTGCCGGCTACAATGCACTGCTTGCCCGGCGGCGCCATCTCCGGATCGTAGTTGGCGGCCACCGTCATGAACAGGATCACCTCGTCGGGAATCTTACCCTCAGCCGCCGCCTCAAAACGTTCGACGTTCCACCAGCTGTCGTCGCCATACGCCACGTACATGGGCAACTCCAGCGCGGCCTCATTCAGGAAGTAGCGCACTCCGGTGAACGCCCAGCCGGGAACGAGGTCCTTGATGTACTGCGTGTACGAAGCGTCGAAGTGCTCCTCACCCGCCAGCTTGAGAACGGTTGGCTGGATGCCGGCGCTACTGACGACGATCGGCGCGTCGAACGTACCGTCCTTGGTGACCACGCCTGTCACCTTGCCGTCTTCCACCTTGATGCGTTCTACCTTCGCTCGCGTAAGCAGCTCTCCGCCGAGCTTCTGGAACTCCCTGGCGAGGATGTCGGTCAGCCGGCCGAAGCCACCCTTGTAGTTGCCGCCGCCTCCTTGGATCATGATCTGTTGCATGATCTTGATCTGCTCGGATGCCGAAACGAGATCGATCGGCTCTGCCAGCGAGGCGTTGGCGTGAAACGCCAGATAGCTGTAGAGGCGGAACGGCACGTTGTTCTGCTGGCAGTAGTCGTGCATGGACACGGCGTCGAGCTCATCGACTTGCTCCGGCGGCATCACGGCCATGTTGGCCATGAACTGCACGGAGGCAGCCTGTTCGGCTTCGTCCATCTCCCACATCTTGAAGAAGGGCATCGCATCTTGCAGCCCTTGAACGAACTCTACGCTCTTGTAGTCCGACCACTCCTTGGCCCGATAGCTGATGCCGCATACCTTCCTCGGCGAGTTGAACTCCAGGCACGGCTCGCGCTCTGACTCCACGCCCAATTCCGCAAACACGGTCTCGAAAGCAGCGCCGTTGATGGGTACCTGACCGTGAGGCCAGAGATCGTACTCAAAGCCGTTCTTGCGGCCAGTCAGCATCTTGCCTCCGACGCGTCCGTTCTTCTCAAGCAGCAGCGTCTTGACGCCGGCTTTCGCCAGCAGGGCCGCGCAGACACTGCCGCCGGGCCCGCTGCCGATCACGATCACATCGTATGCCTTGTCCGTCATGGTGCTATTCCTCCGTCTCGACGTAGCCGTGCTCGAGGATTCCGTAGCCGGCGCGATCGCCGTAGCGATAGCGCGTGAACCCGTCCTTGACCCACGTCTTCCCGAACTGCGCCGACGCGATCGCCAGCACCTCTTCCCCCACGATGTGATGCTCGCAATCTCGTTCGTCGACCATGTGAAGGTCAACACCGAGCTGCCGCGTGCCACCGTCGGTGGTCTTCAGATCCATCTTGACTTCCTGGAGGCTAAGGACCTCCTTGCCATCCCAGAGGCCACCGATGTATATCTGCTGGTCTCCGAGCAGTATCTGCACGGCGTTGAACCAGAAGTCTTTGTCGATCTCTCCACTGAGGTAGTCCCAGTTGTGCATCTTCGACCAGTCTCGCTCGCCGCCCCACGTGTGGTCGCGATGGCCGAGGCAGTCAACGGCGTGCTCGACCCCGCCGATCTTCATCGTGCCGGTGACGGTACCCGCGTGCTCGATGTGACGGGGTATCTGGTCGGACGAGGAATCTGGCGGGAAGGGGTACAGGTAGGTCGGAGAGAAGCCCTCCCAGACCAGATCGATAGCGAACCCTTCCTTCTCGTAGCGTAGGCGGAAGCGCTCGGTCGGGCGCTCAATGTCGATCACGTAGCCGTGCAGCGTGAGGCGGTCGTCTTCCACGGCTGGGAGCGGCGCGTGCGTATCGATAAGCGTGTGCACTACTTCGCGACCGCGCACGAACATAAGGTATAGGTTGGCCTCGCTTTGATTGGGATGCATCCCCAGCCTGAGCGTCGCGCCCACCTCACTCGTTGGGTCGTAGAACGCGAACCAGTAGCTCTCGTTCCACATCGGCAACGAATCCGGCCCCGGCGCGTGCCGGCGATCGTCCTCTGCCGTCGCCATGTGAACTTCACTCGCCATTAGAACCTCCTACCTCTCTCTCGCTCTACTCTCCGTCCGCCGGCGACGCACTCAGGCGAGAGATCATGTCCTCCAACTGCAACATTAGCGTCAGGTCGCCTTCGATGGTGAGCTTGCCGCCCAGGTACGCCTGCGTCCGGTCCAACTCGCCGCTCTGAATCCCGGCCCAGTCGGCGGCCGACGCGTTCACGGTGACGTCGGGGTTGTCAACCGTACCCTCATACCGCTCGCCCTCGCCCTTCTCCGCGACGAGGTACCAGTCGTGTCCGCCGGGTCCCGTCAGATGGAACTGCACGCGAACAGTGATCTCCTTAACGTTCGTCAGTGCGCGGCCTCCAGGTGGCGGAAGCTCCAGCAGCGTGGCCAGGCGCTGCGTGCAGGGATTGTTGACCCCCATATCGGCAGCCGCCGTTGAGATGCCCTTCTCGGTCATGTTGCGGGTCACGCTCACCATGATGACGCCGAACCTGAAGGCGGCCATGACCTCGTTGTAGAGAAAGTGCTCCACCTTGCGGCCTGTCAACGCCTCGTAGCGCTCGATCGTCTCTTCCGTGCCGGGGAAGCCTTCGAGGCGGGGGATGCCCATGCCCTCGCTGTGGTGCCAGTCCAGGAAGAGCCACCAGGCCAGATCAGCCTCGGGGTCACCGATGAAGGCCATCTCCCAATCGAGCACGCCCGCAATCTCGTCATCGCGGAGGATGACATTTGGCAAACGCGCATCGCCCCAGCAGAGCGTGACGGCCTCGGGTGAATAGCGGTTCTCCTTGAGCCACGCCAGCGCCGGGTCCAGGATCGGTTGCGGCTCGTCGCCGCGCGTCCATTCCAGGAAACGTTCGTAGTACTCGATCTGCCGGTCGAGCGGCCCGGTGCCTCCATCCGGGACGCCGAGGAACGAGAGGCCGAGCTCCTCCCAATCCAGCGCGTGAACCTTGACCATCGCCTCGATCCCACCCCACCACATCTTCGCTCTGCGCTCGGGCGTCGCGTCCAAGCAGAACCCGAAACTGTGGTACGGCGGCACCTCGTTCGGCACCTCGCCTTCGATCTTGCGCATGACGTAGAACGGACTGCCGAGCACGCCGGCGTCTTCCTCAATCCAAGGCACCTCCGGAACGGGGACATCGGTGCCGCTCAAGCACCGCATGACCCGAGCCTGCGCCGCCAGATCGTACTCAGGGAAGATGCGAAAGTCGGCCGGCTCCAGCCTGATCACGAGGCTCTCTGCGTGCACAACCCCACCCTCCTGCCACGATAGGTCGCACATCAACGTTTCGTTGGAGACGCCAGCCGAGGGCAGGATCAGCGATGAGATCGCGACCTTTTCAGCCGAGGGCATCTCGGCTGCGAACCACTCGCTCAGGCGGGTCTGCGTTGCTTCAAGGTCTCGTTCGTGTGGCATGTTCCGTCCTCTGAATCTCTTACGCTACTCTGCCGCCGTCTCGTCGCGCTTGATCGTGATGCGGAAGCAGCAGTTCTGGGCGCCGTGCGCCACGGTCTCGAGCGTCTCCACGTCCACCTCAGTGTTCGCGGCGGTCTTGAACAAATGCTTTACCCAATAGGCGCCGCAGATGCACAGTTTCGGATTGAGCGGGATCACGTCGCGCGTAATAAGAGGGCAGACGCACTTCCCCTGATGCAGCTCCGTCCAGTTGATCACGTCGCCATCGCGCTCGATCTGCACCTGACTCGGTCCCGACGTCTGCATCTTCTTGAGAAACGCGTCGAGGTCCATGGGAACGTCCATGCTCGTGAGGTCGATGAACGCGGAGACGCACGTTCGCGCCTCGCCCTCCATCAGGGTGTCAACGGCGACATCGTCCATCTTGTAGATCGTCTCGAAGAGGCCGCCCGTGAGCTTGTCCTGAAAGTCCCGCATCAGGTTCTCGACCCACTCGGCGGCCTCGCCCTGAGGTTTGTCCATCCCTTCCTCCGTCCGCTCCCGTCTCTGCCCGCGTCAGTCGACTCTATTTACTTCAACTCGCGTTGCCCTGTCCACCTGTAGCGGCGACCACATGAACGGCCAGTAACGCAAATGGCCGTAACCTCCCGCGAACCCGAGCCACTTCACCATCGCGCCCTCCAGGTCGCTCGGGCCGTGCCAGTCCTTGAACTGATAGTGATCCCAGCCGTTATAGCAGATAACCTGGCCCGGCCTGGCGGACGACGCCAGTTTCACACGCACGAGAAACATGCCCATGTCGTTGTGTACGCGCACCTCGTCGTCATCCGCGATGCCTCGCTGCGCGGCGTCCTCCGGGTTCATCACAATATGCGGGCGGCCTCGATGCGTTTCGAGCATCAGTCTGTTCACGATGTTGTTGGCGTGGATGCTCCAGCGACTGTGCCCGCTGGTGAGCATGAGCGGAAAGTCGCCGCCCATCTTCGGAGGGTCCTTGTGAGCCGGCAGCTCTTCGCCCGCCTCCAGGAACCAGTCGTGGTCGATGTAGAATTGGGCGCGCCGCACGAGTGTCGGATAGGGATCCTTCTGTTCGATGTGGCGGCGGAACGGCGTCATCGTCTCATCCGGTTTGATGTACGCCGCGTAGCTCTGCGCGTACGGCACGAATCCCCAGTCCTCGTATCGCACGACGCCTTTCTCTCGCAGCGTCTCGATTGTAGTACCCTCTGGCAACGTTCCCATCGTGGCACTGCCCTCAATGCCCTGCGCCGTCATTTCCTCTTCGTCGACCATCGTACCGTTTGCCGTATAGACCCCCTCAAGGTCCTCAAGGCTATAGACATTGCCGCGCCGGTCCCGATACTCCGTCATCCCCCTCGCCCTCGCTCTCTCCGATAGCTTCCGGCAGAGCAGAGTGAATACCTGCCACTCGGGCTTCGATTCGCCCGCCGGTTCCACCGCCTTGTCCGCCATCGTGTAGAACAGCGTGTGTGCCAGGCCCATGGCGCTCGGCCGTTCGTACTGCTGAGCGGCGGGCAGCACGTAGTCCGAATAGAGAGCCGTTGTGCTCATGCGAACATCGACCGTGAAGATACAGGTGAGCTTTGGCCAGAGGTTCTTCAGGAACATCGTCTTGCCGCCCCGTGATCGGCGGAGCAGGTTGTCACCCACCTGCATCATCACACGTGGCGGTTGGTCCTCGAGCGGCACCGCGACGCCCTGCCACCAGTCCTTCTCAA
This sequence comes from Chloroflexota bacterium, assembly GCA_029262675.1. GTDB lineage: Bacteria > Chloroflexota > Dehalococcoidia > DSTF01 > RBG-16-68-14 > JADFKB01. Next base: position 141,998 of record JAJCYW010000009.1, on the reverse strand, counting down.
GCGCCTCGTTGAAGTAGTCATCGAACTCCCGCGTCATGCTGGGATCGTGCCAGTCGCGCTTGTTCCAGAGATCGCGGAAGCCAACGTGGTAGTACCACCACCACACGGGCGGGACGAGCATGCTGGTGGCGGCGGTCACTTGCTTCAGCCCCTCGATCGATGCCAGCTCAGTGCTCTGAGTAGGGTCTTGGGCCTTGACCGCGGCCAGCATACCCTCGTAGCCGGCGAGAAGCATGTCGAGCTCTTCCTTCGTACCGGAGCGTCTCATCTCGTCCAGTTGTCCGGCGGTCGTTGGGGGCACGTTCCAATACGTGGGTCCGGTCCCCTTCTTCCCCCAGTTGCCCGTCATCGCCAGCAAGAGGTACATCGAGCGGCCCATCAGGTCACCGTGGTAGTGCTTGCCCGTGGCCAGCCCCTCGTAGACGTGCGTCTTCTTGCTGGCCACCTTACGCGCGAGCGTGCGTATTACGTCTGGATTGACGCCGCACATCTCCTTCGCCACCTCCGGTTCGTACTGCGATAGCCGCTCCTTGACCAGCTCGAAGACGGGCGTGACCTCTACCTTTTCCCCGCTCGCCAGCACCGCCTTGTACGTCCCTTCGAGTGCGGGATCGACATCGCCCAGCTCCAGCGTCCCGCGAGGTGCCTCCACGACGCGCTTCGAGGCTTGGTCGTAGAAGTAGAACTGGTCGTCGCGGCCTTCGTCCTCTACCTCGTTCGACCGCAGGAAGTGGCGCGTGTCCAGCCGCACCAGCAGCGAAAGGTCTGTCTGCTCCTTCATGAAGGCGCTGTCCATCAGCCCCTCGTCGACGATCACTTTGCACATGCTCAGGCAGAAGGCGGCGTCGCTGCCGACTTTCACCGGCACGTGGTAGTCCGTGTTGACGGCCGACGCGTTGTAGTCCGGGGCGATGAGCACCACTTCCGCGCCCTTGTATCGCGCCTCAGTGAGGAAGTGGTAGAAGGGAATGCGCGTGTAGGAGGGGTTGCAGTGCCAGATGAAGATCAACTCTGAGTGAGCATAATCGTCTTCGCTGGCCGCCGTGAGCTTCCCCCAGGTCAGGTACATCCCCGGCGAGAAGTCGCCGACGTCGGTGTCGAAGTCGGCAAGAAGCGTGCCCGTAATGGCGCTGAACCGCCGCTGGGTCATCACCCCGTAAGCACAGGCGTTAGCGCCGTTGGGAGAAAAGACGGCCTCTGGACCAATCTCCTGGATCGCATCGAGCATGCTATCGGCGATCTCCTCCATCGCCTGATCCCAGGAGATCCGTTCCCACTCCCCGGAGCCGCGTTCGCCGACTCGTTTGAGCGGATGCAGCACCCGTTCCTTCGCGCTCAGGAGCTTGTGCCAGCACGAGCCCTTCTGGCAACCCATCGGGTTGAAGTCCGGCACTCCCTTCTCGACGATGGGGAAGGCGCCAGATTGCTCCTCGAACTGGATCTCGCCGTCCTTCACGAAGACCCAGTAGGGACAGGAGCCAACGGAAGGATAGCAGTCCACGGCGTGGCTGCCGCGGACGACCTTGTCCCACTTCCACTTCTCTCGGTAGGCCTGTTCGGAGACTTGGTCCGAGTCTCGCTTGGTCTGTTTGCTTCTCTTAGCGGAAGTCGCCATCACACCTCCCGGAACGCGTCCGTCGCGCCGACGCTCACGGAGCGCGGGCGCTAGTCGAGCAACACTAGTGTAGGCTGCCGGAGACGTGGGCGGTCAATCCGGCAGCGCCTGATCGGGGAGTAGGGCGCTGCCCCACCTTAACCCCCTCCTCAGGCGCTGCGAGGACGTTTGAATCGGCGACGGGAGCAGTTCAGTCGATCTTCGAGACCTCGACTCGCGTCGCCCTATCGACGTGTGTTGGCTGCCACATGAACGGCCAGTAGCGCAGGTGGCCATAGCCGCCCGCGAAGTGGAGCCACTTCACCATGCCGCCTTCCAGATCGCTTGGTCCGCGCCACTGACGGAACTGGTAGGGGTCCCAGCCGCTGTAGCAGATCACCTGTCCTGGGCGAACCGAATTCGACAGCTTGAGCGGTACGACGAACGAGCCCATGTCGTTGTGCACGCGCACCTCTTCGTTGTCAGCGACGCCGCGCTCGGCGGCTTCGGCCGGGTTCATCACTAGATGCGGCCGGCCGCGATGGGTCTCCAGCATCATCTTGTTGACGATGTTGCCGGAGTGGATGCTCCAGCGGTTATGACCGCTGGTAAGCATCAGCGGGAAGTCGCCGCCCATCTTCGGCGGGTCCTTGTGCGCGGGCAACTCTTCGCCCGCCTCCAAGAACCAGTCGTGATCGACGTAGAACTGGGCACGCCTGACCAGCGTGGGGTACGGCATCTTCTTGTCCACGTGGTGCGTGAGCGGCGTCATCGTCTCGTCCTGCTTGATATCCGTGGCATAGCTCTGGGCGTTCGGGAACGGGCCGAAGTTCGTGAATCGCACGGGGCCCTCTTCACGAACCGAGTCCATCGTCGAGCCTTCCGGAATGACGCCCATGTACGCGGTAGTCTCGACGGCCTCCTCAGTCATCGCCTGCTCATCGACCATCGCGCCATCGGCCGTGAAAACGTCCTCCAGGTTCTCCACGTTATAGCTGATGCCTCGGCTATCCTGAAACTCGGTGATGCCCCTCTCCCGCGCGCGTTCCGAGAGTTTACGCGACAGCAGGCGGAAGATCTGCCACTCCGTCTTCGACTCGCCCGCCGGATCGACCGCCTTATCGAGGATCGTGTAGAACAGGTTGACCGCAAATCCATGCGCGTGCGGCCGTTCGTACTGCTGGGCGGCCGGCAGCACGTAATCGGAGAAGAGGCCCGTTGTGCTCATCCGAACATCGACGCTGACGATCAGGTTGAGCTTCGGCCAGAGGTTCTTGAGGAACATCGTCCCCCCGCCCCGCGTCCGCCGGAGCAGGTTGCCGCCCACCTCTATCATTGCCCGGGGCGGGATACTCTTAGGCGGCACGTCAACGCCCTGCCACCAGTTCTTCTCTAGCGCTTCGTTAAAGTAGTCGTCGAACTCGCGCTTCATGGTGGGATCGTTCCATTCGCGCTTGTTCCAGATTTCGCGATAGCCAACGTGGTGGTACCACCACCACACGGGTGGCACGTGGGTCCCGGTCATGCTCAGGTTCTGCATGATCTCCACGGATGCGATCTCGTCCGTCATCGTCGGGTCCTGGGCGCGCGTCGCGGCAAGGATTGCATTCAGGCCGTCGGCGAGTTGCTCTGGGTCGGTTATGCCCATTCTTCCGCGCGGCTCTATCAGGTGGTTACCGGTCGCCGGGCCGGTGTTCCAGTAGTCTGGCCCGGTCCCCTTCTTCCCCCAGTTGCCCGTCATCGCCAGCAAGAGGTACATCGAGCGGCCCATTAGGTCACCGTGGTAGAACTTCCCGGTGCCCAGCCCCTCGTGGACATGTGTCTTCTTGGTAGCCACCTTGCGCGCGAGCGAGCGGATCACGTCTGGATGTACGCCGCACATCTCCGTCGCGCGCTCTGGCTCGTACTGCGCTAGCCGTTCCTTGAGCAGCTCGAAGACAGGCGTGACCTTCACTTCCTCGCCGCTCGCCAACACCGCCTTGAACGTCCCTTCCAGCGCGGGATCGACGTCTCCCAGCTCCAGCGTCCCTCGGGCTGCCTCCACGACGCGCTTCGAGGCCTGGTCGTAGAAGTAGAACTGGTCATCCCGTCCTTCGTCCTCTACCTCATTCGACCGCAGGAAGTGCCGCGTGTCCAGCCGCACTAGCAGCGAAAGGTCCGTCTGCTCCTTCATGAATGCGCTGTCCATCAGCCCCTCGTCAGCGATCACCTTGCACATGCTCAGACAGAAGGCGGCGTCGCTGCCCACTTTCACCGGCACGTGGTAGTCCGTGTTGACCGTGGAGGGGTTGAAGTCGGGTGCGATCATCACCACTTCCGCGCCCTTGTATCGCGCCTCCGTGAGGAAATGGTAGACGGGGATGCGCGTGTAGGAGGGGTTGCAGTGCCAGATCAGGATCAGCTCCGAGTGCGTGTAGTCGTCCTCGCTGGGCGTGATGTACTTCCCCCACGTGAGGTACATACCAGGCACACAGTCGCCGATGTCCGCGTCAAAGTCGCCGATCGGGAAGCCGGTGATCGAACTGAACCGGCGGTGAGCCATCATTCCCCAAGCCAGCGCGTTGGCGCCCGTCGGCGAGAACACCGCATCGGGTCCTCCCTCCTCGACGGCATCGAGCAGGCCGTCCGAGATCTCCGTGAGCGCCTGGTCCCAACTGACGCGGTCCCACTTGCCTTCGCCGCGCTTGCCCGCCCGCTTGAGCGGATAGAGCACGCGCTCCTTGGCGGTCAGCATCTGATTCCAGCAGGCTCCCTTCTGGCAGCCCATGGGGTTGAAGTCCGGCACTCCCTTCTCGACGATGGGGAATAGTCCGGCCTGCTCCTGGAACTGGATCTCGCCGTCCTTCATGTAGACCTGGTAGGGGCAGGCTCCGACCGTGGGATAGCAATCCACCGCGTGGCTGCTCTGCACCACATCGTCCCACTTCCATCGGTCGCGGTATGTCTCTTCGGTCGTCTGGTCAGGATCGTGTGGGGCCGCTGGTCTCTTAGAAGTCGTCATGATGCCTCCAGAGTGAGGTTCCTGGCATTCGATTCGTAGTGATCAACAACAAGTGTAGGATGCTCGCAAGGGAAGCCGTCAATCCGGCAGCGCCTTAACGCGCTGTCGGGCGTCACCCCACGTGCCTGCCGATGCCAGCGCTAGCGGCTGGCCTCCCAGGGGTCCCAATCGGGCCCGCCGGCCGTCAACGCAGACGGGTCGCCGAACACTTTGCCGCCCGCGACCTCCTCCAGCAGGTCGCGGTCCAGTACGGCGCTGGCGCAGCCTACGCCGCCGCGCATGACGCCCACGATCCCATGGCCGAACACCGTGCTCGCTCCAGCGAGGTACAGACCTTCGATCTCCGTCGTCGGCGTCGGGCGATGCGGCCCGAACTGGTCGGTCGCGATCTCCAGCCCGTACGACGTGCCGCCCGTGGAGCGTGTGTACTGCTCCTGCGTTATCGGCGTGGCGGCCTCTTGCCAGATGATGTGGTCCTTGATATCGGGGAGCGCCTCTTGCGCGCCGGCCACCATCACGTCCGTGAGCTGATCCTTGAACGTGCGATACGCGGCCTTGTTGTGATACCGCTCGCCGGCCGCGGGCCCTTCCTGTATGTCTCCCCAGAGCCGGTAGTCTGACGGCACCCAGGACATGATCTCAAGGCTCGTGTAGCCGTCCGGCGCGATCCTCTCGGTCTGCGGGTCCTTCACCGAGGCCATCGTGATGAACAGCCCCAGGTCTGCCGGAATCTTCCCTTCGTAGCAGTCCTGGTACATGCCCTCGATGTCGAAGCTCGTGTAGTACCAAAAGTTCGTGTCCGGCAACTTCTTGCTGAGGTCGATATCTAGCGCCAGGTAGACGCAGAAGATGGGCAGCGACATGCGGTAATCGCCCAGCGTCTTCGCCCTCTCCGGTGTGATGTGCTCCTCCCCCAGCAGCTCGAAGAACGTCCGCTTCAGGTCAGCGTTGGAGACAACGACGGGCGCGCGAAACTCCTCGCCGGTCTCCATACGAACGCCAACCGCTGGGCCGTCCTCCACCAGGATCCGTTCCACAAGAGCCCGCATCCGCACATCGCCGCCGTTGGAACGGATGACGTCGATAAGATGGCCCGCGAACACCTGACCGCCGCCCTTTGGGTAGTAGGCACCCGCCAGGTAGTGCCCGATGAGGCCGGCCTGCAAGATGACAGGAGCGCGCGAGGGCGGCGAGCCGTAGGCCCCCGATTCTCCGCCGATCACCGCGCGCGCGCGCTGGCTCAGCCCGCAGTCGTCAAACAGCTCGCTCAGCGGCCGCATCACCCACTGCATCGCGTCCGCGGCCTGGCCCTGGAACACGTCCAAACAGCGATGGATGCCCGTCTCTTCATCGGGAAAGGCCGCGATCAGCCGCTCGCGATAGCGGTCCCAGCCCTTCGGCACGCGAAACGTAAGCCCGGGGAACATCAACGTATCGAACCCGTCCGGATCCATTTCCAAGAACTCGATCTTGCCGTCCAGACCGACGCCGCGCAGAATCGTCGGGATCATGCCATCTGGGCCGCAATCGCCTATGTAGTGGACACCGACGTCGAACTCGAACGATTTCTTGCCGTGCAACGCCTTCCGGCGAAACACCTGCGTATTCCCGCCCGCTACGTAGTGCGACTCCAACACAAGCGTCCGCAGCCCGTTCGTGCAAAGATATGCAGCTGTCGTCAGCCCACCGAGCCCGGAACCGATGACGATAGCGTCCCAGTTGTTGTCGTTGTTCATGTCTGGACCTCCATAGGTAAGAGCGTAGGCACCAGAATCCGCCCAGACCAAAGCCATTCGGACCACCGACCGTTACGACTCGCGGACTCCGGACTGAGCGTAGATGAGGTCAACGAGCGGTTCGCGCGCTACTGTAGCGCCTACGCCGGGTGAGACGCCAGTCCGCCAGCGCTTATTTCAGAGCCGATCGACGACGGCACGCCGTTTCTCCTCGTACTCGTCATCTGTGATCAGGCCGTCATCGCGCAGCTTCGCGAGTCGCCTGAGCGCAGCGTCGATGTCCTCGGCGGGCGGGGCTGACGTCGCGACGCCACCATACTGCTCGCCTGGCGCCAGCGGCACGGCCGTCAGGTCCTCGACGTCGCCGCTGTGATAGATCACATACGTGTCGACCATCTTGTCGTGAATAGTCTGGCGGTCCCTATCGAAGAAGGCCCAGATGTACGCGGCGTAGGAAAACGGCTCGGTGAGGTTCCAAACGATGCCCTTGACGACCACCTCTCGGAGCCACATGGTGCCCGCGGTTGGAATCGTGCCGTCGAGCTGGATGACGCGCAGGCCCAGAATCCGTTTGCCCGGCGTCTGGCCGTTCTTCGCGGTGAAGAATCCGAACCAGATGAACCAACCGACGATTAGCAGCAGAAAGAATAGGATGCCATCCAGGATCTCGGCGAAGAAGCGGCGCCAGAGATTGGCCGCGTGGCGGCCTGTGCCGGGCGCCCGAAAGAACTCGCCACAGCTACGACAGAACCACTGCCCGTCGCTAATAAACCCGCAGGTCGGACACGTTTTCAGGCTGGCAGGCTGGCTGCCTACGTACGTCTCTTGAGCGCGCATCACACCCTCCTCATGCTTATTGTGACCCCCGTACGTGTCGGCCGAACCTGCCAGGCGGCCGGTTCTTCAGGGGCCGGTTGGCGAACCGGGAGGCGTACCGGCGGCATACAGCCGTCTCCCCTGCCGAACGACTTAGAAGGGGCTCACTCGACGCCGAATTCGCCGAAACCGCGCCGAGGCGGTACCGCAAGTCTTGAGTCTGAGGGCGTAGCAATTGGCACGGCCGGCGGCTCCGCCGATGCATTCCCATCAAAGGACCGCAGATTCCGACCTCGTATCCGGCTCCAACCCAAGCTATGATGAACGCGAGAGTCAGGCTCACGCCTCAGACTATAGCCGTCATCCATGGAGGGCCACAGATGATCGTAACGACAACGCATGACATTCAAGGCGCCACGATCAGCAACTACCTCGGCATCGTCGTCGGCGAGAGCATCATCGCGACGAACATCATGCGCGACATCATGGCAGGTGTTCGCGATATTGTAGGCGGACGGTCCGGCGCCTACGAAGAGAAGATGCAGGAGGCCCGTGACATCGCAATCAACGAAATGGAAGAGAAGGCCGAGGCATTAGGCGCGGACGCGATCCTCGGCGTAGACATAGATTACGAGACGATTGGCAACAACATGCTGATGGTCTCCGCATCCGGCACTGCCGTAAAGGTCGCCTAGACTTCACCGCAGCGCGGCGCGGATTCCTACACGGACGTTAGCGGAAGACGTCATCCACTCGCTCTCAACTGCCAGTCGGCCCGGTCCCCACGGAAGAGACCACACGGCAGTACCCCGGCGCAACCGCCAGCACTCGGCCTGCGGCCGAGGGAGGCGGCTGTTTAGATGGCGGCTCGGTTTGCGCGTGCCTTAGTTGACCAGCGGAGCGACTTCCTGACGGGTCCGCGGCCCGGTGCCCTCATATTTCTCATCGACGAGGGCCTCGACTTCGGCCGGGCTCTTCCCCTGGGCCCGCCAGTCCACACCATCAAAGGCGATATCCAGACACAGTGAACAGCCGCTGGCGTGCGCGTCGAATGACCCATCGTCATTCATGAAGCAGTCCAACAGGTTGCGGTGCGGATCGTCGGCAAACATCCCACAGCCGCAGTAGCAGGGAAGCTGCAAGAAGAGCTGCGGCTGCTCGGTAGCCAAGCGGTAGCCCTTCTCAGAGTCCGACGAATGGTAGACAAAGGCCGGAAACTCGTCGGACTTGCCGGCGCCGGGCACGCCCCAAAACGCCCAACTTGCGGTGAGCCCCGCTGCCAGTACCAGCGAAACCGACACCAGCGCGATGGCCTTACGACGATTCATCCGACCTCCCCGTGGCGGTGTAGTCCGTTAGGGCCCAAAGAACGCCTTAACATAGAGCTTCTGGACTGGCTCTGCCGCATCATCAGACGTGACAGAGATCTCAAACAGATGCGGACCGTCCATGCCCTCCATCATGTGTGTCTGGAACGAAATCTCGCTGCCTTCGCCGGGTTCCAGGGTCATCGCACCGATGACCGGAGCGAACGGTCAGCACCCCTCCATGACGCTCACGTCCACGTCTTCGATACGAGCCGCGGCGTCGCCAACGTTCGTCATCGCAAAGGCGTAGCTCACGTTCGTGTTCAACGGCACCTGGCCCATGTCGATCGAATCCACAGGGAAGTGCAGCCTAGCTCCGCCCGCAAAGGGCTCGCCGCCGTTCTCGGAGCTCGTCTCGGCGATGTCCGGGGCGAATTCGTCACGTCCTCCACCACCGTTCATCGCTCCGTAGACGATGACCAGTCCGATGAATCCGGCAACGGCAGCCAGGACGCCGCCGACGAACAAGTTCCCCAGGCGGGGCAGCCTGATTTCGGTCTTCTTCCGCTTCTTCTTCTTCATGCCCGAACGCTCCTCCTGAATCCAATGCTCGGGACCGGTACGTTCGCCCTCTTCCTATCCACCATCGTCCATCCACGTCTCGACGCCGAGTGCCAATCGGCCCGCCGCCATCTGCGTAGATCGCCTATCCCGGAGGCTAGCTGCCGGCCGCGTGCTTCTCAGGGTTCTCATCGAACGTCTTCTTGCAGCCCTCACAGCAGAAGTAGTACGTCTTCCCCTGATGGCTCGATGAGCCAGCCGGGTTCGCCTCGTCCACTTCCATGCCACATATTGGATCCTTGGCCATGACGTTTCCCCTTCCGTTCTTGCTTGACCGTTCAGATGCGTACTGCCCATTCCTCGTCGTCCGGCGCGCCGGCCACCTTGCCTCGGCCCATTGCGGATCGTGCCCGCGGCACGCTTACAAGCGTTCCGCTGCCCTGCCAGCGGCGAACTTGTCCGCTGTTCATGCGTACGTTCACTTCGGAGACACGATTCCCCTCAATTGTTCAGCGAAGCTAGGCGCCGACGACCGCGCCCTGCCGGCAAACGCCTCGCATCAGCCTGAAAATCCCCAGCTTCTCCGATTCCACGGAATCGAGTTGAATGCCAGCCCGTTCGACATTGGCCTGCGTCCTCCGGTTTATGTTGGCTCCCGTCAGGCGCACGGCAAATGGGTTCACCCGGTCCATAAGCCATCCCAGCAGCGGGTTGGACGTTCGTTGGTGTTCAAGCAGTTTGATCGGTCCGTCGTCTCGCACCACCCGCCGCGCCTCCTGGAGGCCGGCTACGGGGTCTGGCACGGAACAGAACACGAACGTCGAAACCGTCTCGTCGAACGCACCGTCATGGAAGGGCAGATGCTGTGCGTCTCCCAGCACAAAATCCGGCCTGAGCCCCAGGCTTCCTGCGCGGGTGACGGCCTTACGCAGCATCCTAGGACTCAGGTCGAGAGCCACCACCCGGCCCTTCGCAGGATAGAATGGAAGGTTCTTCCCTGTTCCGACACCGATTTCGAGGACAATCTGTCCGTCGATCCGTCCCCAGAGGCGCCGACGAAGTCCTTTCAGTACCAGCAGTTCCAGGGGCAGTTCCGTTAGGTCGAACAGTGTGGCCTGGCGGTCGTACCGCTGCTGAGCCGTGGCCGTAGCGCTATCCTCAGACGTGTGGCTGGTCGATGTTCCCATTTGAGTCTCTATCCCTCTCCTGCTTGCCAGACCCATACCCCCTGGGTAGGGGTTACTCATACTATCACGGAATCGCCACGGCGTCAAAAGGGCCGAATGGCCCGTATTGCCACCGCTCTGCAGTCGACCTCAGGAAGAGGGCGACAGATGGCGGAGGAGAGATCGCACGAGCTCGCGGAAGCCGGCTCGACCACGCAGCTGCACCTCTCGAACAAGAACACTGTGGCGAAGCGCTACCACTAGTCCATCATGTGAGCGCCGCACTGGTGGTCCACGTTGCGAATGGTGAACCCTTTCGTCCAGAACGTCTCCACGAAGTCGATCTCCACTGAGGGCAACTCCCGCGCGGTATCGGCATCTGCCACAAATGGGATGCCACCCACATCAAACACCGTGTCCTCCGGAGACGGCTCAGCCTCATTGGATAGGCTGAAGTGCGCCTTGCCGCAATGACAGCGGTGGTCGATGAACACTCGCAGTTTCCCCGACGCCAGCTCGCCGCCGGCCAGTGCTTCATTCAACTTGTCTCGTGCCGGTTCCGTTACCGTCAGCATCGTCGACCTCCTCTTCCAGATCGCTGCTGGTACCCTGCCAGCGCCTAGACATGCGCAACGCCGGGCAGCCATGCGCCGCACGACCACCGTAGGGCAGCTCCTGCTGCCCGAAGTAGGGCCCTGTGGACCTCTTTTCATGGGCCGAAAGACCATACTATATACTCCTATAGAGTATTACCATTAACATGAAGGCAGCGGAAATACGCATCGGTCACTTGCATTCCCGATCCTTAGATGGCAATAATGTAGATACTAGTAGGCAGTATACTTGGGAGCGCCGACACGATGGCACAGGCCACCCCGCACGCACAGGAATACCTGTACAGCAAGGACAAAGACAACCTGCTGCAGAGGATGCGCCGAATCGAGGGGCAGGCACGCGGCATCCAGAAGATGATCGAAGAGGACCGCTACTGCCCCGAGATCATCCAGCAGCTCACCGCAATGGCTAGAGCTGGCAAGGAGGTGTCGTTGTTACTCCTCCAGGATCACATCGAAGGATGCGTGGCGGACGAGATCAAGCACAACCATGGCGGAAAGATGATCCCGGAGTTGATCGGCCTCATCCGCCGTGTCATGCGGACATGAACCTTCATCGTGATCGCAACGACCTTTCAAGGAGCTCACACCCCCAAGGAGAAGAACCCATGCTCACAGCCAAGAAGTCCTGGTTCCTAATGACAGCCCTCGCGGCGCTGCTCGCGATCGGCGCAGCGTGCAGTTCGGATAACGCTGAGAGACCTGCAGCGACCAACGTAGACCAACCCGGGGTGACCGACAGCGCCTACGTAGACGTGTCTCCCCAAGAGTTGAGCTCCATGCTTGAGAGCAAGGACTTTCTCTTCGTCAACGTGCACATCCCTTACGAAGGAGAGATTGGGGACACCGATCTCTTCGTCCCCTACGATGAGATCGGCGACCGGCTCTCGGAGCTGCCTTCCCAGCAGGACGCAAAGATCGTTCTCTACTGCCGTAGCGGCAATATGAGCGCTACTGCCGCGATAACCTTGACCGGCCTAGGCTATACCAACGTATGGAATCTGGACGGCGGGATGGTGGCCTGGGAGGACGCGGGCTACCGGCTCATCGATACGCGGTCCTGATTCATGGCGCCGCGGGAGCTTCGCCAGCCAAAGGAATCGAGAATGCCAAACGAGTTACGGTTGCCGGTCGATGGCAGGCACAGCGTTAGCAGCCCTATGTCCGCGCTCCGCGTCGCGATTCTGTTCAGCCTCGTCGCCCTTACGAGCCTAGCCCTGGCTTCAGCCTGCGGTGTTGGCATGATGGGCAACGGCATGCACGAGCAGATGCACGGGGCTGGCATCAAGGTGCCGCAGACTCCGGTGATATCGGGCGCGTCCCAGGTGACCGTGGAGATCGTCAACTTTGACTTCTTCCCCCGAGACCTAACGGTGACGCGAGGAACCACGGTGACGTGGGTCAACGGCGATGCCGTGCCCCACGACGCTACAGATTCGGCTGGCGACTGGGGCACTGGCACGCTTACGCAGGGAGAGAGCGCAACGTCGACGTTCGACTCACCCGGCGCCTATCAGTACCTCTGCACTATTCATCCCAACATGACGGCGACGCTGACAGTCGGATAGCGCAAGGCGGTCACACATAACGCCATGGAATCGATGCGTGCCATCCTCTTTGCCGATCTCGCCGGCTTCACCGCGCGGACAGAAGCCCATGGCGACCAAGGTTCAGTGGACCTTGTCGAGCATTTCGACAGGGTAATCAGAGCGACACTATCGCCTCACGCGAAACTTGTGAAGATTGTCGGTGACGCCGCCATGATCGTCGCCGAAGTGGACGACGCACCCAGTCTGGCAGTCAAGCTCATGGCGGCCTCGGAAGAGCTCCCGGGTCGCCCTGCGCTTCGCATCGGGATCCACGCAGGTGATGTCGTCGAACGGCATGGCGACTACTGGGGCCACGTTGTGAACGTTGCGGCTCGCGTTGCCAGCCTGGCAGGACCGGGCGAGATTCTCCTAACTGAAGTCGTCAGAGATCGAATCGAAGCGACAGTCCCCGAACTGGCTGCGCAGCTCGATTCGGCGGGCGACCGCCGTCTGCGCAACGTCTCGCGACCGATGGCGCTCTTCTCACTAATCAGCGAAGAGTCAGAACTGTACACCGATCCTATCTGCAGAATGAGAATCAAGAAGAGCGAGAGCGTTGGCCAACTCGTGCTGGACAGCCAGACACATCACTTCTGTTCGACCGAATGCCTGGCCTCGTTCTTGGATCCGACACGAGACGTTCAATCGTAGCGCCAAGCTGCCGCGACCAAGGTCTTCAGGCCGCGGACACGGCAGCTTCCAGTTGCTGGACGAGCGTCGCGTCCTCGTCACGATAGGCGAACGAGCACCGGTATTCCTTGCCATCTTCTTCTCGCGTTCCCACGACTTCGACACGCGGCCGGGGCTGGGCTTCCGGCATCATCGTGACCGACCCGATCTGAATGCGGCGGATCGTGATAACAACTTCCTTCGTGTTCGAGGGGCCTGCGAACACCATTCCGAGTTCCGTCGTTATCAGCCCAAGAGGCCATGCCATATGGCGGCGCCAGTTCCACCAGGTGGTCGTAATCTGGATCTCCTCGCCGCTGATCCGCAGCACACCGTCGTTGCGAAACCCAGGCTCTTCAAATAAGCCGCTCTGATAGGCGATGACGGAAAACACGGGTATCTCAGACATGACTGGCTCCTCCCCACACTCCACCAGGGCTGCGGACCGAGCACTGCCATGTGGGGGTCCCTACAGCCCACGCATCTATCTATGGTCGTGTTCCAGCGCTATGTTCCAGCGTTTACCTGCCCGCCGCCAGTGCCAAAGTGCCCTAATTCGTGAAATGGACGTCGTCGTCTCGTCTCTGCCTGGTCGAAGGCAAGTAACTGACGTACTCCGGCTCCACGTCTGCCTGGACGGCGACGAGAACGCGCGCCACGACGCCACAGATTCGGCTGGTGACTGGGACTGGGGCACGTGCGGACTTCCGCTGGCAGCCGCCATGGCCAACGTTGTGCTCGCTCTTCTAACGATGCACTACATTCGTTTCCCGGTCGCCGCTCCCTGTAACTTCGGCGGCAGCCGGACAGGCGACTCCAACTCTTCCCGTTGCGTTCTGCTCCTCACCCGCCATAGGATGTTCTCAACACTTATGCGATCGCACCGCCAGTCCGATGTCTCCAGAACGGCAGGTCTCCGTCATGAATGAAGACGCCTCACGTCAGCGGATCGAGGACCTCCTACCCAGCCACACCCCCGAGGCTGTGCGCGAGCGCCTGCTGCTTGGACCGAGGCACAGCAACCTTCGCGATTTCGTCTATGGCGCAACTGACGGAATCGTGACCACCTTCGCCGTCGCCGCCGCCGCCTCCGGAGCGGACCTCGCCCCCGCGATCATCGTTATTCTGGGTTGCGCGAACCTCGTCGGCGATGGGATCAGCATGGGCATCAGCAACGTCCTCGGCACCCGAGCCGAGGTGCAGGAGCTGGAACGAGCACGCCGGGAGGAAGAAGAGCAGATCAACGTCGTCCCGGAAGGTGAGCGCGAGGAGGTCCGGCATATCTTCATGGAGAAGGGCTTCACCGGCCCCGACCTTGAGCGCGCCGTCGACATCATCACCTCCGATATCAAGACCTGGGTGGACACCATGGTCACCGAAGAGCTCGGCCTCACCCGCGTCGCGCCGTCGCCCTGGCGAGCCGGGCTCGCAACTTTCGCCGCGTTCGCGGTGGCCGGCATCCTGCCGCTGGTGCCCTTCTTCGTCGAGCTGGCGAGCGGCACTGGCCCGGTAGCGCCGTTCGCATGGAGCACGGGCTGTGCCGCCTTCGCGTTCTTCCTTGTGGGGACATTCAAGGCGCGTTTCGTCGATCAGGCGTGGTACCGCTCGGGACTGGAGACGCTCCTCGCAGGCGCCGTTGCCTCCGGAGCGGCGTACCTCGTTGGCTACCTGCTGCGAGGCATCGCGGACACCGCCTAGTACCCCCGTGGACCACCAATCAGCGACAATAAGCGTCGTGCGCCAGCCAGGCTCCTCCATGGCACTGCCCGGAGCCAGTACCGTGGCCGGACTACCGTAGCGAGCGGTAGCGTCTAAGGAAGCAGCTCACCATCCCAATATGGCCTTGTAGCTGGGAGGGCCATATGACCCTATGGCCACAAGCCATATGCCACAACATAATTCCCTACACCATCGTGAATTTAGGAGAGGGCAACGCCGGATCTCGTCGACGAAGAACGCTTCGTCGACACACCGGATGGCAAGCCTCGCCAAGGTCGCAGTGGCTGTTGTTTGGCCGAGAGGCCGCAGCCATATGCGGGAGCCGAGCTAGTTGGTGTGCTAGCTCCCGCACATCATGCGATGGGGCTGGGCAGCGCCGGTTCTATGCCGGGGCGATATCCACCCGAACACCGCGGTCGATAGGCACGGGCTGCCAGTGCAAGGCTCGATAGCGGAGGTGCCCGTAGCCGCCGGCCAGGTGGAGCCACTTCACCATGCCGGGCTCAACGTTGGAGAAGTCCTGCCAGCCCTTGAACTGGTACGGCTCCCAGCCGTTGTAGCTGATGAGCTGCCCCGGCTGCACCGCCGGCGTGACGCGAGCGTGCACGAACAGTTCGGCGCAGTCGTTGAAGACACGAATCTCATCGCCGTTCTTGATACCCCGGTCAGCCGCATCATGATCGTTGATGTGGACAACCGGCTCGCCGCGCAGCGTGCCGAGGATGATGTTGCTCGTACTGTTCATCGAGTTCACGCTCCAGCGAGGGTGTCCACTCGTGACCTGCAGAGGATAGTCACCACCCTGTGCCGGCGCTTCCTTATGGACTGGCAACTCCTCACCGGCCTCCAGGAACCACTCGTGATCGATGTAGAACTGCGCCCGGCGGGTGAGCGTTGGGAACGGCTCCTTCTTCTCGGTCTGCCAGCGGAACGGCGAGTGCGTTTCGTCCGGCAGCAAATCGGACGCCTGCGCCAGCGCCATCGGCGAGCGGCCCCAACCCGTGAAGCGCACGAATCCAGTTTCTCGCAGCGACTCGAGCGTCGTATCGGCGGGGATGTTTCCGAGCACCGCAGAGTCGCGGATCATCTCGTCGAACACGGCGTCGTCGTCCGCCAGCGCCCCGTCCATGGTGATGTCTTCATAAAGCGTGTCCAGCCGCACGGTGGTGCCGCTCGGGTCCTGCATCTCGACGAAGTCACGAGCCTTGGCCCGTTCGCCCAGCTTCTTCGCAAGCATCTGGTTGATCTGCCATTCCGAGCGCGATTCCCCGGCCGGTTCGACCGCGCGGTCGGAGAACGTGAGGTTCATAATGTCCGGCGTCGTGTACGGGAAGTTCGGCTTCTCGTAGTGCTGCGCCGCGGGCAGGATGATGTCCGAGTACAGGCCCGTGGTGCTAACGCGCCAGTCGATCGAGACGATCATCTTGAGCTTCGGCCACAGGTTGTCCAGCAACATGCGCTGCCCGCCACGCTGGCGACGGAGCATATTGCCGCCGATCTCGAAGAGGACGCGCGGCGGAACATCCGCCGACCGCTGGGCCGCGCCCTGCCACCAGCCTTTCTCGATCGCCTCGTCCACGTACTCGTCCAGCGAACGGCGCATCGATGGATCGTTCCAGCCCGCCGTGTTCCAGGCTTCGCGATAGCCGCAGTGGTTGTACCAGAAGACGGCGGACGGTATCCCGCCACCCGCAGCGGCTCCCGCGTAGCCCATCTCCGCCATCAGAATCTCCGGCGTGAGCGAGGGATCGCCCGCTAGCACCCCATCCATCATCGCCTGCTGGCCCTTGAACTGCTCTCGCGTCGCGTCCTGCCCGACAGCCGGCTTGGTCCCCAGCAGGAACGGCCCATCGAACATACCGACAGCCCAACTGCGAATGCCCGCGCCCTTCTTCCCCCAATTGCCGGTGAGCGCGAGCAGCAGGCACAGCGAGCGCTCCATCAGGTCTCCGTGATACGACTTACCCATGGTCCAGCCTGCAAGGATGCACGTGGTCCGCGTCGCCGCCTTGCGCGCGAGCGTTCGGATCATATCTGCATGGACGCCGCAGATGGGCGATGCGTCCTCCGGCGCGTAGTCCTGTAGGCGCTTTCGCAACAGCTCGAAGGACGGCGTCACCTCTACCTCCTGGCCATCCGCGAGTGCTGCTGTGTACGTCCCGTCCAACGCCGGCTCGATCGACCCGAGGTCGAGCGTGCGGGGCGCTTCCACGATCTGGCCGCTGTGGCCATCGAAGAGATGAAACACGTCGGGAGAGCCGCCTTCCTGCAGATCGGACTGGCGCAGAAAACGGCCGTTGTCGGCGCGCACCAGCAGACCCAGGTCGGTCTGCTCCGCGACAAACGACTCGTCCATCAGGCCCTCGTCGACGATAACGCGACACATCGAGAGGGCGAGCGCGGCGTCGGAGCCAATGCGCACCGGCAGGAAGTAATCGGCGTGAATAGCTGAGGGGCTGTAATCAGGCGCGATGATGGCGACTTCCCCACCGTTGTAGCGGGCCTCAGCGATGTAGTGGAACGTCGGGATTGAGCTGTAGGCGGGATTGTTCGCCCAGATCAGGAGCAGCTCTGAGTGAAACCAGTCGTCGTTGCTCGGGCACGGATCGAACCGCCCAAACGTCGCGTAGAGACCCGGGCTGAAGTCGTTGATCTCCGACTGGACATCCGTGTGCGTAGCGCCAATACGTGAGAGGACGCTACCCGCAAGAGCGATGCTCTGCGTGCCGCCCTGCCCTGGCGTGCCGATGCGCACGATCGATTCAGAACCCGATTCCTGGATTGCGTCCAGCATCGCATCGGCGATCTCGGTCAGCGCCTCGTCCCAGGAGACTTGGTCCCACTTGCCCTCGCCCCGCTCTCCGGCACGGCGCACGGGATGGAGCAGGCGATCCTTCCCGTCGAGCGTCTGGCTCCAGGAAGCCCCCTTCTGGCAGCCGGAAGGGTTCATATCCGGCACGCCCTGCTCTACCACCTCGTACGTCCCGCCCGGCTCCTCGCGAACGACCTTGCCGTCTCGAACGTAGACACGATACGGGCAGTTGGACGGGTAGCAGTCGACGCAATGCGTCCCCCAAGCCGTCCGGTCCCACTTCCATCTGTTCCGATAGGCGTCGGCCCACGACTCCGACGTGCTGCCCGATTCAGTTTTCTGTGACATGGTGCGCCTCCGATCTGGCGCTTATTCTAGCGCATGCTAAAATAAGATAGTAGGGCCGAACGGTCTCCGCTAGACTATCACAAGCGCTGGACGGGCTCGCCGTAGGCGCGATCAGATCGTTCCGTCATCGGCCATCAGCGACTGGAGGAAAAGCATGCGAATCGGAATCCATGTTGGCGGTGCAGCGAGCGTTGAAGCCCAGCTCAAAAGCGTGGACGAACATGTCCAGCGGGTAGTGGACGCCGAAGAAGACGGGTTCGACAGCATCTGGCTCGCCCAGATCTTCGGTCCCGACGCGCTGACCGTGATCGCGCTGGCCGGGCCGCGGACCAAGCGCATCGAAATGGGAACCAGCGTCGTGCCCACCTTTCCGCGCCATCCATTCGTGCTCGCGCAACAGGCAGTGACAGTACAAGCAGCGGCCGGCGGACGGCTCAGCCTCGGCATCGGCCTCTCCCACCAACCCGTAATTGAGAGCATGTGGGGACTCTCATACGAGCATCCAGCCCGCCACATGCGAGAGTACCTATCGGTCCTGCGTCCGTTGGTGGACGAAGGAAAGGTAGCGTTTAGCGGGGACGTATTCCGCGTTCAAGCAGGGCTTCAAATTCCCGCTGCGCAGCGGTTCCCCATCCTCATCGCCGGCCTGGCGCCGATGATGCTCCGCATCGCGGGAGAACTCGCTGACGGCACCATGACCTGGATGGCGGGGCCCAAAGCGCTCGAGGAGCATATTGTGCCGCGCATCAGCTCCGCCGCGCAGAACGCCGGACGGCCGGCGCCGCGCATTGGCGTTGGCTTGCCCATCGCGGTTACGGACGACCCGGCTGCGGCGAGCGAGCGAGCCGCGCAGGAGTTCCAGATGTACGGGCATCTCCCAAATTATCGCCGGATGTTGGACATCGAAGGCGCGCCGGGGCCTGCGGATGTCGCGTTGATTGGCAACGAGGCGGAAGTTGAGAAACGACTACGAGAGATCGCCGCCCTTGGAGCCACAGATTTCATCGCTGCGCTTTACCCGGCGGACGGCGATCCTCAAGCGTCGCCAGACGCGACGATGAGTCGTACGCGGGAGCTGCTCAAGAGTCTCGTCGGCAAGGTATAGAAAAAGACACTGTGCCTATGTGCCAGCTAGGTACAAGATTCAGAGCCGTTCGGCACTTCTTACCGTACGGTGCTAATGCTACTTTGACGTCAGATAGGCGACAGGCTGCGAAACATCGTAATCGCCGTCTGGAGCGAAGTGAGGTTGGAGTGAAGTTCGGAGAATAGCGCCTCTTCGAAAACCCAATAGAAACAACGGACGAAGAGATTGAGACGCTGTCCGGCATTGCACCCATGAGAGACACTGTAATCCCACTAGAACGACACCTGGCAGACCGGGCCGCGGCGGCCCCGGAAGGCTAGCAGCAAGGCTCGCCAAGGACAGGCTTGGCCAGAAAGGAAATCCAATGCTCGGAGTTAGTAGGTTACTGAACGGGACGGTGCGGCCTGAAGACGCGCTCCGTTACGGCCGGCAGTCCAGTCGCGGACCGGCCCACCTGCTTCACTATTCCGGCGACAAGAAGCCAGTCGTGGTCTGGAACTGCACTCGCCGCTGCAACCTCTCCTGTATGCACTGCTACGCCGACTCGCACGACCGCGATTATCCTGGAGAACTGACAACGGACGAAGGCCGCCGTCTGCTGGATGATCTAGCATCGTTCGGCGCGCCAACAGTCATCTTTTCCGGAGGCGAGCCGCTGATCCGGCCGGACCTCTTCGAGCTGGCGACCTACGCCAAAGAGCTGGGACTCCGCACTGTCCTCTCTACGAACGGCACTCTGCTCACCCAGGATGTCGCACGCAAGATCAAGGACGCCGAGTTCTCCTACGTCGGAATCAGCCTCGATGGCATCGGCGAGGCACACGACAAGGTGCGCGGCCGCAAGGGCGCCTACGACGAGGCGCTGGCCGGTCTTCGCAACTGCCGCGATGCCGGCACACGCGTAGGCCTGCGCTATACCATCCATCGCCAGAACATCGACCAGCTCTCGGCCATCCTCGACCTGCTTGAGGAGGAGGACATCCCCAGGTGCTGCGTCTACCATCTGGCCTACGCCGGCCGCGGTGACCGCATCAAAGCATTCGACCTTGAGCCGCATGAGACTCGCGCGGCGCTCGATGAGATCTTTGAGCGCGCCCGCGACTTCCACGCACGCGGTTTGGACAAGGAGATCCTCACCGTCGACAACCACGCCGACGGAGTCTACCTCTACATGACCCTGCGCGAAGAGGATCCGGATCGCGCAGAGGAGGTCCATCAATTGCTCTCCTGGAATGGCGGCAATCAATCTGGCATCGCGATCGCCTCTATTGACCCGTTAGGCAACGTCCACCCGGATCAGTTTTCGTGGGACTACAACCTCGGCAACGTCCGCGAGCGGCCGTTCAGCGCGATCTGGGTCGACAAGAGCGACCCCAGGATGGCGTTGCTCAAGGACCGCAAGGCCGCGCTAAAGGGACGCTGTCACTCATGCCGCTATCTCGATATCTGCAACGGCAACCTGAGAATCCGCGCCGAGCGTTACTTCGACGACTTCATGGCACCCGACCCTGCCTGCTACATCACGGATGAGGAGATCGGCCTGGCGCCGGGTGCGGCCCATACGCCAGAGGAAGCGCGATGGCTAGTACCGGTGCAACAAGCTCAAGAGGCCGCCATATGAGCGGCGCTTCGATGCCTGAGGCAGCACGGCGAGCCATCACCGAGCGGCAGGCGCACGATGGCCGCCTGATAGACGCGAACTTTGACCTCGCACCCTTCACCATCGCGTGGGAGCTCACTCGCGCCTGCGCCTTCGCCTGCAAGCATTGCCGGGCTGAAGCTCAACCGAAGCGAGACCCGAACGAGCTCAACACGGAAGAAGCGCTTCGTCTCGTCGACCAGATCCGCGAGTTCGGCGATCCGATCCTCGTCATCACCGGCGGCGATCCGATGATGCGCCGCGACCTGTACGACATCCTCGGCTACGCGGTTCAGAAGGGGTTGCGCACATCACTCACGCCCACAACCACGCGCCTCGTCACGCGTGAGACGCTCGCACGTGTCAAGGACGCAGGCGTGCGGCGCGTGGCCGTCAGCCTCGACGGGCCAACGGCCGCCGTCCACGATGCCTTCCGGGGCTTCAGCGGCTCGTTCGAGACCGCCCAGCGTATCATCAAGACCGTCGCAGATGTCGGCCTCTCCCTGCAGATCAACACGACCGTCAGCCGCTACAACGTCGGGTTACTGGAGGAGATGGCTGAGGTCGTTGGCCGGTCCAACGTCGTACAGTGGAGCCTGTTCTTCCTCGTCCCGACCGGGCGGGCAAACCACGCGGACATGATCTCTCCGGAAGAACACGAGCAGGTCTTCAACTGGCTGTACGAATTAGGCAAGCCCGCCTCGTTCGACATCAAGAGCACTGCGGCTCCGGCCTACCGCCGCGTCGTCATACAGCGACAGCGCGCCGCAGAGGGACCGTCCGCCGGAAAGGAGCCGGCGCCGGCGCTTGCAGGCGCGGGCTATCGCTATAAGGACGGGTTGGGGCGTCCGGCCAAGGGCGTCAACGACGGTAACGGCTTCTGCTTCATATCGCACAAGGGCGACGTCTGTCCGTCGGGATTCCTGCCGGTATCCGCCGGCAACGTGCGAGACCAGTCGCTGGTGGACATCTATCGCAACGCCCCCCTCTTCCGTAGCCTGCGCGACACGAGCGCGCTCAAAGGCAGATGCGGCCGTTGCGAATTTCGAGACGTCTGCGGAGGCAGCCGCGCGCGCGCGTACGCCACCACCAACGACCCGCTCGCTGAAGATCCTTCCTGCGTCTATCAGCCTCCCGGTCACTAATCACACTCCAACGCCAAATGGCCCCGGGCAACAGGCCATTCGGCCCTATGAGCTTAATTAAGCGTCTGCTAGATTAAGCGACTGGAGGTTGTCTTAATGGTACAGCGAGCAGACGCAATTGGAGCCTCGGGAGAATGGGCGGATTCCTATCGCGATCGGTGGAAATGGGACAAAGTTACGTGGGGCAGCCACTCTGTAGACTGCTATCCCGGCGGTTGTCCGTTCCGCGTATACACGCGGGACGGGAAGATCGTTCGCGAGGAGCAGGCTGGCATCCTACCGCTCATCGACAAGAGCACGCCCGACATGAACCCCATGGGCTGCCAGAAGGGCGCATCCTGGTGCACCCTCCACTACAGCCAGGACCGCGTCACCACGCCGCTCAAGCGGGCAGGCGAACGCGGCGAAGGTAAGTGGGAAGAGGTCTCCTGGGACGAGGCGCTGAGCGACATCTGTGACGCGTTGCTGGACGCCATCGAGGATCAGGGGGCGGAATCGATCATCGTCCCCTTCACGCCGGAGCCGGGCGCTGCCCCCGCCCGAGCCGCAACCGCCGCGGTAGGCGCCTTCACAACGGACGGCAACGCCGAGTTCCAGGACTTCAGCCCCGGCTACCACATCACGTGGGGCAAGTTCAACCCGGTATCATCCATGGACGACTGGTTCCTGGCCGAGTTGACGCTGATATGGCATGCCAACCCCGTCTATACCAACATCCAGTGGTACCACTACCTCGCCGAGTCACGATATAACGGCGGCGAAATCGTCACCGTCGCGCCGGACTACAGCCCTTCAGCCGTCCACGCCGACTATCACCTCCCCGTCCGCATCGGCACAGACGCCGCGCTCGCGCTGGCGATGTGCAAGGTCATGATCGACTCGGGCATCTACAACAAGGCGTTCGTGAAGGAGCAGACCGACCTTTCGCTCTTGGTGCGCAAAGACACGGGCCGCTTCCTGCGAGGCAACGACCTCGCACCGGACTGGCGAGACGATCAGTTCTTCTGGCTCGACAGCAAATCGAAGCAGATCGTACCGGCGCCGCGCGGCACGCTCGCCATGGGCGACGTCGACCCCTCGCTGGAGGGTTCTCAGCTGGCGCTCCTTCCTGATGGGACAGAGGTAGAGGTCCAGCCGGCGTTTGAGTTCCTGAAGCGGCGCCTGGAAGACTACACGCCCGAAAAGGCAGCAGAGATCTGCGAAATACACCCCGGCACGATCCGCAAGCTGGCGCACAAAGTAGCGACGCGTAAGACGAAGATCTTCATCGGCTGGAACTCCGGCAAGTACTATCACGGCGACCTGATGGAGCGCTCCATGGCGCTCCTCCTCGGCCTCAGCGGTAACTGGGGCAAGAAGGGCACAGGCACCCGCTCCTGGGCCATCTCCGGCTCTGCCGGAGGCGGCGCCGCAGCCAAGGGAAAGCGCGGCGACCGGGCAGCGTGGGAGAGCCGCCGCCAGCTCTTGTCGATGTTCCGGCTCCTCTCCGCCGACGACCCCACGATGACCCACGAAATAGCGGTCAACCGTGCCGCCTCGTCGGCCGCCGGCGGGCGTCTCGGCGGGCTCGGCAGAATGGGACCTCCTGCGTTCCTCTGGTACGAGCAGTACGGCTACAAGGAACGCTGGAACAACAAGGAATGGCAGGACCCCTCCATGAAGCGCGAGTTCAGCGAGTACATGGAGGAAGCGCTGGAGAAGGGCTGGTGGGATGCCGGCGCTGGCAACATCTGGAAGGACACAGAGCCTCGCGTCTTGGTCGAAGCGGGCGGGAACATCCTGCGCCGCCAGCGGGGCGGCCAAGAGATGCTACTCAAGCACCTCTGG
Source organism: Chloroflexota bacterium (assembly GCA_029262675.1). GTDB lineage: Bacteria > Chloroflexota > Dehalococcoidia > DSTF01 > RBG-16-68-14 > JADFKB01. The sequence goes on along the minus strand of JAJCYW010000009.1, from coordinate 118,368 downwards.
CCTAAGTTGAAGATGATCGTTTCGATCGACTACCGGATCACGACCACCGGACTCTATTCGGACTACATCCTGCCTGCGGCCCAGCATTACGAGAAGTTCGGCACCAGCATGCCGTCGATCCACCACCTCAACACCGTGCTCATCGAGCCCGCCACGCCGCCGCTGGGCAACTCCAAGACGGACCGCCAGATCGGCCTGGCGATGCTGAAGAAGCTGGAGGAGCGGGCGAAGGCGCGCGGGCTCACCGAGATCACCGGTCGGGACGACGAACCCATCACCCTGGAAGGGCTCGGGGGCATGCTGACGCTCAATGGTGAACTTGAGGACGATGAGGAGGCCTTTGCCGAGAACATCCGGGACAACGCCGTCTACGGCGTGCTCCCGGAAGGTACAACCCTAGCGACACTTCGCCAAAAGGGGGCCGTGCGCTGGACGGCATGGGGTGTCATGGGCCACGGCCTCGCCCAGGCGTCTACCATCAAGCCGAATGAAACGCACAACCCGTTCCGCTGGCACACAGAGGACAAGGTCCCCTACCCCACACTCACACGGCGCGCCCAGTACTACATCGACCATGAGTGGTTCCTAGAGGCCGGCGAGGAGTTGCCCGTGCACAAGGAGACGCCACCGCAGGGCGGCAAGGGCGAGTTCTTGCTCACCAGCGGCCATAACCGTTGGAGCATCCACTCCATGAACATGACGAACAACACTCTCCTGAACACCCACCGCGGCGAACCGTTCATGTTCATGAACAATACAGATGCCGCCGCGAAGGGGCTGGAGAACGGCGAGGAGGTCCGCGTGTTCAATGATGCCGGCTCCTTGTTCATCTCCGTCAAGATCTCGCCGGCCGTCCGGCCCGGACAGGTGATCCTCTACAACGGTTTCGAGCCGTACATGCACCGAGGTTGGTACAGCCAGGCCGACATTGAGCCCGGCATTGTCAAATGGTTAGGAATGGCGGGCGGCTACGGGCACCTTCAGTACAGGCCGCTCGCCTGGCAGCCGATTCCCGCGGATCGGGCCGTACATGTGAACGTGGAGAAGACGAAGTGAGCCGCTCAGCTGCTCGCTCCGCCTACTCGCAGCAGATGGGATCGAGGTGACATAAATGGGAACCATCACAGAATCCAAACGACAGCTCGCATGGGTCTTCGACCTCAATAAGTGCATCGGTTGCCAGACCTGCTCGGTCGCCTGCAAGGTCCTCTGGACCCAGGAAAAGGGCGAAGAGCCGATGTGGTGGATGACGGTCAACACCAAACCCGGCCTCGGCACGCCCAAGGGTTGGGAAGAGATGGGCGGCGGCTATAAGAATGGCAAGCAGACGCCAGGAAAGCTTCCTACCGCCGAGGACTTCGGCGGCGGGTGGGACTTCAACTACGACGAGGTTCTCCGCGGCGGCAAGGGACGAGAGGTCCACTTGGAGAAGACCGCCGGCGCCAAGAACTGGGGCATGAACTGGGACGAGGATGAAGGCGCGGGCGAGTTCCCCAACTCCTACTTCTTCTACCTTCCCCGCCTCTGCAACCACTGCACGACGCCGGGCTGTTTGGAAGCCTGCCCAAACGATGCGCTGTTCAAGACCGATGAGGGCCTCGTGCTGCGGGATGAGGATCTTTGCCAGGGCGCCCAGAAGTGCGCGGAAGCATGCCCCTACAAGAAGATCTACTTCAACCCGGAACGGGGCGTCAGCCAGCAGTGCATTGGTTGCTTCCCGCGTATCGAGCAAGGCGTAGCGCCGGCCTGCGTTCGCCAGTGTCCTGGCCGCGCGGCCTGGATCGGCTTCCTCGATGACGACAGCGGCTCTGTCTCCAAGCTCGTCAACAAGTGGGAAGTGGCGCTCCCGCTGCATCCCGAGTTTGAGACCAAGCCGAACGTCTACTACATACCGCCCCTGAGCCCTGCGCCGCTCAACGAAGACGGCTCACTGAACGAGTCTGAACCGCGCATTCCGCCGGAATACCTCGAGTCGCTCTTCGGCCCGAAGGTCCACGGCGCGCTCGATACGATCAGGGTGGAACTGGAGAAGAAGCGTCGCGGCGCCGACTCCGAGCTGATGGACGCGCTCATCATGTACCACTGGAACGAAGCGCTGGGTCATCTGGACCGCGATCCGGCTGACATCGTCTGGAAGTAGAACGCGCCGCTAGAATCTAGCGACTTACAAACGCCCCGCTACCCTTAGGAAAGCGGGGCGTTTGCTGTGCTTGGCCGCAGAACGTGCTGCTCCAGCCAGTTCATCGCGCCCGCGGCAATCTCTTCGAAGCCGGGCTCCTCGTGGAGCCAGTGGCCGCGGCCGGCGTACTCATGCAGCTCCGCGTTGTACTTGCTCGCGACCTTGCGCACGGAGCGCGCCGGCGTCGCGTTGTCCTCGGAGCCGACGACACATAGCACAGGACAACCCACCTTCAATTCGTCGACAGTGACACCCGCGAGCGTGAAATCTCTCGCCACACGACCCGAGTCCGCCACGAGCGATTCGAACAGGCGTTGGCGCTCACTCGCCGCTACGCGATTCATCAGCAGGTTCGTAGCGTTCCGCTTCGATAGCTCGAACGGGCGCGCGAGGACGATATCGAGCGAATGACGCAGGTATGTCGGGCAGGCGCCCAGCCGGGGGGCGACATGGATGCCGCCGGGAGCCACGGGCGCGACGAGCACGGCAGCGCAGCACCGTCCGGCTTCCGCGATCTTCTGAGCGACGAGACCGCCGAGGCTCCAACCGATAACGATCGGTGCTGGATGGATCGCATCGAGCACACTGAGAGCGTCTTCCACGTAGTCGGCGAAGCTGACACCGCTGGCACGCTCCGGTGGGATTCCGCGCCTTCCTCGCCGGCACGCTGCGTAGCAGTCGAAGCCTGCCGATGAGAAGAAGCGAAGATACGGCGCCAGTTGAACGTCCGTGCCCCAGAGGCCGTGCTGGAAGATTATCGGTCGCTGCCGGCGGCCATTCTCCCCCTGAGCGTAGAGGGCAGGAAACCCGGAGACGACAGTCTCGATCGGCTCAGTCATGACCTCTTAGCAGCCATCCGGGAGATCGACCTGGACGTGCACGATCTCTTCGGCCGTGTGCGAAGAGGCCTGAGCCAGGAGAAACTGGCTGGCTGGGGCGCCCACTTCACCCGTGTTGTAGGCGATGTGCGAGCAACCCTGCCCTTCCAGGTCGAACACGCGACCGGCCATCATGGCCACAATGGCAAACTTGATATTCGGCCGGCCTTGGATCATCGCCGACACCCCGTGGCGCGCCCAGGCCTCTCCCACCGTAATGGCATGGTTGAACCCCGCCGGTTTCTCCCAATCACGGTCGCTGTGCGACGGACTGAGGATGATGTCTACACCCAGGCTGTCATAGTGCTCGACGAGCGACTCGTGGAACCCGTCGTAGCAGATGAGAGTTCCCATGCGCCCCAGCGGCGTCTCCACCGGATGAAGATCGACACGGTCGCCGGCCGTGAAGCGGAACTGGCGCTCCAGCGGCGGCGACAGGTAGTTCTTTGGGAGACGTTGCAGGATCACTCCCTTGGGATTGAAGAGGTACGCGATGTTGTAGACTCGCTTGCCGAGAGCATGGCGGCCCTTCACCGGCTCGTACTCGATGTGGGGAATGTAGATGGTACCGGCCTGCAGATAACAGCCGTACTTCTTGGCTAGATCCGAGAACGTCTCACGGTAGGTCAACTCGGCATCCAAGGCGGTTTCAAGAAAGATCGTGGTGATGCCAAGGTTCTTGAAGCGCCAGCAGGCCCCGAGAAAGCGACCCAGGTTGGCCGGAATCCCCTTTATTATCGCCTGCCGGATCGTTCTACAATCGCTGACGTCATCGTAGATTTCGGGAACGAAGCTCAGCCAGAGTCCTATCGTCTCGGGAAAGCAGACGATCGTGGGCACGCTGAAATCGACGGTCTTTGCCGCCTCCTCCATCAGCCCTTCCATACGCCCTCGAAAGGCCTCGGCGCTGGAATAGTCTTCGAGGGCGGCGCGCACTTGCACCGCGACCAAGTTCACTCGTGTCAACGTTCTTCCCCCTCTAGCAAGGCCATCTAGCCAGCCTCTGCCAGTATAGCGAGCGCTGCCTGCCCTAGCTCCCCCATCGCTGCACAACCGCCGATAGCGCCGCCACCATCAGCCCTTCCATGCGCCGGCGAAGAGCCTCGCCGCTGGCCTAGTCTTCGAGAGCGGCGCGCACTTACACCGCGACCAGGTTCACTCGCGTCACGCCGCCCCCACGTCCCGGATAGTCACATACGTTTCCTGGCCCGACTTCGAGCCCCGCCCGAAACTCCACCGCGGCAGCGTTACAGCAACGCCCGTAAGCAGGAAGGCGACTGAGAAGCTCAGCACTGTCGCGCTCAATCCCGGAACTCCAGCCGGGAACGGCAAGCCTAGCAGATCACTGAACCCAAAAGACATCGCGTCCGTCCAGACCGGGATCTCCAGCGGGGCCGCCCAGTTGTACAGCAAGAAGCCCAGTGCCCACGCGAGCGCTCCGCCCAGTAGCGGCGGCCGCGTCACGCCCGGTATCCGCTGCCCCAGCCTCGCCCCCAGCAGCGCGCCGAGTAGTGGCGCGAAGGCGGCCCCTAACAGCAGGAAGGCATCCCCGAAATCGAACGGGTCCAGCACGGCCGCGCCCAACGCGAAGACGGCCGCGCCGACAAATGTCGCTGGCACGGCTGCGCCAGCCTTCGGCACCCAACCGCGGGCCGTCGACGTGAGCGAGTAGAGACTAACGGCAGCGCCGTCCAACTCCACGACGAGGATCAGCAGCAGGGCCAGCGAGCCTGCAGGCGTCGCCAGTAGGAAGCCGGCCAGATCGCGACCGTTCACCGCCGGCACAAACAGGACGCCAATGAGCACGAACCAAACCGTCATCGTCCCGAGGCCGAGGAACGCGCTGACCCCTGCGCGGCGCGGCGCGCCCAGCCTGCCAACGTCGATCGCCACGGGCAACCACATGAGCGCCAGCACGGCAATCAGATCGATCGCACCCGTCATGCCAGGCCAGCCACCCACGGGTTCCCGCTGGATCATCGGCTGGACGCCGAATCCTGACCAGGCTGAATACGCGAATACGACGGCGATGATCGCTGTGATCACCGCGCTTGGCACCAGCCAGCGCCGGATCAGCGTCGCAGGGCCAACGAGCACCATGAGAAGCACAAGCGCTGCGAAGATGGCCGCCCACAACGGCCGGCCGCCTCCCAGACCCTGGCGGCCCATGGCCGCCGCCGCGATCTCTGACGCGATAGCGAGCTGCAGCGCTCCCCAAGCTAGATGTCTGCATGAGGCCAGCACCCCGTAGAGGTTGGCGCCAGATTCGCCGAGCGCGCTTCGGTGGAGGGCAATGCCCGACCGGTTCTCGCTCGCACCCAACCACACGGCGACCGCCACCAGCGTCGAGCCGAGAGCCGCGCCGATAAGCGTGGCGAACACAGCCTGTGGGACGCTCAGCGCGGGGACCAGCCAGGCGCCGACGATCATTAGGTAGAGCCCCGCGCCGAGGTTGGCCCAGATCGCGAAATGTCCCAGCGGTCCTAGCGGGCGCGCGTCCGCGTCAAGCGTATCGCTCGTCGTCCGTTCCAACTCGTCAAAGCCGAACCGCAGCCCGTGCGTCGAGATCCGCTCAGCATCCAGCAGTGCCACTACGCGTCTCCCTCCGGCGCCATCTTTTCGACCTCGACAGCGACGGCGCGGTCGGCTTGCTGCGGCTGCCAATTGTTGCGCCAGTACTTCAGATGACCATACCCGCCCGCCAGATGCAGCCACTTGATCATGCCGGGGATCGCCGAATCGTAGGGCCTCCAGTTCTTGTACTGGTACGGCTCCCAGGCGTGATAGATGATGACCTCGCCCGGTCTGACGGCCGGTGCAACCTTGACCTTCACGAAGAATTCGTCAACGTCGTTGTGCACACGAACCTGCTCGGCATCAGCGACGCCTCTGGACAAGGCATCGTCGGGGTTCATCATCAAGAACGGCTCACCGCGATGCGTCCGGAGCATCAGCCGGTTCGCCACCCAGGTGGAGTGAATGCTCCATCGCAAATGTCCGCTCACCATCTTGAGCGGATGCGAGCCCCCCATCTGCGGGTTCGGCTTGTGTCGAGGCAATGCCTCGTCCGCTTCCAGGAACCAGTCGTGATCGATGTAGAACTGAATTCGCCTGGTCAAGGTCGGATACGGCGTCTTTTTTTCGATATGCCAACGGAGAGGGGATACCGTCTCGTCGCTCTTGATGTCCGTCGCGAGGTTCAACCCCTCGGCTGTCTGCCCGATGCCGGTGAACCGGACAATGCCCTTCTCTCGGAACGTCTTCAGCGTCGTGCGCTCGGGGAGCGCGCCCACGCGCACGGTGTCCCGCACGATGTCGTCGGCTAGCGCATCGATGTCGTGCTCTCCCACGTCGCCTCGCATCGAGAAGCGATCCGACAACTCGTCCAGCGGGAACTCCCGGCCTTCGGCATCCGACACCTTCTCCATCCCCCGCGCCACTGCCCGCTCCTCGACCTTCCGTGCCAGCAGCGAGAACAGTTCCCACTCCGGCTTCGACTCGCCCACGGGCTTCACGGCCTGCTCCGTGAAGGTGAGGAAATTGACATGCGTTGTTGGGAAGCGGAAGTCCGTCTTTTCGTAGAACCCTGCCGCGGGCAGCACGATATCCGCCAGGCGAGCTGTCGAGCTCATCCGCACGTCGACCGCGACGATGAGCTTGAGTTGGGGCCACAGCTTCTCGCGCAGCACCTTGTACCCTCCCCGCGTGCGGCGCAGCGTCGAGGCGGCGACCTCCAGCAGGACGCGGGGCGGCCGTTCCGGTGGCGGTAGTGCGGCGCCGTCCCACCAGCCGGCCGACACTGCCTCGTCCAAGTACTCGCCCAGCGGCCGCGTCATCGACGGGTCCGACCAGTCGGCGCGGTTCCAAACGTCCCTGTAGCCGGCATGCCAGTACCAGTAGAAGGCGGCGGGGACTGTGAGCGGGCCTGCATCGTATGGGAGCAGAACACGATGCTGGGCCTCAGCCTGCTCTACTCCGATGGCGCGCATCTCCTCGGTCAACGTCGGGTCTTCCTTCAGGAGTTCCTCTTCGACGTCGAGCGCCCGGTCCGCCAGCCTGATGAAGCCCTCCAGCCCGGCGCGTTCCTTGACCACCGTCCCAATCTGAACCTGGCCGGTATTGAAACCGCGCATCCCCGTGCCTTTCCGGCCGAAGTTACCCGTCAAGGCCAGCAGCAGGGCCTGTGCCCGTTCGATTAGATCGCCGTGGTAGTACTTGTTGGTGTTGAAGCCCTGCAGGATATGCACTCGCTTTGCTTCACCCACCATCTGCGCGAGCTTGCGTATCATGGAGGGCTTGACACCCGAAACTGAGGAGGCGTGCTCAGGCGTGTACTCCTGCAGGCGCGCCCGTAGCAGCACGAACGCGGGCGTCACCTCGACCTCCGTCCCATCGCCCAGTTCAACAGCGAACCGCCCTTCGAGCGCGGGCGTCGATTCGAGCCGGAGCGTGTCCCGTGGCGCGGGCGACAGCCCGCCGGTAGCTTCGTCCCAGACATAGAACTGGTCGTCACGCGCGCCGTCGTCATCGATGCGGAGATCGGTTTCTCGCAGGAACTGGTTCGTGTCCAGCCGCACGAGGAGTGGCAGGTCCGTCTGTTCCACGACGAAGTCCCGATTCATCCAGCCCTCGTCGATGATGATTCGGCAGAGCGCCAGCGCCAGCGCGGCGTCCGTCCCGGGCTCGACAGGCACCCACATGTCGGCGTGCACGCTTGAGGCGTTGTAGTCCGGCGCGATGTTGACGACGCGGGTGCCGTGGTAGCGCGCCTCATAGATGAAGTGGGCGCTAGGAATGCGCGTGTAGACCGGGTTCATGTGCCAGGTCAGGATCAGGTCGGAGTGGAACCAGTCATCTACAGAGGAGACGAAGTGGAACTTCCCGAACGTCTCAAATAGGCCGACGTTGAAGTCGCCTACCAGGCCGTTGGTGTCGAGCACGGTCGCGCCGATCAGGCGGCTCAGGCGCCAGCCCGGCAGCGGCCCGTTTACGATGCCGCCGTTGCCCGGCCCCGTCTCGTAGATGATCGACTCCGGCCCGACCTCGTCGATCCCGTCCAGGATGCCGTCCGCCACTTCCGTGAGCGCTTCGTCCCAAGAAATACGCTCCCATTTGCCGCTCCCCCGCTCGCCCACGCGCCGCAGAGGGTAGCGCAGGCGTTCGGCGCCATACATGACGTCGCTGAAACAGGAGCCCTTCTGACACCCGCGAGGGTTCATGTCCGGCACACCCGCCTCTATCTCCGGATAGCGGCCGGCTTGCTCTTCCCGCCAGACGACGCCGTCCTTAGTGTAGACACGGAAGAGGCAGCTCCCGGGATAGCAATCGATCAGGTGCGTGCCCCACGTCACCTTGTCCCACGACCACTTCTGCCGAAAGACGTCTGTCCAGTTCCCGAACGCTTGATTCTGCTCGACCACCCGGCGAATGCCGTCGGCGCCGCCGCTGCAACCTAGCTGTGTCAGATACAGCGCGGCAGCACCCGCTGAGACTCCCTGGAGGAACCTTCTTCGGGTGACGACTTCGTTCAGCAGCGGGAGCGACGCATCACTAGGTGTCATTCCCTGCGACCGCTCCGGTCCACGTGACATCGCGCCTCCTTGAGCGCTGAGGTCTCGCCGAGCGGACGCTGCGTCGGTTCGACCTCTAGCGCCGGCGGGTGATCGGCGGGCCGCCGTTCCCACGACCCGGCGATTCAGTACGTTCGCGTGCTATCTGCGACTCGACCATCCAGCGTCGCCGGCCGCGTAGTTTCTCTTCCATTCTCTTGCCCGTCGCGGCTGCCTACTTCCTCTTGGCGGCTACTCGTTTCGCGCCGGCCTTCGCCTTTCGCTTCGACTTAATCTTCTCGACGTCGACGTGGATCGCCCGGTCGATTGGCACCGGCTGCCAGTGGATGCTGCGATACTGCAAATGCCCATAGCCACCCGCCAGGTGAAGCCACTTCACCATCCCAGGCTCCACGTTCTCCGTACCCTTCCATTGCTCGAACTGATACGGCTCCCAGCCGTTGTAAACGATCACCTGGCCCGGGCGAACCAGCGTGGACACCTTTGTATCGATTTCGACCGATGACACGTCGTTGTGCATACGCACAGTTTCGTTGTTCTTGATGCCGCGCGCCTTCGCGTCCTCTGGGCTGATGAACATCGAGGGGTGGCCACGGTGCGTCGCCAGGATCACCTTGTTCGTCATGTTCATCGAGTGGATGCTGTGCCGCGGGTGGCCCGACGTGAGCACGAGTGGATAGTTGCCGCCCTGCTTCGGTGTTTCCTTGTGCACCGGCAGCTCCTCGCCGGCCTCCAGGAACCAGTCGTGGTCGATGTAGAACTGCGCGCGCCGCGTCAACGTCGGGAACGGTTCCTTCTTCTCCGTGTGTCTGCGGAACGGCGCGTGCGCCTCGTCCGGCTTCAGGTCAGAAGCCTGGGCGAGGGTCATGGAACTGAGGCCCCAGTCGGTGAAGCGCACGAATCCCTTCTCGCGCATCGTCTTGAGATTGGTCCCCTTGGGGATCACGCCGAAGGTGGCGCTGTCCTTCACCATCTCGTCTACCAAGCGTTCGTCATCGTCGTAAGCACCGTTCTTGCTCAGGGCATCGTAGAGAGTATCGAGGCGAATCGGCATGCCTCGATGCTGGTACTCAACAAAGTTGCGCGCCTTCCCCCGTTCCCCGAGCTTCTTCGCCAGTGCGAGTACGATCTGCCACTCGGACTTCGCCTCACCCGGCGGGTCTACCGCCCTGTCAGAGAACGTCAGATTCATGACGTGCGGCGTCTGGTAGCAGAAGTTCAGCTTTTCGTAGTGATGGGCGGCCGGCAGGATGTAGTCCGACATGAGCCCCGTGGTGCTCACTCGCCAGTCGATGGTGAGGATGAGCTTCAGATCGGGCCACAGGTTCTCCAGAAGGATGTCCTGGCCGCCACGTGTGCGCCGCAGGACGTTGCTCCCAATCTCGAAGATCACCTGTGGCGGCGTCTTTTCGTCCGGCGTGCGGAACCCCTCCCACCAGCCGCGTTCGATACCCTCTTCGACATACTCGTCGAAGGTACGCTTCATGCTGGGGTCGTTCCACTCCGGCTTGTTCCAGCGCTCCCGGAACCCGCAGTGGTAGTACCAGAAGAACACGGCCGGGACCATGCCACCCATGCGAGCGGCCTCGTACTCCCCCTCCACCACCGCGATCTCATCGGTCATGGTGGGATCTGCCTCTTTAGCCGCCGCCAGCAGTTGGTCCATCATGTTCTTCATGTCGCGCGCGGCCTGGCGGCCTGGCTTTTCCTTGGCCAGCGGCGCGAACAAACCTTCATACCAACCTACTGCCCATGAACGGGCCCCGGTCCCCTTCCGGCCCCAGTTACCGGTCAGGCCGAGGAAGAGAGCCATCGTCCGTTCCATCAGGTCGCCGTGGTAGTACTTGCCGGAGTTCCAGCCCATGAGCAGGCGGGTCCGCTTGCGCGCGGCCGTGCGCGCCACCCGCCGCATCACGTCCGGATGCACGCCACAGATCTCCGAGGCCTTCTCCGGCGTATAGTCGCGGTTCAGCATTTCGCGAAGCAGCGCGAAGACCGGCGTTACCGTGACCTTCGAGCCGTCCGCGAGCGTCGCCTCGAACTCTCCGGCGAGAGCGGGATCGACGTCGCCAAGCGCGAGCGTGCCTCGCGGCGCTTCGACGACGCTCTTCGTCACCGTGTCGTACCAGTAGAACTGGTCGTCCCGACCGCCGTCGACATCGCTGGCGCGCAGGAAATGCTGGTTGTCCGTTCGCACCAGCAAAGACAGGTCCGTCTGGTCCTTCACGAAGTCATCGTGATAGAGCCCCTCTTCGACCAGCACCTGGCACATCCCGAGCGCAAGCGCCGCGTCGGTGCCGGGGCGCACGGACGCGAACAGGTCCGTATGAAGCGCGGAAGGGCTGTAGTCCGGCGCGAAGAGCATGACTTCGCCACCGTTGTAACGCGCTTCCGCCACGTAGTGGTACCAGGGGATGTTCGTGTAGATCGGGTTGCAGTGCCAGATCAGCACGAGCTCCGTGTGGAACCAGTCGTCCACGCTCGCGGCCGGGTCGAACTTCCCGAAGGTAGTGTAGAGACCGGGACTGAAGTCGTTGATCTCCGCCTGAACGTCAGTCGTGATGCCGCCAATCATGTTGATCAGCATGCTGGCGCAGACCAGCACCTGCGTGCCGCCTTCAGCCGGCTCGCCGATGCGGACGAGGGACTCCGACCCGTACTCTTGGATAGCGTCGATGATCTTGTCGGCTATGTCCGTGAGCGCGTCGTCCCAAGACACGCGCTCCCATTCACCGGAACCTCGCTCGCCTACCCGCTTCATCGGGTAGATGATGCGATCCTCGCTGTCGTGCATCTGGCTCCACATGGCGCCCTTCTGACAGCCGGCCGGGTTCATGTCCGGCACGCCCTTCTCGATGACCGGGAAGGTCCCCGACTGTTCTTCGCGCACAATCTTGCCGTCGCGCACGAAGACGCGGTGCGGGCAGTTGCTCGGATAGCAGTCGACGCAGTGGCTGCCCCAGGTCACCGAGTCCCAGCGCCAGCGATCGCGATAGCTATCTGCCGTTCGATTTCCCTTCTTCGCTGACGCTTTCTTCCGTGCCATGGTGTCCCTCCATTCGCTTACGGCGCTTCCGATTTCTGCTTCTGTGTTGTTACGATGTCTTCAGCTTCCTGGTAGTACGGCACGCCGGCGCACGCGCGGCACAACGTTCTTCCAGCGACTGCCAACTCGCGACCGTTGTTGACTCCCTCGTCGCACTCTGCGCAGACGACGCGACCGTGAGGCCGGCCAGGTAGCTCCGTCTCAGCCAACGTAGCTCGTACGTCCTGCACGCTGAACAGGACGTCCTCCGGCAGCGCCTTGTACGCTCTCAACTGCGCAGCATGCGCGTCTATCTCGTCCGGCGCAAACTGTAGCGCGGCGTCGCGCGCGCTCTCCCTGGCGACGATCCGCACAGCGCGGCCTGTCTCCGAATCGAGGAACGTCGCCGCAAGCTTGCCATAGTCAACGAACTTGAGCGTCCGCTTGCCGAGCGTGCAGCCCGTCACGGTCTGCACCGCGTCCGTCCCGCATCGATCCGTCTCGACAAATGTAATGAGGCGCTTCGATGACTTCGGTTCGTAGATCCCCAGCCGCTCGCATCCCAAGATCGCCATCCGCACTCCCAGCACCTGTCCGGGGCAGATATGGCCATGATGGCGGCTTGCCTCGGCCAACAACGCCGGCAGGTTCCAGGCAGGAGCCTGGACGCTTCCACCCAGGAGCCGCTCCTCGATAAGATCGGCAAGCGCCTTGACGTCGTTCGCCGCGATCCGCGTGGCGCTTCGATTCGTCTCCGGCGTCTCGTCTCCGACGACGGCCCAGACCTCACCAAGAACGCCTGGCGGGCCACCGACTTCCGGTCGATGAACAAGGATCTTCGGACACGCGCTGCGCCGCAGCCCTTCGATGAGCACCAGATCGCATGAGTCGTCTACTAGCCGCAGCAACTCATCCAACGGCGTCTCGCGATCGGTCGATCGCACCATGGCAACCTTCGAAGAGGACGAAATCACAGTGGTGGTGCTCCCCGCCTGGCGGTGACGCCACGTGTCCTTCCCCGGTAGGTCGATCTCGAAGTCGTGCGCATCGTGCTTGAGCGTCGCCACCTTTCGGCCGCGAGCCCGCAGTTCTGGCAAGAGACGTTCGATGAGGGTCGTCTTGCCGCTGTTCTTTCGCCCAACAACGCAGATGGCTGCGGTCATCACACTGCATCCAATGAAATCGTGGCATTCCGATCGACTGATCCATTGAGCAACGCAAGGTGCTCGCGAGCCAACGCGTTGGTCAGCCAAACAAGCGCTGTATAGAACGGAGGCGGTGCCGCTCCCTGTAGTCTCTTCTCCAGCGAAGGCACCCACGATACAAGCTGACGCTCCAGAAAATCTGCCTGGGCACGCCGGTACGGCATCGGGTCCTTCTCCTGGTGAAGGGCGGTCAACTCCTTGAATGCGAGGAAGTGCATGAATTCCAGCTCGGTCGCCAAGTGATCTGGCAGCTCCCCTGAGCCGTGTTCGATCGACAGGCCGAAGTAGGAATAGAAGCGCGCCAACTCTTCCATCACGGCCTTTCTCCCGCCTCTATAGATCCCGCTGTAGAGCGGGCATGGCGGCATGCCTTGGCCGACTTCGAATACCCTGAGGAACTCGGACTGAAAGTCCACGTACTCACCCGAAGCCACCAGCCCATCGAACGCTGGCTCCAGAGCGTACGGCAACTCCCGGCACGTCTCCACAACGTAGTCGCGAACGCGCCCCGCCTTGATCTCATCGAAAGCGTCACGATCCGGGAACAAGATGCCGTCCGCAAGCAGCCGATAGAGGCGGCTGTGGGCGGCCGCGACGATTCCTTCCTGCGTGCCGAGCGATTCGATTTGCATCATGACTTAGGCGCCGGGCGGCTCAATTCACCCGGGTCCTCCACAAACGGAATGAACATGTTCTGCCACTTGTAAGCGATGAGAATATCCGTCAGCTCTGACTTCTCTCCCTGCCGCGTCTTCTCCATCTCCAGCTTGAGCGTCGCGAGCGACTGATCCACCGCCGGGCCGAAGAGCGAGCGCAGGTAGTCCATGGGGATGCGAGGGTTCTCTTCATCGATCTCACCGTTCTCGTCGAAGCGCGGCGGGGCGAGCGGCGGCACATAGTACACGTTCGGCTGTGTGCCGAACTCAGGGTGCAACGGGATCGCCACCTTCCACGTCTTGACGAGCTTAAAGATGTCGCTCTCCTCATCGTCGAGATAGCCGAAGTGGCGAACGCGCCCGGGACACTGGCGAACGCAGGCGGGCGCGACGCCCTGTTCCAGCCTCGCGAAGCACATGACACACTTCTGTGAGATGAAACGGTCCGGGTTGAAGTAGATGCGCTTGTACGGACAGGCCTCCATGCAGAATCGGTATCCGTCGCAGCGGTCTTCGTCGATGAGGACGATGCCGTCCTCCTCCCGCTTGGAGATCGCCTGACGCGGGCACGCGGCCAGGCAGGCCGGGTCCGTGCAGTGCATGCAAATCGTCGGTAGGTAGAAATAGTAGCTGTTCGGGTAATCGCCCGCGCCCTGATCCTCATCCCAGTTCGGCCCCCACTCTGGTGCTTCGTCCTTGCCGTTCGCGCTTGGACTGCGCGGGTGGAGGTGTGCCGATTGGCCCTTCCCTTCGTAAAAGACCTCATCGTAGTTGAAGTCCCAGGCCTCGCCGAAGTCTTTTGCGCTCGGCAGCACGCCCGCTTGCGCGCGCCCTTCAGCATCGAAACCGCCGCCCATTTGGTCCCGATCGCGCGGCGTGCCCCGGCCGGGCATCGTATTGACGATGTTCCACCACATGTATTCCATGCCCGGCTGGTCCGTCCAAAGCGTCTTGCACGAAATAGTGCACGTCTGACAGCCCAAGCACTTGTTGAGGTCGAAGACGAACGCGAGTTGTCGTTCAGTCATGGCGAGCCCTACTTTCCGCTACGCATCAAGCTCTAGATCTTGCCAGGCGGGAGAGAATGCCTTCAGACCGGCTCGCTCCTGTTCGGAACCCTGCCAGACTGCGAATCCGATCTTCGACGCCGCTCCGGGCGCCAGTGCGATCGTCCCCGGAGGGGCGTCTCTTTCTTCGAGCGATCTGCCAACGATCAGATCCCAATTCCCATCGGCATGACGCACCGCGGACGAAAGTGCCGGGTCGTCCCGGCGCTGAGTCGTCCCCATCCCTTCCGCAGCGACGTTCTTCGGCCGTTCCCAGTCGGCGCGCCACATCCATACGTTCACTGGCTTGCCTTGGATTCCCATGCCAATGAGCGGCGCATCCTCGACTATCGGGAACATCACGGCGGCGCCATCCACGAACTGGTTGATGTCCTTGATCGCCCGATCTTCAGAGTCATCCTGCCAAACCAAGTGGAAGAACACACTGTCGCCGTTGTGCAGGGCGCTCACCCTCATGCTCGAAACCGCGCCGTACGGACGGCCGTTTCGGGAAACGCGAATGTAATCGGTAGGCTGCAACTCGAGGGGTGTCGGCGACAACACAACCTCATTGACGGCGGCTTCCTGCCAGGCCGTCGACTCAGGGCTCAGCAGCTCCTCATCTCTTGTATCAACTCGACCTACGCGCATGACTGCACCTCGCTTCTCACTCCACCTTTGTCAGTTCGACCGTCATCGCCCGAGAAATGTTGCTGGGTTGGGCCAGGGCAAACCGATACGAAAGCTGGACGTAGTCCCCCACTAGGTGGAGGGGCTTCAGCGGCGATGGGTTAACAGCCTGCTGGCCCGACCACTGCTCGAACTGGTACGGCTCCCAGGCGTGATACATGACCACCTGGCCCGGCTGAACACTGGGCGCCAGCTTCACTCTCACCTTGAACCCGCCTACATCGTTGTGGACCAAGGCCAGGTCATGGTCATCCAGGCCGCGCGCCGCCGCGTCCTGCGTGCTGATGTACATCACGGGCTCGCCGCGTTGGAGTCGAAGGAGCGTGCGATTGCTCCTCCAGATAGCGTGGATGCTCCAACGCGTATGTCCACCTGTCATCCGCAGCGGGTAATCGCCGCCAGCGGGAGGGGCCTCCTTGTGCGTGGGCAACTCTTCGCCGGCCTCTAGGAACCACGGATGGTCGATGTAGAACTGCTGGCGTCCGGTGAGCGTGGGCCAAGACTCCTTGTCCCTGACAAACCACGCGAACGGGTAGAGCGTCTCACCTTCCTCAACTTCATTCGTGATGGCGGTGATCGGCCCATAGCCTCCCGTCGACGTCACGCGCACCGCCCCCTTCTCAGCCGCCTCCGCCCACGTAGCATCTCCAACCGGATCTGAGAGCTCGAATTGGACGTCCAGCGCCTTTTCCGCGTCTCCCTCGCCGAACTCACCGTCCAAGCTCCAGAGGCGGGCGATGTCTGTTGGATCGTGCTCGTTACCGAACACATCCTTGTACGGGGCTTCTTCCCGCTCTTTGGCCCGCCGCTCCAGCGTAGCCGCCAGCTTGGCCATGATGTCGAACTCGTTCTTTGACTCGTAGAGCGGCTCCACGGCCTGCTCACCAACACAGATGTACGGCACATAGCTCTGGGTGAACTTGACGCCGGACTTCTCGTGCCATCCTGCCGCGGGCAGGATGATGTCCGAGTACATGCCGGAGCTGGACATGCGGAAATCCCATGTCACGATCAACTCGAAATTCGCCCACAGATTCTCGCGAATGGCATCGGGGGCCGGCCAGCGGCGCAGCGGGTTCATACCCGTGTAGAGGAAGACCCGCGGCGACTTGCCGTCCCTGGGATAGACAGGCATCCAGTCCTTATCGAACGCCTCCTGCATGTACTCGCTAATGGGGCGCTTCAGATCGGGGTCGTGATAGCCGGGCGTGTCGACCAGCTTCGCGTAGCCCTTGTCGTGCTTATAGAGGAACGGCATCGTCGGGCTGATCGACGAGTTTGCCTTCATCAGCGTCTTCATCAAGTTCTCAAGGTCGCGGACCTTGGGCCGCTCTGCTGGGGCGCCGGCCGCCGCAAGTGCGCCGACGCCAGCCTTGTCGTAGCTGAGCGACATGTTCCACCAAGCGCCGATGCGCATACCGGCGCCGCGCTTACCCGTGTTGCCGGTGAGCGCGAGCAGCAGGATGATGGATCGCTGCACGAGGTCCATGTGGTAGTGCTTGCAGGCCCCCCACGAGCAGAAAATCAGCGTGGCGGGACTCTCAGCTACCCGTCGGGCCAAACGCCGGATCGTGCTGGCGGCGACGCCTGTGATCTCTGCGGCGCGCTCCGGCGTGTATTCGTCCAAACGTTTCTTGAGCGCCAGGAAGGCGGGTCGTACGGTCACCTTCCTGCCGTCCAGCAGCTCTACCTCGAAATCGCCCTCCATCGCGGGGTCGAGGTCACCCAGGTCGAGCGACGCATCCGGCTGTCCCATCGTCCCTGGCGCTTCTTGTAGCGATTTGGTGGCTAGATCCCAGACGTAAAAAACGTCATCCTTGCCATCCTTGGCGATGTCGGATTGGCGGAGGAAGCGGCCGGCGTCTTCGCGTACCAGGAACGGCAGGTCGGTCTGTTCCTGCACGTAGCGATCCTTCTGCAGCCCCTCCTCCACGATCACGTTGCACATCGCAAGCGCCAGAGCGGCGTCCGTTCCGACGCGCGGGTTCACCCAGAGGTCGGAATGCACCACGGTGGCGTTGTAATCAGGCGCGATCGTTACCACTTCGGCGCCCTTGTAGCGCGCCTCGAACATAAAGTGCACGTCCGGCACCCGCGTGTAGACGGGATTGCCCAGCCAGACCAAGATCGTATCGGCGTTGAACCAATCGTCGGAGGTCCCATCAGCGTTGAAGAGGCCCCAGGTCTGGATGGCGCCCATGGGAAGGTCGCCCACGCCGGCCCACTCATCGAGCGACGTCGTGCCGATCAGGCGGGTCAGTTGCTGCTCGGCGGGCGTTCCAGGTCCGAAGTCGATGTTCGTTGTGCCGAAGTCGTAGATGATGCTCTCCGGGCCATCCTCCTTGCAGACATCAAGGACCTTGTCGGAGATCTCCGTTAGCGCCTCATCCCATGAGATGCGCTCCCACTTTCCGGAGCCACGCTCGCCAACTCTTCGCAGCGGGTACTTGATGCGAGACGCATCGTACATCAGGTCGCTGTAGCAGATGCCCTTCTGGCAGCCACGTGGGTTGAAGTCTGGCACCGCCTCGTTGGTCTGGTCGTAGATGGCGTTCTGCTCTTCTCGCCACACGATGCCGTCCTTAACGAACAGGTCCAACGAGCAAGCTGCGATGCAGTCAGCCCGGTTGCACGTACCTTTGACGACGCGGTCCCACGTCCATTTCCCGCGATACAGATCCTCCCAGGAGCCATAGGATTCGCTGCCGCCTCCCTTCTTTTCGGCGAGGGCGTGTAGCAATAGGCCTGCTTCGGTCATGCCGCACCTCCAGCAGTCGCTGCCTCGTACGGAGGGGTACCGTTAGGCCACTCCGTTTCGATCTCGCGCTGGTAGATCTCAGAGAGGACGTTCACTAGCTCCGCGTTCTGGATCAGCACCCGCATGTCGCCGACGATCTTCACGTCACCCTTTAGCCCGGCCTCAAGCGGATCTGCCTGGTTGGCGACGATACGCTCGAAGAGGCCGGCGGGCATCTCCAGGATGAATTCGAAGTCCTTCCGCGGCGGCGCCTCTGTCAGCTCCTGGTAGCTCGCGCATTTGCCATCGTCGAGCACTATCGAGAAGCGTTTGACATCATCGCCGCCGATGTAGGGTGATGTGCCATCGCCGCGAATCTCCGCCAGGATGCGCCAGACACCCTGCGGTGCGTTCTTCGTGACCTCATCGCTCTTGTTGAGGAGATCCTTCATGCTGTCGTACCAGGCGGTGGTGTAGATCTCGGCCATGGCGCACTCCTTAGTAGTTCCGACCCCCCTGTTGCCAGATCTTTGGCAGGTCGAGGTCTTTGCAGATGACTTTGAACGAGCCGTAGCCCGGGGCGGAACTGACGCCCCCACCTCCGGCGGACGGACCGCAGAGGTATAGGCCCGGAAACTCCGTCCGGTACTGGTACTCACGAGCCACACCAACGCCGATACCGCCGGCGCGGCCCTGCGAGAAATCACCCTCCGGCATCGACATCTTCTTCTCGATGTCGAAGGCCGTATACAGCCGGTCCGCGATGACGTTCTTGCGCGTCATGTTCGGAGCGTACTCCTCCCACAGCTTCAGGAACTTGTCATTGTACGTAGCACGTACCTCATCCCACTCTGCTTCGCTGAGGCATGAGGCCTTGGGGAAGAAGAACCAGCCGTTCATCACGTGCTTGCCCGCCGGCGCCTGCGTGGGATCCCACAGCGAGTTGACCCACGTGCCGGCGCCCGGCCGGTCCGGTATCTGGCCGCCGTATGCCTGCAGGATGTAGTTGGACACTTGCTCCGCTGTCTCGAACCCAACGACGGTGTAGAAGCAGCGGTTGATGTCCTCGTTCCATTTCGCGGACTTGTAGTTCGGCGCTTCGTGAAGCGCGAACGACGGCGTGCCGAGGACGTGCTCCGGACCGAAGTGCCAGCCGGCCAACCGCTCCTTGCGGAACGGCTCCAGGTTCTCTTCGCCGATGAAGTCCACGAACGTCTGCCTGGGATCGACGTTCGAAGCGACGAGTTTCGTCGCATTGACCTTCGTTCCGTCCTTGAGCTGGATGCCCGAGGCGCGCCCGCCTTCAAAGAGGATCTTGACCACGGGGCTGCTGAAACGCATGCACGCGCCCGCCTTCAACGCAGCGTTCGCCATGGCGTGCGCCAACGTATGCGTGCCGCCGGCGGACATATAGTGGATCGCGCTGAGCCAGAGGACGGAGACCAGGAAGCCGTACCCGTTGCCGGCGTGTACGTTTGCGCCCCACTCGATGCACTGGCGGTAGAGCAACGCCCGCATCTCCGTCGATTCGAAGAAGCGATCGATCAGCACCTTCGGCGCCTTGCCGATATCGTTCGCCGTTAGGCCCAGGTCCTGCCAGAGGCTAAGGCCCGCGCTCATCATGGCAGCCGACGCCTCGGCGTCGTCCTCGGCCTCCGCCGGGCTGTAGAGCGTGGCTGCTATCTGGAACTCTCTTTCCATCATCTTCGTCTTCAGTTCCAGCCACGTGTCCGCGTCGTGCTTGGAGTGCTCGGAGATGCTCTTGTGGGTCTTCTTGTCCAGCTCAGGATCGGGCCGGTAGATAATGAGCGGCGGCCTCCCGTCAGCGAACGTGATACCCAGTTGGGTGTCTGGTTTGATCATCCGAGAGCCCCACTTCTCCAGCTCGAAGTCGTGGTAGACCGGCATGTAGTCGATGAACTCCATGTACTGAGCATGAAGGTTGTGGTGGAAGCCGGGAACGGTCGCCTCCTCCGTGTTTACACCACCGCCGTCCTCGTGCCTGCGCTCGAAGATCCCAACGGACAACCCCGACCTCGCGAGGTAGGCCGCCAGCGTGAGTCCGTTGTGGCCCGCGCCGATGATCACTGCATCATACGTTGCCTCAGGCATCGTCACCTCCTGGTGCCCTGCGTCGGGCGTACATGATCGATAGTCCAATCACCAGCGCGGCCGCCGCGCCCACCAGAACGCCTGTGGGCGGCCTCGGCACCCCGTTCCACACATGTACGCCCGGCAGCCGCATCAGGCTGTAGGCCTGGTATGCGAAGAGCGGCCGCCGTCCTGGCCGGATCGTCATCTTCCGGTTCAGCATCTCCCACGCCGGGTTAGCCCGGCCCGCCATCATGTGCATTAGGAATTCCAATTCGCCGCCGATCACGGCGTCCGGCTCCTGCAGGCCTTCTTCGATTTCGATGGCGCCGTCCGCGAACACGATCGTCACCGCCACGTCGCTCTCGCGCGCGTTCATGCCAAGACGGCCCCGCAGCGACGACGCCGCGGCGCGCTTCTCCGCCGAGTCGCCCAAGAGCTGTTCCAGGTACTGCGTAATGATGTTGGCCAGCCCACTGGCTTCGTCGCCTGCCACCGCCCGAATCGGCACGGTCCCGTTTGTCGAAACAGAGCCCGTCATTGCCACCAGCGCTCCAATCCGTGATCTTCTGCGATTACCTGCAGCGCGTTGTAGCCCGGCGCGAACGTGATGAATCCGTGCGGATGCTGCGTGGCCCCAGCCATGTACAGGCCCTCGAACGGCGTCTTGTACTGCGATAGCTCCGGAGTTGGCCGCTCCGTCAGCAGGTTGTCGAGCGCGATGACGCCGCCCATCCAGTCGCCGCGGACCATGTTCACCATCCGGCGCGAGATGTCCAGAGGCGTGTATGACTGCCATTCGATCGTCGCGCCTCTCACGTTCGGAGCGTACGACGTCCACGCGTCGATGAGGCGCTCTCCGTATGGGCCAGCCATCTCGTCCCACGCCTCCATACCGCCGCTCCCGATCTCGATCGGGGCGAACTGGCGCATCAGGCCCGTAAACGAGCCATCGGGCGAGTCCGTCGGATCGAACAGCGAGTTCACGGCGCAGTTCGGCTTGGGATCGGCCAGCTTGCCCGCGCGGACGGTCTTCCAGTCCTGACTCAGGTCATCCAGCGACTCATAGCCGGCATTGAGTACCCAAGCATTCTGGATGTCCGGGTCGAATGATGCCGCCTCGTACTGAGGAGCTTCGCTCATGGCCAGGTGAACGCTGTAATATGACCAATCGATGTGCGAGACGTCTTCCACATGCTTCACGAGCTCCGGGTCCAGCTTCTCGCGCGGCAACATCTTCAGGAACGTCTGCTCCACGTCGATCGTGCTGATGACGGCGTGCCGGGCCTTCACCTCGCTGCCGTCGTAGAGGCGAACGCCGGTCGCCTTGCCGTTGTCCGTCACGATGCCTGCAACCGGCGTGTTCAGGAAGACGCTCCCGCCCGCATGCGCGAACGCCTCCCAGAGCGAGTGCGCGAGTTGATGAGAACCGCCGACGCAGACGTGCCAATTATCCATTTTGCCAACCAAGAGCGGGAACGACACGGCGAGCCCTCTTAGGTCCGTCGCGTAGCCGGAAATGGCTGCCTGGAAAGCAAGCATCGCCTTGATCTTGTCGCTCTCGAAGTGCTCGTCCAGGAACTCGTTGATCGTCATGTTGCGCAGATGGACGCTCAGGAACTCCGCCTTGTCGGTGATTTTCCAGACGACAAGCGCCTTCGTAATATCGAGCAACGGGATGGGCGGCGAGTACATCAGCGTACTCAGGATCAGGTCCAGGTAGCCCTTCACCTCATCGTGCAGCCGGCGGAACGTCTCAGCGTCCTTCTCCGAGAAACGCGCAAACGACGCGCACGTCTTGTCGATGTCCGTATGTACGGTCAGCGCCGTGCCGTCACGGAAGACGCTCCCCATCTGCACTTCCGGCTGGACGTACTTCAGGCCATGATCGTACAGGTCCAAATCGTCATAGACGGGACAGACGCCGACCAGCGTGTGGTAGTTGCAGTGAACGTTGTGAAGAAACCCGGGGCGCGTCAGCTCTTCCGTACAGAGGCCGCCGCCCTCTTCAGTGCGCTTCTCGAATATCGCGACATCCCAGCCACACTTCGATAGGTAGGTACCTAACGAAAGCCCGTTGTGGCCTGCCCCGATAATGACTGCGTCGAATGTGGCATCGCTCAAGGCATAACCCCCTCAGATAGTCGCGATGGCTCCATGGCTATCGGTTCTTAATTTAGCGCTTACTAAGTTAAGCCATAAAGGGCCAAATGGCACGTCATTTAGGGTAGTTTGGGCCAACCTGCATCGTAGGCCTTCGTGGCGAGTTCGCCGTTTTGACTTCCTCTTCTACCTAATCGATGGGTGACCGCTAATTTGTCTTGGCCCATAAGGCCAGGTGTCCCTAACAACGAATCAGGACAGGCTTCTTCGTCATGCGTGGCGATCGGGCCTCCCCACCTGCCCTAGACGACACCCTCGCGCAGCCACTCGCCGGCGCGTTCACCGATCATCACGGACGTGAGGTGGATATTGGCTCGCGGGCACCTTGGCATCACCGAGGCATCGGCCACGAGCAGACCATCGATCCCGCGCACTCGCAGGTGCTGGTCGACAACCCCCATGGGATCGTCCGCGGGCGCCATCATCGCCGTGCAGCTCGGATGGAAGCCGCTCGACGCAACCCTCTTGCACCACTCCGCCAGCGCATCGTCATCCAGCACGACCGCCGCGTCGGGAAATCTCAGGCCTTCTGACAGCTCATCGAACGCTGGATGAGAGCCCACGTCCAATGCCATGCGCAGGCCTTCCACCAGGCGCCGGACGTCCTCGTCAGCTTCGAGGAAGCGCTCGTCGACGTGCGGTGGGATGCGGGGGTCCGCCGACGTCAGCGTGAGCCGCCCTCTAGACTTCTGGAGGTAGATGACGCTTCCGATTGCGTAGACGAAGCCGCCTGAGCGCGTTGGGATCTGGGAAACCGGCATGAGTTGCATGTCGTTTCGCTCTTCGTCATCGCTCGACGTGTATCGATACGTGACCTGCACAACAGGGTCGGATCTCTCTAGCATCCCCTCCTTGGCAATGAACGTCGCGCCGAGCATCGGATGGTCGTCCAGGTTGTCACCAACACCCGGCAGGTCCCGCACCACGTCAATGTCGAGTTCGCGCAGGTGGTCCGCAGGCCCGATGCCGGAGCGCATGAGAAGCGCAGGCGTACCAATGGCGCCGCAGGAGATCACGATGCGATCGCCCGTAATCGTCTCCATGCCGGCGTCGCCCTCCACTTCAAGGCCTGTCGCCTGATCGCCGTCGAAGACGATCCGCCGGACGTGGCAGTCTCCCATGATGGTGAGATTTGGCCGCTTTCGCGCCGGCTCTAGGTAGCAGATGGCGACGCTCATCCTGCGGCCGTCCAGCTTGTTCATCGGATGAAAGCCGAGCCCCGTCGACTGCGGATCGTTGTTGTCGGACGTTTCCGCGTAGCCAAGCGCCCGCATAGCCCGGACGAAGGCCGCCTGCACGGGCACCAGCTCGTCCTCTGTATGACGGCGCACGGGGATAGGCCCGTCTTGGCCGTGGTTATCGTCGTCGAAATCGAGATCGTGCTCCAGGCGGCGGAAATACGGCAGCACCTTATCCCATGACCACTCGTCGTTGCCGAGCGCTGCCCAGCCATCGTAGTCCTCAGGCGTCCCCCTCAGGGCGATGGCCGTGTTCACGGCGGAAGAACCGCCGACGACGCGCCCGGCCGGCAGCGGCACGACCCGACCGGCGACGTTCGCCGTTACCTCGTATCCCCAATCATGGGCGAAATAGGAGTTGTCGTTGCCGTTCAGCAGGTCGGCGGGCGTCTGCGATGCGGTTCGATAGTACGGGCCGGCATCCAGCAGCAGCACCGAGCGCGCCGCGTCTTCCGAGACGCGGGCGGCTGTAACCGCCCCGGACGCTCCGGCGCCGACGACGATGACATCGTAATGCATGTTCCGCCTCCCTCTAGCCGGTCGGGCCGAACTAGTATAGCTGTTCGCTGTCAGGCGTATCCCCGTCCTGACGCTCCCGCCAGAGGATACCCGCGGCGAACGCGCCGACTGCCGCGAGCAGAACCAGCGCAAACAGCAGGACGCCGGTGCCCGCGCCACCCAGCACCCGGTCCCGACTCTCGTCGCCGGCATAGACCGGGTGCGGGGCCAGCGTCCGCGCGAGCATCGTCCCGCAGGCCGTAGTGGCCAGCGTCACCGGAACTCGTAACTTCTCCATCGCATGCTTACTGTAGCTAGCGCCATTCGATACGTCTTAGGCCGTTCGGCCTATGCAGGCAGGCCATCCGGCCCCTACGCCCGGCCGCAAACGGCGTGCTCACTGGCACGCCTCACACGTCGTGAGCGGCATCGTCATGCTCGGCTTGCTCCACCGGCTCGGACTTCGAGGCCACTTCTCAGCAGAAGAGCACTGGAGAGTGGAGGCACGATCTACTACTGGCACTTCGTCAATGTCGTCTGGGTCTTCTTCTACCCCACCTTGAACTTGGTCGGCCGATAGGCCCGTTCCGCGCACATAGCGAGACGGCCGGGGCACAAGCCCCGGCCGTCTTCACCTAGAATCCTGTTTTGCCTATTCGACGGTGAATGCTGCCGTCATACCCCCTTGGTAATGTCCCCCTGGAACGTTGCAGATGAGCACGTAGCTGCCGGCAGCCAATTCGACGCTGAGCGTTTCCTGCTCGCCGGGATTAAGGTCTGCCGTAGTGGCAACGACGTCCACTTGCTCCTCGTCCACCGAGAATATGGTATCGTCGGTCGGCAGTGCGTTGGGAGCGAGGTCCGTCTCAATAACCTTGAGGTTGTGGAAAATTGCACCGTCGCTGCTCACGTTGAACCTAACGATTCCAGCAGGCGCCGCGTTGGCGGACGGATCGAGAACGAACTCCGTCAACGTCACATCGACCGTCGTATCCGAAATCACTGGCACCGTAGGCACAACTGTCGGGTCCGCAGGCACATCTGTCGGCTCCGCGGGCGCGTCTGTCGGATCCGCAGGCGGGTCTGTCGGATCCGCAGGCGGGTCTGTCGGCTCGCCCAGTGTGGTTTTCGTGGCAGTCGGATCCCCTCCTGCTGGCGCCGTAGCCGTCGGATCCGCCTCTTCGTCACCGCCGCCGCAGGCAGCGGCGAACAACACCAATATCAGCAGAAAAGACAACGCCCCAGCGGCACCGAAGTATACTCGTTTCCCGTTCATTTCCTAATTGCCTCCTTGTAAACTCAATCGTTCTCCTGGCAGCGCAGGCTACTCTCGAATGGTGCGGTAGAGAGCCAGCTACGTTGAATACGGCGTCCAGATGGCCCTCGCGCAAAGACGAGGGCCATCTTGGCCCAGAAGCTCATCGCGTTCCAGGAGATCACTCCATATTCAACGTAGCTACTGGGGCCGTCTGATTTCAGGATAGCAAGCGTCATGGCGCTGGGTCGACTTGATCCGCCGCGGTCGAGGCTATCTTTCATCGCTGGCCAAGCTGGGGACGGGCCATATGACCTTCAAAATGAAGGCATCCTGGCCCTAGGACGCATTCGATAGCAAGCGTAGGCTGCATTCTAACAACCCAGTTCTCACAGACGACCCTGTTCTCATCCAAGGAGGTCAGAGTGGTAGATTTCGCCCTACCCGAGGAAATTGAGAAAATCCGCGACATGACACGTGAGTTCGCGCAAAAGGAGTTGCGCCCAGCAGCGGCGGAGCTCGATCTGATGCAGGACCCCGAAGCAGCCTACACTAGCGACACCATGCGGCGCGTACTATCCCGAGCATACGAGATTGGCTTCCACAAAATGATGCTTGGTCGCGATATCGGAGGTCTGGGAGCGCCTGCCATGACGAGCACGATCGTGCAGGAAGAGCTGGCGGTGGGCGATGCCGGATTTGCCAGCCATCTGCTGGTCGCTCCCATGATCGCGGGCAGCGCGGCGGCGGCCAAGGACAGACACCCGTTCTATGCCGAGTACCTAGACGCGTTCGTGAACGACACGAAGGGCGAGCACGGAGGAGCGTGGGCGATCACCGAGCCGCAGCACGGGTCCGACCTCTTCCAGTTCGGCCAGCCCTCCATTCATATGGAGGCGAACGCCGTGAGAGACGGCGACGACTACGTCGTGAACGGCCAGAAGTCGGCGTTCGTGAGCAACGGCTGGATGGCCGACGCCTTCCTTCTCATGGTCCACGTGGGAAACGGCGACGGCATGGAGAGCACAGCGACCTTCGCTATCCCTGGCGATCTGCCGGGCATGTCGCGCGGCAAGCCGCTGAACAAGCTCGGCCTCCGGACGCTCAACCAGGGCGAGGTCTTCTTCGACGACGTCAGGATCCCGGCGGAGTTTCTCGTCATGCCCGGCGGGCCCGCCTACAAGATGCTGATCGAGCGCATTGTCACCGGCGGGAACACCGCCGTTGGCACGCTGGCCGTGGGCGTAGCTCGCGCGGCCTACGAAGAGGCACTCGCCTACGCGAAGGAACGCGTACAGGGAGACACCGTAATCTTCGACCACCAGGTGGTCAAGATGACGCTCTTCAACGCCTTCCGCCAAATCGAAGCCGCACGCGCCCTGCTCTGGAAGTCCTCGTGGCTGCTGAGCACGGGCAAGCCTCACCTCCCGACCGCCATGGCGGCCCGCACCTTCGCGAGCGACATGGCGATGCAGGTAACGGCCGATATGATCCAGGTGTTCGGAGGCTACGGCATCTCCAAGGAGAACCCGGTCGAGAAATTCTATCGCGACGCCAAGCTCCTACAGATCATGGACGGAACGAACGAGGTGGTCTCTCTCAGAGCGGCCGAGGAGCTCTAGTACGGCCGTTTTCGACTGGCCCCCCGCCTGCGGAGGCCCACCAGGGCCGCCAACAGCACCAGCGAAGCGCTAAGCAAGGCAGCCAGACCGGCCAGCGAGACCCCGCCATACGGCTGCTGGGCGGCCTGCCCAGTCTCCGGCAGCGCCACGGGCGGCGTCTCATCGTCTGACGCGTCGCTTGGCGTATCGACCAACGCCGCGGAATCCGCGCAGGGCACGACGCCACCGCAGGCCACGCGACGCACTCGATGGTCAAACGTATCGGCAATATAGAGATGCCCTTCGGTATCCAGCGCGATCCCGTATGGGAAGTAGAGCCCGGCCTCTTTCGCGGGACCACCGTCGCCCAGATACGAGGGTACCGGCACCGGAAGGGCGTGGATCGAGCAGAGCAGCCCGTTCAGTGGATCATAGCCGCCGATATCGATTGGGCGGGAGATGCCGATACCAGCGACCGTGCTGATGACACCCTGCGCATCCACCTTCCGCACGGTGAACGCCCGTAGATCCGCGACGTAGAGGTTGCCGGCCTGATCCAGTGCGAGATCGTAGGGCAACAAGAACTGTGCCTGGAGCGCGGGTCCGCCGTCGCCACCAATGCCGCATTCATCTCCGCCTGCCACCGTGGCGATCAGCCCATCCGCGTTGACGCTCCTGACCCGGCAGTTACCCGAGTCGGCCAAGAAGATCGAGCCATCCGGGCCCGCGGCCACTGCCCACGGCTCCACGCCAGCCTGCCCGGCCGGGACGCCCTCCCCATTGAAATGACATGAGCCGTCACCAACAACCGTGTCGATGATGCCAGTCGCTAGGTCGACCCGTCGCACGCGACAGTTGAACGGCTCCGCTATCAGGAGGCCTCCGCTTCCGTCCGGCTCTACATCGGCGACGAAATTGAGGGCGGCCTCCCGCGCCGGACCGCCGTCGCCGGAGAACTCGCACCTGCCGTTGCCGGCAACAGTATGTATCAGCCCGCGGGTAGTGACACTTCGCACGCGGCAGTTGTAGCCCTCAGCGATGTAGAGCGTCCCGTCTTCGGCCAACGCCAGCCCGCCCAGCATGTCGCTGAGCCTCGCGTCGACGGCGGCTCCGCCGTCGCCGGCGTAGCCACAGAGCCCGTTGCCCGCATACGTCGAGATGATGCCGTTGGCGTCCACACGCCGCACCCGGCAGGTATCCAGTTCGGAAAAGTACCATTCGCCGCCTTCGCCCATCGCCAGCCCCATGGGATGCCAAGCGCTGGCGCTAACGGCCCAGCCGCCGTCACCTCCGGGCGCGCAGGCCCCGCCGCCGGCTATGGTGGTGATCGTGCCGCTCGTCTCTATTCGCCGGATACGGCAGTTCCCTGTATCGGCGACGTAGAGAACGCCGTCAGGCGCGAGTGCGATGTCCGATGGCTGGCGCAGCGCCGCGTCGATCGCGTCGCCGCCGTCGCCTGAGTAGCCGCAGCGGCCGGTTCCGGCGACCGTCTCGATGATGCCGCCGGGGACGAAGCGGCGAACGCGGCAGTGGGCCCGGTCCGCCACCAGCACAGCGCCACCCGGCTCAGCGGCGAGCGCCCATGGCTGGAGACTGGCCGCTTCGGCCGCCTCGCCATCACCACCGTCGTCGCAGGACTCACCTCCGGCCACGGTCGCTCCGGCCACGGTCTCAATAACGCCGGTGGCCGGGTCGATTCGCCTCACGCGACAGTTCTCCGCGTCCGCGATGAAGATCGCACCGTCTCGCCCGACGGCCACGTCCCGAGGGAAGAACAGGCTCGCTGCCGTCGCCGTGCCGCCGTCGCCGGAGAAGCCGCAGTCGCCATTGCCCGCCACGGTCGTGATCGTGCCCTCGCTGTCCAGCCTGCGGATGCGACAGTTGAATACGTCCGCGATGTACAGGTTCCCCTGCTCGTCCCAACCCAGCCCCCACGGCGAGAGGCCGGCATGGACGGCGGGGCCGCCGTCGCCGCTCGCCCGGCACGAGCCGCGGCCGGCGATTGTCATGACCGTCCCCGCCGCCTCGATTCGGCGCACGCGGCAGTTGATCGTATCCGCGACGTAGAGGAGCCCATCCGGCCCGACCGCCACACCCCGTGGATAGTTCGTGTGTTGCCAGGTGCCGAGGTCGGCGTCTCCACCCATGCTGAACCCGCAGGACGCATGCCCCAATACGCCAACCGCCCTGCCTCCAGGATCGATTCGGCGCACCTGGCAGTTCTCTGTGTCTGATACATAGACCGCACCGTCGTCATCGACTGCCACACCCTCCGGCAGGTAGAGGCTGGCTTCCGTGGCCAGGCCTCCATTGCCTCCGCCCCCGGCCACCGTACCGATGGCATCTGGCGGGCCGTCTTCTGCTTGCACGTCGGGCGTGGGCGGCGAGTCAGGCGCGGGTAGGGCCGGCGTCGGCAGCGGATCGGGCAGCGGCCTGTCCTGAGGCAGCACTACCACGGCGCCTTGCATGCCATCGACGACATGAGGTGTACAGTAGTAACCGAACACGCCGGCCTCGTCGAACGTGCGGACGAACGTGTCACCGAAATCCATCCGCTCGGACGAGAACTCGCCTTCGAAGCTCTGGACGTCGTGCCACCCGCCGGCTGTCTCGTTGACCCAGAGGACGGTGTCGCCTTCGTGGATCACTACCACCGGCGGGTCGAACCGCTTGTTGCGCTGGCGAACAATGACGAATTCGGTGTCCTGCTGCGCTCCGGTCTGAGGGTAAGCGGTCCAAGACTCGCTTGGTCGCGCGTCGCCCTCCGTCGCGGCGGCCCCCGCCAGAGGGACCGCCGCAAGCGGAACGCCGGCCGAGCCAAGGCAGAGCCCAAGAAACGCGATCAGTAAACAGATGCCAAGCCGGCCAACGGGCATGCGACTTGCCCGGCGACGGCCGGGGCCGTGCGCTGCGCGGGCCTGATAGACTGGCTGTTCTGCCACTGTGCTATGCCCCCTCGGCTGAGGTCTCCTGCTCCACGAGGCGTGCATTCTCGCCATCGAGTTCGACCGTGATCCAGCAGCCTCGCACGGTCCGGCCCGTCGTGTCAACTTCTGCCCGAAGCACGGATAGCTCCTCCTCGCTGGGTACCTCGATGCTCTCCAGCGAAGGACCGATCATGGGCTCAAACTCCATCTCGGCGATCACGTCGTCGACCGTCGCCCAAGGTGCCAGTGCCTTCAGACGAATACGCCGCGTCTCCTCGTCGAAGTCGAACACGGCCATCTCCGTCACGACGCGCCAGGGCCCGGTATCCGCAGGGAGGCCGGCCCGTTCGCGGGCGCCGGCGCTGCCGTCCAGAAAGCCCGGCGACGACATGAAATCCAGCTTCTTGACGAACTTGCGTCCCTGCTGGCGCGTCATCAAGATCGTCCGCCAACAGAGCGAGGCGATCTCGTTCGCGCCGCCGGGGCCGCCGAAGCGGCGCGCCGGCCTTTCGTACGCCGGACCGACGAAGGTCGAGTTGAAGTTGCCATACTCGTCCACCTGCACCGCCGCCAGGACGCCGTAGTCGATGTAGCCCAGGCCGGCATGGAAGCTGACGGTGTTCATGTCCGCCCACGCCGCGGCGCGATAGCTGGCGCCGCTGGCCGCGATCAGAAACGGTGGCGCTGGCAGCGAGACCTGCGGGGCGATGGTCCCGTCTTCCACGATGTAGGCCAGCTCCGGGGCGCGCAGGCGCTTCGCGAGCAGGACCGCAACCAGAGGCGGCCCTCCGATGGCAGTGAAATACAGCTTGTCGCCGTCCATCAGACGGGAACTGGTCGTGATGATCTGTTCCATGTCCGTGAACGTTCGGGTTTCTGTCATTCGTAGTAGCCTTCTTTGATCGTCTCCTCCGCCTTCAGCACGTCCAGCTTCTCCTGGCCCACGTGCGTCCCCAGCATCTCCTCGTGTGACGAAACGCTGAACACCCACTTCTCCAGGTACTCATCCATCTTGCCTTGCATCTGGGCCGCGCCCGACTCCATCAAGTGCTCTATGTCCGCCTTGTAGAGCCCCGGCACGGTGCCTGGGTAGCCGCCAAACGGGGCGTGGACGACTGCGTCCACCGCGTAGTAAGGAATCCTCGTCTGTTGGGGATGCCTGCGGAGCTCGTCGCTGTCGATGATCTCCTCAGTCGAGAGGATCACCTTCTTCGCGGCCATCGCCGTTTCGACCGGCGAGATGCCGGCGCCGAAGACACGTGCGTTACCGAATTCGTCGCACTGGTTGACGTGCACGAGCCCGACGTCGGGGTTAAGAGCGGGAACTACGCAGATCGGCTTTCCGCTGTACGGGTCATCGATCAGCTTTGTGCCGGATGTATTGAACACGTCGGTACCGCCCAGGTAACGCAACGGCAGAAACGGCAGGCCCAAGGAGCCAGCAAGCAGTCTATAGGTCATCGCGCCGTTGCTCCATTCGTGGAGCTCCACGCGGCCTTCTAGCTGGGCCTCCGTGATCACCCGGCCCACTTCCATCCAGCCAACGTCGATGCGGTTCACGCATCCGGCCGCGACGAGCATCGTCGCGTCGTGGGCCGTGAACTTGGCCGCGATCCACAACTCCCGCTTCTTCTGGCGGATGATCTCGCGCATGAGGGCCGCCGGCCCGCGCACCCAGAGGTTGCAGTCGTACGCGACATAGTCGCCGTCCTCGACGAAGCGCTCGATGGCTTCGTGCTCGGACATCACCTTGGAGACGAGGCCCTTTTCCTTGTGGTCGCGGATATAGCGCCGGTGGGCGTCCGGGTCAGGCGCCAAGAAGGCTCCCGTGCCCTCCGCGACGACGGTCACTCCTTACCGTCCCCGCTTGCCGGGGGAGCGCCTGGCATCGCGAGCTGGAACTCCATGTTAAGAGCGTGCGCAATGTACTGCAGCTCAGCCTCGCGCCAGGGCAGCGGCGCCGGCGTCTGGATCAGGCCGTCCTTCTTCAACTCCTCCACGACCGCCGGGTCCGACTTGAACGGCTTGCCGTACTCCATCTCAAAGAAGATGTCCTCTAGCGGCGGCCGGCTCGTCTGGCCGCCCGCTTCCCAGGACTCCGCTGGGTAGCCGACCGACATCAGACAGACCGGAATGGCTGTCTCCGGCAGATTGAGCAGACCTCCGATCTGCTCGATACGCGGACTGCTCATCAGGCACGTGCCCAGACCCTCGTCCCAGGCCGCGAAGGTGGCTTGCGCTACAACCTGACCGACGTCCATGAACGCGAGAGGGGCGACAGCCATCTGCTCCCAGGCGGCGCCAAACGCCGGGCGCAGCGACTTCTCAATGAGCTCGTGCGTCTGCTCGAGGTCTTCGCCGATACGCCTTTGTGTTGCTAGGTTCTTCAGGTCGTCGATCCACTTGTTGCCTTCGTAAGACAGCTTGTCGTGGTAGAACAGGATGAAGCAGGGTGCGGTGTTCATCTGCTGATAGCCAAGGGGCGGGGTGATCGCTTTGATCACCTCTTCAGATGCCTGGTCTTTCCAGATGACGATCGCCCTGGCGACGGTGACATTCCCCACGCAAGAAGCACGCCGGGCGGCCTCCAGCATCTTCTGTACCTTCTCACGCTCCACCGGCCGATGTGGCAGATAGTAGCGGATGCTCCGCCGGTTACCGAGAACCTGCATGACTTCCATTGGAACCTCCTCTGTTCGCTGGGCAGATGTTACTTGGCCCGTGTTACTTGGCCAGAATGTGAACCGCCGTCGCGGCGGCCTCGCCGCGTATCATTCCACCGCCGTTCTCCGTCAAGCCGACCTTCGCGCCAGCTACCTGGCGGTCACCGGCCTTGCCGTGAAGTTGCAACCAGATCTCGTAGATCTGGGCGATGCCAGTCGCTCCGATCGGGTGGCCCTTGGCCAGCAACCCGCCACTGGTGTTGACAGGCAAACGCCCGCCGATTTCGGTCACGCCCTCTTCGATCAGCCGGCCTCCCTCACCCTCTTCACAGAGACCCAGCTCCTCATAGATGAACAACTCCGACGGAGCCGTGGCGTCATGGACCTCCATCACGTTGACGTCCCGTGGCGTCATCCCCGCCATCTCAAACGCTCGCTGTGCCGCGCGACCCGTTTCGCCGCCGACCTCCCCACGGTCGTCGGCGCCGGATACGATCGCCGAGCCGCGAACCATTACGGGATCGGTGGTGAACTGTTTGGCCTTCTCCTCGCTCATCAGGACCGCGGCAGCCGCACCATCACCGATGGGCGAGCACATGAGACGCGTCAGCGGCTCGGACACGGCCGGCGACGCCAGGATCTCCTCGAGCGTGTAGCGCTCCTGGTATTGCGCGTGCGGGTTAAGGCTGCCGTTGTTGTGGTTCTTCACCGCGATGCGCGCGTAGTGCTCCTTCGTCGTGCCGTAGCGCTCCATATGGGAACGCGCGACGGCGCCATAGATGTCCATAAAGAGGCTGCGCTTGGTACCTGCGCCGCTCTCCGTGCCAGCCTTCTTCTCCGAAGGCGGCTTGAGGCTGCTCATGAGTTCGCGAATTTGCTCGACATCGACAGCGCCGCTGAAGGCCGCCATCGTCTTCAGCTTGTCATCGACGAACATCTTCTCCACGCCGACAGCAAGCGCCACATCGTAGAGGCCGGACGCGACATACAGCCAAGCGACTTGGAACGCAGTCGACGAGCTGGCGCAGGCGTTCTCCGTGTTGACCATCGGGATCTTGTCGATCCCCATCTCGCGCAGAACGACCTGCGCGCGGACGCACTCCTGTCCTGTGATCACCCCGGCGGCGGCGTTGCCCACGACCGCGACCTCAAATCCTGACTTGTCGACTCCGGCGGACTCAAGAGCTGCACTAACGGCTTCGTTCGTCAACTCCTTGAGCCCGCGATCCTGATACTTCGCGAAACGCGTCATTCCGGCGCCGACTATCGCGACGTTCCTCATGCTACCCTCCTATGAACCATATAGAAGCGATCCTATGTGTTGGGCCAAAGGCTACCCAGTGCCACTATACTCGATTCACGCGGGCCGTTCGGCACTTACCCGGTCCGTCGAGAGCCATCATAGGTTATTCTAAGTTTCGATGCTGAAGATTCTGCACTTCGCCGACCTGCACATTGCGGGCCCTCCAGGCTGGGCCGGCCCTTCAGGAGAGGATGGAGGCCGTGCATCGGACTTCGATTCTCGTACCAACGCTCTGCAGCGCATCGTCGACCTGGCGCTGAACCTTTCCGTCGATGCGCTCACGGTCGGCGGCGATCTCTATGACCACGAGCACGCCACCGCGGAGACCGGCGACTTCATCGCGGCGCAGTTCAACCGGCTGGGGTCGAGACCCGTGCTGCTCGCTCCCGGCAACCACGATCCGCACGTCGCCGGTAGCCTCTATAAACGAACGGCGTGGCCAACCAACGTAGAGATCTTTCGCGACACGCAATGGAGATCGGTGAGCCTCGCGCCGGACGTCAAGATCTGGGGGATCGGGCATGACCGGCCCGAGCTCCAGGAAAACGCTCTGCGGCGGCTTCGCGTCAGCCCAGATGGCACAAACATCGCGCTGTTCCACGGCTGGGATATGGATGCCGCACCACCTCGAGGCATTCTTCACTGTCCCTTCACCGAAGACGACGTGGAACGCTCAGGCGTCGATTTCGCGTTGGTCGGCCACTATCACACGATGACCCTCACTCCCCAGGACCAGCCGCGCTATGGCTATCCGGGCGTCCCGCTGGCGCTCGATTTCCCCGACCAGCCCGGCCACATTCTGCTGCTCTCGCTCGGAGGCAGCAGCGTCTCGGTTGAGGCAGTGGAACTCGCGCCGATCAGCAGTCTGCAAGCCAGCAGCTGAACCGCGGCGACACAGGGGCAGCCGACGCTAACCCATTTAGAAGCTCCGGCATGATCACCACGTAGTCCTGGCACGCGGAAGCGCTGGCATCGCCCAGGCTTCGCTTCCGCCAGCCTGCCGATGTTCAGGGTAGTTCGGGCACGCACGCCGAAGACGGCGAACCCACGCGGCCACTCGTGTGATGAACCTGAGCAACCCGGTCGTCGTTGGGCTCCAGGGCGTGAACATCAACCGCGATACCGTGGAGGACGTGAAGCGGCACGCCACCGCATTCTGGAGGTCGAAGAACCGTTGGTTGACATCGTAAGTCAGATCGCGGCTGAGCCGCCGGATGAACCATGAAGACGGGCCGACCAGCCCTTGTCTTCCTTGGGGTAGAAACCCATACAGTATAGGTGTGGGCTAACTTTGGTGAATCTGAGAGGGTGTCCGAGCGACTCGTCTCAGTGATTGACGTACAGGACACTTGGAGGAAAACGCTTTGAACCGTCTTACGAGAGCCAACCGGTTGACGATTCGTCGCCCGGACTCATTCTTGCTTCTGGGCGCTGTAGCCACATTAGTCGTCCTCCTCGTCGCGGCGTGCGGAGGGACGACGGACGTTGAGCCAGCGGCAACGTCGGACGTGCCAGGTGTGGTCTCGGATAGCACCGGCTCGCCCGCCCCCGTCGGGCGGGATGTCGTTGTCACGTTGTACAGGTCGCCTACGTGAGGATGTTGCGGAGGGTATCGTGAATACCTGGAGGACGAGGGGTTCGAGATAAACGAGGTGATGACGGACAGTGGCGACGAAGTCAAGGATGATTACGGCATCCCGGAGGACATGCGGAGTTGTCACACGTCAATTATGGGCGACTACTACGTGGAAGGGCACGTTCCCGTAGAGGCAATCTGGAAGCTCCTCCAAGAGCAGCCGGAGATCGACGGCATCGCGCTGCCGGGCATGCCGGACGGCTCACCTGGCATGAGCGGCAAGAAGGAGCAGCCCTTTATCATCTATTCCATAGCGGACGGTGAAGTCGAGGAGTTCGTGAAGCTCTAGGCCGAGTTCTCCGTGCGCGCCTGAACTCGTTGACCAGCGGCCGCAATTGACCGGCCCCTCGGTTAACTGAACCGCAGGCTAGCACGGACACAGTATCCGCGAGATGACGCGCGTCGCCTACGAACTGCCACTCGCCCCCGCCCTACTCGAGTTCGAAGTGGACTCTCAGTGAGTTCGGGCCGCCAGGGAGCAGCATCTCGCCGGCATCATCGTCCAGCAGCGTGACGCTCCGGATCTTCGGAAGCAGCGTGGCCAGCGCGATGCCGCCTTCCAGCCTAGCGAGCGGCGCGCCGACGCAGGAGTGGATGCCGAAGCCGAACGCGACGTGCCTATTGCGGCCGCGGTCGAGGCGGAAGTCCTTTGGGTTCTCGAAGGCCTCCTCATCGCGATTGGCCGACGCGAGGAGTACGAGGATGCGTTCGTCCTTCGCGATCTTCTGGCCGCGCAGTTCGACGTCCTTCGTCGCCCGGCGGATGGTCGCCTGGAACGGCGCGTAGTAGCGCAGCGCCTCCTCGACGGCGACAGGTATCAGGTCGAGGTCCTCCTTGACCTGCTGGAGAGCGTCCGGGAACTCCGAAAAGACACGCATTGAGTTCACGATCAGACCCGTCGTCGTCTCGTTCCCCGCGACCAGGAGCAGCCGGCAGAACATCAGCAGCTCGTCCCGCGTCAGCTTCCCCTCTTCGGTCTCTACCTGAATGAGCCCGCTCAGAAGGCTGTCGTCGGGCTGGCGACGCAACTCTTCAAGCCGTTCTCCAAAGTAGGCGTTGAACTCAGCGTTCGTGTCGCCAAGTCCACTGTCATCCCCGTTCAGAAGCGAAGGGCCAATGTTCTGGATGATGACGTCGGACCAGCGCTTGAACACCGCCATGTCGCCGTCAGCGACGCCCAGCATGTTGGCGATCACCATAACC
The DNA here is from genome assembly GCA_029262675.1 of Chloroflexota bacterium. Classification (GTDB taxonomy): domain Bacteria; phylum Chloroflexota; class Dehalococcoidia; order DSTF01; family RBG-16-68-14; genus JADFKB01. Next base: position 81,804 of record JAJCYW010000009.1, on the reverse strand, counting down.
GGCAGCGGGTACGCCAGCGAGGCGACCAGGTCCGGGTCCTCCTCGGCCAGCATCTTCTCCACAAGCTCATCGCAGTAGGCCTGGATCGCCGGGCGCTGCTCCTCGACGACCCGCGGCGTGAACGCCTTCTGGATCATGCCGCGCAGTCGCGTATGGATTGGCGGGTCGTTGAATATCATGCCGCTCGCGGGCACCTCGCCCGAGATCGCTTTCGCGCCGACAATCGATGAGAAGGTCTGCCAATCGCGGAGGATCGCGTTAACATCCTCAAACTTGGCGACGGCCCAGAAGCCCTCGCCCACACGGTTCACGGGAGCGTCCCGCCTCATGCGCTCATACGATTCGTAGGGATCGCTGCCCGGCTCGATGCCAAGCCCGCCTTCATATCGTGTCTCAGTAGTCATGATGCCTCCGTTGAGCCTTCTTTAGATGATACGAGCAGCCCGGCCCGGGGCCACGTTGCCCGTGAATGCCAAGCACAATACCGGCTCAGGCCCAGTATGCCACACCGTGCCGCAATTCGCTTTTCAGCTTGACGCCCCAATACGGCGCCAAGTAAGCTTCGGCAACCAACCGCGTCCCGCGTTCGGATCTAGGTTTCAGCGATGCGACGCCGGCCAATTAGCAACGCTTCATGGCCGCTATGATTCACCCGGAGGAACGGATATGAACAGACTGAAGTTCGGCGCGTTTCTGGCGCCACATCACCCGCTCGGCGAACACCCGATGCTCCAGTTCCAGCGCGACCTCGACTTCGTCGCGCACCTGGACCGGCTCGGCTACGACGAGTTCTGGTGCGGCGAGCACCACTCTTCCGGCTGGGAGATGATCGCGTCGCCGGAGATGTTTCTCGCCGCCGCGGGCCAGCGCAGCGAGCGCATCATGCTCGGCACAGGCGTCGTCTCGTTGCCATATCACCACCCGTTCAACGTCGCGCAGCGCATAGCGCAGCTCGATCACATGACGAAAGGCCGGGCTATGTTCGGCTCTGGGCCCGGCGCGTTGCCGTCCGATGCCCACACGCTCGGCATCGACCCAATGGGCCAGCGCGACCAGCAGGACGAAGCGCTGGGCGTCATTATTCGGCTGCTGCGCGGCGAAGAGCGCTTCAGCTACGAGAGCGACTGGTTCCAACTGCACGACGCCAAGCTGCAAATCCTGCCGCTCCAGGAAGAGATGCCGACGGTCACCGCGTCGTCGATTTCACCGTCCGGGATGCAGATCGCAGGCAAGTACGGCATCGGCGTGATATCGATTGCATCGACGTCGACGGCAGGCCTTACGGCGCTGCCGACGCAGTGGTCGTTCGCCGAAGAGGCGGCCGAGAAGCACGGCCAAACGGTCGAGCGCAAGGACTGGCGCGTGCTGATGAGCTGGCACCTTGCCGAGTCGAAGAAGCAGGCCGAGGACGAGGCGCGGCAGGGTCTCCATCGCTGGCACAACGAATACACCGTGCGCGTGCTGGGCCGCCCCGGCGCCACGCACGTCGATGACCCCGACGAGCTGCTGGCCCAGGTCGCCGGCCAGGGCGCGGCGGGCGGCGGCGCGTCCGTCATCGGCACGCCGGACGAGCTGGTCGCCGCGATTCGCAATCTCCAGGGGGTGACGGGAGGCTTCGGCGTGGTAATCGGCTTCGTCCACGACTGGGCGAACCGGGAGGCGACACTGAGGTCTTGGGATCTCTTCGCTCGCTACGTCGCGCCGGAACTGAACGGCTATACGCGGAGCTTGCAGGCCTCGGCCGACTTCGTCGAGGAGAACAAGAAGGACCTCATCAGCGGCGCGACTGCCGCCGTGGTGGCGAAGATTCAGGGCGACGAGCGCGCCGCCGCCGCGATGAAGGTGACGATGGAACAGGCGCAGAAGCAGGCTCAGGGCGGCGGCTGGCGGCCCAACGAACCCGACCTATCGGGCGAGGCCACGGACACCGACGGGGCTAAGTGACCCTCGTGTGAGCCACGAGCGCGGCCGCGTCGCCTCGATCTCGGTTGCCGCGCGGGAGATGACGATCTCTGCGAGCCGTAGTACTTGCTGGTTCCGCTCTGTTTAATAGCTGCCAAAGCTTGACGAGAACCACGTCGTTTGCCCCACATCTGCTTCCCAAGCAGAGGCCTGTCCTGAGCGAAGCCGAAGGGGTCGCGAATTCGAGCGCCGTCTCCCGCTCCAGATTCAGTATCACCTCTATTCACCCGCCTTTGACCCTTCGTAGCGGAAGCTTAGGGCCTCTGAAATTGGAGGCTTAGGAGGCCGCAAGGCTCTCGCGGCTCAGCGGACGCTGTGCAGAGAATCGATCGCGCGATTCATCTTCGCTCGTGAGACTCGCCCGAGCCCTAATACGACATGGAAGTGCGGGGTTTGAGCGGTCACACGCAGAGCGAGTCCATGTCCAACGCGACGCTGCTTTGGCTTGTCCCATTGCGTTTGCTCCGCGTCCACCAGCGCAACCCAGACTCGAGCGTTATCGTGGCGCCAGCCTCGCCACGTCGGGCCGCGCAGCGCACGGACGTTCCGGCTCCCGTCCCTGAGCAGATTGAGATAGTCAGGCGAGAGACAAAACTCAGTGGACAGGAATCGAAGCCCTACTAGCTGGTAACAAACGACGAGAATAGACTCGCCGGCCATGAGCGCGAAGGTCTTGCTCGATCGTGTGAGAGGACTAGTCGGAGTTGTGTTGCGGAGGCGAGCGACTGCTGAATCCGAGTCGCAGCTTACATCGTCGATTTCGTACGCGTTGTGCTCGAAACCCACGTCTGCAAAGGCTCCCGGATGGTTGGGAGGCTGATCCATGTAGCGGTTTAGCTCCTGCTGCCAGTTCCAATCGTCAGTTGGGTTACCGACCATCAGGCGCCCGCCGTCGTTTCCGCGTTCGAACAGGTAGACGAGCCTCCCGCCGTGCTTTGGAGATACGACGGCAGAGATCTGGTCGTTGGTCAGCACGAACTCCTCCTCACCGTCAGCATCAACATCGAGTCGCCTCACGTCCGGCGCCGCATCGACATCATGCTGCCACTTGGCCGCCTCTGCGATCACTATAGACGCCCGCGCGTGACTAGCCAGCGCCTGGGACCACGGTGCTGGCCCAATCGACCCTCCCGTTTCAGCAAACCATCCGCTTTCGTACGAGGAGGCTAGCAGGTGCTTCCAGCCAAGCTCCAGCAGTCGCTTATCAGCTCCCGCGTCCTCAGCGTCGGCTAGCGCAGCCTCACTCGTCTCGAGGTAGCCGCGATGTGGGCGCCAGGCATCGCTGTCCCACCAACCACGATAGTCGTTGCTGGCTCCCCATTGACGATCGAGTTCGTAGAATGTTCCGTCATCAATGGGCCTCTGCGGCATCTTCTCAGGCAGCTCGCCAAGCCACTCGTCGAGGAATACAGGACGTAGCCCCTCATGTTTCACCAGCCACTTCAAAAGAGCTCGGTATTGAGCCGGACCTCGTGCATCCCAGCTTCCAATACCGGCCGACTTCTCAACGTCGTCGGCGAATACGAGGATCGAATTTGGCCGCCCGTGTTCGCGCAGTCGGGCGACGAACGACGACAGGAAGCTCCAATGACCTTCACGGGACGGTGGGATTGCGTAACGAACTCCGGCCGAGAACGGTATGGCGACCAGGCCTTTCCCTGATTCGATCGCGATCGCGCAGACGCTCTCGGGATCCCAACCCTCCGCCTCGCCGTCAGGCCACGGTAGGACGTCCGCCGGACCGGTCGCGTCGAAGCGCTGACGAGAACTGCCTTCATACGCCCGTCCAATGTCGTAGAGCAAGCGATCGTCCAGCAGGACGGCGCGATACCCACCGTTGGGAAGACCGCCATCTGTTAGAGCCGAAGCTAGGGCTTCAGTGCTCCAGACGCGCTCTGGTATCCAGCAGACCTTGACAGTCTCCGGCGGACAATCGAGGTGTCGCTCATAGACGCTCAGGAGCTCTCGGAGCTGCCGACGGTTATGCTCGGGCGAAGAGAGCGGCATGATGTTCTGGCCGTACGAGCCACCGACGAGCTTCACGATCCCGGCTTCGCGCAGGCGTTTCACCTGATTCAGAAATCGCGGCCGGTACCAAAGGATCGCCTCGATGAGGGTGCCGCTTATGTGCAGGTTGAATGGGATTCTAAAGCGCTCGTGAAGCTCAAGGAACGACGAGAGCCGATCGAGGACGTTAGACACTCCCTCGCGATTCTCGTATCCGTTCGTGATCAGGTACTGGTTGGCGTGGTGGACGAGTGCAAATGGAATCCGTTGTGTCACGACTTGCCGAGTAACTCTTCGATTCCGTCCGGGCTCTCACATTGGAGCCATTGCTCTGCTTGGTGGAGCCACCCTTCGATGAGGTCCGTCCGCCCGTTGCGGAGGACGCAGAGTTCATAGTGAAGGCTCTGGACGAAGGTACGGCTGACATGAGTTGCCGTGCGATCCCAGGGCACAGGAAGGTCTGCGCGGTCGTGGTACGCTTCCAGGAAGCTATCGACTGCAGGCAGGGCAGCGGAGAACGATCCGAGCTTCAGGTACGCCATAATCGCCATCTGACCGAGGAAATACCCAACGTCGGCGGCCGCCTCGCGCAAGCCGAAGTGATCGAGGTCAATGACCGTCACCTGGTCATCTTGGGCAAAGATGTTCTTCGGATGGTAGTCGCCGTGAGTCGGTACGGAGGGGCACTCCCGGGAGTCCCGCAGCCGCTGCACGAGCTCTTCGCCGAAGCGATCGAGACGAGGTTGGATGTCAGGATACTCCTTCGCGAGCCGCCTCAACCGCGAGTGAATCGAACGCACGGCACTGGCACGCGAACGCTTGAACCCGCCCCCATCGCTTTGGTGTAGCATCGCCAGCCAATGCGCCGCCTGTTGCGAACGACGGCGCAGAGTCGATTCGCCATCCTGCAGGGCCGACGCCACCTCCACCCCTTCTGCCTTCCCTTGCAAGAGCAGGAATCGCTGCGGATCGTAGAATAGCGCCCTCGAGACGCTCAACGACGCCTCTGGCCAGAAGCCTTGCGCGTGCAGCCAGCACATCGCGAGATAGGCGTGGCCTCCTCTGTCTTTTGGGTACTGCTTCGCGATGATTGAGATTGATTGACGGCTGCCACCCTGGCCAAGAAATCGAACCTCGAACTCCGCAAGGTGCTTGCGCATCTTCTTCCTGACCCACCGCGGTTCGCACGACTCGATTCGCAGTGCGCCGGAGGCAAATTCGGGAACGCGCTCGCGCAACAGGTCGACGATCTCGGAGCTGTCAGTCGGAATGGTCATCATAGCTTGGCTATGTGCAGCCCGTCGGGTTGTACTGCAGTATTACTCCCAAAACGTCGTTCAGCAGGTCGATGACACCGTCTGGCGCCGTCATGTTCCACGGGTGAGGCCCTGTAGTCGGCCCGCGGTCGAATGCTGCGCCGTACGGCGCAGCTCCTCCTGGCGTTGGCTGATAGTGCTGGATTACGCCGAGGATGTCGTTCAACAAATCGATGACGCCGTCACCGTTGACGTTGTAGTAGTCCCAGGGGTTCAGCCAGTCACGGCCCCCGCCATTAGATGACTGGGCCTTAGGTAAGCTCTCGTTCACGTCGGCGCAACCGTCGCCGTCGGTGTCGGCGGGGAACGGGAGCTTGGGAGGCGTCGGCGTGGGCGTGCCGCACCCACCACCGCTAGCTGGCACCTTGCCCCCTGGGCACGGCGTCGGCGTGATCGTAGGCGTCGCCGTCGGCCCCGGTGGCGTACCGGCCGCTCCCAGCAGCACGTAGACCTCGCCTGCGTTAGGGCGACCGTTCGAAGGCCCGTCCGCGCCCGGCGCGCCGATCACCAGGTCGCCGCCGTTGTCTCCGTCGAAGTCGGCAACGAGATACCCGGCGCCAAGGTCATCAAGCGCCTCCGCGGCGAAGACGGTAAGCGCAGGCGTGACCGAGCCCGGCACTGTGCCAGCGACGTCGATCACAGTACCAGCCGCCGGAAGCGTGGAGGAACTGTAGGACACGAATGCTTCGCCGGCGTCGGTCCGGCTGTTACCGGCGCCGTCTCCGTCGTCGGAGCTGAACACAATGTCAGCGATGGTATCGCCATCCACGTCCGCCGCACCGACTCGACTCATCTCATCCTCGGCTTCGGCGGCATAGATGGTCGTGATGCTCCCCCCGCCGGGCACGATGTTGACCGTGCCGGACACGGTCGCGGCGCCATAGACGACGTAAGCCTCGCCCGCGCCGAACCCGCCCGCGTTCCTGACGTTGCCGGGGCCGGCAGCGTTCGGTGCCGCGATGATCATGTCGCCGAAGCCGTCGTTGTTGACATCGCCGATAACCACACGGGAACCCAACTCGTCTACCTCATCAGCGCCGACGACTTTCAGAGCCCAGCCTCCGACAGCCAGATCGATCGAGCTGCCGGGCGCCGGGGAGCCCAGCACAAGATAGGCTTCACCGCTCATGACCCCGATGGCATCTAGCGCGTTTTCCGCGCCGATGAGGATGTCCGCGTTGCTGTCGCTGTCCACCCGCCCCACGGCGACGTCGGATCCAAGCGTGTCGCCTGAACTCGCGCCGATGATTGAGAATCCGGCCGTTCCCAGGGCGCCGGTCGTGAGCGTCGCGGGCAGCGAACCGGAGCCGAAGATGCCGTAGACCTGGCCGGCTTCTGCCCGGCCGCCGGCGGGCGACCGTGGTGCGCCGATGATGATGTCGTCATCGCCATCGTTGTCGATGTCGCCCGCGGCGAGCGCTTGGCCGAGCTTATCCAGGGCGCTGCCGCCCTTGATCGTCACGTCCGGCGCGACGCTGGAGATGTCCTTGGTGCCGGAAATCGCTGCCGAACCGTAGAATACATAGACCGCGCCGGCGCTCAACAGCGCTCCGTTGGCGGCCTCCGATGCGCCGATGATGACGTCGTCGAACGTATCACCGTTGACGTCTCCGGCTGCGACGGCCGTGCCAAGGCGGTTCCCCGTGGCGGCGCCGACAATCGTGACGTCCTGGCCGCCGCTATTGATGTCGACCGTGATCGGCGATCCGACGCTCCGCCCAAAGACGACGTAGGCCTCCCCCGAGTCGAGGCGAGCATTACCCGGCCCGTCCGCGTTTGGCGCGCCGATGAGAACATCGGCTATCGTGTCGCCGTTGAAATCTCCCGCCGCAAGACGCCTGCCGATGGCGTCGCCTTGAGGTAATCCGCCTGTCGCTCCCAGGATCGTGACGTCCGCTGTCGTCGACTTAAGATCCATGGTGGGCGTGGTGAGAGTTGCGTAAATGATGCTTATGCCCCACACCACGACGAGGCCGAGAGCGACGGCGGCGGCCAAGAGGATCGTATTCCTGGGTCGGACTTTCAAATGCACCATGTCTCTCCTCCGTTCATCAGTCCGGCCGTCCTTGGCCTGATTCCACGGGCATCCCGTGCCATTCCGTTCTCTCGCGCCTGTTTGCAGTTGAACGACCGCTGGCCGTCCGATCTCGTCAGTTTCCCACGTGGTCTGCATGCGCCTCTACTGAACCGCGCGTGCCATTCCAGGCGCGCCAGTTTTCTGGCAAGGGCCGTCCCATGAACAGCCCTCGAAGTCGCGCCGCGTGCGCTAGACTCTCCGGCGAATGGTTCTGAACGCCGAACTCGTAGCCGAGTTCTTCCAAGAGACCGCCGGCCGAGGCTTCGAATCGTTCGATATCGTCGCGCGGCATCTCTGTGTTCCAGTTTCGCATCCCGGCGGTCACGGGCTTATCTAGCCCTGTGTGCTTCTCGACCAGGCGGGGATCCGCTTTCACGCGCCCCTCATGATGGCGGAGCATCGCATCGTCGAACGGCACACCTAGGAAATCGCACAGGGCTCTGCTCTCGGCCTCAGGGCGCGCGACGAGCGCGTCGTAGCGAAGCTCGTAGTAGTGGCCGGGGCCGATGGCTCTGCCGGCTTCCTGGCCGAGCCTGACGTTCCACTCCCACCAGAGCGCCGACGTCGTCACCGCGTCTTCTTGCCATGTCGCGAAGCGGCCACCCGGCTTGCCCGGCCGGTTTCTCATCGTCCGCTTCTGGATGATGGAGAGACTCACCTCGCGCCCGTCGCGAATGACGTGGATAAGCTTGGCGGCCGGCCACAGTAAGTGGATGGTTTGCAGGCTGCGCACATATCCGGGAGTCTTGTTTCCCGCGTGCGCGACGCCGCGTGCCTCGGCATAGCGATCGAAGAGGATTGAAACGAAATCCTGATACCGCATTTTCCCGCCATCCGAAACCAAGTGTTCCAGTTGCTGCTGCGTCACGCCGATGTCCGCATCTCTGAACAGGCGATGCCGCTGAAGCAACCTGGGAACCAGATCGGGAGTAACGAATCCGTCTTCCGATATGCCGTAGCGCTTGTCGAACCAATGAACGAACCAGCGCGTCTCCGGGACAACCGCCAGTTGCTCATGCGCGTCCATCATGTGTTGAACCAGTGTCGTTCCGGATCGCGAGCATCCAACGAGAAAGAACAGCGGATTCTTCGCCATGACTAGTACCTGTCCTCCATAGTGCTACTGACGTTCGATGGCATGCTCATTCTCCTAACGATGTCCGGCCCGTAGGCGTATCTGTGCGGCAGCTCCCGCTCCCAGCAGGATGCCGCCCATAGTTAACAACGCGATCAGCGTTGTCCAGGGTAGCCCGGCGTTTCCAGATCCCGCGCTCGGGCCGGAGCCGAGGCTGGCATAGATTGATCCCGGGGCGGCGGTCTGTCCGCCAGGGCTATGGTTAGCGTTTCCGTTGGGTGCGTCACCAGGTCCAGCTTCGCCTCCCAGATTGATGACGTAGACTTCGCCAGCTTCGCTGCGGGCGTTCGCTTCTCCGTCCGCCTTGGAGGCCGACACGACGATCTCCAGTACGCCGTCGCCCAGCACATTACCTACCGTCATCGAGCGTCCAAGATCATCGCCAACGTCGGCGCCGAAGATCGTCAGTCCCTGCCCGCCTGTGAGGATGTCCACAGTTCCCGACAAGCCGGGTGATCCGGCGATCACGTACACTTCGCCGGCGTTGAAACGCTCGTTCGTGGGCCCGTCCCCGTCGTCGCTGCTTATCACGATGTCCGCGACGCCGTCGCCCGTGACGTCCCCCACTGCCAGCGCGCCGCCGAGCCTGTCGATGAGATCCGCGCCCAGGATCGTCACGTCCTGTCCACCGTCGGCGATGTCGACCGTCCCGCTCAACGAGGCCCGGCCGAACACGACGTATGCCTCGCCGGCCTCACCCCGCGAATTCTCCGGGCCGCTGGCGATGTCTGCCGATGCGACCACATCAACCAAGCCATCGTTGTTCACGTCACCGATCGCGACCCTTGTTCCGAAGTTGTCCGTCGGCTCCGCGCCGAGGATCGTCAGCCGCCTGACGCTGCTGGCAAGGTCGACCGTGCCGCTCAACGCGGTGCCGGACAGTACGTGTACCTCGCCCCCATCTGGGCGGGCGTTCCCCGGCCCCGCCGCGTCGTCCGCACCGATTACCAGGTCGAGACGCCCGTCACCGTCGATATCACCTACCGCCAGCGCCGTGCCGATGTCATCGCCCGACTCCGCTCCGTACACCGTCGCGCTTGGGCCGCCGGCCGCCAGGTCGACGATTCCTCCCAACGATGCCCTGCCCAAGATCAGATATATCTCGCCGGCATTCGGCCGGGCGTTCCCCGGCCCCGCCGCGTCATCCGCTCCGATCAGCAGATCGGCGACACCATCGCCATTCATGTCAGCCACCGCCAGCGCCGTGCCGGCGTCGTCGGCAACGTCCGCGCCGATGATGCGGACGTCTTCTCCCCCGTTCGCCGTGTCTATCGTCCCGCCCAGCGAGCTGGAGCCGAAGATGATGTGGACTTCACCCGCCGCCGGGCGTCCGTTGCCCTCGCCGGAACCGAGCGACCCGACGATGATGTCGTCGACGCCGTCGCCGTTTACGTCACCGCTCGCCACCGACCGGCCCAACCCGTCGAACGCATCGCTTCCATAGATCGTGACATCCGGCGGAGATCCAGCGAGGTCCCGTGTCGCCGGAAGGCCCGCGCCTCTGAACACAACAAAGGCTGCGCCAGCGTTCGGGCGCGCGTCCGGTCCGTTCGCTCGAGGCGCGCCGATCAGGATGTCGCGAACGCCGTCTCCATTCATGTCGCCCAGCGCAAGTTCATTCAGCTGGTCGCCGATAGCTGCACCGATCACCCGCGCTGCCGGGCTCGCTGACGCCAGATCGATCGTGAGGGAGTCCTGTGCCAGCGGCGCGCGCGCCACGCCCGCGGCCTGCGCGACCTCAGACGTGGCTGAAGCGCCGGAAGGACCCAGGTTGTTGAGCAGCCCCGCGCTGAACTGCAGAATAAGCGTGGAATCTATGGGATTGAGGAGGCCGTCGCGGTTGACGTCCGCCTCATCCTCGCAGGGCAGCGAGCTTATCAGACCGGCCTGTAACTGCAGGATGAACGCCGAGTCGACGGCGTTCACGGTGCTGTCGCAGTTCGCGTCGCCGTAGACCTTCGGCGCAGACGTCGCTGTTGCCGTCGGGGTTGGTTCCAGTGTATTCGTCGGCGTCGCAATCGCTGGTGCCGTAGATGTCGCGGCCGGTGTCGACGAAGCAGGCGGCGTAGCCGTGACCCCCGGCGTGGCCGGAACTGTGGCCGTGGCCGCTGGCGTATCCGTCGCGGTAACAACCGGAGTCGACCCCGGCGTTGTGGTTGGCATCGGCGTCGACGTCGACGCCGAGGTCGATGTTGGCGTTGCGGTGGCATCGGCGCCCGGAAGGCCGATGACGTAGACCTCTCCCGCGTTTGCTCGACAGTTGTCTAGACATTTGGTTGGGGGATCCGGGTCACCGTCCGCCTTCGATGCCGCGACAACGATCTCCTGTCCACTACCCCCGGCTACGTTGCCGATGGCCAAGGCCCGCCCCAGATCGTCCTGCGGTCCCGCGCCATATATCGTGATGAATAAAGCGGAGGTTGCTATGTCCAGATTTGCCGGCAGGTTTGTGGAACCGGCGATTAAGTATGCTTCGCCAGCGCCTGGACGGGAGTCACCTGGTGGCCCGTTTCCATTGGTATTCGACACCACGATGTCCGCCACACCATCGCCCGTCGTATCACCGACCGCGACTGCGCCACCGAGCCCATCGAGGACGCCAGCGCCGAAGATGGTCACGTCCTGTTCATCCGAAGCGATATCTACCGTTTCGCTCAGTGACGAACGGCCGTAGACGACGTAAGCCTCCCCCGCGTCCAATCGCCCGTTCCCTGGCCCGTTGGCTGTGTCTGCCGAAACGACAACATCGGCCTTGCCATCATTGTTCACGTCAGCAACCGCCAGCTCCGTACCCAGGTTGTCGCCTGCTTCCGCGCCCAGAATCGTCAGCCTGGCGACCGACCCCGCGAGGTCAACGGCGCCCGTGACTAGTTCCCCGGCCAGCCCGTACGCCTCGCCTGCGCCGGCGCGGGCGTTCCCCGGACCCTCCGCATCGTCCGCGCCGATAGCTAAGTCGTCCGGGCCGCTACCATTAAGGTTGCCGACCCCAAGAGCCGTTCCAACATCGTCGCCGCCCTCAGCCCCGTACACGATCGCGCTGGCGCTGCTCAGCCCGCCGGAGAGATCGATTATCGCGGGCAACCCAGATGTTCCCGCTATCAGGTAGACCTCGCCGGCGTTAGGCCGCGAACTGCCCGGCGGCCCATCCGCGTTGTCCGCGCCGATTACGAGGTCGCCGTCCGCATCGCCGGTGAGAAAACCGACTGCCAGCGCAGCCCCCAGGTCATCGCCTGAATCAGCGCCGATGATTCGTACGTCCTGGTCGTTGGCAAGAATGTCTTTCGTGCCGCTCAGAGAGGTCGAGCCGAAGATGATATACACTTCCCCGGCGGCCGGCCGCGCGTTGCTGTCGCCAGACGCCTTCGCGGCGATGATGATGTCATCGATGCCATCGGCGTTCACATCCCCGCTCGCGACGGCACGGCCGAGCGAATCCGATGCCTCTGCGCCCTGAATCACGATGTCCGCCGCGCCGGCGTCGAGATCCAGCGTTCCGGCAACGCCCGCGCCGCCAAACACCACGTACACCTCTCCCGCGTCCGTGCGAACAGGGGGACCGTTGACGTCCGCGTTCGGTGCGCCGATGATCACATCGCCGATGCCGTCGTCGTTCACGTCGCCGACCGCTACCTCATTAAGCTGATCGGCGAAGCCGGGGCCGATGATTCTTGCGATGGGCGTGTCTATCGCGAGATCGATGTCGACAAGAGTTCCCGCGGGCGCAGGCGTGACCTGTACGAAGACGGCAACGAGTATGAGTGCGGTAACGAATGCGATGTGTCTCACGTACGGCTTCTCCCTCTCGGCTTCGCCGCCGTAACCGGCGGCACACGCTCCGCACCCTGCGGCGCGGTTAATCTGCCAGAGTCCTGCAGGGACGTCAGCAAGTCTGGATGCTTCTGCATCGCCTCGTTGGGCGTGCCGGCAAAGGCAATCCTGCCCTCCAACAGCACCGCGACGCGGTCGACGAGGTCGAGCGTCCCCAGCCGGTGGGCGATGATCACAACTGTCCGGCCTTCGATCAAGCGCGACAGGGCTTCGAGAATGAGTGACTCCGATTGCTTGTCTACGGCCGATGTCGGCTCGTCCAGGATCAGGATCGGCGTGTCGCGAAGGAGCGCACGCGCGATCGCGATCCGCTGGCGCTGGCCGCCAGAGAGGGTGACGCCTCGCTCGCCAACAGAAGCGTCGTAACCATCAGGAAAGCCCTCGATGAACGCGTGGGCGTTGGCGGCTTTCGCCACAGCGATTATTGCGGCATCGCCGGCGTCCGGCTGACCGTAGGCGATGTTGTCTCGGATCGTGCCAGAAAAGAGAGCCGTGTCCTGCAGAACAAACGAGATTTGCCTGCGTAAGGCTTTGACCTCTAGCTGTCGAAGGTCGGTGCCGTCGAGGAGGATGCGGCCTTCTCCGGGATCGTAGAACCTGGGGATCAGGCTGACGAGCGTCGACTTGCCGGTACCCGTCGGGCCGACGAGCGCGAGCGTCTCGCCGGCCGCAAGATCGAGATCGATGCCCTGTAACACCGGTTGGCCACCGAAGTACGAGAACGATACCTGCTCTAGCTGCAGACGGCCCGACGCGCGTTCGATATGCACAGGCTCCGGGGCCTCTGGCACCTCAGCTTCGAGGTCGAAGATCTCGCTCAGACGATCGGCGCTGGCGCTCGCGCGCTGCACCAGGGTCGTCAGCCGGCTGAGACGTCGAAGCGGACTATAGAGTGTGGTCAGGTACTGGCTGAACAGGATCATCTCCCCAACCGTCAGGTTTCCCGCGAGCACACGCCAGCCCCCGTACCAGAGGACGGCGGCGATACCTGCTGCCGTCGCCAGCTCGATCCAAAGTGAGAACAGCCCCTCCCAGGTCGCAACTTCAACACTCGCATCGGCTTTCGACTTGGTCTTCGTGTCGAATCGCTCCTGCTCCTGGTCTTCCTGTCCAAACGCCTTCACCACTCGAATGGATGAGAGCATCTCTTGCGCGACGGACGCCATGCCGCCTTCGCTCTGCCGGGCCTCGACCGCGGCTTCTTTCACACGGCCGCGGAATTTCGTGTAGATCAGGAGCAGGCTGGGCAGGACGATCATCGCCACGAGAGCGAACTGCCAGTCTACGAGGAACATGACGACGGCGATTCCGAGGACCGTCAGCATGTCTACTGAGAATAGGCTGAGGCCGGAAACGAACGCGCTCTGAAGCCTGTCCACGTCGGTCGTGATGCGGGTGATAATATCGCCCGTCCGGCTGGTGTCGTGGAAGCGAAGGGAGAGCCTCTGTAGCTGCGCGTATAGGTCGCGTCGCATTTCGAGGCCCGCCGATTGGCTCACGCGGGCCACCCAGCGGCTTCGGACAGCCGTGAGCGAGCCTTTCAGCGCGGCGAGAAGAATGAACCCGAACGCGGCCAACGCCAGTAGCACCTGCTGGCCGGTGCCCTCGATCTCGCGTCCGAAGAGGGGCTGTAGCCCGAGAACGTTGTCGACAATGAGCTTGAGTGGCCACGGCACGGCCATCGCGACCAGAGTGCTCGCGAGCATAGTGCCAATGACGCCACCCATAAGGAAGCGTTGAGGGACTAAGTAGCTCAGCAGACGGCGGAACATTAAGCCAGGCGCTCTCCGCTCCCCCGCCCTACTCGGACACTCGCGGCGACGCCACATTGTGCTTCTGGGCCGCAGCGAATGCGGACAGATGCAGGCAAGAGTAGCTGTCCCACGTGCATTACGTCAAGCGCTCGCGGCGCCGAGGACGAACGCGACTGCGCGGTAGGCGATGAATCACACGTGTCACCCAAACCGTCACCATCGACGTCTTCTTGCTCGGGATTCCCCTCATCGACGCAGTTATCTGTGATATCGAGCACGCCATCCCTATCGATGTCCCCGCCGGAGAGTATGTAGACTTCGCCGGCCGACGTGCGCCGTCCCTCAGGTCCGTTTCCCGTTTGAGCCGCCAACAGGAGATCGACCTGACCGTCTCCATCAAAATCTCCTCCACCGACAAACGAGCCCAGGTCGTCGTGATCATCCGCGCCGATGATCGTGAACGATTGAGCGCGTCGCGCCGTGTCAATAAACGGCTCAAGAAGCGGCTCAAACTCGCTAGAGCCGAGGATGACATAAACTTCCCCGGCTCTAAAGCGGCGGTTGCCCGGACCTGCGGCGTTGTCGGCCGCGACTAGTAGGTCGCCGATGCCGTCGCCGTCTAGGTCCAGTCCAGCGGCCAGGGCGCCGCCGAGGTCATCGCCGCGCTCCGTCCCCAAGATCACGAGCGCGCTTCCCTCGTCGGCCAGATCGATTGCTGAGGGCATGCTGGATGAACCGCGAATGAGGTACGCTTCGCCAGCTCTGCTTCGGGCGTTGTTGGGGCCATCGGCCCTCGGCGCTCCGATGACCAAGTCTGCGACGCCGTCGCCGGTCACATCCCCCACCGCCAGAGCTTCGCCCAGCCGGTCATCGGTGTCCGCGCCAAAGACGGTCACATCGGGGCCCACATTCAAGACGTCGATTGTGGTGTTGGGTTCGACAGGACCGAAGATGACGTAGGCTTCTCCCGCCTGGCCCCGGCCGTTCTCAGGTCCGTTTGCGTCTTCGGCAGAGACCACGAGGTCATCGCTACCATCGCCGTTCACGTCGCCGATGGCGATGTTGGACCCGAATTCGTCATCGATGTCGGCGCCGATGAACGTGGCGTCAAGCGAATCTTGGGCGAGGTCGAAGCGAGAGGGGAATCGCAGGCTGCCCAGCATGACATGCACTTCCCCAGCGTCCTGGCGCTCATTGTTTTCGCCGTTTGCGTTGTCGGCTCCCAGAGCGAGGTCGGCTATGCCGTCGCCGTCTAGTTCGCCAACGGCAAGCGACTGTCCAAAGTCGTCCTGCGGGTCAGCGCCAATGAGCAACACGTCCGGGCTCTGGCTGGCAAGGTCGATGGAAGAGGGCATGCGAGGCTTGCCGAAGAAGATGTATACTTCGCCCACATCTTCCTTCCCATTTGCCAGCCCATCGCCACGGGCACCGAGCGCGAAGTCGTCAAGACCGTCATCGTTGAAATCAGCGCTGACAAGCGAACGGCCGAGCCTGTCAAACTGGTCCGCTCCGAAAATCACGGTCTGGTGCGCACCTTCGGCGAGGTCATGAACGGTCGGGAGCGCTTCAGAGCCGAGGATGACGTAGACTTCTCCCGCGTCGCGCCGCGAATCGTCAGGGCCGTCCGCGCGGGGTGCTGCTACGACAATGTCCTGGTTCCCGTCGCCGTTGAAGTCGCCAAGCGCCATACCCTCGAGCCTGTCGTCAGAACTGGTCCCATAGACGGTCACAAGCGCGCCGGTTGTGCCTAGATCGACATCGCGTGCGCGCGGCATCACCATCTCCGACACCTGGAGGAGCGTGAAGAACGCGAATGAGGCGCCCGCGATACCGACGCCGGCAAGAATGAGGATCGCTACAGCCCACCTAAATCCGATTGCCTGTCTCCTCTTTTGGCCTGCCCGACGGCCACCCGAAATATGTGGAAGTTCGCTGAAAGGGGGAACGCCTGACGTGCTCGCCTACCGTATTCCTCCGGGAGCTGCCTGGCGCCTGCGGGAACCCTACCGCGGGTCGATGCGAGAAATGCTCCAACTGTCAGTCATGCTAGCGGATAGAAGGTTAAGGCGTCCTTAAACCGTGGTTAAAGCATCCCAAAACGGCTGCCCGGCAGGCTACATGCCAGGCATGGGTGAACGTTACCATATCGGTTACGCGGGCGATGACAATCTCCGTAGGTACTATCGCCTAGTGCGCAAGGAATGTTACGCACATGTAGATCGTCGTGACATTGGGGGAGTCCCGTGGGAGACGAGGCGTCGTATCGAAGCGCGCTGGCTCTCGCCGCACCCGCTTCGCAGCGCGTTGTCCGATCTGCGGTAATCCTCCTTAGCCGCCCCGGCTCGGTTGGAGATCGCCTTCCGGAATTCGGTCGCGGCCCGCACCTGAGGCCGCCGTGATGGCACTGCGGTACAGGCGCCCATACTCCAACGCCGATGTCTTCCAAGAGAAATCCGCGGACATGGCTCTCCTCTGCAGACGCCGCCACTCGTCTACGTTCCTGTACAGGACAATACCATTGTTTATCGCCCGCACAAGCTGGCCTGCGTACTTCCTCATGAACGTGAATCCGATCCCCGCGGCAGGATCCTCCAGGTAGTCGACAATTGTATCTGCCAGTCCACCCGTCCGTCTCACAATAGGTATCGTACCGTAGCGTAGGGCGATGAGCGGTGTGAGACCGCACGGCTCGAAGTTCGATGGCGCCAGCAGCAGGTCTGCGCCCGCGTACACCTGCCGTGCCGTAGTCTCGTCATCCGTGGCTAGGTGGGCGACGTGCCCGGGATGACGCTCCACCGCCTCAGCCAGCGCTTGAGCATACCGCTCTTCGCCGATGCCGTTAACCACGACCTGGGCGCCGAGGTCGACGATTCTGTCCAGCGCTCGGAGCAAGATCGCGTACCCTTTCTGATCGACAAGCCGGGCGACCATGGCAAGCAACGGCGATCTCGAATCCAGTGTCAGTCCAGCCCTCTCCTGGAGCGCGCGCTTGTTCGGCGCCTTCTGAGAAACGTCCAGCGCGCTATAGGGCACGCTGATATTGCCGTCTGTCTCGGGGTTGAATTCATCGCTATCGATACCGTTAAGGATGCCATGGAGATCTGCGGTTCGCGATCGCAGGCGTTCTTCCAAACCATGTCCGTGTTCCGACGTAAGAATCTCCTTCGCGTAACAGGGACTTACGGTCGTGATCTTGTCGGCGAACGAGATACCGCGCGAGGGAAGGTTGCCGTCGAATGCCTGCTGCAGCCCGATGAGGTCCTCCGCGGTCTCCGAATACGGCCCTTGATAAGCAACGTTATGCATCGTAAAGACGATGCCCATTCCCGCGAGAGCATCGCGGTGTGGTCCTTGGCGGGCGTACTGAGGCGCGAGCCCGAGGTGCCAGTCATGCCCATGCAGAATATCTGGCTCGAAGCCCGTCCGTGCCGCGATTCCGACAACTGCTTTCGAGAAGAAGATGAAGCGCTCGTCATCGTCTTCATAGCCATAGATCCGATCGCGCCCGAAGTAGGCATCGTTCGAGACTGTGAACATCTGCCCGCCACAAATCGCATAGCTATAGACCGTAGCGACCTCGACTCGTTCGGCGATCGGTATCTCCAATTTGAACTCCAGCCGCGCTCTCGGGACGGACGGATACCCGGGCACGACCGTCACGACATCGTGACCTAGTCCCGTGAGCGCTTTCGGCAAGGAGGCAGCAACATCGGCAAGGCCGCCAACCTTGGCAAAGGGATAGGCTTCCGCAGCCGCGAATAGAATCCGAAGCGGTCTCAACGTCATCGTTCATTCGCTGCTAGGCCGACCAGACGCTGGACCGCGGCAGTCGGCCCCGACGATCTAGGCCTGAACCATACCATGAGGAGCCGGACGTTCACATGAACTTCACGCCCGCAAGCGGCCTCAAGCCGCACTCTCCCCCACCTTTGCGCACCGCGAACCGATGCTTCCCAGGCAGAGAGCCTGTCCTTAGCGCAGCCGAAGGAGTTGCGAATGCAGCCCACAGATATGGATGAGTTTTGACCTCCCACGACCCCGCGTTACCAGCGACCTCGCAGCCAACCACCGATTTCCCTTCCGAACGAGACGCGCCAGATTCGGCGCGACGTCTCGGCGCGGTCTGCGCAAGCCTGGCTCTCGCCCGACGGCTTTGTGGCAGCTACGCCAAGCGCAGTACGCGCCCTTCGTTTCCAGCCAGCGTCATCTTCTGCGTTGCCGCCGGCTCGCCGTGCGTCCCGATGACCGTTGCTGTCACGCGCAAGTCCTCCGGCAGAACCACGTCAACGATGTCGGTCGTAAAGTTGAGCACCATAAGAAGACGGTCGTCTCCGGTCGTCCGCGTGTAGGCGAAGATACCATCTGCCGCGACGTCGACCGGTGTATAGTCGCCAACCCGCAGCGCATCAGACGCACGCCGGAACCAGAGCAGGCGGCGATAGAGCGTGAGCAGCGAACGCGGATCGCCGGCTTGGTCGGCGACGTTTTGCGTCAGGTCGCCGTACGGCAGCCACGGCTCGCCCGTTGTAAAACCGCCCTTCCGGGTCCACGGCATCGGCGTCCGCTCCGGATCGCGCCCGGGCGCGAAGATGCGTGCCGGGTCTTGGAGCTTCTCCTCCGGGATAACCGCGTTCTCCATGCCGAGTTCTTCTCCATAGTAGATGAAGGGCGTGCCGCGCACGGTGAGTAGCAACAGCGCCGCAAGGCGCGCCCGCTCCTGTCCCCGCCCGTCGTTATTCACACGGCTGACCAAGCGGTCTACATCGTGGTTGCCAAAGACGTGGTTCGGCCAGGCGCCTGGGGTCAGCGCCTGCTCAAAGGCATCGACAACGTTCCGCACATGCTCCGCTGTCCAACGTTTGTCCCGAATGCGAACGAAGGGAAAGTTGAACGCCAAGTGGAGTCCGTCGTGGCCGTCCGTACCGTAGTACTCGACGATTTGTTTCGGCCGCCCGAAGACTTCTCCAACGGTCATGCGCTCCGGGAACTCATCCACGACGCTGCGTATGCCGCGCACGATGTCGATGATGTCCGGCCAGTTAACATCGTACTGGTGGATCTGGAGCGCGGTCTGGGCCATTTCTCGGTACCGGGGATTGGTCTGTGGTGGATTGTCGCGCAGCTCCGGGTCTTTGACGACTCGGTCCATCACATCGATACGAAAGCCGTCGACGCCGCGCCGCATCCAGAATCGAAGCACGTTGTGCATCCGCGCGACGACTTCTGGGTTGCGCCAGTTCAAATCGGGCTGCTCCACGAGGAATGAATGCAGATAGTATTGATGCGTGTTCTGGTCCCATTCCCATGCCGGCCCGCCAAACGCCGCGATCCAGTTGTTGGGCGGGCTTCCTTCCGGTTTCGCGTCCCGCCATACGTACCAGTCGCGTTTCGGCGAGTCTCTTGACGTTCGCGATTCGAGAAACCATGGGTGCAGTGACGACGTGTGGTTCGGGACGAAGTCAAGGATGACCCGAATATTGCGCTTATGCGCTTCTTCGATCAATCGGTCCATCGTCGCCAGATCGCCGAAGTCCGAATGCACGTCCTCGTAGTCGGACACGTCGTATCCAAAGTCCGCCATCGGCGATGGATACGTTGGCGAGAACCAGATCGCATCGATACCGAGCGACTGCTCCGTACCGTCGTTGAGGTAATCAAGGCGATCGATCACGCCCTTCAGATCGCCAATACCGTCACCGTTTGAGTCCTGAAAACTGCGGGGGTAGATCTGGTAGATAACGCCGTGTTTCCACCAGAGGTACTCGGCCAATTTGGATCTCCTCGGTAAGCAAGCAGTGAATCTATGCTCTGAAGGTCGTTTGGCCGAGGCGTTGGAGCCTCCGCAGCCACCAATCAATATAGCCAAGTATTCTCACCTGACCCAAAACGCCAGAGATGAGCCGCGGCTCATTGTGACCTTGACCTGACCGGCACGGAAGGGTTTGGGATCCATCACTCGGCGTCTGACACTGTCGCTAGCTGGAGGCGGCATCGCCACGGTGGCCGCGCTCTGGCTTGCCTCTAGCTCGATCCTCGGTCTTGGAGGCGCAATGCCTTCCCTAGGACAAGAGCCCGCCGGCCCCGCAGCCTGTGTCGACGACTCCTTGGAGGGGTACGATTCGCGGACGACAGCGTTGCCCATAGGGTGCCGTTCACGGGGCTTTTCATGTGGGCCTGTCCTGGCGACGATGACTGGTTCTCCCTCTGGCTAGCAGCGGACGAGCAACTCCAGGTCGACGCCCGATTCAGCGCCGAGGAGGGAAACGTCGATATCTCGCTCTTCGATCCGGGAGGTTCGCTTGAGGCGGCGTCATCCTCGGTGACGCACGACGAGCAACCGGCCGCCACCGACAGCGACCCAAGCACCACCGCCCGGCAGCTCGGTCGGAGACGTTGACTGTAGCGGCGCGATCAACGCCATCGACGCAGCGCTGCTCCTGCAGTTCGGCGCGGGGCTGATCGATTCGTTGCCCTGTCAGAACGCTGCAGACGTGAACCAGAACAGCAGCGTCGACGCCATCGACGCAGCCCTAATCCTCCAGTACATTGCCGGCCTGATCGCGATTGTCCAGTAGGGCGCGTCTGTGACACGGCTGGGCCCTCGATCAGGTTCATAGTCGCAACGTCATCGATCGGCCAGCGTGGTGCCACCACGCCGCCTCGCCCGGTCGACTGGTCAACGGCCAACTCACGCTTCTTTGACTGGCCAGGACGGGATCGAGCATGCTGACGGCCTACACCTCCGAGCGCGCCAGCACCATTGCGACTCACAGCGCCCGACGCTACGCTGTGCAATCAGGAGGGAGAAACGAGCTGAACGAGGTCACGGCTCCCGGCATCCTCCTCGATGAACGGGGCGAGTTGGCGCACGCTGGGTGGGCCCGCCAGCCGTATCTCGACTGCAATCTCGAATTCGCCCGGTCCGTGCCGCTGCGCCCTCTTCAGGCCCTGCGTCTCAAGCGTTGGGACTACTACGCGGTCGCGGCACCGGAGTGCTTCTTTTCCGTCACCTTGGCTCACCTGGGATATGTCGGCACCATCTTCGTCTACATCCTGGACTTCGCCACGAACGAGCTAACTGAGGAAACGTTGCTGGCGCCGTTGGGGCGGGGAATCCACCTCGCTCGCAACAGCGGCACAGGGGAGAGTTGGTTCGACAACGGCCGCGTCCGCGTGGCCTTTGAGCCCGAGGCGGAGGCGCGCCGAGTCCAGGTGCGCTGGCCAAGTTTCGGCTCCGGTACGGGGATCGCCGCCGACCTGACGCTCCACTGTCCGCCCTCACATGAATCCGTCGTGACCATGACGCCGACGGGAGGGCGGCGCTTCTTCTACACACGGAAAGTCAACTGCCTCCCCAGCGAAGGACGGATCGAACACGGAGACAGGCGAATCGAACTCCGGCCGACCCAATCCCTGGGCACGTTGGACTGGGGACGCGGCGTCTGGGCCTACCAAACCTCCTGGATCTGGGCCAGCGCCTCTGCGTTCCTGGAGAACGGACAGACTGTCGGTCTTAACATGGGCGCCGGTTTCGGCGATGCCGGCGCCCCGGACAACGCCGTCATCGTGGACGGACACGTGCACAAGCTCGATGAGATCGCCATCCAGTACGACCGCGGCGATCTCATGCGGCCCTGGCGCATGACGTCCTCCGATGGTCGCCTCCGTCTCGAGTTCGCGCCGTTTAAGGAGCGCGTGGCGCGCACCAACCTGCTGCTCGTCAAGAGCGAGGTCCATCAGGTCTTTGGCCACTACAGTGGGACGTTCACCACGGATGACGGGCAAGAGGTGACTCTGCGCGACGTGGTGGGCTTCATCGAGGAACACCAGGCCCGTTGGTAGCGCGACCGCGGCAAGGCCGGCACTCCTCCTCGGCGCGTGCGGTGGTCCGCCCCGGTTAGAGCTTCATGCCGCCAAGGGAGAGTCGATAGGCGTGCATGATGACAGCCGAGAAGACACCCAGGTAAGCGATTCCCAGCCACACGAACGCGAACTGATGGTTACCCTGGAACGTCTCCAAGGCTCCGCGGTGTAGTAGGAGCATGTATAGCGCCAACCCGATCGTGATGAGCGAGAGGATGCCGCCCAGCAACCGCGGCGCCGAAGTGTCCGACATCGTCGCGCAGTACAGAGCTGTGGCCCCGAATACGAAGCACGAAAGATAGCCGGCACCGACAAACATATCAAGTGTCAGTGTGGAGGAGTCGGGCAGAGAGGCGGACCCAGTCATCACAGACATCGCCATGAAGATCAGGCCCACGAACACAATCGCCTGGAGCAGCGCAGCGTAGAAGAACGCCTCACCCCAGATTTCGCCCAGCTCCTTTCGCCATGGCCTCTCGTCGTTCCGAAGAGTCACGATCAAGGCAACATTCACGCCGACCCACAGTCCCAGGCCGATTACGAGCCCAAGCCCGATTTGTTCCATGAAGTAGGAGGAGTACTGCCGGCTCAGGTAGGTCGCACCGCCGGCCCCGCTGGTCACAAGCAGGCCAATTACGCCCTCTGGGGAGTCATACGGTGCCACCTTGTCGCCCCGTCATCGGCGAACCCCGCGCTCAGTCATTCGATTCCAGGGCGCTCATTCACCAGGTCCTCTGGGAAGTATTTGTGGCCCACGTGAGGCGCGAGCGCAGTTCGCCGGGATTCCCGTACTGCCGACGCACGCTGGCCTATCCAGCCTGCGCATGCTACAGTATGTACAACAGGCCACCTCGTCTTCGACCCGCAGGCGAAGAATCCCACCTTCCTTCTGCACTCGGCGGCCAGGACGCGATTCAGAAGGTTCATATTCAGAAAAACCTAGTCCACCGTCACCCGGGCGCTCAACCGCATGAAACATCGCCCCGAGGGCCGTCGCTCGGAACCTCGAACGTCGCGATAACGAGAGAGCCGCGTGGCCCCTCGACCGCTTCGGCTTGGCCGTCCAGCGCTCCCGCGTCTGGCGTGACGCCAAACATCGCCGCGACGTCACATCAACGACCCACGCACGCGGCATTGTCCGCGCGCGGGCAACGCACAAGCACGTCGCCAAGGCGGAGGCGCGAACAAACTAACGCCACCGCGCCGCGCGTCAAGAGTGGCGCCCATAATTAGCGTTCTTAGGACGCCGACCGGCGTCCAGTAGGTTCCAAGGAGGAACACACATGTCGACAGGAAACATATCCAGGATCGTTCGTGACCGGGGGTTCGGCTTCATCAAGCCCTCGGACAGTACGGAAGAGGTCTTCTTCCACAGCAGTTCGGTCGACGAGCCCACGTTCGATGAGTTGAACGAAGGCCAGACGGTCGAGTTCGACGCCGAGCCCGACCCCAAGCAGCCGAACAGAAGCCGCGCGGCCCACGTACGGCTCAGTAGCTGAGAGAACCCGAGTGAGGGGCAGCAACGCGTCCAACGTACCGTTGCTGCCCTCACTCCAACCCGAGGTCGCGCGGCTACTCGCGCGGCACAGCGAGGCATCGACCCGGATCGACACTGGTCGTGTCGCAAGTTCTTGACGCTGGAAGCGCTGGATGCGCCCAGCGACACCCCTCGCCTCTCGGACCTAGCGTACACCGCTGTCGAGACGGCACTCCTGCTAACGTCTGTTAGTTTCAGTGCAAATGGAGGGCGCAATGAGGTTCGGTGATCGGCAACCAGGTACATCCACAACGTTCATGGACGCCAGCTCAGCAGAAAACATCTTGCAACTTGCGTGCGATGCTGATGGCCTCCACTTGGTGGCGTTCCATTTGTACGACTCTGGAGGCTACCTTGTCTCAGACCGCGAAGGTCTCGAGCACTACCCCGAAGGGGTTGACGTTCACTCCACCGGCGGCGAGTTGCTGCTATCTGTTCCGGAAGACGCTGACGAGAACATCCGGTATCGCCTGTATAACCATGATGGAGAGCTCCTCACGAGCTCTGATGGTATCCGCACCATGATCTATCAGCGACTCAGGATGGAGGGGGTCGGACGAAAATGGGTAGCCCACCCCAAGGCATAGACCGTGGGGCGTTTCGCTACCCGCAATCCCATCGGAATCTCACATGAAAGGCACACGTTGACAACATTTCGCGAATTCCAACTGAGCGCCTCGCTTCTGAAGGCGCTCAGCGCAATGCAAATAGACACGCCGACCCCCATCCAAATGGCGGCGATCCCTCCACTGCTTGAGCGCCGCGACTTGATTGGCCAGGCAGCCACAGGCTCAGGCAAGACTCTTGCCTTCGGCCTACCACTCGCGCAGAGTACGAAGCCCGGCGAGCGATTGCCGAGCGCACTTGTCGTGGTGCCCACGCGTGAACTTGCGCAACAGGTCGGCGCGGTGCTCTCACAGCTCATCGCAGGGACGGGCAAACGCTCAGCCATCGTCTACGGCGGGCGATCGATCGGTCCCCAGGAAAAGGCGATCCGGAGGGGCGTGCAGATCATAGTCGGCACGCCGGGACGGCTCGTCGACCTGCTAAACCGAGGCTCGTTGCGACTGAACCAGGTGCGCTACTTGGTGCTCGACGAAGCGGATGAGATGCTCGACCGCGGGTTCGCACGGGACGTCGAGCGCATCCTTGCCGCCACGCCGCGAGAACGCCAGACGGCGCTCTTCTCAGCAACAACGCCAGCCTGGGTCCACGAGGTCTCAGCAAAGTATCTGCGCGAGCCTGTCGTGATTGAGTTGGGCGCGGAACAAGACACGCTGCCCGACATTGACCACGTCATCTATGAGCTCCGGAGCGATGACAAGGTCAAGGCGCTGCGCCGTCTTCTGGACGAGCCGACTTCGGGCGGGACGCTTGTCTTCGGCCGAACGAAGCACGGCGTGCGCCGATTGGGCTTGCAGCTGGAGCAATCGGGCTATAGCCTGGGCGTGCTACACGGCAACCTAAGCCAGCCACAACGCGACCGCGTGCTGCGCGAGTTTGACGCCGGCAAGATGCCGGTCCTGCTGGCGACGAACGTCGCCGCGCGCGGACTAGACGTGCTCCACATCGAACGTGTCATCAACTATGACCTGCCGGAGACGCACAATCTGTTCACGCATCGCGTGGGGCGCACCGGCCGCATGGGCCGCTCGGGCCGTGCCATCACGCTGCTAGGCCCGGCCGACCTGCCGAAGTGGCACAAGATCGAGCGTGGTCTGGGCCGCACGTTGCCCCGTATGACACTGGACGGTGAGCCCATCGCCGCGCAACCCCATGCGAACGGCGTCCGGCGAACGCGCCCGGCCTTGGGCCGGCGCCCACCGCAACGAAACCCGAGGGCTCAGCACACTTCCCACTCGCGAGCGCCAGCAGGGCGAGTCGGCAAACGATGGCCACGCTCTTCGTAGGAAACCTGACGCTCTCGCACTGACTCTGTAGGCGTTCGGCGGCCAGGCCCGCGCCCGCCGAACGAAAACCGACTTCCGCGTCGTTCAGTCCGCCTTGCAGGGCAAGGCATCCTGGCCATCGACGGGAAGCGGGCCAGACGCTACCCAACCAGAGGGCGTGTCCTGAACGCAGCCGCCTGTCCTGAACGCAGCCGAAGGAGTCGCGAGTTCAAGTCTCGTCTCCCGCTCCAAATACGACTTCTGCCTGATAGACAACTGAAGTAGCACCTCCAGTGTGAAGACAGGCGCGGGCCAGGCGGACCCAACTGAACATGTGCCGGCCGGCTGTCTGCGGTACAATCAGGTGCGAAAGCAGAGGGCGCTAGGCCACTGGCTGCCGGGGGGCTACGACGGGCCCACGACGGGTCTGTACACAGCAAGCCCGAGTGCCGAAAACGGGGCTTCCTCAACCGAGACTCGCCAGCTTGAGCCGCGTCCCCAGTTCCACCGGACGGCAAACCTCGGTCTAGGTGGATCCTCTTCGACGTGCTGCAGTGGAGATCGAATGAACGAGCCAGACGAGTCCGCCCCGCACGATGACGAACACGACGGCATCGGCTTCAGCGGCACGCACCTCCATCGTCTTGCTCCGTTGGCCTTCGTTGCGGTTGGCCTCACCGTGGGTATCGTGACCTATCTGGCCTTCGGGCCGGCGTTGGCCGTGCCGCTCGGCCTGTTCGGAGGCGGCATTGGCGTCTGGATGTTGGAGCGCGGCCGCCGGCTCCGCCAGTGAGTTTCGGATCGCCGAAATGCGGGCCTGACTAGAACAACACACCATTGTGAAGGCGTGACGAGGGCCCGCGAACGACCGCGGCCCTGGCTCCGGCATCGCCACGGAGTCAGGTCTGATACCGGAAACCGGATCATCCCCGACTCTTAAGCCAGCGACCCAATACTTCCCAAGCAGAGCGCCGCACGTTCGAGCGTCGTCTCCCACTCCAACCCCAACGGCTCATGATAGAGGCGGCCCTTCCCGGCCGTCTTCTCCCCTACCGCAACCGTGGCGCCATCTGCCGTCTGAGCAAAGCACCGTATAAGCCGTCATCCGAGCGCTCCGAGGACACGTGCAGCGACGTGACTGACGAGTTGGCCCGGCCGCCGACGCTGATCACTTCCCCGCCGGCCGCAACGGTATCGATGCCACAATCGACTGCTTCTGCCACAGGCTCACGACGAACAGCGCCGCGAAGAGCAGCAGCGCGCCTTCGGCCAGCATCCCGCCAGCCGCCATCGGCCAGTAGCGGTCGGTGTCCGGCCACTGCGCCGCCGCCACCGCCACCGCCACCCGCAGCGCCGCCGCCATGCTGAGCAACACGAGGATCGTCAGCGCCGGCCAGCGCTCGGTTGGATGGCGCGTCCGGCGGATAGCGAACTCGGGCAGTATCAGCATCGCCATGCCGGCGATCATCGTCGTGGCCCAGCCGACGCCAGCCGCGTGTCGCACGGCATCGACGCCGAAGACCGGGAGAAAGTCGCCTCCGGCGCTTGCCCGTACGCCGTAGTACGCGCTCAGCCCGGCCGAGATCAGCGCCCACGCAAATGCCGCCCGGATCAGCCAGATGTGGTGCTGCGACGCCCCCGCGAGCCGGTTGGCCGCCGGCCGGAAGATTCCCACGACCCAAACGCCAGCGAGAAAGATCGGCCCAAGCGCCGCGAACGAGACCGCTTCCGTCCGCACCAGCGCCTCACTCCGCGAGCCGCTGCCGATCCAGAGCGAGGCGACCGTGTACACCAGCACCGCCGCCGCCAGTGCCAAGGCCACCGCCTTGGCCTGGATCTGGGGCCGGGGCAGTCCAGAAATCGTCGGGATCGCGCGCGAGGCCACGCCGAAGATGAACATGGCGATGAAGCCGTAGAACTGGACATGCAGCAGGCCGGCTGCTTCCGTGGCTCTAATCACGTCCTCGCCGCGCTGGGCTGCCAGGACGACCAGCGCGAGGTTAATCCCGGCCTGCAGCACGAAGAAGGCAGCAGCCAGAACAAAGAAGTACCCCGTTGCCTCCGCTCGGCTCTGCCGGTGCATTAGCGTCCCCACGACCACCAGGGCAAACGCCGTCGCCGCCAGCATGCCGAGGCAGCCCGAGCTCACCAGGAGCGTGCGCTGCCACAGCCCTTCGCCGGCCGGCTGCGCGATCAGTCGCAGCACCACCGCCAGCGACAGCATCGGCCACGATGCCCACGCCAGCAGGCGAGGAGTGAGCGGCCGGCCTGAGAACCGCGGCATCAGCCGATACGCCATGCCGATGATAAAAAGCGCCACGAAGCCCAGGACCTGCACCTGGCCGTGCGCCTGCGTGAGCGGCAAGTAATGCCGTCCCCACCCCCACTCGAGGGCCATGCTCAGGGGCGCCAAGATCGCCAGCGTGAAGCCGGCCGTGATAGCGAAGGCCAGGCTCGTGAGCAGGAAGAGGTGGTAGGGAGGGTCATGCCGCCAGAACGCTCCCGCTGAGGACGGTTCGGCCGTTTCCGAGAGCGGAATATTGACGGGCTGGCTCATCTGCATGACTTAGTGTGTCATCTCAGGCGGCGTCGCGCACGGGGCGCAAGGCTCGACTTAGAAGAGTCGGATGGCCCATCCGCCCGCACAGCTCGCCCGGCCGCCAACCGCTCGCTCCAGGAACTGCCGAGCCCGGACGCCCTCCACGCGCGATGGACGCACTGGAACGAAAGTAAACCGCAGGCTAGCGCGGGGCCTAACGCGCAGGTTGTGTCTCTGCCGCCCGCCGGGCACGCTCGAGTTCTCTTGACCGCCGTTTCTGCTTCTTGGCGAGGGCCTCTGGTGAGAGGCGGAGCCTGTAGGCATCTGTTACGTCCTCCACGGCGCGGCGCTGCTCGGCCGCCTCGAGCGTGAGTTGCGCGACGAGTCTCGCGTCGTTTACCGCGGCCCGCGTCGCTTCGTGGTATGCCCCGAAACCCGCAGGGGGTATCAACACACCCAACTCGACCTGCGCTTCGCTCAACGTTTCGACGTAGGCCTGCGATGCCTCCCTGCCTTCTGCGTAGACGTGTGCTGAGTCGAGGCCTCGATCCAGGTAGGACACCAGGTGCAAGTCCGGCGCGCCGATGCGGCGGCTCCAGTCGTTTCTTGCCGACTCGACCCGCGTGTCCACGTCGCCGATCTGCCGCATGTACGCGTCAACGGCTTCGGGCGTCGCGGGCGCGGGCTCAACCTCACGAGTCGTGGCGTGTGGCCCCAGCGCGCGTACTTCGTTGTAGAGCGGCGCCAGCCGATGAGGAATGTGGTACGCGAAGTGGCGCAGCTTTGGCTCCACGTGGGAAGCATCCAGCTCCTTACCGACAAACTTGGAGAGCTCCGCGACCGTCTCTGCGGGTCGTGTCACGAGGTCGTCGTACTCCACGCAGGTCGCGTCGAGGTCGTAGTCGCGGGCAACATCCAGCAGACGTCGCAGCATCTTTGTCCACCAGCGTTCGGCTATGTCGCGGTCGACGAGGCCGAACATCTGCGAGATTGAGTGGAGGTACGCCTCCGAGCTGCGGAGGCAGATGATGAGCTTGGGAGGCCCTGGCAGATGCGGGAGCCACGCCTCCAGCGTGACGCCGAAGCGCGGGTCCTTCCAACCCGCGACGTCTGTATCCGCGAGAGCCGCTAGTTGGCTCGTATAACGCCTGGCCGCGACCAGGACGGTCGACCGCATCGGATAGTGACCAATGCCCGCCATGCCGGACTCGGCCATGATCTTGTCGTTGAGGTAACAGACCGGCAGCTCTTCGTAGAAGCCGGTGGCGTTCTCCACGGTAGGGTCTCGAAAGTGCGAACCCATCGAGAGGCCGGATTCGTGCAGCACGCGTGCGACAGCGCTCGTGCCCGAGCGTCCCGGGCCGGCGACGATAATGAACGGGTCGCCCTCGGCCGGCACGTCGACGGCGGACAGTCCCCGCAGCCGCCGCGCCGAGCTGCCGATCAACTGCGCGGCTAAGGGCAACGCGTTGTGCAATCGAATTGCCATGATGCGCCATGATACCGCGATGGAAGCTAACAGGCGGCTGCCTGAATACTGAAAGACCTGCCGCTCCAGGCGGAGCCGCACTCCGCCTGGAGCCAGGGCGCTCATCGGACTAACATAGCGAGTGGTAGCGTATAGGGGGCCGGTCGACTAGGACCGGGTTCAGACAAGAAAGACCCTGTCTGTTGAAGGAGACTCACGATGAGCGTCGGCGATTCACTCCGCAAGAATCTAGAGTTCTGGCACTGGTACCCCCGTCTCATCTGCGAAGGGCTGACGGGCGACCAGCTCCACTGGCAGCCCGAGGACCATCCCAACCACATCATGTTCACTCTGTGGCACGCCTACCGATCGGAAGACGAGATCGTGCATGGCCTCCTCATAGGACAACCCAGCGTGTTCACGTCCGATGGCTGGGCGGAGCGGCTGCCGGTAGCCGAACCGGGGAGCCCCCCGTTCGGGAGCGGCCTGAGTCGTGAGCAGATCGGTCAGATCCACCTACGACTGGAAGACCTTCTAGATTACGCTGAAGCTGTCCGTCAGGCTATCCAGACGTACGCTGACGGGCTGGACGGGGAGGCGGCAACCCACGAGATACCGCTTCCATTCTTCCAGGACGTGTACCCGATAATTAGCAGTGCCAGCAGGGAGGACATCCTGTCATTCTTCTGCATCGGCCATACGGCGGAGCACCTGGGCGAAGTTCAGTACGTCAAGGGTCGAATGGGGATGAAAGGTGCGCCCCTGTGATCGCGCGGGCGGAACAGGGAGATCGGTGCGTATGGACTTTGTCGACGTAGTCGAGGGGCGGCATTCGATCCGGGCGTTCCAGGAGCGCGACGTGGACAGCGACACCCTGGAAGCCATCCTGCGCGCCGCCAGGAGAGCGCCTTCCGCCGGAAACCTGCAGGCGTACAGAGTCGCCGTCGCCCGGGCCTCGTCGGTCCGCCGATTGCTGGCCCTGGCCGCGTTCGACCAGGGCTTCGTCGCGCAAGCTCCCGTCGTCCTGGTCTTCCTGTCTGACCCTGCCGCCTCCGCAGTGAAATACGGTCCACACGGCGAAACGATGTTCGCGATTCAAGACGCGACCATCGCCTGCGCCTACGCACAACTGGCAGCCGCCAACGCCGGTCTGGGCGCATGCTGGGTGGGGGCCTTTCGTGAAGACAACGTGCGGGCGGCTCTAGGTGCGGAAGAGACGCTGCGCCCAGTCGCTCTCCTCCCGCTCGGATACCCTGCGGAGGAACCTCAAGTAACGCCGCGGCGATCACTGCCCGAGATGGTACTGGAGGTTAGCGAGGAGGCGTGAAGCGCCTGTTGGTCGCCGCGGGTCCGCCTGTGTTTGCACATGGGAGCGACCACAGAGACGCCCGCCTCTCGACCGGCGCGAAGACGGCTCCACAGAAAGGAGAGCGAGCACATGCCACGCATCCGTCCCGTTGAGTACGACGAAGCAACACCTGCCGTCCGCGCAGCCCACGACGAGGTGGTCCGTGAACACGGTCGCATCACGAGCATGAAGCGAACGTTGCTCCACTCCCCGCCCGCATTCCACGCGCTCATGGAGTGGTACGCGCTGCGCGATACCGTCCAGCCGTTCCTCGGCGAGCGTCTGGTCAATCTCTTCTCCCACGCGATCTCCAGCGAGAATGACTGCCTGGTCTGCTCAACGTTCTTCCGGCAGATCATCACCGAATCGGGCGAGGACCCGGACCGATACGAGCTCGACGAACGCGAAGAGGCCGTCGTCGAGTTTGGCCGCTGCCTCGCGAAGCCGTTCGCCCGCGTCCCCGATGAGACGTATACACGGCTCGCCGCCACGTTCACCGCTGAACAGATCGTAGCGCTCACCGCATTCGGCGCGCTGATGGTCGCGACCAACGTCTTCAACAACGCGCTCGATGTCGAGCTTGATGGCTTCTTGGACCCGTACCGGAAGGACGGGTCGACGCCAGCAGAAGGAACAGCATGATGGCAGATCGCGAATTCGCCGGCAAGGTCGCGTTCATCACCGGCGCTGCCCACGGCCAGGGCCGCGCCACAGCCTTGGCCCTCGCGCGGGCCGGCGCCCGGATCGCGGGGTTCGACGTCGCCAAGCCCCTACCCTACCCGGGCTATGCGATGGGCTCCGGGGACGACCTGGGCAGCCTTCAGTCGGAGTGCCGCGAGGCCGGTTCCGATTGCCTGACGTTCGAAGGAGACGTCCGCGACGACGACGCCATCTCGGCCGCCGTTGACGGCACGGTCGCGGAGTTCGAGCGCATCGACATCCTCTTCAACAACGCGGGCATCTGCGCCTACGGCCTCGCGCATGAGCTCACGGAAGAGGCCTGGGACGCGATGATCGACATCAACCTAAAGGGTAGCTGGCTCGTGGGCCGGCGCGTGATCCCCGTCATGATACGCCAGGGCTCCGGCGTTATCATCAACAACTCGTCGATTGCCGGACTGCGCGGGATGAACCGGCTCAGCCACTACGCCGCCTCCAAGTGGGGGCTGACCGGCCTGTCCCAGTCCTGGGCGCTCGAATTAGCGCCCCACGGCATCCGCGTCGTCTCCATTCACCCGACCGGCGTCAATACGCCGATGAACGATGGCCTGGCGTCTCTCGAAGGCGCAACGACAGAGGAGATCGCCGAGCGTTCGGCCGGCAACCTACTGCCCGTGCCCTGGATCGAGCCCGAGGACGTAGCGGAGGCCGTTCTCTACCTCGCCTCCGACCGCGCGAGGTACGTCACCGGCTCCCCGTTCGTCATCGACGCCGGCCTTCTCACGAAGTAAGGGGCCTCGGTGCGACGCGCCCACGCGACTACGGAGAGCGAAGCAACCTGACAACACTTGGTTCGCCACTTGCCTGATCACTGCGTGCTACACTCCGACCATCACAGTAGGAGATGGCGAGCATGACACTACGTACAGGGGTACTCTCAGGTCTAGTTGTTGGGCTCATCGTCGCGGCGTGTGGTGGCGGCGAGGACAGCAACTCTGGCCCCTTGGCAAGCCCGACACCGCTCCAACAGCCAGAGCTATCACCGACACAAGTGCTCGCTCCGGCCAGCACAACGACGCCGCTGCCGACGCCAGACCTGTCACCGACACAAGTGCCTGCCTCAAGCACAGCCACGCCGCTACCCGACACGGGGATTCCCGACGTTGACGCTGTCATCGACGCGCTTGAGTCTCTAGACTTAGAAATGCTGATCTCGCTCATTCGACCCAGAGATGTCCCGTGTAGAGCGACACCGCAGCAGCTCGCCACAGAGCCAACCTGCCCACCAGAACAGGTCGATGGCTCGTTAGTCGAGGCGTTCTACGTCGTGACTTGTAAGGGCGGGTTTGTGCCAATAAATCGTGGAGTCCAAGGCACGATTCGGCTACTGAACGAACGGTTGCCAGAATCGAGAGTCCACGGCGTGTACCGCGTACCGCCTTTGCCTCGCACCGCTAGCGAAGTCCCCAGATATGTGGTGGTTCTCTCGTTTGAACCGGAGCGCGCTGACGTTTTCGGCCCCCTCGGCTGGACACTTACCTTGGAGGATGGCTTGGTAGGCTACGACTATGGTTGCGTGCGTTCGCCGGAGCAACTCATCAAGGACAACGGGCTGACAGACCCACTCCTCACACCGCCCGACTAGCTCGCTGATCTGCAAACGCGTCTGCAAACGAACTCGTTCTACCCTTCGAAACAGGTGGCCCGCAGACAGGCGCCGGAAGTCCGCCAAACCTCGGGGAGTTGGGCTGGGCCTGCTCGTGAGACGGCGTCAGCCTTCGTCCGCGGAATCTCCGCCTTGCAGCCCGGCCTGGAGCAAGATGCCGTTGTGGATCAGGAAGCTGCGGACGGTATTGCCCCACTTGCCTCGCTTCAGCCGCGATCCCTCGACCTGGGCCTGGAACTGCGTGATCAGGTCCGCGTAGCGGCGACGGCCCTTGGCCCGCACCACCTTCTCGCCGTCCTTTACCCGGAGACACTCGTCGATCACGCTGTCGGGGTCCTTGTCCGCGAACCTACAGAACGCTTCGAGGATATCGAGACGCTCCGCGTTGACGCCGTCAGTGTCGTCGCCCCAGTGCCGGCGCAGATCATCGAGCCACGTCTGCACCGTGGCGTAGTCCATCAGCGGTTGCAGGTCTGTCATTCAGCCGCTAAAGGGGCAGGCCGAGGCGCTCTGCCAGGCGCTTGATCTCGTCCATGCGCTCCGGGTTGCCGGGCGTTGCGGGCGGCTGGATCATGTTCGCCTGCTTCAGCTTCTCTACGACGGCATCGTCGCGCTGGAACGGTGTGCCATAAGCACCGTCAAAATACTGCTCCTCGAACGGCGGTCGCGGCCGCTGGCCGCCGCCGTCCGGCGACTCCGCGGGATAGCCGACCAGCAGAACGTAGAGAGGGATCCACTCGTCGGGAACGTTGAACACTTCCTTGGCGATGTTGGGAGTGAAGGCGCTAAAGCAGGCGCCTAGACCCTCTTCAAAGGCCGTCAGCAGCGCCTGGCACATGGCGATCCCGCAGTCGGCGGCGGCGGCAACGGCGTAGCCCGGGCTCTCGGTCATCGGCTTCAGGATCTGCGGGTAGACGAGCTCATCCACGAACTTGTGGGTCCAGCCGTGCGTAGGCGCCAGCGCTCCGACGTCCACCAACTCCTTGAGGCGGCTGCCCTCGATCCGGTTGACGACGCTCAGGTCGGCGTACCAGTAGATGTGGACGGGAGCGAGCTCCACGTTCAGCGCCGTCACCGGAGTCTTGAGTTGCTCCAACTTGTCTTCCGGCAGCTTGTCGCGTTCGATGACGACTGCCTTCGCCCAATGCGCGTTGACAGCGCACGACGCTAGTCTCGCAGCCTCCAACATCGTCTGGATCTTCTCTCGCTCGACCGGCTTCTCCGGCTCGAAGAACCGTATGGAACGCCTGTTGCCAATGACTTGCTTGAACTCCATGATCTGCCTCCCTTAGCTCGCCCTGCCCGATTGGCTCCTAGTGATGGCCGGGTTGTCGCACGACCGGCCACGCGGATTCTGACTCGCAGTGAGTCGAGTGTCAAGTCACTGCGAGGCCAACGAATGCTGCCGCCGTCCTGCTCAGGCCTTTGCTCCCGGCGTGACCACGGCACGACCATCGACCGCGCCTGCCTCAAGGTCCTCCAGGGCCTCGTTGACCTTCTCGAGTGGATACGTCTGAACGCGGCTTTGGATGTGGCCGCGGCGGGCCAGCTCGAGCACTTCCACCAACTCGCTGCGGCTTCCCCAGGCGCTTGAGACGACTTCCGCCTCCCAGGGCACGGCGAGAAAGTTGTAGCTGAGCGAGCCGCCGGCCAGTCCGACCACGACAAGCCGGCCCCCGCGCGCGACGCTCTGCGCCGCCAGCGCTAGCGTGCCGTTTTCGCCAACAAGATCGAGGACGACCTGCGCCCCTTCGCCGCCTGTATGTTCCTTTATCGTGGCTGCGGCCTCCGCATCGCTCATCAGCGTGAGGTCGGCCCCCCATTCCCGAGCGCGCTTCAGCTTCGACTCGTCGGTGTCCACAGCGATGATGCGCGCGCCGGTCATGGCATGCAGGATCTGCACCGCGAACTGGCCGAGACCGCCCACGCCGAGGACCACGGCCGTCGAACTCCCGTGAAGCAGCGGCGCGGCGCGCTTGATGGCACGATACGGCGTCAGGCCGGCATCCGTTAGGGGCGCAGCCTCCACCGGGTCGAGTCCCTCCAACGGAACGATGTGGCGGACGTGTGGCACCAGCAAGAACTCGGCATAGCCACCGTCCAGGGCATAGCTGATCCATTTCGTGATGTCACAGAGCTGTTCCTCACCGCCCAAGCAGAGACCACAGGCCCCGCAGCCCCAGCCTCCATAGACGGCGACGGCGTCTCCTTCCTGGAACCCGGTCGCATCAGGGCCCAGGCGCTCGATGTGCCCCGTGTTCTCGTGACCCAGGGTGCGCGGCAGGACTATCCCGCCCGGCATCGCCAGGAGGTGCAGATCGGTATGGCAGACTCCCGCACCTGCCACTCTCACCAGCACCTGGTCACCTTCGACATCAGGTACGGGAACATCCTGCAACTCCAGGGGCTTCCCTGCGTCAACTAATCGTGCCGCAAGCATCGCTTCCTCTCTTCCAAACTGCCTTGCGGACAAGGCGCCTTGTCCGCGTCGAAGTTCTCGGCCTATTCGGGACGTTTGCCTAACTTGGCCTGCTGCGCTGCCCGCGCAGCCAGGCTCTCCGGCGTTACCCAGACAGCGATATCGCTGGCCGCCTCCTCCGGCGACTGAGCTTCCACACGCGTCGCGGCCTCGGCCACAAGGGCCGTCTTAGTGTGCGCGAACGCCTCGCGGGGATACGCGCCCATCTCAGCAGCGCGGCGCAGGACAGTTTCCTCAAACGCGTCTGCGGGAAGCATCTCGTGCAGCACACCGAGACGCAGCGCCTCGCTCGCCGGGTAGATCGCTGCTCTGAGGAGGAGTTCGCTAGCCTGCGCATGCGTCAATCGCAGACGGACGATCTCGAAAGCGATCTTCGGAAACGACGCGCCGATCGCCACCTCGTTAAGGCCGATACTGTAGTCGCCGTCTAGTCCCAGCCGGTAGTCGCAGGCGAGCATCAGGACCAGCCCGCCGGCGATTGCGTGCCCGTTTACCATCGCGATGGTGGGCTTTGGCATAGTGAGCAGGCGAACGTGCGCGTCGCGGAACTCGTCGAGGAGCATCCGGCCGAAGTCGTCATCGGCGCGGGCCGCGCTCAGATCCAGGCCTCCGCAGAAGAATCGGCCGGATCCTGTCACCACCAGCGCGCGCACGGCGTCGTCCATCCTCGCGTCGTCCAGCGCAGCGGATAGGTCGCCGAGAAGCGTCTCCTCGATTGCATTCGCCGGCGGCCGGTCGAGCGTGAGCAGGCGGACGCCGCCTTCTCGGTCTTCACGCCGCACGGTGCTCATCGGAGGCCTCCTTCAGATTTCACGGGAGCCGCTGCGCTCACCGCACGGCTCGTACCTGCCCGGCAATCAGCCATTATCCTCGGCAAAGCTCCACGACCCGTCTTCGGCCTGTGCCACCCACCGGCCGACGCCGGTGTTCTGTCCGGTTACGTCGAGCTCCGACCGCAGGATGAGCAGCTCTTCTTCCGTCGCAGGCTCCAGAACCTCGATCTCGTCTGCTAAGAGCGGGCGAAAGTCCATCTCCGCGAGTATCTGGTCCACCGTCACGAAGGGAGCTCTGGCAATGAGACGAAGGTGCCGGCTGTCCTCATCGTGGTCGAACACAGCCCAGGGCGTCGCCACCCGCCAGGGGCCCGTATTGCGGGGTAGGCCGGCCTTCTCGCGCGCCCCAGGACTCCCGTCCAAGAAGCCGGGCGAGGAGATAAAGTCCACCTCCGGGACAAACTTACGCTTCTGCTGATCCACCATCAGGAGCACGCGCCAGCAGGCCGAGGCGATAGCGTCGGCGCCGCCGGGCCCGTTCATCCGGCGGCCCTCCTCCGGGTAGGCGCCCACCCACGTGGAGTTGATGTTGCCATAGGGGTCCACCTGGAGGCTGTTGAGAATTCCGTAGTCCATGTGTCCGAGTTGAGCGTGCTCGGTGAGGCCGTTCATCGTGCTCCACATCAGGGCCCGATAGTTCGGCCTGGAGGCGACGCCTATCACGAGCGGGTCCAGCGGCAGAAGCGGCTCGGGGCCGATCACCCCGTCCTCGGTCACGTACATGGCTGAAGGAGCGTAGAGCCGTTGGGCCAGGAGAACCGCGTAGAGGGGCCCGCCACCGATCGCCACCCAATAGCTCTTTCCGTCCTCTATCATTCGAGCAGCGACGCAGATCTCGTACTCCCGCTCGCTGAACGTCGTCGCCGGCGTTCCAACGGCCTTCTTCATCTCGTTCATGCCCGATAGCCCTCCTTAATCGTCGCTCGCTGTATGAGCCCTCTGAGCTTGGTCATTCCAACAAGCTCCTCCATCATCTCGTCTTGGGAGGCGACGCCGTATACCCACTTCTCAAGGTAGGCGTCCCAGGCGTCCAATTTGTCCGCCGCGCCCATCTCGATGATGGCGCCGGGGTCGGATGCGTAGTAGCCGGCGCACTCGCCCGGGTAGGCGCCGAAGGGCGCGTGTACCACCGCATCCACGGCGTAGTAAGGAATGCTGGTTCGCCCGGGGTCGCGCCGGAACTCTTCGGTTTCGATGATCTCTTCGGTCGAGATGATAACCTTGCGCGACGCAAGCGCCGACTCCACGTGGGCGATCCCCGTGCCGAAGACTCGGGCGTTTCCGTAGACATCGGCCTGGTGGACGTGGATGACCGCCACGTCGGGGTTGAGCGCGGGCATCGCCACCATGGGCTCGCCGGTGAACGGATCGTCGATGATCTTGCCGGCCGAATAGCGGAACGTGTCCGTCCCTCCTAAGATGCGCATCGGCATGTAGGGCAGGCCCATGGCCCCGGCCTTGAGCCGCATGGTCATCACCGTGTTGCCGTACTCATAGACCTTGAGCGTGCCTTCTTGGACCGCCTTGTTGATGACGGAACCCCAGCCCAAGAAGAATCCCATGTCGGCCTTGCTGACGCAGCCCGCGGCGACGAGCATCGACGGGATGAAAAAAGTGAACTTGCCCGCAATCCACAGGTCCTTCTTGCGTTGGCGGATGATCTCGCGGATCAACGACATGGGGCCCCGCATCGCTTCAGCACAGTCGAACACGAAGTAATCTCCATCGGCCACCAGGCGTTCGACGGCTTCCTGCTCGCTCACGAGCTTGCTCACCAGCGCCCGCGATTTGTGGTCCCGCACCCACTCTCGAAAGCCGTCCGGGTCGACCTTCAGGTACTCCGCGGTTCCCTCAGTTAGAACGTCCAATGTGCACACCTCCACTTCACAGTGCAGAACTCCCTAGTAGGCCTGCCTACAGTAGGCCTTCCTATATCACAATTTGCAATGCCGCCGCGTTGCGCCATCCAAGACGGGTCCAGCCGCATGGGTTCCCGTCCCTTCAAAAGTCGGCGAAGTCCGGCGAGCGCTTCTGGCGGAAGGCCCGAATAGCCTCGACGTTCGCCGGCGATCCGACCGAAAGCGCCATAGCGGGCTCCTCGCGCCGCCGTGCCTCCGTGAGCGCATCCGCCCGAACGTCGAGCAACACCTGCTTCGTCCGCCGCAGCGCGGAGAGCGGCTGCCGCGCGATCTCCGACGCCTTCTCCAACGTCTTTTCCAGTAGCTCGTCATCGTCGAACGCATCCGCGGCCAGACCCAGGCCAACAGCCTTCTCCGCGTCAATCCATGCGTTCGTGTACAGAAGCTCCGCGGCGACTTGAGGCCCGACAATCGCCTGCAGCAGAAAGCTGCTGCCTGCTTCCGGCACGAGACCCAGCGAGACAAACGGCGCCCTGATCCGTGCTGATCGACCCATATAGACGATGTCGCAGTGCAACAGCATCGTCAGGCCGATGCCGACACCAACGCCGTTGACCGCTGCCAGCACGGGTTTCTGGAACGTACTCAATCGATCGATGAACGGCCCGAAGCCATGGGGCTCTCCATCGTCGTGGGTCCGAGCCGTCGCCATCTCGCTGAGGTCCTGGCCTGCGGAGAAAGCGCCCGGAGCACCGATGATAACTGCCGCCTTGATCGTGTCGTCGGCCTCGGCATCTGCGAGCGCGTCGCGGAGATCATCGTACTGCTGGTCATTGAATGCGTTGAGCTTGTCAGGCCGGTTCAAGGTGAGCAGTGCCACCCCGTTCCGCTGCTCGGAGAGAACCGTCTCTCGATTCATCTTGCAGGCCCCGGCAGCCGGCGCGGCTTCCAGCCGTCTCGGTTCTTCTCCGCCTTGGTGGACGACTGCACGGCGGGCTGATCATGCACGATTAGTCATTGCCTCGTTCTGCCTGGCTTTCCGTCGCAACGCCTAGGTCGCGAGAATGTGTACCGTTGTCGCCGCGGCCTCGCCGCGCACCATACCGCCGCCGTTTTCCGTCATGCCTACCTTCGCACCGGCGACTTGGCGTTCGCCTGCTTCGCCGCGAAGCTGTAGCCAGATCTCGTGGATCTGCGCGACTCCCGTCGCGCCTACCGGGTGGCCCTTCGCCAGAAGACCGCCGCTGGTGTTCACCGGCAACCGCCCGCCGATCTCGGTCACGCCTTCGTCGACCAGCCGCCCGCCCTCACCTTCGGCGCACAGGCCCAGGTCCTCGTAGAGCAGCAGTTCCGCGGGCGCCGTGGCGTCATGCACCTCCATGACATTGACGTCCTCAATAGTCATGCCAGCCATCTCGAAAGCTCGCCCAGCGGCTCGGCTGCTCGTGCTGCCGACCTTCGCGCGGTCGTCAGCTCCAGAGACGAGGGCGGAGCCGCGCACCCAGACGGGCTTCGTAGTGAACTGCTTCGCCTTCTCCTCGCTAACAAGGATGGCGGCTGCGGCGCCGTCGCCGATGGGCGAGCACATGAGGCGCGTCAGCGGCTCCGAGATCAGCGGTGAAGCCAGGACTTCCTCGAGCGTATATCGGTCCTGGTACTGCGCGTGCGGGTTGAGACTGCCGTTAATGTGGCTCTTAACGGAGATCTTGGCGAACTGCTCCTTTGTCGTTCCGTACTTCTCCATGTGGGCCCGCGCGCCGGACGCATAGATGTCCATGAACAGGCTGCGCGACTTCCCCGCGCCACTCTCAACGCCGGCTTTCTTCTCCGACGGCGGCTTGAGCCGCTCCATGATCTCGCGGAGCTGTTCGACGTCGACGCCGGCACTGAACGTTGCCATGTTGGCGCCTCCCTCCGCCGAGTACATCTTCTCGACGCCGACGGCAAGAGCGACGTCATACATGCCGGACGCGACGTAGAGCCAGGCGAGCTGGAACGCAGTTGATGAGCTGGCGCATGCGTTTTCGGTATTCACCATCGGGATCTTGTCGATGCCCATTTCGCGCAGCACCACCTGAGCGCGGACGCACTCCTGCCCGGTGTTGAGCCCGGCGGCCGCGTTGCCGACGATCGCCACCTGTGGCACGTTCTTGTCGATGCCAGCCGACTCCAGCGCAGCGGTCACCGCCTCGTTGGTAAGGTCCTTGAGGCCGCGATCCTTGTACTTGGCAAAGCGGGTCATGCCCGCGCCTACAACAGAGACGCCTCTCATACCATTCTCCATAGCACGCTCCTTCAGCATTCGGTTGCCCCGGCGAAAGCTCTTCCGGTCGGGGTCACCTCCCACGGCATCCATATCCTACAACAGCGGCGTAGCACTCTGCATAGGGTCAGACGGACACAAATCAACACATAGTGTGAACCGTCGGCGTGTGGGCTTCGATAAGCCATCGCCGAAATCGGTTCCTGCGGTTACCGCGCACGCACGCTAGCCCGAATAGACGCGGCATAGAATCATCGGATCGCCCATTCAGAGCCGCGGTGGCAGGATGATGCCGGCGCCCGCACCGCAGCCGGAATCTCTGATGAGCAGCAGAGGCGACCTGAAGACCCTCCTTGACGGACTGACCTTCCCGGAAGGCCCGCGCTGGCGGGACGGCAGGCTCTGGTTCTCCGATTTCTACACGCACCGCGTTCTAGCCGCCGATCTCAAGGGACACATCGAAACGATCGCCGAGATACCACAACAGCCATCCGGCCTTGGCTGGTCACCGGACGGGAGCTTACTCATTGTCTCCATGCTGGACCGGCGTCTGCTGAGACTCGAAGACGGCAAGCTCGTGGTCGTCGCCGACCTAGCGGCTCTGGCGAGCGGCCCGTGTAACGATATGGTGGTTGACGCCATGGGCCGGGCCTATGTGGGGAATTTCGGCGAACCACCAGACCCCACGTGCCTTGTGCGCGTGGATCCCGATGGTCGTGCCGCAGTGGCAGCCAGCGAGTTGCCTTCCCGAATGGCACGGTGATCTCGGCCGACTGGAAGACCCTCGTCGTTGCCGAAACCTTCGCCGCGCGGCTTACCGCGTTCGATATCGAAGCCGATGGCTCCCTCGCTAACCGCCGGGTCTTCGCACAACTCGAGGGTTGCTACCCCGACGGCATCTGTCTCGACTCTGAAGGCGCCATTTGGGTAGCCGACGCGGGCGGCCGGCGCGTCGTCAGGGTGGCAGAAGGCGGTCGAGTCAAGCAGACAATCTCCACCGGCAATCTCAACGCCTACGCCTGCATGCTCGGTGGATCCGATCGCCGGACGTTATTCATCTGCACCTGTTCGGGCAGCGGGCCCGACGTTGCTCAGAAGACCGACGGTCAGATTTGCATCGTCCGAGTCGACGTACCTGGCGCCGGATTGCCCTGAGCCTCAGCCCGGAGAGACGCAGCTAACGATCGAGAGTCACAGCAAGGTCAGAGGCCGGGCAAAGAATCAGAGTTGATCGTGAACAGCCTCCGGCCGCAAGAAGGGCTCGCTGGATCCGAAGAAAAGGCCCAACAGCCCGTGACAGCGCCGCGGCAGTCAGGCCATCCTGAGATCGGGGTCATTAATCCAGAGGAGGCGAGCGCCGACCAATGGACCGCATACCGGGCGATGAACCCGCTGACTGCTGATCGATGCACTGGAGAGAACAGGCATGAACGATTCCACCAGCGACACGCCGCCACTCTCAACGTCAGCACCGCTGCTCGACCTGCGTGGCGTCGCCAAGGTCTTCGAGAGCGGGCAAGCGAACGTGACCGCCCTCAGCGACGTCGACCTCGCGTTCCAGAAGGGCGAACTCATCGTGGTGCTGGGCCCGAGCGGCTCCGGCAAGACCACGCTGCTCAATCTGCTCGGCGGTCTCGACCGGCCGACCAGCGGCAGCATCGCCTACACCGGCATCGATATCGCGACGCTGTCCGACCGCGACCTGGGCCGCTTCCGCCGCGAACACATCGGGTTCGTCTTTCAGTTCTTCAATCTCATACCCACCCTCACCGCCCGCGAGAACGTGGAGTTCGCCGCCGAGTTGGTCATGCAGGACCGTCATTCCGTAGACGAGACGGCCGAGAGGCTGCTGAACCTCGTCGGGTTGAGCGAAAGGAGCGACCACTTCCCCAGCCAGCTCTCCGGCGGCGAACAGCAGCGCGTGGCTATTGCCCGCGCACTGGCCAAGGACCCGGACATCCTCCTGTGCGACGAGCCAACAGGCAACCTGGACTTCCGCACCGGCCAGCAGATCCTTGCCCTTCTCCAGAGCCTCACATCTGAGCGCGGCAAGACCTGTGTCCTGGTGACGCACAACAGCGCCATCACGCCTATTGGCAACCGGGCGCTTCGTCTGCGCGACGGACGCGTCCAATCAGACGAGGTCAACAGCGAGCCGGTCGCGGCAGCGGACGTCGAGTGGTAGAGAGCATGGCGACATCGGGATGAACAAGAAAATCCACCTTCTGGTGCTGCGCGACATCCTTGCGCGACGCTACCAATTCGGGGCCCTCATGGTCATCATCGGGCTCGGGATTGCGGTCTACGTTTGTCTGACCGTGGCCTTCGAGAACATCGGTCGCTCCTATGACCGGACGTACCGCGAAACCAATTTCGCGGACTTCACCGTGGAGATCGATAGTGCGCCTGCGTCGACGGTCGAAGAGATCCGAGGCTTGCCGAACGTTGAAGCGGTGGTGGGCCGGCAGGTCATCGATACGGGCCTCGTGGCACCAGGGGACCGCCTCGTTCAGGCGCGGCTTGTCGGCGTGCCGGCAGACCGTCGCCCCGAAGTGAACGACATCGTAATCGAAGTCGGCCGTTATCTGCAGCCGAGCGACACGGACGCCTTACTGCCTGTGCTTGCATTCGCCGACTTCTACGGTCTGAAGCCCGGCGACACGCTTCAGGTCCAATCGCCGAGCGGTCTAAAGGATTTCGAGATCGCAGGCATCGTTTCGAGCCCCGAGTACCTCATCCTGGCGGAGAGCAAACAAGACTTCCTCGCAAGCCCTCGCCGCTTTGGTGTCTTCTTCCTGCCGGAGACCCGGCTGGAGCAACTCTTCGGACGGGAGGGAGAGATCAACGAAGTCGGCGTCGTGGTGAGCAACGAGGCCGCCCGGGAGGAAACGCTCTCGGCCGTGGAAGGAGTCCTGGCGCCATACGGCGTGAAGGTCGCGACGTTCTCAGAGGATCAGCCCAGCAAGGCCGCAACCGAGCTCGACCTGGAGGGAGGCCGGCAGTTCGCGACGCTGCTACCTGCGCTCATCCTGGCTGTCGGAGCATTCGCCATCTACATCGCCATGAGCCGCCTGGTGCATGCCCAACGTACCATCATCGGCCTGTTCCGAGCGGTCGGCTACGGGACCGTCGCCATCATCGGGCACTACTTGCTGATCGCAGCAGTGATCGCGGCAGCGGGCGCCGCGGGCGGAATCGC
The DNA here is from genome assembly GCA_029262675.1 of Chloroflexota bacterium. Classification (GTDB taxonomy): domain Bacteria; phylum Chloroflexota; class Dehalococcoidia; order DSTF01; family RBG-16-68-14; genus JADFKB01. The sequence continues at coordinate 38,122 of JAJCYW010000009.1, read as the reverse complement.
GGTGGGGTACGGCCTTTCGTACGCCCTCACCGACGCCTACGCGGCAGCTCTGGACATCCCGCTGGTAACGAATGAGTTCCAGGCCGTCCCTATCTTGGTGGGCGTGCTGGTGAGCCTGCTGGTGTCGCTGGTGGCCGCCGCCGTCCCAGCGTGGTCAGCCGCGCGATTACTGCCCGCCTCAGCGATGCGCCCCTCCCCGGAGGTCGCGCTGACGAAGGGCTATTCCTCGCAGGTCGAGCGTGTGTTCGCTCTAGGCCGGCGTCCGCCCATGCTCCTGCGGGTCTCGCTCCGCAACGTCTGGCGCGCTCCCCGGCGGACATTCTACACGGTGGGCGCCATCAGCCTCGCACTTCTCCTCCTCGTCATCGGCTTTTCGACCTTCGACAGTATGAACTTCACTATAGACAAGCAGTTCGGCGAGACGGACCGCTGGGATGTCGCTGCCGCATTCTCCGCATCCAAGGGAGAAGACAGCCTCGCGGAGGCGAGAGCCATCGACGGCGTGACGATGGCGGAGCCCATCTACATGACACCCGCAACAGCGACCTCCGGCTCGGAGGCGACCAACGTCGAACTGTTGGCGATGGAGCCGGAGCAGCGCCTCCACGGCTTCGACTTGGACGGCGGCGGCGATGCCGGAGAGATCCTGACACGCGGCGAGGTCATTCTGCCGACAGGCGTCGCCGACAAGCTTGGCGTGGGACGCGGCGACCGGCTGAACATCTCGACGGGCGGCCGGACGGCTTCGCTGGAAGTCGGGGGCGTCAGCAATGAAGCAATGGGCGGCCTTGCCTATCTATCAATGGCCACTTTGGAGGGAGAACTGGGCCTCCCCGCTGGCTTCAACGGCCTGCTCATCGAAACTGCCTCTCCGTCGAAGAACGAACCTGTGCAGATGGCGCTCTACGAGATGGCGGGCGTTGCGGGCGTCCAGATTAAGGACGAGATGCGAAACGACTTCCAGGAGGTGCTGGCATTGTTCAGCGTCATGATCTGGTTTGTAGTGGCCTTCTGCATGGTGATGGCCGCCGCCATCGTCTTCAATACGATGACCGTGAATGTCCTCGAGCGCGAACGCGAGATAGCGACCATGCGCACGTTGGGCTCGAGCTCTTGGTTCGTCGCGTCGGCTCTCCTGGGCGAGTCGCTGGCGCTCGGCCTGCTTGCCGTGGCGCCGGGCCTCGTCCTGGGCACGCTTGCATCGTCCTACCTGATGGCATCCTTCCAATCGGAGTTCTTTTCGATGCTCTTCCACGTGAGCACGCGGACGTACGTCGTCGTCGCGTCGTTGGTTCTGGCGGCCATCCTCGTGTCTACCCTCCCCTCAATCCGTCACTGTGACCGCATGAACTTGGCCGAGGCGACTAAGGTCCTTGCCTAGGACAACGCGCCCGGGCCACCTTCGCAAGCCGGAGATTCAAAACTCGTCTCCGGCTCCACAGGTTCAACCCAGTACTGCCCCCCGCCCAAGCCCTCTGCCTCCGACAGCCGGCGCGCTTTGCTTCTCGGAAACACTTCTGCAGGCTGGCAAGCACGTAGCTCGTGGTTCCGTCGTCAGTTTGTGGTATCGTAGCGGCTGCCGGAAGGAGGCATCCAGTCATGGTCAGAGAAGCGCTAGACGTCCGCATCATCGACGCGCGTGAGGAGCACGTGCCGTTCATCGCCTGGGTGCAGCTCACGGCGTTTCGTTCGCACCTCCCCAAAGGCATGTGGGACTTCTTCGTCGGCGGCTCCGAAGAAGACGCGCTGCGCTTTCTTGAGGCGTTCGCGACGACGGGGACCAAACACTGGGGTAGTTATCAGGGGTTCATTATCGCCGAAGTCGACGGCACGCCCGCGGCCGCGTTGACGGGTTACTTCAGCGCTGAGTCTTCGTTCGAGGAGGGCGTCGCGGAAGCCTGCCGGAAGATTGGCATGACGCAGGACGAAATCAGCAAAGGTTGGATGCGCGCGGGAACCATCGCGTTGGTCGAGACGGAGCACGCTCCAGGCGCCTGGATCACGGAGAACGTGGCGACGAAGCCCGAGTTCCGGCGGCGCGGTCTGGTGGACAAACTGCTTGCTGAGATGATGGAGCGCGGCCGATCCAAGGGCGCGACCGTCGCCGACATCGGTGTGTTCATCGGTAACGACAACGCTCAGCGCGCCTACGAGAAAGCTGGGTACGAGGTCGTCGACGAGAAGCTCCATCCCGACTTCGAGGCGGTCTACAAGTGCCCGGGCGTCCGCCAGCTCCGCCGCGATCTCTAACCGCTCGTATCGTTCCCGACGAGACAGTTTGGGCGTTTGGAGCTTCGATCTGACTCAGAACCGCACACCTCTGCTTCCCTAGCAGATCGTCGCGAGTTCGAACCTCGTCTCCCGCCCCAACGCCGACATGAAATGGTAACGGCCGCCGGAATGGCGACCTCTCCCCTGGCTGGCAGAAGGCTCGCGCAGAGCACGTTTCGAGAGCCTTGGCAGGATTCGCCCAGCGCGATACGATAAGGCGATTCTGTCCTCTATTGAACGAACGACCCAGCGACCGCAGCGCGGTCCAGGAAAGGAAGCGCCCCATGGCCAACAAGGTGTTCGTCGTCGGCGTCGGGATGACGAAATTCGAGAAGCCGTTCTCAAAGGACTGGGACTACCCGGACATGGCGAAGGAGGCCGGAACGAAGGCGCTGGCCGACGCCGGGATCGCGTATGAGGATGTCGAACAGGCCTGCGTCGGCTACTGTTACGGCGACTCCACGGCTGGTCAACGTGCCGTGTACGAGTTAGGCCTCACCGGCATCCCCATCTACAACGTGAACAACAATTGCGCTACCGGCTCCACTGCGCTCCACATGGCGAAGCAGTTTGTCGAGGGCGGGATCGCGGAGTGCGCGCTTGCATTGGGCTTCGAAAAGATGGAGAAGGGATCGCTGGGCATCAAGTACACCGACCGCGCAAACCCGCTGGAGGCGCACGTCAAGGTAATGGCTGAGCTCCGCGGATTCGCGCAGGCGCCGCCGGCGCCCCAGATGTTCGGCAACGCCGGGCGCGAGCACATGGAGAAGTACGGCACGACCGCCCTTCAGTTCGCCAAGATCGGCCACAAGAACCACCAGCACTCCGTGAACAACCCCTACTCACAGTTCCAGACGGAATACTCGCTGGAGGACATTCTCTCCGCGAAGATGGTCTACGAACCTCTCACGAAGCTCCAGTGCTGCCCCACGTCCGACGGGGCCGGCGCGGCGATCGTCGCCAGTGAGAAGTTCGTGCGCGAGCACGGACTGGAGGACCAGGCGGTCGAGATCATCGGCATGGCCATGGCCACCGACCTGCCGAGCAGCTTTGAAGAGAAGAGTTGCATCAAAATGGTTGGCGCAGATCTCACGAAGAAGGCAGCGCTGGCCGTCTACGAACAGTCAGGGCTCGGCCCGGAGGACGTGGACGTGATCGAGCTACACGACTGTTTCTCATGTAACGAGCTGATCTCGTACGAAGGCCTGGGCCTCTGCGATGAAGGCAAGGGCGGCGAGTTGATCGATTCCGGCGCCGTGACGTACGGCGGCAAGTGGGTCGTCAACCCATCCGGCGGTCTCATCTCGAAGGGACACCCACTCGGCGCGACGGGCCTCGCCCAGTGCAGCGAGCTGAACTGGCAGCTGCGTGGCATGGCCGAGAAGCGCCAGGTCGAAGGCGCCAAGGTCGCGCTCCAGCACAATCTCGGCCTCGGCGGCGCGGCCGTCGTGACGATGTACCGCAAGCTTGGTGGGTAATAGCGACGGCAACGCTCGAGGAAACTGGTCCTCGCGATCAGAGCTTGGGGGAAGACACCCTTCCTTAGTAATTGCAGATGCGAGCTCGGGGATTACTCGTTCTGGCCAGAGGTCACGCCGGCCATCGTGAGTTCATCAAGCGACCTTGAGAGCTCAGTCCATGCTGCCAACCGCTCCATTTGGCGCTGCGCGGACCAGCGAAAAGCGAACACCAGAATTCCAGCCGCCGCGAAACCCCCGAGCAGGAATACGGAGAAGGCTACCTCTGGAGAGTAGCTGTTCGTGTCCATTCCTATGGGTAGCCAGGGTACCAGCCAGACAAGAGTAAGGGATCCGAGAGCGACGAAAGCCGCCAACGCTAGCCGGCTGGCACGGGTCCATCGCTGATACTTCTGCACTGCCACTTCTCTCGCGGGCGCGTCGTCCACGACCTGCGTGCTGCCTACTGCGCCTTGATGTGCCATCGCTGTCCTCCTCGTGCCTAGTTAGCTCGCCAAGTCCTCCCGCTGCGTTTACGCTACTGCGGCGGCTCCACAGCGCTGTTCGTCGGCGCGGAAGCCGAGTCTTGTTGGACGCCGATGACAGCGACGAGCGCCGGAATCACCCACTGTCTTGTATTCATGCAGGTAGCCTTCGCTTCTAGCCCAGATTACTCACCTCGCTACGTAGGTATCGACGTCGCAGACGAATTCCGTTATCCAACATTGGGAGTATCCCGGCCGGATAGGGCGTGCGCCAACTCCAAGCGCCGGCCTGGTAACCTCTGCCATTCCCCCTGAGTGAAGAAAGAGTCCCCGCGTCACAGGTTCGGAAAGGCTGTTCGGCCCTTTACCATCGCTCTGGCAGGCAACAAACTCATCCTAACTGGTTCTCCGACAAGGAATGAAAGGAACGCCCGTGTCGGCATTCTTCTTGTCCACCGCGATCATCTTCGTTGCTGAGCTCGGCGACAAGTCCCAACTGGTTGCTCTCTGGCTTGCCACGCGTTTCCGCTGGTGGATAGTCCTCGCTGGCGTCTCGGTGGCGACGCTCGTCGTGCACCTGGGTTCGGTTGTTATCGGCCGAGCGTTTGACGAACTCTTCCCGGAGCAACTTGTGCTGACGATCGTCGGCCTCTCGTTCTTTGTCTTCGCTGCTTGGAGCGTCCGCGGAGATCGATTCGAGCCTTCAGAACAGGACAGCGGAACGACCTCGTTCCTCGGGCCATTCGGTGTGGTAACTGCAGCGTTCTTCGCGGCAGAGCTTGGAGACAAGACGCAGCTCGCCACCGTATCGCTCGCTGGCACCACCGAAGATGCCGTCGGTGTCTGGCTAGGCTCAACCGTCGGGATGGTGCTGGCCGACGCCCTGGCAATAGGCGTTGGGCTCATAGCGGGAACACGGCTACCGCACCGGGTAATAAGCGTAGGGGCCGCTGGGCTCTTTGTGGCGTTCGGCATTATCGCCATTGCCAGAGCCGTCGCAAGTTGACCGTCCGTTGTCCTGTCGGGAACCGCGACGCGACCGGCTGGCGGGCGCCGCCAGGTGCCGGCCCGGCAACCTCGGGCGTTCCGCTTGAGCGCTGGGAGAGTCGCTGTGGGCAGAGACGAAGGAGATTAGCCACGCAGGAACTCTGGACCCCGGCCCGAAGACGAGTCCAGCGCCAATGCCGGTGTTCAGAAGCACTCGTCCTCTTGTTGCCACAAGCGAGAAGTGTACAGACAGCGAGCAATACGCCGAGAGACAAAAGCTAGCGTTCACTTGCGTGACACGCATGGGCTAGCGAAGAAGCATCCAGCCCGAAGACGAACGATGCGAACGTGCCGTGGCCAAGAGTTGCCTGTTGTGGTTAGAATTAGGTATGAGCACCGCCGGAAGAGGGTCTCACAAAAAGCAAGCCCAGGGCCGACCAGTCACGAACCGGCAACTGCTGGTCGCGGTTCCAGACATGATATTCCGCGTGAACAGAAGTGGTGTTCTCCTCGACTACATACCTGCAGAAGGCGTGGAGCCCTACCGCACACCTGACGAATTTCTCGGCGAGAACATTAGCAACATGCTTCCCAGCGATGTTGTTGACGGCACGATGCAGCTCATAGAGCAGGTGATTACGACGGGGCAAGCCACTACGTACACGTACCACCTCCATTTGGACGACGGGACGCACACGTACGAGGCGCGCATCGTCAGCCTTGGAGAGGATGAAGTGCTTTGCATCGTCCGCGACTTGACGGCTAGGACAAAGCACTATGGACTGACACATCGCGAAGTCGACGTTCTTCGGCTTGTCACAGCAGGTTTGACTGACAAGGAGATTGCGGGCCGCTTGGGTACTAGTACTCTGACGGTGCGAAAGCAAGTCGGAAGCATTCGAGTGAAGATGGGCGTTTCTAATCGCACCGAGGCTGCCGTAATGGCCATTCGCGATAGTCTCATTAGGTAATGCCGCGAAGGGCAACGCCTAAATCTCGGATAACATTGGGTATGGTGGCCGTGCTCTGTCGCTGCGTAGGCTAGGCGTAGACGAAGAGCACGGCATTGGAGCAGGCGCATGCGGGGAGCGCCTGTAAAGACCGTGCTCTTCGTTCAAGTAGCGCACGTTCAGGTCGAAGCAGTGTCAATTGTGGTCTCGACTGCCAACTCAGTCGTCGCTTCCTGACGCATCGCCGGTGGCCACCTCACCAACGTCCCCAAGACTTCGGGTCAAAGCCGCCAGCCAATCTGCGTCGGCAAGCTTCTGGTCCGTTTCTACCACAAGCGCAATCGGTCGCTTGGAGAAACACGCTTAGGTGCCAGTACGGCGTGTTCCGAGGCCGGTACAATCAGCACGAGAGATGAGACGCACGAGGCGCTGCGCGAAGAATCAGGGACAATTGGCCCCTGACACCGGCCCGCTCACGACTGTACGCTTTCGGGAGAACATCGGAGCGCCGCACGTATGCACGTGTGAAGAGGGTTAACAGGCGGAAGGCAGGGACAACATATGGAAGAAACGTATGACGCCATCGTAGTCGGCTCGGGCTTTGGTGGCTCGGCTTGCGCGGCATTGCTGTCCAAGCGAGGTCTAAAGACCCTACTCTTGGAGAAGAATGCCGCCGTCGGCGGCAAGGCCATGACCATGTCGAAAGAGGGTTTTGGCTACGAGCTCTGGCCGATCGTCGGCGCTCCCAGCCTCGATTCTCAGTTCCACGCCGTCCTGAAGGAGCTCGACATGGAGGACGAGGTCGAGTTGCTCACGCCACCCGGGATCGGCGCGTTGGTCTACAAGGGGCGCTCAGGCCGCTACGAGATGCCCCCAAGTCCCACCGGAGAGCAGGAAGATGATGGACCGCTGGCGCTCATTCAGCAGCTGGGCCTCACGGAGGAGGAGCTCCCCGAGGCGGGCCGCCTGTTCGCCGACATGACCTCCATGCCGGCGGAGGAGATCGAGAAACTGGATAACATCACGCTTGCCGAGTTCCTGTCGCGCTACGAGGTCCCGCAGCCCATCTATAGCTACCTGGCGATGTGGTCCAACATCGTCTTCGTCGTACCGATCGACCTGCTGGCCGCCTCCGAAGCGATCAGGACGCATCAGGACTTCGCCAAGGGTGGGGCCATGCGCTACAGCAGCGGCGGCTATGGCCGGGTTGCCGAGGTTTTCGTCCAGGGGGTTGAACGATTCGGTGGCCGGGTCATCACCAAGGCACGCGTGGAACGTATCATCGTGGGGGAGGGCGCTGCGGCCGGCGTAGTCACCGAGCAGGGCATCTTCCGCGCGCCCATCGTGGTCAGCAACGCGGGCATTCAGCCAACCGTGCTTCGCATGGTGGGCGAACAGCACTTCGACAAGACATACGTAAGCTATGTTAAGGGGCTGATTCCCTCCTGGGGCATCATGGGCGTCCGCTACTTCCTGAGCCAACCGGTCTTCGACCGCGGCGTGTACCTTGCCTTCTCCGACGACAGTGTCATGGACACTGAACGCTTCCTCAAGGCGAAGGCCGGCGAGCCGCCGGAGGATGTGATCACCTTCGTCGTGGTCCCCTCTCTCTACGACGACTCGCTTGCGCCCGAGGGCAAGCAGTGCGCCCTGGTCGGCACCATCTGCTCGCCCGACCCCGACGCACCCGACGCCGAGATGTGGTGGGGTAAGCTCGAGGAGATGGTCGACAAGCTCTGGCCCGACGTGGAGCGGTACACGGAGTCCAAGGAGCGCTATAGCTCCCACCACGTGTCCACCCTGACCAGAGACCACGTATTCCCCGGACAAGGTGGCGAGTGCATCGGCCTGGCCCAGATCGTCGGCCAGTGTGGCAGCCAGAAGCCCTCAGCTCGAGCGCCAATCCGGGGGCTCTTCTACGTCGGCTGCGACGCCGGTGGCTATGGCTGTGGGACTCACCAGGCCGTCGATTCTGGAGTGAACGTCGCCGCTCTGGTGGAGAGGGAACACCAAACTCGCGCCTCGATGTTCTAGCTCGGGAAAGGTTCGTAGAACCTGCAACACCGCCTGCTATGTTGCAGCGCTCTGCGCTGACAGAGTTCGCTCGCGTCCGGAGGGTTGACGCCACTCGTTGAGCCGACTTCCTCCAGCGACTGAGCGGATTCGGCCTGAGCCCGGTCGGCCTCGGGCCCGTGACACGATGATGAACCAGCGCCAACTATGCCCTCACGCGGACTTCATCGGCGGCCGTGCTAAGATGACAAGACGACACTGGGGGACCAGCCACAAGTTACCGAGTCCATCGCGGCGGATCGAAGTCTTAACCCGAGCGGTCGGACCGGCAATCGTTCGTGAAACGACAGGCAGCACCAAGAAGGGAAGGAACCATGACTGACGAGATTCCACAGCCGTACCAGGACTTCACCAAGCAGTATCCAAAGGTCGCCGAGGCGTACGAAGCGCTCGGGTCAGCCACACACGAGGTGGGGCCGCTCGATGACCGCACTCGGCGGCTCGTTAAGCTCGCGATCGCGGTCGGCGGCAGACTGGAGGGCGCGGTCCGAGCCCAAGCACGTCAGGCGCACGCGATGGGTGTCTCCGACGCGGAGCTCGATCACGTTGTGCTGCTCGCGCTGACAACGATCGGTCTGCCGTCGTCGGTGGCAGCCCGCACCTGGATTCGCGACGAACTCAGCAGCTCCTAGCGCCTCTGGTGCGACGCGTGACGACAATTCAAATCACTTTCACGCTATAGGCAATCATAAGGAAGGACACGCATGCCAACGATATCGAAGTCAATAAACGATGCCCTGAACGCGCAGATCGCGCTTGAGCTGTCTTCCGCCCATCTCTACCTGAGCATGTCGGCATACAGCGCTTCCCAGAACCTGCCGGGCGCCGCACATTGGCTCCGTCTGCAATGGACAGAAGAGCTGGCCCACGGCACAAAGTTCATCGATTACATCGGTGAAAGAGGAGGCAGCGTGACTCTGGGTGCTATCGACGAGCCTGTGGCGGAGTTCGATTCGCTTACGGACCTGTTCGAGCAAGTGCTGCAGCACGAGCAAAAGGTCACGGCCGCGATCAACGAGATCTACGGCCTGTGCGTCTCGGAGAAGGACTACGTCTCTCAGGCATTGCTCCAGTGGTACGCGAACGAGCAAGTCGAGGAAGAGAACTCCGCCTCAGAGGTTCTTTCGATGCTCAGGCGAGCTGGTGACAGCGGAGCGGGAATACTCATGGTTGACAGGCATCTGGCGCAACGAGCAGGAGGCTAGGACGGCGGCGGCATGCAAAGCGAAGAGCAAGAGAAGAACCAGCCTCAGGATCTACCGCTGGTCGACCGCATCGAGCAATTCGAGCGGTTCATGCACGAATGCCAGGAATGCCAGCAGGAAGTCGTCCCGAACTGGCAGTTCTGCGCCCACTGCGGCACCCGCCGTTCCACCGCGTGTCCGAAGTGCGAAGAGCCTCTGCCCCCCGCAGGTGCTCCAACGTGCCCGCATTGCGGATTTACGATTCCGCAACTAGGCCCCTGACCGCGGATGTTGCCGGTGGCGGGAAACGAATCGCGCCGGTCCTCAGCGAGGACACTGGTTCTAGCGGATTAGCAGCCACGACATGGTCCGCCCTCCCACCCGTTTCTTCCCAAGCAGAGAGTCGCGAGTTCGAGTCTCGTCTCCCGCTCCAACCCAAACATCTACTTGCAGGCGAGACCGCCGAAACTATGACCGTCTGCCCCGTGCCCGCGAACCATGGTGGCCGGGCATCCCAGCCGAAGCCAAAAACACCATTTAGTCGCTCGCTGAAGCCCCCTTTCCGCCAATAGCTGGAAGGCGTGTGCCATGGAACGGCTCTGCAAGAATCAAGCAGCAATCGGCCGTCATTCTGCGGATTCTAGAGCTGCGAAGAGATCGGCCTATATGGCCACAGACCTGTGACGTGTGGCGTTTCACTCCCAACGAGATCGGCCAATTACCGCCGCCGAGCAGGCCGGGATGCGGCCTTCTCGCGCACGGGGGGTGGACAAGGTCGACAGATGCCGATAATATGACTGAACAACTGAATAAGGCCGAACCGCGGCGGATTTCGCCGCGGGCGGGGGACCCAATCTCTGGGGTGAATCTCGCCGAGGCGAGTAGGCGATCTCCTTCTGCCGAACCCGTCAGCTAACCCCGTAGGCACTGAGGAGAGGCTGCTCTCGAGGTGAAAAGACCCGAGGCTTTGCCTCGGGCCTTTTGTTGCGCCTCGAAGGGCGCCTCTCCACGAAAGGAGAAACTTAAATGCGAGTGCTCGACCAGCCAAACGGGAACTACGAACGGCTCGACATCGGGAGCACGTACGGCGGGCGGCAGGCGTTCTGGATGCTTCGCTCGGTCGCAGGCCGCGAGCGTGTCGTGGAACGCTATGGCAGCCCGCGTTCGCCTCAGCAGGCAAACCCGAACGAAACGGTCGGGTATCGGGCGTACACGGTGCGCAACTTTCGCGAGCTTCCGCAGATCCAGTTGCTGTCGGAGGAAGAGCAGTTCGCGATCGAGGTGGTCGCCCAGGTTCTGCCGTTCAAGACGAACAGATACGTAGTCGACGAGCTGATCAGTTGGGACGACGTGCCGGACGACCCGCTGTTCGTGCTGAATTTCCCACAACGCGAGATGCTGCTCCCCCACCATTTCGAGGAGATGGCCGGGCTGTTGCGGCGCGGAGCAGGGCGGGACGAGATCGAGGCGGCGGCACGCCGCATCCGGCTGGAGTTGAACCCGCACCCCGCAGGCCAGCTTACCCACAACGTCCCCTCGCTGGACGGCAAACGCCTGGCCGGGATCCAGCACAAATACCGGGAGACCGTGCTCTTCTTCCCGAGCAACGGCCAGACGTGCCATGCCTACTGCACATTCTGCTTCCGCTGGCCGCAATTCGTTGGGATGGACGAGTTCAAGTTCGCGGCTAGGTCGGCGGAGGAGCTGGTGGCATATCTGCGCGCCCACCCCGAGGTGTCCGACGTCCTGATGACGGGCGGAGACCCGATGGTCATGCGCACAGAGACGCTGGCAAGCTACGTGAGGCCGCTCTTGGAGGCGCGCCTGCCCAACCTCAGAACCCTCCGGTTCGGGAGCAAGGCGCTGACCTACTGGCCGTATCGCTTCGTTGCGGACGGCGATGCCGACGCGCTGCTGGACCTGATGGGGGAAGTGACGAGCGCGGGGCTACATCTTGCGTTTATGGCCCACATCAACCACCCACGCGAGCTGAGCACGCCAGTCGTGAAAGAGGCGATCCGCCGGCTGCGAGATGCGGGCGCAGAAATCCGCACGCAGTCGCCGCTGATGCGCCATATCAACGACAAGCCGGAGCTGTGGTCGCAGATGTGGCGGGAGGAAGTGCAGTTGGGCTGCATCCCCTACTACATGTTCATCGCGCGAGATACAGGCGCGCAGCACTACTTCAGCGTGCCGCTGGTCCGTGCACAGCAGATCTTCCGGGAGGCGCACAACTCGGTTAGCGGCTTGGCGCGGACAGTGCGTGGCCCCAGCATGTCAGCCGATCCCGGGAAGGTCGAGGTGCTGGGCGTCACGGATGCCGGCAGCGAGAAGGTAATCGCGCTGCGCGTGCTCCAAGGCCGCGACCCGGACTGGGCCATGCGCCCCTTCTTCGCGAAGTACGACGAGGAAGCCGTCTGGCTCAGCGACCTGCGCCCGGCCTTCGGCAGCGAGCGGTTCTTCTTCGAAGAAGAATTCGACAGAATGTTCGCGGAAGTATCAGCGGGCTGAAGCGACGGCTGAGCCCATCTGGACACCCGGCGGCCTCTCAGCCTTCGCCCACGACGCCCGCGTGCGGAACGCAAGGTAGGCTTTTGGCGTGAACCCACCTCGTCGTGCCTTCAGGCGAGCGAGGCGCGGTAGACGTTGACGGCCTGCAACTCGGCCGGGTGAGAGCAGCCCTTCGGCAACGACTCTACGTCTCCACAGCATCAGAGCTGATTCCAGGGAACGGTTAACTCCGCCGCTTGCAGGATCTCACCCAATTCTTCCCGCAAGGCAGAGCGTCGCGAGTTCGAGCCTCGCCGGAACGGCCAAAGCTCGCCAGAAATGGCGGCCACTCCCTTGAGACATTTCGCCGGAACTATTGACAGAGCCACCTCCCTGCCGTAATATGGGTGGGGAGTCACCCATATAGATGGAGCGTCATGGCACGGATTACGGCCCTAGCGAAACAAGAGTCACGGCAGCGGCTGCTTGAGGCCGCCGCTCAGCATTTCGCCAATCACGGCCTGGATGGCGCGAACGTAGATGCGATCTCACTGGCCGCCGGCTTCGCCAAGGGTACTCTCTACAACTACTTCCAGAGCAAGGAACAGCTCTTCGCGGAGGTACTGACTGAGGCCTGCCGGCGCGCGCTCGAGATCTACGCGGAGGCCGAGTCCCACGGCTCCGTACGCGAGCGTCTCCGCTCTCTCGCCGCCGCCGACGTTGAAGTTCTTCGTCAACAGGAGGGCTTCCACAAGGTCTTGATTCGAGAAGCGATGAGCTTTCGTAATGAGACCTATCCCCTCATCGCCGAACATCTCGGCCCCTTTGTCAACAAGGTCGAACAGGTCTTGGCGGCGGGAGTCAGCACGGGGGAGGTGCGAAACAACCAACCTACGGACCAGCTCGCGCTGATGTTCGCCGGTATCTTGACACTCCTGTACGTGCACCATTGGGGATCGCAAGGAATCTGGCCGGACCTGGCGGACATCCCCGATCTGGCAGTCTCGGTCTTCCTCGACGGCGCCGGCCATGCCACGCAACCGGAGAGTGGGAGATGAGCACCTTCGTGCTGATGAGGCTGCTGGAGTCGGCTCCGCGGCGCTACGACCTGGGCATCCAATTGCTCTCTCTCGGCCAGCTTCGCAAGGCCCACGAGCGCATGGCCGAGCAGGCGAATCCTGGCGAGCGGGTGCTCGATATCGGCTGCGGCACAGGTTCGCTGACCCTTCTCTGCGCGGCGCGAGGGGGAGAGGTCACCGGCATCGACATCTCGCTCCAAATGCTGGACATCGCACGAACAAAGGTAGCCGTGGCGGGCCTGGAAGAACGAGTGGAACTGATGGAGATGTCCGCCGTTGACCTGGACGACGAGTTTTCGGCGCAGACTTTCGATGTCGTGGTGAGCAGCCTCGTCTTCAGCGAGCTTTCGGATGACGAGCGGCGATTCACACTTCGAGAGTGCCACCGCCTTCTGCGCGACGGGGGCCGGCTCGTCGTCGCCGACGAGGTCGTGCCGAGAAGCTGGCCGCTTCGCCTTCTAAGCCGGGTTCTGCGGTTCCCTCTCGTCGCGCTGACCTATATCCTCACGCAGACGACCACCCAAGCGGTGCCTGATCTGGAAGGAACGATCGCGGACGCCGGGTTCGCTGTCCGGAGCGCCGAGCACAGCCTGCTCGGCGGCCTAGAGGTCATCGTGGCCGAGAAGCGAGAGGACGGATAGCGTTGCCGCCAACACCTATCGATTTGGCCAAGGACGCGCTGCAGACCGGCCTTCGCGTCCTGCCGTTCCCCTGCCGCACGGGTCTCGTCCGCATTGGCAACCCGGGCCGGGAGTCGCCCGTTTTCCTCACCTGCAACTTCGACCTCACGGTGCGAAGAGTCCGGCGCGCGCTCCGCGGCCTCGACTGCTACCTCCTCGTCGCGCAGACTCGCGGCATCAACGTTTGGTGCGCCGCGGGCGGCGGATACATGACCGCGAACGAAGTGGTGTCCGTCATCAAGACCAGCGGCATAGCGGACCTGGTGGACCACCGGCGGCTGGTCCTGCCGCAGCTCGCCGCCACCGGCGTGGAGCGCAGAGAGGTGGAAGAGCGAACCGGCTGGCGGGTTCTCTTCGGGCCGGTACAGGCAGAGGACATACCCGCCTACCTGCAGAACCACTACAAGAAGACTGCGGCGATGAGCGAGGTGCGCTTCAATCTCCGCGATCGACTCGAGATGGCCGTCATGTGGGCCTTCCCTATCTCGGTCTTGGCCTCGATCCCGATGTTGATTTGGTGGCGCCCGCTTACGCTGCCGCTCTTGGCCGTTATCTGGGGCATCTCCGCCGGAACCTTCGCGGCCTTGCCGTGGCTCCCGAGCCCATTGCCGAAGAAGGAGGAGGCCAGCCGGCGAAGCGCGGAGCCGTTCCGCTGGGTACAGAAGATCCCGATCTTCGACCCACGGTTGCGTCCCACTCTCACAGTCGCAGCCGTCTTCCTGGCCGTGCTCTTCGCCTATGTTTGGCTCCTCGGTGGGCGGGAGTGGAGTTCGCTGCTGGGCTGGGGCCTGGCCGGCCTGGCCGTCTGTCTCGCCATAGGCGTAGAGCTCCTGGGAAGCACCCCCACCGACAAGAGCGGCCTGCAGGAAGACCGGCTGCTCACTGTGCGCCTGCTGGAGGAGCTATGTGACGGCAAAGCCATTTGCCAGCAGGTATGCCCCAGAGGCCGCCTCCTCGTGGACGCCAAGCAGCACAAGGTTCGCATCGTCGAGGGCAACTCGTGCGTGCAGTGCGGCGCTTGTGTCGTGCAGTGCCCGGAGGACGCGCTGGTGTTCGTGTACCCGGACGGCAGAATGATCCCGCCCGAGCAGATTCGACGCTACAAACTGAACATGCTAGGAGAGCGGGAAAAGGCATCCTGACAGGAGACGAAAGCGGCCATCGTGTGGCATGGTGCGAAGCCGACTCCAGAAGACAGAGAGGACAGTCGAGGCTAGCAGGAGAGAGGTACATGGACGAAACTGTGCTAGTGGGAAATGGGCGGGACATCAACTCGATCCCTGCTGCGTTGTGGCGGGACCAGCTATCCGCGAGGGCGCAGGAAATGGAGGCAGGGCTCCGGTCCCTATCGGATGAGCACCGCGAGGTCCGCAACCTCGTGGTGAATGAGCTTCCACGTGTTGCACAGCCGATGTCGCCGGAATTCATCTCGCGAACGTTGGACCTCTCTCTGAGTCGAGTGAACGCCATTCTGGACGAGTTGGAGACGGGCTTGACCTACTTGTTTAGGGACGGTGATGGAGCGGTTACGTGGGCGTACCCTGTGACTGTCGATGTGACGGCGCACCATGCCACCTTCAACACGGGCGAGCAGATCTACGCAGCCTGAGCGATCGACGCATTCGCGGTGCCCTTCGTGCAAGGGCAGTTACGAGCAGAAACTCTGTCGGTTGCCATCAGAACGGAATGCGCGCACTGTTCTCAGCCGATGAACATCGAGATAGACAGCGAGGTCAACAGTCGAGTCCAAGAGGAACGGGCTGACCCGCTGGTCTTCGTCCCTATCGTCGACTTCGACAAGCTGACCGACCCGAGCATCATCGACGCATTCTGACGAAAGGGCGCATTCTTCTGGTCAGAAGAACACGCACGGGACCATCGTGAGAATCAGGGAGGCGTCCAGGGCATCTACGTGACGCTGGAGCAGAGCGCGTACATGACGTCGCTCCTCCAGGGTGCACTCTTCGGATTCCCCAAGCGCGACTGAACATCCTCAGTTGTGGCGGTGCACTAGTGCCGCCGGATGATGAATCGAAAGCATCGCCCTGCCGCATAGGCCGCCCTGCATGCTGACGTTGCAGGCAGCGAGGAGCGAAGCGGGCTAGGACGCCGGCACGTCGAAGGTGACTTCGCCTTCGACCATTGCCCGGTCAGGACCGTATGGTCCGCGCACGAGGAAGGAATACTGGCCCTCCGCGGGCTCGTCCACGATAAAGCGAACCGAGAGGTCCCGGATCGTCGTGCCTTCCTTGCCTTGGAGGAGTTCGTTGACACCGCTGCGTCCGTCTGTGCGGACAGCCACGGCAGTACCGTCGGGCAGCTTGAGCGCGACGTTTTCGCTCTGGAGCACGCCTTCGCCAATAGGGATACCATCGCCGACGGTGACTTCAAAAGACACGATCATTGCGAGGTGGCCTTCTTCGACCTCCTCCGACCAGTCGGGCAGGTCCGCACGCAGCTCAACTCCGGTAACTGTGAATGCAACCGGCCCAGCCTCTGCGCCTCCGGCCGCCGCGATCTGCAGGGGCTCCAGCGGGATGAACTCGTCCGGCGAGTCGGGACCGATGGGCACGACCGCTCGGTTGTTGTCCGCGTTGCCAACGATGAGGGTGGCGTCGTTGAGGCTGAATGCGTCATCGACCTGGATGGCAAGCAACCCGTTGCTGCTCAGCCCAGCGGGAACGTTCGGCAGGTCCTGCTCGATGCCGGTGTCACCGAACGCGTTGCCGCTCGAAATGACGGCGACCTGCGAATTGAACGTCGATGTCCCGTTGCTCAGGTTGTCGAAGACCGCGTCGATAGAAACGGTCCGGATACCCAGCGTGTCCTGACCCAGGGTGGCCTCGCCCAGTGTCACCTTCCAACCCGCGTGCCAGAAGTCCAGCCCGATCGCGATCGAGTCAGCCGACGGCGCTGGTGTCGGATCGACTTGGGTCGCGACAGGCTTTTCCGTGGCGGTTGCTTCCGGCGCATCACCCCCGTCCCCGCCACACGCGGCGCCGAAGGCGACAGCGACGAGCCCAACTACGAGCATGATCGGCACGAGAATACGATGTAAGGGCTGAGTCTGGTCGGACATGGGCGTCAAGATCCTAGCTATGACCACTGCCTTCGGAGCGATGAGCGAGTATAGACCTCCGGCCTGAGCAATGCAAGCGAGCCGGGCGACCGCGAACGTGCAGAGCCACAAGTACGAGCCGCGTCACCGCGGCCCGTACCTCGACTGAGACGTTGCACCACCGCCCTATGCTTTCACGGCCGCGAACGGGAGTAGCTCAGAGAGAGAGCCACCAACTTTCCAAGCAGAGGCCTTCCCTGAGCGAAGCCGAAGGAGCCGAGAGTTTGAACCTCGTCTCCCGCTCCAACCTCCGCAAGCCGGCGTGCAGAGGCTCTGTCCGCCGGAGTGCGCCGCCAGGCGGGTGACGTGTGACGTGGTCGGCGGTCAAGGCTCGGCTGGGCGAACCTCAAGACGCGGCTAGCCCGTCTCCTGCCGCCCCACGCTTTTGCCCTGCTCGGCAGTTAAACCTTGTCAGGGGCACCTAAGCTTCTGGTTCTTCGCGTCTTCGCCTGCGAAGGAACAGCAGCAGTAGCAGCAGCGCCGCAACAATGACGAGAATGACGACGATCAGCCACCAGGGGAAGCCGGAGCCATCATCGTCCCCGTTCTGCTGGGCCGTGGCCTCTGGTTCATCATCGGGCATCTCTTCTGCGTCCGTCTCGTTTGCCGGCTGTTCGCCCTCGCCTGTGCGCGGGCCCTTGTAGAGATCGGCGACCTCGTCGGAGCTCAAGGCGCGACCCCAGATCGTCACCTGATCAATCGTTCCAGGAAGAAAGTGAACTCCCTCGTCTTGGAGATTGGTATACCTGCCAATGAACAGGTCCTGCCCGTAGTCGGAAATTGAACCGCTGGCCGCCCTGCTCGCCTCCAGCGCTCCGTTGACATACAAACGAACTTCCGAGCCGTCATACGTTCCGACCAGGTGGTATGTCTGACCCGGCGTCCAACCGTCGTACCGCGCTCCGACAGCAGTCCCATCAACCGTAACCGAGAAACCGAAATTAGGCCCACCGGGCCATCCCGTCCCGTTGACCCCCAGCTGGTATTGGTAGTGCGGCGGCGTGTGACTGGTAAACCCTTTGTCCACGAGACCGTTGTTGCCGGAGCCGGTGAAATCAACAGCGTTCCACCATGCCTCTACCGTGATGGCTTTAGCTGGACTGAGGTCCGGCGCGTCGGCGACCTGGAAAGCATCATCTGTTCCGTCCATGACAGCGGCCCCACCGGCGAATTCAACTCCACCGAGCGGGGTTGCGTCGTGACCATTTCCGGTCGCGTCGAGGGCGTTGCCGTCAAACTGCCATTGTGCGATTGGCTCCGGGCCCGATTCCTGAGCGTCGGCGGTGTCGCTGTCGATGGCCAGTAGCGCGACGGTCACCGCCGCGATCATTGTGAGCATAAGTCGCTGCATCATCAATGCCGGCTCCTTCCTTTAGTAAGCATGCGGTGGATCATACACGAGCGGCCGCCAATCGCAGTTGGTCAACCCGTCGACCGAGGAGCCTCCGAGGCGATGCTTCCCAAGGAGGGCGTTCAAGGCCAGCTTACGGACTGCGGCGAACCACTTGCCCCGGAGGCAGATGGTTCAGCTATAGGCCAGATGATGGCCGAATTAGCCCAGCGTACGCACCCCGCAGATACGAATGAGGCTCGCCATCCCACAGCCAAATGCCGTTCGATTTGGGTCGAACGGCCCTTCCGCCGCACTCACCTACAAGCGATAGTAATGCTGGGCAGCGGCCACCGTTGTTCTCATAGAGGAGTGCGCATGACGCCCGTTCAAAGCTCAAGGTCGATGCGGATGAGGCTCGCGCTTGCTCTGGTGATATCGTCGCTTATGCTCGTGCTAGCGATTGTCGCGGGTACGCTCTTCCTGAACAACTGGTCGGCCCACGGCGAGCCAAGTAGTTCCGCTGCGTCCGTGATCTTCGTGGACGAGGATGGCAAATGCCATCTCCTTTCTCCCTCTTGCGCCGAATTCCTCACCGTATCCACCGTATGGCTCACCGGCGATACCTCAGTCACGGCGACGCCGGATATGGCGCTTCGCGCCATCACCCCTGCGACGGGCACCACCCCCACCGAACCACTCTTGCTTCCGCCCTTGACACCTCCCCGCGCCGTATAGCGTCGCCGTAACCACACTCTGACCAACAATTGCTGGCAGGAGGCGGCCTCCTGTGCCCCCGCAAATCCCAGGCATGCAGAGCCAGATGGGTCCGCGGGGTCGACGGTCGAAACGCCTCCAGCCGTTCAGATTCAGGGGAGGAACATCATGTCTAGAAAAGGAGCAGCCCGAAAACAGAAGCGCGGCTCGCGCAGCTTCATTCGCAGGCTGACGCGAGGCCCGGGGCTCCTCGGGCTCATGGTCGTCGGCGCCTTTGCAGCGTTTGCCGCGATTATCGCGGTCTCGGAGCTGAGCCAAGGCGGAGGCGGCATCGAGCGTATCCAGGAGATCAGCGCCGAGGGCCGCACGCGAGGCGCGGCCGACGCGCCCGTCACCATTATCGAGTTCGCAGACTTCCAGTGCCCGATGTGCAGGCGCTTCGCGGAGACGACCGGGAACCAGATCGAGGAAGAGTACGTCGCAAACGACCTCGTGCGCATCGAGTTCCGCAACATGGCCTTCATCGGATCCGAGTCGGTACAGGCAGCGGAGGCCGCCCAGTGCGCCAACGACCAAGGGATGTTCTGGGAATACCACGACCTGCTTTTCGACCGGCAGCAAGGCGAGAACGGCGGGGCATTTGCCCCGAACAGGCTGAAGCGCTTCGCAGGCGACCTTGAACTCGACCAGGAGACGTTCGACGAATGCCTTGACAGCGGCCAACACCGGCAACTCGTCCTAGACGAGACGGACGCCGCGGAGGACGCCGGTGTCACCTCTACCCCATGGCTGTTCGTCAACGGCGAGACGGTCAAGGGGGCTCAGCCCTTCGGGGTGTTTCAGCAGGTTATCGAGCAGAAGCTAGAGGAAGCAGCGGCGTCACCGTGACCAGGCAGGCGCCGTCAGTATCCAAGCGGCCGTCACGTCATTTGCGGAGTCGGACGATGGGATGGATTGGGCTACGATGACACGGATCCCGGCTGCCGGCAGCACGCAGTGGCGAAATGGGTAACCTAGATGTATACGACATATACAAGGAGGCAGCAGCAATGCACAGGAAACGGTGGTTCGCACTTGCAGGCGTCGTCGCCGCGGCATCGCTGACGCTTCTCGTCGCCGCGTGTGGCGGCGATGGCAAGGACGGGAGTCAAACGACGCCCACAGCGACAAAAGTAGCAGCGACGGAGCCGGCACGTCAGACCCCAACCCGAGCGGCGCCCACAGCGACAAAGGCAGCCACGACGGAGCCGGCACGTCAGACGCCAACCCGAGCCGCGACGGAACCGGTAGATCCGCCCCCAACCCGAGCGGCACCCACCCCACCACCGCAAACGCCGACGGAACCGGTGATTCCGCCCACTGTCGAGCGGGTGATTGTGGATGTCCCACATTGGGAATGGGTGATGACCGTATCGACAGATTCTGCACCAGCGGGCACGGTGACCTTCAATGCCATCAATGAAGGCGTCATCCCCCACAACCTCAGGCTGGCCAAGACCGGACTCGCGCCGAACGCGCTGCCTTTGAGCGAGAGTACGTACATGGTCATTGAAGAGCAGCTGGAAGTTCTCGCTTCGAGCAGGGACCTGGGCGTAGGCGAGTCGGAGGAACTGACCGTCGCGCTAGCGCCGGGCAGCTACGTGCTCTTCTGCAACATCGCCACTCACTACCAGGCGGGCCTGTATGTCGGCTTCAGCGTCAACTAGCGCTCCGGGTCAGGGCGCAGTTCCGACAAGGTCGAGTGGTGGGAGCTCCCCGGTGCGGTCCCGCAACGACAGCACCACGGACCCATCTGTTGCGCCGGCGTCGAGCACCAGATCGAGGTGGTCGGGTCCCCTGGTGGACTCGTAGTCAATCGTCAGCACGGTGCCGGACCAGGTGCCTGTCAGCGCTGCGGGTCCGTCGGTTGGAGAGGTGGCCGCTATGCGGGCGACGCCGTCGAGTCCCACCGGGAGCTCTAGTATGGCGCCGCCGATCCCGAGCGTGACGATCGCCTCGGCCCCAGTGATATCGACCGCCACGCTGGCGATGCCCAGCTCGTTGTCCGCGAGTGCGAACGTCGCTCCCAGTCGGGCTTCGCCGGAGGGTGTCGACACGGGGCCTGCCGGGCCTGGCGCAGCAATCGTCCGGAGGTGGTCCAGCAAAGCGCGGTCGGCGGTTTCGTCGGGTGCGACGTCGGCGGCGATGGCGTCGGCGATGGCGTACGCGACCGCACGGGCGTCGGTGGACGCGCCGGTGACCACGACCGCGAGCTCCTGTTCGGGCCAGACGAACAGTAGCTGCCCACCTCGACCGGCCGCCTCGATCGCACCGGAGTACCGTTCCGGCGGCAGCCACCACCCGAGGCCGTAGCGGTCGTCGCCACCGGCGGAGATCGGATCGGCGCGCAGCGCCGCGACGAAGCCGGCCGGCAAAAGCTGCTGGCCCGACCACGTCCCGCCCTGCAGCAGCAGCTGACCGACGCGGGCGAGGTCGGTGGGGCGAAGCGCTAGGTCCCCCCATCCGTGCGTGACCCCCTGCGCGTCGCTCTCCCACGACCAATCCTCGATCCCGAGCGGCTCGAACAGCACCTCTGCCGCGACGCCGGCAAGCGACTGGCCAATCGCCGACCCAAGCGCTGCGGAGACCAGGTGGTAGCCCGGCGAGCAGTAGGCAAAGCGCTCGCCGGGTCGCCCCGCAGCCGGGAGCGACGACGCGTACGCGACCGGATCCTCGGCCGCCTGCAGCTCGCGCAGCTCTTGCTCACCGGCGTCGGCCGAGCAGGCGAGGCCGCTGCGCATGCCGAGCAGATCGGCCAGGGTGCGCTCTGCGGCGGGAGCCGCGGCATCGATCGGCAGGAGTTCCGCGAGGGGCACATCGATCGACGGCAGATAACCACGTTCGATAGCTGCACCAACCACGAGCGTAACCACGCTTTTGGTGACCGAAGCGAGGTCGTGTGGTGTATCGCCTTCCGCCGGCCAGAAGGCCTGGTCGATGACAGTGGTACCGCCACGCACGACGACAAGTCCGTGGAGGTCGAGGTCGCCCGCGCCCAATGCCTGGAGGTTCTCGAGCAGCTGGCCGGCGTCGATACCGGCATTCGTCGGCGATACGGAACCACCGGGCGGCTCATCGCCATCGACCGCCGTGACCGAGGCCGCCGGGGTCGTGCGCAACTGGTCGCCACCACCGCCGCCGCACGCGACGAGGAGCACCGCGCTGACGAGCGCCGCAGCGATCCTGACCGCCAGGAAGGTCGTCAAGCCCCGCTACGGTCTAATCGTGGTCAAGCCGGCATCTACTTGGAGGATCAGCGCGGCATCGAGCGCGGTCACCTCGAGGTCGCAGTCCACGTCCGCGATTGCCGTCCAGGCCTCGATGTCGTCTGGGGGCTGCGTAAGGCCGGCCTCGTGGAACAGCACCAGAAGCGCGTCCAGGCTATTCGCGGTGCCGTCCGTATTAAGGTCGCCGGTCTTGCTCGGCATCATGCCCATACCACCGGCCATGGTGCTGTTCGCTCCGTAGCCAAGGCTGCCGATGAGCAACACCAAAGCGACAGCGGCTGGGGCGACCGCTGACCAAATTGTCCCATTCTTCACATCTCTCTCCTCAGACTGGCAGGGTGTCTATGAGACCGGCGGTGAACTGTAAGATCAATGCAGCGTCGATCGAGTTTGTCGTCCCGTCCGCGTTCGTGTCGGCGTTCTCCTCGCATGACAGGGTATCGACCAGCCCGGCGACGAGCTGCAGCACGAGCGCCGCGTCGATTGAGTCGACATTGCTGTTGCAGTTCACATCGCCGATCGCGGCGGCGGTCGATGGCGTTGCCGTTGGCGTCGGCGGTGTCGCCGTCGGCGTCGGCGCTGTCGCCGTCGGCGTAGACGTCGATATCGATCCTGGTGTTGGCGTTGTAGCAGACTCAAGCACCCGAATCGTGCCGCGCTGTGTCGAGGGATGGATGGTGCAGTAGTAGAGATACGTGCCGGGCGTGTCGAACGTGAACTCATAGCTCTCGCCAGGGAGGAGGCGGTCGGAATCCCACAGCGGGCTGCCCGTCGGTGAGTCGCAGTCAATGCCGCAGTCCGTCGTCGTGTGAAAGAAGAGCCCAGTGTTCGCGTAGTCCCAGCGCACTGTGTCGCCCGCGCGAACGCTCGTCGGGCAGGCCTCCACAGAGAAGGCCACGTTGCAGAACCAGATATCACCGATTTCGACGACGCAGGTTGTACCGTCGTACGAGGAGCAGTTCACGCCGGGTTCCACCGCCTCCGCAGGGGGGCCATCGGCGGGCGCCAGCATTACGACGGCAAGCGCCACTGCGAGCACCAGCGCTCGCACCCCGACCGAAGTCAGCGCGCTTCTGAGCATATACACATTGTACGTGTGAACCTCAACAGCCGAACAGGGCCATTCTGCCCGATTTGGCGGCTGCGAATCGAAATCATGGCGAGGAAGGCCCCGCAGCGACCCAGCGGTGAGTTGCGGGATTAGCGCCGAACCGGATGGCGTCCGGCGTTAGCCGAGGCATATCTTGACACTAAGCGTGGGCTATCGTAGACAGAGATCGATCACACCCCACAGTCAGTAGTTGTACTGGAGGTACAGTCCATGTCAGACGAGAACAAGGCTATCGCACGCCGCTTTTTCGATGAGGTTGTCAGTCAGGGCCGTCTGGAACTCATCGACGAGATGGTCGACGCCGACATGATCGATCACGAGGCGTTCCCGGGCATACCCCAAGGCCGCGAAGGCGTGAAGGAGTTCGTCACCATGTTCCGCAACGCTTTCGATGCCCTGCAATTCTCGGTCGAAGACATGATCGCCGAGGGAGATCGAGTGGCGGCCCGCGTCACTATCAGTGGCACCCACAACGGTCAATTCCTCGACCTCGCGCCAACTGGGAAACAGATCAGCATCAACGCCATCGATATCCTGCGGTTCGCGAACGGCAAGGCCGTCGAGCACTGGGGCGTAACCGACCAGATGGGCATGATGCAGCAGTTGGGCGCCATCCCCGAGTAAGAAGAAGACGCAGGCGACGCAGGAAATCGAAGCACACTGCATCGCTTGGCCTGCCTCGTCGTTAGGATTCAGAGCCATCCGGGCGCGCGCGGTCCCGCGCCGCCTGCCGGCCTGTCAGCGCCGAGTACCTGTTGCGCGGTCGAATCTCGCCTCCCGTCCCAAGTCCATCGTTAGAAGCGATGGCCGCCGATCTTGGCGACCATCCTAAGACGGATGCCGCGGCCATCTGACCCGGCCGCCGGCGCAACGGCCGCATCCGCGGGCGACCGGCTCCCGTCATCCGCCGTTCGTCAAGTATCCAGATTGTTGAATAGTCAGCCGCCCTATTGGAACCGACAATCACTAATAGGGAGCACGTAGGCCCCCAAAGCGAGGAGCCATAGCAACACAGATCGTTAGCGTCTTGCGAAATCAGATCCCGGCGTTCGGCTGGACCCGCAGTCTCCTGCCCTCCTCGGTCAGGGGAAACATCATCGGCGGCTGCGGCCTGCTCATCCTCGCCCCGCTCGCTGCTATGCAGGCAAGGGCCATGCACATATCGGGAGGTACTCAAGAATGAGGTTCGTCAAATTTGAGAGTTGGACGGGAGCGGTCGCTACGCTGGCTCTGCTCGCGTTGGCCGGAGTCGGCTGCGCGTCGTCCAGTTCGCAGCCTGCCCCTGCGCCACAGAGTGATCCCGACGTCGTGCTCAGAGTCTCTGGCTCGGGCACTACCACGGCCATCCTACAGGCTCTAGAAGCGAAGTTTGAGGCCGATACGCCCGGCTACCGCCTGGTTCTGCTGGCCGGGACTGGGACGGGGGGCGGCGTGCGAGGTGTGGTAGAAGGCCTGTTGGACATAGCGGCCATGGCTAGGCCGCCAAAGGACGAAGAAGCTGCCAGCGGCGTTAGCTACGTGGAGCTTGGCAAGTCGGCAGCGACCGTTTACTCGCACCCATCAGTGGGCATCTCCGGGCTGACCTCGGAGCAAATCGCAACGATCTTCTCAGGGGAGATTACCAATTGGTCTCAGGTGGGTGGGCAAGACCGCCAGATCATCATGTACGTTCGGGACGAGGAAGAGTCCAGCACAAAGGCGCTACGCTCCTCCATTCTAGGCGATGCACCTTTTTCAAGTGCCACGGCTCAAATCCTGACCAGCCAGACTGACATGATGAACGCTGTTGCTGGGACTCCGGACAGTGTGGGCTTCGGCTCCTGGCCGGCGGCGCTCGCCAGCGGAGCTAACCTGTCAGCCATCGAAGTGGATGGCATCCCGCCTAGTGCGGCAGACTATCCCAGCGTAACACCAGTCGGCGTTGGTTACCTGTCCGAGCGGGCAGCAGAAATACAACCCTTCATCGATTGGGTGCGCTCCGAACGAGGACAAGCAGCGCTGCGTGGAACCGGCGTGCTCGTCACGGAATAGGCGGGCCATTGGTGACGCTGGTCCCAGTCCGGACGGAAGGCAGAGCATGCGGATCCCTCGATTCCTGAGCGACCTGGGCCTGGGGCTCAGGGTGAACCTCATGATGGCCGCCGTGCTGGCCGGTCTGCTCGGGGTTCTGCTCGTAGTTCTGATCACGGGACTAGGGGACCTGACCGAGCGGACAGGCCGAGAGCGGGCCGAGCAAGAGCTGGAGGTGATTCGCAGCCGGTTCGATGAGGCCAAGCGAGACCAACTTGCGACAACCAAACTCTTGGCCGGCGCGCCCGGCTTGTCTGACGCCGTGGGCGCGCAGGACCTGGCCAAAGTCGCTGTCACAGTCGCAGTCGAGGCCGCGCCACTCGGGTTCGATGACGTTCACGTAGTCGACCAGACTGGTGAGCTAATCATAAGTAGAGCGGAGAGCGAGCCGCTGTCTGTGACCACTGGGGAGGACGACCTTCTAAGGCTGGCTCTGCTCGGCATTGAGACTGAAGGTGTGATCGCCAACAGCGACAATCTCGTGCTGGCCATGGTTGTCCCCATTCGTGCTAGTTCCGGCTCCATCGTCGGTGGGCTGGTCACCGGCCGGGACATTGACGATGGGTTTCTAAATGAAATCAACTTCTCACGTCAGGACATCAACCTCGAACTGATCCACAATGGCCGGATTGTGGCCGCGTCTTCAACGAAGCAAGATTCGGCAGCGCAAGCAGATGCTTCGACTGCCACGGCTGATCCGGACGCCGTGAGCCAAGCGCTGGAGGGCGTGCCTATCGTTCTGGAGAGCCTCGTCAACAGGCAAGGGGCCCCGCACGCCAGCGGCTATATCCCCCTCACCGTCGGTGAGCAGACTCTCGCCGTGCTGCGAGTCTCCGTCAATGTAGACAACCTTGTGTCCTTTCAGGGCAAACTCACAAGAAACATTGCCGTCATCTTCGCGCTGGTGTCTCTCGCGGCATTCGGCGCCATGGCTCTCTTCATGCGCAAGAGCATCGGCAGCCCCTTGCGCAGGCTCCAAGCCACGGCCGAGCGCATGACCAGCGGCGACTACCGGCAACCACCCCAAGCGCCAACGAACGATGAAATTGGCCGGCTGACCCGTTCCTTCGGCAGCATGGCGGCGGCGGTTCAACAGCATGCGGCGAGGCTCACAAGCGCCAACAAGACGCTCCAGGATGAAGTCGCCGAGCGCGGGCAAGCGGAAGCCACGATTACGCGTCTGGCATATTACGATGCCCTAACGGATCTGCCCAACCGAAGGCTGTTCAAGGATCGCCTCACCCAGGCGCTGGCGCAGGCGCGCCGTAGCAGCCAGATGCTGGCGGTGATGTTCCTGGATCTGGACCGGTTCAAGCTCGTCAACGACACGGCCGGGCATCCGGAAGGAGACAAGCTGCTACGAAGCGTTGGCGCGCAACTGAAGGCGCTCGTCCGCGAAACCGACACCGTGGCCCGTGTGGGGGGCGACGAGTTCGTCCTGCTCTTGCCTGAGATCGCACGGGCAAGAGATGCGGTTGAGCTTGCGAAGAGGATTCGGGAGGATTTTGGTAGGCCACGGATACTCGCCGATCACGAGTTCCACATTACGCCTAGCATTGGGATCGCCGTCTTCCCGGCCGACGGAGACGATGCTGAAACCCTTCTGGCGAACGCCGACATAGCGATGTACTACGTGAAGGAGCACGGCAAGAATTCCCACCGGCGCTTCAGCCCTGCCTTAAGCGCGAGCATCGTGGAGCGGCTGGAGCTCGAGAACGATCTGCGCCATGCGCTGCAACGTGAGGAGTTCGTCGTTCACTACCAGCCCCAGGTGAACATCAATACAGGCCAGATAGTTGGCATGGAGGCCTTGGTCCGCTGGCAGCACCCCGGCAAGGGGCTGGTCATGCCTGTGGACTTCATCCCTGTGGCCGAAGAGACGGGCTTGATCGTGCCCTTGGGCGAATGGGTCTTGCGGACTGCCTGCGCTCAGACGAAAGCCTGGCAAGACGCGGGGCTCTCCTCTGTCCGGATGGCGGTTAACCTATCGGCGCGGCAGTTCCAGCAGCGGGATCTCGTAGAGAGAGTTCGGCACGTATTGCACGAGACCGGCCTAGACCCTCACTGCCTGGAGTTAGAGATCACGGAGGGAGTCGCCATACAGAACGTGAACTACGCCGTCATGATGCTGGGTCAGTTGAAAGAGATGGGCGTTCAAATCGCCATCGATGACTTTGGCACCGGCCACTCCGCGCTCAGCTACTTGAGGCGCTTGCCCATCGACGTGGTAAAGATCGATCAGTCCTTCATCAGTGGTCTCACCACCGACCGCAAGGACGAGGGGATCACCGCCACGATAATCAGCATGGCGCACAAACTCAAGCTCGACGTGATCGCCGAGGGTGTTGAAACTGAAGAGCAGTTGGCCTTCCTGAAGCAACGGCTGTGTGACCAGATGCAGGGCTACCTGTTCAGCAAGGCGTTGCCTGCGGAAGAGTTCAAAGAGATGCTCGCGCGGGGCGAACGGTCGGAGGCCGCGTAGATCTTGAGCGTGGTCGCGGCTTCATGCCGCAAGAGTCCGATCGGGAGAGTCAGACCTTGATCAGCTTCGGGCAGAAACACGGTCGCAGGGCGGAGTGGCCGGCGGCGGCTCGCGCATCCACCAGGCCTGCACCGTGCGCTGCCAGACCGTCCAGCGTTCCCGCCCCAGCAAAATCGCTACGCCAGCCGCCATGACAAGCGTCCCGGCCAGCGCCAGAATCGCCCAGTTCGGTAACAGTTGTGCGGTGTTGAAGAGGTAGCGAAGCGCGTCAAGTACGATGAAGCCCGTCGCCGCTGCCAGGAGCCAGAGCCAGCGCTGCACCAGAGCGAGGCCCAAGACGAACAGCCCCTCCCCTAGCAGCAGTAGAGCGTACGGCCAGCCACCGTCCTCCCAAGATTGCTCCAGGCTCGGAGCCATGAGCACTGCAGCGCCCAGCGCCTGCACCGGCTCGACAAGCGGTCGAAGCCCCGTCGGCAAAGTCCGCAATCGTAACGCGAACGAGGCGCCCGCCAACAGATAGACACCCAACGGTGCGGTGTACGCCTGCATGTTGTCGGGCCGGAAGTGGCCGATTTCGAGCAGGAGCGCCACCATCAGCAACGTCGACGCTACTGCCACGATTTCCATACGATTCAGGAGCCACCCCTGGACGGCGACGAACGCTCCAAGTAGCAACACTGCCGCCGCCGACGTCTGGTACAGAGCCGTTGCTTCGAACGAATCCGTTCCGATGAAGCCATCCGGGTCGGCAAGGATAGACAGCCGCACCCAGCCCGCGATAGGCGCCGCCACCAGGTATGCGAACGCGAGCGCCTGCACCACACGCGACCACTCAGCCTCACGGTTGCGCAGCCCGGCGTAGAGCGCGAAGAGCCCGCACCCGACGCCCGCGACCGCTAGCGGCAGATACAGATCGGTGGGCTCGTAATAGCGCCATGCGGCGAGGAGCGCGAAGAAACCGTAGGCCGCAGGGAGCGCGAGCGTGAGCGGCTCCCGCTCCCACAACGTCAGCGCAAGCGAGACCGCGGTATACGCGGCTAGGAGCACCGTCACCTGTCCCTCTCCATCGACCGCAGACAGTAGTACGAAGAGGCTCATGCCGGCGGCGATCGCGTAGACGTGCGACCGGAATTCCGGCCACCACCAGCGCATGGTTGCTGCCACTGCCGCCAGACCCAGCGACAGGCCGAAGAACGGCAGCGCTAAGTCCGACGCCGAGTCCGCCGTCTCTGCGGCAGGGAGGCTCGACAGGAGGTAGAAGTAGCCTACGCCGAGTACGAGACCTGCCGCGTAAATGAAGCCGGCAGCCAGCGGTACTTGGTAGGCTCCCCGCTCCTTGCCGGCGACAAGCCCTGCTGGCACCTGGAATTGGTCCGTCGACACGAGTCGCGCCGCCAGCATGTAGAAGGCCGCGGCGCTGAAATGGACGCCCGCGCCGATGCGTGGAGCGTCCCCGTAAAGCTCCGTGAACACCACCCAGGATATCGTGATCGCCCCTACCGCCATCCAGTCCACGTAGCGTTGGCCGAACCAGCGCAGCCTGGAGCGCTCCCCCGCAGCCGCGTACACCCAGCCGATGATCGCCACGGCCACGCCGTACCACTGCTCGCCGACGCCCATCGCGAAGACGATCGTGACGGCTGCGCCCGCGGTCACCGCGAGAGCGGCGATAGTAATGGCCGGCTCACCTTGCGGGAAGGAGCGGCGTGCCCAGATCGCCTGCGCCCAGTAGAACAGCGCGGCAAGCGCAGCGGTGAGCGGCAGGTACCAGCGTGTGGTCAGTTCGAAATCCCAGTCGTCGCCGGCGGCGCCCGTCATCACCAGGGCGACGAGCACCGCGGGCGGGACGACGATGTGCGCCGATGCCAGACAGACCGGACCAAACGTCTCGCGCATGTGCCGGTAAGGCAACACCGAGGGCGCGGCCAGCTGGAACGCCATCGCGATATAGCTGCCTGGATAGGCTTCCGGGGGCGCATCGGCCAGCGCCAGCGTGGCGCCGAGACCGCTCAGAAGCGCGATGACCATCGGCGCCGGATACCAGCGCCCCACGCCCAAGAACGACACGGCTCCGTAGAAGATCGCGCTCGTCAGCGATCCTGCCAGCCAGAGGCCGGTGGGGTCGATGTCGTCCTCCGACAGGTAGAGCCCGTACGCGCCGACGAACGTGATCGGTACCATCAGCGAACCAACCGCGAAGAACACGACGCCGGCTTGCTCGACGCGCGGGATGCGCAGACAGAAGAAACCCGCCGCCAGGAAAAGCAGCGTGCCCAGCACCAGCATCGCCATCCGCACGTTGTCGCCGATCGATTCGCCGGACGTACTCACGAACACCAGCGATGCGATCACGATCAGAAACGCGCCGACGTAGAGGAGGAAATTCGCCTGCTGTTCTGCCACCCAGCTGGGCCCCTCCCGCCGCGCGGGCGCCGGCTTAGCTCGAACGGAGGCAGCCTTCTCCTCTGCGGACGGAGCCGCGTCAGGGGCCGGAACCTCTTCAGGCGGGTTGAGCGCTTCGTTGAGCGCTTCTCTGTAGCGCTGAGTCAGGCGGAAGTAGAGTTCGTCACTGATCTCGCCGGTCTTGTTGAGGTGTAGGAGTTCGTTGAGGAGGAAGGCCGAGCCTTGTTGTTCTTGCTGAGCGCTGGCGGCGAGACTCCTGGCGCAGCTACGGCACGTCAGTGCCGCGACCGGGTTCTCGGCCCCACATGAAAGGCAGTACCAACGTGGCTCCGATGTTTCGGCCATCGCGCTACCTCCGAGCGCAGGCTAACACAGCGCGTCGGCAGCGCCCAACGGCCAGCCAGCCATCAGCTACCTCTGGTCCAGCGAACGGACGATGACCTAGTCCCTAGCCCGTACCCGCCGTCTCGCGTACCACGCCGCGCCGCCCACGGCGAGCAGGCACACCGCCGCCGCAACGGTCCCCGCGAGCACGTCCGAATCAATCTGCCCAGCGTGTTGCTCCTCACCGAGCGGAAGCGCTGCCAACCCGCCCTGGGGGCTAACACCGCCGACCGGCGGTGGCGGGCCGCTGATGAACAGTGGGTTGCTGAACGCGGCGGCTGGTACCCCCAACTCGCCGAGGTTGCCGTCAATCAGGTCGGCGAGGGTTGGGTTTGTCGTCGAATTGAGGTTGTTCGGGACGATGGGAAAGATCGGCTCCGAGACGTTGTCGGTGCCGCGCACGAGTACGACGACCCAGTTGTCGTCCGTCAGGCCGTTGAGCGTGATCGAGGTTGTCGCCTGCAGATGCCCGGCACCGGGGATGAGCGGGAAATCGGTAACGGTGTTGACCGTGAAATCGACGCCTGCGGTCTGCACGATATCCGGCGTTACACGGTAGAACGGCGGCGTCGCTGGGTCGCTATCGAAGTCATCAGCGGCTGGCACGTTGTTGATGTAGTACTCCACGGTGTCGAATTGAGCCCAGAGCGGACTTTGGATGTCGACGGTGACGGTGGCGCTGCCATCGGACGTCGAGATGGTTATTGGCAGGTTCAGGGCGAGGCCGCCCGTCTCTCCGGTGGAGGCGGCATCGGTAGTCACACGGATGAACGGACCGTTTGAGCCGACGGCGCGGCCGGCATTGACGTTGGTAGACAGCGTCTCGGAGATCGCGGCCAGCGCGCCCGCGTCGTCCGTCGGCGAAGCGAGGTATGTGCGGGGGAAGCCGGATTGGTTGGCGATCGCCCGGTGCGTGTCGGACACCGCATAACCTGTGCGCAGGATGCCCTGGTTGATCATGTTGAACCAATCACCCAGGTTACGGTCGATGAAGCGCGACAAAATGTTGTTGCGGCTGGTTCCTTGCCAAACCTCAAGCGCCGTAAAGCCATCGTCAAAGAGGTTGGCGATCGCCGGGTCAAGGCGCTTGGAGGCGCCGTCCGCGAAGTGCTGTGGTGGCACGAGTCCGGTATCGATGGACAAGCCGCCCGGGCCGAAGAACGTATCCATGTGGTTGATCTGGACCGTGTCGGTGCCGGCGTCCGCCGTGAGGCCCGAAAAGATCTCACCCGGTGTCATCATGAAGTGGCCGTAGATCGGGAAGTCCATGCCAGCGGGAGCGGCCTGCGCGAAATCGAGCACGCCGCCGTTCGTCTGCGCTGGGTCGATCGTCCGTGGCCAGCCGATGAAGTGGCCGTAGTCTGGACTTGTGATCTCCGCGCTCACGCCGGTTGAGATCAGGCTGCCTACTCCAAGCGAGGCGACGACCGGAGCGTAATCGGTCTGGAACTGGTGGTCTGTCGACATGAAGATATCGACGCCTTCGGCGAGCATCGAGATCACTCGCTCCTCGTCCGTCACCTCGCCGTCTGGGCTGGCGAGGGAGTGGACGTGGAAGTCGCCCGAGACGAATCCGGTCGTGTCGATCACGCGGGCGATCTGCGCGTTGACGGTGGTGAGGTTGCCTGCCGTGACGGTGATGGCCTGCTCGAAAATGGAGTACTCGGTGCCGTGGGAGACAACGGCGTAGTAGTCGCCGGGCTCGATGAAGAACTCGCTGGAATCTCCAGTCTGATCGACGAACACGACCTGTGATAGGCCGTAAGGCGGGGCGTCGTCGAAGATGTCGCCGAAGAGCGCTGTCCGGTTCTCGGTGATGCCGAGGAAGTTCTGGTAGTTGCCCGGATCAGCGTAGGGATCGAAGCCAACGAGAGAGGCCTTGGCAGCGATGGCCGAGCTGGTCTCATCGGTCACCGTGACGCGCACGCGGCCGCTGACCGGGATGGTGAAGTCCTGTACCGTCGTGTTACCCACAGTCACGGCAACGGCAGCCGGATCCGGCGTCGCGGCGAGGTGCCCTTCTACGTGGGATTGAATCGTGTAGCTGTTCGGCGGCAGTGTGCCGGCGTACTGGCCGCTGGCATCGGTGAGGTAGTGGGAGACGACGTTCTTATCGGTGCCCGGGCCGTCGAGCGGATCGCCGAGCACGGTGACGTCGGCGCCTTCTACCGGCAGGCCGCCACGAGTGACGGTTCCCTGTATCGTGCCGGTGCTGAGGCCGAGGATCTGGTTGCGAATATCCACGATAGACCCAACGTCCTCTCCCACAGCGAAGTAGCGGGTCACGGTGACCTCGCCGCCGTTGGGCGCGATCGTATAGTTGGACGAGGCGACGCCGATCAGCGCGAGTGCGATGCTCTCGCCCAGGAGAGGGATCGTGACGCCATCGGTGTTGAAGCTGGTGCTGCCGGGGATGTTGGGGATGTAGCCGTAGGAGACGCCGGTGGCCTCGCCCTTGCCGCTCCACGCTACGAAGTCGCACAAGGCGCAGTCCGCCGTCAGCAGAGGTTCGCCAAAGCCGTAGCCGGGGTGGAACGGCTCGGTCAGGCCGGACCCGCTGAGGAACTCCGTGATGAACGTTTCGACCGGGTTCACGGGGTCGATATTGCGAACGGTGCTCTCCACTCGGACAAAGCGATCGTTCGGGGCCAGGATGTAGTCCGTAGTGAACTCCACCGGCAGGTCTGTGTCGTCGAAGGCGGCCGGCAAGGGAAATCCGAACTCCGCTACCTGAGAGCTGGGGTTGATGATATCGAGCAGGTCGTCGACGCCGGTGGCCCGAATCACGGCAGGCTGGCCGTTGGAGCCATCGTTGATCACCGTGACGGCGGTGTAGTGGGCGGTGTTCTCCAGGTTGATGCCGAGCGCCCACTCCTCGAAGGCGTCGCGCTCCGGGTCGCCGGCCTGGCGAACGAGGTCGGCGTCAAGTATCTGCCCGCCGAACGTGCCGACGACCATGAGGCTGCGCTCGGGCTTCTGGATGACGACCTGGATTTCGCTGTTGGCGAGCAGGTAGTCGCCCAGCCTGCCGCGGCTCATGGGCCCTTCGATCAGGTCCTGGGAGTTGGTAATGACCTTTGCGACCGCGTTTGGCCCAGGGCCTGCCGAAGCGGGGCCCATGTTGGGCATCGAAAGAGCGGCTGTTACGGCCAGCAGCGCCAGAACGCCCAGAACGAGACGACGCCGTCCCCCCAGGGCCAACGCACGTAGAAGCGCAGACATGTCAACTCCCCCTTCTTGGGACGCCAAGTTACTAGCGGGGGGAACGCTTGGCGAGATGCTTAGCCCGAGAGGGCCACCAGTCACCGCAATTGTACAGCGGGGCCAAGAATTGTCAAGCCGCTGGACCCTTCTCGTAGCGGGGTATGCACGTGGCCTCCGGCGCTGCGGCAGCGCCCAGCGGCCAGCCGGCCATCAGCTACCTCTGGCGCGGAGAACGGACGATGACCTAGTCCCTAGCCCGTTCCCGCCGCCTCGCGTGCCACGGCCCTGCCTACAACGGGCAACCGCGCCTACAGTCCTCACCCCGACCTATCGGCCACCCCTCTCCCTGGGGGAGAGGGGATCAAGGGGTGAGGGCCGTCCTGCAGCCTAGTACGCCAGCCGCCGTGCCTACCACGCCGTGCCGCGACGACAAGCAAGAGCAACAGCGCTCCCAGCAGCAGCGGCGCGACGTTCGGCCCGAACGAGGACGCAGGAATCGCGAACAGCAACAGCACAGCGCCGAGGAGGCCAACCACGTCGCGGCGGCAGGCGACGAACAGGGCCGCCGGCAACAGGAATATCTGCATGTCCTGCAGATGGACGTGTGGCGCCCCGACCACTGTAGCCACGGCGAGCGCCGTCACCGGCAGGACGCCGTCGTCGAGACGCTCCCGCGATCTCCAAACAAGGCCGGCAGCCAGAAACGTTGCCGCTGAGAGAAGGAGCGAGATCCCAAGCTTCGTCATTAGGCCCATCGTCGGGAAGAGTGTGAGGAGCATCGAACTCCAGCTCAGCATGTGGACGCGGTTGACACCGAATTCACTCTGCCAGGAGAGGCTCCTGATGAGGAGGGCCGGGTAGTCCCGGAATGCCGTCTCCCAGCCGACGAATGCCACCGACCCTCCGACGAAGAGCGCCGCGCCGGCCGTGAAGCCCGCAATCGCTCGCCAGCGCCCCTTCACCAAGAGGAACAGCAGCGGCGCGATGACGAGATGCGCCTTGACCAGCGAAAGAGCCAACACAAAGCCGGCCGGCCCTTCGTGCTTGCTCGCGTACAGGCGGTAGAAGCCGACCCACGAGAGCAGCACGAAAGGTGTTAGCTGCGCGTACAGCAGCGACCAGAATACGGGGAGCGACGCGAGGGCGCCGATCGCGAAGATGACACCCCACGGTCGCGGCAGCCTGCGCAGCTCCGGCCAGAGCAACGCAATCGACGCAGCGACAACCGCCGCCGTGATCGCGAACCACACAGCCTGCGCCTGGCCGTACGGCAGTCTAACGAGCGGCTGCAGCGCTCCCGCAATGAAGGGTGGGTTGAGGAAGACGAGGCCATTCGAGCGTCCGGCAGGCCGGCCGAGAATCGACTCCTCGACGTCCGCGACGATGTCCGGGTCGTAGATCGCGTCGGGGATTCCGCGTTCGATCAGCGATGCAGCGGCGTAGTACGCGACGAAGTCCTCGCGGAGCTCGTCGCTGGCGCCGTCCCAGTAGTCGGCGACGTGCAGCAGGAGCAGTGCCCACGTGATGCCGGCCACCGCAAGCGCGACGCCACCGACAAAGACAGGGCTGAAGCGTGTCAGGCTTCCGCCCTTTGCCGCAACTTTACCGAAACTTAACCGCCGATACATAAGTCGATCGTACGCCCGAATCGACAAAGCTGCAACTGGTAAAGTTTGCTGCACTCCCGGCTATCGCCACATGTAGCTCGCCACCCGTTGCGGTTGTCGCTACGCCTGCTGCTCGTTCGGCGCGACCCCGCCGGCGATTGCGGTTATCTCCCGTAGCGATTCCACAACGTCACGGTAGGACTGGAAGAGCCCGGTCTCGTAGTACGGGATGCCGTGCTCACCACAGAACTGTTTCACAATCACCTGTGCGTCTCGCAGCTTGTTCCGTGGCATGCTCGGGAAGAGATGATGCTCGATCTGGAAGTTGAGCCCGCCGTACCAGAAGTCGATCAGCGGCGACGACCGGACGTTGCGGGACGTGAGGATCTGCTGGTGGAGGAAGTCGAGGTCGTTCTCGCCGTCCAGCAGTGGCATCCCCTTGTGGTTCGAGGCGATCACCGAGGCGAAATAGATGCCGAAGGCAAGCTGATGCACGGCGATGAAGGCCAGCGCCGGCCAGAGGCCGAGGAAGACATACGCCAGCCCACCGTAGAGGACGTAGTGCAGCGCGATGAGCGGCGGATCGAACCAGGGGTACTTGCCCCGCGCGTAGCGCAAGTATCGAAACGACGCGTACTGCAGCACGATCATCTCCAGCGTCAGAAGCGGGAGGAGAAACGCCTGGTACTTCACCAGCCACCCGAGGACGCCCTCCCTTTGCCGCGCCTGCACCTCCGAGAACGAGAGGATGATCATGTCGGCGTCCGGGTCGTTGTCGATCTCGTTGGGACTGGCGTGGTGACGGTTGTGCCGAAACATGAACCATCGGTTGCTCATCCCCAGCAGCACGTTCCAGTAGATGGTGCCGATGAAGTTATTGTTGCGGGAGGAGCCGAAGATCTGGCGATGCGAGGCATCGTGGCCCAGGAAAGAGATCTGAGTGAAGACAAAAGCCAGGAAGGCGGCATTCAGAAGCTGGAGCCAAAGCGCATCGATCAAGACGATGACCGCCAGACTGACCGCCAACATGCTCAATACGAAAAGCGTGTTGAGGACGTAGAATCGCGGCTGCTTCTCCAGCAGGCCGCTCGCCTTCACTCGACGCTTCAACTCGGCGTACGCATTCTCTTGACCGTTCGCCGGCCGTCGCGCGACGGCCAGCGCCGGCGCGTCGCTCGCCTGCGTCTCGAGACGCAGGCCCTGCCCGGTGCGCTCTGCCGCTTCCGTCATCGTGGTTCCCCCTGGCGCACGCAGGTGCGATCTGTATTCCGCACGTTTGTGCAATCTGTCGACTGGACATCAGCCGTCATGCGAGTGCTTTCTCTTTCGTCCGTCATGGTAACTCAGCTCGTGAGTCCCAAGACACCTTGGACCGCTAGCGCAACGCCGAAGACGAAGAATAGTATCGTCATCACCGTAGCGTTGTGCTCTGTCAGCCACACTTTCCAACCGCTAAGGGTCTCTTCGGCACGTTCGCCGAGCGCGAAGTAGACCGTGATGGGCGCGACGACGCTGACAGTGGCGATAGCGATAAACATGGCAAGCGTGACCGCCGATTCGGCGGCGCTCAGCCCGGCGCGCGCGATCGCTGCCGCGGCAAGTACGGTGAGCGTGGTGTCCTTCGGGTTCACTCCAGACAAGAGCGCGCCGAGCCCGAGCGCCATCCCCGGGTTCGCCGACTCCAGCCGCTGCATCCAGGGCGGCATCTCCGTTTCTCCGCCTTCCTTCGGGCGGGTCCGCCACTGCCACCAGGCAAGGAGAAGCAGCGCCACCCCGGCCACGGCCCTCAGTGCCGACTCTCCAGGCAATGATTCGTCATCCGCCGCCAGATCCACGCGGTTTGATATTGCCAGCACGACTACCCCGACCACAGTGAGGCCCATAATCCACCCGGCTAGAAACGCCGGCGCATTGCTCTTTGCCCGCCGGGTTAGGAGCATCAGAATGACCGCGATGATGGGGAACGGGCTGACAGCGACGCCGAAACCAAGAGGTAAGACTTCGCCAAACGCCGACCCCATTACCTCACCTCAGCGGACGAGACGGAGCTGCTCACTCTTCGTTCGCTTCGACGAAGTCGTGCTCACTGTCTCAGCTCCGTCTGCTGGTTCTCTGTAGAGCGCTCTTGTCGCGCCGCAGCGTACCAGCCCTACCAGGCCCCGCTCAATGTTGTTTGCTCGTGAAGCCAAGGCCGCGAGGCCCAAGGCAAGAAATCAGGGAAACGCCCTGCACGACGACGGGCAAACGCCTAGGGGAGCTTAGCGGTGAAGTTTCTTTCACAAGTGTCTGCTGAGTCCAGCCCGACTCTACAGAACGTCGAAACGTCCGCGCGCCAGACAGGAGTCCGGCAACATAACGATTTCACCAACCCTTACCCGCCACATTCGGCCGGCGCGAGAACTGTGCGAGAAACGACCCGCCAACCTTGACCCTAGTACCAGAGCCGTCCAGAATGAGTAGTCGATGCGGCCAGGATGGTCGCACCAGGCGTTCGCGTATATGGGCTTGCGTCCGCCGGAAATTGGAAAGGCACACAGGCCCACATTACAAGGAGGACCGTCTTGAGTACGTCGGAAAGTCGAATCAGCATTGGAAACCGCGCGATGGTCGTCCGGCTGCTGCTGGTAGCCGTGGTCGCGGCAATTACAGTAGGCGCGCTTAGCGTCTACACGGCGCACCAGACCGACGCCGGCCCCGTCCTGAAGGTCACCGTCAACTCGGTGGGCAACACCGACGACGGCGGCTGCGGCGGCGCACCCAACGCCGGCTCCGGC
>JAJCYW010000008.1 GCA_029262675.1 Chloroflexota bacterium | reverse complement strand
CCCCCACCGCCCCCCCACCTCCCCCCCCCTCCCCCCCCCGGGGGTGCGGGGGGGGGGGCGCGCCCGCGACACTCCTCTCCGCCGCCCGCAGGCCTACTTCTTGCGCTTGGCTTCCCACTCTTCGTGGGGCGGTACCTCTTCCTTCACGATGTAGAGGAACACATATGACCCCGTCTCGCCGAGGAACTTGAACTGTTTTCGCAGGTCGGCGACCGTCTCGTAGAAGCCGCCGTGGGAGCGCAGGTACTTCTTGAACGAGCCGTGCTCCTTCTCCAGCGCGATCATCGTATTAGCGTTCTCGATGATCGCCTCGATCTTGCGGCGGTTGCGTATCACGCGCGTGTCCTGCGTCAGCGCATCGATCTCACGCTCGCCAAGCGAGGCAACGGCGTCGGCGTCGAAGTCGCGGAACGCCTCGCGGATCGTGGGCCACTTGTTGTTCACCACCGCCCAGGACATGCCCGACTGAAACACCGCCTTGCTCATTACTTCCAGGTAGTCGCCGAGCCGCTTCGGCGTAATCTGCGGCGGCGCTCCGTACTCCGGCATGGGTTGTCCTCCTCAGTATTTCGTCCCGCGATAGGCTGTATCTTATGCGCGCCCGCGGCGGCTGTCAATCGCGCTGGCGGACGCTCTGTCGCGCGCGCTGTCGGGCCGATACAATGCCTGCGTTATGACACAATCCGATCCAGGCTCCGATCCCGGTCCCATTCCGGCCCCAGAGTTGCCCGATAACACCACCTGGCTACAGGGCGGGCCGATCAAGCTCGCCGGCCTGCGCGGCAAGGTGGCGATGGTGGACTTCTGGGACTACACCTGCGTCACCTGCCTGCACACGTTGCCCTACGTGAAGGAGTGGCACAGCCGCTACGCCGATCACGGCCTGACCGTCATCGGCGTCCACGCGCCGGAGTTCTCGTTCGCGCACAACTCCGGCCACGTTCGCGACGCTGTCGCCGAGCACGGGCTGACGTACCCCATCGCAATCGACAACGACTATGAGATCTGGCAGTCTTGGGCCAACCAATACTGGCCGGCAAAGTACCTGATCGACGCTGCGGGCAACGTCGTCTACTACCACTTCGGCGAGGGCGGGTACCGCGAGATGGAGGCGGCGATCCAGGCCGCGCTGAAGGCGGCCACGCCCGACGCGATCCTGCCCGGCATCATGGAACCGCTCAACGAGATGGAGACACCGGGCGCCGTCTGCTATCGCGTTACGCCGGAGCTCTACCTTGGCTACCAGCGAGGCCGCATCGGCAACACCGTCGGCGTCGCGCCCGACAAACCCACGACGTACCGCGACATCGATAAGCACGCGGAGGGCTTCGTTTACCTGGAGGGCGATTGGCTGCTGGGCGCGGAGAGCGTCGCCCGGCCGATCGGCGCGATGGGCGAGAGCCGCCTGCACGTGAAGTACCTCTCGAAAGAGGTGAACGTGGTGATGCATCCGCCGCTCGCGGGCGGCTCGGCGACTCTGGAGGTGCTGCAGGACGGCCTCCCGTTGGCCGCGGAAGACGCCGGTGCGGACGTCACGGTCGCGGACGGCAAGGCGACCGTCACGCTCGACTCGCCGCGCATGTATCGATTAGTCAACAACAACGAGATCGACACCTGCGAGCTGACGCTGGCCACCAGCGACGAAGGTGTCGCGTTGTACGCCTTCACCTTCGTCTCCTGCCTGGTGCCGGAAGCGTAGGGCGCTACGCGGTCCCGCTGCCGCCACCGGCGGCTGGATCGCTGACCGCTATCGGCGATGCGAGCAGGCCCAGCTCAAGTGATAGAGCATCTGCTTCCCAAGTATCTGGCGCGAAGCGCTGTGCTTCACAAGTGAGAAGCGAAGCAAGACTGGCCCAGTTGGATGCTGTAGAACAAGCTCATTGCAGCGCGCCTCGGTCATGTTATGCGCTACCGGGTCGTGCCAACGAGTAGGCTGCAAGTTGTTTTGCAGGTTGCTGAGAGGGGAGCCGCAGCTATCGTACGGCGCCTGCCTCTGCCCTATCCCCGTCAACCGCTTCTTGCGAGCGAGACACATGGTTGTCGAACATCGCTTTGCCAGCTTCAAGGATGTCGAACAGGCGAAGATCTGTCACCGAGTAGAATACTGTCGTCCCCTCTTTTCGTGCGTGGACAATGTTCTTGTGACGTAGCTGAGCGAGATGTTGAGAGGCGCTAGCGGGTTCTGAGTCTAGAAGCTCTTGCAGTTCGCCCACAGTCTTCTCGCCCTCTTTGAGCGCTTCGAGCATCTTGAGTCGGCCAGGGTGTGCCAG
The DNA here is from genome assembly GCA_029262675.1 of Chloroflexota bacterium. Taxonomy (GTDB): domain Bacteria; phylum Chloroflexota; class Dehalococcoidia; order DSTF01; family RBG-16-68-14; genus JADFKB01. Next base: position 78,099 of record JAJCYW010000008.1, on the reverse strand, counting down.
AGCCTTGAATAGCTCGGCCTTGAACAGGCGCAGGGGGTGCTTCAACAGACTCTCCTCTAGCTTTCAGGGTGTTGGCCCATGATAGCAGATGGCTATTTCAAGTATCTAACAATGTAGTCATGTCTAGATATTGCACTATAGCGAGATTGCATGGCATACTAAGATCGATGAGCGACGTTCTCAACGGCCGTGATGTGCCTCGACCGGTTCGGACGCTGAAGCCGGGGGACAGGGTGCTTCGCGTGAGCACGCGCCGGGCACGGCTGCCAATTATCGACCGCGGGTTCGCGACGCCCGCGGCCGAAGGCCTCCAAATGCTCGTCGACCTCTCCAAAGCGACGCCTGTCCTTTGGTTCATCGGCGCTCTCGCAGTCCTCGTCGTCATGGCGCCGGTCCCTGTCTGGCTCTTCGAACGGACCGCGGACAGCCCTGACATGAGCAGCTATTGGGTCGGCCTTTGGTGGGCTGTTTCTGCATTCAGCACAGCCGGGCACAGCGGCGTGTTGGTCGAAACAACGGGCGGGCGAATCTTTGGGTCGATTTACACGGTGCTCAGCGTGGGGCTCTTCTTCGGTAGCGTTCTAGCGGCCTTTAGTTCCTATTTCATCCTGACGTGGCGGAAGCCCAAACGACAGGTGGTCGACACGATCAACTACTACCTGCAGCGCGTCGACGAGCTTTCGGCGGAGGAGCTGGACGATCTGAACGAGATGACGCGCGGCCTGCTCTTCGCGGCTCGTGAACGGGCGGAGAAGGAAGCGCGACCCGATTCGCAGACCAGCAGACCATAGGAATCTAGCCAAAAAGGCCACCTCCCACTGTGGTGGACGGAGTGTAGCCACGGTGCGTCTACACGAGTGGCGAGCGAAGCGCCGTCGGTGACCTAGCCGCCTCGCCCGCGCTCCCTCAGCCAGACCCGCAGTCCTCCTAGTGCATCTTGCTCCCGCCCGTCACGTTAATCGATTCGCCGGTGATGTTGTCCGCCTGGCAGAGGTCGGTCTGGCCGATGTCCTCCGTCGTCTGCGGCCGCTGCAGCGGCACCCGCTCTACAACGGCAATTCAAGCAACCCCGCGGCGTGCTGCAGGACAAGGGCTGCGTCAACCGGGTTGACCGTGCTATCACTGTTCACGTCGGCCTCTTCCGGGCAGGCGAACGTGCCGAGCAGCGCCGCAGCGAACTGCAGTATCAACGCCGCGTCGACAGCGTTCGTAAGCTGGTCGCAGTTGACATCGCCGCTGGCCGCGACCGGCACAGGAGCGCCCGTCGGCGACGCGGTTGGCGAGGCCGTTGGTGTAGCGCCGGGACCGGGCGTCGGCGACGGCCCGGCCGTGACCGTCGCCGTCGGCGTGACGGAACCTGTCGGGACCGGGAGGGCGGTGCCATCCGGCGTTGGCGTCGAAGGCGGCAGGACCGTGACGCTGATCGTAAGAGACGAGCTGTTATTGTCCTCCGCCGACTCCGAGATCAGGTCGAACGGGTCAACTGCTGCGACGTTCTTGAAGTCGCCAGCCAGCCGAAAGGTCCCAACTACGACGACGCTCGCGCGTCCTCCCGGGCCGGTCTCCAGGAGACCCAGGTCACAGTCGAGCAGGCCGCCTTCGAGTGATGGCGTGATGGCGCACGTCCCACGGCTTGTTGAGAAATCGGTGGCCGTGAACGCGGCCGGCAAGTCGTCGGTAAGGCGAGTCAAAGGCGCTGGCCCCTCACCTTCGTTGCGGACGTCGACAAAGAAGGAGACTTCCTCACCTACCGCGACCGCCGCGGCCGATGCGGTCTTGCTCACCGTCAGGTCGGGAAGTCCAGGTATGGGACTTGGCGTAGGAGTAGGACTCGGCGTGGGTGTGAGCGCAGGGCAGTCCAACCGCTCAATATTCACGCCGCCAATGCCGCTAAACACCATGTTCGTAGTCTTGAGGTGACTCTGGTGAAAGTCGTCGCATCTGAGGACGATGCCGTCTCCTAGGACGGACGAAATCTCGCTGTCGGACACACTGACATCAATCGCCGAACCCTTGAATTGAGCGCCATGCCTGGCTACGTTGCTGATGAAAATCCCATCTCCGTGGACGGACGAAATCTCGCTATTGGACACGCTGACATTGAGCAATGCCCACGCTTCGATGTGGATGCCATATTGGCCTACGTCTTGGATCGTGACGCCGCTGATCGCTACGCCGTCAAAGGTGTAGTTGTCGGCCGGTGCGCAATCGCCCACGCAACCGTCCAGGTCGATGCCAGCAGTGTCGTCGCTAAACTCGCGGATGGTGAAGTTCTTGCCGCCGATTAGCGCGAAGGCGAAGCCGTTGTGGCTGGCGTTGACCTGAACCGCACCTTCGCGGTCGGGATTAAGCGCGGTGTCCGCGCAGTCGATGGCGACGAGGTCGTCGTTGGCGTCGCCGTCGAGGATGACGCCGGTGTTCGACGAGTCGATGATCACCTCACGCTCGATTGGCGGCAGGCAGTTCCGGTCGTCGTTGTCGGGGAAGTCGCCGAGGTCGATTTGGATCACTCCCGGCGACGCCTTGGAGAAGACGGTCTTGTGGAAATGGATCTCGTCGGCCTTGCCCTCGTTGACCACATCGATTGCCTCATGCAGTGAGCAGTCGCCGGAGCCGGCGTTCGGCGCGCCGCCGCAGCCGCCGTCGTCGGTGTTACCCACCGAGTTGACGGTGACCTTCAGTGCTGGCCCGGCGTCGGTCTGGTGCGCCGAGTAGACGCTGAGCGCGCCCAGCGTGATTGCCGCGACGATGGCTATGGGCAGCAGCCGAATGGCCATCACGCGTGAGGACGATTCCGTTCGACGTTCTGCGGTTATCATGCCCGCCATATCCTTTCTCTCAGCGGACGACGGCTTGGACTTACCCTACCCCATCTCACTCCCACGCGTCACGTTGATCGATTCGCCGGTGATGCTGACCGCCCGGCAGAGGAAGACGACGGCCTGGCCGATGTCCTCCGCAGTCTTGCCCCGCAGGCCGCCCAGCGCGAGGGATGCTACCAGGCGCCGCCGCCACCACCGCCACCACCACCGCCCGAGAAGCCGCCGGAGAACCCGCTAGCTCCGGAGCCACCCGGCGTGGAGGCCATGACGGTCGAGACGCTCGCAGAGAACGCGCGCATATTTGTGGCGAACTGGAGAGGGACGAAACCCGTCGGACTCACGTACCAGTCGACCTCCGTCTTCTCTATGCCTAACGCTTCGAACGTCGCCGCCCACTTCCGAGCGCTACTGAACACTATGGCGTAGGGAAGGTACTCCTCAAAGATGTTCGCCTCCTCGGCGAAGCGCTGGCGGTCCTGGTCACCTGCCGTCAGGAAGGTACGGAAGCCGAGGCAACGCCGGTACATCTGCCGGCCGCGGGCCGTCCGGCGCGGCATTGTCGACGCGGTCAGGAAGAGGACCGCGCCGCCGATCATGATGGGACCGCCGATCAGCCCGGCCCCTAGCGCGGCGCCTAGGATCCCCATCACAATGCCGCCGGCAGCCGCTACGGCCACGCCTACCAGCCGGAATTCCCCTCTCACATTTTCAGGGTCTCGCGGGAAGAAGCCGTTAGCATCGACTCCTTGCTTGTACAGCTCCGCTTTGACGTTCGCCAAGTCCTCGTGAAACTCGCCGCGCAGCTCGCTCATCTTTGCCGTCGACTCGCTGCCGGAATCGTCGAAGAGTGCATCGAGCAGTTCGCGCTCATACGGCAGCAGCTCCTCGACCGGCTTCTCGAGCCGTGTAAATTCGTAGTCGAGCCTGCCGAACAGTCCTTCCTTCGCCAACTCCTCGATGCGTAGGTACTTGCGCACGGCCAAATCGACGATTGTCGCGCTCACGTCCAGCGTATCCGCCCTCTCGTCCAACAGCAGGCCGATCTCGGCCGGTCGCAGCCGGCGCCCGTCTTTTTCCAGCTCCGGAGGCTCATACTCGACGACGACCGTTTCGTGGGAGAAGGGAGGCATCCTCTCTGGTCGTGGACTCTGCGTTTCGTAGTAGGCGTCGCCGAACCAACGGTCGCGCCCGACCAGCCACCACTGCCGGACCAGCACCCCGGCGACAATGGCCAAGACGAACGCGGAGACCGCTATCGACACCGGACCTAGCCCGAAGAAGTCGGCCGCCTTCTCTCGTCTGTCAACGTTAGCTTCCACAAGCACAGGCGGACCGACTTGAACCAAACCGCTCTCTAAGCCAACGACAATCGTGAGCCCGGCCCCCGGCGGCAGCGGCCCTGTAGCCGCAAAGCTCGCGGTCGTTCCGTCGTCGGAGGAAGTGCAGGGGTCGATAGATCCGCGCGGACCCTGGAAGCAGGTCACCATCTGGATCCCGGGGCCCGGCGCCACAACCGTCGCGGACGCCCGTTCTATAGAGGCTCCCCAGTCGTTCCCCGTCACGTTCCAGAACAGTTCGTCGTGATCGTCGAAGGCGTTGAGCCCGCCGGTAAATGTGTATGTAATCCGGTAGCGCTGTTCACCACTCACCGTCACTGCGGAATCGCCGATCTTGATGCGGAGATTGGGTCCCTGACGGGACAGCGAAACGCGCCGAGGCTGCTCACCATCGTCGACAGTGACGCCGTAAATCTCGATGAGCCGATTAGATTCGTCGTCGTAGGCGTACTCAACTGGGACATCACGAAAGATGCCGTGACGTCGCTGAAAGCCGAAGTCGACGAGGATATCCTCTGTGACGGTGATGCCTCCACTCTCGTCGACGACATAGCGAGCATCGAACGAGCGGATCACCCACCCCTGCTGCGCCGAAGCGCCGTGCGGCATCGCCACAAGCGCGAAGAGAACAGCCGCGACGCCCGCGGCGGCCACGATCAAGTTTCCGCCTCTTCGGTCAATAATCACTGCGCGCACCCTGATCTACCACTTCTCATGGGCTGTTCGACGCACCTATTGTACGTTGCGATGATGACATGTCAAGATTCGTATCGGTTGTGCTCCCTCACCCCGGCCTTCGGTCACCCGTTCGGCTGAGCTCAGGACGAAGCCCTCTCCCTGGGGGAGAGGGGAAAGCCTGTCCGCCGTAGGCGGAGGGTGAGGCCAGCCACCCCCTAGTGCATCTCGCTCCCACCCGTCACGTTGATCGATTCGCCGCTGATGTTGTCAGCCCGGCAGAGGAAGACGACCGCCTGGCCGATATCCTCCACCGTCTGCGGCCGCTGCAGCGCCACCCGCTCCGAGATCCACGCGTCCCAGGCCTCCTCCGGCGTCTTGCCCTGCAGGCCGCCCAGCGCCGGCAGCAGGTGCTCCTGCCACATTGCGGAATCGACCTCGCCGGGGCAGACGGCGTTGACCGTCACGTTGAAGCTGCCCAGCTCGTGCGCCAGCGACTGCGTGAACCCGATCACGCCGAACTTGCTGGTGCTGTAGTGGGCCACGGCGGCCGCACCGCTCTTGCCGGCCTGCGACGACAGGTTGACGATGCTGCCGCTGCGCCGCTCCATCATGTGCGTGGCCACCGCCTTGCTACAGAAGAATGTCCCCTTCAGGTTGACGTCGATGACGCGGTCCCACTCCTCTTCGCTCATCATGACGACGGGCGCGACGCCGATCACGCCGGCGTTGTTCACCAGCACGTCGATGCGGCCAAACTTCTCGAGCGCGGCGTCCCGCATCGCCTCGACCTGCGACCAGTCGCGCACGTCGCAGTGCGCTTGCAGCGTCTCGACGCCCTGCTTGTCGAGCAGCGCGCAGGTCGCGTTCATGTCGTCCTGCACCGCCGGCAGGTCGGCGACGACGATGTTCGCGCCCTCCTTGGCCAGCTCCACCGCAATGCCGCGCCCGATGCCACGCGCCGCGCCCGTGACGATCGCTGTCGTTCCCTTCAGGTCCATCTCATCCTCCTCGTGGTGTGTCCTCGCTCTTCAGAAGCAGTCGGGAAGGCTGGTGAACCGCCAGACGCCCGCCGCGTCCCGCACTAGCTCCCACGTCCGCTCCACGTCTACTACGTCGCTCTCTCGCGTGATAGTCAGAAACACCGTAACGGTTGCCTCGCCGCCCTCGGTTGGCGGGTCGGTGTGGCCGCGCAGTTGGACGTCCATGCCGCGGGCGAACAGCGACTCCAGCTCCGCGTCCGGTACCTCACCGTCGACGAGCGCGCGCAGCAACGCCGCGTTCTTCTCGCGACAGGCGATGACGGCGTTCCGGACGCTCACGGCCGGGTCGCCGGCGACCAACTGCAACGTCGGCGTGGCCGCGGCGGTCGGGACGGCTGTGTCTAAAGTCAGCGTAGGCAACACCGCCTGCGAACCGTCATCGCAGCCCGCCAGTACGGCGAACGCAAAGATTGCCGCCAGCGCGGCCGTCGCGCGCCGCGTCACGCTTCGCCGCATCGTTAGCCCAGCGTGCCCTGCTCTCGCAGCTCGGCTATCTGCTCCCAGGTGTAGTCGAGCTCCTGCAGGATGTCCTCCGTGTGCTGGCCCAGCTCCGGCGCCGTCGCGGCGATCTCCGCCGGCGTCTCGCTGAAGCGCCACGGCGCGCCGACGACGGGCAACCGCCCCTGCGTCGGGTGGTCGATGTCGACGATGTACTCGTTGGCGCGAACTTGGGGGTCGTCCAGCAATTCGTCGTACGTGGCGACCGGGCCGCAGATGCAGTCGGCCGCTTTCAGCAGCTCCATCCACTTGTCGGCCGTCTTCTTGAGGAAGGCCTCATCCAGGATCTCGTAGAGCGTCTCGAGGTTCGACAGACGCACGAAATACGATTCGAAGCGTTCGTCGTGCTCCAGTTCTGGCATGTCGAGCGCGGCGCAGAACGCCGGCCAGCGGTTTTCCGGCAGCCCGCCGACGACGATGTACCTGTCGACTGTCTTGAACACGCGCCAGATCGTCGGCAGGTAGTGGTGCCCGCGGCCCGCCCGGCCCAGCTCTCTGTGCGTGACGTAGTACTGGATCTCCCAGGCCTGCATCGCCACCTGGCCGCCCAGCAGCGACGTATCGATCTTCTGCCCCTTGCCCGTGCGCTCGCGGGCGAAGAGCGCGCTGTTCACGGCCAGCGCCAGGTTGACGGCGCCCACGTAGTCCGCGATCGCCGCGCCGGCGGGCAGGGGAAAGCCGTCGCGTTCGCCGGTGACGCCGATGATGCCGCCCTGGGCCTGCGCCGCCAGGTCAAACGCCGGGTGGCTGGCGCGCGGTCCCTTGGCGCCCCAGCCGGAGCCGTGGCCGTAAATGATGCGCGGGTTGACGGCGCGCATCTCGTCGTATCCCAGGCCCAGGCGTTCCATCACCCCGGGCCGAAAGTTGTGGATCGCAACGTCTGTCTTTTCCGCAAGCTGCAGGCAGATGCGGACGGCGCCTTCCGTCTTCAGGTTCAATGCCATGCTGCGCTTGCCCCTGTTGTGGGCCAGGAAGTAGGGGCTGAAGCGCTCCGCGCCGACGGAGCCGATGACGCGACCGAGGTCGCCGATCAGCGGCGGCTCGATCTTGATTACATCGGCACCCATGTCCGCGAAGATCAGCGAGGCCTGCGCGCCTTGCTGGAACACCGTGAAGTCCAGTACGCGAATGCCATCTAATGGTCCCATAAGGTCTCCCTTCTCGAAGTGCCCCTAAGCCTACAGACCGGCGAGTGCGACGACAAGGCGTCTCGCTGGTATCGCACGGAGCCGTGCCTATTGCCCCACGCGCCGATCTCGACCTATGATGACCCCAATGAACGAATCTACGGTCCGGATTGATGCGCGAGCCGCGATCCCGGTCGCAGTGCTCGCGGTTGTCGTGTTGGCGATCATGTTCGTCGAGCTGTGCGGGAAGGAAGATATCTCTGACCTGGTCCAGGAGCCGTCGATCGCGGACGCGCCGACGCCCACGCTCGGACCGACGTTCACGCCGGGCCCCTCCCCAACGCCGGCGCCGGTCGTGCCGACGCCGTCGCCGACACCGCTCACCGGCGGCAGCGACCGCGACGTGACGCGGGTGCAGGACTTGACGGCCGTGCAGGCCAGCCTCGCCGAGATTTTCGCCGATCAGGATCGATACCCCGATACGGAAGGCACGATCCAAACCCTCTGCGTCTTTTCAGAGTTTGACAAGGGCTGCGCGCTGGAGGACGTGATGGCCGCGATCCCGTCGGATCCGCTCGGTGAGCCGTCCGTTAACGGCTACTGGTACGTGTCGGACGGAAGTTCGTACACGCTCTATGCCCGCCGTGAAGCCGAACGACTCCCGGACTGCACCGACCATCCAGACTTTCTGTCCCACGTACCTTCCCTGATCTGCTTCTCCGCCCCCTAGGCGCTTGGAGTCTTAGTCTGGCGGTGCGGTGGTCGCGATGGCAACCCAAGCGGAACTCAAAGGCACAGTAGCCCGGCGGCGTCTTAGATCAGCCGCTGCGCGCTCGGCGATCGCTATTCGCGCCCAGCTCTGGCAGGTGCGCATCGATCTAGTCATCCTGGCGGGCCTCGCTGTCGTCGCCCTGGTCGTGCGGCTGGTGATGCTGGAAGATATCCCGCCCGGCCTCCACGGCGACGAGGGCTGGACAGGCATCGACGCCCGCCGTGTGCTCGATGAAGGCTGGATCGGCCCGTACGTCGGCAGCGCGCTGGGCCAGCCTGCCGGCTTCCTCTACCTCGCCGCGCCTTTCGTCAAGCTCTTCGGCGATACAGTCTTCGCTATCCGTCTTCTCAGCGCGCTGACCGGTACCGCAACGGTCTTGGTGACGTACGTAACATTTCGCGTCATGTTCGACAGGCAGACGGGGGCGATCGCGGCATTCTTGCTTGCCGTTACTGTCTGGCACCTGCACTTCAGCCGCATCGCGTTCACGGTGATCTCATGGCCGCTGCTGGAAATGCTGGCGCTGCTCTTCCTCTTCCTCGGACTGAAATCCGGTCGCTGGTTCTGGTACGGGTTGGCCGGGCTCTCCTTAGGTCTGGGCGTCTACACCTACAGCGCCTTCCCAGTGTTCATCATCGCGCTGGCCGTTGTCATCGGCTGGCTGGTGTTAGGGGTCGGGTTAGCGCGCATTCGAGGGCTTTGGAGCAATCGAGAACTCCTGCTGTTCGCCGGCCGCATCGCGCTCATGGCCTCGATAGCTATCGTAGCTGCACTGCCGCTGATCCGCTACGCCACAGACGACAAGAACGACTACTTCAATCATCATCGGCTTGTCTCTCTCTTCGAGCAGCCTGAGTGGGAGTCGGGCAGCGTCTCGGACCGGGCTGAACTGCTCTGGGATGGGACCGAGGGCTACTTCACGGCCGCGTTCTGGAGCGGTGAGGAGGACGAGGCGGATGGGACCGGCCACCAAGCGCTCGTGGACAGAGTCTCGCTGGCGCTGATCGTGACCGGCGCCGCCATCCTGCTCTGGCGCTGGCGGCATCCTTCCAGCGCTGCCGTCCTCATCATGGTTGCGGTGCTGCCTGTCGGCGCGATCGTCACCACGAATGCCGAGATTCGGCGGACGCTTGGCATCGTGCCGTTCCTGGCCGTGCTCTCCGCCGTGCCGCTCGCGTTCTGGTGGCGGCAGAGCGCGAAACTCGCGCTGCCGTTGCGGGCCGCGTCGTATGCCGGGATTGTGGCGGTCGTTGGCCTGGTCGCCTATCTCAACCTGAGCTATTACTTCGACGAGTATCCCGACACCCGTATCGCGTGGGTGACGTTCGGCCAGGAGCTGACGGACGCCTCGCTCTTCATACGCGACCTACCGGACGATACCATCGTCTACTACTACAGCGTGCGCTGGGACTACGATTACGAGACGCGCCGCTACCTTGCGCCTGATCATGACGGCAGAGACCGCTCGATCGAGGACTACAGGAACCTCGATGACCTTGAGAGGATCGACCTGACCGTGAAAGACGCCGCCGACATCGCCTACGTGTTTCTCTCCCCCTACTTGGAGCAGCCCGAGATGGTTGCGAAGCTCTACCCCGGCGGCACGGTGGTGGAGGGCGGCGATTCGTTCCGCGCCTACCTGCTGCCCCGATCCCTGGCGCCGGACCTGCCCCCGACGCCGACGCCTGTCCCGCCGATGCCGACGCCGACACCGAGTCCGACATCGACGCCGAGACCGACTCCGATCGCGGGCACAATTGACCGTGACGTGACTCGTGTGCAAGACCTGACGGCGGCGCAGGCCGGGCTGGAGGAGATCTTCGCCGAGGGTGGCAGCTATCCGAACACGGGTGGCACCATCCAGACTCTCTGCGTCCTCCCAGAGTTCGACAAGGGCTGTGAGCTGGAGGACGTGATGGCCGCGATCCCGTCGGATCCGCTCGGTGAGCCGTCCGTTAACGGCTACTGGTATGTGTCGGACGGAAGCTCGTACACGCTCTACGCCCGCCGGGAGGCCGAACGACTCCCGGACTGCACCGACCATCCAGACTTTCTGTCCCACGTACCTTCCCTGATCTGCTTCTCCGCCCCGTAGCCGCGAGGAGCCGGGAGGCGAATCGCGCCGGTAGGCACGAGGAGCCGGGAGGCGAAGCCGATCTGGCGTTCGCCAGAGGGTTGACACTCCCCAAGGGCGGTGGTATCGTCTAACCAGAACACGCGTTCCGAATAGACGAGCGGTGGGTGAGTGACCCGGAGCGTGAGCGTAGCGGAGGGTAGATGAGATGAAGGGTCTTTCGAAGAAGCAGCAGGCGATCCTCGACTTCCTGCGGGGCTTCATCCGCGAAAAGGACTATCCGCCGAGCATCCGCGACATCCAGCTCGGCTGCGAGATCAGTTCCACGTCCGTCGTCGACTACAACCTGAAGGCGCTCGAGCGGATGGGCTACGTCCGCCGTGACCGGGAGGTCTCACGCGCCATAGAACTCCTCGACGGCAGCGGCCGTCGCCCTGCCAGTATTCCGGTCCCCATTATCGGCACCATCGCCGCGGGCACGCCGATTCCGGTCCCCTCCGCCGACACCTGGGACAACCTGGACTACGACAACGTGGAAGAGGTCACCGAGACGATGACGCAGGGCAAGGAGCGCGTCTTCGCTCTACGCGTGAAGGGCACGTCGATGATCGACGCCCTGGTCAACGACGGCGACACCGTCATCATGGAGGCGACCAGCAGCGCAGAAGACGGCGATATGGTCGCGGCCTGGCTCAAGGACAGGGAAGAGGTCACGCTCAAGAAGTTCTTCCACGAAGGCAACCGCGTCCGGCTCCAGCCCGCCAATGCGACTATGGACCCGATCTACACCGATCCGGACAACCTGGAGATCCAGGGTCGCGTCCTTACCACGATCAGCCACCACAACTAGCCGGCCGTGCCGCCGACCTGGCCTTCTCATCGTTCTTCTGACGACGGTGTGTTCTGCCGATGTGCCTACGCGCGCGCGGTCGCGGGACGCCCGCGGCTCGCCGGACGGCCCAGCGCGGCAAGCTCCGCCAGAAGCAACTGCAGCGCCGTCTCGTCGTCGAACACGCCGCGCTTGACGTGAAGGTCGGCCTCCAGCAGCCTGGCGTAGGCCCGCCGCAGCTGCTCGATAGAGTAGCGCGGCGCTTGCTGCAACAGCCGTTGAATCGCGAACGGCGGCACGCGCAGCCGCGACGCGATCTGCGGCGGGCGCACGCCCTGCTCCAGCAGGCCCTTCGCCAGGATCAGCAACCTGTACTGTCGCGCGACCATCGTCAGCAGGCGCTGTGGCGACTCGCCGTCCGCTAGCAGCCTCCGGACCAGGTCGACGGCGTCCCGCAGCCGCCCTTCGACGACAGCGTCCGCCATCGCGAAGATGTTCGGGTCGCGGGCTTGGCTGACCAGCGTCCGCACGTCGGTCTCCGTGATCGGGCTGCCGCCGGCGTACGTCGCGAGCTTGCGCAGCTCGCTGTCAAGCGCTGCCAGGCTGTCGCCCGCGAGGTCGGCGAGCACCGCCACCGCGCGGCCGTCGAGGACGGCGCCGTAGAGCTCGGCACGTTCACGAATCCAGCCGGCGAGGTCGGCTTTCTTGAGCTTGCCGAACTCGTGGACATCGGCGTGCTGCGTCACCGCCTTGAACAGCGGGTTCGTTGCCGAAAGCTTGGCGTCCAGAAACACTAGCGTCGTGCTCTCCGGCAGCGACGGCAGCGCGTCGACCACGGCCTGCCACTTCCCCAGTGGCCCGTCGTCGGCCGCCGCGGCGTCCTGCTTCTTGGCTGGTGCTTTGCGTCGTCGCGGCGCGCGGACGGTCTCGAATTTCGATAGCAGGCCGTCGACGACGACGAGTCGCGCTCCGCCCAGCAACGGCATCGTCTGGCAGACGGACAGCAACTCGCCGGGGTCCGCCGTGCGGCCGTCGATGCGGGTCGTGGCGTCGGTCAGCGTGCCGTCCGTGTCGATCTCGCGCCGCAGCGAATCGAGCGCCTCCGCGGCGCTGAACGTGTCTTCTCCGTAGTAGATCTTGATCATCTCTTGTCCATCAATCCAGGTCGATCTTCCAGCCGACGACGACTATCACGGCGACGGCGATGGCGATCAGGCCGCCCGGCCAGAGCAGCGCCGTCGCGAACTCCGCGAAGCGGTCGCCCGCCGAGTCGCCATCGGCGCTCACCGCGCGATAGGCCCCGTAGCCCGCGGCGACTGCCAGTCCGAGCGCAACCGCCGCGCCGACCAGCACCGCATCCTTCCTGCTGGGCAAAGGACGTTCGTCAGACAACAGCGACTGTCCGAATTGCCACCGGCGCGGCTCCGCCGATGCTGGCCATCATAGCGCGCTTGGTGGTAGGCAATAGGCGTTCGTTAGACATGGGCGCGTCCGCGTACTTGCCCGAGAGGACGGCGGCCCGTAGGCTGCCCTGGGGTTTCGCGTATGTTCATACTTGGCTGGGTTCTCATCGGTATCGGCTTCACGCTCTACCTGGCCGCGTTTTCGCAGGGCCCCGGTCCTTCGATGAGCGACAAGCCGCTCCAGGCCTGGATGTTCTTCGGCGCGACGGCCTGCATGGTGACCGGCTTTCTTCTGCTAGTCGCCTGACCCCGAACCTCGGTAGGCCTTGCCCAAGTGTCACGGTAACGTGACACTTGAAGCTGCCACGCAAAGGTGGCAGCCCTAGCAACGCCCCCGATCCACCACTCGTTCGCAGGAGCTGGACGGCCAAATCTCCACGCTGCCCATCTGTGAAAACGGCGTCATGAACTGTTTGATCGGCTCTTCGCTATCGGCGTCCACGATCAGGTAGATTGCGTGGCCGCCATCGATGACGGCGTCGGCGTGGAGCGTCACTCCCGCCTGCGCCGCGTTCTCCTTCGTTAGGTGTGATACCAGCATCGACCCCATCTGGGGGTCGCCTGCGGGACAGCCCTCGGCGGCGTGCGCTGCTTGAACGACGAACAGTGGCATACGTGTCTCCTTATGATTCTCGTGTCTTGCTCCGCGGCCGGCGCGTTTCGCTGGCCGCGCTGGCACGATAGCAGATCGCGCGAAATAGGGGACAGTGAAGCTACTGGGCTACGCGCGGGTGCTGCTGCGTCCAGGTCTTGCCGCCGTCCGTGGTGGTGGCACCGTGCTGCTGTCTTGCCCGCTGGCCTGGGTTTATCCGAAAGCGCGAAAGCGCGTGTAAAGGCGCCTCGCGGCTAGCCGCGGAGCCCTCCGTGCCCGCTGGCGTACCCCTGGCTGACATAGCGATAGTCGCGCGACCACGAGACATCGGGACCTGAGAACTCGGCCTCGCTGTTGGGGTCGCGGCCCGGCAACACGAATACGTACGCGAACGTCTCTGGGTCGATCAGCGCCTTCGCTCCGAATGCGCCGCTCGCTAACCGGCCGCATTCGCTGTGCCGGCTCCGGTTAGGACGGCTGTGTATGCGCTGATCACGATCCTGGCGCCGCGCTGGTCGCCCAGCAGTTCAGGCGTCATGCGGTTCATCGCGTAGGCGATCGACATGCGCGCGTCGAGATCGATGATGGCCACCGAACCGCCCCATCCGCCCCAGAAGAACACGCGCTTGTTCGGGAAGGGCATAGACGCGGCGGGCAAACCGTAACCCATGCCGAACCGCGCCGGCACGTTCATCATGAGATCAGTACCTTCGACTTGGACTTCAAGGACACGCGAGAGCATCTCTTCCGAAAGGAGCCGGACGCCCCGTAGTTCGCCGCCGCAAGCGAGCACGGAGTGAATCTTCGCCATCGAACGCGCGTTGCCGTGGCCGTTCGCGGCTGGGATCTCAGCCGCGCGCCACGCTCGTGTCAGGGGCTCAGTCCCTTCCAGCAGCGGCCCTCCTTGCGCGGCACGCCCGGGCACGGAATCAGGGTCGATGGCGGCGAGCGCGTCGGACTCGAGCGTGTTGGGCGGCACGAGATCCGCCACGCGGCGATCATGTGATGCATCGAGGCCGATGTGAAAATCGGCGCCGAGCGGTTCGGCGACTTCTTGCCGGAAGAACTTGCCAAGCGTTCGGCCGTCGACGCGCCGCACCAGTTCGCCCTGGAGGTAGCCCTGCGTGAGGGCGTGGTACCCGGGCGCAATGCCCGGCTCCCACCACGGCGTCTGCGCGGCAAGGTTCGCGCAGACCTTCTCCCAGTCGTACAGATCCGTTGGCACCAGCGGCGGATCGAAGCCCGGGAGTCCGGCGGAGTGGCTCATCACGTGCCGGATCAGAACGCCGCTCTTCCCGTTCTGCGCGAACTCGGGCCAGTAGTCGGCCACCGGCGCGTCCAGATCAAGCTTCCCTCGGTCGGCGAGCATCAGCACGCACAATGATGCCATCGTCTTGGTGCTCGAGTAGACGTTGACGATCGTGTCCTCGACCCACGGACGCCCGTCGATGGAGGCGTCTCCCGCCCAGATGTCGACGACGGGCTCGCCGTTTATGGTGACCGCTGCGCTGGCACCCAACTCGTTGCCCGCAGCGAAATTCGCCTCGAAAGCGGCGCGCACGGGATCGAAACCCGATTTGAACGTGCCATTGATCTGCATGGTGGCGGCCCCTCCATGTCTGCGCCTGCGGAGGCGAAGTCTCGCCCTCCGCCATTATCCAGCGCGAGCCGATGTTGTGGCAATAGGGTTGGGCTCGTCGGCAAGTGCAGCCAAGTGCAATTGTGCGACGTTGGCCGCCAAGGTGGGTTGTGCGACGCCGGCTGGTCGCCCCGAGGATCTCTGTCATGCCGCAGCCACACCGGTGCTATAATCGCCTCACTATGACAGGCAAAGTCGTACTGATCACCGGAGCCTCCTCGGGAATTGGGCAGGCATGCGCCCGGCGCTTGGCCCGGCGGGGGTACCAGGTATTCGGGACGAGCCGCCGGCCTCAAGCCGGGGCGGAAGGGCCGTTCGAGATGATCGCGATGGACGTAGCCGACGAGACCTCGGTTCGGCAGGGAGTGGCGACGGTTCTGGCGCAGGCCGGCTCGCTGGACGCGGTGGTGAACAACGCCGGCTTCGGCTTCGGTGGAGCCGTTGAAGACACCTCGATTGACGAGGCCCGCGAGATATTCGAGACGAACTTCTTCGGCATGCTGCGCGTCTGCGCGGCGGTGCTGCCGCATATGCGCGAGCGGCGTGCTGGGTTCATCGTCAACGTCAGTTCTCTCGGTGGGCTGATCGCCCTTCCTTTCCAGGGAATGTACTCCGCGACCAAGTTTGCCATGGAGGCCTCCAGCGAGGCCCTTCGCATGGAGGTGCGGCCCTTTGGCATCCACGTCGTGCTGATCGAGCCGGGGGACACGAGGACTGACTTCACGGCGAACCGCCGCCGGACGCAATCCAGCCAGGCTGGTTCGCCTTACGCCGACAGCATGCAGCGCGCCCTGGCCGTGGTTGAACACGACGAACAAACCGGGACATCCCCGGAGGAGGTCGCCCGGCTGCTCGAGCGCATCCTCCGCAGCCGGTCCCCGCGGCTCCGCTACTCGGTGGGGAGCGCCTCCCAGCGCTTCGCGGTGGTGGCCAGGAAGTGGCTGCCCGGAGCCCTCTTTGAGAGCGTGCTGGCAAGGTACTACCGGGTGCGCTGAGCGAGGGCGCTGGGTGCGTGTTGGTGCGGAAGCAGTCCGAACAGTGGCATATGGAGGCGGCCGATAACGAAGATGTGCCGTCCTAGGCGGATGGCCTCTGGTCCTAGCCGCCGCCGCAGATGAATGCGATTGTGCGATGTCGATAGAGCACCCACCGTTGCTCTTATGGCCCAATCTTCCAGGTGTCACTAACTGGGGTTAGTGTCTCCCGAGTGGTAGCCCATCTGCCTCCGAGGCTGAAGGTCTACTAGACGGTGGCCAGACTCGCATAGGATCTGGGTCAGATTCGGGGTCAAGACCAATGCCTTTCGTAAGGAGTGCAGTCAAGGGAATCGCGACGTGACTGAGCTTCTATCGTGAAACCCTAACCGGCCCACCTTGCTGCGCGGGATAGCGATGCATAGAATGTGACCGATGCAGCTTCACAAGACCCGCATCACTAAAGCCGACGGTCGCTATCTCTGGTACTACTCCGCGGGCGCTCGTACCCACGACGCTCTGTCAGACCCTGCAAGCCTCGACTTGGTAAGCGATGGACTCCAGATCCGTCGAGACCCGATCCGCGACGTGTCCGTTGTCGTTGCGCCGCAGCGTCAAGATCGCACCCATCTGCCCCCGCCCGACTTCTGCCCGTTATGCCCAACGCGCAACGCGGCGCGGCCTACCGAGATACCATCGTCAGACTACGAGCTGGTCGTGTTCGAAAATCGCTTTCCCAGTTTCCAAAGAGACGCGCAGGTCAGCCCGCCGGGAGGCGAGTTCTACGAAACATCGCCGCCTGCGGGAGCGTGCGAAGTAGTGGTCTACTCGCCACAACACGATGCGGCGCTGGCGGAACTCCCTCGAGAGCGAGTCGAACAACTCATCGAAGTCTGGGCCGATCGCTTCGACGAACTCTCGCAGCGGCCGGAGGTAGCCTTCGTCTATATCTTCGAGAATCGAGGTCGCGAAGTGGGGGTGACGCTCACCCATCCGCACGGGCAGATCTATGCTTTCCCGTTCGTTCCGCCAGCGATCGAGCGGGAACTGCAGGTCGCCGGACGTCATCTCGAGGAACACGGCAGTTGCCTGCACTGCGACATCGTAGCGACAGAGTTGACCGACGGGGGCCGGGTCGTTGCGGAAAACGAGAGTTTCCTGGCCCACGTGCCATTCGCTCCACGATTTCCGTACGAAGTTCACATCGTCAGCAAGCAGCACTACGGTTCGTTGGCCGATCTCTCCAGCCTTGAAGGGAAGCACCTCGCAGGGATCGTTAGGCTCCTCCTCACCATGTATGACAGCCTGTGGGACGCTCAGATGCCGTTCATGATGGCGATGCATCAGCGTCCAACCGACAGCGGCGAGTATCCGCAGTGCCACTTCCACATCGAGTTCATGCCGGTCCGGCGCGGACGAGAGCACCTGAAGTTCCTGGCCGGCTGCGAGATCGGGGCTGGGACGTTCCTAAGCGACATGCTGCCAGAGAACGCAGCTGCCGAACTTCGAGCAGCTAGCCCAGGTTCCTTCGCCCTCTCATAGCGCTGTGCAGCGGGCAACCTCAACCAACGACCGAACGCAGGCTCTGGCGAGGGCTTACCGAGAGCGATTCGGGAACGAACCCGATGGTATCGCGGAGGCGCCGGGGCGCGTCAACCTCATCGGCGAGCACCTCGACTACAACGAGGGGTTCGTGCTGCCTGCCGCCATCGACCGCGGCCTCCAGGTCGCGTTCGGCCATCGACAAAGGCGCGAAGTTCGCGCTTACTCACTGGACTTTGATGAGGCGCAGAACTTCGCTCTCGATAGCCACACCCGCCTGGAAAGCGGGAAGTGGAGCACCCACATCGGCGGCGTCTTGTCGGTGCTACGGGACGAAGGCATCTCCGGCCCAGGTCTCAACCTGGCGATATCGGGTGACGTTCCCATTGGGGCTGGCCTTGCATCGTCCGCAGCCCTCGAAGTGGCCTTGTTGGGAGCGCTGCGCAGCGCCTGGGAGATCGACGTCGGCGATCGGCTACTTGCGACCTTGGCGCAGCGAGCGGAGAACGAGTACGTGGGCGTCCAATGCGGCATCATGGATCAGCTGGCAGTGGTGTTCGGCCGGCTCGACCACGCGCTCCTCATCGATTGCAGATCGACGGACATCGAGCAGGTTCCGCTGGGACTGGAGACGGCCAACGTCGAACTGATCGTGGTCGATTCCGGAGTGAGGCGGAAGTTGTCAGACTCGGCGTACAACCGCCGCCGCGAGGAGTGCACGGCAGCCCTTCGCCTCCTCCGGGAGGTCATTTCACCGCCACCTCTTGCTCTGCGCGATGTGTCGTCCGAGGATCTTGCGACCCACGCAGATAGGCTGTCGCCCGACCTCCGAGCCCGTGTCCGTCACGTCATTTCCGAAGGAGAGCGGGTGAGCCACGCGGCGAGTGCCCTCCGCCGGGGCGCCTTGGTGCGCTTCGGCGCTCTGATGAACGCTTCCCACTCGAGCCTGCGGGACGACTATGATGTGAGTTGCCCGGAGCTCGACTCTCTCTGCGAGTTGGCGACGAACGCCCCGGGCGTTCTGGGCGCGCGACTCACGGGCGCGGGGTTCGGCGGCTGCACGGTGAATCTTGTGCGGCGGGACGCCGTAGAAAGCTTCCGCGCCGGCGTTCTGGAACGCTATCGAGCCGAAACGGGCCTCCCGGCAGATTGTCATGTCTGCCGCGCATCGGATGGTCTTCGCGTTCTTCCCCGGCGCTAGGGGACAGAGCTCTCGGTCGCGACCGAGAGCCCCGCTATGGATCTCTATCGTTCTATCGCGGCGGGCATTGTCTCGGTCGCGTGCAGCCGCTGCGCGTCGAACTTCGGCGTGCTATCGAAACGCTGCATCGTTGACGCTCGAGACGCGGCGGCAGGCATCTTGTCTACGACGTGAGGCGACGACCAACCCCCGCTAGGCGCAGCCGAGCAGTCTGGTAGCTTGTATCATTCGTTCCCTAATCTGACTAATGCTGAATGGCCATTTCTCGGCGTAGCCGCTTGGGCGGCCCTGCTATCCCAAGGAGGCCAGGAGGTGGTACCTGGGTAGGGCCTAAGCAGTCACTATTTCATCATCGTGCATCGTGGCCATGGCCAGCGGTAGACCGGCATGCTAGTTGGTACCGTTGATGGCGGCGAGATAAGGGCCCTGTCGCGGGTCAGACTTCTTCGTAGCAGGCACGCTCTTCGGGACTCAGCGCGGCTAGGTGCTTCTCCGCCGCCTCGGGCGAGACAGCCTCGAGAGAGCCGTCCCGGTGTTGCACGACAACGCCGCCCTTAAACAGCAGTCCACGGCGGCGCTTGCGTTCGTCGAGGTCGGGGTGACAGACGAGCTGGCAGTTCCCGCACGTAAAGTTGAGCTTGCGATGGGCCGGCATAGCGGGGTGGTGGAATCCGCCGTCGATTTCCGGTCGAGGCCAAGAACTCATGACGGCCTTGCCCAGCGCCCCTCCGACTTCCGCGTCCGCCTTCGGAACTGGGAAACGGCCCGGCGACCAGGTGGACCACTTGCCGTTCATAGCGATGCCTGTGAAGCCACCGCACACGAGATCACAGCGATGGTAGGACCCCCGCTTCAAGTAGTCGAACTGCATCCCGCCCATGGTCACAGTAGTCCGCTCCTTCTTGTCCATTAACCCTGATAGGCAGGACGCAAAGCAGATGTAACATTCGTCGCAGATGTTCTCATCTGGGGGTAGCGGCTCCGTAGGCTCGAGTTCGGCCGTCGTCACCATCGATCCGAGGATCACGGCCGCTCCGTGAGTCGGTGTCATGACGTTGCCCGATATCCCGAACCAGCCGACGCCAGAGCGAACCGCCAAGTAGCGGTGCGAGATGTCGGGCAGGAAGTCGCTCATGCCTCCTGGCATGTCCTTGCGGTAGACCGCGTTCGCGGCGACAGCATAAGAGGGGTGTCCGTGCTGATCCAGGTAAGTTGCGAGCGCGACAGCGAGGCCGCTCGCGCGCAGGTTGGTCTCGGCGTTATCGTCCTGGTGGCCGGCGTGGTCTTGCTTGCTCAGGTAGCGCTCGATCTTCTCCGGGTCGAGCGGGAGGGCAAACGTCACCGCGGACTTCGCGCCGGGCAGCACGTACTCGAGGTCTGTTGACGGAGGGCCGCCGTCGAGCGTCTCCTTGGTCGAGATCCCTGCGGCGCAGGCTCCCTGAGTCATCGCGAAGTCGATGACGAACCGCGATAGTTCCTGCTTTTCGTCCAATGTGCCCTCCTCCCGGCCGCCCTATCCGGCGACGCCCACGGCATCTCTTCGTTCCCGATCACGCTGTGAGAAGGCAGTCGTCTGTCTGCCGCTCGGAACACCGGGATTATACATCACGCACGAGAACAGGTCGTGAGGCTGGGCTCTGACCTTGACCCCGGAAGAGAATCTAGTCCCGATTTTACTGTACGCTGACTCTCGGTCAGGGCAAGGGCCATGGCAACCAGTAACCCACACTACGTGCCGATCGTGCCGGTCCGCGGTTCGTGTTGGCGACGATCTGCCGGCAGGCCGCTGTTGGTTCAGAGGTGAAATGCAGAGGCAGGTTGTTGATGGCGGGCGGCGGCGTCTCTATTCGCCAGGCCGCGGGACGATCTCGTATCGGACCTCCCAGTCCGGATTGAGGTTCATGACAGCCAGCATGTTCTCCAGATCCTCGCGGTTCCACCGCACGCCCCGAAACGAGTGCGGCGCCAGGCAAAGCCGCTGGTCGCCCCCGCCAATGGCTTCGATGTGCGCCCCACGCAGATCGGCGCCGGTCAAATCCGCGCGGTGGAGGACAGCACCGGACAGGTTGGCCTGCCGTAAATTGCAGTCCCGCATGTCGGCCGCGTTTAGGCGGGCGTTCTGGAGGTCAGCACGTTCCAGGTTGGCACCGGCGAGCCGAACCGCGTTGAGTCGCGCGTCGCTCAGATCAAGGTCCCTCAGGTCCGCGCCCTCGAGGTCTAGGAGGATGTCTGGGTGCTCTTGGGCAAACCCGTTTATCGCTTCGACGCCACTGCGCACCAGTGCCACGTGTTCGGGGTCTGCCATTTCTCTTCGATTGTGCATCAGACGGCGCGTACAGGGAAGCCGCCGGCTGAGGCTTGTTCTTTACAGGTGGCCGACTCAAACTGCCGCGTCGGACCACTCAGCACGGCACCATGTCTGCGTAGTGTCACCCGGGTGGGACGCCCTCTGTCTCCGAGGCCGATGGTCTGCCATTAGCGCACTCTATGAACATACTTAGAGTGCTTGTCGACCGAGCTGCGAAGGGCACGGAAGTGCATGTGGTCTAGCAGCGCGCGCCACAGCGGGGTCAGACTGAATCGAGGCCGTCAGCGCACAGTGCGGTCGCTGCCAGTCTACGTGCTCGGTCTGCTGGAGGCTCTACCCGGCGGTCTTCCGGTGCCGGCGACGTTTGTCGCCGGATGGCGTTCGCTTGCGGTCGGCGGCCTTCCGTTCCAGGTACTCGTGGATGGCTGTCGCGGCCACGCGCCCGGCTCCCATAGCAAGGATCACGGTCGCCGCGCCCGTTACGATGTCGCCGCCGGCGAAGACGCCCTCACGGCTCGTCCTACCCGTCTCCGAGTCGGCGACAACGCAGCCGTGGTCGTTGATCTCCAGGCCGCGGGTGGTCTGCGGGATCAGGGGGTTCGGGTTGGTGCCCAGCGCTATCACGGCCAGATCGATGTCCATCGTGAACTCTGAGCCCGAGATTGGAACGGGGCGGCGCCGGCCCGAATCGTCGGGCTCGCCAAGCTCCATGCGCAAGCACTCCATAGTGGTGACCCAGCCCTGGTCATCGCCCGTGAAGCGCGTGGGCAGCGTCAGCCAGTCGAAGATCGCCCCTTCCTCCTTGGCACGGCTGTAGTCCTCCGCGCGTGCAGTCATCTGCTGCTCCGAGCGCCGGTACACGATGTGCGCCTCATCGGCACCCAGGCGAATGGCGGTGCGCACTGCGTCCATCGCTGTGTCGCCGGCTCCGATGATTACCGCCCGCTTCGGCCGGCGTACGGGCGTATCGTAATCCGGAAAGGCGTTGGCCCGCATGAGGTTGACGCGCGTGAGGAATTCGTTGGCTGAATAGATGCCCTTGTGGTTCTCCCCCGGGACACCCATGAACTTCGGCGAGCCGGCTCCCGTTCCCACGAAGACAGCCTCGTAGCCCATCTCGTCCATGAGCTGGTCGATCGTGATCGTCTTGCCGACGACGACGTTCGCCTGGAACTCCACTCCCCTGCCTTTCAGCCGCTCCATGTCTTCGTCGACGATCGCCTTGGGGAGACGGAACTCGGGGATCCCGTACCGCAGCACACCGCCGATAGCGTGCAGCGCCTCGAAGATGGTGACTGAGTAGCCGAGCTGGGCGAGATCGCTGGCGACGGTGAGTCCTGCCGGCCCCGAGCCGATGACGGCCACCTTCTTCGCTCCTCGCTTGGGCGGCTTGGCGGCTTCGTGGGCTCCGGCCCGCCGCTCCCAGTCCGCGACAAAGCGCTCCAGGCGGCCAATCGCCACCGGTTCCTGCTTCCCCAGCACGACGCATAGCTCTTCGCACTGGTCCTCCACCGGACAGACGCGCCCGCAGATGGCGGGAAGGATGTTCTTGCTCCGGATGATGCGGGCGGCGCCCTCAAAATCGCTCTGGGCGACGCGGCGAATGAAGTCGCGGATCGGGATGTTGACCGGGCAGCCCTGCTCGCAGAGGGGCTCCTGGCACTGGATACAGCGCCGCGCCTCCGCGATGGCGCGTTCCTCGCTGTAGCCCAGCGCCACCTCGTCCCAGTTGGTGCGCCGCACGGCCGGGTCGCCGCAGGGCATCTCAGTCTTCTTCGTGTAGACGATCGGCACGATTCGTTACCTCGCTGCTGTTGCCAGCTCGGACGCCAGCCGCTCTTCATCGACGTACATCTTTGACCTCACCACTGCCTCGTCGAAGTTGACCTTGTGGGCATCGAAGAACGGGCCATCGACGCAGGCGAACTTCAGCTCGCCGTCCACCGTAACGCGACACGAGCCGCACATACCCGTGCCGTCGACCATGATCGGGTCCAGTGACACGAACGTCGTGAGCCCGGAGGGTTTCGTAGCCTCGGCTAAGGCCCGCATCATCGGCATGGGCCCGATGGCGAAGCAGTGAGTGAATCCGGCGTTCGCGCTGAGGAGATCCTGCAGACGTTCTGTTACGAACCCCTTGTGGCCTATCGAACCGTCGTCGGTGCAGATGTGGTAGTCGTCGCTCGCTGATTCCAGTAGCTCCCTGAGGATCAGCAGCTCCTTGTTCCGGGCGCCGACGATGGCAGAGACCCGGACGCCCCGCTGCTGGAGTTCCCGGGCGAGAGGATAGATGGCGCCGGCCCCGAATCCGCCGCCCACGAGGACCACATGCCCCTTCTCCGGCAGGGGCGCGGGCCGGCCCAGCGGGCCCGCGAAATCGAGGATCTCGTCGCCCTCCTCCATGGCGCAGATCATGCCGCTGGTCTTGCCCACCACCTGGACCACGATGGTAATGGTGCCCGCCTGCCGGCTGAAGTCGGTGATGCTGATCGGCACGCGCTCACCGGACTCGCTGACGCGGACGATGACGAATTGGCCGGGGGCGGCGTTGCGGGCCACAAGCGGCGCCTCCACCACGAACAGCTTGGTGACCGGCGTCAGGTGTCGCTTCTCGATGATCCGTGCCATGGCTCGTTACCTCGTTCTCCGCGTCACGTGCCTAGCCCTCATTCCTCTACAGGAGCGGACTCTCATGCATCGCCTTGAGACGTTCCCAGCGTCGATTTACTTCTGCTTCGAACGCGTCCAGTTCGGCTTTGTTCTCAGGTTTTATCAAGTGCTTGGTCTTCCCCATCATCTCCAGCCACGACCGGGCAGGGATACGCCGACCCAATTCGTCGGGATCATATGTGATGCGGGTTATGCCCCGTTCGATCTCGTAGAGCGGGAAGAAGGAGCAGTCCACCGCCGCCTGCACGACATCGGTGCCGGTCTTGTCTTCGCTGCGCCAGTTCAGCGGGCAGGAAATGAGCACCTTGCAGTAGGCCATGCCTAGGTGCCGAGCGTACCACTGGGACTTCGCGGCCTTGATCAGCAGGTCGTCGGGGAAACCCTCGACCGCCGTGAAGACATATGGGATGTTTGTAGCGGCCATAATCTGGGGCGTGTCTTTGTGATGGAACGCCTTGCCCGTCTGGGCCGCGCCGACGTGGCTTGTGGAAGTAAGGTGGCCCAATGGGGTCGAGTAGCTGAGCTGGCTGCCGGTGTTCATATAGCCCTGGTTGTCGTACTCCACGATGATCATGTGGTGATTGCGCAGTGCGGCGCCGATAGCGGCCCCCATGCCGATGTCCATGCCGCCGTCCCCGGTCACCATCACGAACGTGATCTCCTCGCCCGACGGAAGCTCGCCTCGCCGCAGACGCTCGTGGAACATCTCGACCAGCCCGCCAAGCGTCGAGGCGCCGTTCTGGAACAGGTTGTGGATGTAGGTGACCCGGTGGGAGCTGTAGGGGTAGCCGGTGGTGACGACCATGGCGCAGCCGGTTTGGTACAGCACCACAACGTCGCCCTCGATGCCCTTGAAGAATTGGTCGAGTGCGGGGAAGATGCCGCAGCCGGGGCAGGCGCCGTGGCCGGGGGCGAAACGTTTGGCACGGGTGACTAGCTGCCAGGCGGGAGGCGCCTCGACCCGCAGGCCGTCGCCGTCCTCATCGACGTGCACCTTGATCAGACCCGTTACCGTCTCTTCTTTGCGGAGGGGCGGGAGCCCGAGCTTCGCTGGAGCCATCGTCGGGTCGCCGGGCGTGACTCCGTGGTAGTCGAACGGCTCGTCGACACGGCCGCTGTCGGCGGCGGCGAGGGCAAGACCAAAGAAGTGCTCCGCGTCCTCGTCGTAAAAGTCCTTCCCCCCGAGGCCGTAGATACGGGTCAGGCAGAGCGTCTGGTTCTCTGGGTCTTCCTTGAGTGCCGACTTGACCTCGTGAGTGATGTTGCCGCCATGTGCGCCGTAGGCGTCGGCGCGCTCGCCGATAACGAGAGCGCGCACGTTCCGCAAGGCGTCCCGCAGTTCCTGGGCGGGGAAGGGGCGGATGACGTTTGGGCTGACCACCCCGGCCCGTACGCCCTGCTCCCGCAGCCGGTCGGCCACGTCCTTCGCCGTCTCCGCCGCCGAGTTGAGCAACAGCACCGCAACGTCCGCGTCCTCCATGCAGTAGAGGTCGACCGGGGCATAGTGCCGCCCGCTAATCGCTGCGTACTCCGCGAAGACCTTGGGCACGGCCAGTTGGGCCGCCTCCATCGCCAGCTTGAGCTGGTACTTGTTGTTTATCAGGTCGGGGTCGTTCATGTAGGGCCCAATTGTCACCGGGTGGCGCGGGTCGAGAGCTGTCAACGCCTCGGTCATGGGCCCGATGAACTCCTGCACCGTCTGGTCGTCCTCAAAGTAGTTTACGCGCCGGCTCTGGTGGCTCGTAAAGAAGCCATCGTAGGCGACGATGACCGGAAGCCGCACCTCCGGCCGCTCCCCCAGCCGTACGGCGATGATGTTCATGTCGTACACGGCCTGAGGCTCGCGGGCTAGAAGGATGATCCAACCAGTATTCAGGGTGAAGTAGAGGTCCGAGTGGTCTCCGCGGATGTTCAACGGACCGTTGACCGAGCGCGTGACCAGGTCTAGCACCATGGGAAAGCGCGTGGCCGACTGGACGGGAAGCTGCTCAAGGGAGTAGAGCAGTCCCTGCGAGCTCGTTGCGTTGAACACGCGACCGCCGCCGGTGCTGGCGCCGTAACACAGACCGGCCGCGCCGTGTTCGCCATCGGCCGGGATCATGGCGATCTGGTGCTCTCCGTCCGCCTTCATCTGGTCGAGCAGCTCAGCGATTTCAGTCGAAGGTGTGATCGGGTAGTAGCCCATCACGTGAAAGTTGATCTGCTTGGCGGAAAGCGCGGCCATCTCGTTGCCGCTCTTGAAGTCGCTCACCTGGGCGGCCGCCTGCCGAGGCTTCTTCTCTTGTGCCTGAACCATGCGGACCTCCTCAGCGGCTCCCATCGCTCGTACCGCGGGTCACCCCCGACTCGAACCGCGGCGGCTCCAGCCAAGCGTACAGCGCCACCCTGTGGTCGTCCGCGTACCCCTCCTCTTCGCGCATCGAGACCATCGCCTCGGTTGGACAGGCTTCCGAACACTTCAGACAGCCCTTGCAGTAGCGATAGTCGATGCCGCGCAGGCGTACCGCCGGCCCTTCGTCACCCTGTTGCTCTTCCTCCCACACCAGGCAGAGGTCCGGACAGACGAGGTCGCACACGCCACAATGGACGCACGCCTCCGAATCGAATACTGGAATGAAGCCCTGCCGCGACGCCGTCAAGTCCTTCACGATCGTGTTGCCGGGATCCAGCACGGCGCCGCCGATGGGAGCATCGAGGTAGCCAAAAGCGGGAGGGACGTGCTCCGCCGCCGCCGGCTCCGTCCCCGCGGCAGCCCGATAGGTCTTCCGGCGCACCTCTTGGTATCCGCGATCGAATGTGCGGAGGTTGGCCTCGACCAGGTTCGGGTACCGGTGGGAGAGCGTCTGGCGGATCGTCTCGCGCACTGCCTCGGGGTCGATGAAGCCGCAGATCTGCGTCACGGCGCCCAGCATCGCCGTGTTCACGCGGCTGCCTTCCTCAACGGCGATGCCAAGAGCATCGACGACTGCCACTGTGCCGGCGTTCAGTCCGAGACGCTGCCGCGCCTCGTCCGGCGTCGAGCGTGTGTTCATGATCGCTGCGCCCGTCGCGCTCAGCCCCGCCGTGACGTCGTGGGACTTCGTGAGCGCCTCGTGAAACACCGCGACGACCTGCGGGTTCTCGATCGGGCTACTGGTGCGGATCTCGCGATCGGCGGCGCAGAACCGGACGAACGACTTGAGGGGAGAGCCCTTCTTCTCCGAGCCGTAGGAGGAGAAATGGGCGCCGTTTAGTCCCTGGCCGAGAACCCCGGCCTGGGCCAGCATGTGGCCGGCGAGGTGCGCGCCCAGCCCGCCGATCGACTCAAAGCGAATGCCGAAGAAGCCATCGGCGCTGTTCTCTGGAATGGCGAGGGCAGGCGCCGGCTTCTGTCTCGCTGTACGGCCGGTGCTGGTCGCCGCGCGTTCGGGTTTCTGCTGTAACCTAGCCAAGCGCATCCCTTTCAGCCGGCCTGGCGCCGTTCTGGCGCGGCCGGGGCAAGAAGCCGTTTAGGTTCCCACTCTCAGTATCGGCAAGCCGTCCGCACAATGTCTGGCTGTCTGGCACGCCTGCCATGCCGAGGCTAGACGCGGGAGCTAGAGGTCGTGAGGACCAGCCTGTCCGACGACGAACTTGGCCGCCGCCTTGTCCAGGTCGTAACCTGTGCTGTTGGTCCCTTCGTCGGCTAGTCGATCTCAGCATCCGGCTCTGTCCTCGGCTGCCGTCGGACATACATAACCACTGCGCATCGAACCTGCACGGACATGCAAGCCGACGGCTCACACTCACACTGACAGATTCGTCAGCGCTCCCGCGAGAGGCAAACGGCCCTAATCACCCGTTACCAGGCACTATTCAGCTTGGAATCTAGCGAATTCAACGTCCAGGGCGGGCTAGCTTGACATGTGGAACTGAGTGGAGATTGTGTCACGCAGGTGGTAGGCCTTCCGCCTCCGTGACAGAGGTTTTGGCTGTGGGCCAGACGCTGGCCGAGGCCCAGTCGCTGTCATCGAAGCCGATGCTGGTCCAGTCAGTTGAGGCGTCGGTGATCTCGAATTCGCACGTAGCATCGGGGTCAGGGTTTCTTTCGCAGTCGGTGTTGAGCGGCGCGCGGCGGATCACCAATGCCTTCCACCCCATATGCGTGGCAGCGATCACGTTCCCGGTCGATTCGTTCGTGATCTGAGCAATCAGTCCGGCATCGCCCATCTGTTGATTGCCGAGCCCAATGTACTCGATGCCCGAGTCGGTCTCTTTGAAGTCTTTGGCCTCGATAGAGCTCGTGAGCGGATACGTTGCTTCAAATGAGAACGTTTCCACGCTGAACGAGCGCTCTGTCGTGATTGGTACCGAATCTTCTCCAGCGAGCTCGCCGTTCGCGTATAGCGAGAACCAGTTGTCGGCTCAGATCTCGGCGGTGAACGTGGAACTCGTCACCACCGCGGTCGCGTTGCCTGAACCGTCGACCGTCGCAGTGGGCGCCTCGGGGGGAACACGAGTTTAGGGCGCGCCGTCTTCGTCAGACAGGCACGCACTCGCGGTGAGCGTGACGACGGTGACGATTGCGAGACAGAGCAGCAAGAACTTCCGCATAACTGCTTCGCGGTGTGACTCGAGCATTTGAGCGCGACTGTAATAGAGGGTTGGCTGACCGTCAATCCAGCCGCCTCGTCTCAGATGTAGATTCCACATGATACAGACGCGGGTGGCCTCAGGTACAGATGTGAACATGTGCGAAGGACATGACTTGCGATTCATGCGACCGCCACTCCGCTGTGTCAGCATAGAGATAGTAGGACGATGAGCCCGCGGGCGTGTGGCTCGGTGGAGGCTTCCGGTGACCGCGAGCAAGGCGATGAGACCATGATTCCGGCGCTAAAGTACGCCATCGCTACTGGGGTCGTGTTGGCGTTTCTCCTCACAGGTCGAGGCGCGGCCTCTGCAGACAATGGACCTCACATACAGGGAGCCGGCGCCACGACGGATTCGTGCGCGAGCTGCCATCGCGCGCACGTTGCCCAGGCCGCGGGCTTGCTCGCCGCGACCCAGCCGGGTCTCTGCTATTCCTGTCACGGCACTGGCGGTCCCGGGGCGGATACCGCTGTGCAGGAGGGGAAGCTGTACGCAGGGGGCGGGTCTTTCACGGCGCTGAAGGCGGGCGGGTTTGACTTCGCCCTTATCGATACCGACGACCCAACCGGTGGTGGGCCCAGCCTCATCGGCGCTTTGACGACACCTGCGGCCACAACATCATGGCACTCGAACGACGGCGCATCCGGGATGCTATGGGGGAACGGAGCCGTCGGCTCCGGTGCGGGAGGCAGCTACAGCCTGCGCTGCGGCTCCTGTCACGATCCCCACGGAAACGGGCAATATCGGATCCTGAGGCCAAGCCCTCCCGGGTCTGGAGGCAGCGGGCAAAGCGTTACCGACGAGGCTGATCCGAAAGACTATGACACGACGAACTACCTCAATGTGTGGTACGTGGCCGGAGCTGAGATCTCCGGCTGGTGCGGACAGTGCCACACTCGCTACTTGGCCGACATTAATAGCGGCCACACCCCCAGCGGCGACAGCATCTTCAACTATCGCCACGTCAGCGATGGCACAGGTATCACCTGCTCCTCGTGTCATGCAGAGTACGGGCCGACGACGTGGGTCGATCATGAAATCTCTTGCATCAAGTGCCACGCTGCCCACGGCACCAATGCCGTCACCATCGACAGTGGTCATTCCGAGGCGGTCCCGTGGCCGGACGGCAGCGCGGCTTCGGGCGAGAACAGCAGGCTGCTCAAGATGGACAATAGGGGAATCTGCCAGAAGTGCCACAATAAATAGCACAGGTTCGCCAGAGCAGCAAGCGCAGACAGATCAGCAAGGGCGCTGGAGTCGTCACACAGCTTCACCTTGGCCGCACGGACCGATCAGCTAACGACCACAGGACCGCCGGATCTGGTCGTACGCTCGCTAGGCACTGCTGTCATTCCGCCTGGAACCAGGGCCGCGAACCGCCTAACATGGCGAGTAGCTAGCGTTCATGCGAGTAGGTCAAGGCCACGGCCTTAGGCCATTATCTGTCAGTAGGTGCCCCGGGCTGGCTGCAGCCGGCCGATCTTCCTCACTTCGCCAGCCCTCAAGATCACATGCGGAGGGGCCCTCTTCAGGGCCTACGCGACCAGCCAATGACCCTGTCGCGAGAGTACGCCTCGCGTTCCGTTCGCGTATAGTGCGCAACACAGTACGTCGTGCTGCCGCACGGGATAGGAGGCAACATGTCGCACCCCATGTACCCGGTCGACGAGGAGGGGAACATCAAACTCCGCCCCATCGGACGGTCGATCCTGACTGAGGTGGCCAGTGCAGGACGTCAGCAACTTTGGGATCCTACGTAGGCGGTTCTTAACGGACCCCTAGGCGGTCACGTGCTGCGGGATGGCGCGGTCGAGGCGTTTGCGGGTCTGGACTGCTTCCTGGACAATTCGTTCGATGAGCTCCTTGACCGTCGGGACGTCGCGGACGAGGCCGACGCTCTGCCCCATGCTCGTGAAGCCGCCGCCGACCTCGCCTTCCTCGAAGGCCTTGTTCGATTGTTCGCCGATGATGGGGAGCAGTTCCTGGATTGTGGTGCCCCTGTTCTCCATCTCGAGGACCTTGTCGGTGAGGTCGTTCTTCGCGACGCGGCTCGGATTGCCGATGGTCTGCATGACATAGGCGGTGTCCGCTTCGCTGGCGCTCACGAGGTGTTCCTTCCAGGCCGGATGGCCGAGGCACTCCTGGGTCGCCATGAAGCGCGTGCCCATGAGGACCGCGTCGGCGCCGAGAGACAGCGCAGCGGCGAGGCCCCGCCCGTCGGCAAAGCCTCCCCCTGCGATGAGAGGGATGCTGACCGCGTCGGCGGTGAGGGGGGCCATGACGAGAGTCGTAACCTGGTCCATGCCAGGGTGACCGCCGCACTCGAAGCCGACGACGCAGACGGCGTCGCAGCCGACGCGCTCGGCGGTGCGGGCGTAGCGGGCACCCGCGACCTTGTGGAGGATCTTCACACCGCCGTCGTGCAGGGCCCCCACGATTGCCTCAGGGCTCCGGCCTGAGGTCTCTACGACCTCGATCTTCTCCTCAACGGCCATCTTAACCCACTCCTCGATGGGCTGAGGCCGGCCGGCCGGAAAGAGGTTGATGTTGAGGCCGATGGGCTTGTCGGTGAGGTCGCGGGCCTTGCGAATCTCGGCCCGCAGGTCGTCGAGTTCGGGGAACGTCGCGGCGGTGATGAAGCCGAGCCCGCCGGCGTTGGCGACGGCGGCGATAAGCTCGGCCCGCCCGAGCCAGAACATGCCTCCGCAGATGATCGGGTACTCAATGTTGAAGAGCTTCGTAATGCGCGTTTCCACGGTTGCTAGACCTCCTTGGCTGAATGCCGACGATTCCGCGCTATCGTAGCGCTGAGGCGGGACGCCGGGACAAGAGCCATTCGGCCTTCTGGGGAGGAGGGGACGAACTGCGGAGGGGACGCCGCCAAAGGACGCAGTCTCCACCACTCAAGTTGGGGCCGGAGCGGGGGACGAGGTCCGAACTCGCGCGCCTCTGCCTGGGAGGCAAGATCGTGGCGCGAGCGAGCTAGGGTTACGTTGGCTGGCTTAGCCCCCAACGAATCGCGTTATCAACCAGGCGCTTGAACACGCCTTCGTCCCAAACACCGTGAAATAGACCTGGAGACCTGCCGTCCGGACTAACGCTGGCATCGACTATCCGTTGCCCGTCGGTCGCGGGCGAGTGGCAATGTCCGAGGGCGATGTAGGCGACTTCGCCCTGACCGACCGCCTTGGTATAGGCCAGCACTCGCGTCTTCCCGTCAGCCTGCAATGACGTGTCCTCGTCGTAGAGGAAGCCGAATCCTTCGGGAGATGGGTCTTCCGGTAGCTCTGTGGTGAGGAGGACGTTGCATTCGCCCATGATCTCGATGAGATAGAGCTCATCAGATACTTCAAAACTTTCGGGCAATCCTGACGTGATCGGATGTGATGAATCAGCGACCGTGACCTGGAACCTGCGTATTGGTGGGTGGTTCAGGAAGAAGGAGCCGAGGGTCTCATGGTGCGCGAGTTTGACCATCTTCCGGCGGATTGAGCCCTCCACGCGCGCGGCTTTGCCGCCACTGGTCCCGTGAAGACCTAGCCAGCGACCCCCGTTCTCGAGCCATTTCGTCAACACGTTTTGCTGTTCGTCATCGGGATAGGGTCCGGCTGTGTACGTAATCAAGAGTTGCGCTTTGTGTAGCCACTTACCGAGGTCGCTGAAGTCGCTCGACACTGTGGTCGTTAAATCGCCGCGCTCACCGAGCTGCGCCAGGAGTTCGCGGCGTGCGAAATCCATATCGTGGCTGGCGGGGAACCCAGGCGGAAAACCTCCGACTATCAGATGCGCGCGTTCCATGAACCCCTCCCACTGCCCAGACGCGGCAGACAGTGAGTCTAACACAGGCCCCTTGGGAGTCCGTAGTCCTAGGCCAGCTGCCTCCGAGCCAGAGGGTTTTCGCTAGCCCTTCTCGTCGCTAATCGGCTTGGCGTGAGTCTGGTGCGGAACCAAGCTTGGGATTCCAGGGTGCTGAGGCCACTAGGCGCTGCGGGACTCCCGATCAAACACAGAGCGCTCATCCGGCGTCCAGATCGGTTCTGCCGAAGGAAACCGTGAGTCAGCCCCTTCGCTGAGTAACGTCTTCCAATCGATCTCGCCGTGTGGGCGCACGGTCAGGGTCACCCGGATGTTCTTGTGTCCGAGGAGCTTTTCGAGGCGCTCTTGCGCGGCACGGGATCCTTCGTGGTCGCTGTCCGGCAGTAGTACGCCAAACCGCAGATCACCGAGGCGACCTACGAGGTCGGCGGTGCGGAACGTTCGTTCCAGCACCAGCAGCATGCGCGTTCGCAACGCTGTATCAGGCTCCCCTATAGGCTCTATGAGCAGCAAACCGAAGGCCGGGCCGCCCCTTTTCGTGCGAGCGACCTCTTCCTCCAAACGCAGCATGAAGTACCAGTCGGCGCAGAAACCCGTTTCGAGGTCGTAGATCGACTTCCTGCTGGTCGTGCTGCTGAATCGCCGCACGGCGTCAAGACGTGTCGGCCTCGCGCCGTCATCGGAACTGAAAAGGCTTGCGCTGGACCAGAGCACGAGAGATGTAATGATGAGGATCAACGGCAGTGCGAGCATCGCGGGGACGAGATCCGCTGCTGCGTAGATTGGCACGGTCGCGGCTAGGGCGAGGATGATGGCGCCCGTCAGAGGCGGCTTCGGGCTCCAGATGAATAGGAGGGGCCGTAGCGCGGAGTGTGCCCTGCTCATGCCGTAACTCGATCTCCGACTTCGATTCGCAATTCTTCCTCCGTAACGCCGCAAGCCCGCAGCGATGAACCGGAGGAGCGTGAACTGGCCTGTCCCTTTCTCTGCGCCGTACCTCAGCGCCCTACCTTGGCACTGGACTCGTTTTCGGGGGCAGGTTTACACTTCCCAGATTCTCTTGCGCCCACCGCAGACTCTGCTGGTGGATACTCACACCTGAGTATCGGCAGATACGAGGTCGCGGTGCAGAGCTTCGACTGCCGTAAGCTGGGGCCGACAAGCCAGATCGCAAGGTTTTGTCACGAAAGGCGCGTGATTGGACTGCCTTGCTCTTCTGCCCGCCGCCAAGGAATGCCATGCACAGTCAGGTGTTGACTAAGGTCGGCTGGGGATTGCCGTGCTCAGATAGCAGATGGTCGTGGATTTGGGCAGGGGGGAGGCTGCCGGAAAGGGCGGCCTCTACCCTCAGAAGTTGGGGCTGGAGCGGGAGACGAGGTTCGAACTCGCGACCCCTGCTTGGGAAGCATTTGGTCGCAGGACGGTCTAGGGCACACTACTGCTGGGGGAGAAGCCGATGCGGTAGAGCTTGCCCGAGCCGAAGTCCAGCACGAGCAGCGTGCCGTCACTATCTACCACCACGTCTATTGGGTTGGCGAACCCCGTTCCGAACTCTTCAATCGTCACCTGCGGTCCCTCCGCGGTCTCGCTGATGATAGCGCGCACAAGCACCTTTCCGGCGGGTACGGGCGCAAGGGCGTTACTGCCCCACAGCGTCATGAAGAGGCTACCGGTGTACTCGGGCGGGAAGTGTGCTCCGTCGTAGTTGTCGATTCCCGTGGAGCCAGTGTTGAAGTGGAGGCTGGCGATGGGCGGAGTGCCGTCGGCGTCAAACGAATCGCAATCGGGCTCGTATGGCCAGCCGTAGTCGCGCCCTTCAAGGACGATGTTCAGTTCATCGATCGTGTTGCAAGGCGGGTCGGATCCGTTGTCGGTCGCCCAGAGCCGACCCTCTGAATCGAAAGTGAGGTCGTAGGGGTTGCGCAGGCCCGTCGCGAAGACCTGGAGGTCGCTGCCATCGGGCTTCGCGCGAAGGATCGTGGCCGACCGTGGATCCACCTCGATGCACTCGTTACAGGTGGAACCGTTGGTGATGTAGAGCAGGCCGTCCGGCCCGAAGGCGAGGCCGTTATTCCAGTGCACGCCGGCGGGCAGGCCCGAGATGATCTCCTCGCGGTCATCGCTCGCGCCGTCGCCGTCCGTGTCGCGAATGATGGTGACACTGCCAGCAGTGGAGACGTAGAGCGCCCCGTCCGGCGCGAACGCGATGCCGTTGATCAGGGTAAGGTCGGTGGCGTACTCGACCTTATCCTCGAAGACGCCGTCGCCGTCCGCGTCCACCAGGCGGAAGACGGAGCCAGCGAACTGCGAGACGTAGAGCGTGCCGCCAGGGCCGACAGCAAGTGAGGTGGGAAGTTCCAGACCATCCGCCACAGCGAAGGCAGCGAAGCCGTCCGGCAAGTCGATCGCGGCCATCGCCGTCTCGTTGGGGGTGGGTACCGGATCGCTGTTGAGGAAGGCGGTGGAGAATAGGAGGAGGGCGAGGAGTGCAGCGATGATACGAACAGGTCTCATGCGATGTCCGTAAGAAGACAACCCTCGTGCGTCAGAGGCGGGCCGCGACTGCACCGTGCATCCCCCCTTGGGCGCCTGTGCGTGATGACCGAGGCTGCGCTCGCCTGTGGGGATTATCGTCCCACGGGTGGGGATGGGAACAACGTGCCAGCCGGACTGTCTCTAGTGGCTAGATGGCCCATCTTGTGTCTCAACGAATGCAGGGTCAAGTAAGGTCGCCTCTTCCCTCGGTAGATTGATGGCCCTGAGCCGCAATCGTTATGGGCAGAGCAGTGCTGCTACGTGCAGGGCTTTGTCCGTAGGCGCCGTGCTCAGAAAGCAATTCGTCACGATCTGAGCAGAGCAGTGAGGCCGCCAAAATGGCGGCCCCTACCATCAGAAGTTGGGGCTGGACCGGGAGACGAAGTTCGAACTCGCGACCCCCTGCTTGGGAAGCTTCTGTCGTGCGTTTCGAATCTGTTTGAAGCTCCAGAGGCCCGAATGCACCCGTCTTGGCCCTCTGCCTGCGAAGGGCTAGGCCCTCTGCTCGTCTAGTAGACTATCGCACCATTGGGACGGTGGCGATACCTCTCGGCTGGCGGCTCTCTGGACAGCTCCTACTTGTGCTTGTGGGGGCATGTCATGCAACTACCTTGGCTAGGCGGACGCAACGGGAGACGACCGTTACGAACATCTCGCTGAGATCAGGTAAGGTCGAAGCGATCAAGATTCATCACCTTATCCCACGCAGCCACGAAGTCACGCACGAACGCCTGCTCCGAGTCGTCACATGCGTAGACTTCCGCGATGGCCCGGAGCTCGGAGCTCGAACCGAAGACCAGGTCCACCCTGGTTCCGAGCCACTTGAGATCACCGGTTCCCCTATCGCGTCCCTCGAACACGTCCTCAGATGCGGACGACGCCTGCCACTCGGTGTTCATGTCGAGCAGGTTCACGAAGAAGTCATTGGTCAACGTCCCAGGCTGCTTGGTGAAGACGCCGTGTTCAGACTGCCCGACGTTCGCATTTAGGACGCGCATGCCGCCGACGAGCGCGGTCGTTTCTGGAGCGGTCAGCGTCAGCAGTT
Source organism: Chloroflexota bacterium (assembly GCA_029262675.1). Lineage (GTDB taxonomy): Bacteria > Chloroflexota > Dehalococcoidia > DSTF01 > RBG-16-68-14 > JADFKB01. The sequence goes on along the minus strand of JAJCYW010000008.1, from coordinate 42,526 downwards.
GCGCCCTATCCACAAGCAACTCTTCCGCGGATCGGCCGTTTCCGTTCCCGAGGTAGTTGCGGAACCCGTCCGCGGTCAGTTCGAGCACGGCAAACGACTCCACGTCGGTCCACTCCTGCGACGCGTCCGTGCGCCCCGGAGCGAAAGGAACCTGCACATCGTGCCCGGCGTTCTTCGCAGCCTCCTCGACGCCTGCGCACCCGCCCAGGACGATCACGTCCGCAAGCGAGACCCGCTTCCCGCCGGATTGCGAGCTGTTGAAGGCCCCTTGGACCTGCTCCAGGGTCTGCAGCACCTTCCCTAATTCGGCCGGCTGATTCACTTCCCAATCCTTCTGTGGCGCGAGGCGGATTCGCGCCCCGTTCGCCCCACCGCGCTTGTCGGTGCCGCGGAACGATGCCGCCGACGCCCAGGCGGTTGAGACCAGTTGGGAGACGGACAGTCCCGACGCGAGGATTTTACCCTTGAGGTCGGTGATCTCCTGCCCCGCGATCAGTTCATGGTCGACGTCGGGGACGGGATCTTGCCAGAATAGCTGCTCGCCAGGAACCTCCGGGCCGAGATATCGCGAAACGGGCCCCATGTCGCGGTGGGTGAGTTTGAACCATGCTCTGGCGAAGGCGTCTGCAAGCTCCTCCGGGTTCTCGTAGAAGCGCCGTGAGATCGCCTCGTAGGCCGGGTCCATCCTCAGTGCGAGGTCCGTCGTGAGCATGATGGGGGCGTGCTTCTTCGACGGATCATGGGGATCGGGCACGGTGTCCGCCGCAGATGGATCTGTCGGGACCCACTGATACGCACCTCCGGGGCTCTTGGTCAGATCCCAGTCGTAGGCGAAGAGGGTCTCGAAGAAACTGTTGTCCCAGGTCACCGGGGTAGGTGTCCAGGCGCCCTCCAGCCCGCTCGTGATCGCGTCGTCACCACTTCCGGTGCCATAGCTGCTCTTCCAGCCGAGGCCTTGCTCCTCCAGGGGGGCACCCTCTGGTTCGGGACCGACGTACTGGTCCGCATCGGCGGCGCCGTGGGTCTTGCCGAACGAGTGTCCGCCGGCGATGAGCGCAACCGTCTCTTCGTCGTTCATCGCCATGCGGCTGAACGTTTGGCGAATATTCTTTGCCGCGGCCAGCGCGCTTGGCTCACCGTTCGGTCCTTCCGGGTTCACGTAGATCAGGCCCATGTGGTCGGCGCCGAGCGGTCCCTGGAGTTCCCCGTCGCCGGTGTGGCGCTCGTCTGCAAGCCATGCTTCCTCAGCCCCCCAGTCAGTCTCGTCGGCCTCCCAGACATCCTCGCGGCCGCCGCCGAAACCGAAGGTCTTGAATCCCATCGACTCCAAGGCACAGTTGCCGGCGAGGATGAGCAGGTCGGCCCACGAGATCTTCCGGCCGTACTTCTGCTTGACCGGCCAGAGCAACCGGCGCGCCTTGTCGAGGTTCGCGTTGTCAGGCCAGCTGTTGAGGGGCGCAAAGCGCTGGTAGCCGGAGCCTCCACCGCCGCGGCCGTCGGTGATGCGATACGTGCCTGCGGCGTGCCACGCCATCCGGATAAAGAGCGGCCCGTAGTGGCCGTAGTCTGCTGGCCACCAGTCTTGCGACGTCGTCATCACCTGTCCGATGTCCTTCTTCAGGGCATCGAGGTCAAGTGTCTTGAACTCCTCAGCGTAGTTGAAATCCTTGCCCATAGGATCCGACAGGGGAGAGTCCTGGCGGAGGACCTTCAGGTTCAACTGATTCGGCCACCAGTCTTGGTTCGAAGACATTTCGTTCCTCCTCTTTGGCTATTTGCTCAATGCGGCGCGAAGCAATTGGGGATCAAGCCTAGCTGCTACGCGTCGTCGTGACAACCTTCGTCCGAGCCGACACAACCGACGACGGCCTCACCATAGTTCAGCCCAACTCCAAGACGGAGCCAGGGCCCTTCGGTAGACCCATGCCCGTTTCGCGCAATGGCCTGCTGCATAGAAATCGCGCAGCGCATTGCAGCGGCGCACGAGCCGAATGAAACCACGACGCCGTCGCCCTGTCGCTTGACTTCCTGCCCCCCCATGGGCGGCGATGGCATCCCTTGAGAGCTTGTGATGAGCCTCGAAGGCATTCTGTGCGACGCTCGTCACCAAGGCGTTCGAGTACCTGGGTGGCATCGACTAGGTCGGGTTGCTTAGCCTTTACTTTCGCCGGGCCGTGGGGACATCCGTACTTCATTCCACCAACGTCGTACGTCCCGGCCTCTTCCAAGTGTTGCAGGCACATCGCGACGCCGCAGCTGGTGGAGATGGCTACAGATGGGCCGGTCACTCCGTCATTTGAGTACACGTAACAACTCTTCTGTTTCCCTCCTGATACAGTTAGCGTTCCTAAGCACTACTCCACACGCAACGTTCCGAGCATCGTCTGTGAGTGAACGGTGCAGATATAGAGATACTCACCTGGCGCTAGAGCCGGCACGTCCAATGTCTGAACGACGGGGCCTCTCTTTTCGGCAGTAGCGGCGATGGCCTCTTCCTCATCTTCGTAAGCTTGCTCGCTCGTGTACACGGCGATGTTGTGCTCAAAGCCTACTTCGCTGTTGTCGTAGGTGATGGTGAAGGCTTCGTTGGCCGGCGCGACCAGCTCCGTCCTAGAGAAGAGGTTGCGCGTCTTCACCGTGCCGACCCCGATATTAACGCCGCTCTCCGGCGTTTCGGTCGCGCTCGGCGCCTCGTCATCGTCACTATCGCCGCCGCAGGCTGAAGCGAGGGCTAACAGCGCCACGAGGGCGATTACACCGGCGATCAGAACAGATCGGTTCCTATTCCACATAGTCCATTATCTCCCTAACAAAGTACGTCCAAGGCATGCGGTAGCATTATAGGCCGAATGCGAGGCAAGGCCACAACCACAACCGCAGCCGCGCTGGCCAGCTCACAGCATCTAACTGGGCCAGTCTTGGTTCGGTTCTCACTCGTGAAGCACAGCGCTTAGCGCGAGATACTTGGGAAGCGAAGCGGCCCTAGAGATCCCGGCCACTTATCCGGGTTCGGCCCTAAGCCTCCGCAGTCAAGCACCTGATGTGGTCGGCGATTTGAATCTGGAGCGGGAGATGAGGTTCGAACTCGCGACCCTCTGCTTGGGAAGCATTGGGTGATGCCTGATTTGCCGCACATTGCTAGTTTGTCAAGGAATGTTCAGTCCGCCATCGCCTGTGCCGGTCGCCGAAGCGGCCAATGGCGCGCTAGGAGATTGGGTACCGCGCTTTCGCGCCGGCAGACCTAGTCTAGGGAATGCGACGACCGTTTCCGGCCAACAAGCGCGACGTAGGGCAGCGCCGAGCCGTCTGTCGAGATGCGGTGCGTAAACTTCTTCTCCACCTTTAGCTCCAATGCTCCAGTTCCAATCATCGTTCGCACCAAGCCCGAGAAACCACTGCCGTCACCCGCTACCAGGAAATCTGATTTGATCGTGAACGCCACCCAACCGCCATCCTGAACATAGTCATACGCTTCGAGAAAAACCGCCGGTGGGATATCACTGAACCCAAGCGCTGCCACGCAGACCATGCAGTTGAAGTCGCGGGCCCGGAGCTTGTCGGCGTCGCTGTCCTGGAGGTCGGTCACGTCCCCGACTACATAGTGGGAATACAGCCCAGCCCGGTCTCGCCCGGCAGCGAACGCAGCTTCGCGGCAAATGTCGACGCCGACGAACTCGTTGACCCCGATCTCCGACAAGGCCTCCGCCGCGCAGCCGTTTCCGGCGCCCAAGTCCAGCACTCGGAGGTCTTCGGCAGCATCATCCGCCCGCGCCAATTCTGCGTCCAGCAACTCCGCAACAACGGTCGGCGACTGGCACCGCAGCGCGTCGTACACTACACGCTCATAGAGCCCGGGTGTGGCGTAGAGTTCGGCGTAGTCGTGGAGGCGTACCTCCTTCCACTCGTCGTCGACTTCAACCAGAATCGATTCCTCGTCCTGGCTGAGGTCGGATTCAGGCTCGGGAATGGCGACTCTCAACGATGCTCGCGCGTGTTCCAACGACGGCCTTACAGTTGTTTCCTGCACAAATCATGCCTTCCGGTTACGTCTGCGTGTTCAAGCCCGTAGCGTGATGGCGGTCTACCTACCCCGAATCTCGCAGCGGACCGGTTGCCTCCTACCCTGGGCTGGCCGGGGCGTCATCAGCCGACGTGGAGCTTGCCGCCGCCATGTCGGCGTCGTCGATTGACTGGCCTCGGTGCGTGGCTTTAGCTAGTGTTTCGATGCCGCGGGCCGCCTGCTTGGTGGCTCCGGACCCCTTTTCGCGCACAAGCTTGGCCGTCCGCTGAGCGGCAGTCTCCAGAGCACCCTCTTCAGTCTCCAACAGATAGCGAACCAGCAGGATCACTGCCCCGAGAATCATCAAGCACGCAATCCATGTCTTCATATCGCCCCTCCACTGAACTGCCCGAATCCGATGCTCTTGCCAGACTCGCCCCACTGAAACACCCGCATGTCAAAGGGAACGTGGCGGAGTAAGCCACGGCCTGAACGTATCACATCTCCGGAACGCGACGCAACAAAAGCCGAATCCCGTCCGGTCATCGTCTGAAATCAAGCCTCGGCCCTGCATAGCCCTTGATTCGGAGGCAGGCCAGCGGCGGCCAAACAGTCCCCAACTCCCCCAGTGCGGAAGAAGCCGAAGGCGACCGCTGCTTCCACGACCTCAAGTCGATCCCCGGCGGCGTCGACGCCGTCGTGGTCGGGACCGCGGCACCCGAGTCCGCCGGCGTCGTCCGCGATTGCGCTGAGCAGAGCATCCAGCACGTCTGGCTCAATCGCTCGTTTGGCAGCGGCAGCGTCTCCGACGGAGCCGCCGACCTTGCCCGCCAGAACGGTATCACGGTCATCGCCGGTGCCTGCCCGATGATGTTCCTCCCAGGCGCGGACATCGGCCATCGCTGCATGCGCTGGCTGCTCAGCCTCACCGGTGGGCTGCCCAAGGAAGCCTAGCCGACCCGCAGCGGCACGGTGACCCAACGCCATTGGCGAGCGCTGAGCGGCGCGAATGCTCCGGCTCATGCCAGATGGCGATCTGCTACTCCCATTGGAACAGGCGCAGCGAAAGCACCGCGGACACAACAGTGGTTACAGCCACGATGAGGTAGGTCGTCCAGTCCCAGCCGAAGCCGAGCCAAGGGTCTTGGAGGATGAAGATCACGTATCGCAGCGGCGTCAGGTCGCCCAGAAACTGCATCGCGCCCGTCATCACCTCGCGCGGCGGTCCGGTGCCGGAGATCAGGTACATCACGAAGAAGAGAATCAGGCCGCCGCCTTGAGCCGCGCGTGTCGTTGGCAGTACTGAGCCGAGTAGTATGCCGATCGCGGCGAAGCATGAGGCGCTCAACGCGAACGCGACGACAAGTTGCCCCGGCGCATCTGGGAGCTGCGTGCCGTAGGCGAGCGTTCCTAGGATCGTGATCAGGATCCCGCCGATAGTCGCCATGACCACGGCGAACACCACCTGCGAGCCGAGCACCGCCCACAAAGAGATTGAGGAGGCGCGCAGCCGGCGTAGCACACCCTGCTCGCGGTACGCAGCGAGGTGGAGTGGCACCGCGATCAGTCCTATCGAAGCCATTACCAGACCGATGTACGCCGGCACGTAGTAGTCGGTCGGGCCGACCCCGCGCCAAACGATATCACCGTTGTCCGTCTCGGGCTCGTTGCCGAAGACGCCGGACAGCACAAAGAACGTGATGACGGGAAACGCGAGCGAGAAGATCACCGTCATCGGGTCGCGCGCGAACAGCTTCAATTCCACCCAACTCAGCTTCGCAAGCGTGCGCATGGCCTACTCCTCCGCTCTGCGACCGGTGATCGCCAGGAACGCGTCCTCGAGCGTTGGTTGTTCGACGCGCAGGTCGTTAGGAATGATGTCATGGTTCGCCAGTGCGGCCGCGACGTGGACTAACACCGGCCCGATCCCTTCTACCTCGACCTTGGGCCCCCGGCGGTGTAGCGAGCTTACGTGTGGGACCGCCTCGATCCAGGACAGGTCGCGGTCGTCACTGCTGAAGGTGAGGCGAATCGTCCCGGCGTGCTCCTCGATCAGCCCTTGTGGCGAATCAAGTGCGACGATGCGACCGCGGTCGACCACCGCGAGCCGGTCGCAGAGGTGCTCCGCTTCGTCCATGAAGTGGGTGACCAACAGGACCGTGGTCCCGTGGTCTCGGATGGCGCGGATCAGGTCCCAAGCCGCCCGCCGTGCCGCGGGATCGAGACCGGCCGTCATCTCGTCCAGGAACACAACCTCAGGCTCGCCCACCAACGCAAGCGCGATCAAGAGCCGCTGCCGCTGCCCACCGGAGAGGCTGGAGAAGACGGCGTTGCGCTTGTCTGCAATGCCCCATTCTTCCATCAGGGATTCCCAGTCGGTGGCGCCCGGCGTCAGCGAGGCGAACAGATCGAGCGCCTCCCAGACCTTCATGCGGTCCGGCAGTGCCGACTCCTGAAGCTGCGATCCGATCCGCGCGCGCATTTCCTGCGCTTCGGTCATCGGATCCAGGCCCAGCACGCGGATGCGTCCCGAATCGGGCCCGCGCAGAGCTTGCAGGCACTCGACCGTCGTCGTCTTGCCGGCCCCGTTCGGCCCGAGCAGGCCGAAGATCTCGTTGCGCTGGACCTCAAACGACACGTCGTCCACGGCAACCACGGATCTGTAGGTCTTGCGCAGGTGCTCGACCGTGATGACCTGCTCCATGCCCGAAGCGTATCAGTAGCTCTTAGGCGAGTGGAAGGTAAGGGCGCGGTTAGCGGTATGGGCCAGGCCGGAGTACGTGCGCAAGAAGATCGCCCTCCTATAGCCGGTTCCTGCCGCGCGTTACCGTGCCTCACGCGACCGGCGAGCTCGACCTGTCGCAGTTCCCCATTTCGACGACCACCTGAGCGATTTCTGCGACGACTAGGATTCCAGCAGAGGTCCGTTCGTGTATAGTGCGAAACACAGTGCGTCGTGCTGCGGCACGGGATAGGAGGAGACATGTCGCACCCCATGTACCCGGTCGACGAGGAGGGGAACATCAAACTCCGCCCCATCGGACGGGTGCGATCTTCGGTTCGGATGCAACAGACCGGTGGCTTCAAAGACGTCGAGAGCGAACTCGTTCTGAATCCGGAACTCGAACCGCTGCTGCTGGGCATCGACGACTTCTCACATGTCACCGTCTTGTACTGGCTCGGCGAGATCGATGCGTATTCTGCGCAACGTCGGCCCCAAGGACGTGACGACGTGCTCGTGGTCGGCATACTCGGAAGCCGCTGACCGGACCGCCCCAACCCGGTCGGGTTGAGCACGGTTCGTCTGGTTTCAAGGAACGGAGCGACTCTAAGAGTGAAGGGTCTGGACGCAATCGACGGTAGCCGTATCATCGACATCAAGCCCTGGTATCCGGCATACGACCGCCCAGAAGCGGAGCCGACAGTGCCGGACTACGTCCACTGCCTTGCATACTGAGGTGAGGTCGCAGGGCCTAACGGCCCAGAATCTTTGGTACGAATGGCCCTCGTGGCGTTGCCGCAGTTGTGTTGTATTAATCGAGTAAATCGCTCTAGAATATAGAGCATAGGTTTGCGTGCCCGTCCAGCGGGACGCGGCCACGGGAGAGAGAGGAGATTGGCTGCATGGCCACAATCGGAGTCCTCTTGACGGGGGGCCCTTTCCAGTATGAACACTGGGAGACGGCCGTCGATATCGGCGACGCCGCTCTGGCAAAAGGCCACAAGGTTAAGTACTTCTTTTACCTGGACGGCGTCTACAATCCCGTAAGCTATCAGACGTTCCCCGATCTGGACGTCATGCCTAAGGACCGCGTGCAGGAGTTGGTGGCCAAGGGCGCCGAGATTATCGCCTGCGGCATCTGCGTGAACGCCCGCGGGCTTCAGGGCGGCAAAGACTACGTTGAGGGCGCGAACGTAGGCGGCCTGCCCGATTTCGCCGAGATCGTCGGCGAATGCGACCGCCTGGTCACGCTATAGGAGAGAGCGTCATGGGACAGAAGCACGTATTGATCACGTTCAACCGCGTACCGTATGGTTCCATCTTCTACACAGAGGGCCTGCGGGCGGCGGTCGGCGTCACGAGCGGCATCGATGAGCACACGGTGGACCTCCTGTACCTGGGCGACGGCGTCAACTTCTGCCTGAAGGACGTCGACCGGACCGACTCCGCCAGGTACCTGACCACACTCGCCGCGCAAGACGTCAACCTCAAGGCCGAGAAGGAAGCCTTGCAGGATCGGAACATCGCCGAATCCGAGCTAGCAGACGATGTCGAAGTCGTTAGCCGCAGCCAGGCGCTAGAGCTCATCTGCAAAGCGGACGTCACGATCGATTTTTAGAGGAGCAGGGGCCTTTCATGAGCAATCTATACTTGGTCGACCAGCCGTACGGAGGCAACGGCGTGAACCTGGCCGTGCAAGACAGCGATGCCGTTGTCGTCTTGATCCAAGATGGCGTCTACCTGGACGTGTCGGGGCTCAGCGGAGCCGGCAGGACCGTGTACGCGGTGAAGCGAGACGTGGAGCGCCGGGGCCTGGAATCTCGCGTGCCCTCGACCGTGAAGCGCATCGGGTTCGATGAGCTGGTGGATCTCATCGAGGCCAACAAGGTCGTGAACTTCGCCTAAACGCTGAGGAGGAAGGTGCACGCAATGGCTTTGACCAACGTTGACAACCAGATTGACATCACGGGCAAGATGTGCCCTTACACCCTCATCGACACGCGCGATGCCCTCAAGGGCATGAAGGCGGGCGAGGTGCTGGAAGTCCTCGTGGACTTCGAGCCGGCGGCGATGGTCACGATTCCCAACTTCTGCGCCAAGAAGGGCTATCCGTTCCAGACCATCCCGGACGGCGACAACCGCTGGCGCCTTCGGATCGAACGCGGCACAGAATAGAAAGGGCTGAGGGTCGCGGTGGCAGTATTCCACGGGCTGTCAGCGCTGGCCATAGCGATATTCCTGGCGGGTGCTCTGTCTCGCGCGCGCTTCTGGCTTAGCGACGACCGAAGCCCGGGCGACGGCGGCCGTAGGCCCACGAAGCGGTTGGCCCAGCAAGCCTCGGTGGCTATTCGTTTCCTCCTTCGCCCGCAGACGTTGCAGACACTCTTCTGGAACGGCCTCGTTATGCGGCAGGTGTGGCGAGAGAGCCGTCTCCGTTGGCTGATCCACCTGACCATTAGCTGGTCATTCGTCGGTCTCTTCGCGGTCGGCAGCCTGGGAAACTACGCCGCCGACTTTGGCGCGCCTCTCGAAAAGGACGATGCCTGGTTTGCGGCGTTCAACGACGCCGCCGCCCTCGCGCTGCTGGCGGGACTCGGTCTGGCCCTCGGCCGGCGGTATCTAACGCCCGCGGCCCATACGAGAACGATCTTCGACGACGCTATAGTGCTGGTGCTCCTCGCTCTGCTCGGCCTCAGCGGCCTGCTTGTGGAAGCGGGACGCATACTCGAGGAAGGCACCACGGCGTCAGCCGGCGGGTACGCCTTCCTCGGGTATCCCCTATCGCAAGCGCTCGAACCGCTCGACTGGAATTGGGAGGTGGCCGCCGGCTGGGTGTGGTGGACGCACGCCGTCGCGTCCTTGAGCTTTGTAGCGTACCTGCCCTACTCGAAGCTTCGACACATGTTCACCAGCCCGATCACGATCGCGCTGGCCAGCGATAAAGAAGCGCCATCGCCCGAGAACGAACGCAGCGCGAACCAGGAGACCGAGCCGTGGCCGGCCTGATCCCGGAGCGCTGGACAGAGCGCGACGTCACCGGGCGCGGGCCATTCAGCCCACGCCAGATGCTCGAGCTCGACGCCTGCACTCGATGCGGCGAATGCCTTCGCGCCTGCGACTCGTTTCGCGTGAAAGGGGACGAGAGCGTCGCGCTCATGGGCATGATCCACCGCCGCAGACGCCTCCACAACCAAGAAGAGTCCTTCGTGGGCAGGCTCCTGCACCCGAACGGTGCCTCGGAGCGTGACTGGGACGAATTCGAGGCAGGCGTCTTCTCCTGTACGCTCTGCGGCCGCTGCGAACAGTTCTGTCCGGTGGGCATCAAGACCCGCACTCTGGCCCTGACGATGCGGCAGGAGTTGGCCGGCGCGCGCTGCAAGATGCCCAAGAACCTCGGCATCGCACGCGAGGCCGTGCTGGAGGAGGGCAACGTCTTTCAGTTTCCGAACGAGGACCGTGCCATGTGGGCAGAGTTCATGGACGAGCTACCGGACGGCCTGCTGGGCAAGGAGAAGGCCGAGGTCCTCTACTTCGTCGGCTGCGTCTCGTCCTTCTCCCCGGCCGTGCAGGAAGTGCCGCAGGCATTTCTCTCGGTGCTTCTGAAGGCAAACGTCGACGTCGCTCTGCTGGCAGGCGAGGAATGGTGCTGCGGCTTCCCGCTCATCGTCGGCGGCTTGGCCGCGGACGCCCAGAAGATGATCGACCACAACACCGAACGGCTCCGCAGCCTCGGCGCAAAGACCGTTGTGTTCAACTGCCCGTCCTGCTACTACACTTGGAGCAACTACTACCCGCTGGAGGACGTTCGTTTGCTGCACTCGTCGCAGTTCATCCGAGAACTTGTGGAAGCGGGTCGTATCACATTCGACGACTGCGACCTGCCGGTCACGTACCACGATCCCTGCGACCTCGGACGAGGCATGGGTGAGTACGCCGCCCCGCGCGATGTGCTCAAGTCATTCGCCGGCGATAATTATGTCGAGTTGTCGCCCTCCGGCAGCCGCGCCCTCTGTTGCGGCGGCGGCGGCGACGTCGAGATGTGGGACCCCGATCTGGTCGGAGCGATCAACGGGGAGCTAACCGACGCCGTGGAGCGGAGCGGAGCGAAGCTGGTCGTGCAGGCGTGCCCGCAGTGCAAGCGAGTAACCCAACGCTCGCTGGAAGAACGAAAGTCCGAAATCCGCACGCTGGATATCACGGAATTCGCGCTGGAGTTCGGGAAGTTCCGGGACGAGAGCTCCTGAGGCTGGAGACCATCGATGGCACAAGTTAAGGAATTCCACCTGCCTGACGAACTCTACTACGACCGCGTCGAACACATCTGGGGCCGCCTGGAGGGAGCGGTGGTCCGCGTCGGCCTCGACTCGTTCGGCGCCTGCGCCGCCGGTACCGTCGCATACATCAAGCTGGCGCCGCTTGGCCGAAAGGTGAATAAGGGGCGCCCCTTCGGCTCGATGGAGGCAGGCAAGTACGTCGGCCCGCTCAAGTCGCCGGTCACCGGCACCGTTACGGAGATCAACCAAGAGGTCCTTGACGATCCCACGCTGGTGAACACGGATCGCTACGGTCGCGGCTGGTTCGTCGTGATCGAGCCATCCAGCCTGGAAGAGGACCTGGCGGACCTCGCCCACGACGACGGCGTGCTGCCGTGGCTGGAGAACGAGGTGCGGGAATACGAGGCCGAAGGCAAGCTGAAGAGCGAAGAGGAGCGGGAATGCGCGTAAGACTCCTGGACCTCGGCACGGTGCCCTATCTGGAATCCCAAACGATCTACCACGCCGTCGCTGACGCGATGGATAACGACAGTCCGAACACGATCAGCTTCATGAGCCCAGACAAGCCCTACGTCTGTATCGGCTGCCACCAGGAGCTGGACAAGGAGATCGATGTTGAGCACTGTCGGTCGCACGATCTGCCCATCCTGCGCCGGGAGGTCGGAGGCGGAGCGGTCTACCTGGACGGCAACCAACTCTTCATCCACTTCATCTTCCACCGCGAGCACCTGCCGCGTCAGGTGGAGGAGGTCTACAAGCTGTTCATCCGCCCGATGGTAGAAACGTACCGAGCCGTGGGCATCGATGCCTCCCACCGTCCCCTTAACGACATCGTGGTCGGCAGCCGCAAGATCGGCGGCACCGGCATCGCGTCCCTCGGTCAAGCGATGGTGCTTGCAACCAGCCTCATGTTCGACTTCGACACCACCGCCATGGCTGGAGCCCTTAAGGTCTCTTCGGAGAAGATGCGCGACAAGATCCACGAAAGCTTGGAAGAGTACATGACGACCATCCGCCGCGAGCTCGGGCAGCCGCCTCCTCGCGACGACGTGAAGGCCATCCTGCGCGCCAAGCTGGCCGAGACGCTCGACGTCGACCTCGAGCCGGGCGAGCTGACCGCGAAGGAGAAGGAGACCGTCGAGACCCTAAACCGTCGCTTCACGTCCTCTCGCTGGCTCAACCAGAAGGGCGGCCTGAAGACGAAGGGCGTTACGATTAAGGCGGGGGTCCGGGTCGTTGAGGCGGAGCACAAGGCTCCTGGCGGGCTGATCCGGGCGACGGCCCGAGTCAAGGACGGCGCGATTGACGACCTCTCCCTCTCCGGCGACTTCACCTTCCACCCGGCGCAGCTGCTAGAAGAGCTCGAGGCGTCCCTCCGCAACCATCGCCTGGAGTTATCAGACCTGACCGCCACCGTGGCAGACTTCTACGCGTCCTCCGGCGTCCAGGCGCCGGGCGTCACGCCCGAGGACTTTGCGCAGGCGCTCATGAAGGTCAGCGACGAAGCGGAGCAGGCATAACCACCGATCGGGCAATAGCGAGTCGCGCCGGCGCCGTCGAGGCGCCGCTGTGCTGTGAATGGGCTGGGCGGGAGTAGCACAATGGTAGCGTATCTGCTTCCCAAGCAGAGGGTCGCGAGTTCGACTCTCGTCTCCCGCTCCAGGTTCACTCTTGCCCCCTAGTCACCCGTCTTTGACCCCCTTCGTCTCGGAGGCTTAGGGCCCCAGGTATTGGAGGCTTAGGGCCTCCTTGACTGCCGGGCGCTGACGCAACCGGCAAAGGAGGGGCATGATGGCAACGAAACAGCGACGACGAGGGTGGCACGACGGTCCCCCAGGACGAGGGCTTCGACATCGAGCAGACGCGCCTAAACGCTTGCAGGGCGAAACGTGGGGACATGGCGGCCGGGCGTTAGACATGACCTCTGCCCGGCCTGCTCGTCCAATAGCGTGTCGCTGTCAAGCGTAGTCTGGGCTCGCCGCCACCCTCGTCATATGTAGTGGACCTGGGTGGCTCGGGACGTGGCGCCCCGTCGGGAAAGACGCTGACCAGGTGCAATCAGCGAGAGACTCCAGGGACGGTGAGACGCCGGGGACAATCCGGCGACCTATCGTGTCGGATGCAATCACGGCAATCGCCTGGTAGGTGGAGTCTGTCGGTTAGTCGCTCTACTGCCGAGAATATGTCACAGGACGCTGGAACTCTTCAGCTACCTGGTAACTTGCTTATGCTCAGTAGTTCAGCAACTCGCCACACGACGGGAAGAGACGACCTGGCGTTGCCTTACCCGTCAAACCTGTCTATCTCTGATACCGTCAAGGAAGTTCGCCGCCTCAAGCGGTGGTTTCAGGCGGGCGTATTCAGCTTCGTCTACGCGCTCATCCCACTCTATGCGTTCGTCTTCAATATGGAGAAACTGCACATTCTTCTTATCAATGCGATTGGTCTATCCATGGCCATTGTGGTTATCGAAGTGGCATTCGCCGAGATGTTGAAGCTTCGCTTGCGAAGTGAGCAGGGTTTGCGAGACGCGGACGAGCAAGTCATTGTCGCGCTTGCCGTTGCAGTCGAGGGCAAGGACGCGACCACCCATGGGCACCTACAGAGACTGGCTCGATACGCACTCAGGCTTGGCGAAGCGTTAGGTCTCGACGACAGGCAGCTCTTGTTCCTTAGGTACGGGGCGATCCTTCATGACATTGGGAAGATTGCGATTCCCGAGTCGATCGTCAGCAAGCCGGGCCCTCTGAGTACAGATGAATGGTACGAGATGCGAAAGCACCCCGTAGTCGGACAGCAGATCTGTGCGCCACTTCGGTTTTCAGACGAGGTAGGACCCTTGATTCGCCACCACCATGAGCGCTGGGACGGAACGGGCTACGTCGATTCGCTTGCTGGCGACCAGATTCCGTATCTTTCCCGGGTCATAAGCGTCGTGGACGCTTTCGATGCAATGACTTCGGACCGGCCGTACCGGCCGGCTCTGAGCGTCGATGAGGCAATGAAGCGGCTGGCTGAAGGATCGGGGACGCAGTGGGACCCCGTGATAACGGATGTGTTCCTCGGCCTAATACGCACAGAGCGGCTTGACCCCGTGGAAGTTCAAAGCGATGCCCGGCAAGAGGCAGCCTGAGCCACCAGGCAACCAGACCCGGCCGAGATTGCGCGCGTAGAAGGCCCGCGCCTCTATCTGCGGTCTTGGGGGTACTGCTGAACCCACGTCTTGCCGCCGTCCGTGGTCGCTAGGATGACGGCATAACTTTCGAGGTTGCGAAAGTCTTCGCTGTCGTACCAGCGTCCTACTACCCAGCCGTGGTTCGCGTCCAGGAACTCGGCATCAGCGACACGGCCTAAGTTAGGAATCGGCACCGAAGCGTCCCAGGTGATACCGCCATCTGTTGTGCGGAAGATTCGATCTTGAAAGCCATTGCACGGTGTGCAGTGGCTGAAGAAGAACGCAACCGATTCGTCGACAACTCGCAGCGGGCCCGGTACGGGGCCGCTGCCCGGGGCGCCGAGCCCTGGCACCTGGTGCTGTAGCACCGGGCGCCACGTCTTCCCGCCGTCCAGCGTGCGGTAGACCGCGTGTGTCATGTTATGCATAGCGACGCCGCCCTTGAGAATGATCCAGACTACGTCGTCGCCGTGGCAGTGGATACTAGTGCCGTTGAGCCTCCGAAGTTCGTCCGGCGGCGTGAATGACTCCTGCCAGGTCCCGCCACCATCATCGGTGCGACGTACCACGCCGTCTTGCTGGATCGTCCAGCCGTTGCCTGTCGCACCACGGCAGGGGTCGTCGAATTCTGTGGCGTCCGGTGCCGTCGTCCAGCTCTCCCCGCCGTCCGTCGTCAAGAAATACGTGTTGTCTCGCAGAGCACGCCCATCGTATTGCGCCTGCAACAAGATGCCGTTTGAGGGGTCGGAGAACTCGATGCCGACGAACGAACCGTCCGCGGATAGCTGCGGCTGCCACGTCGCGCCGCCGTCAGTGGTTGCAAGGATCACGCCTCCGCCGTCAGCCTCCGATTCGCCGATGAACCAGCCCGTCTGGCCATCAACGAAGTCAACCGTGCGGAATCTCTGCTGAGGGATAGCCGGTGCGAGGGTTGGCCCAGGGCCGTCCGTTCGCTCCGCATCGCCGCCGCAGGCGAACGCCAGTACGGTCACAGCCGCCAGCAGGCCTACGACGATGTGCTCACGCGCGCTCGCCATCACGAGTCGATAGTACGCCAGTGGCTGGAGGATGGCAAGCAATGCGGGCTAGCGGGCGTTACGTTGGCGGGAGTGCATGGGAGTCGAACCCACCTGGGATGGGGCTGCCACCCCACAACGGTTTTGAAGACCGCGGGCGCCACCGGGCACCATCCACTCCCTCTGGATCAGTCTACGATGCGGGCGAAACGGCGACAAGATGCCGCGCCGGCGTTTTGACACAACCACAGCCCGCGCATACGATCGCTAGGCTGGACGCGTATAGAACCTGATGGAAAAGAAGGAGCCACCATAGTGAAGTACGAAGTGAAGTACGGGCCCGCTTACGCTCTCGGCATCGTCTCGCTGGGGGCGGGTGAGAAGATCCAGGCGGAGACGGGCGCCATGGTCAGCATGTCCGACACGATCAAGATCGAAACCGGCATGAAGGGTGGCTTGATGAGCGGGCTGAAGCGCTCCGTGCTGGGCGGCGAGAGCTTCTTCTTGAACACGTTTGAGGCCGAGCAGGCGGGCGAAGTGACGATCGCGCCCGCCCTTCCCGGCGATGTCATCGCGCTGGAACTGACGGGACAGCCTCTACTCGTGCAGTCCGGCTCGTTTCTCGCCGCTACGCCCGAGATCGAAATCGATACGAAGTGGGGCGGCGGCAAGACGTTCTTCTCGCGCGAGGGGCTGTTCCTGCTCCGTTGCACCGGCATAGGTACCGTCTTCCTCTCTAGCTACGGCGCCGTCCATCTGGTAGAGCTCGATGCCGGCCAGCGTTACGTCGTCGATACCGGTCATATGGTCGCCTTCGATGACACGGTTACCTACGACGTCGGTCGCGCCGGTAGCTGGAAATCGACGCTGCTCGGTGGAGAGGGGCTGGTCTGCAAACTGACCGGGCCGGGCCGGTTCTACCTGCAGACGCGCAACCCGGAGAGCTTCGTCGAGTGGCTGGTGCCGAAGCTGCCTGGAAAGCGGCAGTAACGGGCGGCGGCGTGAGTTACTGCTTGCGTGCGTTTGTGATAGCGAGGCCGGCGCGAGTGATAGCAGTGGCGTTGTCGGCTGGACGCGAAAAGGCCGGCGAAGTCGCTCGCCGGCCCTGCGCTTGTAACTGCGTCGAAAGGCCTTAGACGACGGCGTCCAGGCTCTTCTGCAGGTCGCTCTTCGGCCGGAAGCCGACGATCTGGCCGGCAACCTCGCCGCCCTTGAACACCAGCAACGTCGGGATGCTGCGAATGCCGTACTTCACGGAGACGTTCGGGTTGTCGTCGGTGTTCACTTTCACGAACTCGACCTTACCATCGTACTCGTCCGACAGTTCTTCCACGATTGGCGCCACCATGCGGCAGGGGCCGCACCAGGGCGCCCAGAAGTCGACCAGGACCGGCTTCTCGGCCTGCAGCACTTCTTTGTCGAAATCGTTGTCGGATACGTCTCGCGGTTTTGCCATGTTGTTCTCCTTTTTCCTATTCTCTACAAGCGGGGCTTGACACGTTCATTCAGTATGCTACCATACCCCCAGGGGGTATGTCAACATGAGCGATTCGGCCGCGACCATTCGGGAAGACGAGTTGACTAGCCAGGCGCGCACGCGCCTGCGCCGCATCGAGGGCCAGGTACGGGGCATCCAGGGCATGCTCGACCGGCTTGACGGCTGCGGCGACGGTTCCGGCGAGGGCGAGCCGTGCGATGGGCTGGTCACTCAGATCCTGGCCGTGCGCGCCGCCGTCGAGCAGGTGGGGCTGGTGATCCTGGACCTCCACCTGCGACGTTGCGTATTGGACGGCGTCGACGTGGACGAGGGGCGGATGAGCGACCTGCGCGAATCGCTCAAACTCTGGTCTCGTCTAAGCTCGGGCTAGTCTCCACCGTTCCGGCCTCGCCGTTCTTCGTCCCAGGCGATTGCAGCGCGCCACGCATGGCGTCCAGCATGCCGGAGTTGGCTGCCCTCTGGGCGAGGGCCACCGCGTTCTTCACCGCCTGCGCATCGGCCTTGCCGTGCGCGACGATCACGACGCCGTCGACGCCCAGGAGCGGCGCGCCACCGTACTCGCCGTAGTCCATCTTGCCGCGCATCGCCAGCAGCGCCGGCTTCAGCAGGAGCGCCGCTACCTTGTAGCGCAGGCTGCTGGAAATCGCCGAACGGAGCTCGTCGAAGATGAAGTCGGCCACGCCCTCCGTGACCTTCACGGCCACGTTTCCGGTGAAGCCATCGCTGACGAGGACATCGACCGGTCCGAAGTGAACGCGGTCCGGCTCGACATTGCCGACGAAGTTCAGCCGCGACCGCTTCAGCCGCGCGTAGACCTCTTGGCTTAGCTCGTTGCCCTTCGTCTCTTCTTCGCCGATATTCAGGAGGCCGACACGCGGTTCGCGAATGCCGAACACGGTCTCCATGTAGACGGCGCCCATGTATGCGAACTGCTCCAGATAGGACGGCTTGCAGTCGGCATTAGCGCCGACGTCCAGCACCAGGATGCCTTTCTCCGTATACGGCGCCATCGCGCCGATGGCCGGCCGCTCGACGCCCTTGACTCTGCCCAGGTTGAGCAGCGCCGACGCCATCACCGCGCCCGTGTTGCCGGCCGAGACGACGGCGCTGACATCGCCTTGCTTCATCGCGTGCATCGCCACGTTTATCGAGGCCTGTTTCTTTTGGCGCACGGCCTGCACCGGCACCTCGTCCATACCGATCCACTCGGCGGCGGCGACGATCTCGATGCCGGACGGCGTCGGGCCGTGGCGCGCCAGCTCTGTCTGCAGTGCGGAGGGCTCGCCGACGAGCGCGATGTCGACGCCCAGCGCGCGGTTGGCCAGCAACGCGCCCTCAATAGGCTCTTTGGGCGCGAGGTCGCCTCCCATGGCATCGACCGCGATGATCATGTGCTCTCCTTGCCGGCGCGTCGCGCGACGGTGATCATGTACTCGCTGTTGCCGTCAAGCGGCGAGAGCTCGAAGTCGCCGTACATCTGCTCGACTTCGAGACCCGCCGACCGCAGCAACTCCTTCATCTCGTATCGCGTGGTGAAGCGTAAGTCAACTGTTCTCGTAACCCGATGGACGGAGCCGTCCGCCGGCGAAACGTCATAGAAGACGGTGACGTGCTTGATCTGACTGTCCGCGTCCGCCCGTACGCTGCGCAGCTTCGTCACTGTTGAACCCGTGCCGTCCAGCGGGCGCGTCCAGTCGTGGAGCAGCGGCGCTGTCCCGCCGGTCTCCCAGTCCTCGAAGAGCAGCGGGCGCACGTCGCAGATGAACACGCCGTTTGGCGACAAGTGCGCGGCAACGCAGCGCAGACAGGACTGCTGGTCGTCCGTCGTCAGAAGGTGGTGGAACGCGCCCATGCCCGCGAAGATCACGTCGAATTGCAGGTCAAACTGAAAGTCGCGCATGTCCGCGAGTTCAAGGCGCAGGCCTTCCGCGCCCGCCTTGCTGCGCGCGTGGGCCAGCATCGCTTCGTCGTCGTCGATGCCCCAGACGTTGAAGCCAGCCGCAGCGAGCGGAATCGCGGCGCGGCCGGTGCCGGCGCCAAGCTCTAGGACCGGCCCCTCCGTACGCTTCGCTAGCTGCTGATAGAAGTACAGGTCGTCCGCGAAGTCGCCGTAGTCCAGGTCGAAGAGCTCCGGCAGGGAGGGCAGGCGCTGGCTCATGCTACGGCCGCTCTGCCTCGAACGCGGCCTGCATCTTCTGGCGGAGGTCACCGTCGGCCAGCACCCGTACGGCCGTCATAGCGAGCGCCTTGGCGGCGTCGACCAGGCCGCGGTGGCCGTCGCCGGATGCCGCCCACGTCGCGAACTCCGGCGTGTGGGCGCTGACGTCCGGCGGGGCGATCGCGATGCTAGGGTGGATGGCGGGGACGACGGCGCTGACGTTGCCCATGTCCGTGCTGCCCATCGTCCGGCGCAGCGTGTCTTCGGGCACTTCGCGCCCGAGCGACTCCAGCCGCTCTCGGTAGACGTCTGCCAGCGGCCCGTTGGTGCGCATGGCGGCGTACTGTGCCTCGCCCCAACGGTACTCCAGCGTCGCGCCGGTCGCCTTGGCACCGCCTTCAAAGCAGTCGAGCACGCGCTGCTTCATCTCTTCCAGGTAGGCGTCGTCTTCCGCGCGGACGAGGAACGAAGCAGCACTGTGGCCGGGCACGATGTTTGGCGCTTCACCGCCGTCCGTGATCACGCCGTGGACGCGCGCGGTGCCGCGGATGTGCTGCCGCAGCGCGGCGATCGATTGGAACGCGAGCAGCATCGCGTCGAGCGCGTTGACGCCCGCTTCGGGCCGCGACGCGGCGTGCGCCTCCCGGCCGAAGTACTCGATGTCGAGCTGCGCGCAGGCGAGGGCGCGGGCGTAGGCGCCGTTGCGCGAGCCGGGGTGGCTCAACATCGCGGCGTCGATGCCCTCGAACGCGCCGCGCTCCACCATCAGCGCCTTGCCGCCGTAGACTTCCTCCGCTGGGGTGCCGATCACGAGGACGGTGCCGCCGATCTCCGCCGCGACCTCCGCGGCCGCGACGCCTGCCCCCGCGGACGATGTGGCGATGATGTTGTGGCCGCAGCCGTGGCCAACGCCCGGCAGCGCGTCGTACTCGGCCAGCAGCGCGACGCGCACGTCGCCGACGCCTACCGTCGCGCGGAAGGCTGTCGGCAGGTCGCAGATGCCGCGTTCGACGCGGAAGTCGTGTCCCTCCAACCAGGCGGCGAGCCACGCGGAGGCTTGCGTCTCCTCGAACGCCGTCTCTGGGTTGGCGTGGATGCGTAGGCTGAGCTCGACGAGTTCGTCTCTGAGCGCATCGATCCGCGCTCCGATTCGTTCATCCATCTGCCGGAAGTCGTTGGTCATTGTGTGGCCGCGCCTCCATGGGGCGCCCAGGATTCTAGGACGCGCGCGCACAGGCCGTCAAGCGCGAGGTTCGCGTCTCCTGCGGGCGGTGCCGGCTTGACAAGTCTGACCGATCCGGATACATGATTGACGGTTGGCATGGGGTACTGCGGGGTGGTCTGGTTGTGTCCGCCGCCGCGTCTAGAGGGAAGAGGCAGCGATGGCTATGTCAGATAATCGCTACTTTGGGCGCTACCTAAGGCAGCGGATCAGCAGGCGCAGACTGTTGCAGACCACAGGCGGCACTGCGCTCGGCGCGGCGGGCGTCGCCGTCGTCGGCTGCGGCGATGGCGGCGGCAGCCCCTCCGGCTCCAGCACGCCCGACCCTGCCGGCACGCCACGGCCAGGCGGCATCATCAAGCTCCGCCAGATAAACTCCTACGCAAACTTCAATCCGTTTGGGCCCGGCATCAGCGCTCTCATCCAGGGCCTGTTTGTGGGCTTCGCGCTGTACGACCATCTGTGGTACGTCCCGACAGACACCGGAGAGGTGATCCCGTTTCTGGCCGACGAGATCGAGACGATCGATCCCCTGACCATCCGCGTTACGATGCATGACGCTGTCTTCCACGACAAACCGCCCGTTAGCGGGCGACCCGTTCGCTCCACGGATCTGAAGGCCAGCATGGAGAAGTTCGCGGAGCAGGTGCCCTTTGGGTTTAGCTGGTTGCAGGAAGTGTTCGATCACGCGGATACGCCGGACGACAAGACCATCGTCTACCACCAAAAGCAGCCGTGGGCCTGGTTCTTCACGTCCTCCAATGCAGGCTCGCCCTGGACCAGCTCGATCATTCCGGAGGAGGTGCTGGATAACCAGGACATCCTGGACAAGGACCCGATCGGCTCCGGCAAATGGGTGCTGGCCGGCCACGATGGCGGCACCAATGTTAAGTTGCGCAAGTTCACCAACTGGCGCGAGGCCGGCCGGCCCTACGTCGATGGTGTCGACTACATCTTCGCGCCTGATCCTACGCTGGCCCAAGCCGCGTTCGGCGCGAAGGACATCGACCGCATCGCGGACCTCAACAACATTCAGCTGCGGGACTTGGAGAACCGCTTTGGCGACGAGATCTACGTCGACTCCGACCTCTCGCGACGTTACCGCACGCTGATGCTCAAGCACGAGCCGCCGTTCGACAACCCGGATGTCGTCCACGGCATCAACCTTGCCATCAACCGCGAGGAGATCAAGCAGGTGCTCAACCTGGGCGACGGCGAGCTCTGCGGCCCGCTGCCGCCGGCCCACACGCGATTCGTTCTGGATGACGACGATCCGGACCTTGTGGAGTACTTTCGCCACGATCCGCAGGACGCCAGGCTGATGCTGGAGGCGGCCGCCTTTCCCTTCGATCAGGAGTTCGAGCTGAAGTACTGGGCGTTGGACCAATCGCCGGATCTGGTGCAGGTGATCGCCAGGCAACTGCGCGAAGTCGGGGTCAAAGTGTCACTTCCGGGGGCCGAAGACCTGACGGCCTGGCTCTCCAATACACTGGGCGTTGGAAACTTCCAGATGACGGCATTCACGCACCTGCCCTACGAAGACCCGTCACTGCCGCTCAGCTTCTACAAGGCGCCGAACTTCATGGGCTACGAGAACTCCGAGGTGGAGGCGGCCTACATCGCTGCTGCCGAAGAGTTCGACGAGGAGGCCCGGATCGAAAAGACCAAGGAAGCCCAGCGCGCCATCATCCGCAACTGGGGTCCGCAGCTCAACCTCTACTCGCCGAGGACGTTTGCAGCCACCTGGGACTACTATCAGGGCCAGGTCCTCGGCCGGGGTTCGTACGGACTGTTCAACTCCGGCGCCTGGCTCGACAACTAGCGGAGATCCGATTGCATGTGGCGATACGCCCTGCGCCGCCTCGCGTTCCTGCCGCTCATCATCCTGGCGGTCTCGATCATCACGTTCGTGCTGCTGCGGGTGCTGCCGGACCAGGACCCGGCGGTGCTGATGGCCGGCCAGGGCGCATCGCCGGAGCAGATCGACGCGATCCACGAACAGCTCGGGCTGGACGATCCTATCGTCGTCCAGTACATCACGTGGGCCAAGGGCGTCGCCCGCGGTGACATGGGTGAGACCTACTTCGGCCGCCGCGACATCGCGGATGAGATCGTGCGGCGGTTCCCGGCCAGCGCGGAACTCATGGTGCTCAGCCTGATCATTAGCGTCATCATCGGCGTGTCGTTCGGCGTGCTCTCCGCCGTGATGCGCAACTCCCTCATCGACTACCTGATGCGCTTCTTCGCCGTCCTAGGCCAGTCCGTCCCAGACTTCTTCCTGCTGATCCTATTGATAATCATCCCCTCCATCATCTGGAACTACGCTGCGCCCATCGGCGGCTATGTCGCGCCCTGGGAGGACCCGTGGCGCAACGCCCGTATCTACGTGCCGCCTTCGATGATCCTTGGCATCGGCGGCGCGGCAGGCATTATGAGGCTGCAGCGAACGACGATGCTGGAGGTGTTGAACAGCGACTACGTTCGGACAGCCCGCGCCAAGGGCCTGGCGAGTTGGGTGGTGATTATGGGCCACGCCTTCCGCAACACGTTGGCGCCGCTCGTTACCGTCGTCGGCACGTCGTTCACAGCGATCTTTGCGGGTTCGGTTATCGCGGAGAGCGTAATGAGCATCGATGGCCTGGGCGTCTTCTTCCTCAACTCCGCGCTCCAGCGCGACTTCCCGGTCGTCCAGTTCCTCGTGCTCTATACGGCGACGGTCGTGATCGTCGTCAACCTGATCGTCGATCTCTCCTACGCCGTCATCGACCCGCGGGTGAGGTACCGCTAGGCGATGGCGAGCCGGACGGAGGCGATCGCAGCCGCGCTGCCGCCCGGCGATAGCTGGTCGCTGCCGCCGGAGACACCGCGAAGCGTGGCGTTAGGACGGATAGCCCGCGGGAATCCTGTCGGCGTCCTGGCGCTGATTCTCGTCGTCGCATTCTGCGTGCTCGGTGTGGCCCAAGTCATCAGCCATGACTTCTTCGACACGACGCTGGCGCCGTACGATCCGCAGGACATTCACGCCGAGATCCAGCTCCAGGGCCCGTCATGGGAGCATCCATTCGGGACGAACCAGCGCGGCAACGATATGTTCAGCCGCGTGCTGGCGGGCGCCCGCATCTCGTTCCTGATCGGTCTGATGGCGGTCACCCTTGGGTTTATTCCCGGCGCGCTGCTCGGCATCATCTCCGGCTACTCGCAGCGCTGGCTGGACTACGTGATCCAGCGCAGCGCCGAGGCCTGGTCCGCGTTCCCTGTTATCTTCCTCTATCTGGCGTTGATCACGGCCTTCGGACGCGGGCTGCAGACGATCGCGATCGTGATCATCATCTCCGCCGTCTTCGGCGGCTCGCGCGTGCTGCGGGCCGTGGCGCTGGTCGCCAAACAGAACGACTACGTGGAGGCCTCTCGCTCCGTCGGCGCGAGCGAGACCCGCATCCTGTTCCGCCACATCGTCCCGAACGTCATGCCCATCATCATCGTCGGCGCCAGCAGCGTCTTCGCGATTTCCGTGCTGACGGAGTCCGCGTTGAGCTTCCTCGGCATCGGCGTCGATCCCGGTACGCCGTCGTGGGGCATCGACCTGTTCGAGGGTCTGCCCAACGCGCGCTTCTTCCCGCACTTGGTGGTCTTCCCCGGCATCGCTATCAGCCTCGTTGTCCTCGGCTTCAACCTGCTGGGAGACACGCTGCGGGACGTGCTGGACCCAAGGCTGCGCGGCCGGCTGGGTTGATGCAAGGTGATGGCGCGCTGTGATGTCGGCTGAAACGATTCATGTCCGCGCGCCGGTCGGCCGGCGTTCGCTTGACAGTGGCCGCGGATCGACTACCATGCAACAACTCGGCATGGTGCGGGATTTGCGACGAGACGGAAGCTAGGGAAGGCAGCAGGCGACAATGGCGCTGCTCGAGATCGATGGCCTGTCGATACGGTTCGGTGGGATCGTCGCCTTGGACGGACTCTCGCTCAGCGTTGGTGCGGGGCAGATCGTCGGCCTGATCGGTCCCAACGGCGCGGGCAAGACCACCGTCTTCAACTGTATCACCCGCATCTACAATCCTGACAGCGGTTCAGTCACGTTCGAGGAGCAAGACCTGCTCAGCACGCCGCCGCATCAGGTGATTGGCGCGGGCGTGGCGCGGACGTTTCAGAACCTGGAGCTCTTCGGGTCTATGAGCGTGCTGGAGAACCTGTTGGTCGGCCAGCACTCTACAACCAGCGCCAACCTCGTCGAGTGTTTTCTTCGCCTGCCTCGCGCCGTCGCCGAGGAACGGAAGGCGAAGATCCGCGCGAACGACGTGCTGAAGTTCCTGCGGCTCGATTCGCACAAGGATACTCCCGTCGCGGGCCTGCCGTTTGGCTTGAAGAAGCGAGTCGAGCTAGCCCGTGCCCTCGTCTCCTCGCCGCGGCTCATCTTGCTCGACGAGCCGGCGAACGGCCTCAGCCACGAGGAGGTGGGCGAGCTGGCCGAACTCGTCCGCTCGCTGCGCGACGAATTCCAAGTGACCATCCTCATGGTGGAGCACCACATGGGTCTGGTGATGGCGGTCTCCGATCAGGTCTGCGTCCTGGACTTCGGCCGGAAGATCGCGGAGGGAACACCGGCGGAAGTGCAGCAGAATCCGGCCGTCATCGAGGCGTACCTGGGAGCGCCCGATGCTTAGCCTGCGCAACGTACATGCCGCCTACGGCTCCGTGCTGGCGCTCCGGGGCATATCGCTCGAAGCGCCGGAAGGAAACATCGTCTCCGTCCTCGGCGCGAACGGCGCAGGCAAGAGTTCGACGTTGCGGGCGATCTCGGGACTGCTGCGTCCTTCTCAAGGAACGATCGAGTTCGAGGGCAAGTCGATCAATCGAACGTCTCCGGAGAAGATCGTGCAGATGGGCATCTCGCACGTGCCGGAAGGCCGGCAAATCTTCACCGAGCTGACGGTGATGGAGAATTTGAGACTGGGCGCGTATACCCGCCGCGACGGCGATGCGATTAAGAGCGATATCGATCGCGTCTTCTCCTACTTCCCGGTCCTGGGCGAGCGCGCGAAGCAGCAGGCGGCGCTGTTGAGCGGTGGTGAGCAGCAGATGCTCGCGATTGGCAGAGCGCTGATGGCGAAACCGCGCCTGTTGCTGTTGGACGAGCCGTCGCTCGGACTGGCGCCGATGCTGGTGCGCGAGATTTTCGGCATCATCAAGACGATCAGTGAAGAGCAGGGTCTCACGATCCTCTTGGTGGAGCAGGATGCGAGCCTTGCCTTGAGTATTGCAAACCACGGTTACCTGCTGGAGACGGGCACGGTGGTGTTGGATGACACGGCGGAACAGCTCCGCGGCAACGAATCAGTGCGGCGTTCATACTTGGGGTATTAGGCTTGATGGATTCGATCGTATCGCTCGCCGCACGGTGGCAGGACACCGCCGTTATGCTGGCGGCTCCGCCCTGGGAAGACCCAGACCTCTTCGCGCAGCAAATTGTCAGCGGGATCGCGAGCGGAAGCCTCTTCGCGATTCTCGCCTTGGCGATCGTGATGATCTATCGCTCAACGGACGTGCTGAACTTTGGTCAAGGCGAGATGGCGCTGTTTGCGGCGTTCATGTCGTGGACGTTCTTGACCAGGATGGACTTCTGGCCGGCCTTCTTCCTGGCGATCTTGGTGGCGGCCGTGATGGGCGCGGCGCTGGAGCGCTTTGTCCTGCGGCCCGTGTCAGAAGCGCCTGTACTCAATTCGATCGTCGTTACACTCGGACTGTTCGTTGTCTTCAACGGCCTGTCGTTGTGGATCTGGGGGTCCCAACCGAAGGGCTACGGACCGTTTTCCGTGTTCAAGGGCGACGCGACCTGTGTGAGCGACGTATGCATCGGTCGCCTCAACATCGGCATCCTGGTAGTCACGCTGATCATCATGGTCTTGCTCTACCTGCTGTTCCAGCACACGCGGCTCGGGTTGGCCTTGAGAGCCACCGCGCAGAACCGCACCGCTAGCCGTCTCGTTGGTATCCCGGTCGGCAACATGCTCTCGATCGGGTGGGGTCTCGCGGCTGCCGTTGGCGCCGTTGCCGGGGTGATGGCAACGCAGAACTTGAGCCTCACGACCGGAACGATGTTTGCCGTGTTGCTCTTCGCCTTTGCTGCCGCCGTCCTTGGGGGCCTTGACAGTCCGGTTGGGGCGGTCGTGGGCGGCTTGTCGATCGGCGTCATCAAGAACCTCGCTGGGACATACGTCCCTCCGGAGGTCGGGAGCGTCGATCTTCTTGTCGCATTCCTCGTGATCGTGCTCGTTCTGATGGTCCGCCCAACCGGACTCTTCGGGCGGCGAGCGGTGAGGCGTGTGTGATGAGCGTTAGGGCACTCCTCCAACCGCGCTTTCTCTGGCTCTCGCTCCTTGGTGTCGTCCTCATCGTATTCCCATATGTGCATGGTTGGCCTCTGTTTGACGGATCGATCCGCAACCTAGGATTCTTCACGCTGGAAATCACCGAGTTTCGCACGTTCAACGCGACCATGTTCGGGGTGTGGCTATTGGTGGCCATGAGCATGAACCTGCTAACCGGAACAAGTGGCCAGATCTCACTTGGCCATGCTGCCGTCGTTCTGGTTGGCGCGTATACGACTGGTATTCTCTTCGACGAGTTTGGCGTCCCGCTGGCCCTGGCGGTGATTCTTGCTGGTGTGTTCACCGGGGTTGTCGGGGGCCTTGTGATCGGTTTGCCGGCCGCGCGGCTGTCAGGTCCCTACCTCGCGATCGCGACGTTCTCGCTGATCATCACACTGCCCCAAATCCTCAAGCTCAATGGCATCAATTCGTGGACGAACGGGGCGCTCGGGATCGGCATCCGCCCGGTGGAGCCGCCGAATCTTGTGAACGACTTTCTCGGGGCGGTGACGCGGGACGCCGTCTCCCTCAATGAGCGACAGTGGATCTACTACGTGACTATTGGAACCGCGGTTCTGATGACCGTCCTTCTCTGGAATATCACGCGCAGCAGGATTGGCCGTGCGTTTGTTGCGCTCCGTGACAGCGAGATCGGGGCCGAGCAGATGGGTGTCAACGTCCCGCTTTACAAAGCGCTCGCCTTTGGGATCAGTTCCTTCTATGCCGGGATCGGTGGAGGCCTATTCTTCGTCGTCCAGACGTTCGTCGCCCCAGAGAGCTTGCGCTTCAATGACTCGATCCTCTTCCTCGTGGCCGTGGTGATCGGCGGCCTGGGTACCATACTTGGCTCCGTATTTGGAGCACTCTTCCTGGCGTTCCAGGCCGAGGTGATTAGTAACCTGCCCGACTGGATACCAGGCCTCAACAACGTACGGGACTTCGAACGGCTGAGTCCGGTAATTTATGGTAGCCTGCTCATCGCCACCATCTTGACGTTCCCAAGGGGGCTGGCAGGGATCGTTCAGAGTCTTCTGAGCTTGAGGCGCGGCGGAGGGATTGGCGCAATGGATCTCCCTGCACTCAGTGCAATACGCGGAACATTGCGAAACCTCTCGGCTTCGCTGCCGGGAAATTCAGACGCGGATGATAGTGGGAAGAAGGAGTGATAAGCGAGGCGCGAAGGGAGGGGTTGCGTTAACCAAGCGTTCTCGATGTATGATCCAACGGAATCACTTCAAGCATGACAGGGAGGAAACACATGCGAATCACAAAAATGCTCTGGGTGCTGGGCATCCTTCTAGCGTGCACGATGCTGTTCCTGGCAGCGTGCGGGGACGACGATGGAGACGATGTTGATCCAACTGACACTCCTGATGTGACCGAACCCGACGCCACGGAGCCTCCGGACGGCGTCGATGTGCCTGGCATCACCGATACCGAGATCGTGCTGGGTACTCACACCTCGCTGACGGGGCCGATCGCTGCTTACTCGATCATCCCAACCTTCGTCGGCTCCTACTTCGACTACATCAACGAAACAGAAGGCGGTGTCAACGGCCGGACGATCACCTATCTGGTCGAGGACGACCAATACTCGCCGCCGCTCGCAGTGGACCTGACGAGAAAGCTCGTTGAGCAGGATGGGATCTTTGCCCTGTTCAACGCCCTTGGCACTCCGAACCACCTGCAGGTTATCGATTACCTCCAGGATCAAGGCGTACCCGACATGTTCGCCGCGACCGGAGCCACCGAGTGGGTGAAGGATCCGGCCGCGCGGCCGCTCACGTTCGGATCGAATCCCAACTACACCGGCGAGTTCCTCGTTGCGGGGAAGTACATCTCTGACACTTTCCCCGGCGGCAAGTACGGCGTCATTCTTCAGAACGATGACTTCGGCGCTGATGGACTGGTCGGGGTCAAGCTTGGCGTGAACGACACCGTCGAGCTGGTTGGCGAAGAGCCGTATGAGGTGACGGACCCGGATCTCAACTCTCAGATTGACCGGTTGCGTGCCGCCGAAGCCGACGTCGTGGTGATCGTTTCCACGCCGCTGCTGACGGCAAACGCGATCAAGCATGCCAGGCTAGACCTGAACTGGGACGTTCCGTTCATCATCAGCGCCGTCAGCATGAACGAACTGACCATGCTCATCGCCGGTGAGGACGTCATAGAAGGCACCATCGGTGCCGTCGCCACCTTCATGCAATGGCAGGAAGACCATCCCGGGATCCAGAAGCATCTTGAGATCCTCGAATTCGCAGGGATCGACAGGGCCGGAGCGAGTGTCCTGACGCTGTACTCGCAGTATGTGGCGGAAATGATGATCGAGACGCTGAGTAGGGCGGGCGACAACCCGACCCGCCAGGGGCTCATTGACGCGGCGGAATCGATGACGGACTGGTTCTGCTCGGTCTGCCTCTACGCCGTGAATTTCAGTGCGAGTGATCACGACCCCTCGCAGACTGTCGCGTTGGGGGAATACAAGGGCGGAAGGATCGAGATCACCGGCCCCGCGTACACCTTCGAGGGTATTGCGGTCGCGGACCTCACCGTCGATTCTCTAGAGGAAGTTGATCTTCCAGAAGGCGCGCTGCCTTAAGCGGAAACACGGTAGCTTTCAGAGGGCCGGGGACATCCCGGCCCTCTGATTACTCTCAACCTTCGACTCGTACTGAGAAATCGAGAATAGAATAGATAGGAGGAACGTTTGCAGCAAGCAGCCACGTTCCGGACGCTGAGCGTCGCAGTCTTTCCCAGAGAATCGATCCTCCGTAACGCGCTTCTGGTCGCGGCGGCCGTTGTGTTCATTGGCTTAGCGGCGCAGGTGAACTGGAACTACCCGTTTATCGAAACACGCGCCGGCAACCCCGTGCCGATCACCGGCCAGACGTTCGCCGTCCTCGTGACTGGTGCGCTGTTAGGCTCCAGATTGGGCACTGCGGCCGTTCTCGCCTACCTCGTGGCTGGCGTAGCTGGGGCTCCAGTTTTCGCCGATTGGTCTCGCTACTACACGACGTTCGCTGGTGCCAGCGGTGGATATCTGATCGGCTTTCTTCCCGCAGCCTTCATCGTTGGTTGGTTCGCCGAACGAGGCTGGGACAAGTCCGGCTGGCTTCTCCTCGTCATGCTGGTCGCGAACGCCGTGATCTACGTGCCTGGCCTGATCTGGCTGAATCGCTGGCTGGCCATCATGAGCTTTCCAGTTGACACGTTTGAGGCAGGCCTCTGGCCTTTCATCCCGGGTGACTTGGCGAAACTGATCGCCGCGTCTCTCGTTCTTCCTGCCGGCTGGTCGATCGTGGAGTTCGTGCGGGGCAGGCGATCTGAGTAGGGCTGCTCCCAAAGGGAGCAGCTTGCAGTTCCTGCGGAACGGCTGGCATGAGCAGGGAACAACTTTCGGTTTCTTCAGAGCTGAAGTTGGCCAAGAATTCGAGAGGGCTGGGATCATTCCCGGCCCTCTCCTTGATCGACGGCCATTCACTTCTCTATAGTACGAGGGCGTCCCGACACGAACACCGAGGAGCGTTATGTACGTACTGCAAAAGCTGAATCGCTTTGTCATCCCCCGCACGGAACTGACCTACCCCAGCCACATGCTCAAAATGCACGAACGCGCGGCCGTTGCGCCCGTCGATCACGTCATGCCAGATTTCGAGGACGCCTGCCCCTACGAGTTCAAGGGCGAGGCCAGCCGCAAGACTATGGTCGAGGCGCTGACGACGATCGATTTCGGTGAAAGAGTCATCGCCGTCCGGCCCAACAATATCCAGTCCAAGTATTTCTTGGGCGACCTCCAGGCCATCATGCTGGGCGCCGCTGACCGCTTCCACGGCATCATCCTGCCCAAGACCGAGAAGGCGGAGGACATCGCCTACCTCTCGCAGCTCCTCGACGCGCTGGAGCGGGAAGGCGGCTGGACGACGAGGGTCCAGATCGAGGCGCTTATCGAGACGCCGATCGCCGTGATGAACGCCTATCAGATTGCGACCGCCTCCGATCGCATGGTGGGCCTGATCTTCGGCATCGCCGATTTCGCCGCCGCCATGGGCGTGCGCGACAACGTCTACAACCAGAACCAGAACTTCCACTACGCCAAGCAGGCAACCGTCGTCGCGGCGAAGGCGGCCGGCCTCCACGCCGTCGATAACGCCTGGCTGCGCCTCGTCCGCAAGGACACGCCCGAAGACGAAGAGAAGGAGATCTACGCCGGCCTGCGCGAGAAGAACGAGGGGGCGCGCGACCTCGGAATGGACGGCACCTGGGTGATCCACCCGCAGCAGGCGGAGATCGCAAACGACGTCTTTACGCCGTCCGACGACGTGATCGAGCAGTCCAAGGGCGCCATCGAGTACTACCACGAGGCCGGCGGCGGCTCGATCTACAACCCCAACACTGCCGAGTTCGACGACGAGGCGACGATCAAGGCCAAGCTGATGGACCTGGCGAAGGCCGTCCAGGCTGGCAAACTGGACTCCGCCTGGCTCGACGAGCAAGCGGCCAAGTCCAAAGCGGTCACCGGCTACGACATCCTCGAAGTCATGGGGCGGGTAGGCTAGGGCACCCCAAAGCCACGCACGCTACGTAAGTTAGGGCTGACCTAGCTGCGCCGGCCGGTACCCTCAATCACCTCTTTACAACTCGAGAATTCAGTGTTAAAGTAGACTTGTCAAAAGGTTAGTTAGTGGCGACTCACTAGCGTTAATTACGACGAGTGACATGGAGGTGAACGATGGCAACGTCTAACGTCGAGGCTCCCGGCACCACAGGGCGCCTGGATACACCAATGGCCCTGCGCCTTGCTGAGGAGTTCTTGGCCGCCTGGAACAAACAGGACGTAGAACAGGTAGTGGCCTGCTATACCGAAGACGGAATCTATCTAGATCCGAACACTAACGGGCCTGTAGCGGGGCACGACGCTATGCGGCGCTACCTGACCAGGTTGTTCGAGCAGTGGACGATGAACTGGTCGCTACGGGAGTTCTTCCTCTTTGGAGAGGAGGATGGCGGTGGCTTCCTGTGGCACGCGTCATTGACTCCGGCCAGTGGCGGAAAGACGACAGAGATCGACGGCATGGACCTCGTCTTGGTGCGGGGAGACAAGATGTGCCGGAATGAAGTCTACTTCGATCGCATGGCTCTTCTGAGCGAGTAGCCTGGCTGCGGCCAAGCACGGCGCGTTAAGCGGCCAAACGTGCACGCTGGCGCTGAAATCGGCAGCCCAATCGATTGTAGTGACGCTGACGCTGAGCCTTCCACAAGGCTCGTAGTAGTGCCCACGTAACCACACTTTCCTGACCACAGAGGCGCTGCTATGCTAAGGCGCGATGCGTTTCTACGAGTTCGAAGCCAAGCAGCTCCTCGCCAAGCAGGGTGTGCCGACGCCCAGCGGTGGCGTCGCCGAGACACCGGCCGACGCGGAGCGCATCGCCACGGAGGTGGGCGGTGCGGTCGTGCTCAAGTCGCAGGTGCTCTCCGGCGGCCGGATGAAGGCCGGCGGCGTCAAGTTCGCCGACACGCCCGCCGAGGCTAAGGCCGCCGCCGCCGAGATCCTCCAGCTCGAGATCAGCGACCAGCTTCCGGTCAGCGTCCTCGTCGAGGCGAAGGCTGGCATCAAGCAAGAGTACTATCTCGGCGTCACCTACGACGCAATCGCCAAGCAGCCCGTCGCCATCTTCAGCGACATGGGCGGCATCGACATCGAAGAGGTGGCGGAGCAGCACCCGGACCACGTCGCCAAGCGCAACTTCTCCGCGCTGCTGCCGTTTAGCGACTACAAGATGAAGGAGCTGATCGCGTCGCTTGGCATCGGCGGGCGGGAGCTGACGACACTGACGCGCATCGGCTCTCGGTTGGCGCACACGTTCCTGAAATACGGACTGACGTTGGCCGAGATCAATCCGCTTTCGCAACTCGACGACGGCTCGTTCGTCGCGCTCGACTGCCACCTCGATATGGAGGATGAGGCGCGCGATTTGCAGAAAGACCTGCTGGCCGAGATGGGCATCGACGCCGACGAGACGCGCCAGGGCCGCCCGCCGACCGACTTCGAGCGCCGTGGCGCGCAGGTCGATCAGGTCGACGCCCGCGGCGTCGCTGGCCGTGTCGTCGAGTTCGACGGCGACCTCGGCCTCGTGATCGGCGCGGGCGGCGGCAGCCTGACGATCTTCGACGCCGTGCAGCGCCATGGTGGCAATCCAGCCAACTACTGCGAGATCGGCGGCAACCCCAGCGTCCTAAAGGCCTGCGAGCTGACCAAGCTCGTGCTGAGCAAGCCCGGCGTCGACAAGATCGCCGTAATCATGAACGTCGTCAGCAACACCCGCGTGGACATCGTCGCGCGTGGCGTCGTTAAGGGCGTGATAGAGGCCGGCTTCGAGCCAAGCGACAAGATCGTCTTCTTCCGCATCCCGGGCGCCTGGGAGGGCGAGGGCTTCAAGATATTGGAGAAGTACGGCGTCGAGTACGGCGACCGCACCGTCTCGATGTCCGAGGCCGCCCGCCGCGCCGTCGAGAAGCTGGGAGCGAGCTAGTGCCAGCAACGAAGACGAAACGCGCTACCAACACTGTCTCAAGACAGCGCCAGCCGCTCGATCTCGAGGGCGTCGCCGAAGAGATCGAAGCGTTGCTCTCGAAGTACGCGCCGCCGCTCACGGTTCGCCGTGACGCCAAGGGAGGTTTTCACCTCTATTCGGAGAAAGAAATCGAAGTTGAGGGGCGTAAGAAAAAAGAAATGTTCTTCGCGTCGATGGTTCCTCAAAAGGGCTACGTGGGTTTCTACTACATGCCCATCTACACCAACCCGGAGCAGCAGGCGCTCTTCAAGCCGGAGCTGCTCTCGTTGTTGAAGGGCAAGTCTTGCTTCCACGTGAAGCGGCTCGATGTCGAACTGAAGAAGCAGATCCGGCAGGCGCTTGCGGACGGATTCAAGCTGTACAGGAAGCGGGGCTGGGTCTAACCATGTCCATTCTTGTAGACGAGAACACAAGCTTTATTATCCAGGGCATCACCGGCCGCGAGGCCGTCAACATGACGCGCGAGTGCCTCGACTACGGCTCGCAGGTCGTCGGCGGTGTGACGCCGGGCCGCGGCGGCCGCGACGTGTACGGCGTGCCGGTCTACGACACGGTGCGCGAGGCAGTCGAGAAGCACGGCGCGACGGGCTCCGTCCTCACCGTGCCACCGGCCTTCACTCGCGACGCCGTCTTCGAGGCGATCGACGCCGGTATCAAGCTGCTCGTCGTCGTCACGGAGCGCATTCCGCGCGCCCAGGTCAGTGAGATGATCGAGTTCGCCGCCATGCACGACGCGCGTATCATCGGGCCGAACTGCCTCGGCATCATCACACCGGAGAAGTGCAAGATGGGCGGCATCGGCGGCCCGGCCGCGGACACGCGCAAAGCGTATAAGCCCGGCAACGTCGGCGTGATGTCGCGCAGCGGCGGCATGACGACCGAGATCGCGAACGCGCTCACCGCCGGGGGCCTCGGCCAGAGCACGGCCGTCAGCATCGGCGGCGACGCGATTATCGGGTCGACGTACGCCGAACTGATGCCGCTGTTCGAGGCCGACGACGAGACGAAAGCCATTGTCATCTACTCGGAGCCGGGCGGCCCCATGGACGCCAAACTGTCCGAGTGGGTGCAGGAGAACGACTCGCGGCTGCCCATCGTCGCCTTCATGGCAGGACGCTTTATGGACAAGATGCCCGGCATGCGCTTCGGCCACGCCGGCACCATCGTTGAGGGCAAGCAGGACACCGCGGCCGAGAAGCTGCGGCGGCTGGAAGAGGCCGGCATCGCGGTGGCCGAGGAGATCGAGCAGATCCCGGCGCTGGTGAAGGAGCGGTTGTAGTGACTTCAGAAGCTGCCACGCAGAAGGTGATGTCAGAAATGCAGACCGTCTCCTCTGCTGATGGCACGCAGATACCCTACTGGTACAGCGGAGACGGTCCGCCGTTGCTGCTCGTGCACGGTGCCCTAGCGGATAGAATCGCCTGGATACTCATTCAGCCGCTTTTGGCGGAGCGATTCACGGTGTACGCCATGAACAGGCGCGGGCGCGAGGCCAGCGGTGAGCCCGCGCCGCACACTATTGAACGTGAGTTCGAGGACATCGTCGCGGTGGTGGACGCTATCGACGAACCAGTTCACCTACTCGGGCACTCCGGGGGAGCGCTGTGCACGCTCGGCGCGGCGCTACTCACGGATCGCCTGCGCAGCCTGACCCTGTACGAGCCTCCGCCACCTGGATCGCGTGTAGACGTGGAACTAGAGTCGCTTCGGAAGATGATACACAAGGCCGATCCGGAAGAAATCGTGATTGAGTTTCTCAGAACGGGGCCTCGTGTACCAGAAGTAGACATCGAGCGCGTGAGGCAGTCTCCCATATGGCCGCACATCGTCTCGCTTACGCCCAGCCTGCCGGCGGAACTCGACGCCGCCGCTGGTTATGACTTCGACGCCTCCCATTACAGCACTCTGGACATACCGCTGCTGCTTCTTTTGGGCAGCGATAGCCCACCGGTGCTTCATGAGGTCAGCGACGCGCTCGCTGCCGTCGTGCCCGACGTGCGCATGGCAGTGCTCTCCGGGCAACAACACGCGGCGAATTACGACGCGCCCGAGGTGTTCGCCGCGGAAGTCACGAAGTTTCTCGAAGAGACCCCGGCGTTGGTGAAGGAGCGGCTCTAGTGCCGATGTTCATCCGCGTTGAAGTCGACCCGGTCGCCGCCGCCGACAATGACCTGGCGGCCAAGCTGGTCGAAGTCTGCCCGGTCAACATCTTCGAGCAGGACGTTAGCGGCGCCTGCACTGTCGTCGAGGCGAACGAAGATGAGTGCGTCCTCTGCGACCTCTGCATCGAGGCCGCGCCGGCCGGCCAGGTCCGCGTCATCAAGCTCTACGAATAGGCACTGCGTGCCGGCAATAGTCGCGTCGCAACGTCACCATCGAAACTGTCGACCGTAGCCGCGGATTGGCGTTGACGCTAACCACATGCCCTCCGTCACCTACCACATCGTCGCGCAGCCGTACTACGAAGGCACTGACCCCGAGCAGCCCTACATCCCCGAGGCCTACGCCGCCGACGGCTTCATCCACTGCACGGACGGCATCGAGAACCTGATCGCTACGGCCAACCGCTACTATCGCGACGACGTGCGGCCCTTCGTCGCGCTCGTAATCAACGTCGACGCTGTCACGGCCCCCGTGCGTTACGAAGACGACGCCGGCATCTACCCTCACATCTACGGTGCGCTCAACCGCGAATCGATAGCCTCCGCGTTGCGAATGAGGCGCGACGCGGACGGCACGTTCGTCGCGATAAGCCTGCCGAAGCCGGGGTAGGAGAGCACGGCCCGCGGGCCTCACCCTCTGCCTAACGCGGACAGGCTGTTCTGGCTCCCTCTCCCCCATCCCCTCTCCCGCTCGCGGGAGAGGGGCGATCTGACGTTAAGCCTTTCGAGTTTGCGAGGAGTCGGGGTGAGGGAGCGCGACGCAGACGGTACGTTCCTGGCGCTAGAGCTGCCAAAGCCGGGGTAGTAGGGGACGGCTTCCTCTCCCCCAACCCCTCTCCCTCGCGAGGGAGAGGTCGCAGACTCGCCGTGGCGAGGGCGATCTGGCGTTCAACCTTTCGAATTGACGGAGAGTTGGGGTGAGGGCGGTTCCGCGCGGAGCCTGTGTGGTCGGCCGTCATCCTTGGTCCGGCGCGTCTTCGCGCGGCTACTCTTCCTTGAGAGAGGCCGCCATCAAGCTCAGGATGCCCACTCCCACGAGCGACAGGGGCGCCAGCGGCGGCTCGTCGTCGTCGTCATCATCATCGTCATGATCGTCATCGTCGTCGTCGTCGAACGACTGGGCATTCTGCACTGCGCCCGGCGCGTCGACGTAGAGGACTGAGCCATCGCTCTCCATCGCGGCTGTCTGCGGTGCACCCACGTGTAGACTGAGCTCTCCTCCCGTGTGCAGGAAGAAGCCGACAAGACCGACGACGATGAGAATGAGACCGGCCCCTTGCAAAGCTAGCCGCCAAAGTCGCTCCCTCCATTGGAGGAAGGCGGCCAGGCTCACTACCGTGGCCAGCGCCGTGACTACTACAGGGAGCCACGTTATGGAATCGTCTGTATCCCCATGAGAGTCGATCAACTCGATCAGCAGGAATAGACAACTAGCAGCAATGAATCCGAACAGACCGCGTCGCAGCGTCATGACTCCACCTCCCTGGGTGCGCTTCGTTGACGTGATGTGGGCTCTTGTGTCGTCTCCTGTCGATCGGGCCTGCAGCGCCTAGCCCCCCGCCAGTAGCTGCCGCGCGATGATCTTCAGCTCTAGGATCGGCTTGACGCCTTCGAAAATGGGGAGCACCAGCGCGTCGACGACGTAGCGCGCGACCGGGTCCTCCTCCGAGTAGCCCCAGCCGCCGTGGATCAACTGCGCCTCCTGGCTCACCCAGACGGCCACGTCCGACGCGAAGAGCTTGCACATCGCCGGCGCGACAGCCGCGCGCTCGTCCTGCTGCATCTCGACGGCCGCTGCGTACGTCAGGTGGCGGCCCGCCGCGACGTGCGTCGACATGCGGCCGATCTTGTGCTGCGTGAGCTGGTACGAGGCCAGCGGCTGGCCGAACTGCTGCCTGTCGTTGGCGTAAGCGCAGGCCTTCTCCAGCGATGCTTGGCCGACGCCGGTCGCGCGGCCGCCGGTTTGCAGCCGCCCGGCCGCGAAGCCGCCCATCTGGAGGTAGAAGCCCCGGCCGAGGCCCGCCTCGCCGCCGACGACGTTTTCGTCCGGCACGAAGTAGCGGTCGAGTGCCAGCGTGAACGAGTGCATGCCGCGATAGCCGGGCGTCGGGTTGGCCGTGCCCGAGATCGTGCCGCCGCCGGCCTGCTCCTGGGCGAAGCTGTGGCCGGTGTGCGGGTCCTTCTCGACGATGAAGAGGGTGAGGCCCTTGATGCCGGCGTCGGCGTCCGTGCGGGCCAGCAGCGCGAGGATGTTGGCACGGCCGGCGAACGTCGCCCAGGCCTTCGCACCGTCGATGAACCAGCCCTTGCGGCCGTCCAGGTCGCCGGGCGTCGCTTTGCACTGGACCGACGCGACGTCCGAGCCGATGTCCGGCTCCGTCACGCAGATGCAGACGATCAGTTCGCCTGACGCGATGCGCGGCAGCCACGTCTGCCGTTGCTCCTCCGTGCCGCCCTGGACCAACGCGCGCGTCAGGATTTCAGAGCGCGTGATTAGGCTGCCCGCGACCAGCGACGCCGCCGCCAACTCCTCCGTCAGCACTACCATGGTCAGGTAGCCCATGCCCGTGCCCTGGTACTCCTCCGGTATCGAGCTGCCGAAGAGGCCGAGCACCGCCATTTTTTCGATCAACTCCTCGGGCACCAGCGTATCCTCGCGGTGCATGTCCTGCGCGATCGGCGCGATCTCCGTGCGCGCGAACGTGCGGAACTGGTCCCGCGTTAGCGTCGCAATCTCGTCGTCGACCTCGGTCGCGTGCGCGCCGCGCGCTGCGAGGACGCTGCTGCCTATCGACTGCACGTGCGCGTCGCTCAGGCCGCTGCGCACCAGCGTGCGTAGTTCGTCCGAGTCGAGTTCGCCGGAGAGACCGAAGAGCTCCGGCGCGGCCTCCGCGTCGGAGCGCAGCTTGTGGACGGTCTCCGCCGAGAAAGCGAGCGCCTGCGACTCGGCCAGCGCGTCGCGCCGCCCGGCATTGGCGACACGCTCAGCGTAGGCGGTCATCTCGCGCGCGGCGCGGACGGCGGTAGCGTGCTGCGCGATGCGTTCGGCGTGGGGCTGATGGTCGTCGATGCGCTTGCCGCCGTCGGTGAGCTTCGCTGCCGCCGCGATCGCGACATCGACGGCGCCCGTTGCGGCGTCGGCCAGCGTATGCGCGGCGGCCAACTGCTCGGTGGTTTCGATTGTCATCTGTTCTCCTTACTGGTGGCGTAGGGACTTCAGGATGCCGGGCGCTTGGGCATCAGCACCGTGTAGTCGAGGTCGAGCACCACGTTGGGGTGGTACTGCTCGCGGCCGCGCTTCTCGTCCATGACACGTAGCGGGATCTCCTCGGCGTTCGGATCGAGGTTGTTGACGCCGACAAGCCGCAGCCGCAGCGCACCCGCATCGTCGCGGCCGAGGTCGATGCGCTCCAGCACGTCGCTCCAGGCGTACAGCGTGTCGCCGGCGACGGTGGGGTTGGCGTGCGCGCCGGCGTTGAACGCCAGCACGCGCAGCGCGTTCTCCAGGCCGTCGTACGAGATCGCATGCGCAATGGAGATGATGTGGCCGCCGTAGATGATGCGCTTGCCCAGGCGCGAATCCTTCTGCGTGTGGTGGTTGAAGTGTACGCGGGCGTTGTTCTGGTAGAGCCGCGTCGCCATCTGGTGCTCCGCGTCCTCTATCGTCATGCCCTGCGGGTGGTTGACGCGCTCGCCTTCCTCGTAGTCCTCCCAGAACGCGTCTCGGCCGGTCGCGCGCGCGTCGAACTTCGACAGGTCGAGCTGCGGCGGCACGTGGAGGTCCTCGTTCGCGACGCGGTCGGGCAGGTCCGGAGCTTCCGCCGTCTCCGCGCTTGGCGACGCGTCCCGCTTGTTGACCATCGCCCAGCGGTAGAACTGGAGCACCGCTTCGTCGCGCTGGTTGAAACCTTGTGTTTTCACCCAGACGATGCCGACGTCGTCCCGCGACGTTTCGCGCTTGCCGACTACCTCCGTTGTCGCCTGCAGCGTGTCGCCGGCGAACACGGGCGTGAGAAACCGCACATCGGCGTAGCCTAGATTCGCCGGTGAGTTGAGCGAGACGTCCGGTACCGCGCGGCCAAAGACCATATGAAAGACGAGCAGATCGTGGGCCGGGTTGCGTTCGTATCCCAGCGCCCGCGCCAGTTCTGTTGAACAGTGGAGCGGCCTCCGGTCTCCCGTCAGTGCGATGTAGAGCGAGATGTCGCCGTCTGTGACGGTGCGCGGGACCGCGTTGTGGAAAACCTGTCCAACGACGAAGTCCTCAAAGAAATTGCCTTCGGTGGTCTTGGTCGGCATAGCGAACCCCCTTGCCGCCCCAATGGTGCTCAGGACAGCAGGCGGAATTGTACCGGAAGCCCCACGCGTGGCGAAAGAGAAGGCGTCGCAAGACTATCGAATGATGGAGAAAGGCCGTCCAGCGGTGGCCTGGATGCTGAGGAGGCTATCCGGTCCGGCGGCTCGAAGCAGCTCCTCGCGTGTCGTCACGGCCCGAAGCCGTCCAGCAGACGGCCCGAAGCCGTCCAGCAGACGGCAGGAAGCGCGACTGGCGGCGACCCGAAGCCGTCCAGCGGACGGCCCGAAGCCGCCGATGCGGCCCTACGCCGCTCGGTCGGACCGGCAGAGGCCTGTGGCGCAGGCGATTCGCGCCACGCGGTCGGAGAGCACATGCAGGCCGCCGGCGAACGGGCCGCTGCGGGGAGAGGCGGCCCGTTCTTCGCGGCGGATGTGCAGCAATTGCGCGACTTGGCGCTCATGCTCCTGCATTGCGGCGGTGACAAGTTCCGGTGTGTACATGGTCATGGTGTCCTCCTGGCTTGCTCTCCTCTAGCGTAATCGGAATCGGCATGCGGCGAATATGAATCACTTCACACAACGGACGAAACCCGCGAGAATAGGCGTATGGCAACCAACGAGCGTGAAGGGCTGATCCGGGACGTTCCGCTACTGGCGCGGCTGCCGGAGGAGGATGTGCGGGCGCTTGCCTCCCATGGGCGCGTTCGTACGTACATGGCCGGGGCGGTGATCTTTCAGGAAGGGGACCCCGGTGACTCGCTCTACATAGTCGTGCAGGGCAGCGTTCGCATCGTCTTAGTCTCGGCGAAGGGCGAGGAGGCCACAGTCGCTGTGCTGGGTCCGGGCGAGTGCGTCGGCGACCTCGCGCTGCTGGACGGCAAGCCGCGGTCGGCCAGCGCCATCGCGGCGGAAGAGACTCGGGCGCTCGTCGTCATGCGCGAGGCGTTCACATCCTGGCTTTCGCAGCGGCCGGCGGCGGCGTTCGCGCTGCTGGAGACGCTCAGCCTGCGCGTCCGCCGTACCGACGAAGCGCTGACCGACTTCGCCTTCCTCGATCTGGCGCACCGCCTGGCGAAGCGGCTGTTGGACGTGGCGAACACGCAGCGCGACGTGCGGGAGACCGGCGGGCTGCAGCCGGGCACCCGCATTCGTACCACGCAGGCGGAGCTCGGCTCGATGCTGGGCGTCAGCCGCGAGAGCGTCAACAAGCAGCTCAACATGTTCGCGCGCGAAGGCTGGATCCGGCTCGGGCGCGGCTCGGTTACAGTTGTGGACCCGGAAGCGCTGCGCAGGTTTGCGTAGCCGCTGAGCGATAGCCGCTGGCCCGTATCGCGGCGCGGGGATACTATTTCCCCGCGATGAACTCCGACTCCGTACCGGCGACGATCAGCTCGCCTCTCAGCACCGCGCGCTCGCCGGAGGGGACGCGGAAAGGTGGCACTCGCGTATGAGACTCGTCACGTATGAACGCGCTGGACAGCCCAGACTGGGGCTGCTCGTCCACGACCGCGTCGTGGACGCCGCCGAAGCGGCGGCCAAAGCCTCGGCCAGGCCAGACTCGCTGCCGGACTCAATGCAGGGGTTTGTCGAGGCGGGCCAGCCGGCGCTCGATGGCGCTCAGGCGCTGATCGCGGCGCTTGCCGGTGACGCGACCGCGCTGGCAGCATCATCGATTCCGTTCAGCGACGCGCGGCTGCTGGCGCCGATACCGCGTCCCGCCCGTAACATCGTCTGTGTTGGCCTGAACTACGCCGAACACGCCGCTGAGTCCCGCATGTCGCAAGGCCTGCCGGAGTACCCAGTGTTCTTCACGAAGCCGCCAAGCACCGTCGTTGGACAGGAGGCGATCGTTCCGCTGCACGCCAGCGTGTCGCGCCGCGTCGATTGGGAGGTCGAGCTCGCCGTCATCATCGGCCGCGGTGGCGTCGACATCTCCGAAGCCGAAGCGCTGGAATACGTCTTCGGGTACACGGTCGGCAACGACGTTACGGCCCGCGACCTGCAGAACCGCCACCAGCAATGGTACAAGGGCAAGGGCCTGGACGGATTCTGCCCGCTTGGCCCCTGCATCGTCACGCGGGACGAGCTGCCGGACCCTCAACGTGTTCGCATTGGCCTGACTGTGAACGGTGAGTCGAAGCAGGACGCCGACACTGGTGACATGGTCTTCAGTGTTGCGAAGCTGATCTCCGTCCTCTCGGCAGGGATGACGCTGGAGCCCGGTGACATTCTGATGACGGGCACGCCGTCCGGCGTCGGATTCGCGCGGAAGCCGCCGGAATATCTACAGGCTGGCGACGTTATGGAAGCTCGCGTGGACGGCATCGGGGTGCTGCGAAACACTATGGGCCAGAAGTAAACAAGGCCGCCGCGAAAGCGCAAGTATCGCTGAAAAATCATGTAAGGGTTGTCCCTATGGGACTTGACACAAGAAAAGCACTGTGCACAAAATGGCTCAATTGATACGACAGGTAGACCGAACGGAGGCGCAGGCTGCCGTCTCCGGTGCGACGCGCGGCTCCATGGCTCGCGAGCACCCTAGAGCCTGTCAAGGAGGGAGGGCGCTTAGGGTTGACACAACGAACCACCTATGCCCAGAATGACTCCAGACAAGATGCCGTAATGTCCGTCGGGTTCAGTAGGGCGTACAAATTTGACACAGACATCCGGGCATGCACAAAATGGCCCGATGGTACACCAGGAAGGTCTGTCGGAGCAGGTAGACCAGTGCGGGTTAGCAAACCCATTCCTTTATGCTCCAATCGGCACGATAACGTGGTATCAAACGAGACCGCGTCCTTGGCGGGGCACGTGGCGCTCGAAGTAAACAATTCCATAGGAGGTTAGCTAGTGCATACGACAGGAAGTCGAACAATATCTAGTTCGCGTCCGATGGTCATCCGGCTATTGCTGGTTGCCATCGTCGCGGCAATTACAGTAGGCGCGCTTAGCGTCTACACGGCGCACCAGACCGACGCCGGCCCCGTCCTGAAGGTCACCGTCAACTCGGTGGGCAACACCGACGACGGCGGCTGCGGCGGCGCACCCAACGCCGGCTCCGGC
>JAJCYW010000007.1 GCA_029262675.1 Chloroflexota bacterium | reverse complement strand
CGTGGCCGTCGCGGTGGGCGTCGCCGTGGCGGTTGCTGTGGCTGTTGCCGTGGGCGTGGCGGTTGCTGTCGCCGTGGCTGTTGCGGTGGGCGTGGCCGTGGGCGTGGCGGTGGCGGTCGGCGTCGGCGGGATGGGTGTGGCTGTCGCAGTCGGCGTTGCCGTCGCCGTCGCCGTGGCGGTCGGCGTGGGCGTCGGCGCGAGAACCGTCGTGAGCTCGGTAGCGGAGTTGTTGGCCTCGCCGTACTCGAGGATGATGTCAGCAGGGTCCGCGACGGCGGTGTTGGAGACCGACGTGTCAACGGCCGACGTCAGGAAGCCGGTAATGTCGATAGTGGCGACGGCGGCCGGGCCGGTACCGAAGTTGCCGAGGTCGCAATCGAGGGTGCCGCCGGTGGTGGAGCCGACGATGACGCAGCTACCGCGGGTCGTGCTGAAGCCGATGTATGTAAAGGTGGCCGGCGGCGTGTCAGTGAGGCGCACAAAGTCGGCGCCGAGGGCACCGATGTTCCTGATTTCAATTGTGTAGGTGAAGTTGACGCCGCTGGCGACGGGGTCTGTCGAGTCGCTCTTCGTCACGCTGAGGTCGGGTAGCAGCGGCGTCGCCGTTGGCGTTGCCGTGGCCGTCGGCGTGTTCGTCGCCGTGGCGGTGGCTGTCGGCGTGTTGGTGACCGTCGGCGTGAACGTGGCGGTTGGCGTGGGCGTCGCTGTGGCTGTTGGCGTCGGCGTGTTCGTGGCGGTGGCGGTGGCCGTCGCAGTGGGCGTGGCGGTTGCTGTTGCCGTGGGCGTGGCGGTTGCTGTTGGCGTAGGCGTTGCTGTGGCTGTGGCGGTCGGCGTGGGCGTTGCTGTGGCCGTGGCGGTCGGCGTGGGCGTTGCCGTGAGTGTTGCAGTAGGCGTTGCCGTCGCGGTCGCCGTCGGCGGGACAGGCGTCGCCGTGGCGGTTGCGGTGGCTGTCGCCGTGGCGGTGGCCGTGGGCGTTGCTGTGGCGGTCGGCGTCGGCGGGACCGGCGTCGCGGTCGGCGAAATGTACGTGATCGAGCCGTTGGCTGTCGTGGGCGTGATCGGAGCGCTGGCCGTGTCCGCCAGCGCGACAGCGGAGAGCGCGACCGATGAGGTGCCATCCGCGACGGTGCTGAACTGGATCGTGGTCAGTACGCCGGCGCCGTTTGGCCCGGCGGGCACGCCCGTTGTGCTGCAGCCGAACGTGACGGTGGTGGCGGTGGTGACGGGTGCCGGGCAGGTGACGCTGCGGCCGGTGGAGCCGAGGAGTGGGCCGTTCGTCACGCTGACGTACGAGAGCACGGCCGAATCCCACGTCAGCGTATAGTCGTAGCTGCCGAGATCGACGACGTCTGCGACCGTGATGTCAACGGACACGGTCGCGTTGGATGTTGCTTGGTTGGCAGGCGAGACGGCGACTGCTGGTACCGGCGTGGGCGTTGCTGTGATCGTTGGCGTGGGCGTGGCGGTTGCCGTTGCCGTGGCTGTCGCCGTGGCTGTGG
The DNA here is from genome assembly GCA_029262675.1 of Chloroflexota bacterium. Classification (GTDB taxonomy): domain Bacteria; phylum Chloroflexota; class Dehalococcoidia; order DSTF01; family RBG-16-68-14; genus JADFKB01. Next base: position 229,601 of record JAJCYW010000007.1, on the reverse strand, counting down.
CGGTTGCCGTGGGGGTGGGCGTCGGCGGGACGAGGGTTGCCGTGGCGGTTGGCGTAGGTGTGGCCGTCGCGGTCGCCGTGGCGGTAGCGGTTGCCGTGGCTGTTGGCGTCGGCGTGGCCGTTGCCGTGGCTGTCGCTGTGGCGGTGGCTGTTGCTGTGGCGGTGGCTGTGGCGGTTGGCGTCGGCGGGATCGGTGTGGCGGTGGCCGTTGCGGTTGCCGTAGGCGTCGCTGTTGGCGGCAGTGGTGTAGGCGTAGCGGTTGCGGTAGGCGTCGCCGTTGGCGGGACGGGCGTCGGCGTCGCCGTCGGCGAAATGAAGGTGATCGAGCCGTTGGCCGTCGTGTGCGTGATCGCGGCGCTGGCTGTGTCCGCCAGCGCGACGGCGGAGAGTGTCATGGCCGACACGCCATCCGCGACGGTGCTGAACTGGATCGTGGTCAGTACGCCGGCGCCGTTTGGTCCGGCGGGCACGCCTGTTGTGCTGCAGCCGAACGTGACGGTGGTGGCAGTGGTGATGGGTGCGGGGCAGGTGACGCTGCGTCCGGTGGAGCCGAGGAGCGGACCGTTCGTCGCGCTGACGTACGAGAGCACGGCCGAATCCCACGTCAGCGTGAAGTCGTAACTGCCGAGGTCGACGATGTCTGCGACCGTGATGTCAACGGACACAGTGGCAGCGGACGTGGTCTGGTTGGCCGGCGAGACGGCGACCGCCGGGACCGGCGTGGGCGTTGCGGTCGCGGTCGGCGTTGCCGTGGCTGTAGGGGTTGCCGTCGGCGGCAGGGGCGTTGCCGTGGCGGTTGGCGTCGGTGGCAGGGGCGTTGCTGTGGCCGTGGCTGTAGCGGTTGGCGTCGGCGGCAGGGGCGTTGCTGTTGCCGTCGGCGTGGCTGTAGGGGTTGGCGTTGGCGGTAGGGGCGTTGCTGTTGCCGTCGGCGTGGGCGTGACGGTTGGCGTTGGCAGGATGGGCGTTGCCGTCGGTGTCACTGTGGCGGTAGGAGTCAGCGTCGGCGTCGGCGGGACGGGCGTGACTGTGGCGGTTGGCGTCGGCGTTGGTGTCGGCGCGAGTGGTGTTGCGGTTGGCGGCAGGTTAGGCAGCGCCAGTTCGATCCAGGTGACGTAGGCGTTGGTGACGACAGTGCCGCCGCTGGTGTTGGCGGTGAGCCGGACGCGCAGGTCGCCGTAGTTCGTGATCGCGTCAGCCTCGCCCGCGCCGAGAGTGAACGAGAAGGTCTGGTACGCGGTGGTCAGCGTCCGTTGGATGTCGGCAGCGATCAGCGTGGTGCCCTGATAGAGCTCCGCGTCGATCGTGGTAACCCTGTCGCCGGTCTTCTTCACGCGGTAGCTGACGGTGTGATCGATGGACGAGACCGGGTCGGTGGCGGCGCTAAGCGTGACTTCGAAGGGGTCGACCAACGGGTCGTTGCCGGACTGGATCTCTGTCGTCGCGTCGTCCGCCGGGTCCTCGTCCAGCTTGTCCCAGAGCGGCGTCGTGCCCCAGGCGCCCGTCGCGATGTCGGCGACAGGCCGGGCGTGCTGGCCGCCGTGCGCCGCGAGACCGGTCCTGGAGGAGTCTGTCGAGAGGATGAGCGTCAGGCCGACGAAGAGCGCGGCGACGGCTGCCATGACGATCATCATGGAGCGACGCTCCGACCGTCCCCACGTCTGCCGAACGAACGAAACTCGGGTCCGCCAACTCCGGCGGATCGTTTGCCTTAGATGGTTGCGAAATCGTCCCACGAACCCCACCTACGCCTCATCGGCTCTGCCTGCTGCCCGGGGCCGGGTTCAGAATGAACCGCCGACCGCTATCTGCCACATCTACGCCCTACCATATATATAAGGCTGCGAAGCGGCTCGACATTGCAGCTTAGCTACGACGATGGCGGGGGAACGGCATACAAAAAGCCGCCGGGGGTACTCGCGCTCCCCAGGCGGCACTGCCTAACTTAATCGTCGCTTCTTAGCTCAGTATAGTGCCTTAGTTGGGCGCCTCCAGCTTCATGCCACCGTTGCCACTGATTATTATGTACAGGATTCGGGTACCGCTGTCAAGCCTGTCAATCATAGATGTAGGCGCCCGAGTCGTGCATTGGGTCATCTCGTTTCAGCCGGCTCGCGCGCCGAGCCGATTCGTTATACTGCTCGACGTTCGTATCCAACATCGAAACACTAATCTAATGAGGAGTGCCGTGGAGTACAAGAATCTGGGCCGTTCCGGACTGAAGGTGCCCGTCGTCGGGCTGGGCTGCAACAACTTCGGGCGTCGCTGTGACCAAGGCGCGACGACGGCCATCGTCGACAAGGCGCTTGAGTTGGGCGTCAACTTCTTCGACACCGCGGACGTCTACGGCCCCGGCGGTCTCTCGGAGGAGTACCTCGGCGTTGCCCTCCAGGGCCGCCGCCGCGACGCCGTCGTCGCGACGAAGTTCGTCGGGCCGATGGGCGAGGGGCCGCTCTGGGGTGGCGCGTCGCGCCGCTACATCAGCGACGCTGTGGAGGCCAGCCTGCGCCGCCTCCAGACGGACTACATCGACCTCTACCAGATCCACTTTCCGGACACCGCGACGCCGATAGACGAGACGTTGCGGGCGCTGGACGACCTGGTGCGGCAGGGCAAGGTGCGCTACTTCGGCTGCTCAAACTTCAGCGGCTGGCAGGTCGTGGAGGCGCAGTGGACCACCAAGACGGAGCACCTCTCGCCCGTCGTTTCCGCGCAGAACCAGTACAGCCTGCTGGACCGCCGCATCGAGCGCGAGCTGGTGCCCGCTTGCAACGCGTACGGGCTGGGCGTGCTGCCGTATTTCCCGCTGGCCAGCGGATTTCTGACCGGCAAGTACACGCAGGGCCAACCTCCGCCGGAGGGCACCCGGCTGGCCGGCGCCGGGCCGATGGCCGCCCGCGTACTCACCGAAGAAAACTTCGGGACGCTGACGAAACTCCAGTCGTTCGCCGACGCGGCCGGCCATAGCATGGTCGATCTCGCGATCGGTTGGCTGGTCAGCCAGCCCCACGTCTCGAGCGTGATCGCCGGCGCGACGAAGCCGGAGCAGGTGGAGCAGAACGTCGCGGCCGCGGAGTGGCGGTTGACGGCCGAAGAGCTGGCAGAGGTGGACAAGATCACGCGCCGCGGCTGACGCCGGTGATGTGGCGGGCGCTCCTTGACCGTGGCGCGCGGCCGTTAGTACGGTTCGCTGCATGACGGCCGAAACGCTTCTCATCGTCGTTCTTCGCCTGATCATCCCGCTCGCCATCTTCCGCTGGCCGCTCGTCGGCGGCGTCTTGGCGCTGGCCGCGGACGCGCTCGATATCGTCCTCGCGTCGCTGATCGACCTCGGCGGGCTCTGGAACTATCACGCTCTGGACAAGTTGCTGGACACCTACTACCTGGCGATCGAAGCGATCGTCGCCCAGCGCTGGGCGGCGCTGCCGCGCTGGACGGCGACGGCGCTCTTCGGCTACCGGCTGACCGGCGTGGCGTTGTTCGAGGTGACCGACATCCGCGTTTTTCTCTTCATCTTCCCGGCGCTGTTCGAGAACTTCTACCTCTTCTACGCCGCGCTTCGACGCTTCTTCCCCGCGTACGACCTGACGCCGCGCAGGCTGGCCGTCTGGCTGGCCGTGCTGCTGGTCCCGAAGATGATCCAGGAGTACGTCATCCACTACGCGCGCTGGCTGGACGACGTCGTCGCCGTCGACGTGATCGAAGACGTGACGCGGGCAATCGCGGACTGGCTGCGTGCGGTGTTCGGTTACGTCGGCTGGTGGCGGCGCGTGCCCCTGCGTCGTGGCTAGCGTCCGCCACCTTCCGCTAACGCCGGCGGGCGTCGAGCCAGCGGCCGACGTCATCGATCACGCGGTCGCGCTCCGGCTCGTTCAGCACTTCATGGAAGAGGCCATCGTACACCTTCAGCGTCTTGTCGGTGGCGCCGGCGCGCTCGTGCAGCTCCTCGCTGCCGATTGGCTCGACGAGCGCGTCCTCGCTGCCGTGAATGATCAGCACCGGCAATTGGAACTCCTCCATGTGGCCATCGATGTACTTGGCGGCGCGGATTATGGCAGAGAGCGTGCCAGCCGGCATCCGCCCCCGAAAGACGAGCGGATCGTTGTCGTAACGGTAGACGATGTCCGGACTGCGCGAGATCACCTCACTGCCCAGTTTGCCGGTGGGTAAGCGGGGGAAGAGGCGGCCGAGCAGCGAGAAGATCTCCTGGCCGACCCGATGTACCCCGCGTCCCGAGCGCAGCACCGCGCCGCTCAGCACGACCCCGTCTACGATCGGCGGGTCTTTGATGCAGAGGTGGGCGACGACGCCCCCGCCCATGCTGTGGCCGAGCAGGAAGAGCGGCAGTCCAGGCTCACGTTCGCGGACTCGATCGAGGAACGCCGCTACGTCGCCCGTGGCGTCATCGATGTGGCGCATCAGCGCGCGGTGGCCTTCAGAGCGTCCGTGGCCGCGCAGGTCCAGCGCATGTACGGCGTAGCCACGCGCCACCAGCCGTTCGGCGACGTACTCGTAGCGACCGCTGTGCTCGGCGTACCCGTGGACGAGCGCCACGGCGGCGCGCGGCGAGCTTCGCCAGGACTGCTCGAAGAGTTGGACGCCGTCGGCGGTCTCGAACATGGCTTCTGTCGACTTAATAGCTGACATCACCAGCCATCATAGCAAGGCGGGCGTTACGCTCGAACGAACCGGCGGCCGGTGATTGACCCATCGAGCGAGGCGGGGAATACTGCCTTATGCTTGCGGAGCTGAGCAGACGGCTTGCCATTCCGCCTGACCGAACGTCGCAAACGGTGCTGCGACTGCGACACACGCTGCGCGGTCTGCACGCGGTCTGACCCCCATTCGCGTACGGCACTGCTACGATGGTCAGCTCAACAACATCCGCGAGTCGCCGCGATTGGCCGTAACATCTCCCCGGCAAGACCGGATACATAATCAGAGCGAGTAGGAAGAGTGGCTCTTGACGCAGTGGCAGTAGAGACCGGCGAGTTTACTGCAGAGCAACTTGTGAAGGAGGCGCAAGCCTACTCGCAGGAGGCTTGGGTGTACATCTTCGACAGCCACTACCAAAAGATGTTCCGCTACTGCTATCTCCGGACCGGAAGTCATGAGGTCTCCGAGGATCTAGCGTCGGACGTGTTTCTTGAGGCGCTGCGCGGTATCGGGCGCTACCGCGATCGCGGCATTCCTCTGGCGGCATGGCTGTATCGCATCGCTCACAATGTCACGGCGGACTATCTGGAACGCGAGCGCCGCCGGCCCACTGTGCCGCTGCAAGAGGAGATTAGCACCCACCCGAAACTGCGGCTTGGTGACGAGTCCGACTCGGTCGCAAACCGTCACGATGTGCAGGCGGCAATGCGACAGCTCACAGACGATCAGCAGCAGGTCATCCTGCTGCGTTTCTTCCAGGGACTTTCGCATAACGAGACGGCGGCCGTGATGGGCCGGCGCTCCGGCGCCGTTCGTGTGCTGCAGACCCGCGCGCTGAACGCGCTGCGGCGCGTAATGGCGGCGTGAAGGCGGAGGGGACATGAGCTCAGAAACATTCGACGACATTCTCGACCAGTGCCTCGCCATGGCAGACGCCGGCGCAAGCGTCGACGATTGTGTGGCGCCTTATCCGCAGTACGCCGCCGAACTGCGGTCCCATTTGGAATTGATCGACATGATACGTGAGGCGGGGCCGGACATGCCGGCGAACGTGGCCGGCCAGGCGACGGGCCGTGCCCGCCTGCTCGCCGCGGTCGATGAGAAGGCAAACGAGGCGGCGAACTCGCCCGCGTTGGCCATCTTCGCGCCGATGCAGTGGGCGATCGCGTACGCAGGGCAATTGGCGTTGCCCCGGGCACTGTCCGCCGCGCTGATCGTCCTGCTGCTCACCGGTTCAACGCTGGGCGCTCTGGCGGCTACTGATACAGGCGGATTCCGATCGACCGTCACCGATGTCATCCTTCCCAGCGGCTCAGACGATGACGACATCGCCGACGACGGTGAGGGGCCAATCCCTGGCGGCGATGGCGATGGTGGTCGACGAGGAGGCTACGGATCCGACGACGCGGCACTGCCGGGCGGCCTCGACGCGCCGGAAGCAACGGACACGCCATTGGGTCCGAATGCCACGCCCGCCCGACCCGACGCGCACGCCGCCCGACCCGCCTGAGGTGGTGGCCGAAGAAACGGGAAGGGACGCGCCCGCGGACGAAGTTGAAGTTGACGAACCCAGCAATTTAGTTGCGGGTTCGGAAAGCGCCGCTCAGCCCAGCTCCGCTGATCTGCCTGTTAGTCCGGTGTAGTTGTGGGTACGCAGAAGTTCTTGTCGGCAAGGTCTAGTCTCCCCGCGTAACATCGAGTGCTTCTAGGAGGATATGACTGATAGCGGCCGGCGTTAAACCGAAAATCGCCGCGCTAGTACGTAGTCATGGGGGTACATCATGAATGAACAGCTATCCACCGCACTCCGATACGTGAGGAGCCTTGGCGCTGGCCGCATTCTGGTCGGCGTCCTCGCTGCTATGCTGCTGGGCGGCCCGGTACTGGGCTTGCTGGCGGCCGCCAACCCGGGCGGCGTCCGCACGGCGGTCGCTGACGCGATCAGGGCAAAAGACTCAGATGATGACGAGGATGACGCCCTGCTCACGCCGTTGCCCGGCGCCGCCGGCGCCGACGGGCCAGACACGTCGCCCTCGCCCCTCTCCACCGAAACGCCAACGATGATCGCCACACAGGCTGCGACGCCGGGCCCATCAGCGACCACGACGGTGCAGCCGACGGGGACCGTGCTGGCGACCGTGACGGCCACGCCGGCGGGGACAGTTCTGCCGACCGGGACGGTTGTGGCAACAGTGACGGCCACGCCGACGCCGACCGGGCAGCCGACGCTTACCGTGTGTCCGTCTTCGCCACACAGCCCCCATTCCCCCGCTACGACTCCATGTCCCGCGCCCCCAAGCGCACCGGCACCGCATTCCCCGCACACGCCGAGCTGAAGAGGAACGCGGGATGCTTTGCGCGACATCGACGGTGGATGAGCGGGTATCGCGGACAGATGCCCCGCTGCCAGACGACGCGGCGCTGCCGGAGCTCCCACGGCTGTTTCAGAACGAGTGGGTCTGGAACGCCTTCTGTGGACGGTTCGGTACGCCCGCCGAGATCCCCGAGAACATCCGCCTAAGCGAGCTGCTCTACTGGCCAGGGTCACGCGCTGTCGCGACGTATGTGGCAGAGCAGCAGTGGGATCGGTGGATGCTGGAGGATCAGTTCTCCATCGAGTTGACCCCTGGCGCTGAAGCCCAGGTCTTCCGCTATCCGGACGACCCGTATCTACCCGGCCTTGCCAGCATTGCGTCCGCCACGACAGCACAGGACGTGCTACCAAGGTACGTTCCCCTGCATCCGCAAAGACTCTATGTAGAAGTCGTGCGCTACAGGCCAACGTCGCGGGCCGTTCTTCGCCACACCGTGAGCTGGCGGCGTTCCGACGTTCAGCCGCTGACGCTCTTTGTCCGCGCTGTTCCGCCGGAACGCGTGCCGGCCTTCGTTGCGGCGGGTGAGCTGGCAGAGCGCTCCGGCTTCTCTCTACCGCGCCTGGCTGGCCACTGGGCGGAGGGAGGCGTCCTCTGGCTGGCAAGCGTCCCGGGAGACACCGTCCGGTCGCTCATCCGCGACGGCGGGGCGCCGGAGCCGGGACGAATCCTCGATGGCATCGCTCCCTTGTGGGCTTCGCCGCCGCCGGATAGCACCTCCCGCGCTCCAGATCTGTCGCTCTACCTGCGCGCGACGGACGGCCTGCTACGGCAGGTCCTGGAGGATGAAGAGGCCCGCCTAACGTTGCGGGACGCGATGGTTCCTCTGCGACGCTTCGTCGAAGCCTGGAAGCCGTCCAGCCTCGCGCACAACGACTTCTATGACGACCAACTGCTCCTCACCCCAGAAGATCGACTCGTCCTCGCCGACTTCGAGGAGGTGGGCCCCGGTGATCCGCTGCTCGATATCGGGAACTTTCTAGCTCACCTCCGCTGGATGGCCCGTTTCGGCATCGCGCCAGATGAGTGCGATGCCTATCGGCGCGAGCTGAGGGACATGGCGCTCGAACGGTTTCGCTGGGATCGTAGCGAACTCGCGTTGCGTGAGGCGTTCGCGCTTCTTCGGCTCTCCTCGAATCCGGTCCGCCGGCTTCGCGCCGATTGGGATCGTGATGTCAAGACCGGCCTCGCTTTGACAGCGGAAGTGCTGGACGGAGCGGACTAGCCGGGCTATTCCGGCATCCTCGCCGCGCACCGCGTCGGACGCCACCCGCGCCGCGCGCCCGTTTACTCCTCTTCCAACTGCGTCATGCTGTCGATGAAGTTGAGCACCACGTCGCGCACCTTGCCGCGGTCGGGCAGCGCGTTGAGCGAGCCGTAGACGGCCGCGGAGCCGCTTTCGCCGGGCTTCATTGCGGCCGCCAACGCGGCGGATTCCCGCAGGTCGGCGAGGAATTCGTCGGCCACGGCCGCGTGGGTCTGCGTGACGACGAGGTGCAGGTTCGCCGGCTTCTGCAACCGCTCCATTTCCCAGCCGCGCTCCGTCATCGGGTCGACGATGGCATATGCGTCGTACTCGTCGGACCCGAAGGCCATCACGCTCATGTCGGGTTCGCCGCGGACTTTGAGGCCGGGGATCTCGTTGATGCCGGCCTGCAGCTTGCGCGTGGTGTCCATCGTGGCCTTCGTCAGCTCCTTGTAGCCGTCTTCGCCCAGGAAGTTGAGGAGCGCCCAGGATGCGGCGATGGCGGCGCCCGCGCGGCTGCCCGTCATCGTCGGCGATCCGTAGAGGCCGCCCGACCACTCCGTCTGGCTGAACAACTGGTAGCGGCGCAGGTCGCGGTCGCGATAACTAATGGTGGACGTGCCGCGCACCGAATAGCCGTACTTGTGGAGGTCGGCTGAGATCGAGGTCACGCCGGGGACGGAGAAGTCGAACGGCGGCACCGGTTCGCCCAGCTTGCGCATGAATGGCAGGAAGAAGCCGCCGAGGCAAGCGTCCACGTGGCAGAGGATGCCGCGCTCTTCGGCGAGTGCCGCCAGCTCCGGTATCGAGTCGATCGTCCCATAAGGATAGTTCGGCGCGGAGCCGACGATAAGGACCGTGTTGTCCGTGATCGCGGCCTTCGCGGCGTCTAGGTCGGCGCGCAGGTCGTCGCGGATCGGCACGGGGACGACTTTCACGCCCAGGTAGTCGGCGGCCTTGTCGAACGCCGGGTGGGCGGTGACCGGCAGCACCATCTCCGGTTCCGTAATCCCGCGCTTGTCGGCGGCCCATTCGCGAGCGGAGCGAACGGCCATCAGGATGCTCTCCGTGCCGCCCGTCGTCATGTTGCCGCAGCCGTCGGGCGCGCCGAGCAGATCGACCGTCATTGCGACGACCTCCGACTCGAACTTGCGCAGGCTGCGGAAGACGGACGGCCCAAGGCCGTTGGTATAGAGGAAGTCGCGGAACGTGTCGGCCAGCAGCTTTTCCACGTCTTCGCCGGCGTAGTAGACGAGCGTCCAGAGGCGGCCGTTCTTAAAATCGACGTCGCGTTCGCGCTGTACGCTCATGATCTCGTCTAGCTCTTGGCGCGTCAGGCCGGTCGCTGGCATCTTCATCTCTTCCTCCTTTATATAGGTGTTGTTGGGCACGCCATTGCGCGGCGGCTTATCTTATCACGATACGCTGGTGGCGCAGGGGAGGGCGTGGGCCAGCTAGACCGGCGCGCGCGTCGCGCTAGATCGGCGCGCCGGGCGCGACGAGCGGCCACGGGCGCGCGCGCTCCATCTCCAGCGCCAGGTCCAGCAGCAGGGCGTCCTCATGGCGGCGGGCGTAGGCCTGGAGGCCGATCGGCAGGCCGCTTGCGGTCAGCCCGGCCGGGATCGAGATCGCAGGATAGCCGGAGAGGCTGCCCGGGATCGTGAGCGCGCCGCCGTTGTAGGGGCTGACCTCGACTTCGCCGACGTGGCGTGGCATCGGCCCCTCCGCCGCGAATGGCTCCGTGGGGCTAACGGCGCAGAGCAGCAGGTCGACGCGTTCGAACAGATCGGCCATCGCCTCGTTCATCTCCACGCGGAAGCGCTCCACCTTGGCGGCGTGCCAGGCGCGGTAGACGGGCGCGGCCTCCATGCCGAAACGGATCTCGAACGTGAGGTCGTCCTTGCAGTCCGGCCAGTGGTCCTTGAGGTGGTTGACGAGAAACGGCAGTCCCGTCGTCGCCCAGGCCTCGCCGTCCTCGGGTAGCTGGACGTCAGTCTCGATCCGCTTGAGGCCCGCGTTCTCGATCAGCGCGTCCGCCGCGTCGCGAACGATCTTCTCGACTTCCGGATGGATCGTCGCGGCGCCAAGGTCGGGCGCGACCGCGACGCGCAGCCCTTCGAGCGAGCGACCGCCTAGACGTTCCTCCCAGCCATCGATGCGGGGGAGGCTGAACGGATCGCGCGCGTCGTAGCCCGACGCCACGTCGTACCAGCGCGCGGCGTCGCGGACGCTGCGGGAGACGCAGCCCCGCAGGGCCGTGAGCTGACCGTTCGGCGTCTTGGGGCCGCGAGGAATGCGGCCAAAGGTACCTTTCATGCCGACCAGCCCGCAGTAGGCGGCGGGCAGCCGGATCGAACCGCCGCCGTCCGTCGCCGTCGCGATCGGCACCAGGCCGCCCGCGACGGCGGCCGCGGAGCCGCCCGACGAGCCCGCCGGCGTGCGTTCCAGGTTCCAGGGGTTACGCGTGACGCCGTGCAGCTTCGTCGCCGTGTACGCGACGAGGCCGAACTCCGGCGTGGCCGCCTTGCCGGCGATGACGGCGCCCGCATCGCGCAGCCGTTGCACCTGCGTCGAGTCCTGCTCCGCGATGGCGTCCTTGTAGACGACGGAACCGTGTGTCGTCGGCATGCCGGCGACGTCCTCCAGGTCTTTCACCAGCAGCGGCACACCGGCGAAGAGGCCGGGGTCGTCACCCGCGGCGACGCGGCGGTCGATCTCGGCCGCGGCCTCGCGCGCGCCGTCAGGGTCGACGTGGACGGCGGCGTTGAGCTCGCTGGCGTCGATCCCGGCCAGCGAGGCCTCCAGGACATCGGCTGCCGCCGTCTCACCTGCGCGGATGGAGTCGGCGAGCGATGATGCGTCGTTGGGCCAGGGATTCATGGTCTGCTCCTTGGTATGGGGGCGCGTCGCGGGCGTCGTATGATACCACGCCGCTTCGATCTCGCTGGCTCGCCGCCGGCGTCAGCCTCCGTAGGTGCGGACGGCGGTCGGCTCGAATACGAGGACACGCAGCATCGTTCCCGCGCTCGTCCACATGTCGACCGTCGCTCGGTGGTCGTCGTCTGACATGTCCCAGTAGCGGTCCGCGAGACGAGCGGCGAGCTCCGCGCCACCTTCTTCTTCGATCCGCACCTCGGCGTCGATGGCGACCCACGCCTCCGGCTCGCCGACGTTGTTGACGACGAGGAGCGACGCCCGTGGGTCCCGCTGCAGCCGCGTGAGCTTCGGCGAGTTGACGCCCGTAAAGACCAGCGCCAGCTCGCCGTCCCATTCGAACCACACCGGCACGGCGATGGGCGCGCCGTCGGCCAGCAGCGAAGTGAATATGCCCAGCCTGGGCTCGGCGAGGAAGGCCTCGCGTGCCTCGTTCGTCATCTCCCCCATAGCGGCCTCTCCTTATATAGACACGTAGACATGGCGTGGCTTAGCCGCACGCGATCGTCAGGTCGCTGACTGATGGTACGGAGAGGGTCCCCAGTGCATCCGGTTGAGCGAAGACGGTTCCGCTGGACTGCGTTACTGGGTCACCATGCGGCACAATGCGGACGGCGGTGCTACTGTGTTCTGCCGAGCACGTCAGCGTGATTTCGACGAATGGTCCGGTGGCGTTGCTGATGGGAAGCGGCGGAATAATGGCGGTCAGGCAGCCGTGGCCGACGAGGTTCAGGGCAATCTGGTTACGAACTGATACGCCTTGCGCGCAGTCCGGCCACACTATCTCCTCCTGCGGGTCGCGCCGCGCCGCGTCGTACAACAGGTGGTCGCCATAGTCGATAAGAGACTGCAACGCGATATAGCCAGTTGGGGGCGCGTTGATGATCTCCAGTGCAAGCGTGAACGACTGGTTGAGCGCGAACGCGCAGTCGGCCGTGCAGCCGTCGGCCGTCAGCCGCATTTCAGACGGGCTGGGGGTAGTCGTCGGACCGGGTGGGATGACCATGTTGCTGTTACCCGGCTGGGGGGTCGGCTGACTGGCGACCAGCGTAGCGTTCGCCTGGCGCGCAGTGGCGTTCGCCTGCAACGCGGTCGCGGTCGCGCTGTTGCCCGGCGTAGCACTTGCCTGCAGCGCGGTCGCGGTGGCGCTGTTGCCCGGCGTGCCCGTAGGATCGCCATCATTCGATTCGCGCGGATCGCCGTCCGAAGAGCAAGCGGCGAGCGTGACCAGCAGCACGCCCAGCACGGCCACTAGCGCCATGTGCGATGCCTTACTTTGTCTCACCAATGCCACAGCTCCTCGAACCCGTTTTGGAACGCGCATCCAGCTCGATTATGCGGCAGTTCCTCCAGGACACAGCGAAAATACTGCTACCGCGCGGCTGTTAGCCGCACGGGCGCGGCCGTTAGCCGCACGTGATCGTCAAGTCGCGGGCTAATGGTGTGGAGCGAACCGTTCCATCCGGCGCTTGCGCGTAGACGGTGCCGCTGTTAACCGCCACCGGGTCGCCATCCGGCACGACGCGGACGTCGGTGCTGCTGGGCGTCGCGGAGCAGGTCAGCGTGATCTCGACGAACGTGCCGGTGGCGTTGCTCACAGGGAGAGGCGGTATGAGGCCGGTCAGACAGCCGTGGCTCACCAAGGTCGGGCCGAAGCCCTGGTCACGCAATGCCACGCTGTCCGCGCAGTCCGGCCACACTATCTCCTCCTGCGGCTCGCGCTGCGACGCGTCGTAGATGAGCAGGTCGCCGAAATCGATGAATGACTGTGCACCGATGTACCCGGGGGCCGGCGCTTCGATCGTCTCCAGTGTGAGTGTGAACGATTGATTCAGTGCGAACGCGCAATCCGCGGCGCAGCCGTCTGCCGTCAGCCGCACCTCGGATGGGCTGGGAGTCTCGGTCGGTACCGCTGTGTCGGACGCAGGCGTGACGGTCGCGTCTCCGTCTCCCGGCGAGTCGCCATCGTCTGAGCACGCGGCGAGCGTGAGTAGCAATACTACTCCCAGAACCGCCGCCAGCGCCATGAGTGAAGTTCGATGTCGTCCCACCATTGCCACAACTCCTCAACCTTTATACGAACGCGAATCTAGTTCGCGACTTCGTTCGTCCCGGATACGGTGAACATAATGCTACCGCGCGGCGCGCATTGTTCCAAGGCGTCGCGGCAAACGGGTTTGGGCGGCAAGCGCGCGGAGCCGGTCTGCGTGGGCTTTGCAGGCTTGGCTCTCGTCGTCCATAACCCACGACCGCCAGATGTGAGAGCCCAGCCTGGCTTCACCATCGCATCAGCAGAGCAGAAATGAGACGCTGCGCTTCATGCGCGCAGGCAATGGCGTAGCGCCGCAGCATCGCTGAGGTCGCGGAAAGAAAGCGGACTGCAGGCAGCCTGTTCCATGAAGGGAGCCGACTGCCTGCAGCCAAAGTGGCCACACCCAGAATCTAGTCTCGATGTCGAATCGATACACCTGCCTAAGGCCTCGGATCAGGACGCCGTTCGGTCACAGCGTGCGATTCCTGTCTGTGGGCGTCGTGAACGCTGTTCAGCTATTCAACCACGTGCAGCGTCCCGAACATGGTGGTTGGGTGGACGAGGCAGATGAAGAAGTAGTCGCCCGCATCCAGGGCCGGGACATCCACCTCCTGAGTGATGGGACCGGCCAACGTTTCCGAACCAGCGATAGCTTCCTCGTCGGCCTTGTAGGCGTCCTCCGTCGCGTACAACGACAAGTTGTGAGGAAGACCAACGTCGGTATTGTCGTAGATGATGGTGAATGCTTCGCCGGCAGGAGCCGACAGCTCGGTCTTGGAGTAGAGGAGCCTTCCCTCCAGCGTCCCTACCTCCAGATCGGTCTCCTGCACCGGCGCGTCCGTCGGGTCCGCGCCATTGCCCGGCGTGTCGGTCGCCGTCGGATCGTCGTCATCTCCTCCGCCGCACGCCACTGCAAGTACTAGCAACGCAGTCACGACAGTTGTTGCGAACGCCACCATCCATTTCCTGTTTCCCAGCATTTCGTCGGTACCTTCCTTTCGCCTCTTCTTGTTTCCCAATATTGTAGCGGCCGCGTCTACTCGCTAGGGCCAGTCGGCCTCTCCCAAAGGGATATCTGGCACAGGTGAATTAAAGCACAATATTCCACGTTCTAGGGAACGAAGAAGGAAGCGATTCATAAGGACACGTTATTAGGGCCAGACGGCCTTACGAAACAGGACATCTGGCGTCAGTGACAGAAGGAGCAATCTCCTGCGTACTCAATCCTGTACGTTCCACGTACGTTCTACGGAACAAGAGAAGGAAGCAATTCATGAGACAAGTCCTTAGGGCCAGTCGGCCTTACAAAAAAGGACATCTGGCACCAGTGACAGAAAGCACAATCACATACGTTCTAGGGGACAGAAAAGGAAGGGATCCATAGGACACGCTGTCTGCTCTGAGGGGAGTAGGTAGCGCGCGTAGAGGGCAAGGAGGGTTCTCATGAAGAAGCATCTACGTCTGACCATGGTGGTCGTAGTTGGTGCACTCGTATTAGGGGCGCTCGTCTTCGGTGCGAGTTGTAGCAGCGATGATGACGACGGCGACGGCGATACGCCAACGAACGGCGCCGGCCTAGATGGTGACCTGCAAGCAATAGCGGATGAGCGCGGGTTTACGCCCGATGACATTCGCCATGCCCTACAGTCATTTGTGCCGCCGGGCGAATACGACGAGTACATCATGTTCGCGTCGGGCGGACACTCAGGACAGATCTTTGTCATCGGCATGCCCTCCATGCGTTTGTTAAAGGTGATCGCGGCATTTTCGCCGGAGCCTTGGCAGGGATTCGGGTTAGGCGCGGACTGGGGCGACACGATCCTCGAAGAGGGGAACGCCGAGGGTCTGGACCTGACCTGGGGCGACGTTCACCATCCGGCTCTTAGCGAGACCGCCGGCGACTATGACGGTCGCTGGCTCTACGCGAACGACCGGGCAAACGGACGAATGGCGATGATTGACCTGCGCGACATGCGTGTCAAGCAGATCGTCGATGTGCCGAACATCCAGACCTCTCACGGAGGGATGTTCGTCACCCCGGACTCTGAGTACGCGATGATCTCCTCCAAGTTCCCGATGGTCTGGCCGCCAGGCGACTACGCGGACGTTTCGGATTACGAGGCGAAGTTCCGCGGTGCCGCCTCATATCTCGCGCTCGACCCGGACACCGGACAGGTCAACCTCGACGACAGCTTCCAGATCGAGCTGCCGCCTTACACGCAGGACCTGGCCGACGCGGGTAAGCTGATCAGCTCAGGCTGGTCGTTCATCGGCTCCTTCAACACGGAGATGGCTCCCGGAGCGGACTTCGATGTCGATACTGATACGCCGATCGGAGACCCGCTGGAAATCGGCGCGTCGGAAGAGAACTTCGACTACCTCCACGTGATTAACTGGAAGGCCGCCGAGCAAATCGTCGCCGACGGAAAGACCACAGAAATGGGTGGCTTGCCGGTGATTACGCTGGAGACGGCCGTCGCAGAGGGCATCTTCTACCTGATCCCAGAACCGAAGAGCCCGCACGGCATCGACGTGGACCCGACGGGCCGCTACCTGGTCGTCTCAGGCAAGCTCGATCCGACGACGACGATCTACGACTTCGAGAAGGTCCAGGAAGCCATCGCGAACGAGGACTTCGAGGGCACCGACCCCTTCGGCGTTCCGATCTTGAACTTCGACTCAGTCATGGTCGGGCAAGTTGAAGTTGGTCTGGGACCGCTGCACACGCAGTTCGACAGCAAGGGCCACGGCTACACCAGCCTGTTCTTGGAGAGCGCAATTGCCAAATGGAGCCTGGGCGATGACGTAATCCCCTCGGGCGAGACCGCGTTCACGCTGCAAGACAAGGTCAACGTTCACTTCAACATCGGACACTTGGCCACCGCGGAAGGAGACACGGTGTCTCCAGATGACAACTGGATGGTGGCGCTCAACAAGTGGTCGATCGACCGTTACGCGCCGATCGGGCCGCTCCACCCGCAGAACTTCCAGCTCATCGACATCAAGGACGGGCTGGCGATGGCGGAAACGAACCCGATGGACCTCGTCTATGACATGCCCATTGGGATCGGTGAACCACACTACGTTCAAATCATCAAGGCGGACAAGATTGCGCCGTGGGAGACGTACCCGGCGGGCACGGACGCGCTGACGATGGAACCGCACTCGGAGGCCATCGTGTCCGGCGGAGAGCGGATCGAACGTGACGGCAACAACGTAACAGTGTGGATGTCGGTCCAGCGCAGCCACTTCGTACCGGACATCCTCCGTGTTACCGAAGGTGACAATGTGACGATCTACGTGACGAACGTTGAGCAGACGAGGGACGCGACGCACGGATTCGCGATCGCGGACTACAACGTCCAAGGCAGCCTGGAGCCGGGCGAGACGGCGACGTTTGAGTTCGTTGCGGACAAGTCCGGCGTGTTCAACTTCTACTGCACGGAATTTTGCTCCGCGCTCCACCTGGAGATGTCCGGCTGGCTCCTGGTAGAGCCCGCCAGCGTCAACGCGGGCCCATAAGACGAGGGGAGACGTGCGCGTCCCCTCCCGCCGCAGCGCGGGAGGGGACGCGCCAAGAACAGACGGACGGAGTACTGTCGTGAAGCGCCTCTTCGGCAGACCGGATGGCACGTGGCTGGTGCCAGCCGTCATCGCAAGCATTCTGCTGGCTGCCACACTGTTCCTTCCGCTCTGGCAGATGGAACTCGTCGCACGACAGTACCCCGAGCGCCTGATCATGCACGCCTACGGCTACAAGTTTGAAGGCGATGAACGTTCTCCGTACCAGGACATCCGCGAGATCAATGGGCTGAATCACTACATCGGTATGAAGCCGTTGGAAGAAGTCACCGAAATGCAGCTCTTCATTCCGAGCGTCGTAACGCTGGCTGCGGCCACGCTCGTTGTGTCATTCGTGGCTTGGAAGCGGAGGTGGCTGCAGTGGTTGACGACGGCCGCATTCTGGTCGATCCCTATCTTCTTCGTTGCCGACCTCCAGTTCTGGCTCTACCATTATGGCCATACGCTGGACGAGAAAGCCCCACTCGATACCGGCTCGTTCACGCCAAAGGTTCTTGGTACAACAAAGGTATGGAATTTCCATTCGGACACCAGCTTTGAGATCGGCTTCTACCTCATGATCGCGGCGGCCCTCGTTATCACGCTCGGCCCGCCGGCCATGAGGATGGTCGCGACCGTCAGAGAACGCTCGACGGCGGTTGAGCCCTCGCGGTCCGCTGACCTCTCTGCCCACCCGATGAACGCGGCTCGAATCGAGCAACGCGGCGGGTCATGATGGCACGCGCAGTGGCAGTCCTCGCCGCGCTGTGTGCGGCAGCTTTGCTCATCGCTGGGAATACGGCCGCACAAGGGCAAGATGGTAGCGCCGGCGTGTCGCTCCAAAGCCGCATCGACAGTGCGGCAGAGGGCGAATTGCTGGTCGTCGATGGCGGCGTCTTCCACGAGCGAATCACCATCGACAAACCGATCACGCTGATAGGACGGAACTTCCCCGTCATCGACGGGCAGGCTCTGGGAGACGTCGTCACGATCACCGCCGATGACGTCACCTTCTCCGGCTTCGTCGTGCGCGGCAGCAGCCGGAAGATCTCGCTGGAACCCGCAGCGATCAAGGTCAACAGGGGCAACCGCGTCACGCTCCGCGGCAATCGCGTCGAGGATTCGCACTTCGGGATCCACCTGCGAGGGACGGACGGGAGCACCGTGGAGAACAACACCCTGGACCTGGCCGGCCACATCCCGGTCGCCAGGCGAGGCTACGGCATCTACATGTGGCGCGTCACGAACTCGGTGATCCACGGAAACGTGATCAAGAACGCCTCAGACGGTATCCACCTGGAGTTCTCAGAAGACAACGGCATCGGCCAGAACGACGTGCGGGCGAGCCGCTACGGCCTGCACTTCATGTACTCCGACGGGAACAGGGTCCTGGAGAATACGTTCCTGGACAATCTGGCGGGCGGCGTATTCATGTTCTCACACGACATGTTGGTGAAGGACAACGAGTTCTCCAGCAATCGGAAGGGCGCCGCCGGGACGGGAATGCTGTTCAAGGACTGCGACAATGTCTTCGCGGAAGGCAATCGCTTGCTCAAGAACAAGATCGGCCTCTCCGTCGAAGGGACGCCGCAGGAAATCGGAACCACCGCGATCTTTCGGGAGAACCTCTTCGCCCTAAACGATACCGGCATCGCCCTCATGTCGAATGCGCCGATCGTGTTCGTGGAGAACGCGATGATCGATAACACGGTGCAGGTGAAGGCGCTGGGCCGCCGCCTCGCGTCGAGGCTCCTGTCGTCCCACAGCGGCGCGGGAGAGGACGCTGATCCGTTGCCGGCCGTTGACCAAGGGGCCGTGCCGCTGGCGCTGCCGGAAGGCGTGGCTTGGACCAGCAACGGGCGTGGCAACTACTGGAGTGATTACGGCGGCTACGACGCCGACGGCGATGGCGTCGGCGACCGGCCGTATCTGTCGCGGGCCCCGCTCGGCGGTCGCCTGGAGCAGAACGACGACCTGCGCTTGTTCCAGTTCACGCTCGCCCAAGAGGCAATCGATGTCGCAGCGACCATGTTCCCGATCTACCGATACGACGCTGTCATGGAAGACGTCGCGCCGCTCATGGAGCCGCCTGAGGGCGCGGCCTTGCCGGGTGGCGCAGGCCTGAACGCGCAGCTCCTGCTCGTCAGCCTTGGCCTCGTCGGCATGGCCGCTTGGTGGCTCTCTATGGTGCGGGGCGGCACTACCGGTGATCTGCGCAAACGTGTCATGCTGGTCATGGGGGACCGAGGCCCCAACGCCCCGGCACCATAGTAGGCTTGGACATGGAGCAGGTGAAAGAACGCCGGCCTGGCAAGAACGTACTCTCCGTCGTAGACGTGCGGAAATCGTACGGCGCCGTCAAGGCGCTGGACGGCGTGACATTTAACGTGAGCGCTGGCTCTGTTGTCGCGCTGCTGGGGCCGAACGGCGCCGGCAAGACGACCATGCTCCAGTCAATCCTCGGCGTGATGGATTTCGAAGGCACCATCGAGATCGATGGCCTGTCCGTGAAGCGCGATGGCAAAGCCGTCCGCCGCAAGATCGGGTACGTTCCGCAGACGTCCGCCTTCAACGAGGCCGACACCTGCGCTGAAGTGCTCTCGTTCCTGGCCGACCTCAAGGGCGCGGACCGAGGCCGTATCCCTCCGTTGCTGGAGCTGGTGAACCTGCAGGACCAGGCGAAGACGCGGGTGGGGCATCTCTCAGGCGGCATGCGACAGAGGCTCACGCTCGCCGCGGCGTTGTTGGCCGACCCCCCGCTACTGCTGCTGGACGAGCCTACCGCGAGCCTCGACATCGACAGCAGGCGAGACTTCTTCGACCTCCTGCAGCGTCTCAGAGGCGAAGGCAAGACCGTCCTTCTGTCGACACACCTCCTGGACCGGCTCGGCGAGTTGGCCGACAGAGTAATCGTGCTAAACAGGGGCCGCGTGGCCTTCGACGAGACGCTTCAGGAGATGACGTCGCGAGTGCATGGCAAACGCTTCGTCGTCCATCTCAACGGTACGGGCGAGGAGAGGTTCCAAGAAGCGCTCCGTGTCGCCGGCATCAAGCCAAACGACGTATGGCCCGCCGAGGTGAGCTGGGACGATCTGTTGCCCGCCTCCCCGGACCCGAGCGAGAGTAGCGACTGATGAAGAACACCGTCGTCGTGCTCATGACCAAAGAAGTGCGCGACGCCATGCGCAGTTGGTGGCTACTGCTCTACGCGGTGCTATTCACCCTGCTGGCGCTGGCGCTCTCGTTCCTGGGCCAGAAGAACCTCGGTGCGCTGGGCTTCGAGAATTTCAGCCGCACGACGGCCAGCCTGGTGAATCTCTGCCTGCTCCTGACCCCCCTGATCGCCCTGTCGTTGGGAGCGGGGACTATCGCCGGAGAGCGAGAGCAGGGCACGCTCACCTATCTTCTTTCGCAGCCCGTGAACCGGCGGGAGATCCTGCTCGGGAAGTTCGCGGGACTCGTCTCCGCGATCGGCATCGCGACGGTTGGCGGCTTCGGGGTGGCCGGTGTCGTCATCGCGCTCTACGGTTCGGCGATGGACGTCGGCACGTACCTGGTCTTCCTCGGCCTCGTACTCGCGCTTGTCGCCGTGATGACGGGTCTGGGACTGGTCGCGTCCGTCCTGTCGCCGACACGGGTCCAGGCGCTTGGCATGTCGTTGATGGTCTGGTTCGCTGCCATCTTCCTGTTCGACTTGCTGCTGATCGGCATGATCTCCGCCGTCTCAGTGGGCGAGGGCTGGCTCCTTCTTGCCGTCCTCAGCAACCCCATCGAGATCGTGCGCGTGCTGGCGATTCTGCAGCTCGAACCGGACCTGGAGGTGCTCGGCCCGTTCGGCGCGTTCATGATCCAGCGTCTGGGCACCGCGGGCGCAACGGCGCTGCTCTCGGGCGCGTTGGTGGCGTGGGTTGCCGCACCCTTGTACGTGGCGAGCTTACTCTTCGAGCGAGAGGGGCCGAAGCACGAACGTAACCGCATCAGATCGAAACGCGCGACATCCGCCCGAACGTCCCGCGCGTGATGAGGCATCTACCGCACAACAGCCTCGGTCTGGTCCTGCTTCTCACGCTGCTGATCGCCACCGCGTGTTCCGGCGGCGGCTCAGACACAGCCGCCATACCGACTGACGGTGAGCCCGAGTTCACTGCCCTGATCGGCAATTCAGAGCTGGCAGTGGGTCCGAACCGTGTGACCGTCTCGCTGCTCGGTCCTGACAACGAACGCATCCTGGAAGCTCCGGGGCAGGATGTCGTCCTGCGCTTCTCTCTTGCGGGTGAAGTGACGGGAGAGCATGTCACTCAGTTCGTCTGGGCGATACCCGACGTCACAGGCTTCTTTGTAGCGAACGTCGAATTCACCAGCGCCGGCGAGTGGGAGCTGATCGCTCTTGTGCGTCAGGACGGCAACGAGCAGGAATCGCTGCCGCGTCTCTTTGCCGTTCGCCAGGACTCAATCACGCTCAATATCGGCGATTCAGCGCCGCGGTCAGAGAACCTGACGCTGGCAGACGTCGCGGACGTCAACCTCGTAAGCACCGATCCGAATCCAGAGCGCGCCCTCTACCAGATGACGGTCGCGGAGGCGCTCGATTCCGGGAAGCCACTGGTCGTGATGTTTGCCACGCCCGCCTTCTGTCGTTCTCAGTTCTGCGGTTTGATCGTCGAGAACTTCAAGGCGGCCTGGGAAGAGTTTGGCGATCGGGTCAACTTCGTCCACATCGAGCCGTTCGAACTGGATGAGGCGGGCGGCCTGGCCCTGATCACCAGTGCGGAAGGCACGCCGGACATCGTGCCGGTGGCGGCGGTACTTGAGTGGAAGATCCAGACAGAGCCGTGGGTGTTCGTCGTGGACGGCGCCGGGCGCATCAGCTCTCGATTCGAGGGCACGGCGAGCGCTGAGGAACTAATTGAAGCTATCGAGCTGGCACTGAGCCTGTCGCCGTGACGCAGACAGGTACTGTTCGAAGACGTGAGCAGCAGGCCGAGTGCATCATAACGTCGTCCGCGTCCGCGTACCCGGCCCGATAGAAGTCCCTGCCTCCCCATCGAGATCCTTAGAAGGGCCGTCCGGCCCGCCCAAAGCCGTACCGACCGGCCCTATCCTGCACCCTCTTGGACGGAACATTATGAATGGGGAAGGAAGGCCGAATGGTGGCGTCGAATGGAGGCGAAGCCATGATCAAGCGAATTCTCGTCCCGCTCGATGGCTCTAAGATGGCCGAAGAGGCGCTCGACGTAGCCGCCGAGCTCGCCAAGGGCCTCTCCGGCGCAATTGTGCTTCTGCGCGTCGTGGCGCCCCCTGTCCCCGGCCGGTTCTACGCGCCGCACATGCTTGATGAACTGCAAGAAGCCCAGGTGCGCGAGGCCGAAGCCTATATTGAGGAAGTGGCCGAGCGCTCCGGCGCGGACGATCTTGGCGTCGACACGCACGTCCCCACCGGAGAGGTTGCCGACACGATCATCGGGTCCGCTGAGGTCGAGCACTGCGATCTGATCGTCATGGGTTCGCACGGGCTCGGCGGGCGCGGCTGGCACGTCTTCGGGAGCGTGGCGCAGAAGGTTCTGCAATCCGCCAAGTCGCCGGTCCTGATCGTCAAGCCGAGCCAGGCTGCGTGGGAACGTGAAGAGGAAGAAGAGGAAGGCAGGGACGACGTAGCGATGCTGGACGAGACGGCGCAGGCCAGCGCGGGACGCCTGGCACTACCATAAGATCGGAGGCACAAATGAGTGAACACACCGTTGTCGTTGCCCTAGACGGGTCCGAACTGGCCGAGAAGGTTATTCCCTATGCGATAGCTATTGCACACGCGACCGGCGCCGGCCTCCACCTCGTGAAGGTCTGGGAAGAGGGCGAACGAGCGATCATGGAGAACTTGGCTGGCATTGACGGCAGCGCGTTCAAGCAGGGTGAAGAGTACTGGGAGCGCTACATCGCTGGCTTGGCCGACACGGTGGATTCGGAAGGGATCGATATAGGATCCGACGTTGTCATCGGCGAGGCGGCGCAGGAAATACTGAACCTGATCGATCGGCTGGAGGCGAGCTATCTGGTCATCGCGACACACGGTCGATCCGGCCTCAGCCGCTGGCACTACGGCAGCGTCGCGAACAGGCTTGTCCGTGACGCCCCTGTTCCGACACTCGTCGTTGGACCTGCCGTACTCGAAGCCGATCATAGGGAGCCGATCGTCCGGCGCATCCTGGTCCCGCTCGACGGATCGCCGTTGGCTGAAACCGCTCTCCGTCCCGCGCTCGAGCTGGCGGACAAGTTCGGCGCGGAGCTGGTCCTGGCGCAGGCGCTTCAGTGGGCGACGCAAGCGTTTATCTTCGGTGTGCCCGAGGTTAACATCGCCCAGGTGGACGAAGACCTCACGAACGCAGCCAAGTCCTACCTGGCCAGCGCGAAAGACCGGCTGAACGCCGGCCGCAAGGTCGAAACGGCCGTTCTTCACGGACCGCCTGCCGATGCGCTCCTCAGTCTCGTGAGCAAGCAGGAGATCGACCTTGTGGTGATGACATCGCACGCCAGGGCAGGGATCGCGAGAGCCGTCCTCGGCAGTATCGCCGACCGGCTCCTGCAAGGTGCCGCGCCGGTGCTGCTGATCCGGCCTCAGGCAGACGCCTAGAAGCTATCTGAGCTCAGGCCCTGTGACGGCGTAGCTACGAAGGCGAGCGAAACGCGGCCAAAGTATTAGTTGGACGTCAGGCCTTATCGATAGACCGGCGCCGTGGCCCGCTTCTGTGGTAGTACTCCTTGCCCGTCTTGAAGTCCAGCGCCTCGGCCTGCTTCAAAAGTCGGCTTCGATGGCTGCTCGGACTGCCTTCAACGCGCGGTCTCTGGCACGCAGCTTGGTTGCCGCGTGAGCGTTCATATCAAGCTTGGCTAGCTGGGCCCCTGTGCTCCGCGCAACATCCTGCAGTTCCGAAGCCTGAACGACTCGGTCTAAGAAGCCTGCGCCGATCGCGTCTTCGGGCGAATAGGACTCGGCCAATATGACGGCCCTGTTGAAGTGCGACGGCGAGAGCCGTTGCCGGCAGATTTCGACGGCGGCTCGCGGCATCGTCATGCCGAGAGCCACCTCATTCGCGTTGATCTTGTAGGGTCCGTCTACACCAATCCGGTAATCGCCCGACAACAGGAGAAATACACCCATCGCTATCGCGTGGCCCGTGCATGCGATTACGACCGGCGTGGGGAACGACAAAATGCGCTCTGCAAGCTCAAAGCCAGCCCGAAGCAGCGAAGCCGCGTCGGGTCCGCCGGCGCGAAGCGCACCCAGATCGAACCCTGCGGAGAATTTCCCCTCTCTACCGGTGAACACGACCACCGCCTCATCTGTCCGAGCGCGATCGAAGGCCGCGTTAAGCTCCGAGAACATCGGGAGTGATAGCGCATTCACCTTGCCATCATCCATCGTGATGGTGGCGATCGAGTCCTCAAGCAGGTACGTCACGATGTCGTTCATTGCAGTGGTTCTCCCGTCCGGTCCTACAGAGCTGTGCTCACTTATGTGTTCCTCTCTGCATTTCTGTGCCTGCCATGGTGGCTAACTGCACCGAGACACGGAAGACGTCTTGCTCCTCGACCACTGGTTCTTCTGCGCTTAAGCCAACCCGCAGACCCACGGGACTATCGGGTTGTTCCGCGGCGCGGGCAACGACCGCCCGCTGGATGGCCACAGCACACCTGAGCGCACTGGAAGAACCGGCGAATGAGGCCAGGATGTGTTAACACCGTCCTCGGTCTTCGCGTACTGGATGCTCGTCTCCGTTGCAGGGCTATTCTACATCGCCGCCGGTTCGGCAGCGAAGCGCGGGGTCAGGAACGGGTGACCAGGGGGCAGAATTGAATCTGGAGCAGGAGACGAGGTTCGAACTCGCGACCCTCTGTTTGGGAAGCATTGGGTGCCAATGCCACCAGACGTAGTCTCTGGTAGTTACATCGCGAGCATCAGCGAGTAGATTGATGCATGTGGAAGATGTGCTGGTCAAATGACATGCTAGTTCCGCGTTGCCGCGTATCCCTTGCGGCTTGGGAGGCCAAGATACGGAGTGTCTTCATCGTCCGATCGATCGGTTCCGCCACTCTGCTTTCTTCTCTTCCCTGTAGACGAGAGCGATCTCGCGAAGGGAATCAGTCCACTTGGAGATCCTGTTCCGCATCTCCGCAGTATCAACCAGCAAGATCCCGCGTGCCTGCTCTTCCAACTGGGTGGTCTCCGCGAACTCCTGTAGATGTCTCAGGAAGCCGTCGCAGCTGTGCATGGCCTGATAGATCTTGTCAGCGTGTTCCCCAGAAATCTCACTCACCGGTTGTTGCCCCTCCTAAGATGTCAATGACCGACGGGCCTGGCCGGCCGAGCCGTTGCGTCAGCGGACTCGAAGTATAGCCCCGCGTCGGCTCATCGCAAGACTGGATAGTAGCTGAAGCCTACAAGAAAATCATGATACGTCTGTCCGCGCCATCATGTGTTGCTTGGCCCGACACGATGAGCGCATCGTGGTCGACGACTCCCGCTGTGTCGCTGACTTTGACAGAACGCCTATCAGAATGGACGGCCGGTCGAGGCCTCTCAACTCCGGCACACCACCAGCCCCGCCGGATGCTTTCTCCCTATCCTTGGTGTCTTCGTCGACAGCTGGATAGTACAACGGCTGCGGCTCAGGACGAACACATCGCACATCGAAGCTTGGCCGCCGAAGGCGGGTCTCCCCAATTTCGCTCCAACAGTGGCGCCGACGATAACTCGTCAGGGCGTCTCGGCGTATGTATGGGATGCGTGTCATGAACGTTTGCTGTGGCTATAATGCGGGCCACTGAGGTTGCAATGGCTGATGATAGCGTCCCCACATCGATAGATCCCCGCCGCGCGCTGGCAGCGCTGGGTTACGAGAGCGTTTCCGATATTGAGCAAGTCCTCGGAGGTTGGGAAACGCTGCTGTGGCGGTTCACGACGCCGGATGCACGTGAGCATTCCCTACGAGTCTACGAACTCCCACGCGTGAGGGACATCGCTTGGCGAGAGCGGATCGCGTTGGACGCCTGCGCCGTTGCGGGTCTACCAGCTCCCCGAATCGAAACGGCGGGCGAATTTGAAGGCCTGCCTGCGCTGGTGTTGTCCTGGTGCCCAGGCAAGCCGCTCCTCTCAGCGATCGAGAGCCGTCCGTGGTCGATGTGGGGTCTCGGACGCACGTTCGGGATGGCCCAGGCGCGTGTGCATGCCGTCGCCCCACCTGCCGAGCTGCAGGCGAACGCGCCTCACGACTGGGTGTCGCGAGCGGGAAAACAGTACGTCGCGCTCTCCGAGCACGTCCTGTCGCTCCAGCCCGCGACAGACTCGCTGATTCATATGGACTTCCATCCGCTCAACCTCATCGTCGAAGGCGCCACGCTGACCGGCATCATCGATTGGTCCGGGGCGGCTGCGGGCGACCGGCGCGCCGACCTGGCTCGGACGGTCGCGACGCTGGTTGCCGCCCCGGTCCCGCCGGGACCGCTCAGCCCTCTGCTGAACGTCGCCCGCAAGCTCATCATCCGTGCTTGGCGTTCCGGCTACGAGGAGACGGCCGGTCCCATGCCCGACTACCGTCCGTTTCTGGCCTGGGCTGGAGCTACGCTGCTGGATGAGATCGAGTCGCTCATCGGCCGCCCGGGGGTGTGGGGGAGCGAGAAGGATGTCGAAAGATTCCGCGGCCTCGTCACCGTGTGGGCGCGGGAGGCCGGCGTTAGCTGAGGACCGGTTCGGTCGTTTCGCCGCCTTCGTTCTTTGCGCCTAGCGCACCGCCGTCGATGCGTAGCAGCAACTCCGAGATGAACGCATAGTTCTGGCGGAGAACGTCGCGGTCGATCCTGTCGATTGTGTCAGAATGTTGATGCCAGTTTGGCAGCTCGCCGTCCGGAGTGAATCCGCAGAAAGTAATGGCGCGCAGGCCCTGTTGGAGAGCCGGCAACCCCTCCGTCTGCGCCTCCGTCATGCGGCGGCTGTATGCCCCTAGCTCCGGCCGCTCCTCCGCGATGGCGTCCGCCAAGGCCAGCAGGCCGGGATCGTAGTGGTGCTGGAATACCATTCCTTCGGAACGGAAGTAGCAGGGGCCGCTGCCAGCGCCGCCGACGGTGTCCACTACTACCACGGCTCCGTTCTTGAGTTCGCTTCGGTGGGCGTTGAAGAACGAGATGGCCCCGTAGCATCCAACCTCCTCGCAGCCCGTGACCGCGAGCCAGACCTCTGTTGTCTTCAGGGGCTGTGACTGCAGGCGTTCCGCCAGCGCGAGTACGAAGGCAGCGCCCGACGCGTTGTCATTCGCGCCCGGCGTGTACTTCGTGAACTCGGGCTGCAATGTGAGTAGCAGAACCAGCGCCACGATGGCCGCCGGCGCAATCGAGGCGAGGTAGATGGCCTGTACCTGGAGAAGCGCACCGACGGCGAATAGCACGGTCAACACCGCGAGTGCGATGAATCCGGCTGGTACCACGACGTGCATGAATCGTTGCCAGTTCCGAGACCGGAACAACAGCGGCGTGCGATGGGTGTCCATATGCCCCATCACTACGACGCGCCGCTGAGGCTGGCCCGCGGCGGGCGCGACGGCCCAGACATTGCGGCTCTCCCTCTTCGGAATGAGAAGGCGAAAATAGCTCTCTCGCAGGTGGATCTCGCGAAGCCCAGCCACGACCGCAGCAGCTGTCACCAGGGTCGCGGCCACGGCGCTGATGCGGCCGCCCAGCGGGTACACCAGGAACGCCGCCAGCGCGATTGCCATCAGTAGGGCGAATGGATGCCAAGCCGAAACGGCGCTCTGGAAGGGCTGTACTTGTGGCTCCAGCCCGGCGCGCTGAAACGTCTCGCGAGAGTATTCTGCCGCCTGCGCTTCGCCAGGGGTTGTGGAGCCGCGCGGCCCGATGACTCCGGCGAGATGTTCGATGTGCCGGAACCAGGTATCGACGGCGGCCTCAAGCTCCGGCGGATCGGCTGCGGATGCTGTCATGCTTAGCTATGGTAGCATGGGAACCGCACTTGGACCGGACAGTCGCGCGGACCATTGAGACCCAGGCGCTTCGCCCGGGTATGGTAATGCGCGAAGGAGGGCATCGCTGTGGAATCCGAATACACGAAAGAGCAGGCGATCGCTGACTTCGGCACGTACGTTTCGCCTCAGAAGGTGAAGGTCTACCAAGCGCTCGGCGTCGACTTCGTGCCCGGTCGTAGGGAGGGCGCGCGCATCTGGGACCTGGACGACAGCCGCTCCCTCATCAATCTGCGCTCTAGCGGAGGTGTCTTCAATCTCGGACACCGTCCTCCCCAGCTCGTTCGGGTGCTGAAGGAGGCGTTGGACAACGTAGACGTGGGCGACCACATTCTCATGAGCGCGGCTCGCGCGAAGCTTGCTCGCCGCCTCGCCGAACTCATGCCGGGCGACATCCAGTACACCATCTTCTCATCCGGCGGCGGAGAGGCCATCGATGTCGCGCTGAAGCTCGCGCGCGGCTACACGAAAAGGGCGGGCGTCATCTCGGCGGTCCATGGCTACCACGGGCACACCGGCCTGGCCCTGGCCGCGACCGACAAGTTCTCAGAGAAGTTTGGTCCGCTAGCGCCTGGCTTCAGTCGCGTCCCATTCGGTGACGCAGACGCTCTCCAAGACGTGGTTGGCGATGACACCGCCGCCGTCATCATGGAGACCATTCCCGCCACCGCCGGCTTCGTCTTTCCGCCGGACGATTACTTCGGGCGCGTGCGCGAGATCTGCGATCGGACCGGTGCGGTGATGATCCTCGATGAGGTGCAAGCCGGCCTGTCGCGGACCGGGCGCCTCTGGGCGATCGACGAGTGGGAAGTGGTGCCCGACGTGATGGTTCTGGGCAAGGGGATGAGCGGCGGCATCTACCCGATGTCCACGACCTGCTATCGTCCCTTCCTCCAGGCCTTCTTCGAAGGTGATCCGTTCTCTCATGTGTCCAGCTTTGGTGGCTCGGAACTTGGCAGCACGGTGTGCCTGGAGATGCTCAACATCGTCTCCGAACCGGAGTTCATCGCGCAGGTCAACAGCATGGGCGAGCGCCTGGCTGCGGGGCTCGCCCAGTTGCGGGAGGCCCACCCCAAGGTGCTCATCGGTGTGAGACAGAAGGGCCTGATGGTCGCCCTGCTGATGGCGGACGATCGCTGTGGCCCTGCGATGACGACGGCGCTAGGCGAACGAGGCGCGCTTGCCCTCTTCGCGGACTTCGACCTGTCAGTCCTCCAGGTCATGCCGCCTCTCACCATCACCGCAGAAGAGATCGACGAGGTCCTTGAAGCGATGGACGGTGCGCTTGGCGCGGTGGGTGAGAAGTTAGAGTTGGCAGCAGCCCGGGCGTAGCGCTCCTCGGTTCTCAGCGCGGGAGACCACCTGCTTCTGCTTGACGCATTCTCCAGATACGTCGTGTCCTCGTCAGGCCAGCGAATAGCAGCGGCCGCAATCAGGACGAGTACATCGCATAGCGGAGCTTGGCCGCCGAAGGCGGGGCTCCCTCCGATCTCAATCCACCAGAGATGCCCGACGAATCGCCGTCAGGGCGTCTTCGCCTGTGTTCTGGATGCTGCGGCGTAACGAGTCATCAGGTGACACCATGTGTTGATCGTGGCGCTTCCGCCTGGCCTTTGCTGGCCTCGCTGATGGATGCTACAGTGCCGGTGCATTGACCTTCCGAACGCAAGCCCCATGAACGCCCTTCCCGTCGACCCGACACGAATTCGGAACGCCTGGGCCGGCAGGATCTCCGGCTGCCAGCTCGGAAAGCCGGTCGAGTTGCTGTCGATGCGGCAGGGACGAGAAGCGCTGCTCTCATATCTGGGGGACGCCGACGCGTTGCCGCTCAGGGACTACGTTCCCCTAGTGCCCGGCAGCTTCGTCGAGGCAACGGGACGCGGCTCTTGTCGTGGCGAGTTCTCACGCAGCGAGCCCGACGACGACATCAACTACACCGTTCTCGCGCTCATACTGCTTGAGAAACACGGCCTCGACCTGTCGACTGAGGCTGTCGCCCGCGCTTGGTTGAGACTGCTGCCTGCTGCTGAAACGTGGACGGCCGAGCGTGCCGCCTACCTGACGCTGCTGGAACGCGCGCACGACGTATTCGCCTACGGCGCACCTCCGGGCTTTGACCTCGGTGAGTGCGCACAGAATGCCTACAACGACTGGATCGGCGCTCAGATTCGCGCCGACCTATACGGGTGGGTCTGCCCCGGAAGGCCAGCCCTGGCTGCGGACCTCGCGCGGCGCGACGCCGCTCTCTCACACACCGGAGACGGCGTCCACGGGGCCGCTTTCGTTGCTGCGCTAGGCGCCGCCATTCCGGCCGCTTCGTCGCTTGATGACGCAGTCACAGCAGCCACAGAGGAGGTGCCTGTAGGCACCAACGCCTCGGATGCCATTCACTTCGCGTGTTCGCTCGTCGGCGTCCCCGAAGCGGTCGACCAGATCCACGGACGCTACAGCGATCTCTCACCCGTTCACACGGTCAACAACCTTGCGATTGTCGTCTGGGCGCTCCTGACCTACGAGGACGACTATTCGGCGGCCATCGGCGAGGCTGTCTCTGCCGGCTGGGACACGGACTGCAACGGCGCCACCGTTGGAGGCCTGTGGGGACTGACGGGGAGGGCGATTCCAGAGCACTGGACTTCTCCTTGGCAGGGCCGCGTCGCCGTAACGCTTGCCGGCATAGGTGAACTAAACCTTGAAGATCTGGTGACTCGAACCGTCGCGGTGGCTGATGCCTTGACGGCAGATGGGTAGCACTACCGACAGCCCTCGCGTTCCAGGAGTCGTCGTCTTGGGCGGCTTGAACATGGACCTCATGGTGGAAACGCCCCGCCCTGCTGGCCCAGGCGAGACACGCGAGGGTACGAGGTTCTACACGACGCCGGGTGGAAAGGGTGGCAACCAGGCAGTCGCAGCAGCCCGTCTGTTGGGTGAACGTGTCTCGGTTACGATGATCGGACGCGTCGGCGCGGACGCCTACGGAACAGAGGTCGTGGCCTCCTTAGGCCATGCCGGCGTCGACACTGAGTTCGTCCGCCAGGATCCGTCCTCCCGAACCGGCGTGGCCGTGATCATGATCGACGGTGAGGGCGAAAGCTACGTGAACGCTGTGTACGGAGCGAACGCCACTTGCGGTGACGAGCAGGTGCGGGATGTCAACGAGGTTCTCGAAGATGCGGCAGTCCTGCTCGTACAGCAGGAGATTCCTTCTGGAGTCGTCCTCGAGGCGATGCGCAGCGCCCGGACGAAGCGCGTCAAGGTGATCCTCGACCCCGCTCCGACACGGCCCTCTCTGCCCACAGGATTCATCGAGGCGTGCGATATCCTGACGCCCAACCAGCACGAAGCCGAAGACGTCTGCGGGTTCCCGATTCGCGACAAGGCGTCGGCTCGTCAAGCCGCTCGATGGATTCGCGATCAGGGCGTCGCGACTGTGATTCTCACGCTTGGCGACGCCGGTGCCTGGGTAGAGAGCGACCGCATCTCGGAGCTAGTTCCTGCCCCTGATGTCCGCGCAACCGCCACGGTCGGCGCGGGCGACGCATTCAACGGCGCTCTGGCGACAGCGCTTGCTCTCGAACAAGACCTCCTTCAGGCGGTTCGCCTGGGAGCCGCCGCAGGAGCCCTCTGTTCAACGCGAGAAGGAGCGCAGGCTGCCATGCCAACTCTGGCTGAAGTCGAAGCGCTTATCGCGAGCACCTCAGAATAGGAGGGCTCGTGAGCCGGTACCGCTCTGCGATAGGCGGCCGCGGGAGTCCGTACCCACACTGTTTCATCAGCATGAGCGTGAAGCGAAGCACCGTGCTCAACTCAACCTTGGTGGACCTCTCCTGTTGACGCGCCTGTTGCGTCGATGGGAAGCAGGTGGCTACAATTGCCTTCGCTGCGAGAGTGAGAGCCGGTGTTTGACCCCAGAGGACGGCCCCGGTCCGCTCCTGAGCTGAAGGCCCGCGATACGGAGGAGTGATTGACGAGTGGAACGCTGGCAGACTCGCATCGACACGAGCGCTGAGAGCTTCCGAGCAAATCGCGAAGCGATGCTCGCGCTGCTCGAAGAGATCGAGGCGCAGCTAGAGCTAGCACGTGCCGGTGGAGGCGAGCGCGGAGTCGCCCGGCTCAGGAAGCGCGGCAAGATGCTGATACGGGAGCGGATCGAACTGCTCCTGGACCAGGACTCGCCCTTCCTCGAGTTGAGCCCCCTTGCGGGCTGGGGCACGGACTACACCGTCGGAGGCGGGCTCGTTGCTGGCATCGGCGTTGTATCCGGCGTAGAGTGCGTCATCGCGGGCAACGATCCGACGGTCCTCGGGGGCGCGATGTCGGCCATCTCAGGCAAGAAGACGAACCGGGCCCTCGAGATCTCTCGCCTCAACCGGCTGCCGCATGTCCAGTTCGTCGAGTCGGCGGGCGCGGACCTCCGGGGTGGCGGCGGCTCCGCCGAAGAGCAGCTGCGACGGGCCACTGGCCACTTCGGAGAGGCAGGGAGGCTCTTCCATGACATAACGGAACTGTCAGCAATGAGAATCCCTACTCTCTCTGTCGTCTTCGGCAGCTCGACTGCCGGCGGCGCCTACCAGCCGGGGATGTCGGACTACAACATCTTCATAAAGGGACGCTCCAAGGTGTTCCTAGGCGGTCCGCCGCTTGTGAAGATGGCGACGGGTGAGGACTCGGACGACGAGGAGCTGGGCGGCGCGGAGATGCACGCAAAGAAGTCTGGCCTTGCCGACTACCTCGCTGAGGATGAGGCGGAAGCCCTGCGGATGGCCCGGAGCGTCATGGCACACCTCAACTGGCGGAAGCTGGGGCCCGGACCGACCATGCCAGCGGACGAGCCGCTATTCGATCCGGAAGAACTGCTGGGCTTGCTGCCTGTAGACCTACGCACGCCCATGGATATCCGCGAGGTCATTGGGCGTGTCGTGGACGGTTCCCGCTTCGAGGAATTCAAGCCGCTCTACGGCCTCACTCTCGTCACTGGTTGGGCGTCGATACACGGGTTCCCAGTGGGAATTCTCGGGAACAACGGCGTGCTCTTCTCGGATTCATCCGAAAAGGCGGCCCAGTTCATCCAGCTCTGCAATCAGATTGACGTCCCAATCATCTTCCTGCAGAACATCACCGGCTATATGGTCGGCAAGGTCTACGAGCAGGGTGGCATCGTCAAAGAGGGCTCGAAGATGATCAACGCGGTATCCAACTCCAAGGTACCGCACGTCACTGTGATCATCGGCGCCAGCTACGGCGCCGGAAACTTCGGCATGGGCGGTCGCGCGTTCAATACCCGTTTCGTCTTCACCTGGCCAACGGCGAAAATCGCAGTGATGGGGCCGAAGCAACAAGCTGGAGTCATGTCGATGGTGCGGCGGCGGTCAGCAGCGGCCAAAGGCCTCGAGATCGATGAGGAAGAGGACGCCCGCATCACCGCCGCGGACGAGGATCAGGCCGAGAAGGCGTCCCTTGCGCTCTACGCCACCGGACGCGTAGCTGATGACGGCATCGTCGACCCCCGAGACACTCGCACGGTGCTAGGGATCACGCTTTCCGCCTGCCACAACGCGGAAGTCAAAGGCGCCCAGGGTTTCGGCGTCTTCCGGATGTAGCGCCGATGTCACGAATCACCAAGCTGCTGATCGCCGGGCGCGGCGAGATCGCGCGCCGCATCATGCGGACAGCGCGTGAGATGGGCATTGCGACCGTCGCGGTGTACGCCGATTCTGATGCGACCGCCCCCTATGTGCGCGAGGCGGAGGAGGCGATTGCGCTCCGGGGCGCTACCAGCGCCGAGACGTACCTGGACGTGGCGAAGATCCTCGACGCGGCTCGGCGCACCGGCGCGAACGCTGTGCATCCCGGCTATGGCTTCCTCGCCGAGAACGCGGAGTTTGCGCGCGCCGTCATCGATGCCGGCCTCGTTTGGGTGGGCCCGCGGCCGGACGCTATCGCCGCAATGGGCGACAAGCTCGCGGCAAAGAAACTGATGACGGAGGCGGGGGTGCCCACTCTGCCAGCCATCGAGGTGACGGGCGAGATCGGCGACCAGGACCACGAGCGGGCGCGCGAGGTGGGCTACCCATTGCTGGTGAAGGCGTCGGCCGGCGGCGGCGGCAAGGGCATGCGCGTCGTGACCGGCGAAGCCGAACTGGGCGAGGCCGTGAACGGCGCGCGCCGCGAGGCTGCGGGAGCGTTCGGCGACGATACCGTGTTTCTTGAGCGTTACCTCGAGACCACGCGGCACGTAGAGATACAGGTTTTCGGCGACCAGCACGGAAACGTGGTTCATTGCTTCGAGCGCGAGTGCTCTGTCCAGCGCCGCCACCAGAAGATCATCGAGGAGGCGCCATCGCCAGCGGTCGACGCCGGGCTGCGCCTCAAGATAGGCCAGGCTGCTGTGGCGGCTGCCAAAGCCATCGGCTACGACAACGCCGGCACAGTCGAGTTTTTGCTGGACAGCGAGCAGAACTTCTACTTCATGGAGATGAACACCCGTCTGCAGGTGGAGCACCCGGTAACCGAGGAGATCACGGGGCTTGATCTGGTTCGCGAGCAGATCAGGGTCGCGGAGGGTGATCCGCTCTCTTTCCGTCAAGAAGACCTGCGCATCGAAGGCCACGCGATCGAAGCGCGTGTCTATGCCGAGGACCCGTCGAACGACTTCCTCCCGGCTACCGGCCGGTTGGTTGCCTGGGATCCTGATCCCACCTTGCCGGCGCGCTTCGAGTCCGGGGTCGAGACCGGCTCCGAGATCTCGGTGTACTTCGACCCGATGCTCGCCAAGGTCGTCGTGCACGCGCCCACACGTACGGAGGCCGCCTTGCGGCTGGCGAACGTGCTCCAGCGGTTGCGGTTGCATGGAGTGACCACCAACCGCGACTTCTTGGTGAATGTCCTGCGGCACGATGCCTTCCTATCGGGCGACACGAGCACGGACTTCATCGAGCGGCAGCGTCCGGCGCGCGAGCGAGACGTTTGCGAGGAGGAAGTGCGGGCGGCGGCGCTTGCGGTTGCGCTCTCCGCGCAACTGGCGCACCGGGCGGAGGCGAGCATGCTCAAGACCATTTCCTCCGGCTGGCGGAACAACCCATCGATGATGCAGCAAGTTCGCTGCACGCACGGTGGCGAGGACGTCATCGCGAGATATCTCCGCAATCGCGACGGAGGCTTCACATACGATGTCGACGGACAGAGCGGCGCGGTCCGCATTATTCGGTCCGGAGACGGGCGGATCGAGCTTGAGATCGATGGCGTGCAGCGGACATTTTCCGTTGTCAGTGTTGGCCTCAATCACTGGGTACAGGGCGCCACCGGCGAGGTGCGCCTGGTCGAAATCCCCCGATTCCCGGAGCCCGAGAGGGAGGAAGTCGCGGGAGGTTACTTGGCGCCCATGCCGGGCAAGATCGTCGCGTTGAACGTCGAACCCGGCCAGACAGTCAGCACGGGCCAGGTATTGATCGTCCTCGAAGCGATGAAGATGGAGCACCGCATCATCTGCACCGAAGACGGCACCGTCAAGGAAGTGCGCGTCGAAGCTGACGCGCAGGTTGAGGCCGGGCAGGTGCTGCTGGTTATTGACACGGGGAAGGAAGAGGCATGAGCTCGGTGCTGGACGAGGTTGTCAACGACCTGGAGGCCGAGCATGCAGCGCTCGGGAACGTGCTCGACTCCCTCTCCGCGGCAGATTGGGACATTCCGACGCACGCGCCAGGCTGGTCGGTCCGCGACCAGGTCTCCCACTTGGCGTTCTTCGACGAAGCGGCGGCACTGGCGATAACGGACGCGGAGGCATTCACGGCTGAGGCGCGCGCCGCGCCGGAGAAGGTTTCGGAGCCGGAGGGCTCTTACCTAGCGCGTGGCCGGGGAATGGCACCAGGCGGGGTACTCGACTGGTGGCGCGCCGCGGGCGGTGGGCTCATCGGCGCGGCGCGCACCGTGGACGCAAAGGCGCGTCTGCCTTGGTACGGTCCAGACATGAGCCCCGCGTCGTTCCTTAGCGCACGGCTGATGGAAACCTGGTCACACGGCCTCGATATCGTCGACGTCGTCGACTGCGTTCGGCCCGATACGGACAGGCTCCGCCACATCGCGTTCCTGGGGTCGCGCACGCGTGCGTACAGCTACATAGCCCGCGGGATGGAACTTCCCGCAACGCCGGTGCAGGTGGAGCTCACGTCGCCTTCCGGAGAGAAGTGGTTGCTTGGTGATGTGGACGCCGCAGAAGTGATTCGCGGCACGGCGACGGACTTCTGCCGGGTGGTCACCCAACGCCGTCACCTGGCGGATACGAACCTGGAAATCATTGGCCCGGCCGCTGAGGAGTGGATGACCATCGCCCAGGCGTTTGCTGGCCCGCCGGGGCCGGGCCGCCAGCCCGGCGAGTTTGCAGGGGAGCAAAAGGCATGAGTGAAGAACTCGTCCACTTCGAAGTCACGAGTGGCATCGCCACCGTCACGCTTGATTCGCCCGCCAACCGCAACGCGCTGTCGCGTGCCCTTGTGAAGGGACTGCAAGAGAGCCTGGACGCGGCGGTCGCAGACAATCGCGCGCGGGTGGTCATCCTTACGGGCGCGGGGCCTGTCTTCTGCTCCGGAGCGGATCTGAAAGAAATGGGCTCCAGCACGGGCGGAAGCGGTCAGGGCGCGGGGCCGGGTGGGTTGGTGACGATCCTCAAGACGATCTTGAACTCGCCGAAGCCAGTCATCGCCCGCGTCGCCGGCCCCGCACGCGCTGGTGGCATCGGTCTGGTCGCGGCCTGCGATATCGCCGTGGGCGTAGATGGCGCGACCTTCGCGTTCAGCGAGGTGCGCATCGGCGTAGTCCCCGCGATGATCTCGGTGGTAGTCTTACCGAAGTTGGGCCTCAGCAAGGGAGCGGAGCTCTTGCTAACCGGCGATACGTTCGACGCCGCCGAAGCGGTACGGTTGGGTCTGTTGAACGCAGCAGTGCCTGTGGACCAGCTCGATGAGCGCGTCGGTCGCTACACGAGCAGCATACTCAAGGGCGCGCCAGGGGCGCTTGCCGGGTGCAAGCGATTGGTGCGTGAGGTCCCGGGGATGGATCTCGATACCGCCTTCGAGATGACATCCGAGCTATCGGCCGAATACTTCGCCTCGCAGGAGGCGCAGGAGGGGATGGCGTCCTTCAGGGAGAAGCGTCCGCCGCGCTGGGCTCAAGAGTCGTGATGGACGGCCCGGCGAAACCCACCCTGCGCGTCGCCAACTGCTCGGGTTTCTACGGAGATCGCCTCTCTGCAGCCCGCGAGATGGTTGAGGGCGGTCCGATTGACTTCCTGACCGGTGACTATCTCGCGGAGTTGACGCTTCTCATCCTCTGGAAGATGCAGCAGAAGGACAACAGCCGCGGCTACGCCCTCACATTTCTGAAACAGATGGAAGAGGTGTTGGGAACCTGCTTGGACAAAGGCATCAAGATCGTAACCAACGCCGGCGGGCTCAATCCTGCTGCACTCGCCGAGCGAATGCGCGCGCTGGCGGACGGCCTGGGCCTCCAGGCCCAGATCGCGCATATCGAGGGTGACGACCTCCTCGCGAAGCTGCCAGAGCTTCAATCCCACGGCGAGAAACTGGCCCACCTCGACACCGGTCAGCCACTTGCCGATTCCGGCCTCGAGCCGGTGGCGGCTAACGCTTACCTGGGCGCATGGGGGATCGTCGCGGCACTCGACAGCGGCGCCGATGTGGTCGTCTGTCCTCGCGTTACGGACGCCTCAGTGGCCGTCGGCCCGGCCGCCTGGCACTTCGGCTGGGACAAGTCGGACTGGGATCGCCTCGCCTCCGCAGTGGTCGCGGGCCACATCTTGGAATGCGGCGCCCAGGCCACCGGCGGCAACTATTCCTTCTTCCAGGAAGTGCCCGATCTGCGGCATCCTGGCTTCCCGCTCGCCGAGATGCACGACGACGGATCGTTCGTTGTGACGAAGCATGAGGGCACGGGCGGCCTGGTGTCAGTCGGCACAGTAACGGCGCAGCTGCTCTATGAGATCGCGAGTGAGCGGTACATGAATCCGGACGTCGTGGCGCGATTCGACACGATCCGCCTGGAACAGCAAGGCCCGGACCGGGTGCTGGTGACCGGCGTGGGTGGCGAACCGGCTCCGGACACAACAAAAGTCTGCATCAACTTTCTCGGCGGTTATCGCAACACGATGACGTTCGCGCTCACCGGGCTCGACATCGAAGAAAAAGCGAAGCTCGCCGAGGAAACCTTGTTCGCGAAACTGGGCGGCAAGGAGCGCTTCGACGAGGTGAACGTGCAGCTCACCCGTTCCGACCGGGAGGACCCCGCGTCGAACGAGGAGGCCACCGCCTTGCTGCGTGTCACGGTAAAGGACAGCGACTCGGGAAAAGTTGGCCGCGCCTTTTCCGGTGCCGTCGTCGAGATGGCGCTGGCGAATTACCCCGGATTCCATATGACAGGAGGGATGTCTTCGGAAAGGTCGTATGGCGTGTACTGGCCGGCGCTTATCCCCGTCGATGCCATCGAGCAGGTGGTCGTGGCGCACGACGGCTCGCGGATCCATGTCCCGCCGACCACGCCTGAGGCGGCCGCACCGGTGGAGCCTGTCGTGGGGCCTTCAGGCGAGGCACCGGGCGGGAAGACCGAGCGGTTGCCACTGGGTACCATCTTCGGCGCCCGTTCGGGCGATAAGGGCGGCAACGCCAATGTCGGCCTGTGGGCGCGCAGCGACGCCGCGTACGCCTGGCTGGCCGACTATCTCACGGTCGGACGCTTCAAGGAACTCGTTGGCGAGGCGCGCGACCTCGAAGTGCGCCGCTACGAGCTCCCGAACCTTCGAGCGCTTAACTTCGTGGTCGTCGGATTGCTCGGGGAAGGCGTCGCTTCATCCACGCGGGCGGATGCGCAGGCCAAGAGCTTGGGCGAATACGTGCGAGCGAAGCTGGTCGACCTGCCCGTGGCTCTGCTTGCGGATGCGCCCCCTCGCCAGACAGCGGAATCCTGAAAGATAGGGAGGCCGAGTTTGAACCTGTGGGGCCTTCTCAGCCTCGCACAGCTTGAGGTTTCTATGCTGTGGCTTCACCAGTGCGGCGCCTCCGGTCTTCCCACCTAGCGAGAACAATTGCGCTCCTTAGGCCAGCTCAGACAGCCGGGCTGCTGAGGCGCGGAAACGCCAGTCGGGACGCCAGGGCACACCATGTCTGCACGGTGCGCGCTCCGACACGCAGATCAGACGCCTTTCTGGCCGCTAGCGGTGTCGCAGCGTAGCTGCCAAGGTGAGCGAAGCGCGTCCATTTATCGGCTGAAAGATCGGAGTATGCGGCGCCGTCTTCTTTCGTGGAAGCAGGTATATCGGTGTGGCTTCCAACCCGGCTCTGCAACCTGATGCAGTCCGGTCCCGCCGCCGCGTCTATATGTAATGGACGTAGGTGCCTAGGACATTCGTGACACATAGAAGGAGCGTTCGGCGGGCTGACGCATCTCTTGCCACTCGGCCTGTGCAACGCGTTGGACTTGTATGACTGGAAGTCATCGATTGTTCGCGAGACTAGTGTAGTGCAGGCGCACGGGCCGACTGCTCGCCTACTCTTTGATGCGAGATACGTGTCCAAGACTTCCATCTTCCACGTATCCTCAAAGACGTCGTGAGACTGGTGAACGCGGGCACAACAGTTATCGAATCCTTCAGCCGAGGTTAGAGATAGGTATGAGGGAGATACTTGAAGACGCGGCTATCGTCTATCGGAGCGAGGCCGAGAACCTGCTGATCATCCCGGGCCTGGCCGTCGTGCTTGGGCCCATATGCGTGCTCATCGCGTCGTCTGGCCTGGGAGCTGCGTTCCTAAGCGTCCCATTGCTCATGGCCATCTACCTACTAACGTACGCGGTCAGCCTTCGCGCAGCGTATTTCGCGTTCAATAGCGAATCACCGGACCCCGCCCGTGCATTCGTGAGCACACTGCAGCGGCTGCCTTCAGTTATCGTGGCATCCGCACCGATGGCCCTGCTTATGGTGGCTGTCTCGATAAGCGCTCTCATCGTATCGGACGAGGGGTTTCCACCTTTGGCGTTCGGCGTTGGCCTCCTCGGCGCCGTTGCCGCGATGGTGTGGATGGCCCGGCACGCGTACGATCTGCCTCTAATCATGGCCTACGGCGTGGGTGGCTTGGACGCACTCCGGGCAGGCAGGAACGTGGCAGACACAGCCCCAAGGTGGACGGTTCGTGTGTTCTTCGCTACTGTCTTGCCGCTCATGATTGGCTGGTTGATCAGCTGGGGACTCTGGGCCGCAATCTCGCCGGCGTTCGGCGCCGCCGTCTTCGCCGCACTGGCAGCGGTTTGGCTGCCGTTCGCCGCGCTCTCGTTCGTGAATGCCTGTTCGCGGCTCGTCAGCGAGCAGCCCGCCGCCAACGCTGCCGCCCTTTAGTCGGCGGCTGCGTCCTTGCCTTCGCTGGAGTTCGAAGAAACTCTAAGCGTGCCCAGCGCGAAGGAAACCAGATCGCCCAGGTTCGCCCCGTCCTGCGGGTAGGCGGCGATGCCTATCTCGACACCCGGCAACGAGACCCGCACGCGGTACGCCGCCCGGCCGGCGTCATAGCGTCCAGCTCCGGCCAAAAAGACCGCGTAACGCCTTATTCCTATCTCGGCGATGACGTCGGCGCGGCGGAGTCCGCCTGACAACGCTTCGACGACTTGCGTCTCGTCTGCGACCGAGTCTTGAACGTACTGGACGATGAGCACAGCAAATGGCGCGTCGTCTTCCCTTTCGCATTCCTTCTGACATCGCTCCGCCAGGTACCAGGGCGTAGCCAGCCTTGCGTTCTTGTGAGACACAGGGCCCTTTGCGTTGGACGCCGCAACCAAACGTGAAGCACTTTCCATGGTTCTGCATCTATAGTCGGAACCTCGGCAGCCCACCCGCACACTCGTTGACCTTCTGCCTCCTTTCACGACTAGTCCCCGGAGCGAGAACTTGTGGCTCAAGGAGTAGCCCCGCGGCGGCCTGCGACGAATCTATGTCGCCTCCGCGAGGGTCATTCAGGCGCTAGAGTCGATGAGTCCCAGCGACAGGCTGCGGCTGCGGTAGGCTACTCTGCGGCGCGCGAACAGAGGGATGCCTGCGGGCGGCCTGCATTTCAAGGCCATGGTTCCGCCCGGTTCTCGCTTGCCGATCCTCTCGGCGCTCTTGTAGAAATAGTAGCCAGCCGTAATTCTGGAAGAGCCCGCCTTCTTCCGCCGCTTAACGCGGAAAGCCCTCGGGGCCGCCCCCTACTGTGATTACGCATCCGGTCGTGTACGCAGACCGATCGGACGCCAGAAAGCTCACCGCGTCGGCGACCGCGCTCGGCGGCACAAATGCTTGGCGCATAGCGCTCCGTTGCTTGTAAGACTCCAGCATCTGCGCTTCGGTCCGCCCGGACTGCTCGGCACGCTGTTGCACGAGGCCGCGGAACAACGGCGTATCGACAGCATCTGCGTTCACGTAGTTCGCCGTGATGGCGTGCTTGCCGAGCTCGTTAGCGACGTTGCGCACGTAGTGCGCCAGAGCGGCCTTCGACGCGCCATACGCCGCGAACCCCTCGCCCGGCGCGAAGGCCGCCTTCGATGCGTTATAGATCAGTCTGCCGCCCATGTTCTGATCGATCATCACGTTTGCGGCTTCTCTCGTCGCCGCGACCGCGCCTTGGAAGTGTACGCGCAGCTTTTCCTCGACCTCGGCGTCCGACATCTGAGCGATGGGGCTGTATTGCGGTCCAACCCCTGGCGAGTAGAACAGTACATCGAGCCCGCCGAAGCGCAGAACGGCCGCCTTCATCATCGCACTGATCGATGCCGAGTCGCCTGCGTCCACCTCGACCACGAACGCTCTCTCCGGCGCCTCGTCGTTGAGCTTCTCTGCGACCTTCATGGCGCCGGAGGCATCGATGTCAGCGACCACGACATGCGCTCCCTCCTCAACGAAGCGTTCCGCCGTCGCTCGCCCGATGCCGCTCGCGCCGCCGATCACGAGCGCGATCTTCCCTTCGAGCGGGCGCTGGCTTGCAACCGACTCCGCGATCTTTCTGCGTTCCAGCGGCCAGTACTCCATGTCACACGCGTCGGCGTCAGACAAGAACTCGAATGCTTCGACCGCCTCGGCACCTTCCATTGCCCGTACCGTCTCCCGATAGCACGTTGCGGCGGTGAGCGCGTTCCGCCTGTCCTTCCCGGCGTAGATGACGCCTAAGCCCGGCACGCCGATAGTCTTCAAATAGTCGGTAATCGGTTCGCTCTGGCCGTGCTCGCCGACATGCTTTACGTACGCGTCGCGGTGGGCGGTTATCGTATCGCGAACGCGCTCCTTCGAGTCGTCCGGCCCGGCCATGCCCTCAAGAACAAGCGGCTTCACGCCTGCGCGCAGGATGTGCTCGGGCGTCATCATGCCACGAGACGCTACCTTTGCGAACGCTTCGCGGCCAAGAGAGTCTAATACTTGAGGCGAGGCGTCCCAGTGGAGCACGGGCCGCCAGATTTCGTCCGAGAGCGCACCTCGGATGACTGGCAGCATCGTGGCCAGCGACTGGGCTTCTGGCTCGTCCAGCGCGGGTACGGCCGTCGGCCCGAACACACTCCGGTCGCCTTTGCGCTCCGCGACGTACTCCTCCGCTTTCGAGATCACCGAAACGAGGTTTGAGTAGCACTCGTGCGCGTCCTCTCCCCAGACGACCAGCCCGTGCTTCTCCAGCACCATCGCGATGGCGTTCCCAGGAATGCCCTCCGCGTGGCGATCTGCAAGCAGCTTTGCCAGCGGGAAGCCGGGCCGGGCGTATCGCAAGAACACCACCTCCGTGCCGAATGCCCGCGACACGTTCTCCTCGGCGTGCGGAGTGTCGCTCAACGACAATGTCGCCACGTCGTGCGTGTGTGCGATGTAGCGGAACGGGAGTAAGGAATGCAGCGGTGTCTCGACGCTTGGGAGTGGGTCTCGATCCGCGGCGATCATAGCGGCACGCATCAGCCGGAGCATCTCTTCGTCCGAGATCGAACTCTTGGACTGCAACTTCGCGAGCCGGTCCCTGTAGAGGTGGGTGAAGCCCCCTGGCGCGATCGTCCGGAGGTCAGTGCCGCTTCCCTTGACGGCGAGCGCATCGGCCTCGTCGCCGAACAAGTCGGATTCGGTCAGCTTCACCGACGTGTTGCCGCCGCCCGGCTGAACGAGCAACGTGTCCTGGCCGATCACATTGGAAAGATAGACGAGCCGGCCCAACTCGTCGCTGCCGCCCGCCTCCTCGTCTCGCCAGAGGTTCTGCAACTGCTTTAGCCTTTCGTCGCGATGCCGTCCGGTTGGGGTGAGTATACCGCTCTAATCAGGCTAGGCTGGGTAGTACAAGAACTGGCGCACGGTGGCGGGCGATTGGCGTGTAATCGGTGGCGCAGCCGCGTTCCTATGCCGCGTGCCACACCTGATACTGGACGAAGTGCTTCAACAG
Source organism: Chloroflexota bacterium (assembly GCA_029262675.1). Classification (GTDB taxonomy): domain Bacteria; phylum Chloroflexota; class Dehalococcoidia; order DSTF01; family RBG-16-68-14; genus JADFKB01. The sequence continues at coordinate 186,340 of JAJCYW010000007.1, read as the reverse complement.
CAAATCGAGGCGTTCCGGAAGCCGCGTGAAGGTTAGCGTGTTAGGTCTTGCAGCGCGTCGACGAATGGTGGGCGCGCGATACCGCGCTCGGTGATGATGGCGGCGATCAAGTCGTGTGGTGTGACATCGAACGCGGGATTGAAGACCTGGACGTCCTCCCGCGCAATGCGCTTACCGCCGACCTTGGTGACTTCGTCGGCGGAGCGCTCCTCGATCGCGATACCATCGCCTGACGGCAGACTCATGTCGATCGTGCTCGTGGGCGCCGCCACGTAGAACGGCACGCCATGCTCGCGCGCGAGCACAGCGATGGTATACGTGCCGATCTTGTTCGCCGTATCGCCGTTGGCGGCGATGCGATCCGCTCCTACGACGACGAGGTCCGCGTCTCCCCGTTGGAGCAGCGGACCGGCTGCACTATCTACGATCAACCGGCACGCGATGCCGTCGCGCAGCAGCTCCCACGACGTCAGACGCGCACCCTGCGATAGCGGACGCGTCTCGGTCGCGACAACGTCGATCTGCTTGCCGGCCTCTACGGCGGCTCGCACTACGCCGAGGGCGGTGCCATAGCCGGCGGTCGCGAGCGCGCCGGCGTTGCAGTGGGTAAGCACCGTGGCGCGCTCCGGCACAAGCTCCAGGCCGTGCTGGCCCAACGCTTTGTTGCCGTCGATGTCCTCTCGCTGGATCCGGAGCGCTTCATTGAGGGCGACCTGCCGCGCCTCCTCCAACCCGCCGGCGGCCTGAGCCGCGGCGAGCGTGCGTTCCACCGCCCACGCGAGGTTCACGCCGGTCGGGCGCGTGGCGATGAGTTGGTCGGCCGCCGAACGCAGGTCCGTGAGCAGGGCGTCGAGATCGGAACCCGCGCTTGACAGCGCTGCCAGCGCGATGCCGTAGGCGCCGGCGACGCCGATGGCCGGCGCGCCTCGCACGCGCATGCTGTTGATGGCTTCCACAACCTCGTTGTGGTTCGTCAGCTCCAGCCAGGCCTCTTCGACAGGGAGGAGGGTTTGGTCGAGAAGCCGCAGGCGATCACCGTCCCAGGCGATGGGTTCGATCGTCATTGGGATGGGACCTCCTTGGTCATTCGAACCCGCCCGCCACGTAGAGCTGGTGTTAGTGGCGACGGGGGAGAATCGAACTCGTCCTTCAGGCGTTCGCAGGCGGTCGTCTTCCTAACATTTCCTAGCCGATTCTAGCCTATTTTGTTCGCCAGCGTTCGCAGCCGTTCGCCGGGGTTGCTGTTAGCGTTGCTGTAAGAATAGACGACCGAAAAGCCCCAGGTACCGCCGTGGTCATGCGTAGGGTCTAGCGTGTGTGGGCGAGGGCTCCTTGCTGATCCCATTCTGCAACCAGATTCAGCCACGATACCGAGTGGACGGAAGGTGCCGCGGGCAGTCGCCGAATGACCAAGAAGCGAGTTGACAATCTCGCCTCACAGTCTATACTGCGCACACTGGTGGCCTTCTAACTGCAGGGACGCGGTTCCGAGGCAGACAATGTCGTTGGCCGAGGCGGGCACAGGACGATGTGTGGAGGAGGCGGGATGCTCACCGTTGGCCGCATTTGGGGAGGTGCGGCAATGCGCATACGATCAACACTAGTCGGCCTGAAGCTCGTGACGCTGGCCGTCGTCATCATCGGCGTCGCAATTGGAGCGACGCTCGCCGGTGAGCCGGCCGGTGCGGCGTTTCCTGGCAAGAACGGGAAGGTAATCTTTCAATCGAACCGGGGCGCTGGCATAAACATCCACTCGATGAACCCTGACGGCAGCAATGTCGTAGACCTCACGAGTAATCCCGGGACCAAGGAGACCTATCCAAAGTCTTCGTCTGATGGTCGGGAGATCGCGTTCGGCTATACGAACCAAGACATTTATAAGATGAACTCCGATGGGTCCGGAGTCCAGCAACTTACAATCGACGCCGCGCTGGACGAATATCCAACTTGGTCACCCGACGGCTCCAAGATCGCCTTCCATTCCAATCGCGATGGGGACTGGCAAATATTCGTGATGGACTCTGACGGCACAAATCAAGCGAATATCAGCCAGAACGCGTTCCGCGATGTGTTCCCTGCATGGTCTCCGGATGGAACCAAGATCGCTTTCAAGAGAGGGACGACGACCAGTGCAGAAATTTACGTTATGGACGCCCCAAGCGGTCTCAACCAGACCCGCCTGACTTTTAACTCTGGGGATGACGGTGTACCGGCATGGTCGCCGGACGGCTCGAAGATCGCCTTTTCTCAAGGCTCGGACATCTGGGTGATGGATGCCGACGGCAACAACCCTCATGACCTCTTGGGCGACGGAGTCGGCAGCGATGGCGAACCGGCATGGTCTCCGGACGGAACCAAAATCATCTTCAACAGCAACCGTGGTGGCTCCGGAGACATCTGGATGGTGGATGCAGATGGAAACATCGCCACTCTGCAGAACATCACGTCCGACAACCCCGGCACGGACGGCAGCCCTGACTGGCAGCCCATCGTCACCAGCTTCCCTTCTAACTCTTGGGACAAGGAATCTGGCGTACGGCTGGCTTCGTCCAATGCTCCCCACGTCGTCGACATCGCGGGCTGTGGTGGCCTGAGGATGTTCGTCAACACCGTGACGTTTCCCAACAGAATAGAGAGTTCGTCGTCGGTGGACGGCCTGACATGGACGGCCGTCCAGACAGAACTCTCCGAAGGCGGAGTCGATGGTTCCGTGTCGGTCGGCACTCCATTCGTGATGGAGGTCTCCGCCGGCTACAGGATGTACTACACCGCGGGGATGGGGGACGGGACCACCGAGATATGGAGCGCGTTCTCTGACGATTGCGAAGTCTGGGTGAAGGAAGCGTTGAGGGTGGATCACGGCGGGCCGACCGATCCTGACAGCAACGGGGTTTCTACGCCGAGTATCGTCCAAGTCCCCGGCGGTTGTTTGCGGATGTACTTCGACACCTGGGATGGTACGAACAATCGAATCATGAGTGCCCTCTCCTGCGACGGAGGATTCGTTTGGACAAAGGACGCAGGAATTCGGCTCGATATCGCGTCCGGCCAGCCCGATGCCGCGGGCGTGTCTCGGCACTTTGCCGTCGAGCTGCCGAACGGAAGAATGCGCCTGTACTACACCGGCGACGACGACACCACCTGCTGCGACGTGATCATGAAGGCGACGTCGACCGACGCGGAAGGGTTGGTCTTCCCAGACAAGGCTGGCCGTGTGGTTCTTGTTAGCCCGGGGGGGCCGAACGATCCAGCCGGTGTCGCGCACCCGTCGGTACTCCAGATTGCGTCAGAAACCTATCGCATGTATTACGTGGGCCTGAGCGCCCACTCCGTGATCAGCGCCATTACCAATCCGGGAGTTGTGTTGGATACGGATGGTGACGGATGCACTGACTATGCTGAAATACAGTCGAAAGCGACCCCCGCCACAGGCGGCGGTCGTGATCCCAAGAACCCTTGGGACTTCTACGACGTGGAGACGATCTCCGGCCCTGGCAAGGACGGCGTCGTCGATCTGCTGTTCGACATCCTGAGCGTAATCAACCACTACCAGCCCGCAATCGGCGGCGCACCGCCGTACGATGCGCACTACGACCGCGGGCCATCGACCGGCCCCAACCCGTGGAACATGACAGGCCCGGACGGAGTGATAGACTTGCTGAACGACATCCTGGGGGTCGTACTGCAGGGTAACCATAACTGCAAGTAGGCGAAGGAGGGCAACATGGAGATCACGATACGCATACCCAGGATCCGGACGCTGGTCCAATCCTGGCGGCTGGCGCTGCTGGCAGTGGATGCTCAGCCTCTAAATCGGAAGTTATCGTGTAAATCGAAGGGACAACAAGAGGGGATCGTGTCGCTTGAGGGGTAGAACCTCTGCCTCCGAGGCAGCGGGCCAGGCGATCGCTTAGTAAGACAATGCGGTCAGGGAGGACGTGAGCTTTGCCAGACGTTCCTACTCTCTAACCCGCGCGTTTATCTCGATAATGCCCAAGTACTCTCCACGATCGGCCCGAAGCGCGTTGCCGGTATTCTGGTCAGGCGGACCAAGCAAGGGCATGGGCTCGGCGGCTGCGACGGCCACCTCGTCGAACTTCAACCAGATGCTCCAGCCATCCTTCATGGCCGCCGCATGCTCTATGCTCACGACCCCCGTGTGCTCCCAGTGATTGCGCCACCAATTCGCGGTGTGAAACGACCAATGCTCCTTTGGTTCCCAAAAGCTGTCGCCACGGTCGTCCTCCTCGGTGAGGTACGTCGGCAGGTCGCCTTCGAAGTCCTTGATCAGGCCCGGGCTGGCAATGCCCACCTGCGCGTCCGGCTTCAGGAAACTGGTGAAGTAGCTTAGATAGGTGTCACTCGTGCCGTAGTAGTGGAAGGAATCAACGCTAATCGCTGCATCAAAGTAGTCATGTTCGTAGAGTAGAGAATGCGCTTCCGCGCGAACTGGAGTGACCAAATCTTCTAGCCCGGCCTCAACGATACGTTTGTGGTTATCCGCGGCGCTGATCCATAGGTCATTTGCCCACACACGCACGCCGTACTCTTTGGCGAGGAATATGGAGCTCATAGCCATACCGCATCCCATGTCGAGGACGCGCATACCCGGCTCGAGGGTCATGCGCCCGCACAACGACTCAGTCAGCCACAGAGCGTTCGGGCCCATCTGATTCGCCAAGACCCATTGCGGATCATATTTCCCAGAGCGCGGGAAGCGCTCATCAGACAACATTTCTTGTGCTTCTTCTTTAGTGATCTTCACAAGTATCGCCTCGGTCCTCTGGTGAGAGTCTACACGACGAATCGTCGGGTCAACGTGCTGTTCGTAAAGCAGATGGTCGCGGACTCTGGTAAGGGAGGGGCCGCCGAAATAGCGGCCCCACCATTAGAAGTTAGAGTTGGAGAGGGAGACGAGGTTCGAACTCGCGACCCCTTCGGCTTCGCTCAGGACAGGCCTTTGCTTGGGAAGAACCAAGGTCTATCGTGGGCGATGTCAAGACTACCTGGCCCCGTGAGCGCCACCTCGACGGCCTTCTCTTCAGCACGCTGTTCGTGACGCCCCAACGCACGTACACTAGAATGCATTGACTTGGAACGCGGTGCTGCCGTTCGTTGTCGTGCCATTTCCGGGCTGGCAGGATTAGCTCGCCCGCTTCGAACTGTTCTCGGAGTGACTCATGCCGTCAAACGTTGACTTGTACGTCCCCGCGTCTGTCATGGTCGTCGTCGCCCACCCCGACGATGCGGAGTTCATGACAGCTGGCACCGTGGCAAGATGGACGCGAGCCGGCGCGAATGCGACCTACGTCATCGTCACCAAAGGCGACAAGGGAAGCGATGACCCCGAAATGACACCCTCGAATCTCGCAGAAGTCCGAGAGCGTGAACAGCGAGCGGCCGGCACTCTCCTCGGTGTCACCAGCTTCGAGTTCATGGGCTACCCGGACGGCTACCTGGAGCACACGCTTGAACTGCGCCGAGATATCGCTCGTCTGATCCGGAGGCACCGGCCAGAGGTCGTGATCTGCTTCGATCCGACGAACCGCTTCTTCTCCGACTCCTACGTCAACCACCCGGATCACAGGGCTAGCGGTGATGCGACAATCGATGCGGTGTTCCCCACGGCGCGCGACAGACTCACCTTTCCCGAGCTGCTTGCAGATGGCCTCGAGCCCCACAAGGTCTCGCAACTCTGGCTCGGAGGCACGGCCCAGCCAAATGTCTGGGTGAACATCGCTGACACCTTGAAGCTCAAATGCAAAGCGCTTCTCGCCCACCCCAGTCAACTTGGTCCAGACATTGCAGAGTTTGCGGTCGAGATGGCCAGAGGAAGCGCCGCAGGCCAGGATTTCGAATTCGGTGAGTCGTTCCGCCGAATCGTCTTCGACGGCTGAGCCTATGCTCTTCGAGCAGGGGGGCGCTAACCGGAGAGGCAGAGCGGAACCTCTGGTGCATCCACATAGAGTTGCGGGAGGGAAAACGCCATCGGCCACGCGCCGCGTCTACGTTTGCGCGCGTTGGGATCCGTAGATGCTCTGCTCAGAAAGCAGATGGTTGCGGCTCTGAGGCTGATGGAAGCTCCAGATGCCCTAATCGGCTCGTTTTGGCCCTCGTCCACCCAAGGCCGCCGGCGAAGCTAGCTCGGCCCTAGGCACCCGCTGTTCGTCCGCCAGCGAGGCCGGCAAAGGCAGGAGCGCTCCACGGCGCAGCTGCGACGTTGTAGAATGTTGGCGATGGCCAGAGCAGGCTGCTGAGAGAATGTGATGTCCTACGAGATTCCACCTATTAGGCCGCCCAGCGAGGCCCGCTCCCTCCTCATCAGGGTCATGCGTGGCTGTCCATGGAACTACTGCACCTTCTGCTCGGTATACAAGGACGTGCCGCGAAAAGCGCTGATGCGGTCCGTGGGGGAGGTAATGAGCGACATCGACCAGATGAGAAACCAGTGCGACGAGATGCGCCGCCAGGGCCACGTCGTGGTGCCGCGCACTGCCTTCCTGGCTGACTCCAACGCCATCATCATCAAGACCGATGACCTGGTCCAGATCGTGGCCTACCTGCTCGAAGCGTTTCCGTCCCTGGAGCGGGTGACCTCGTACGGTCGGGCGAAGACAGTGCTGGCCAAAGACCTAGACGAGTTGCGCCAGCTGCGGAAGGCCGGATTGAACCGCCTTCACCTCGGACTGGAGAGCGGCGACGACGACGTCCTGAAGCGGGTGAAGAAGGGCGCCAGCTCGGAAGAGATGATCGCCGCTGGGCTCAGGGTCAAGGAGGCCGGCTTCGAACTCTCCGAGTACGTGATGCCGGGACTGGGCGGCCAAGAGAACTCCCGGTCGCATGTGGAAGGCACCGCGCACGTCCTCAACGCCGTCGACCCACACTACACTAGGGTCAGGTCGCTCACTTTGGCCCCCGGCTCGCTTCTTTACCAGGAGTATGAAGCGGGGGAGTTCCAGGCGATGTCAAGGCTGGACCTGACGCACGAGATACGGGCTTTGGTGGAGCGATTGGAGATCTCCGGTCGCTTGTGCTTCGACCATTTCTCCAATCCGCCTTTCCTCCGGCAGGACTGGGAAGGCTACAAGTTTCCCGAGGAGAAAGAGGGCTTGCTGTCCACGATCGACAGCGCTCTGGAGAGGGAACAGGGCCCCATGCCCTCCGAAGACCTCGGCCCAGTCATCGACTCTCGGCTCTGAGGACAAGAGATGAAGGTAGGTGGCCGCGCCGGCCCGCCCTCGGCTGGCCGGATCGTCGCACACCCTGTGCTCGGAGGTCTGCGTCACGAATACGAATTGGCGGCGCGAGGGCCGGATCGTAATCTGCCGCCCCACAGGACATGCGGCCGAGACTCCAGCACGATGAATCAGATTCGCGTGATAACTGGCGGCCATCGCCATCAGGATTGTTAGCCTCATCGAATGCAGAGCCGATAGGGCTTGTAGTCCCGACTGGGCGTGCGAATAGGGAAAGCCCTATAGAAAGGCGCCGCGATATGACGCGATACTGCAAGTAGCTTTATCGTGCGCTGATGTTCTGCCTGCGCGCTGTCTATATATGCGCTCAGGCTGAGCATCGCGCTTCGTGCGGTCGGCTACGTCGGCATGGAAGCCGAACTGCGGAGAGATGACCAGGATGGCAGCCTACAGGCTAGAGCTGTTCGGCTACGCGCGGCAACGCGCCTCGTCTGCCGCAGGCCGAGGGATCAATTGAGACCTACGCCAACCATCACGCGCAACTCCATATATGGGCTCCTGGGCTTCCTAATGCCGATGGCGGTAATGTTGGTGACCTACCCTGTCCTACTACGGCACTTGGGCGCCGAAGCATTCGGCGTATTCCTGCTAGGGATCGCCATTAGCGGCATGACAGCAATGGTCGATTTCGGCTTCACATTAGGAATCGCTAAGCACGTTGCGGAGGACATCGCGAAGAGCGACGTTCGCTCTGCCGCCGAAGTGATCATCACCGGCATTCTGGCGTGCGTGGTTGTAGGCTCGATCGGCGCAGTTGTCCTTTGGCTGATTGCCCCTTGGCTCGCCTCAATAACTGTATCAGAGGCGCTGTTGCGCCGGGATGCGGTCTGGGTGTTCAGGCTGGCGGCCCTTCAATTCCCTACCGGCCTCATCACGTTGGCACTGTTGGCGCTGCTCAAGGGCATGCAAAGGTTTGACCGCTCAACGCTTCTTCTCGCGGCTCTATCGGCTCTGACCTACGGTGGCGCCGCCGGCGCCGTCCTCATGAGTGATGTCGGCCTGATCGGCGTGAGCGCGATCGGGGTTGTAACGAACATCCTGTTATTCGGCCTGGCGATCTTCATGACGCGCTCGCTGTGCGGATCGTACGGCATCGATGTCGCCGGTCAACGTCCGACGCTCGCTGCCCTCAAGCGCCTCGGCCGCTTCGGAGTCTTCGCTTCGATGAGCAGCGTAGCTCCGGTTCTCTCACGTCAAGCTCATCGCATCGTCATCGGAGCACTGCTTGGGCCGGCTGCGGTCGTGATATTCGCCGGTGGTGCGATGATGGCGTCTGTGGGCTTCTCGGCTCTCCGCTCAGCCTCCGAAGTAATCATGCCTGCGACTGCGTCTGTAATGCACGGTGCGCAGACGCCTGCAGCAGGCTATCGGCAACTGCGGCGTATCTATACGCGGGGACTGCTGGCTTCTAGCGCCCTCGGCCTGGCATCGATGGCGCTGCTCTTCGCTGCCGCTCCCATCATTGTCCCGTGGTGGCTGGATTCAGAAATCGCCGGAGAAGTGGTCACCACGGTGAGGATCCTCTGCATTGGTATGGCGCTCAACAGCACCCGACTGATCCCACACTACACACTGAACGGCCTTGGCAAGCCTGAATTCAACGCCGCATTCGCTATGGCCGGTCCAATAGGCGCGTTCGGCCTCGTTCCAGTGCTGGCCGCTGATGGACTTGGCGTTCAGGACTTCGCGATTGCGTTCTCGGCATCATTGTCAGTTGTAGCCATCGCCCAAGTCCTGTTTACGGAACTATTCCTGTGGCGACGCTGGGTGCCACGGGAGACGCTGACTGTACAAGATATGGAGGCGGTTGCCGCATAGCTTGGGCGCGCGGAGATTTCTCTATGCTGATCATTTGCAACGGGATGATGAGGTCAGGATCCACTCTCCAATACAACCTGGTGAGATCGCTCGTCGCCAATCTCGGTCTTGGGACAGGCGAAGGGTACTTCGGTCCAGAGGAGTTCCCGGCGCTGGAGGAGCGACTCGACGCGTGGGCGGGGGATCGAGCTATGCGCGTAGTGAAGATGCACGCCGTCCATCCGGCGGCCCACAGGTTGGCTGCCAGCGGGCTAGCGCGCACCTGTTACACCTATCGAGACATCCGCGACGTCGCGGCCTCCGCGAAGCGCATCTGGAGCCACGAGAGCTCTGCTCTCCTCCAGCTTGTCGAAGACGCGATCGACTCGTACCACGAAGTGATCGCGATGCCAAACGTGCTTTCGCAGAAATACGAAGACCTAGTCAGCAATCCGGCGGGAGCGCTTGACGAGATCCAACAGCTCGTCGGCGTAGAGGGATCGGCAAACGTTTCGGAATCAGTGCTGGAGGAGTGCTCGCTCGAAAACGCTCAAGCTATCGCGGGCGATCTGCCGCGCAAGGCGGGCTTCGGCATCTCGAGGATTGCGCGCCGCCTCACCCGGGCTCCCAATGTCACCTATCATCCCGAGACTCTTCTGCATCCGAACCACATATCGAACGCACAAGGCAGATCGGGGATTTGGCGCCAGGCTCTAACACCCGAAGAGAGCCAGGCCATACATCAGCGTCATGCTGGGTGGCTACGGCAGCGAGGCTACCAATGATTCGCACAACGTGTGGCCCGCGATCAATCCGGGGTCATGCGGTTGTACTGAGCGGGTGAGGTTGTGACCAGCATGCGATGCCGCCTTTTCCCGTTGCTCTGGCTCATGGCTTGGCCGGTGCGCCTCTACCTCCGATTCGTTCCCCTTAACCGAGGCAAAGGCCTCATTAAGCGCTGGGTGCTACTACCGCTCTTGCCGCCTTCACCTCATTCGTACGTGATAGCGCTGCCGACCGGAGGAAGGCTCTGGGCGCAGTATCGGGAAGAGATAGGGCTCGCGATGCTGCTGAACGGCGGATTCGAAGCGCACGAGACACGGGACCTCTGTGCTCGCGCCTGGTCAGGGGCGGTAGCAGTCGATGTTGGCGCGAACATTGGCGTCTTCACCATTCCTTTGGCACGTGTCGTCGGGCCACAGGGTAAGGTACTCGCCTTTGAGCCGGTCCCTGAGAACGCCCGGCGGCTTCAAGAGAATATAGAACTCAACCGGCTCAAGAACGTCCATCTTTACAGGCTCGCCTTGAGCGACAAGGCTGGCGAGGTAGCCATTCACCTAGCTGACGATCCGGCTCTGCACTCGACAGGCGAAGTCGTTCAGAGCAGAGCGACAGGTGTGGCCATGACGGTCTCCGCCACCACACTGGATCGGGTATGGCAGGAGGCCGGTCGTCCGCCTGTATCAGCACTCAAGATTGACGTGGAAGGCGCTGAACTCGGGGTTCTCAAGGGCAGCAAGGAACTGCTGGAACAATGCCACCCCCCGCTGCTCGTTGAGGCCAACAGCCCCGCGGACCTCGATGCTCTGGTCACCTGGCTATCGGGCTTCCGCTATTCGCGGCAGCGCCCAGCAGGGTTTGAGTCCTGGAATCATCTCTTCACATGGAACGGGAGTGCTGCGTGAGCTTTCCATTGGTCTCAGTGCTCACCCCTTCCTTCGACCAAGGACGCTGGTTGCTCGACAACCTGCGGTCCGTAGCCTGCCAAACTCACCCGAATATCGAGCAGATCGTAATGGACGGAGGCTCTTCGGATGAAACGGTCAGCCTTCTCCAAAGCGCACCGCCCCACGTACGTTGGCGAAGCGAACCAGATCGCGGGCAGTCCCACGCCCTGAACAAGGCGTTCTCACAGGCCAAAGGCGAAATCATTGGTTGGCTCAACTCAGACGATGCCTATTTCAGCCCCGACGTGCTGGAAACCGTAGTCGACTGCTTCGATCGCCATCCAGAGGCCGACGTTGTATACGGCCACGCGGCGCTCGTCAACGCGGACGGCCTGATCCTGCAGATGATCTGGGTACCAAAGTTCAGCTACACGCTGCTCCAGCTTCTCAACTATGTCTACCAACCTGCCGTCTTCCTGCGCAGATCGGCGCTCGACGATACCATCGTTGACGAGTCATACGACTCCTTTATGGACCGAGAACTTTGGCTCCGCCTCGGTCGCGAGCATCGCTTTCAGCGCGTGAGCAAAGTCCTGGCGATCGACCGCCACTACGCGGCGCGAAAGTCGAACGCTCGACCGGACCTTGCCGAGGTTGAAGGAGAACAGCTCGCCGAGACCTACGGCAAACCCAGAGGACCATGTATTGGAGCGCAGCGTGAGGCGGCCAAGCTGTTGATACGCCTGCTCGGTGTGCGCGCCCTGTCACAAGCCGGCGTTGAACTGGCGTTCGATGGCACGCACGATGGCCACTTCAACCTTCTGAGGCGCCAACTCACCATGCGCCGCGCGACGATGCCAGGGGTCCAGGAATGGCAACCATATCCGGAGCGCTCGAAGTCATGATTGTCGTTCCAACTACTCGCCTTCCAGATGCGCAACTGGCGCTCCAGGCGGCGCTGGCAGCCGGGGCACTGCTCAGTGCCGCGGCCATTACCGGCGCGTTCCTCTGGCAACCGGCGCTTGCGCTCCTCCCGCTGGCAACTCTCATCGCGGGCTTGCTCTTGATAAACGCCCAATTCCGAACGGCGTTCCTGGTCTTCGGTGGCATGGCGGCGCTACAAAGCTCACAAGAGCTCGATGCGATCAAGGTTGCCTACTTCCTCGGCGTCGGATTCGCCGGAGCCGGCGCGCTCTTCAACGTCTGGCAGCTCCGCTCTACCGCGAGCGCCCGCCTGCTTCGACCGCTCATCCTGCTATCGCTTGTTGCCGGCGGCCTGCTCGCTCTAACAGCTATCGTATCGCTCGACCGCGGCACGTCCGCCACCGCGTGGCTCCGCGACGTTGCCCCGTACGGCCTGTTTGCCGTAATTCCAGTTTTCGCCCTCGACGTGCATTCGTCGTCATCGCGCCGGAAGCTCGTCGCGGCGCTGGTGATCGCGGGCTTGCTAGCGTCGGCTTTCCATTCAGCCTACTGGCTCGATCGCAGGCAATTGGCCCAGCTTCCGTTTGAAGGAATCGGTCTACCTAGCGCCGGACTTCGTTCAGCCATATACGTTTACGCCGTTAGCGCAGCGCTGCTGGGCGGCCGCGGACGCATTGGATGGACGTTGGTAGCGGCGCTGGCCCTCGCGCTGACGTGGATCACGGGCAATCGAGGAGGCAGCATCATGCTTCCGGGCATCACCGTTCTGATCGGGCTGTTCGCGATGAAGCGCAAGTGGAACGTGGCGCGCCCAACGATGCGCATGTCAAGTATCGCCGTGGCGGCCCTGGGCCTCACCGCCATCTTCATGCTGGCTCTCAATTGGTTCGGCGGCTACGACACAGATCGGCTCTTGGGCCGGTTCGAATCTGTCGCGACAGTCTCCGCGGATCCAAGTTCCGATGGGAGCTACCGGGAGCGATCGGGCCAGACCAGCGCCGCCTGGGATACCTTCAGCTCATCGCCCGTACTTGGGGCGGGGCCCGGCCACGTCTTCGACTGGCTGGACTACAAAGGAGACCCCATAAGCAGCATCAACATCGATACCGGCCTCGCGATCCCGGCGAAGTTCGGCATCGCCGGCGTCATCGTCCTGCTGGGGCTTCTGTTCGCCTATCTGGCGCTGTTGCGAAACGCCGGCGCAGCCTCAGGGCCGACGATAGCGCACGTGGCGTTGGTTGCTTTTTTCGTGCTCGCGATCATGGAGCTTCCATTCAGTACACCGTTAGAAGACAAAGGCTTCAGCTTCGGCCTGCTCTTGTTGCTCGCTCTCAGCCTGCCTATTGCAGCGGGCGCGGGAGGAGCTGGACCTACCGCCGCGCCGGGAGGCCCGACAGCATGATGGCCGGCCGAGCGCTCATCATAACGCCGAACTCTCCGCTGCCGATGGCAAGTGGAGACGCTATTCGCAACTTCAACCTGATGCGAGAGCTGGACCGTCGCGGCTGGGAGCTGTCTCTCTTTAGCCTGGCCAACGGACTCGAGCCTACGAGGGAGGACCGACAGACGTTAGACGAACTCTGCGACACCGTTGTCATCGAAACTCGGCGAATCACGCCGATGACGCGAATCGGCCGTACGCTCCGAAACGTTGCGACAGGCACCGCCTTCCAGCGTGACTACTTCTGGGTGCCAGAGGCCTCCGCACGCCTGCAACGCTGGCTTCAGTCAGAATCGTTCGACGTCATCGTGCTCAGCCAGCTCTACATGTACAGGTACCTGCCGCCGGAGCTCCGCGCCCATACGGTGCTCGATTCTCAGAACGCCGAAGCGTCGCGAATCGCCAGCATGGCCGGCGGACGCGGGCTGACGCCGCGGAGCATCGCGGCGCGTCTCCAAGCGCACGCCGTCCAGCGATTCGAAAGGCGGGCGGTGCAGAGCGTCGCTCGTACTGTCGCCGTCTCGGGCGACGAGCGGGACTACTTCGACAGGCTGGCGCCCGGACGAGCGCGGTTGGTCCCCAACGGCGTTGACCTGGAGCGCTACCAGCGCCGCACGGGGGCGCCGAAAGAGCGGTGCATCCTCTACATGGGAAGCTTGAGCTACAGTGCGAACGTCGACGCCGTACGGCACCTCGTCAACGACATCCTTCCTCAGTTGCGGACAAGGGACGCGAAGTTGACGCTCCTCGGGTCCAGTCCGCCTCCTGTCGTCTACGCAGCCGCCCGCGCATCGCGTATTCCGGCGGAGGTCACGGGCTACGTTGACAGCGCACAGCCATACGTTGAGGCGAGCAGCCTGCTGGCCGTGCCGCTGCGCTCGGGCGGGGGCACGCGATTGAAGATCCTTGAAGCACTGGCTCAGGGCCTTCCTGTGATCAGCACCAGTGTCGGCTGCGAAGGCCTGGGCCTGACGCACGGACATGACGTCATCGTCGCGGACGACCCGGCCGAGTTCGCGCAGTGGATCGACCGAATGCTGGACGACTCAGACCTCTGCGAACGCCTCAGCCGGGAGGGCCGGAAGACGGTTGAACAGCGCTACGGCTGGGAGAACATCGGCGAAGAACTCCACAATGTTCTCCAAGAAGTGTGGGGCGAAGCGGCATGACGGCATTGTGCCGCGTCCTCACGTCGCAGGATGATGTGCGCGAGGCGCAGAACCAGGCTCGGCGCGCCGGCCTCTGCGCAGTGCCGGAGACCAGCAAGCACTGGGACAACCTGATCGCTGTGGAGGCCATCCGCGGGGCAGGCATTTCGCCGGACGAGCCGATCGTCGATCTCGGCTGTCGGAGCGGCATCATCCTCACTTGGCTGCACCAGCTAGGCTATCGCAACCTCTACGGCTGCGATCTGCGCAAGCCGTTTCCGCCGGTCAAGGCGGCGCTCGGCCAGCTGCAGTGGCGAACCGCGGCCGCCGGCCTACAGACGTATGTGAGGAATCGCAGCCGATTCCGAAAAAGTCCAGTCGAGCACACGCCGTTTCAGGACGAAGCGTTCGCCGCCGTCACGTGCATGTCCGTCATCGAGCACGGCGTGGACATCGACGCCTTCCTCAATGAAGCAGCTCGCCTGCTGCGGCCGGGCGGCCTTCTGGTCATCTCGACAGACTACTGGCCGGATGGGCTAGACCTTGGTGCACTGAAGCGGTTCGATGAGTCGCGCGGCAACGACCGTGTCCTCGACCGCGAGCAAGTGCTTGAACTGTGCCGCACGGCTGAGAGGTGCGGCCTCAATCTACTAGGCGACCCACGGCTTGACGCTGACGACGCCGTCATCGAATCCGCAGGGTTCCGCTACACCTTCATCACGCTGGCGTTTCGCCGCGAGTAGCGTCCGCTAGGCGGCGAGTTCTCGCTCGTCCGATTCAGGAGCCATTGGCGTCCTTGCGATCGCGTCCCTGCTAGCAAGCGCAGTCCGCGCGCGCTGCCGGGCCGCCTTGAACAGCTCGATCGTCCGGAGCAGTCCTTCTTCAAAGTCGATCTTCGCTTCGAAGCCGAACAGCTCCTTCGCGCGGCTCGTATCCATTGCCCGGCGGGGCTGGCCGTCCGGCTGCGTGCTGTCCCAGACGATTTCGCCCTCAAACTTACACAGACGGCCGATGGTCTCCGCCAGCTCACGAATCGTGACTTCGCGGCCGGCGCCCAGATTCACCGGATCCGCTCCGTCGTAACGCTCGCTTGCTAGGACGATGCCTTCCGCGGCGTCTTCAACGTGAAGGAACTCCCGCGAGGCCGAGCCGGTTCCCCAGGCGACGACCTTATTCGCTCCCCGCTCTTTCGCTTCGACGAACTTTCTGATCAATGCGGGGATCACGTGGCTGCTGGCAGGATCAGCGTTGTCATCCGGACCATACAGATTGACCGGCAGCAGGTAGATCGAGTTGAAGCCATACTGCTGCCGATATGCCTGACCCTGTACGAGCAGCATCTTCTTCGCCAGGCCGTACGGAGCGTTCGTCTCCTCCGGATAGCCGTTCCACAGATCTTCTTCCCTGAACGGCGTCGGCGTGTGCTTCGGATAAGCGCAGACCGTGCCGACGGTGACAAACTTTTCGACTCCTGCCAGGCGCGCCTGCTCAATCAGTTGGATGCCCATCATCGCGTTGTCGTAGAAGAACGTACCCGGCCGTGCTCGATTCGCACCGATGCCGCCAACCACGGCCGCCAGATGGATGATGACGTCCGGCTTGGCCTCATCCAGCGCTCGGATAATCGCTCTCTTCTCACGAAGGTCGAACTCGTCGCTGCGAGGCACGAAGATCTGCGTCGCACCACGCTCGCGGAGTTTCCCGACAACGTTCCTCCCGAGGAAGCCCGCGCCTCCTGTCACCATGACGGATTTCCCCTGCCAAAAGTTGCCACTGTCCATGCGACTCGCTCCTATCCTGACTTCGGCGCCGGCCGTACGTGCAGCCGGCGGTTCGACATCCGTGCCGTCGTCCGTCGTGGATTGCTGATTGCCCGCGACAGCGTCCAGGAACCGGTCGTACGCTTGCAGCGCCGGCTCGGGAGCAAGCTTCTCCGCCGCCCACGCTCGTCCTGATCGCCCTAGCCGTTCCGCTACCGGAGCGCCGTCGGCGAGCGCCGCCAGCGCGTCCAGCAGCGCCTCGGGCTCGTCCGCGGCCACCACAACTCCGCCGCCGCTCGCCTGTACTTCTCGCGCAGTCTCGCTGTCAGGCTCGACCGCTGCGACGACGGGCCGGCCCACCGCGAAATAGGATGTCAGCTTTGACGGCAACGACATGTCTGTCACTCCGGCGCGTTGATTGACTACCAGCACATCCGCGGCTGCTAGCACGCTTGGGAACTGCTCTTTGGGTTGGATCGGTAGGAAGCGAACGTTGGAGAGCGAGTATCGAGCCGCCAGCGCCTCGAGGCGCGACTTCTGGTTGCCATCTCCGACAAAAACGAAGAGCAGTGCGGGTGCGCTTTCAGTCGCCAGCCGGGCGCATTCGACAACGTTGCCAAGGTCCTGCTTGTATCCCATGTTGCCCGCGTGTATGCAGACGACGGCATCGTCCGGGAGGTCGAGCCTCTCGCGCATGGCAGTCTTCCCGACGGCCGGCTCCGCGATGTGTGTCCAATTGCGCAGGCGATGAATGCGGCCGGCGTCAACGTCGAACGACTCGATGTGCGGCCGGAAGCCCTCGGCTATCACGCCGACAGCCGCCGCGCCGCGCGCCGCCCAGCGTTCACCCGCGCGTACGAAGCTGGACATTGAACGAGCCCCGCCGACACCGCTCTGCTCCGCCGCCTGCCCCAGCATGTCCTGGAAAATCAGCCCGTATGGTGCGCCGAAGCGGCGGGCCAGCAGCCGGGCAAGCAGCCCGCCGCTCAGGCTCGGGACGACGCCAAGCACGGCGTCGGGACGAGGGAGCGTCATCGCAGAGAGTCCTGCCAGGAGAAAACTCCCCTCCGACAGCGCCCGTCCCACGAGCGACTGATGAGGCGACAGATAGTGCCATCGGCGCCGCACATCCACACCGTTCATTATTTCGCGTCTCCAGAGCATCCCCCGGCTACGATTATTCACATCCAGCACCGGGTAACTCGGAAAGCCCGTTAGTGCCGTGACAGCATGGCCGCGTTCGACCAGATGCTCGGCCAGTCCAGTCGTGTATGGTGCGTTCCCAGTCGCTTCGGGCGCGTAGTGAAGGGAGACGATCAGCAGTTTCATCGTCGAGTTAGCAGCCGTTGTAGCGAAACGGAATGGCCAGCGTCTTCAGCAGAATGAGGACGTCTCCCGGCAAGCTCGCCGACCGGCAGTACTCCAGTTCCGACCAGATCCGATCCGGATATGTTGTTTCGGTGCGTCCGTTTGTCTGCCAACGCCCAGTTAGCCCGGGCCGGTACGAGAGGAGGGTTGCGGCATACTCGCCGTACTTGGCCAGCTCCTCCTCAGTGATCGGGCGAGGGCCGATGAGACTCATATCGCCACGAATCACGTTCCATAGCTGCGGCAGCTCGTCCAGGCTGGACTTCCTGAGGAAGCGTCCCAGTCTGGTAACGCGCGGATCGTCCTCAAGCTTGAACTCCTCTTCAAACTTGGCTGCCAGCGCGGGCTTGGTCTCCCGCCAGCGGACCAATATCTCGTCCGCGTCTTTGACCATCGTCCGGAGCTTCCACATGCGAAATTGGCGGCCGCCATTGGCTTGGCGGTCTGCACCGTAGAATGCGGGCCAGCCAGACGTGACCAGGACTGCGAATACGGCCAGGACAATGATCGGTGAGACAAGAAGCAAGAGAGGCACGGCAAGGGCGATGTCCATCGCGCGCTTGCCGTAGCGCCGAAAGAACGTTTGTGAGCCAGGGAGACCTTCTGGGCCGACCGCCGGGCCGGGGAACGGGATGACGTTGGCGTCTGCAACTCCTGTCGCGCTCCAACGGGGCACGTCATATGCCGGTTCTTTCCGGAGTGGCGACGTCGGCATCTTTCTCCTTCCAGGCATAGACGCTACGACCATACGCCGGCCGATCACTGCCTCGATTGCAGCAATTCGCCACGACGCTCGTATCTGAGGCGCATCTTGGGCCTCTCGTCCTTATGCCTATCTTTTAATAATGGGGCTGCACATGGCGATCTACTATCAGGATTCCCCTAAGTGCCCGCAGGCCGAAACCCTAAGCGCGTGATTGCTACGCATCGCCGCGCGAAACCCTCACGCTCGAAGGCCGGTATCAGGACTCTCGTCTGCCTGCCTACGGGTTTCACTGGTACCTGGGGTCATTCGATTGTGGAAACATCAGTGGAGGGGCAACTTGGAGCCGAGTAGCGGGAGGCTACCCTGCGGTGACAATCTCAATGCTTTCTATCTCGGAGCAGAGGCTGGTGGTCGCATGGCGGCCGGCTGTCGTGAGGTTTCTCCTATTCGCTGCGATAGGCGTTGAGCTGATGGTGCTCGCGGCCTGGTTGCCTGACACGCTCGGCCGATGGATATCGCCGAACCCAGCCGCAATCGCCGACTTCACGAATTTCTACGACCACGCCGAGACCGGCAATTCGGTTGGCATGTACAGTTCAGGGCTGGTGCTCATGATGCGGCCACTCACGTGGCTGGGCGTCACGGCAGCGTACCAGGTCTATTTTGTGATCAACGCCTTGGCGCTGCTGGCGGTGGCCTATCTTGCGCAGCGCCCGGTCCGGAGCCCGGAGGCGCGGCTCGCCGTATTCTTGGCGGTTATCGCCCTCCCGCAGGCTCACTGGGCGCTGCGGACAGGGCACTTCGTGCCGGTGCTGGCCTTGCTAGCACTCAGCGGATTTCTCCTCGCGGAGCGTCGACCGGTGATCGCCGGCATCTGCTTCGGACTCCTGGCGTTGAAGCCGCAGTACTTACCAATCCCCATCTTGTACTTGCTCTGGACGCGGAACTGGAACGCCCTGGCCGGAACCGCCGGTTCACTGGCCGTGCTGAGCGTAGCGGGCATGGCCTTCATTGGCCCGGAGGCCTTCTTCTTTCAGCTAGAGCGCATGGTGAACATCAGCCTGGACCAAAGCCAGATCTACCTGCCTGCTCAGCAGACGTGGCAGTACTCGTGGCAAGGATTCCTCATCAGCGCCGGAATCGAACCTACTCCGCTCTTCACGATCTACCTAATGGCGCTAAGTTTTGCGGTGGCGATGGTGGTCTGGACGACGGGAACGCCGCCTGTTGTGAAGGTCGCTGCTGCGCTTGCCATGCTCCTCGTCGCGCCGTATTCCAGTTTTTACAACTGGAGCATGATCGCCGTTGCCGGAGCCTTGCTCCTGCGTTCTGACCTGCGCCATAAGGCTCTCGTACCAATACTACTTGTGAGTGGCGTGCTCGCCGCCGCCCTTACGCAGAAGGCAACGCCGTACCCGACTCTCGAGGTGCTGGGACTGGATGTCGTCGCGCGGGGCGGCACGTACGGCCTGTACTGGCTTCCGCCGTTTGCCCTAGGAGCGCTGCTCCTGCTAGCGTTCGCCGGCCGGCGGCGCTCCCAGCAGGTCGCCGAGCCGGTCGTGCCTGCGAAGAAGAAGGCGAAGCGCGGGCCCCGCAAGTCTAAATCGCCGGCTGCCAATCCGAGCCAGCCCGAGCCACGGCTGGCCTTGGGAGTCGCGCTTGCCGTCATCGGACTCACTGTCGGGTTCCTCGTATCCGCGTACGTGAGCAACAATGAGCCGTTCAGGCAGGACCCGTTCGGGCAACATACCGTTCTTCAGGCGCTCCCCGAGGACTTCCCGCTTGCGGACGTGGGCACGCTGGAGTACGCCGGCCGGGGCTCGCTTCTGCCCTATCGCGTTGAGTGGCAGTCGGAGCAGCCGGTTTCGGAGGTGGCAGGCGTTGTCGGAAGGAAGATCCAAGACGGGCCGTGGGAACTTGTGCTCGTCGAGGACGGTGATGATGTCCTTCGGCTGCGGACCGTTCGACTCGATCTCGGAGGCTACATGGATATGTTCGCCGAGCTGCAGGTTTCCGGCGTCGATGGCGGAAGCGTTATGAGCATTGAGTTCACACCCATGCCAACGAAGAACATCGCCGGCCTCAATGACTGGATCGGCAACAGAGGTACGGGTCGCTAGTAACCTCCGCTTCCGAAGGCGTTAGCCACAGTCTCAGACTCATCGATGCGAGCAGGAGCAGGTAGTGGTGGAGCATCTGCTTCCCAAGCGGAGATCCCAGTGCCTGCGGCCGAGCGCTGTTGGGCGGCCTTCGCCCAAGTTCCTTTTGGTTAGGTCAGTTCTGAGGTGACACTACGTGGGTCGTGTCACCAAACTAGTAGACCCTCTGCCTCCGAGGCAGAGGGTCTATGAGTCCTCGCGCCAATGCTAGCGAATTGCCCCCACGAGCTTAGGGTCGAACCAGGGAGCGGGCGGCTGGTCGAGCCGGTCGAAGATGCGCTCGAGAACCCAGTCATGAAGCGGTCCGATCGCCTTCGGCCACACCTCTACCAAGTCGCCTGATAGGGACCCGTCTATGACGTTTTCTACGAGAGTTCCCTTGCCGGCCGGGACTATGGCGTACTCGTAGCGCCCTTGCAGACGCTCCATTGTGAAGCGCCATTCGATGCGACCTTGATCTTCGATCGCAAAGAGTTGGTACCGAATTGGCCCGTGCCCGGATTGGACGCCTACCGCGAGAGCTCCCTCAGTCTTCATGGGAATGGATGCAAGCGGCCAAAGATCATCAAGCCCCGATCCCATTCTCATCAGGCGCTCGTACACCTCGCTAGCCGGCCGTGACAGCCTCCGGCCGTGGTAGTTCAGCAAGCGGCCATCCCTTGTGCGTGCCTCCTTGGCCACGGGCCCGTTGCGCGTTTCTCGGCGCCATTCATCCAGCAACGCTTCAGTGTCCATGTCGCCCCCTTTAGCCTGGAACCAGGTCGGCGCTTAGCAAATCTACGACAATCTAGCACAGGCTCAGTGCTAGACGGCGGTTGTTGGCCTTCTGCTTAGAAAGCAGATGGCCTCGAAGCAGGGTAGGGGAGAGGTCGCCAGACTCGGCGGCTATTAGCATTGAGTGTTGGGTTTGGAGCGGGAGACGAGGTCCGAACTCGCGACCCCTTTGGCTGCGCTCAGGACAGGCCGCTGCTTAGGAAGCACCGGTGACGGTTCGAATTCAGTGTGCAGAGCAAACTCATTGTCACCTCCGCTCCTACCCTCGCTCCAATTCGGACGAATACATTCCTGCCCGCGCCGCGCCGCCCATTCGCAACCGGTGAAGAAACGCAGCCTGGGCCGCCGGAACGTTGTGGGGCTCACCGCCCCACACCCCTAGTGATGGGTACTGTAGCGCCCGACCGAACGAAAACGTCAGTTCCCAGGGCAATCGGCCCAGAGAGTTCATCGCATTCAGATTTCGGCATGCTTCTTTGCCTGTTTGGCCTCCGGAAAGGAACGCGACTCCTGGAACAATCGCGGGGACGCACCGGCGCAGTGTTTTCAGCGTAAGTTCCGCTATCTCGCCGGTGTTTGCCCGCCGCGGCGATCCAATTCCGGACGTTACCATGTTGGCCTTTAGGACTATTCCCTCAAGAAGGCAGCGCTGGCTGTTCAGTTCCCTAAACACGGACTGGAGCACTTCCTCCGTAACTTCCAGGCAGCGACCAACATCGTGGTCGCCGTCCATCAGGACTTCCGGCTCTACGATAGGTGTTAGGCCGGCTTCTTGGGCCAGCGCGGCGTAGCGACCTAACGCATGCGCGTTTGTCTCAATGCAGTAACGGCTGGGCGTCCCCGGCCCGATCTTGATGACAGCACGCCATTTAGTGAAGCGGGCGCCGATCTCGCAGTACTCATACAGGCGCTCGCGCAACCCATCCAAGCCGTCGGTTACGTTCTCGCCTGGCGCCTTGGCGAGTGCTGCCAGACCGGTGTCAACTTTGATACCGGGCATAACGCCCAACGTGTTCAACACGTCTACAAACGACCGCCCGTCCTTGGCGGTCTGGCGGATGGTTTCGTCGAACATGATCACGCCGCTTACGTAATCGCCGATCCCCGGTGCGGTGATGAGCGTCTCTCGATATGACCTTCGACTGTCCGCTGTGGACTCAATGCCAAACTCCGCGAAGCGCTTTGTGCAAGTCGGACTGGTTTCGTCGATGGCGAGAATGCCTTTCCCAGTAGTGACCAAAGCACTGGCTGTTGCTGCCAGCTTCTCTTCAATCGTCATGCTCACCTCCTCGAAGCCAACGCGATCATGAAGCATCCTCGAACGAATCGTGCTCAAAGCTGGGTCCAAATCGCGTCACGACGTCCTGAGCCTCCATGCCCGACACCTCCGCGAGTCTGCGCAGCAAGCTCTCGTCTTGGAGATCGCGCCGCTGTAGGCGGATCATGTACTCGCGTGCCACTCTGTAATGCTCAGATCGAACATCCACCATCCGCGTTCGGATACGCCCCGTCCCT
Source organism: Chloroflexota bacterium (assembly GCA_029262675.1). Lineage (GTDB taxonomy): Bacteria > Chloroflexota > Dehalococcoidia > DSTF01 > RBG-16-68-14 > JADFKB01. The sequence continues at coordinate 163,825 of JAJCYW010000007.1, read as the reverse complement.
GGCTCTTCAAGATCGCCAAAAGGCAAGACACGCAGCCGGCCTTCGTCAAGGCATACGATACCGCCCGACCGCGCGCGTTCGTCGAGGTCTTCGCTCAGGAGTGATCGCACCGCTCCGTATCCAAGAGTGCGCGTGTAGTCGATGTCGAAGGGAATTGGCGCCGCGCACCTAAGCTCATAGCCGAGAGTCACCGCGACCATTGACGGCGATTCCCCGCGTTCAGCGAACCGCCGCGCGACCTCGCGCTCCAAGATGGCCGCAAGCGGGATCTTTTCCAGACGGATGTTGCCGTAGGAGTCATGTCCCACCTCGACGCCGGGCATCTTGGCAAGTTGCTCGGGGTCTATCTTGGCCGCAACCCCTTCAGCGACGACAGCCACTCCGTCCCGATGCCCCATGGATCTCCTCTTGAGGATTGCTCCTTCCACCACCAAGCAAAGATCATCCAGGTCGATCTCGCTGGACGAGAACTCCTCCGGAATAATGGTGACCGTAGCGCCGGCAGCCTTGCCGATCCCCAGGGCGAGATGGCCGGCCTTACGGCCCATCACGACGACGAGGCACCAGCGATTTGTTGTTCGCGATTCCTCCATTAGATTGAGAGCCCACTGCGTGCCGAGATGTCGGGCAGTCTCAAAACCGAACGTCGGGGCACTGGCGGGCAGGGGCAGGTCGTTGTCAATGGTCTTTGGAATATGCGCGATCCGTATTGCTCCGTCAGCGTGCCGGCCAATTCGCGCCGCTGCGTAGGCGGTGTCCTCACCGCCGATCGTGATCAGGTGACCAACGCCCAGTTGATTGAGAGTATCAACCGTTCGCTGCAAGTCTGCTTCGTTCGCCGTGGGGTTTGCGCGCGAGGTTCCAATAACGGACCCACCCTGGAAATGGAGACGCGACACGTCGGAGATCGCAATCGGGCGGATCATGTCGGTCCGTCCATTCATAAGATGCTCGAATCCGTCGTGGATACCGATGACTTCCAGGCCATCCTTGGTGGCTTCGATAGCTGCCGCGCTCAAGGCGCTATTGATCCCGGGCGCGGGCCCTCCGCCCACCAGAATTCCCAAACGCCGTTCCGACGTCATTGAGCGGACTCCTTTCGCCAACAGTCATGGCACGTGCGATATCGCGATGATGGTCTTCTTCAGCATACCCCGATGGTATAGCCACGCGCCCCGTGTCGACCGCAAGAATACGGCCACACGGGAGTTTGGTCGGCCGGCATGCGGCTAGCCGGTCGTGGCCAAGCATTTCGGCCACGTACGGTCGTGTCATGCCAGGAAGATGGCCTTCTGCTAAGAAAGCAGATGGTCTCGAAACAGGGTAGGGGAGAGGTCGCCGTCCTCGGCAGTATCGCCGACCGGCTCCTGCAAGGTGACGCGCCGGTGCTGCTGATCCGGCCTCAGGCAGACGCCTAGAAGCTATCTGAGCTCAGGCCCTGTGACGCCGTAGCTACGAAGGCGAGCGAGACGCGTCCAAATCATCAGTTGGACCTACAGCGCGGTCTTGCGGTGGCGGATGGCCGATCTGCTATATTCCCAGCGGCATGAACGAATCAGAGTTGCAGGCCTTTCTAGATCGGTCGATGACGGCGATTGTGGCGACCGTCGGCGCCAAGGGCGGCGCGCACAGCGTTCCCGTCTGGTATCGATTCAAGGCCGGCTCGTTCAGGATCTGGACGGACGTGTCGCGCCAGTGGGTGAAGAACGCGCGGCGCAACCCCCAGGTGAGCGTCGCTGTGGCGGAACACGAGGCGCCGTTCGCGGCCGTTGTCGCGCGCGGCAGGGCGGAGGTCGAGGTCGACCCGCCGGGGATGGCGGACGACATCCGCGAGATCGTAAGGCGGTACATCCCCGAGGGCGAGGTCGACGCCTACATCGCACAGTGGGCCGCGCTGCGGACAATCGTGCGCATCGAGGCGCTTCAGGTCCGTGCGTGGGGTAGGGGTTACTAGCGAAATGGCCTGATGGCAGGCCAAGATAACGGGAGGCGAAAGACGATGCCTGACTTCCAAGATATTCTGTATGAGAAGCACGGCCGAGTCCGAGGCGCCGCGTGGATCACGATCAATCGCCCTGAAGCGATGAACTCGTTCACGGGCCAGACGCTGACGGAGATGGCCGAAGCGGTCGCCGACGCCAGCGCAGACCCGGAGGTCGGGGTGATCGTCCTGACCGGCGCCGGCGACAAAGCGTTCTGTGCCGGCGGCGACGTGCGTTGGCTGCAGGCAGTGCAGCAGGAGGGGGCGGGTGAAGCGGCGCCGATGGACCCCCATGCCGGCATCGAGGACTGCCTCAAGCCCGTCATCGCCCGCGTCAACGGTTACGCCGTCGGCGGTGGCAATCACCTCGCCTACTTCTCCGATTTCACCATCGCCTCTGAGAACGCGACGTTCATGCAGGTCGGGCCTCGCGTGGGCAGCCCGGCGTCCGGATACCAGGTGGCGAACCTCGTGCACGTCGTCGGAGCCAAGAAGGCGAAAGAGATGTGGATGACCACGCGCCGCTACTCGGCTCGCGAGGCGTTGGAGATGGGCCTCGTCAACGCTGTCGTCGCGCAAGAAGACTTGGACGGCGAGGTCGACCGCTGGTGCGAAGAGCTGCTCCAGAAGAGCCCAAGCTGCCTGAAGATACTCAAGGCCTCGTTCAATTTGGCCTACAAGTCGATGAAGGAGGCCTCAGCCCGGGACTGGGTGCAGGAGATCGCCCCCGATTTCTACACCAGCGGCGAGGCTGACGAGGGGAAGAACGCCTTCCTGGAGCGCCGCGAGACTGACTTTTCTCGATTCCCAAGGTAGGTGCTGCGATGGGACTTCTGGACGGCAGAGTTGCGATCATTACCGCCGCCGCGGGTGGCGGTATCGGTCACGCCACCGCTCGCCGGATGGCAGAGGAAGGCGCCAAGGTGGTAGTCAGCGACGCGCACGCCCGGCGCGCCGGGGAGGTCGCCTCGGCGCTGTCGAAGGACTTCGATCAAGAGATCCTCGCCTTGCCCGTGGACGTGCGCAACGTCGACGACGTGACGCGAATGGTGGATGCCACGCTCGAGCGGCACGGCCAGATCGACATCCTGATGAACAACGCCGGTATCAACAAGCTATCTCCGATCTGGGAGATGGATGACGAAACGTGGCGCCTCGTGATCGACGTGAACCTGACCGGAACGTTCAACTGCATGCGGGCCGTGCTCCCACATATGATCGAGCGCAAGAGCGGCGCGATTGTCAGCATGTCGTCGTCCGCCGGCTGGATCGGTGGAGATGATGGCGAGGCGCACTACTCCGCTGCGAAGGCCGGAGTGATGGGGCTGACGAGAGCCGTCGCCGCGGAGGTTGGGCCCCACGGGATCCGCGTCAACGCGATTGCGCCGGGCCTCATCTACAACGAGTTCTTGAACCGCGTCTACCCAAAGGAGTTTTTCGAGCGCTACGCGAAAACCGTCCCTCTCGGCCGGGTCGGCCAGCCACCCGACGTAGCTGACGTCGCCGTGTTCCTCGCGAGCGACATGTCGGGGTACATAACCGGGGAAGTCGTGTCTGTCAGCGGCGGCTCGGTGATGACACCCTGAGACCTCCGCTGACGGCCCGATGTCCAGCTGCTGCGGACGGAATCAACCTGCGAACTGACCAGTGGCAGGTCGGCCTGACCGAATGCTCATAACCAGGTAGCTCCACTTCACATCAGATTGCTTGACTGGGTGGCGTTGGGAAGCGGGCGGACTGCCCTTAGCCGCCCACGCCAATCGCCGCGCTACCGGCTATGGCGAGCCAAACGAGGACGTGGTAGCGTCTACGAGAGCAGGCCACAGGAGGAGAGAAGGAGGAGGCCATGAGCACGACAAAGTTCATTCTTTCGGAGAACGAGTTGCCGGAATCCTGGTACAACATCGCGGCGGATCTGCCAGAGCCGCCGGCGCCGCCGCTCAACCCAGGCACAAAGCAGCCCATCGGCCCGGAGGACCTGGCGCCGCTGTTCCCCATGGCACTCATCGGACAGGAAGTCAGCGCTGAGCGCTACATCGAGATCCCGGAGGAGGTGCGCGATGCCTACCGGCTCTATCGCCCCTCGCCGCTCCATCGCGCGCACCGGCTGGAGAAGGCGCTCGACACGCCGGCCCACATCTACTACAAGAACGAGTCCGTCAGCCCTGCGGGGTCGCACAAGCCGAACACCGCGATCGCGCAGGCCTACTACAACAAGCAGGAGGGCGTGACGCGAATCGCGACGGAGACGGGTGCCGGCCAGTGGGGGAGCGCCCTGGCGATGGCCTGCAACTTCATGGGAATCGAGCTGAAGGTCTACATGGTTCGCGTCAGCTACGAACAGAAGCCGTACCGCCGCTCGATGATGCAGGTCTGGGGCGCCGACGTCGTGCCGAGCCCCAGTCCCGACACACAGGCCGGCCGCCAGATGCTTGAGCAGGATCCAGAATCACCGGGCTCGCTGGGCATGGCGATCAGCGAGGCCGTGGAGGACGCGGCGACGCGGGACGATACAAAGTACTCGCTCGGCAGCGTGCTGAACCACGTCCTCCTCCACCAGACGATCATCGGGCAAGAGGCGATCAAGCAAATGGAGCAGGCGGGCGAGGAGCCGGATGTCGTCATCGGCTGTGCCGGCGGCGGGTCCAACTACGCGGGCATCGCCTTCCCCTTCATGCGCCGCCGCCTCGCCGAGGGCGCGAAGACGCGCTTCGTTGCCGCCGAGCCGGAGGCCTGCCCGTCGCTCACCCGTGGGGAGTATCGCTACGACTTCGGCGACACGGCGGGCATGACGCCGCTCATGAAGGTGCATACGCTGGGCCACACCTTCGTGCCGCCCGGCATCCACGCCGGCGGCCTGCGCTACCACGCGATGGCGCCGCTGATCTGCCAACTCTACGATGACGGCTTGATCGAGGCGAAAGCCTACCACCAGATCGCCTGCTTCGATGCCGCGGTTCAGTTCGCGCGAACCGAAGGCATCATCCCCGCGCCGGAGAGCTCGCATGCCATCCGTGCTGCGATCGGCGAAGCGCTGGAGGCAAAGGAAGCCGGCGAGTCGCGGGTGGTTCTCTTCAACCTCTCGGGCCACGGCTACTTCGACATGGGCTCGTACGATAAGTACTTCGCCGGTGAGCTGCAGGACTACGCCTACCCGGCCGAGGCCGTCGCCGAGGCGATGAAGGCCGTGCCCGCGCTCTAACGGCGCGCCGCTATGCGCTTTGGTTCTCGCCTATTGCCGGTGACCGAGCTGGTGCTGCTGGCTTCTCCGCCCCGGTGACGGGGACTGAGCTGGGCTTGTGGACAAATGGAGTGGCGCGGGGTCATCATCCCAGCGCCACTCCTTGGAATCTGCGAAGCCAGCCGCGTGACGGCTATTCGCCGGCCTCAGCCGCCGCGGCCTGCTGCTCCTCGAAATACGACGTGTGATCTTCGTAGTCCAGCACCGTGAGCATGCCGCCTGGGTACTCGCCGCGGTTCGTTACGTGCGGGACGATGTGACAGTGGAACGTCCACGTGCCGGGGTTGGTCCCTTCAACGACAAGGTCGACGGTCTGGCCCGGCGCGACGTCGACGGTGTTCTGCTTCCAGTTAGGCGGCATCGTGTTGCCATCGATGTTCACGACCAAGAACTGGTGACCGTGCAAGTGCATCGGGTGGGCTTGCGCTCCCATATTGACGAGCCGAACCAGGATACGCTCCCCCTCCTTGATCTGGAGGAGGTTGGCATCGAGCGTCGACGGGAAGGAGACGCCGTTGATCGTGTAATACAGTCCGCTGAGCTCGTGGAGACCGAGGGCATATTCGCGATCGTAATCCGACCCTTCCTTCGGCTCGACAATGAAGAAACCGAACAGGCCCTTGGCGAGTTGCTGTGCCGTATTGGAGTGCGTGTGATACGCGGACGTCCCAACTCGCGCGGCGACGAATTCATACGTCCACGTCTCGCCAGGTTGTACGTCCGGCTGAGTGATGCCCGGCACGCCGTCTTGGTCGTTCGGGACATCAAGCCCGTGGAAGTGGACGGTGGTTGCCTCAGGCAAGTTGTTGATCAGGTTGACGCGCACGTTTTGGCCTTCGGTGACGCGGATTTCAGGGCCGGGGTATGTTCCGTTGTAGCCCCAGACCTCTACGGTCTCGCCTGGGTAGACCTCCCATTCCATCACCTCCGCCGTCAAATCGATCACCACGTCGGCATCCTGGAACACGAACCCAGGCTCGCCGTGTTCAGCGCTGGCCTTGTCGCCTCCACATGCGCTCAGGGCGATGACTGCAGCCAAAGCTACCCCTACGAGTATTGCAGCCGCGGCCCCGACTATCCTGATTCGCTTCATTGCCTCGTCCTCTCTACTAACATGTCCTGATGTATTTCCACTTGCCTCGAAACAACGCTAGCAATTGTGATGACGTTCACGCATCTGTAATTTGCATCATGTTATGTGGCGTTTAGCCCTTGTAGTGGCTTTCGGCTCTATTGTCTACCTGCCGTCTGGCCCGTCCGTGCCAGCCCTGGATAGCGCTAAGCTGGCAGACGGAAGGGAGCGAGTTATCGGTGAATCGGGACGACTTGTTTCGGCTGTTCGAAGTCACGGCAGACGGCGCATATGTGGTCGGAGAGGATCAACGTCTCCTCTTCTTGAATAGCGCTGGATCCCGCTTGCTCGGGTGCGAACAAGAAGATGTGACTGGGCGACCGTGCTACGAAGTAATCGTGGGCGGCGACTACGAGGGACACACATTTTGCCGAAGGGACTGCCCGACGATTCAGTCTGTCAGGCGAGGGAAGTGCATACCCAACTACGATGTTCTTTCGCGGACAAGCGATGGCCGTGACTTATGGCTGAACGTGAGTGTAATCGCGGTGCCCGATCCGGAGGGAACGGGCAAACTCGCCGTTCACCTGTTCCGAGACATCACGTCGCGGCGAAAGGCCGAGCTTCTTGCCCAGCAGACGATAGCCACTGTCTCGCAGTACGCACCTGGTTCCCAAGAAGGCGCAGTCACTGACGCGTACCCGGCCCCACTGCCACTGCTCACACGACGGGAGCTAGAAGTGCTCCGTCTCGTAGCATCCGGAATGCGCGACGCGCAGATCTCCGAATCCCTAGGGATACGGCCCACGACGGTCCGCAATCACGTTGAGCACATTCTCGGAAAGCTTGGAGTACACAGTCGTCTAGAGGCGGTTGTCTTTGCGGCCCAGCATCGCCTCGTCTGAGGTCGATTGCCGAGTGCAAGTGGCAATGCCCCAAGCCCTCGACGCGCTGGCAATTACAGCCGAGGCCGATGTGCCGTAGGCCGACCTCATCCTGGAGACGCGGGAGGGGCGTTCGGCATCGCGCCGGTCCGGCTCCCCGTCGCTAGCCGGCCTGATAGCGTTTGACCACACGCCCTGCCGGCAACTCGAAGTCCAACACAGCGTGAGTTGCCCCGCGCAGCTCTTGGACGGGTAACCCCGACCAAGGGTCCGCTTCCGAAGGCGGGCCGAACTCCAACGACCCCAGCCCGGTCCAGGCTTCCTTCACCGAGGTCTGCATCTTCGTTTCGACGAGTTCCGCGATCGAAGGTCGGCCGCTGTTTTCGGCGTCAGGGATGACGCGGAGCGAGAGGATTCCCCCTTCGCTCTGTTCAGTCGGCGCCTTGTGGCTCCGCTGCAGCGACATCGTCACGGAGAGGAGGCGATGCCCTCGTGGCCGCTCCAGCGTTCCCGTGAACTCGCCGGCCGCTCTCTTGAGTTCCACAAACGCGTGCTTCTTCGGGAAGCCGTAGATCTCGCGACCGGCGGCGATGGCGGCGTCGTTGTCGAGAAGGATCTTGCTTATGTAGCTTCGCCGCTGTCCCTCCCACTCGCACTGGATCTGCTGGATCGCTTCGGTGTAGGAACCCACGGAGGAAGAAGGGTAGTGGGCCATTGTCACCGTTGCCAGCGCTGGCAGGGGGAGCGTTAGGTCGGCGGGCAGGACGGCGGCTGCTGCATCGGCGTCGGTCTCGTACGTCAGAACGACGAACTGAGCATCCTGGTAGCGCAGTGGCGGCTCTGGGTAGAGAGGCGCGTCGACGGGCATGCTGTAGCCGAAGCGCTCTGGTGTGAGCGTGCCTTGTCGTTGCATTTGTGATCCTCCTTTGCGACTCTCAGGAACCATCTTACGAGCCGACGCAGAGCGGTCAAGAGCCGAATGGCCGGTTCGCTTGGCGCCCGGCGATGGCTGCCCGAATCTGTATTCGCCCGTCCAGGATCCAGGGAGCATAATGCTGCCGCGCGGCGCGCGCTGTCCAGAGAGGCCGGACGACTTGGCGGGCTGCGCGGGGAGTGGGTGGTAAAGAAGAACGTCTGCGCCATCGCGGAGGTGGAAGGCGGCCTACTCCCGGTCGGCGTCGGCAACGCGCTGGAGAATCAGCAGGGAATCCAGAGAGTTTATGAATGCGTCAAGGTTCACATTCGCGAACCCAGCGCACGGAATCTGAGTGACTTGTCTGGCGGCCAGTTGCAGAACGACTGCGGCGTCGATGCTATTGACGCTGCCGTTGCAGTCGGCGTCGCCTATCATGAAATCAGGAGTCCGTACAAGCTCTTCGACGACGCCCACGCGTTGTCCTACCGTGCTTAACTGCTGCTCCACACCTGCTACGTCTGATTCGACATCGCGGACTTGAAAGCCGATTGCCAACACGACCCCAATCCCGCCGAGGATTCCCAAGCCCGTCTGAACGAGAGCAAGGCGTCGGCCCTTGTCATTGACCTGCGCACTTTCGGCATTAATGTAGCCGACGCCGCCGGCAAACAGGGCAATCAACACGATCAATAGTGTCAAAGGTATCTCAGCCATGGCGTCAGCGTATTCGCGACTAAGAGACAGGGGCACCAAGACTACTGCCACGACGAATGCTGTAGTTGGCAAGAAGTCTGCGAGAAATAGCCTCTTCCCAGTCCATGTGGGGAAGAGCGCAACGTGCGTATCGCACCCCGCCAGGCGCCGCGCCGGGTGGACGATGAACAACAGAAACGCCTTGATGCCGCAAGCGGTCATGTTGAGCGTGCACCTGACTCGAGAGACGACTGCCTTTATGGCCTTGCACGGGTAAGACTGGTTACGAGGTTCTTGTGGCACGGTCATGGCACTTCCTTGTTCAGAAGTTTCTGTGGCAGGACCTTGCTGCGACCACCCATTCCGCCACACGAACGCGAACTAGCGATGCCGGATTCTAGCACACGCGCTGCCCGCGCCGCCGCGGCCGGTTCGCTTGGCGCCCGGCGATGGCTCCTAAGATCAGCTACGGCTGCGATCAAGTAACGCCAGCAGTTCGTAGTGTCGCCACTGCTGTGGACTAGTCGGGGCGCTCCATCACCAGGAACATTCGTTTGCACTTTAGAGACCAATTCGTTGCACTTTGGAAACGATTTGCTGCCAAGGATGGCGTATGCTTTCCGCAAGACGCCGAGACGGCGCATGGTTGCTCGGCCACGATTGACGGTCGTCGCCTGCTCCGAAGTGAGGCACTAGCCCATGGACGCCACCGTATCTCGCAGACAGTTACTGGCGGCCTCGGCCGGCGTTGGGCTTTTCGCAAGCGCTTGTCGGGAAGCGACGCGATCACCAACTGGCATCGGCGACCCGTTCGCGTCAGATCGAGTTCGGCTGCAGCATCTCCTGCGCCGGGCGGCGTTCGGAGCCAATCGTGACGATCTCACCCGCTACGATGGCCAGTCACTCGAAGCCGTCGTCGAAGACCTCCTCGCCTACGACTCGGTGGACGACAGCGAGCTCGAATCGAAGCTGGACGCGAATGCGTACGACTTCGAGCGACCGGTCGACATGGTCGCTTGGTGGCTGACGAGGATGTCCCACACGAGACGCCCGCTGCAGGAGCGGATGACGTTCTTCTGGCACGGTCTTCTCACCAGCGGCCTGTCTAAGCTCGCGGGCGATCTCCGGCCGCTGCTGGTTCGGCAGAACGAGTTCCTGCGCAGTCACGCACTGGACACCTACGACGTCATCCTGAAAGGCATCTCGCGTGACGCGGCGATGATGCTTTGGCTGGACATGCACACGAACACCAAGGAGCACCCGAACGAAAACTACGCTCGCGAACTCATGGAGCTGTTTAGCCTCGGCATCGGTAACTACAGCGAAGAGGATGTGCGAGAGGCTGCCCGGGCGTTTACCGGCTGGTCACTAAGCAGGGAGGCCGGCGGCTATGAGTTCCGTTCGATGCAGCACGATTATGGAGAGAAGACTCTGCTTGGCCAGACGGGAACCTGGGACGGCGACGATGTCATCGACATCATTCTCCAGCAGCCGGCGGCTGAACAGTACCTGGCGGAGCGGCTCTGGACCTACTTCGCGTATCCGGAGCCGGAGCCGGAGGTCGTGCAACCGGTGGCGCAGGCGCTGCGTAGTAGTGGCTTCAGCATGCGCGAGGGGTTGCGCTCGGTGCTCTTGTCGGAGGCGTTCTACTCTCCGCGGTCGTATCGTGCTCGCGTGCGGGCGCCCGTCGATCTCGCCGTGTCCGTCGTCCGGATGTTGAGCCTGGAGACGGACGGGCGTATTGTCGCACAGGCATGTCATCAGATGGGCCAAGACCTGTTCAGCCCGCCGAACGTTGCGGGCTGGCCCGGTGGCGCGGCCTGGCTGGGAACGAGCACCTGGTTCGCCCGCGTCAACGCAACTGCGGCTGCGGTGAATGGCACGGGCGGTCGCGGCGCCACGTCGATCCCGCAGGCGGACCCCAGCACGCTCCTTATCGAAGAGCCGAGCACTGCCGAAGAGGCGGTCGACGGCCTAGCCGCTCTCCTAGTGGACGGCCACCTCTCGGAAGAAGTCCGTTCCTTCCTAATCGAATTCGCGCTTGACGGTGCGCCGGACTGGCGGTCGCTTGGCGTCGAAGAACGCGCCGAGCGGCTACGTGGGCTACTCATTCTGCTCCTGGCGTCGCCGGAGTATCAGCTCGCCTAGGAAAGAGAGCGCAGGCACTGAGATGATTTCGCGCAGAGACTTTGTAAAGAGAGGAGTGGCGTTGGTCACTCTGGGCACGGCCGGGGCGGCGCTCCCGCCTGTGTTCAAGGGTGCCTTCGCGGTCCGTGCCTCCGATGCCACAGCGGATGCGCCGGGCCGCACGCTCGTGATCGTCCAGTTGGCGGGAGGCAACGACGGACTCGATACGCTCGTTCCCTACCGGGATCCCGTCTATCAGAACTTGCGCCCAAGCCTGGCCGTGCCGGAGAGTGCCGTGCTCCCGCTGGACGACGAATGGGGTCTCCACAACTCCCTGGCGTCGCTTCGTCCGCTCTGGGACGAGGGACGGCTGGCGCTCGTCCACGCCGTCGGGTACCCAAACCCCGACTACTCGCACTTCAAGTCGATGCGCATCTGGCAGACCGGCGATCCGGCAGGCGCGGTCGGCGATGGATGGCTTGGCTCGTACCTGGACCGGCTGGAGGCCGAAGAGCACGATCCCTTCCACGGGTTCAACGTCGGCAGGTCGACGCCGCCGGAGCTTCGCTCTGGCGGCGCGCCCATTCCGTCCGTCACCGATCCCTCTTCGTACAGCCTGGAGAGGCTGGCGCCGCGCGAGGCGGAATCCCGACGCCGCCAGACAGCACTGCTCAAGCTTTACGAGCAGTTCCCCAAGGACACCCCCTACGCCGCGCTGCTGGAGACCACCGCCCAGGATGCTGTGGCCAGCTCCTCGGTCGTCCAGGAAGCCGCCGGGGCGTCCACCGCGGCCGACTTCCCGGAGACGCCGCTTGGACAGGGATTCCAGCTTCTCGCCCAGCTCATCGCGAGCGGCGTCAACCTGCGCGTCGCGCACGTCACGCTGGGCGGCTTCGATACGCATTCCGGTCAAGTCGCCGATCACAGGGCGCTTCTTCAGGCGCTGGGCGACGCGCTTGCGGCGTTTTACGACGAGATGAGGGCGCTTGGGAAGGAGCGGGATGTGCTCACCATGACCTGGTCAGAGTTCGGCCGGCGAGTGGAGGAGAACGCGAGTGGCGGAACCGATCACGGCGCCGCCGGCCCGCTGCTGCTTCTCGGCGGTGCGATCAACGGCGGGTTCTACGGCGAACCGCCGGCGCTCACCGATCTTACCAACGGCAACCTGAAGTACACGGTCGACTTCAGGTCCGTGTACGCGAGCGTGCTGGAGCAGTGGATCGGCGTGCCATCCGAAGAGATCTTGGGCGGACGGTTTTCCCAACTCAACGGCCTCCTGACGTAATTCGACGCGCGGCTGTCGGCGCGTCAGCGAGAGCTTCTGCCGGCCCCGTCAGCCGGAAGCGCTCGCGATATGTGCTTCGATTTCGGCTAGAGTTGGCATGGCGTGCTGCGCTACTTCTCGCGTCGAACAGAGGGCTCCTGCGGCAGTTCCCAGGCGAACCGTCTGAAGGAGGTCTTGTTCGAGAGCAAGCGCTGTCGCCGAAGCGCTGTTCATTAGTCGGGCGGCTTCGCCTACAATGACCAAGACCTATGAGCGACCTGTTGCTACGAAACGGACGGATCTGGACAGGAGTGTCCAACACGCCGTGGGCCGACGCCGCGCTCGTGCGGAACGGCCGGTTCGCCTTCGTCGGACGCGAGTCCGAGCTTGATGTAGCACCTGGCGTGGAGGTCTTGGACGTTCTGGGCCGCCTCGTAATCCCGGGGCTCATTGACGGCCATGCCCATCTGTTGAGCACAGGCATGGCCATGCAGGCCGTCGACCTCAAGGGCGTCGCCAGCCTGGGCGAAGCGGTCTACCGGGTAGGCGAGCGAGCGAAAGTGACACCCAGACACGAGTGGATCTGGGGTGCCGGCTGGGATCAGAACTTGTGGCGCGGATCAGGCTTTCCCGATCGGAAGGACCTCGACCTCGTTTCGACCAGTCATCCCATCGTCCTTGCACACACTTCGGGTCACTGCATCTGGGTGAACAGCGTCGCGCTTCGAATCAGCGGCATCACTCCTTCGACCGCTTCACCTGAAGGGGGGAAGATCGACTCTGACCCAGACGGCGAGCCGTCCGGCATCTTGCGTGATTCGGCCGCCCAGCTTGTGTACGACGTGGTGCCGAAGCCGTCTCACGACCAGCGCCTCGCTGCTCTTCGCACGGCCGTCACTTGGGCGCACAGCCTGGGCGTCACGGGTATTCACGCAATGGACGTCGGCCACGGCGAGCTGGCGGCAGCGCGAGAGCTGCATGCCGCAGGGGAGCTGCGGCTGCGCCTTCGTGTCTTCCTATCCGGACGCAGCCTCGAAGACTGGTTGGATGAGGGCCTACGCACAGGCGACGGCGACGACGTGCTCAAGATCGGGGGCGTGAAGTTCTTTGCGGATGGTGCGTTGGGTTCGTTGACGGCGTGGATGTTGGCACCATACGAAGGGGGCAGTGACGTGGGGCTGCCATTGCAGACGCCAGCTGAGCTCGAGGCGCGGGTCAGAATCTGTCTCGCTCACGGGCTCGCGCCCGCCATCCACGCCATTGGCGATAGGGCGAACCGTGAGGTGTTGGCGATCCTAGAGCGCGCTCGTGCTGTGTCGCCCGAGCTGCCTCGCCGGATCGAGCACGCCCAGCTACTTTCGGCAGCCGACGTCGGACGACTCGGACAGCTGAGGACAACGGCTTCGGTTCAGCCCATCCATGCAACGCAAGACATGGCGAAAGTCGATCGCTGTTGGGGTGAGCGAGGGCGCGGGGCATATGCCTTTGCGTCGCTCCTTGCCGGTGGTGCGAATCTAGCGTTCGGTTCCGATACGCCCGTCGAGACAATGAGCCCTCTCGCCGGCATCCATGCAGCCGTCACTCGCCGCACGGCGAAGGGCGACCCTCCGGGAGGTTGGTATCCTGATGAACGGATCTCGCTTGAAGAGGCCATCACGGCCTACACCAGCGGTTGCGCAAGGGCGACTTGCGAGGATGAACTGGTCGGTAGAATAGCGCCAGGACAGTATGCTGACTTCGTCGTCCTCTCCAGCGACATCTTTGAGCTAGATGATCCCATGCGAATACTTGAGGCAGACGCGGACGTCACGGTGGTGCGCGGAGAAGTTGTGCATCAGCGTGATCATGAACAAACGAAAGGACCACGGTAGGACGTTGTAGAGCTGGTCCGAAAGCATGCGGCGTTGGAGGTTCCCGCCGGGCTACAGAGCCGCGCAAGCACGCTATTCGTCATCGTGTTGAAGCGCCGGCATGCGATTCTACAGTTAAGGGATCGTTGCCAGTACTGACAGTGTGGTGCGGTCTGGAGTTCCTCAGTTACGACTGGTTCGTTCAGACTCAAGCCGCTAGGGCCAACCTATCAGGCTTTTGTGGAGATTGTGAAGGCGTCGGCTTCACGGTGCGCCAGGCTAGACGACGTGAGCAGGGCGCGCCGAGGCGATCGCCGTCCATTACCCTGGAATGACTTCCGATGATGAGGAACCGTCAAGATGGCTCTGAATCGGCAGCTCGCGGACCCGGCGCTCGGTTAGGTCGAACACCGCGTTCGCGATGGCGGGTGCGACAGGCACGATACCCGGCTCACCGGCGCCGGTTGACGGTGTTTCCGGCTCCCCGACGAGCTCGACATCGATTTGCGGGACGTTGTTCATTCGCGGAACGCGGTATCGCGTAAACCCCGAATTCAGTAACCGGCCGCCACGGAATTCGATCGCCTCATACAGAGCGGTTCCCATCCCCATGACGATCGAGCCCTCCACTTGGTTTTTCGCACCCTCGGGATTGACGGTCAGGCCACAATCGAGGGCTGCGCTAACGCGTTCCACCCTTACCTCCGGCCCGCGGGCGTCCACCTGCACGCAGGCGGCGACGTAGCTACCAACGTCGAGACCGAGCGCGACTCCCGCACCGCGTCGGGACGGAGATGCACCGGGGCTCCAGCGGAACATCCTCGCGGCGGCCTCGAGGACCCGCCGGAAGCGCGGGTGCGTCAGGTTACGCAGTCGAAAGTCCACAGGGTCAAGACCGACCCGCGCCGCGATCTCGTCCATGTGCGATTCGCGGGCAAAGTGATTCGCCGCGCCGCCGAGCGAGCGATACGAGCCGGTTCTGAGGGGGCTGTCGGACGTGTAGGTCGTGACTCTGACATTCGGGATGGCGTAGGGAGTGTCTGAACCGCGGCGGCCGAGGAATGGACGGTCGCCGGCGTGGTAGCCGTCCGATTGCCAAGCTACGACGCGGCCGTCTGACATGAACCCGCTCTTGATGCGGATCAGCGCGGCCGGGCGAACGGACGCCCAGGTCATCTCCTCAGCACGGTCGTAGGCCACGCGAACTGGCCGGCCGGCCGATCGCGCCAGGCGGGCCGCCTCGAGCCCAACTGGATAGATGCTCTTACTGCCAAAGCCACCGCCGATCTCAGGAGCAATTACGCGGACGTCGGACTCTTCGATTTCGAGCTGCTGCGCGAGCTCGGCTCGGAGGCCGAACGGTCGCTGAGTGCCCGCCCAAACCGTGAGGCGCCCATCTTCCCACTGCGCGACTGCTGCTCTGGGCTCCATGGGCGCGTTCGATACGTACGGCAGGTAGTAGGTCTGTTCGATGACATCGTCCGCCTGGCGAAACCCGTCCTCCAGTGAACCTGCCTCCTGGGTTAGGAACGGGTCGCGGCCTGTGTGCAGGAGGAGATCGGGCATGTCAAACTGCGTGAGCTGGCTGGCCGGCTCGCTCCAATTTGCTTGGATGACGGTGGCGGCGCTTGCGGCCTGCTGGTCTGATTCCGCGAGTACGGCGAGCATGTCTTCGTTGCGCACTACCTCGGCCACTCCCGGCATGCGCTCCGCGATAGTGGCGTCAGCGTCGACGAGTTTGGCGCCGTATTCGGGTGGCCGCAGGATGCGAGCGAAGAGCATCCCGGGGAGCACGATGTCCTGCGAATATAGCGCCATGCCGGTGACTCGCTCGATCGCATCGTTGCGGGGCACCGAGGTTCCCATGATCGAGAACTGACCGGCTGCCGTTAGCTCGACGTCGTCTTGAAGTTCGCGGACGATCTGCCTGCCGGATACTAGCTCAGCATACGTTGCAGATCTGTCGCGATTGACGCGGGAGGCGACCGCGCCGTCGTGGCACTCAAGCTCGCTGGCCGGCAAGTCGAGGTGGTCAGCTCCGAGTTCGAGTAGCACCTCACGCGCCGTGGCAGCGGCGCGGCGAAGCTGGAGGCCGACTCGAGCCGTCGACTGACTGCCGAACGTGCCCATGTCCCATGGCGTTGTGTCCGTGTCGCCGAGGACGACCTCGACCGCCTCCAGAGGCACGCGCAGTTCGTCGGCGACCTCAATGGTCAAACCGCTGCGGATACCTTGCCCGTACTCCACCTTGCCCGAAAACGCCGCGGCGGTCCCGTCCGGCCGGACGATGAGCAAAGTGGCCTGTTGCGTGTCCGGCTCTGCGCCAGAGTAGGCAGCGCGCGCGTAGCTCGTACGCGGCGGCGTAAAGCCGAGCGCTACTTCACCAACTATGTGCAATCCCTGGGCGGACGGCTGTTCGCTGCTCATCTCTGTGCTGCGGCGCGCTCGACGGCGCGTTGGATACGCTGGTAGGTCCCGCAGCGGCACATGTTTTCCGCCAGCGCCTCGCGGATCTGGGCCGGGCTCGGCTCCGACTCGCGATGGAGAAGCGCAACCGCCGTCATGATGAAGCCCGGGATGCAGTAGCCGCACTGCATCGCAGACTCGTCGATGAAGGCTTGCTGGACGGGGTGCAGCGCATTCTCCTGCGCGAGTCCTTCGATCGTTGTGACTTGGCCGCCGGCCACGGCACCCACGGTCGCCATGCATGCTCGCAGAGGCTGCCCGTCGACGAGCACGGTGCAAGCGCCGCAGAGCCCCTCGCCGCAGCCGTACTTCGACCCTGTTAGCCGTAGGTCGAAACGCAGGTAGCTGAGCAGGTTCCGATCAGCAGCTGGCGCCTCGCAATGTTCTCCGTTAACGACAAGAGCGATCATGCTTCCTCCCAAAGAATGGCTGCGACCCGTCGCGACTGTACCACGCGCGAGTCCAGTATTCGAGTGTGGCGGATGCCGGCGAAGTTGGGCTGACGGCGGCCGAGGAGCTCGATTGGCCGTATAATCTCAGGCGGCGCTTGGAAGGTTAGGCAGTCACTATTTCATCATAGTGTTGGCTTTCCCACTCCTTCCGCTGCAGGCGAGGTCAAGACTGGTGTAAGATCGGCTTGTCGCCGGGCAGGGAAGGCCCAACCCGGCTTCTTCTCAGGGAGCGCACGATTCACGATGCCCAGCGCCGTCGGTCCGAAGTACAGCGTGAAGCGCAGGCCTGACTTTGAGAATCTGCGTCGCGTGCTGTTGCGGCAACCTGGTTCCGGCGCACTGCCTTTCATCGAACTCTATGCCGACCCTGGAATGGTGCAGATGCTCCTCGCCGAGGAGCTGAGTTGGAACGCGATCACACGGGCCGGCGGCCGAGACGCGATGGACACCCAGGAAGGACAGGCTGTCCTCAACACAGTTCTGCGCTTTTGCTACGAATATGGGTACGACTACGTTTATGCGTGGACCGGCCTGGCCTTCCCTCGCTCGAACTACCTCGTGGGCGCGGACAGCGCTGAGGCCGAGAACTGGGTCGGAGGCGGTCGCGTCTGGCAGGACGAGACGACCGGGCCGATCCAGAACTGGGCCGACTTTGAGACGTACCCGTGGCCTAAGCCTGAGCGGATCACCTATCGCGCCATCGAGCACTTGAACGCGGTCGTTCCGGACGGCATGAAGATCAGCGTGAACCTCGGAGGTGTGTTCGAGAACAGCTCCTGGCTGATGGGCCTGGAGTCGTTCTCCTATGCGCTCGTTGACCAGCCCGACTTGGTGGCGGCAATCTGCCAACAGGTCGGTGAACTTACGACCGCCGCCGCGGCGCACGCGGTCACCGTGGACAACGTGGGCATGGTCTTCCTCGGCGATGACCTGGGCTTCGCCACGGGGACGCTGGTCTCGCCTGCCGTCCTACGCGAGTTCATCTTTCCTCACCACCGGCGTCTTGTGGAGATCGCGCATGCGGCGGGCAGGCTCGCACTCCTCCACTCCTGCGGCAACGTGGAGCGCGTCATGGACGATCTCATCGACATCGGGTTCGACGCCAAGCATTCCTTCGAGGATAAGATCATGCCGGTGGAGGAAGTCTATCGACGTTGGGGGGACCGCATCGCCATCCTGGGGGGTGTCGACATGGACCTGCTGGGTCGTGGCAGTGAGGATGAGGTACGTCGCCGCACGCGTGAGATCCTTGAGGTCTGCGCCGCCAACGGCACCGGCTATTGCCTCGGAACAGGGAACTCCGCCGCAAACTACGTGTTGAAGGAAAACTTCCTGGCGATGCTGGATGAAGGGCACCGATGGAACCGCGAGCACTTCAGCACGCCGTAGCCGTGGCTCCTCCGCGTTGGGTAGTGCAGCTTGTTAGGATCTACTGACTGAATGAACAGGGCCGCGGAATCAGTCACCAGGGAACCCAAATACGCGGAAATCATCCAGCGCTGGGAGGCGTTCTGGTCGCTGGAGGATATCGGACGGCCGCTCTGGCTCGTCCCATCCTCGGCGGCAATCACGCCGACCCTATCGCCAGCAACGTCCTTGGTGAAGTTCTTCCAAGACAAGGAGGTTCAGCTCGAAGCCGAGTTGGGCATCCTCCGCTGGCGCGAGGCTGCGGACATCGACGACGAATTCGTGCCGCACATCCAGCCTCAAGGGGGCGTTACCGTCTTCGCTTCGGCTTTCGGCTGTGACGTCGAATTCTTCGAACACACGATGCCCTGGGCGCACCCGGTGATCCTCGAAGACGATCCGGCCCGGAAGGTGTACGACCTGGTTCCTCCCGCCGTTACCGACGGCCAGTTGGGGGAGATGCTGGAGTTCACCGATTACTTCGTCGCCGAGACGGGAGGTCGCTACCCGGTCGCGATCACGGACCTGCAGGGGCCGCTCGATACCGCCTACATGATCTGGGAACCGAGCGCCTTCATGCTGGCGATGTACGATCACCCGAAGGAAGTGCACCACTTGATGCGGCTGGTCACCGACTTGATCATTCGTTACGTGAAGGAGCAGCGCGCTCGGTCTCCCGAGTTCCTCCCCTGTCACTTTCCTCCCCTCTGGCTGCCCGATGGCCGGGGCATCTCTGTCAGCGACGACGGTCTTGCCGTGATCAGCGCCAAGCTCTACAGAGAGTTCTGCCTACCCTACATGAACGAGATCTCGGAGGAGTTCGGCGGCGTCATGATCCACTCCTGCGGAGACTTCACTCATCAGCTCGACAACCTGGATCAGGTACGCGACCTGCGGGGCATCAACTTCGGCGTGACCGAGACCCCGTTCGAGCCCGTGTGGGAGCGCTTTGGTGGCAGGACGGCGATCATTGCCCACCTCGGCCTGAACAAGGAGCCTCACTTTGCGGGGAACCAGCAGTTTCTTGAGCACGTCCTAAAGGTGACGACGCACAACCGCGGCCTGTGCGTTGTCATCGCTCCCGAGAATCTGTTCGGGACTGGCGCGATCACACGGTTCTCGGATCGCGTCAAGGCAACGCTGGCAGAGCTCGGCTAGGGAGGCTTAGGCAAAGACCGGCTGCCGGATCCCTGCTGGCCACCGTGCTCCATAAACGCTTCGTAGATCGCGCGGTGCTTCTCCGGTGGCATGCCGATGTCGCGCGGTTGCGGGTATTGCCGGGCGATGAATCCGCCCCCGAACCTGCCGAACTGCTCGATCATGTGCTTGGCGTCCGCTCGCAACTCATCCAGCGTCACCTCCTCCAGAGGCGACCACTGGATGTCGACGGTGTTCCAGAAGCAGATCTTGCCGCCGAACTCGGCCGCCAGCAGATCGACACCCATCAGCCGCGGCTGGTCGAGTTGGAGTACGTCCATGCCGATCTCAATCATGTCCGGAATGATGTCCGCGATGAAGCCGCAGCAATGGAAGATGTAGTGCATCCCTGCGCGGTGCGTCTCCTCGACGACACGCGCGTAGTGCGGCTTGAAGATCTCTCGCCACTGCTCTGGTCTGATCTGAAGCGTCGTCTGGAGCCCCCAGTCCTCCCAGGTCATGAACCCGTGGACGGCGCCCATCTCCTCGTACGTCCGAATCACGTCGATGGTCATCTCGGTGAGCTTGTCTAGGAGCTGCTGAAAGCGCTCACGCTCCGTGTACAGGGCCAGCATGGCGCTCTCGAAGCCCATCAGCATCCGGAGGCGCTCGATGGTCATGATCGGGTCGGCGCCGATGACGTACTTGCCGGCTTCGTCCGCTGCCGCTGCCAGCGCTGTAGCCAGTGCCACCCTCTCCGGCCCGAGGACTTCGGGGAACTCGTAGCCGTCGAGCGCGTCGAGGTCGGCCAGCGGGTGGACCTCGGCGTGGCCCCAGAGGGTGCCCGAACTCCGCCGCCCTGTGCCCCAATCGTCAAAAGCCATTTCGCCCTTCGGCACGTCCGCGATGTTGATGTCGCCGCCCGTGACCCACGCCAGCTCGACGAAGTCCGACTCGAGCGGCTGGATGAAGCTGTAGGGGATGCGGGGAGGGTTGTCCATCTCGATCGCGCGCCGCACGATCTCCCGGCTCGTGAAGCCGGACGGCGCGGGTACAGGCTTCAGGTGCGTCTCGAACAGCGTCAGGCGTTTGTCCAGGACCATCTGCCTAGTCCACAGGGAAGCGAGCGGCTGCCCTCGCCGCCGCTTTCACGTTCTCCGGCGGGGTGCCGAAGGGCGTAGCGTCGCCGCTGCCCAATACGAACCCCCGCCTGTCCGGTGTCATTGCGCCCAGCAGGCCTTCGACGTACTCCTCCACCTCTGCGGCTGTGCCCGATGCGAAGAGCGTCGGGTCAATGCCGCCCATCACAACGAAGTGCTGCGCCCAACTCTTCCGCGCTTCCACGATGTCCATGTCGCCCGTCGGTTCGGGCGTCACGTCCGATATGCCGTCCTGCCGGGCCTCGGCCAAGTCCTCAGCGAATCCCGTGAGCAGGCCGCACCAATGTGTCACCAGTTTCTTCCCTGCTCGGTGGAGAATATCCGCGTAGTCGTTCACGTAGCGGCGATCGTACTTGCGGTACATGGGTCGGGATGTCGTCGTCGAAGAGAGGTTGTCGTGGATGAAGCAGAGCTCCGCCGGCACTTCCGCCATCGCCTTCCACATCTCGACCTGCTTGGCGTGGAACGTGTCCAGCATTTCGTTCATCTCGTCAGGGTAGTCGGCGAGCATGTAGACGAGACGCTCCACGCCCATTTCATGGTTGATCATTCCCTGAAGCGGCGAGCACGGGCCGATGATCGCCACAACTCCTCGCTCGCCCACGGTCTCCTGCTGTCGCGTGAAGGCACGCGTCCTCACCTCAAACTCCGTGTGCTCTATCAGGTATTGAAGAGTCTTGATGTCATCCACCGTCTTGACGCGATTCTCGACGATCCAAGGGATGAACGGGGTCTCCGGCGCGAGGCGGATGCGCCAGCTCAGCGCACCTACGGGCGTCTCTACGGTGTGAATGTAGTCGTCGTTGTCCCGGGACAGGGTCTGCGTGACGCCGGACGGAAGGTCCCTGGCGTCCGCTCCGAACCAGAGCGGCGTGTTGAGCCGGAGCACACCGGCACGAACGAGGATGTGGCCGGTCAAGTCGTACTGGATCTCCTCCGCTGG
Organism: Chloroflexota bacterium; assembly: GCA_029262675.1. Lineage (GTDB taxonomy): Bacteria > Chloroflexota > Dehalococcoidia > DSTF01 > RBG-16-68-14 > JADFKB01. Next base: position 142,232 of record JAJCYW010000007.1, on the reverse strand, counting down.
GCGGCGGTCACCGTCCGGCAGAGAGGCCTGAAAGTATCCGTCGAGAATGGGCGTGTACGGGACGCTGTCGCAGGGCTCTCGGTTAAACGCTGCCAGCAGCCGCTCGCGTGGCGTCATCGCTGAACCGTTGTGCGCAGTCATCGCGGCCGTTCACCTCGTCGCGTCTGTCGTCGCGGCGTCGAGTCTCGCCGCACTGCCGCATTCTATGCCTATTGCGGGGCGGCGTCCATCCTGCGCCACTGGCGGACACCTTAGGCACAGGTTGCTGGCCGGGAGTCGAATCGTAGAGTACACTAGACTGCCCGAAACGCGCGGGATGTGCCGGCCTCGTGCTGCGCAGAACGCCGGAAAGCCTGTTTCGCACGAGCGTTTGGCCAGGCTCAGGAGGACCGCATGGACATCGATGACCTGAAGCAGCGACTCGTCGAGGGCGACGCCAAGGCGACTGCGGCGCTCGCCCAGCAGGGGCTGGACGAAGGTCAGTCGGCGCAGTCGCTCTTGGACGACGCGCTCATCCCCGGTATGGGAGTCGTCGGCCAGCTCTTCGAGGACGGCGAGTATTTCGTTCCCGAACTGCTGCTTTCCGCACGAGCCATGTATGCAGCGCTCGACCTGCTCCGCCCGCACCTCGCTGCGGCGAACTCCAAGCCGGCAGGCAAGGCTGTCCTCGGCACAGTGCAAGGCGACCTCCATGACATTGGCAAGAAGCTCGTCGTGATCATGCTGGAGGGGAACGGGTTCCAGGTGACGGATCTTGGCGCGGACGTGCCGCCGGATCGGTTCGTTGAGGCGGTGGCAGAGAGCGGTTCGCAGCTCGTCGGCCTGTCGGCGCTCTTGACGACGACGCTCCCGGCAATGGAGAACACCCTGCGCGCAATCAAGGAGGCGCATCCTTCGGTGAGCGTGATCATCGGTGGTGCGCCCGTGACGCAGGCCTACGCCGACAGCATCGGCGCCGACGGCTTTGGACGCGATGCCAACGCCGCCGTCTCCCTAGCCCGACATCTCGTCGGGGATGCCTGAGGAGAGCGCCGCCAAGACCTTCCGAGTCGCGCTCGAAGGGCTCGGCAGAGAGATCGATGCCGAAGAGGGAGTGTCCTTCCTCGACGCGGCCAGGTCGGCTGGCCTGGTGATCGATTCCGAGTGCGGCAGTCGCGGGACCTGCGGCCAGTGCCGTGTCCGCTTCATACAAGCCGCGCCACGTCCTTCGCCCGACGACGAGCTTCTTCTCGCCTCTCGCGAAGTGGCGGACGGCTGGCGGCTCGCGTGCCAGGCGACCATCACAGCTAACTGCCGCATCCTAATCCCCGAGCGGACGCCTCGCGTCCACAGACAGGAAATCCGAGTCCTCACAGAGGCTGCGGGCGCTGCAACGGGAACTCCAGCGAAACCCCTCGGCTCCGCAGGCTTCGGCGCCGCCATCGACATCGGCACGACGACGGTAGTGTGCTATCTGATGGATCTAGAGCGTTCGCTTCAAATCGGCGTCGCCTCGTTTGCCAATCCTCAGCGCGCGTTCGGCCCGGACGTAATCTCGCGCATCGTGCATGCGCATCGTGGGCCGCGCGAGCTAAAGGAGTTGCAGCGACGGCTCGTCTCCGCGCTCGACGGGGCCGTGGCTTCGCTCTGTTCCGAGCGGGACATTGGCGTCGAGTCGCTCACCCGTATGACGGTCGTCGGGAACATGACGATGATGCATCTCGTCTGCGCCGTAGATCCGTGGCCCCTTGGCGTCGCGCCCTATGAGCCGGTCTTCACAGAGGTGCCCGAGCTGCGCGGCGTCGAGCTTGGGTTTCGGCGCCTTGCAGATTGCCGAGTCCACGTCCTGCCCGGAGTTGGGGGACACCTTGGTTCGGACGTCGCCGCGGGCGTAGCGGCACTTGGCCTGCCGCAGAAGGAAGGGGTTTCGCTGTTCCTCGACCTGGGTACGAACGGCGAGATCATGCTCTGTTCGGGCGGCACGACAGTCGGCGCGACGAGCGCGGCCGGCCCCGCGTTCGAGGGGGTGCACATCCACTCGGGGATGGCCGCGTTCCCGGGCGCAGTCGAGCGTGTGACTGAGAAAGACGGAGCGTTGCAGCTCAAGACGATCGAGGGGCGCCCGCCTGCCGGGCTTTGCGGTTCCGGCCTGATCGATGCCGTGGCGCTGCTGTTACGTCGGGGCTTCCTACTTCCGTCCGGCCGCCTGCTTTGCCGCGATCAAGTGTCCTCTGACGTCCCCGCCGGCCTTCGAGGCCGGCTGCTCGATGGCGAGGACGGACGGCGCTTCCTGCTCTACGAGAACGGGGCGGGCGACGATGTCGTCCTCACGCAGAAAGACATCCGTGAGGTTCAACTCGCCAAGGCGCCGCTCCGCGCCGGGATCGACGTGCTCCTCAAGGAGACGGGCCTGCGCGAGGAAGCCATCCAGGAAGTTCTCGTTGCGGGAGCGTTTGGCAGCTCCATTCAGCCCGAAAGCCTGCTGGCGCTTGGCGCGGTGCCTGCGAGCGTCCTCGGCCGCGTCCATGCCGTCGGGAACACTGCCGGCCTGGGGGCGAAGCTGTGCCTCACGTACCCGGAGCATCTGGCCGCTGCGCGTGAGATGGCACGCAGCATGCGGCATGTCGACCTCGCCCAGCGAGAGGACTTCCGCGAGGCGTTCACCGAGCACATGCCCTTCCCCGAGCCGCGATAGCTGGACTGATGCGGCCGCGCGAGGTCAGCGCGCCAAGGCGCTCGCCATCGCCTTGATGTGTTCGGCATTGCCGCCACAACAAAGACCGATGAGTTCCACTCCTGTTTCCGCGCACCATCGCGCATAGTTGGCGACCTCTTCCGCCGTCGTATCGTAAACGAGTTGGCCGTTCTCGATTCGGGGGATACCGGCATTCATTTTTGCGATCAGGCCGGGCTTGGGCGACGAGGCGGAGAGCTGTTCGATCACCGTCTGGTAGCCGTCCAGCCCTCGCCCGCAGTTGGCGCCGACAGCAAACAGGCCGAGCTCATTTCCCTTCTGAACGAGCTCGGTGGCGGACACGCCCATCATCGTGCGGAGCCCTTTCGCGGCGTCTCCGCTATCGAAGGACATCGTGAGCGCGATTGGGAGCTGTGAGACTCTTCGGATGCCCTCCACGGCGGCCACGGCTTCGTCCATGTCCGCCATCGTTTCGATATGGAAGAAATCGACGCCGCCCTCCTCGAGCGCCCCCGCCTGCTCGGCGAACACTTCGTTGATCTCCTCAAGCGTGATTTCGCTCATGACGAGCAGCTTCCCGGTCGGCCCCATCGAGCCGGCAACAGCAACACCCTCGCCCGCCGCCTCCCTGGCGATCTGGGCGCCGGCTCGATTGATCTCGCGCACGTCGTCGCCGAGGTCGTGCCGCTCCAGCCGGATTCGGTTCCCGTTGAAGGTGTTCGTCTGAATCACCTCAGAGCCCGCGGCCACGTAGGCGTTATGGCACGCTCGCACCGCCTCAGGAGCGAGCAGATTCAGCCACTCGACGATGTCTGAGGCAACCCTCCCAGTCTTAGCCAGGCTCGGGCCGAGGAGTACGCCTTTCGAGCCGTCGTAGATGGTGGGCCTTTCGAGCTGCGGCACTCCCAAGGAATGTTCCCTTTCTGGCCTCGCTCCAGCTGCTGCTCCCCAGCCGGTGTGCGGTCATTCACGCGGAGCCAGGAGCGATGCTTCTGAGACGGCTCGCGGCTCGTGCTGGCGAAGAGCGAAAGCCCCGCGACACGGCGAGTTTACCAGGTCGGGTGTGATGCTGACCTGGAACTGCCTTCGTCAGCAAGACGGCGGTAGTAAGACGGCGTTCTGTCTGAAGCAGCGCGAGACTTGTCAGGTTAGGAATGTCCTGCGGTGTGCAGAAAGGATGACTCCTTCCATCCCAGTACCGCTGCTCTATTGTGTCTTGTGTACTACCACCAACAACACGAAGCGCGTTCCCAAAGGGAGTCATCCCTCACCCCGCCGGCACTTCCCCTAGCTCCGACGGTCCGAAGGTATTCCGGCAGACATTCTGGAGCTGCTGCTCGCCCTCGCTGAGGCCGGGACGATCAAGGACAGGCGGATAAGGCCCCCTCTCGAGCTCGTGCTCTCGCAACAGGATAAACTGGGGCGCTGGAAACTCCAGACCACACTGAACAAGAAGATGCTCGTCGACATCGAAGAGCGCGGCAAGCCGAGCAAGTGGTTGACGCTAAGAGCGATGCGCGTTCTCACGGCCGCGTCAACCAAATGACGCTTCTGGCCTGACAATGCGTGGCCCGCGCGTTTCCCGCTAGCTCTGCATTTGGCCCACACGCATCCGATTGGCAGTCCTCTGGTCTACTTCACTGGCTGGTCAAGCTCTTGACGCGCTGGCAACTACAGCCCAGACCGGTCTGGCGTAGGATCTCGTACAGACCACCGACCGCGGTCGGGCGGTCTATGCGGGTATTTGCAGCTGGTGGAGACGGGGGAGAATCGAACTCCCCGTCCAATGAAGGGCCTGCCAAAGGTTCTACAGGCGTTTCCGGCGCTTAACTCTCGTCCAGCGGGCGATGTTGACGCCGTCCTCTGTCTTCGCGTACTGGCCGCGCGGCTCCATTCCCCCTGGCCTCGCACGTAACCTCTGCGAGGTTAGAGGACGGAGGCGATCGCGTCGCAGAGCCGGCCCATGTTCGCCTCGTTCATGCCCGCGACGTTGATACGGCCGGAGCCGACGATGTAGATCGCGTGCTTCTCCCGCAGCTCCTCGACCTGCTCCTTGGTCAAGCCGGAGAAGCTGAACATGCCGCGCTGCTGGATGATGGCGGAGAAGTCGCGGGTAACGCCCTTGCCCTTGAGCGTTTCGACGAAGAGATGACGCATGCCGTTGATGCGGTCGCGAATCTCGGCGACCTCGAGCTCCCACTTGGCCCGAAGCTCGCGGTCCTGCAGCACGGTCATGACGATCCCGCCGCCATGCGCGGGGGGATTCGAGTAGTTGGCGCGGATGACCAGCTTCAGCTGACTCATCACGGTCTGAGCCTGCTCGGCCGTGGACCCGATGATGGTCAGGGCGCCGGTGCGCTCGCGATACAGGCCGAAGTTCTTGGAGAAGCTGGAGGCGATGAGCAGCTGATCGACATGCTCGACCAGCGCGCGCAGCCCCGCGGCGTCCTGGTCGATGCCATCGGCCAGGCCTTGATACGCGAAGTCCACCAGCGGCAGCACCCCTCGGCGGCGGATCAGCTCGCCGACCTGCGACCACTGCTCGACGGTCGGGTCGATGCCGGTCGGGTTGTGGCAACAACCATGCAAGAGCACCACGTCTCCCGCCGGAACCTGCTCGAGCGACTCGATCATCGCGTTGAAGTCGAGCCCGTTGGTGGCCGGATCCCGGTAGGCGTAGGTCTTGACCTCGAGGCCGGCCGCCTTGAACACGGTGGGGTGGTTCGCCCAGGTCGGGTCACTGAGCCAGATGGCGGATCCCGGATGCAGCTTGTGGATATAGTCGCCGGCTACGCGCAGCGCACCCGTCCCGCCCGGGCAATGAGCCGTGGCGCCGCGCCCTTCGGCAACGATGCCGTGGCCATCGCCGAACATCAGCTTCTGCACCAGGCTTCCATAGGTCCGATCACCGGTCATCGGCAGATAGGACTTGGTCGTCTCACTTTCGAGCAGGCGCCGCTCGGCCTCCTTGACCGTCGGGAGCACCGGCGTCTTGCCGCTTCCGTCCTGGTACACGCCGACTGACAGGTTGATCTTGTCGGGGTTGGGATCCTGGTTGAAAGCTTCGGTGAGACCGAGGATGGGGTCGGCAGGGGCGGTCTTGACTGTCTCGAACATGGAGGACTCCTTTCTCAATGTCGGGCCGCGTGCGGCGGAAGCAGGCGAGCTGGTCGACGACACTTACTAGCTTAGCTGCGCCTTGTCGTCGACGCCATGTGTTGTTCGTGTCACCCACTGGTCGATCATCGCCTCCGGGACAGAGGGTCTGGCATCTCGAAGGCTTCAGATTGAGCAAATGCCCGCCGAGGGTTCGTTCCAGCAGCCGTATCACCCCTGCTTCGCCGTCGACGGTGACCGGCTGGCCATGACGAAATATCCCAGGTGTGGCCGACAGGGTAGAAAGATCCGTCAGGAAGTTCGATCTGGCGCCGACGGATTTGACTTCACATGCTTGACAAGGCGCGCGTCCGTAGCATCGAGTCTTCGGATCCACTGCCGGCCGACGACCTGGGCTCGAAAGGCTTTCAGTGAAACTAGGAGGGTGTGTTCCTGCGATAGGACAGCCTGAGACTGTCGGACAGCTTCAGCAGGGTCTGTTATTCCCCAGAAGACAGGTGTCACCTTCCGGCCTTCGAGGCTCGATAGCTTGTCGCCATGAAGGAGGTTGACGTGGGCCAGATCATTTGCCGCGTCGGCGTCATCGCTGAATATGCGATCTAGGTCGTTGGCCAGATCTTCATCTTCGGTGCGAACATGGGCCACAAAGAGCTTGCGGGCTTCCGCCGCTTTCAGGGGCTCGCCCTCTTCTTCCATCAGCCTCGCAGCAAAGTCTTCTCGACCCGCACATGCATACACCAACGACTGTGTTTCCATCAGCGGACGCAGGAGGTGCGCGGACACGTCAAAGACGCCCCTGACGATAAGCCCCATCGTCTCGACGAAGAGATTGAGGCCGTGACCGAGCAACAGAACTGTTGCCTGGTCTGACTGTGATGGCGAGATTCCGGCGGCCTTGGAGATTTTTCGCGTTGCCTCGGCGTGCAAGGCCAGATACTCCTCTGCTAGAGCCCAGCCATCACCAAGACTGCGCCTGTGTTCTTCCTCAAGGCTACCCCAGCTTGTTACTACTAGTTCGTGAAGGGAAAGCTTAGGTACATCCATGCGGGACCCGGCCCTTCTGCTACGTCCGGCTACAGTGCGAGCTTCGGGTTGCTGCCACCGTTGCTGTCAAAGCCGTCAAAGACGCCCTCTCCAGGCAGATTCCGTATCTGGAGAGGGCGGTGCTTGTGGTGGAGACGGGGGAGAATCGAACTCCCCGTCCAATGAAGGGCCTACCAAAGGTTCTACAGGCATTTCCGGCGCTTAATGCTCGTCCAGCGGGTCGTCGCCGGCCCGGCTTCGCCAGACTAAGCCGATAGTCTTAGGCGGTCAGTATCGGCGTCAGACCGCAGCACCTCAGCTAATCGGCGCCGCGCCACAGCCCGCCGAGGTGAGGCATGTGGGCGACGTCACTACGTATTTCTACGCAGCGAGGGCGAATTCACGTTCGCCAAATAAAATGTTGCCGCCTGTTTAACGAGGCAACGGCACCTCGACCTGCACCTCAGGCTCACACTCCACTGTCGAAACCTGTCGTCCCCAGTGCTACCCCATTATACCACGGGGGACGATCGAGATGCCGCCGCGTCCGTCTCGACCTCCGGCGAACGGTCCGTCGATTCGGCATCGATCTTGCCGTCCAGCATGTAGACAGTGCGGTCCGCAGCGGCGGCGATCCGGCTGTCGTGGCTGACGAGCACCAGCGTCACCGCCTGGCCGCGCTGGACGTCGCGCAGCAGATCGAGCGCCTGCTGGCTGGCCTTCGAGTCGAGGCTACCCGTCGGCTCGTCCGCGAGGATGATGGGCGGATCGTTGGCCAGCGCCCGCGCGATGGCGACCCGCTGGCGTTCGCCGCCCGAGAGTTGCGTCGGGCGCTTCTTCACTTTGTCGCCGAGGCCGACGAGCCTGAGCAGCTCCTCCGCGCGTTCACGCCGGGCGCCGGTGGAGCGCTTGGTCTCGTACATCGGCACCTGGACGTTCTCGGAGGCCGTCAGGTTCGGCAGCAGGTTGTGAAGCTGAAAGATCAGGCCGATGCCTTGCGCCCGGTAGCTGCTGAGGTCGCGCTTGGCCGTAATCTCCTCGCCGTTGACGCGGATAGTTCCCGAGTCCGGCCGCTCCAACGCCGCGATGGCGTGCAGCAGCGTTGATTTGCCGCAGCCGGACGGGCCTGTAATCGATACGAACTCGCCGCGTCGCACCTGGAAGTTGGCGCCGTCCAGCGCCCGCGTCCGGCCCTCGTCGTAGGTCTTGACGAGGTCTTGGACGTCGATGACGATGTCGGGCTGCTCACTCATAACGGATTGCCTGCGCTGGAGAGAGACGTGCGGCGCGGAAGGCCGGGTAGATCGCGCCCAGCAGGGCGACGCCGATGCCGACGGCGAGTCCCCGCAGGAAGACATCGAGCGTGTACTGGGGTGTGATGAACGCGCTTACCGTTGGGAAGAGAACGATCAGTTGCGTCAGGATCACGGCCAGGATGCTACCGAATACAGCCGCGAATAGGCAGAGCAGGAGCGACTCGCCGAGCACCATCTGGAGGATGCGGCGTGTGCGCCAGCCGAGCGCGCGCAGGATACCGAACTCGCGCGTTCGCTCGAAGACGGCCATGGCCATGGTATTCATCACGGCGATGCCGCCGATGAATACCGCCAGTATCGTGATGCCCAGGTTGACCGCGTCCAGGATCTCGATACCCTGGTCGACTGCGCCGACGTCATCAATGCCGGCCAGCGTCGCAAGGCCCTCGTTCTCCGCCTTGATGCGGTCGGTGAGCGCGTCGATGTCAGTGCCGTCGCGCACGGTGACGTAGGCCAGCGTGACCAGCCCCTCGCGGCTGTCGTACTCTTGCACGGCAGCCAGCGGCAGGATTGCACCGGCGTCCAGCGACGTCGTGCCCGTGTCGTAGATGCCGACGACGGTGAACGGAATGTCGCGGATCTCAACCGTACCGCCGATGCCTGCGTCGAGCTGGTCCGCAGCACGGTCGCCGATCATAATCTCGTCGGTTGCGTCCGCCCCGAACAGGCGCCCCTCCACGAGCGGAGCGTCGAAGAACGGCAGGTCGCCCGCGTCGATACCGATCTGGAAGAAGTAGGCGTTCGCCCCAACCTTCGAGATCGCCAGCTCTACGCCGGAGACGTGCTCGATCTCATCGTAGGTTTCCAGGAGCGCGAGATCCTCGGTCGTGAGCGAACTGAACGTCATGTCGGCCACGCCCGCTTCCGCTACGGTGAAGTCGGCGCCGCCCGCCAGGATCAACTCCTCTGTAGCAGCCTTTGCACTGTTGACGAAGATGCCGAGCGCAACGACGGTCGTGATGCCGATGCTGATGCCGAGGACGGTCAGCCCCGTGCGAATCTTCTGTCGCAGCAGGTTGCTCAGAATGAAAAGGATGAAGGTCACGCGCGCGCCTCCGTTCGCAGACGGCTTCCTGTTCCTCCTCCAGTCTACCATCGGGGCGGGCCCGGTCGAGCGGGGCGGGCCCGGTCGAGCCGCACCGGGACGCTGAAAGAGAGAACCGTGCTATCATGCCCGAACTTAGCGAGCTTAGCACTGGAGAAACAGTATGTACGATGCAATCGTAGTCGGCGCGCGCTGCGCCGGCTCACCCACTGCGATGCTGCTGGCGCGCAGCGGCTACAACGTGCTGCTGGTGGACAAAGCGACCTTTCCCAGCGACATCATGTCCACGCACTATATCCACCAGCCCGGCGTGGCGATGCTCAAACGCTGGGGCGTGCTCGATGCACTGATGGCCACCGGCTGCCCGCCGATTACGAACGTCACCCTCAGCTTCGGCGACGTTACGATCAACCCGCCGCCGCCGCCCGACGACGCGCCCATGCAGTACGCGATCTGTCCGCGCCGCACGATCCTCGACAAGCTGCTCGTCGATGCAGCCGTCGACGCGGGCGCCGAGCTGCGAGAAGGATTCAGCGTGCGCGAGGTCGTGATGGACGGCGACCGCGCCACCGGCGTCCGCGGCTCAGTGAAAGGCGGCGACGAGGTGACGGAGACGGCCCGCATTGTCATCGGCGCGGACGGCCTGCACTCGAAGGTCGCCGCTGCCGTGCAGCCGAAAGAATACGACACGAAGCCGACGCTGAGTTTCGCGTACTATGCGTACTGGAGTGGCTTCGACCTCGACGGCGCCGAGCTTCACTTCGGCGAGGACGCCGGCGCGCTCGTCTTCCCGACACATGATGGCAAGGCCTGTATTGCCACCGCCGGTTCAACCGGTGGGTTCCACGAGTTTCGTAAGGACGTGGAAACCAATTACCTGGCGGTGCTGGAGAAATTCCCGTCGATCGCCGAACGGTTGAAGGGCGCGAAGCGGGAGGAGCGATTCATCGGTACGAACGACCAGCCGAACTACTTCCGCAAGCCGTACGGCCCGGGCTGGGCGCTCGTCGGCGACTCCGGCTACCACCGCGACTTCGCTACCGGCCTCGGCATCACGGACGCCTTCCGCGACGTCCAGCTTCTCGCCGATGCAATCGACGCCGGCTTCTCGGAGCGGCAGCCTCTCGACGAAGCGCTGGCGGGCTACGAGCAGCGCCGTAACGAGATCGCAAAACCGCTCTACGACATCACTTGCGAGATCGCCAGCGGCAACGACGTCGACCTGGCGATGTTCATGCAGTTCGGCGCGGCGATGCAGGCGATGCAAGATATGATGGTCGCCGCCGATGCAGAAGTACCGGCGTAAGGGAGGTTTATGGACAACAGAGAGCTACAGGCCAACGGACTGACGTTTCGCGCTCGGGAACACGGCACGGGCACACCCGTCCTCCTGCTGCACGGCTTCCCTGAGACCTCGCGCATGTGGGCGCCGCTGATGGAGCGGTTGGCGGAGGAAGGCTTCCATTGCCTGGCCCCCGACCAGCGCGGCTACAGCCCCGGCGCCCGGCCGGAAGGCGCCGAGAACTACACTTACACGCATCTCGCGGCGGACGCCGCAGCGTTCCTCGACGCGATGGGCTGGGAGAAGGCACACCTGATCGGCCACGACTGGGGCGCTGCGGCTGGGTGGGCAGCCGTCGGGACGACGCCGGATCGATTCCTGAGCTGGACGTCGATGTCCATCCCGCACATCCGCGCCTTTGGCGAAGCGATCCGCAATAACGAAGACCAGAAGGCAAGGAGCGGCTACGTCAACCTCTTTCGCCAGGTTGGCGTCGCGGAGAACGCGTTTCTGCAGAACGACTGTCAGGTACTGCGCGGCCTCTACGCCGCGACGCACAGCCAGGACGAGATCGATGAGTACATCGCCCACTTCTCTTCGGACGGCGCGCTGACGGGCGGCTTCAACTGGTATCGCGGCAGCGAGGGCATCCGGCCCGACCGCGACGACGGCGGCGAGTGGGGCGACGTGGCGACTCCGACGCTGCACATCTGGGGCAAACAGGACATGGCCATCGGCCGCGTCGCGACGGAGAACACTCGTCAGTACATGGTCGGCCCGTATGACCTGCTGGAGCTAGACTGCGGCCACTGGATCGTCCAGGAGGCGTTTGACCAGATCGCCGGCCCCGTCGTCGCGCACCTCAAGGCACACAGCTAAGTCACGACGAAGGAAGGCTCGCATGACCGTCGCATCGTTCTCGGAGATCGAAGAGGAGTTCAACGCCCGCGTCGCCCGCATCGTCTGGTGCACCATGGCGACCGTCGACACGAAAGCCCGCCCGCGTACGCGTATCATCCACCCGATCTGGGAGGGCAGCACGGGCTGGATCGCGACCGGCCGCCACTCGCTCAAAGAGAAGCACCTGGCGGCGAATCCAAACATTTCGCTGTCGTACTGGGATCAGGAGCACCAGCAGGTCTACGCCGACTGCATGGCGGCGTGGGAGGACAACACCGGCGAGAAAAACCGTATCTGGGAGCTCTACAAGAACACGCCGCCGCCGCTGGGCTATGACCCGGCCATCATCTGGCAGGCCGGGCCATCGGATCCCGAGTACGGTCTGCTGAAGCTGACGCCCCGCCGCATCGAGCTCTATGCGCTGAAGGACCTGATCACGCAGACCGCGCCTCAGGTCTGGCGGCCGTAGGGACGCCGACGTCGGGGTGATGACTGATCTGCGAGATGAATCCCGCAGCTGTGCCGTGAAGAACCAGTAGCTGAGGGTTTCAACCCTCAGAGTGTCCCTGATCTTCGCCTCGTAGCCCAGCTCGCCGGGCTCGTAGTAGGCGGCGCGCCGCGACCCGCTCAGTCAATCTCTGCGAAGCGCTGGGAGTTGCCCATGTGCTGCCAGGCGTAGGCCTGGACGTTCGAGAGCGCTTGCTTGACGTGGCTGCGGTCGTGATGGGGCCATTCGTGGAGCAGGTCGCCTATCGATAGCTCACCGACCTGCGGATGCTCGCCCGTCAGCGCGAGCTGCTCCTGGAGCAGGCTTGCGGCCAGCCGTACGCTCTCCTCTCGGACGCGCTCGAACTCCGCCATCAGATCGGTCCTCTCGCAGTCCTTCCGCGCCTTCGTCACCGCCGCTTGATCCCACGTCTGCAATCGACGGCCCGGCTCGTCGATGATGCGCTGAATGCGCCCGGCGAACCCGCGCTGCTCCGCTTCCAGCAGGTGGCCTAGCACCTCGTTGACGCACCATTCGCCGGGCGCGGGGTGCCAGCGGACGCCTTCCGCGCCCAGCGCGTCGAACTCCGCTCGCAGCGTCACCGCGGTCGCGCGCAGCAAGTCAACGACTTGTTCGGGAGTGAGGGGTGGATCTGCATTTGACATATCTGGCTCCATTAGGACTCGCCGGCCACCACGAATCTGCGAAGTAGCTCGAAAATACTCGATAGACTGGCAAATGCCAATGCCGTACTAATATACATGTACGAAAGATGAAAATTGTCAGCGTTCGTGCCAGCAAGGAACAGCAGGGACACGCCCATTCCCGCGCCGAGTATGGCAACAGTAATCCAGAGTGGTCCGCCCCGTAAAGCCTCGGCCTTGTCTACAGCACGGAGCGCGCCTTCGAGATCATCGTGGAGGGCCTCGTAGTTGATGCTCGATTGCAATCGCTTTCCGCTTGGTGAAATGCTTACCGCTCCTCGAGCTCGACAGAAGAAATTGTAGATAAACCGCATGATCTGAAGAGGCGTTTGGACCTGATTATGCGCTGCAAACGCAAGTTCATTACGACCGTCTTTCCAGCCAATCCGCTCAAAGCTATCGTCAAATCTCAGGATATCACCTGGCAAGCTAACATTGCATAAAACGCAGACCGCAATGTATGCATCTCGCCCTGTCTTGTAGCGGCTGTTAGGGTAGATGAATAGCCTATCTTTGATCACATCCGAACTCTGTGTAAGGAGTTCCTCCACTTGACCTCGCACTTGCTCAATTGCCGGACCCTCGCCGTAGTCCAGTACGAGCAAGTCGAGGTATCGTTTGCTCAATCGCCTCAGTCGCGACTCTTCTGTAGTTCCGGCTGTTGCGGTCAAGGTGAAGCCCACCAGGAGGATGCCACCTAACGCAGCTAGTGCCTGAGCTTCGGTGCTCAGTACCCATTGGGCCGAATCAGATGTGCTATCAGGAATGATTAGCCAGGCGCCAATACCCCAGGTAGCCGCGATGAACAGATGCGGACCATACTTACTGGCCTGGGCTAGAACCTGCCCTACTATGCGCCGCCAAAGAGGGACCTTCAAGGAAGCTAAAAACTCCTTGATGTCTTCTTCCTCGGTCCTATCGCTCGTCATCGTCGCTCAGCTTCCGTTGGGTGTCTTTAGACGATTCCCGCAGCTTCTCGTACATCTCTTCTATCCTCGCTTCGTAGCCGAATCTTAACGGCTGGCAGGAGCGGTGGCCGTCCTGCATGCCGGCAGGTCCGCCTCCAACGACGGCGATGGCGACTACCTCCTCTGTGTCCATATGGTCTCATCCCCTCTACAAGAAATTCGTTGGGCGGTGCGCGTTAGGCGATCTTGCGAAAGATGTAGCTTGACGCCCGCTTCGTGTATGCGACGCCTTTTCCGGTCTCCCGAAGCAGCTGCGGCGTGACGGTCACAGCACGTTTAGGGATGAAGTACCGCTCCAATTCGGTCTCGCTGATGGTGAACTTCTCGCCCCTGCGATTTGCCACGGCGATGAGCTCGAAATCTGGGTCAAGGAAGGCCATGCTTGCATCACCATGGCTGTCGTTGGCAACGAGAAGACCGCCCAGTCTTAGGTATCGCTTGCAGGGAGGCGACACAAACCCGGCGTAAGAGGAGATGAGCAGATCGAAGCTCTCTGGCTCCTCTCCAAATGGGTCATTGTAGTCGCTGCCATAGAACCCTATGTGCGGTTCTTCGTCATACTCCTTTCGCTGAACGATGTACGCAAGCGTGTTCGAATCGGCGAAGAAGGTCTTGGCCTCACGAAAGCTGTCAACATGGACGGTGCGCGGGATGACGAACGAGGGCGCGATGTGAACGAAGCTGCCAGGATAGAGAGCACTTCTGATGCCGTATTTTCGCACGAGCTTTCGGAACAGATCGACTCGCTCGTCTCCCCGGTCTAGGTGATACTCTTTGTACAACGCGGGGCATCTTGTTCTTTTCATTCTCTTCTGGCATTGATCTCGCGCTCCACCCCAAGGTCCACGGGCTGCCTCTGACGCGACTGCCGGTCACCCCTCTCCCACTCGTGGGAGAGGGGCCGGGGGAGAGGGCGATTCACTCATCCCTCAACCCCTCGTACCACTCCCTGATCTTCGCTTCGTAGCCCAGCTCGCCCGGCTCGTAGTAGCGATGCCCCGCCAGCTTGTCAGGCAGGTGCTGCTGCTCTACCTGGTGGTCCTCGTAGTCGTGCGCGTGCTTGTAGCCCTTGCCGTAGCCCAGCTCCTTCATCAGCCCCGTCGGCGCGTTGCGCAGGTGCAGCGGCACCGGCTCGCCCAGGCTGTTCTGCACGTCGTCTAACGCCTTCCTGTAGGACGTCAGAACACTGTTGCTCTTGGGCGCCGTCGCCAAGTACAGCGCGCACTCGGCCATCGGCAGGAAGCCCTCCGGCAGGCCGATGAAGTGCACGGCTTGCTGGCAGGCCGTCGCCAGGACGAGCGCTTGCGGGTCGGCCAGGCCGATGTCCTCCGCCGCCAGCAACACCATCCGCCGCACGATGAACAGCGGGTCTTCGCCCGACTCTATCATCCGCGCGAGCCAGTAGAGCGCGGCGTCGGCGTCCGACCCCCGCACCGACTTGATGAAGGCCGAGATCGTGTCGTAGTGCGAGTCGCCGGCCTTGTCGTAGAGGTACGTGCGCTGCTGCATCGCCTCTTCGATCAGCTCGCGTGTGACCTTTCGCGGCCCCCGCTTGGCGACCGGTGCACTGGCGGCTGCCATCTCGAGCGCGTTGAGGGCGATGCGGGCGTCGCCGCCGACGGCCGACGAAAGCGCTTCGATCGCTTCATCGTCGACAGCTACGTTCGCCGCCGCCATCTGTTCGTCGTCGGCCAGCGCCCGTCGCAATAGCTCCGCCACCTCCTCCGGCGAGAGGGCGTGGAGCGTGAACACCCGGCAGCGCGAGAGCAGCGGGCCGATCACTTCAAACGATGGGTTTTCCGTCGTCGCGCCGATCAGGCGCACCGTGCCGTCCTCGACGAACGGCAGCACGGCGTCCTGCTGCGCCTTGTTGAACCTATGGATCTCGTCGATGAAGAGCACCGTGCGCCGCTGCTCCATTGCGCGACGCTCCTGTGCCTCACCGATGATGCGGCGCAGGTCGGCGACGCCGGCCGACACGGCAGAAACCGGCGCGAACATGGCCTCGGTCTGTCCTGCCATGATGCGCGCCAGCGTCGTCTTGCCGGTGCCCGGCGGCCCCCAGAGGATGATCGATGGCAGGCTGTCGGCGTCCATCAGCCGCCGCAGGATGTGCCCCTCGCCGACGAGGTGCTCCTGGCCAATGAAGTCGTCGAGCGTCGCCGGTCGCATGCGGGCCGCAAGCGGCGCATCGTGGCGCTGCTGCTCCGCCGCAGCTTCGGAGAACATATCGGGGCCGCGCTGGGCCTTGCGGGCGCACATGGCGGCTGCATTGTAGCGGTTGTCGGCCCGGACCTATCGCGCCGGGCCGGGTGAAGATCGCGCCCGTGCGGACGATCCTTAATACAGAACTGCCGTATACCAGCATACCTATGGAGAACGGGGAGGTTGGCATGACTACTTCGCAGACCGAACTCACGCTCGGATCGCCGGCGCGCGATCTGACGCTAACGTTCACGGACGGCGCCGGCGTGGAGCTGTCGTCGCTCTGGCCGGAGCGGCCGCTGGCGTTGATCTTCTTCGAGGAGCTCGATGGCCGGTTCGTCGTCGACCGCGCGATCCAGTGGCGGGACTCCGACAACATTGTCCGCGCCGCGGGCGGAGAGATCGTGGCCATCTGTGCCGCGACGCCCGCCGAAGCTGAAACGTTTAGCACCACGTGGGCCCTGCCCTACGCGCTGCTGTGCGACGACGACGGCGACGCCTACGCGCGGTACGGCGTCACGACCGAGTGCCCCGGCCGTTTCGCCATCGATACCGAGGGCGCCATTCGATACATCCATCGCAACGACGGGACGCTGGACAACCCGTCGTCATGGGACCTGATCGATGCGATCTCTGCGGTGACCGGAAAACACGTGGAGCGGGCGCCGTTGACGCCCCTTGGCGATGACTCGGCGGACGAGGATTCGCACGACGCGCCGGTGGCCGGGCAGCATGCGTTGAACGGCTATGTCTGCGCCAAGTGTGGCCACAGCGATTACGAAGTGACGGACGTCTCCGCGACGAGCGGAATGATGTCGCGGATGGTCAATCTGCAGAACAGGCGCTTCTCCGCCGTGTCATGCATGCGCTGCAAGTTCACCGAGTTCTACAAGACGAACAGCAGCGCTCTGCGCAACGTCTTCGACGTCGTCGTGGGAGCCTAGGGCCCGCCGCCGTTGGCATGGGCGCGCGGTTGCTGTCGCCAGACGGCGGCCGCAACCGCATGCTGCCGCCGCGAAGCTGTGGCAGGCTAGCGCGTCGATAGCAGCGTCGCCAGGTCGGGCTCCACGCGCGGCCGCGGCGTGACGCCGGCCTCCGGGTAGCCGAAAACAACGAGCGCCTGCGACTCGTACTCGGGCGGCAGGTCCAATGCGTCGCGGACGGCATCCGGGCAGAAGAGCGGGGCGGAGATCCAGTAGCTCGCCAGGCCCTCTGCCTGCGCGGCGACCATCATGTTCTCCATCGCGCAGCCGATGCTCTGGATCGCCATTCGGAACTCCGCGCGGCGGCGTCTGGTGTCCTGCCACTGCCGCAGCCCGTCCGCGACGAGGCAGCTCAGTACCAGCGCGGGCGCGCCTTCGATCTGGCTGCGGGAGCGGGCCAGGAGGAAATCAATCTGTTCTTCCGCCACCCCGTCTCCCCGAAGGTCCTGCTGCCAAGCCGCGCCCATCGCCTCCGCCAAACGGCCCTTGGACGCCGCGCTTTCCAGGTGGACGAACCGCCATGGCTTCGTGTGGTGCGGCGCGGGCGCCAGGCAGGCCGCGTAGAGCAGCTTATCGATCAGCGGCTGCGGCACGGGCAGGGTCGACAGTTGGCGCAGCGAGCGGCGCTCAGTGATGGCTTGGTAGGCGTTCATTATCCTTTTCCTCCTCCAGCGGGTAGCTCCAGCAGCTTCAGCTTGCCGAGCAGCGCCCGCGTCCGCGCGCCCAGCCGCTGGCCGCCGGCGACAGCGCCCCGCAACCGGTCGATATCGTCCGGCGTATCGATGTCGAGCGCGAGCTCCGGCAGGTCTAGCCGGCTGACGCTCAGCCCGGCCGCCTCCGCCGCGGCCGTGTGCTCGTTGGCGCTGTCCGGCCCGTAGCGGAACACGAACGCTGCTGGCACGACCGCGAGCGCGTTCGTGCCGCCGTCATCAGCGGGTACCAGCGCCACGTCGGCCGCATCGTCGATGACGGCGGCGATGGCGGCCGCGCTGGCCAGCGGCAGGTCGGCCGCGACGACGCAAATCCGCTCGACGTCGCTGCGCGCCGCCAGCGTTTGCGCTGCGGAATCGAGCGCCTCGTTCAGTCCTCCGGGCTCGGCCATCGGCTGTGCGCCCGCCTCCTCCGCGATCGCGAGCAGTTCACTGTCGCGCGTGACGGCCGCGACGGCGTCGAGCGCGGGGCAGGACAGCGTTGCGTCGAGCACGTCTCGGTACATCGCCAGCGTTAGGTCGCGGCGGGCGGCGTCGCCGAGCAGCGGCGCAAGACGCGTCTTGGCCGAAGCGAGGTCTGCAACCGGAATCAGCGCGATGCGCACGTGGCTAGCGTATCGCCTGGAGCGTCGCTTCGGCCAGCGCGCGGCGCGATGCGGCGTCGCGCATGATCGTGTCTGTGACGTGTGCCCGGACGCTCAGCGCTCCGACCTCCCCCGCCAGTCCGGCGTCCTCCTGATCGATCACCAGCACGTCGAGAAAGTCCGCGTACAGCCTCGCCACGCCGGTCGCGCTCGCCTCGTGCCCAAGCGAAGTGAGCATGCGGTCGGCCGGGCCCTTCAGCGCGCGCCCGCCGATGATCGGGCTGATGGCGGCGACGGGTGCGGCCGTGTCGGCGAGGGCCTGTCGGACGCCCGGCACGGCCAGTATCGGCCCGATGCTGACGAGCGGGTTGGACGGCGCGACGATGACGGCTTCCGCGTCTGCGATCGCGTCGATCACGCCGGGCGCAGGCCGAGCGGCCTCCGCGCCGTCGAATCGCAGATCGCGCACGTCGTCCTGCTGCCTGCGTTTGACGAAGTACTCCTGGAAACTGATTTCGCCGTCGTCCGTGCTGACCATTGTCCGGACGCGGTCGTCTGTCATCGGCAGCAGGCGGCACGTGACGCTGTACGCGCTTGCTACCGCTGCCGTCGCGTCGCTCAGCGACGCTCCCTCGCGCAGCAGGCGCGTGCGCAACAGGTGCGTCGCGATGTCCCTGTCGCCGAGCAGGAACCATGTGTCTTGGCCGATCGCCTTGGCCTGCTCCAGCATCGCGTAGGTGTCCCCGGCGATGCCCCAGCCCTTCTCCGGATCGACGACGTCCGCCAGCGTGTAGACCACCGTATCGAGGTCGGGCGAGACGTGGAGGCCGAAGAATACCTCGTCGTCGCCGGTGTTGCCGATGACGGTAACGTCCGCCACGTCGACGACGTCGACCAGCCCGCGCAGGAACTTCGCCGCGCCGACCCCGCCTGCAAGAACCGTGATCATAGCGCCGTTAGATGTGCTGTGTGACAGGCTTTAGCCTGTCGGGGCCGGCTCAACCCCCACCCGCGAGACATATGTGTGTCCATATTGTAGGTCGTCGTTCTTGACGCCGGCAGCGATCCGCGAAGATCTAGAGACCCTCGCCTAGCCCTGTGCGGGCGGCGCGCCCAACGGTGCGTGGCCTCCGCCGCCCAGCCTATCGAACAGCACTTGCGCGACCATCGCCAGCGCGCCCAGTGCCAGCGCGCGGCGGCCGCCGGGAACGGCGCGGGCGACGACCTTCAGCGCGCGTACCATCTGCTCGGATTGGCCTCGTTCGACGGGCACCCAGCGCGAGCCGCCGTCCGTTATCTCGATGAAGCCGATCGGCTGAGCGTAGCCCAGGCCGGCGCCGCCTGCGCCGCTGGAGCCGAGTTTCGCCGCGGCGTCGTCGCTGCCGGGCAGGCGGCCGCTGCCGCCGCCTCCTCCTCCGCCGCCGAGCACCACCACCCGCGCGACCGGCACAACCGTGACGTTGCCGGCCGTGATCGGATCGCCGTAGACCGTGCGGACGGAGAGCGTCTCCTGCACCCGCTGGACTATGGTCTTGACCATGTCGAACGCGTCGGCCATTGGCTACCTGTCCTTCCTTCGTGTATGAGTCGGCTGCGTCAGCAGCCGCAGCTGCTGCCGTAGCAGCAGCCCTAGACCTGCTCCGTCGCCTTGCGGCCGAACTTGAAGCTGTCCATCGGCGGCAGCGTCGGCCGCGAGAGCCGGCTCGCCGCGACCTGGCCGATGACCAGCAGCAGCGCCCGGCCCAGCAGCCCGCGTCGGCCGCCGAACGGCAGCATGATCGCCAGCAGGCTAAGGACGCGCAGCGCCAGCTCTGCCTGCGAAGGTTCCAGCGGCACCCAGCGCGCGCCCGTGCTCGTGATTTCGATGAAGCCCAGCGGCTGCACAGCGCCTCCGCCGCCTCCGCCGCCGCCGACCGGCTGGGGCGCGTCTTCGCCGTTCTCCGAGTGCTTGGCCTCTCCCACGCCCCCGCCGGCGCCGAAGCCGAGCGCGACGCGCGCGACGGGGATCACCGTAACGCCGTCGACCTCGACCGGGTCGCCGTAGGCTGTCTGGGCGGAGAGCCGTTCTCCGAGTGCGTCCTTGACTCCGGCAATCGTTTCCGTAATGTCCATCATGGTGTGAGTCCTTTCTACTGCGGGCGCAGTATACCACCACCGGTCAAGCGCAGGGTTGTGGGACAGGCTTTAGCCTCTCGCGCCGGACGTCGCCGGAATGTAGGGCCAGCCCGCCCGCAGGCTGGCACACCAGCCTGCAGCCCGCCCGCACGCGGGCCAATCGCCCCCGCCCGCGCACCAGCCTGCAGCCCGCCCGCTCACCCGCAGGTGAGCCTTACTCGCAGCCGAGCTCCTCCAGATTCTTGCGAGTCTGTTCCACCTCTAACCGAGCACCAATCTCTTCAAAGATGGCCAGCGCTTCCGTCAACAGTCGGCAGGCCTCTTTACTACCGTTCTGCTTGGCTGCGAGCAGACCCAGGTTGCCGAGGTCTTGTGCTTCACCGAAGCGATTACCTATTTCGTGATGGATCTCGCGTGCCAGAATGTAATTTTCTTTCGCGCCATCAGAGTCGCCTTTGCGGGCATAGACAAGGCCGAGGCCGCACAGTTGGTTGGCTTCGCCGAGGCGGTCGCCGATTTCGCCATGAATCCTTAGTGCCTGCTGGTAGCTTTCCTCTGCCAGGTCGATGTCGCCCTGCTGATAATAGAGGCCGCCCAGGTTGCCAAGGGAGTTGGCCTCGCCGGGCTTGTTTCCGATTTCGCGCTTAATCTCGAGTGACTGCCTGTGCTGTTCCTCGGCGCGTTCAAGATCACCCTGAGTGGCGTAGACGAGGCCGAGGTTGCCCAAACTTCCAGCTTCG
This sequence comes from Chloroflexota bacterium, assembly GCA_029262675.1. Lineage (GTDB taxonomy): Bacteria > Chloroflexota > Dehalococcoidia > DSTF01 > RBG-16-68-14 > JADFKB01. The sequence goes on along the minus strand of JAJCYW010000007.1, from coordinate 121,379 downwards.
CCTAGCCGGTCGCCGATATCACGCTGGATCGTGAGCGCTGCTTGAAGATGCTCTTCGGCGCGTTCGAGATCGCCTTTGTCGCCGTACACAGTGGCCAAGTTGCCGAGGGCGGCGGCTTCGCCCTGTCGGTTGTCAGCCTGGCGGCTCGCGTCCAGCGCCTGGCGATAATGACCTTCTGCTTCCTCAGATTCGTTCAGTTTTGCGAAGCTCGTGCCAAGCATGTTGTGAAGCTGGGCTTTCGCCAGCGGCTCGAGATCCTTTTGAAAGGCAGCGTAGAGGGCGTCAATAGCTTCGCGTTCCTTGTGCTCGGCCTGCAGCCGCAATGCTTCTTCGAGGAGTCCTAGCGTCTCCGGGCCAGTCGCCTTGGCAAGTTCGTCGGTACCGACATCGATGACGCCCTCCCGGTTAGGCGCAAGGTGTGCCATCAGTTCTTCCAAAGAATCGCTAATCTTCGCGACTTGTTCCTCGGACGCAGCCTTCGATTCAGGCCGCTTCAGAACGTGCCGCCGGAACGGTTTCCAGATAGCCTCCGTCACCGCAATGGCCGCGGCGACGCCTCCTAGAATGACGAAAATAAACTGAATTGCAGCCATGCGCCGCCTCCTATTGCTTCGCGTTACTCCGCCAAGTGTACCACCGTGACGCCCTCGCCGCCGTCTTGCCGTTGCGCCGTCTCGTAGGAGCGGACGAGCGGGTGCTTGCGCAGCAGCTCGTGGACCTGGCGGCGCAGCGTGCCCGTGCCGCGGCCGTGGATGATGCGCACGAACGGCAGCGCCGCGCGGTAGGCCTGGTCCAGGTACTGGTCAAGCACGGGCAGCGCCTCGTCGACCGTCTGGCCGCGCACCTCCAGCTCCAGCGGTGGCGCGTCAACAGGCGCCACCGTCGATGTCGGCAGCGGCTCCGGCGCGCGGCCCCCGCGCTGCTTTGGCCGCTCCACGCGCTCGACCTGCGATAGCTTCATCCTGCCGCGCAACGGCCCGAGCTGCAGCTCCACCTCGCCGCGCTCGTCGGGCACTGCCAGCGCCTCGCCGAAGCGGTCGTAGCCCTCGATCCAGACGTGGTCGCCGGGCTGGATCTCTTCGGGCGCGGGGCCGTCGCCCGCCGGGGCCCTCGGCTTGGGCTTCTTTGGCCGCGGCGGCCGCTTCTCCTCGGTCTGCTTCTTGCGCTCCAGGGCTTTCGCCAGCCGCTCCGCCGCGCGCTTCGTGCGACCGCTCTCGACGGCGGCTTCGGCCTGCGTGAGCAGGTTGCGCACGGTCTTGGCGTCCTCCTCCAGTTCGGCCGTCGTCCGCTCGACCATCTCGTCCAGCCGCTCCTCGACTTCGGCCAGCTTCTCTTCGGCGATGCGCTGGGCGTCCTCGGCCCCCGTTCGCGCCACCTCTCCCGCCTCGCGGTCGGCGGCCGCCTCGTCGCGCTCGCGGCGGATGTCCGTCAGTAGCGACTCCACCTGCGCCTGGTCGGGGTCGACAGCGGCGCGGGCGGCGGCGATGATGTCCGGCGGCAGGCCGAGCCTGGCCGCGATCGTCAGCGCGTTGCTGCCGCCGGGCAGGCCAATCGTCAAGTGGTACGACGGCCGCAGCGTCTCCAGGTCGAAGTCGACGGCGGCGTTGCTGACGCCGGGCGTCGTGTGCGCAAAAGCTTTAAGCTCGCCGTGGTGCGTCGTGGCGACCACGAGGCAGCCGACGTCGAGCAGCCGCGCCAGGATCGCGCGCGCCAACGCCGAGCCTTCGACGGGGTCGGTGCCCGCGGCCAGTTCGTCCATCAGCACCAGGCTGTCGCGCCGCGCGGTGGCGAGGATCTCGATGATGTGCGTCATGTGGCTGCTGAACGTCGACAGCGACTGCTCGATGCTCTGCTCGTCGCCAATGTCGGCGCGGATGTCGCCGAACACGGGCACGGTCGACCCGGCGTCGGCGGGCACCGGCAGGCCGGCCTGCGCCATCAGCGTCAGCAGACCGGCCGTCTTCAGCGCGACGGTCTTGCCGCCCGTGTTGGGCCCCGTGATCAGCAGCACCGTGTAGTCGTCGCCCAGCGTGACCGTGATCGGCACTACGCTGCCGCCCTGCTCCGAACCCGGCCCCAACGCCAGCAGCGGATGGCGGGCGTTGAGCATATGCAGCGGCCCCCCGGCCTCTACTATCCAGGCCTGCTCCTCCCCCGCGTGGGGCAGTTCCGGCGCGTCCAGCTCAGTGGCCAGGCGAGCCTTGGCCAGCGCCAGGTCCAGCTCCGCCAGCACCGCGACGGTCTCGACGATGCCGTCCGCCGCCTCGCCGGCCATAGCGCTCAGGTCGCGCAGCACGCGTTCGACCTCGCGCTGCTCTTCTAGCTGTAGCTCCCGCCACGTGTTGCCGAGCTCGACGACGGGCAGCGGCTCCAGGAACACGGTCGCGCCGCTGGCGGAGACGTCGTGGACGATGCCGCGCACCTGGCCGCGCTGGTCGGCCTTGACCGGGATCACGTAGCGACCGTCGCGGAGCGTGATGATCGGCTCCTGGATCGCGTCTCGGTACTGCGTCGACGTGAGGAAGCTCTGGAGCTTGGCGTGCAGCCTGTCGTGCGCGAGGCGGACGTTGCGCCGCAGCGAGGCGAGCGCGGGGCTGGCGGCATCCGTCACTTCGGCGCGGTGGTCGATGCAACGGTTGATCTCTTCGGCCAGTTCGGGCAGCGCTTCCGCCCGGTCGGCCAGATCGGCAAGCAGCGGCAGTCCGTCGCGCTGCGGCGTGCGCTCGTCGGGCCGGAAGCGGACGATCACGCGCCGCAGCTCGCCCGCGGCCACCAGCGTCGAGGCGATCTCGAGCAGTTCCGTGGCCTGGAGCACGCCTCCGCGCGCGGCCTTATCGGCGACCGCGCGCACGTCGTGGGAACCGCCCAGCCCGATCCGGGGGTGTAGCTCCCGCAGCCGGCGCGCTTCTGCCGTGATCCGCTGACGGTGGACTACCTCGTCGCGGTCCGTCGCCGGACGCAACTCTTCAGCCAGCGAGCGGCCGGCGGAGAACGTCGTCAGTTCCGCAAGGCGCGCCAGCACCTTGTCGAACTCCAGGACGCGAAGCGTATGGTCGTTCACGAATGCCTCCGCCACGATTCTAGCAGGAGCCGACTCGCTTCGGTTGGCCGATGTGATACAGTCCGCACGCGCGTCCTGCGCCGGACCGCGTCAGGAGTGAGCGAAGGGCCAGATGTACGACGACGAGCGTAACTCACGAACGTACTACGAGGGCAGGGCTCGTTGGTACGACTGGACTAATCGTCTCGCGGCGCTCCTGCGTGGCGTGTCCGCGATGAAGGAGCGCCGCAAGGCCGTCGAGCGCCTTGGGTTGCACTCTGGCCAGAGCGTGGTTGAGGTATCCGTAGGGACCGGCACAAACCTGCGTTTCCTGCGGGACGCTGTCGGTTCAGACGGCCGTATCGTGGGCCTCGATATCTCAGCGGCAATGCTGGACCGCTGCCGGCAGAAGCAGGGAAAGCATGCGCTAGAAGCCGCCCTAATCGAGGGTGAAGCGGCCCATCTCCCCTTCCCTGACCACGCGTTCGACGCAGTCTTTCACCACGGAGGCCTCGCGGAGTTCGGCGACAGGAAGGCGGCTATCGATGAGATGGTGCGTGTTGCCAAGCCCGGCGCCAGAGTGGTCATCTGCGACGTTGGCGTGCCGGCCGACAAGAAGCTATCTCTTATGAGCCGTCTTCTGCTCAGGACACAGCCTATGTACGATCAGCCCCCGCCTCTCGACCTCATCCCCGCCGAGGCAACGAACGTGGAGCTAACCTGGTTTCACGGCGACGGCTGGTATCTTATCGAGTTCACACGCCCGTAGCGGCCGCCCGGGCTCCGTCACTGCAGGTCGGCAGTCTTACGAGGACAGACGGCGATCTCAAGTCAGGAAGTCGATGATCTCCTGGTTGACGCGCTCTGGCATCTCGCGCTGCATGAAGTGGCCCGCGCCCTCCATCTTCTTCAGCGTGTGGTTCGTGAACGTCTGGCCTAGGTTGTCGCTCCACTCGAACTTCAGTATCGGATCGCTGTCACCCCAGAGCACGAGCGTCTCCTGGCCGACCTGCGGCGGGTCCTGGTCCTGCCCGGCCGTGCGGAACGTCGCGCGATAGCAGTTGAAGCCGCCGCGGATAGCGCCCGGCTGCGCGTAGGCCTCGACGAACTCCGCTATCTCATCGTCCGGGAAGACGTCCGTGTCGTGCGACCAGTGGCGCAGGAAGTGGCGGACGTAGGTCTCGATTGTCGAGCGGTTCGCGCCGACGATCTCTTCCGCCCAGGGCTGCTGGTGGAAGATCATGTACCAGCTCTCGAACGGCTGCGGCATCTCGAACCAGCGGCCGCCGATGCCGGGGTAGGGCGGGTTGAACAGCACCAGCTTGTCGACCAGCTCGGGCCGCCGCCGCGCCAGGCGCTGCGCCCAGACCGCGCCGAAGTCGTGGGCCACGACGTGGACTTTGCTGAAGCCGAGTTTCGCTATCAGCGCGGCCAGGTCGTCCGCCATCACTGCGTCCGAGTAGCCGACCTCCGGTGCCAGGTCCGGCTTTTCCGAGTACGCGAAGCCGCGCATGTCCGGCGCGACGACGTCGAACCGTTCGCTCAGCGGCCGGATGTTCTGGTTCCACTCGAACCAGAAGCCCGGCCAGCCGTGAATCAGGAAGAGCGGCGTGCCACCGCCCTCGCGGACGTAGTGCAGCTTGACGCCGTTGACCTCGGCGTGCTGGTGGTTCCAGGTACGTGTATCTGCCATGGTTGTGCCTCCTGCGCCTGCCACCGGCCGCGACGCGACCGGCGGTCTGTCGTTCTGCAACCAGGACAGTATACGGCCTCGCGGCAGATGGATAGGCGGCCCCGGCTGCGTTAGCGGCCGAAGCCGCGGTTGCCTGAAGGGCGAATCCGGACCCGGCTGCGCTAGCAGCCGAAGCCGCGGTCGCCTGAAGGGCGAACGCGGCCCTCGTCCCAAGCGCGCGCGAGGATCTCGTCCACGGTCTGCTCCGCCGTCAATTCCGACGAGTCTAGCCAGAGGCCCGTCCGCTCCGTCTCCTCGCGCATCACCTGGTCCAGGTGGCCCCATATGTGGAACACGTGCTTGGTCGATCGCTCGCGGTCGCGTCGCTCTACAACTTCACGGCGAGGCGTCAGCAGGACGAAGAGCAGCGGCCGGTTGCGGAGATCGCTCTTGAACTCGTCCAGCCTCGAGCCGATCACGACGTCATCGATGACGGGCGTAAAGCCGGCCTCGAAGAACGAATCGGCCAGCATGCAAACGTTGCGGCCGCGCAGCCGGAGCTGTCGTTGCGCTTCGTCGGCGGGCTCTTCTTGTGGCCATAGCCCGCCCGTGACGATCAACTCTTGCAGTAGGTCGGCTTCGATATGAACGCCCAGATCGAAGCGCGCGGCTAGCAGCCCAGAGATCGTGGTCTTGCCCGCGCCCGAAACGCCGGAGACGATGATGACCGCTCGTTCGTGAACGGCGCGCTCGCGCGCCACTGTCTAGCGCGCGTCCGCCAGCGCCGCGCGCAGCGCCGTGACGACAATGCCGTCCTCGTCGGGGTGAACCGTGCGCGGGTCGAGCAGCAGCGTCTCGTCCTCGATGCGGGCGATGACAGGCGTCTCGTGATCGCGGAGGCGACGGGCCAGCGCCTCGACGGAGGCCCCGTCCGTGCCGGAGATCGCCAGCAGCTTCGTCGGCAGCCCCTCCTCCGGCAGGCTGCCGCCGCCGATCAGCGACCGGCCGTCGCGCACGGCGCCGCCGGTCGTATACGCCCATGCGTGTGCGCGTGGGGCGATCTCATCTGCAGGCGACGAGATCATGCGCCAGACGGGTATCTTGTCCACTGCCTCGCCCTTCAGGTAGTGGCTGAGTGTCGCGGCCAGCGCCGCCAGGCTGGCCTTGTCCATCCGCAGCGCCCGTGCCAGCGGATGACGCCGCAGCTTATCGACCGCCGCGCGCGTGCCGGCAACGATGCCGGCCTGGGGGCCGCCCAGGAGCTTGTCGCCGGAGAAGAGCGCGACGTCGGCGCCTGCGGCCAGGCTCTCGCGCGGCGTCGGTTCTTTCGGCAGGCCGAACTGCGTGGTGTCCAGCAGACAGCCGCTGCCGAGGTCGTCGATTAGGCCGACGCCGCGTTTGGAGGCGAGCGCGGCCAGTTCGTCCAACCCGACGCTGGCCGTGAAGCCGACGACGCGAAAGTTGCTGCTGTGGACGCGCATCAGCGCCGCCGTCTCGTCGCCGATCGCCGCCTCGTAGTCGCGCAGGTAGGTGCGGTTCGTCGTGCCGACCTCGGCGAGACGGCAGCCGCTCTGCTTCATCACGTCCGGTATACGGAACCCGCCCCCGATCTCGACTAACTGGCTGCGCGAGATCACCACCTCGCGGCCGGCGGCCAACGCGGAAAGCGCCAGCAGTACGGCGGCGGCGTTGTTGTTGACGGCAATAGCGGCCTCCGCGCCCGTTAGTCTGCATATCTGTGCCTCCACGTGGGCGTGGCGTGTGCCGCGCGCGCCGACGGCGAGATCGTATTCGAGCGTCGAGTAGCCGCGCGCGACGTTCGTCATCGCGGCCAGCGCCTCTTCCGAGAGCGGCGCGCGGCCGAGGTTCGTATGGATGATGACGCCCGTAGCGTTGATCGCCGGTCGCAAAGTCGTCCGCAGCGACGCTCGCGCCCGGTCGCCGATCGCGTCGACAATCAGATTAACCGGGGGCGCGTCGCCGCCTTTAGCGATCGCTGCGCGGCGGCTGTCCAGCTCCTCGCGCACCAGCGCGATCACCGTGTCGCCGGAGTACTCGGCAGAGAGCGCGCGTACACGCTCGTCGGCCAGCAGGCTGTCGACGGAGGGGAGGTCGCGATATGGATTGTCCGTTGCCATCTGCACTCCGGAAGCTAGGCACTCGAATCGCTTAACCCCTTGCATTGTACAGTGAGAGCGTTCAATGAGCCGCAACGTGGTATGTTGGAACACCGCAGCGGCAGCGAGGCCAAATGGACGTCAACACACTTATCAGCGGATTCATTGGCAGCTTCCTCGGCGTCGCGTCGGGCTTTCTCGGCGCCGTCTATCTCGACTGGCGTCACCAGCGAAACGAACGCCGGACCCACATCCTGGCCGTCATGCGCGAGATGCTGTCCAACAACGTCCGCATCCAGCTCCTGCTCAAGGAGAGCCGCCGCGAAGGCGCGCTGGACGATCGCGCCTGGCGCGAGCTGCGCGTGCCTCTCGCCGGGCAGCTTCCGATGGAGTTCTACAACCGCCTCGCGTCTCGCTATGACTCGTTCATCACGATGCGGCGGATATACGACGAGCTGCACGATGCCGAGGAGGCTGGCGAAGACCGTGGCGACGACCGTGAGAAGCTGCGGCACTGGGCGGCCGGCATGATGGAGGAGAACGAGCTGCTGCGCGCCGAGATGGGCGCCGCCGCGGGCCTCGTCCGCGCGCTGCGCCGCCGTGAACGGCGGCGCGCCGACCGCCTGGCGAACGACGGCGTGTCGATGCCGGACAACGGTGGCGAGCCCCCGGTCGGGACAGCACCCGACTAGCTGCAGTCGTGGCCGTTCTGGGCTATCACGCCATAGATGTCATTCAACAGATCGATGACGCCATCTGGAGGCGTGGTGTCGTTCCACGAGTTGGCTCCCAGCCACGGTCCGCGATCGTAGTTGACATCATACGGCGGGCCGGGGGCTGTTCCTGCGTGGTTAATGACGCCCAAGATGTCGAACAATAGGTCGATGACCCCATCGCCGTTAGTGTCGTAGAAGTCCCAAGGGTTTAGCCAGTCGCGATCGCCGCCTAGTGCTGGGTTGGCCCCGGCTTCCTTCGCATCGCTGCAGCCGTCGCCGTCCGTATCACCGGGCTGTGCCTGCGGCGACACGCAATTCACCGTGAGCGAGTTCACCTTGGGCGTCACCGGCGTCTGCAGGTCCGGCTCCACAAAGAGGGCGCCGCTGGTTTCTGCGACGGGGTCGCCGAACGGCAGAAGGTTGATAAACGTAGCTACGGGCGTCGCCGGGCAGCTCATGTCGAGTTCGAGAAGACGGCCCTCGAAGTAGGTGGTCGGCACCGGCGGAACGAGCCCCGTCATGCCAGCATGAGGAATCCGCCCTACGTAACTAGTGACACGGAACGCGGCGGCGAAGACATCGTCCATGAACTCCTCGCCCGCGTTGGCCCGTGGGAAGTAATTGAGATAGACGGTTGTGCAATCGGCGTCGTATCGGTCTTTGGAGTCGTGGTCACCGTTGTTCGTGCCATCGCTGCAAGTATTCGGCCCGGCGCCGTCTTCGCTCGCCGCCGGATCGTAATGGCCCGTAAAGAGGTCCGTCTGCACTACGCTGTAGCCAGCCGCCGGCGCCTCCACTACGTCGATGCCGAGCGTGAACGTGCCGCCTGCTTCCGCATAGCAGTCGTTGCCGTTGCAGAAACCGCCGGAGCCAGCGATGATCTCTATCCGCATCTCTGCCCCGCCACTGGCAGCGGACGCGGTTTCCGAACCCAGCCAGGGGCCTCGTATCGCCAACGTAACGAGCCCAACGGTCAGTAGCAGGGCAAGAATTCCGAGCAATGGCCTCGCAGGCCTCAGGTCGGCTGTTGTTGCTCTTTGCTTCACAGACAGCGGGGGCATGGGGAACCTCCTTATATCCATGTGCATCCTGTGGGGGTGTACTGTCGGATGACGCCCAGGATGTCATTCAACAGGTCGATCACGCCATCCGGTGCGGTCATTTCCCAAGGGTGGCCGTCGAATGCGCCGCGGTCGAAAGCGATGTGGTAAGGCGGTGCGCCGCCAGAGGCAGGCTGGTAGTGCTGGATGACGCCCAGAATATCGTTCAGCAGGTCGATCACGCCGTCCTGGTTCACGTCGTACCAGTCCCACGGATCAGTCGGGTCACGCCGCCCGCCGGACGTTTCGCTGCCGGCAACTGTTTGGAGTTCCGCTTCGTTCTTGCAGCCGTCGTCATCGTAATCGGTCGTGGCGTCAAACGTCCGGATGTAGTACACCCATCCGTCACCAGTGGCTATTCCGTGTTCGAAGGGTGGGTTGTGATCACATTGCTCCATGGGCAACTTGTTATCCCAGTACCGTATGTCCTCCAAGACGTGATCCGAGTTGGCCACCCAATTCTTCCGGATGTCCTCACGTCCACGGTTGAAGCCCCCGTACACAGTCGCCCAAGGGTAAGTGAACTCCTCCGTGTCGTCATCGGGGGCGTGTCCGCAAGTGGCTGCGTCTTCGTGATGGGCGCTAGATGAAGCTATAGAACGTAGGTCGTCGACGTCGCGGCGCACAGGGTTCGGTGGACCAGTAAAGTGTTCGTAATACCGCATATGGAACCTGGGCTGGAGCGGGAAATCCCGGTTGCTTGCCGCTTGCGAAGTCATCTCCTCGCACCGGAACTGATCACCGAGAAGCTGCGTGGATCCCGCATCATGAGACCAACCGCCGTGATTCGCTGCCTGTGCGGAGATTTCATCAGAATAACCGTGATTGACGAAAACCAAGTTGATAGGATCTATTTCTGATCCCATGCTACAATTGCTGCCTTCGCCATAGGTATAGGAAAGGAGGCCGGCCGGGTAGGGGGTTTCTCCAGCGCTTGCGAGTTGCAGACCGACGATGCCAGCTAGGAACCCGGCCATCCCGGCTGTCGCAAGAAGTACAGCTAACCCGATCCACCGATTACACCACGCCTGTAAACTCATTGTTGTCGTCTCCTATGCACCAGGCCCGCTCCATTCGTTACCGGCTCAAGTGCCCAAGATGACCGCTCCCATCAGACATTGAAGCCAATGCCGGTTCCTTCCTCGTTCAGCAGTTCATACCTCCCATCGGGAATGACACGTTGCTCTCACAAACGTTGAGGAAGGATAGAGTAGCAATCGTTGGGTACGCCAGAATGGCGAGCAGTAAACCAAACGCAATCAACACTGGAAACAAAGGCGCTCTTGCCCATTTGGACAACAAGGCAGACCCGGCAAGACTGCCGATAAGATGTAGGGCGTAGGACACGTAAAACACGGCTTCAAGAGCTGCAAGCCCTTCGCGAAGTGTGGGGTCATATATTGTGCCGCTAATCTTGAAGTACAGCCAGTAGACAGGTAGTCCAAGGGCTAGATAGACCGCAACGCTACCGAACACGACGAATACACCCCGTGTTGGCGAATGATTGAGGCCCGCCCTGATGACGCCCTTAGAATGCATCATTGGGCGGGATACGGAACCATCTCATATTCCGAACAGTCCCGGTCTGGGGCAGGTAACGCATCGGCCGTATCTGAGGGTCCCAAACCATTCACGGAGACGAGCGCAGCCGTCGCGTCGTCGATGAGTTCAAGGCTGGAGGCATAGATCTTTATTGTGGCGCTACCCGTCCAAATCCTGAGCCCACCGCCGGCCATCATCGCGTCAGCAGCATCACGAACTCGCGCCATACCAGCTGTGGCTGCCTCAGGCGCGATCATCTCCGGCGGAACGAGACAGTAAGGTTCGACAACAATCGTCAAAGGACGCGAGCAACCTCCCTCCGCGGGAGCCTCTCTGAATACGCATTCTCCGTAGAAGAACGTAAGCGTGTTCGTCGTGATGCCAACTTCAGGCGAGAAGACGTTGCGAGCAATGTAATCGAGCGAAAGCCCATTGATCTCATCACCTACCCAATAGATGGGAAAGTCCGAAAAGTCGGTTAGGAAGTCGACGAACCCCGGATCCTCAGGCCTCATAGTGAAATGGGTTGACGGACCAGAACTCTTCGGTCGTGAATACTCTGCTCCGCTCGGCGAGTGTCCGCCGAATACGGTAGTTGCGAGGAAGAAGCCGCCTATCACCGCGGCGAACGCCGCCAGCATGAATATGAGCCTGGCAGGGCGGAAGAATCGTGAGATAGGCATGACGCGCTTCTCCTTGGCTCACATGGAGTCTATGAGGCAACCACCATTACGCTTGGCTACCCAAGCCCGTACAGAATACTACAGAACACGAAAACTGGAAGTTCGCGTTTGTTCATACGTCACCGCCTTTACGCGATTATACTACTACTGCCTGGCGAGGCTGTCAAGCGACTCCTGTCCAGCGGCGCCGCCAAGCGCCCCCCGCCACCTTGTCCCTCACCAACCGCTTTCGTATCATAAGTTGTATCTTCCCCCCAATATAGGAGTTGCATCGTGAACCTGCGAGTCCCCGGCCCGACGCCCTGCCCCGAAGATGTACTGGAAGCGATGAGCCGCCAGATGATCAACCACCGCGGACCCGAGTTCAAGGAACTGATCGTTCGCGTTACGGAACGGCTGAAGACGCTCTTCCAGACTGAGAACGACTTGTTTGTACTGACGGCCTCCGGCACCGGCGTGATGGAGGCGATGGTCGTCAATGCCCTCTCGCCTGGCGACCACGTGCTCGGCGTCTCCATAGGTGCGTTCGGCGACCGTTTCGCGACGATCGCCGAGACGTACGGCGCGCAGGTGGAGCGGCTGGCCTTCGACTGGGGCACAGCCGCCGACCCGAAGCTGGTGGCGGAGGCATTGGAGAAGGATCCCTCGCTGACGGCCGTGATGCTGACGCACAACGAGACCTCAACGGGCGTCACGAACGACCTGCAGGCGCTGGCCGCCGCGCTCCGCGGCGCCCGGCCCGATGTGTTGATCATGGTCGACGCGATCAGCAGCCTCGGCTCGCTCCCGTGCTCCGTCGATGCGTGGGACCTCGACTTCGTCGGCACCGGCTCGCAGAAGGGCTGGATGGTGCCGCCGGGCCTGGCGATGGTTTCCATCAGCACGCGTGCCTGGCAAGCGGTCGAGCAGGCGAAGATGCCGCGCTTCTACTTTGACCTCACGAAAGCCAAGGACTTCCTGGAGAAGAGCCAGACGCCATGGACGCCCGCTGTCTCGCAGTTCTACGCGATGGACGTCGCGCTGAACACGCTGATTGCGGAGGGTATCGGCGGCATCGTGGAGCGCCACGTCGGACTAGGGGAGCATACACGGCGCGGCGTGAAGGCACTCGGCCTGGAGCTCTTCGCCGCCGACGAGGCCTCAGCCTCCAACACGGTGACGGCGGTGAAGGTGCCGGACGGTGTCGACGGCGGCGCGTTGAACAAGATGATGCGCGAGGAGTACGGCGTCGTGATGGCCGGCGGGCAGGCCAAGCTGGCCGGCAAGATCTTCCGGATCGGGCACCTGGGCTGGGCCAGCGTCGAGGATCTGGACGCCACGTTCGATGCCTTGCGCCAGGCGCTGCCGCGGCTGGGCTACCAGTTGCCGGAGGCGGCGCAGGTCCGCTAACCACTGGGCTGAGAGACCGTCGCGCCGCTCAAGGCGTGGCGGTGCGCCACCCGAGGCGCGAAGGCGCGCCGCCAGATGCCCAAGGCGCGGCGATACGCGACTAAGACGATCCACGCGAGGGACCGCTAATGCCGAGGATCCTTGTTACCGACCCGATCGCACAGGACGGGATCGATCTCCTTAGCCGCGAGGCCGAGGTCGTCGTGCGTCCCAAGCTCGCCGGCGCGGCGCTGCACGAGGCGATCGCGGACTGCGAGGCGCTCGTCGTCCGCTCTGGCACGAACGTCACGAGAGACGTCATCGAGGCTGGTGCCAAGCTGCAGGTGATCGGCCGCGCCGGGAGCGGCGTCGACAACATCGACCTCGACGCCGCGACCGAACACGGCATCGTGGTCGTCAACACACCGACAGGCAACACTCTCTCCGCCGCCGAGCACACTATCGCGCTGATGCTGGCGTCGGCGCGCCAACTGCCCGAAGCCTACACCTCGCTGCGCGCCGGCCGCTGGGAGCGGCAGCAGTTCATCGGCGTGGAGCTGCGCGGCAAGACGCTGGGTCTCGTTGGCCTGGGCCAGGTCGGCACGGAGGTCGCGCTGCGGATGCGGGGAATGGAGATGCGCGTCATCGCGCACGACCCGTACGTAGTGGCGGAACGTGCCCACAGCCTCGGCGTGGAGCTGGTAACGCTGGACGAACTGCTGGAGCAGTCCGATTTCATCAGCCTGCACATCCGCCTGACGCCCGCCACCCGCGACCTGCTGGATGACGAGACGCTGGCTAAGGTGAAGCCTGGCGTCCGCATCATCAACACCGCCCGCGGAGAGCTGATCGACGGCGACGCGCTGATGCGGGCGCTGGACAGCGGCCGGGTAGCCGGAGCAGCGCTGGACGTGTTCCGGGATGAGCCGCCCGGCGACTCGCCGCTGCTGCGCCACGACAAGATCATCGTCACGCCGCATCTGGGCGCGCTCACGGAGGAGGCGCAGGAACGCGCTGCCCTGGACGTCGCCGAGCAGGTGCTGGCGGTCCTGCGCGGCGAGCCCGCGCGCTACGCGGTCAACGCGCCGCTCGTCTCCCCGGAGACCATGGAGGTGCTGCGGCCCTTCTTCGATGTCGCGGAGCGCACCGCGTCGCTGGCGACGCAGCTCTGCGACGGACAGCTCCAGTCGGTCGAGATCGAGTACCTCGGCGAGCTCGCCAACCACGATACGACGCCGCTGAAGGCCGCCGTTATCAAGGGCCTCCTCGCGCCTGTCAGCGAGGAGAACGTGACCGTGGTCAACGCCAGCCTCGTCGCGGAAGAACGCGGCCTCAAGATTTCGGAGCGCAAGTCGCCCTCGGACGAGTACACCAACCTGCTCACCGTGCGCATCGACGCCGGCGAGCGCCAGGTCACGATCTCGGGCACGTTCTCGCACGGCGCGACGCACATCGAGCGCGTGAACGATTTCTGGGTGGAGATCCCGACCGGCGAGGGCTACCTGCTGATCTGCGAGAACCTGGACAGGCCCGGCATGGTGGGCGCCGTCGGCGGTTTCCTGGAGGGCCACGACATCAACATCAGCTTCATGCACCTCGGCCGCGAGGCGGTGCGGGGACGGGCGTTGATGGTGTTGGGCCTCGATGACGAGGTCTCGCCAGAGCAGTTGGAGCAGCTCGAGTCGATCCCCGACCTCCACTCCGCGCGCCTGGCACGGGTCTAGGCCGGCCACCGTCATCTCTATGGTGCACCTGCGGCGGCGGTGCGGCCCTTACGCTATAGTCCCATCGCCATGATGCAGAAAGCGCTGATTGCCGCAGCGTTCGTTGCGGGGCTCTCTCTATTCGCCTGTGGTGACAACGACGGGCCGCCCGCGCCTGCGGCCGCAGCGCAGCAGTCCACTGCCACCGCTACCGTGGAACCGACGCCGACGGCAGTGGAACTGACGCCGACGCCTGACCGTATCGTGACCCTGGCGGCCGTCGGCGATGTGATGCTGGCCCGTGACTTGACCACGCTAATGGATGAACACGGTTTCGGCTACCCGTACCAGCGCATCTGGCACCTGCTTCGGGAAGCCGACATTGCGGTCGCGAATCTGGAAGTGGCGTTTACTGAGCGTGGTGTCGCGGAGGAGAAGCTCTACACGTTCCGCACGCCGCCGCGCTTCGCGGCGGGTCTGGTTGTCGCGGGCATCGATGTCGTCGCGCTGGGCAACAACCACACGGCCGACTTCGGCCCGGACGGCATCGCCGACACGATAGACGCGCTGGAGCGATATGACATCGGCTACTCTGGCGCGGGTGACGACGACACGGCAGCCGCCCGTCCGCACATCATCGAAGCGAATGGCCTGCGCGTCGCGTTCCTCTCGTACACCGACGTTCTGCTGAACACGTTCGCCGGCCCGGACGCACCGGGCGTTGCGCTGGCGACCGCCGATGGCATCGCGGCCGGCGTGACGGCGGCTGCGGAGACGGCGGACGTAGTCGTGGTCTCGCTGCATAGCGGGATCGAGTACGTGGACGAACCGACGCTCGAACAGCGGCTCTTCGCCCGCGCCGCCATCGACGCCGGGGCGCTGATTGTGCTGGGCCACCATCCGCATACGCTGCAGGGCTGGGAGCGCTACGGCGACGGGCTGATCATCTACAGCCTGGGAAACTTCGTCTTCGACCTGGACGCCGAGGACTTGGCGACTCTTGGCCCGCGCGCGTTCGAGACCGGCGTCGTCACGGTCACCTTCAGCGACGAAGCCGTCATCGACATCTCTGTCGAGCCCGTCTTCATCGATCCAGTGGAGAACCGCCCGCGCCCGGCAACGGCGGCAGAAGCCGGAGCGATCCTACAGCGCATCGAGGCGCTCAACGAGATCGCGCAGGGGCAGTAACGCTGCCGAGCGGTCCAGCTACGCGCCCACTAGTCGCGTAGCTGAAGCTGAAAGGCCACAGCCGTTCAACCTCAGTCGAACGAATTCAGGACGAGCCCCGTAATCAGCTTCGGGTAGAAGTAGGACGACTTGGCCGGCATGCGGCCGCCGATGTCCGCGGTCTCGATGATCTGGTCGACGCGTGTGGCGTTGAGCAGGAACGCCAGCGGCCACTTCGCCTGCTCGACGAACTCCATCGCCTGCGCCGCGTTGGCCGTGTAGTCGACCGCGCCGGGCGTGTCCGGCTGCAGTCCCAACGTCTCGCGCATCACCGCGTGCTCCAGCACGCTCACGTCCAGCGACTGTAGGACGGGCGGGCTGTCCGGCATCAGCGCGCGGACGGCGGCCGCGTCGCGCAGCGTCAGCAAGTGCAGGCGGCCCTCCTCGAGCCCCAGCGCGCCGAACGCCGTCTGGCCGGACGCTCCGGCCGCCGTCAGGCGGGCCAGCAGCCGCAGCAGTGCCGTGCCGTCGTAGCTCTTGGGCGTCACGTCTTCGACCTCGAAGAAGCGCCGCAGGCGTTCCGGCAGGTCGTCCTGCGGCCCGGACGGCCGCACGAGCCGGTGCGTCGGCAGCAGCGTCAGGCCGGCGTCGCCGACGGCCGTGATCGCCACCATCGCGAAGTTCTCCCCTTCGTCGCCGGTCCAGTTCGCGGCCGCGTCCCGGCGCTCGTCTCGATAGGCCAGCGCTGTCTCGTAGCGATGATGCCCGTCCAGCATGTAGAGCGGCCGATCGGACAGCGCCTCCGTCAGCGCCTGTACCTGCGCCGCGTTGCTGACGCCGAAGAGCTGGTAGCGCTGGCCGTCGGGCGTCGTCGTATCGATAAGCTGCTCGCCGCCCTCGAGCAACGGAACGACGCGGCCCTGCGCGTCGTCGTAGAGCGCGAAGAGCGGACTGACGTTGGCTCGCACCTGCCGCATCAGGTTAAGTCGATCGACCTTCGGGCCGCGCATCGTCTCCTCGTGCGGCCGCATCACGCCGGCCTCCCACGCCTCCAGCCGCAGCCGCCCGAACAGCGCCGTGCGGGTGCGCCGTTTGCCTTCGTGCTCGAACTCCTGCAAGTAGACGTAGAACGTGGGCTGTTCGTCCTGGATCACCGCGCCGTCCGCGCGCCACTCACGCAACGTCAGCGCGGCGCGGGTGTACTGATTGTCGGCGTCGCTATCGCCGGGGCGCTGCTCCCCGAGCTCCAGCCTGATGACGTTGTGGTCGCTCTGGGCGTGGAGCGCCGTCTGGCCGTCGGGGTCGATGACATCGTACGGGGGCGCGAGCGCCGCGCCGATATCGCCGGCGACGGCGGCGTTGTAGCGCAGGCCGCGGAAGGGCTGGAAGTCCGTCACGAAAGGAACCGGGAGTGCTCGGCCGGGGTCGTCATGTTGCTGGACTATAGCACGGCCCGCGGCCACGGACGAAGGGCGTTGACAAGCGCGGCAACGGGGCGCACAATAGGGGCGCGACATGGCGGACGCCATGCGAAACAGGAGGAGGGCGGTGCAATGATGCGGCTACTTGTACTACTGATCGGGACGCTGCTGGCTGCGGCCATTCTATTTCAGGCGGCCGCATTCGCGCAGACGGCGGGGCCGGCTCTGGGCGGGTCGTACTTCGGCACGATCGATGGCGAGGGCGACGGTTGCAGTACGGGTTCCGTCTACGCCGGCCCGGAGACGGGACTCTATGTGAACAGAGAAGGAACGAGCGTCATCGGGTTGGAGCTGACGGATCTGGTGACGCCGCTGGGCAACTTCACCAGTTTCGACGTTCTGATCGATGTGCCAATTAACGATGATGGCAGCTTCGACCAGACGTTCGATCCGCTGAACCTTGGCCTCACGATCATCCATCTGGACGGCCAGTTCGATGGCGAGACTGTCTCCGGCAACTTCAGTTCCCAGCCGCCGGACGGGCCCGGTTGCGCCGGAACGTTTGCGATGGCCTGGGTGCCGCCGCCGCCGCGCACGTACTGGGGTAGCGTTGGCTCGTCCGAGAGCGGCTGCGGAAACGGCAATGCTGCCGTGACCGTCAGCGGCGACAGACTCTCCGTCATCGAGATTGTCGTTGACTTCCTCGACGAGGACGGCGTCCTGCATGCGGCGTCCGCGACGTTCGATGAAGGCAGTGTGCCTGTGGCCGAGGACGGTTCGTTTGGTTGGGTCTATTTCCCAGGAAGCGATCTTGGCCAAGAGATCGCCGTGCTGGGCCGCGTCGGACCCGCGAGACTCTCCGGTGGCGTCACCTTGTCGCCGTCCACGTGCGGCGCAATGCCGTTCGTCGTTGGCGTGCCCACGTCGCTCGGTCAAGGCGGCAGCGGCGGCGCGGGTTCTGCCACCGGTGTATCGCTCGGCTGGGCGCTGGCAGCCGGGGCGTTCGGTCTCGCGGCCCTCGCCGCAGGCGCAGCGCTGCGGTGGCGCGTTCGATAGCGGACACGTATTCAAGGTTTCGCGCAAATGAGACGAATGAGACGGAGGTGGTTTCTGATGTTACGACGGATCGTTCCCGCATGCGGGGCGCTGCTGGCGGCGCTCGCGCTGTTCACCGCAGCGGCGCACGCGCAGACGGCTCCCGCTATACCCGGCGGCGTCTACTCAATCACGCTGGTCGATACCACCGGCGGTTGCAGCGAGGGTGATTTCACCGTCGGCCCGGCCACGACTCTGCGGCTCAATCCACACGGCACGCGGATCAGCGAATTGATTGCTTCTGACGTGAGGTCGCCAATCGGCTTCTTCTCGCGGGCTCCAATCCCAGTTCGCATTCCTATCGACAGTGAGGGCCGCTTTGACGGGACCTTCGATCCGTGGGAACTCGGCGTGGTGATGGTACATCTCGAAGGGACCTTCGTAGACGACAGTGTTTCGGGCACTTTCAGCGTCGTCGGCGTCGATGCGCTGGAGTGCGCGGGAACGTTCAGCGGCCCGGGCGAATCGCCGCCGACGCGACCGCCCGTTCGCTATGGCGGAAGAATCCTCCTGGCAGCTGAAGATTGCGGCCCCGGTGACCTCACCTTGACCGTGAGCGGGGACGGGCTATCGCTCATCGAAATACATGTGGAAGGCGTCGCTGTGCACGGTGTGCAGGCAGGTGGGAACGCCACCTTGGCGGTAGGTACGGTTCCCATCGCCGAAAACGGTTCGTTCGGGTGGACGTATTTCCCTGGCAGCGATCCCGGCCAGGAGATCGCTCTGATCGGCAGCGTCGAGACTCTAGGCAACATTCAGGGTTGGCTCACGGTCTCTCCATCTACCTGCGGCGCGATGCCGTTCGTCAGCGCCGCGCCGACGGGCCTCGGCCAGGGCGGCACCGGTCGGCCCGCCGACTCCGGCGTTGCTCTCGCATGGGCGCTGGCTGCAGCGGCGTTCGGCGTCGCGGCCCTCGCCGCAGGCGCGGCGCTGCGGCGAAAGGAGCGCTAGCGGGCGCTGCCGGGCCGTTGGCAGGACCGTGCGCGTGACAGATCGAGAGTTGCGGGCATTGCTGCTCGATCATGACACGAGCCATCGCCCAATCGAGCGTTGGGGTTGACAAAGCTCTCTGATTGGACTATCAGTTGGCATACAGAACACCGTCTGGTGGAGAGGAATGCAGGAAGGAAGGAAGGGATAACGTTGGACAAGATACGTAGGAGTCAGCTATTCGGTTGGTTGGGGGGAGCGGCTGCGCTCGCCGTCGCGGCGCTGCTCGTTGTGAGCGCGCTCGGCGCTGGCAGCGTCCACGCGCAGGAGGGCGGAGCGACCTACACCGGCTCGCTCGACACGCTGACAGCCGAGTGCGGCGGTGGCACGATCAGCCTCGTCCTCAACGCCGACGGGTCGTCGGTTTCGCAGATACTCCTTAGCGGCGTAACTGTCGGCGGCGTGGCCGTCGATACGCTCGCCGACCCGCCGGGCGGGCCGTTCATCGTCAACGTTGCGCTCGCCATCTCCGGCGGGAGTTTCAGCGATGCGTTTCAGCCGTTGGAGGGCGTCGACGCGGTAGCGGAAGGCACGTTCGACGGAGACAGCGTCTCCGGCAGCATCGGCGTTGAAGCGCTTGCCTGTGTGGACGTAGGTTTCACCGCCACGAAGGCCGCGCCGGGCCTGCCCACGAGCGGCACCGGCCCGATGTCCGATTCCGGCATATCGCTGGCCTGGGTGCTGGCTGCCGCAGCGTTCGGCATCACCAGCTTGGGCGTCGGAGCGGCCGTCCGCCGTCGCGTTGGTTAGGTAAAGGTCTGGGAAACTAGCAGATCGAAGCGGGGGCTGCCATCTGGCGCAACGCCGGTGGCAGCCCCTTCATGTCTATTCTCGGTGACGAATCGGCGCCGCTACCGGTCAGCAGCATCGGCGGCGGTTTGATCTCGCCAGCGACCTCTTCGTAGAATGGCTGGAGCTTTGGAGCACTGTACCTTTTGTCGAATCGCCAGACGGGAAGAGCCGGCCGAAATCCTCTTCGAGGACGACGAAGTGCTCGTGTTCCGTAATCGCTTACGCTGGGTGCCGGTGATGCTGCTCGTGATCCCGAAGGACCATCGTAGCCAGGAAGAGCTCTGGCGGAGCATCGGCCATGTCGCGGAGGTGGCGGTACAGGTTGGAGAGGAGCACTGTCCCGCGGGCTTCCGGATGCTCTCCAACGTCGGCCACGACGCGATGCAGAGCCAGCCACACGGCCACATCCACGTCATCGGTGGCACGTTCCTCGGCGAGTACGCCTGATACAGCGCACTGGGCTGTATCAGGCGTCAGAAAGGCATTCGCCTGTCTGACGGGCTGGTGCCCAAACCATCCCTCAGGGAGTCTATTCGTCATGCTGAGCCCTGCCTGCGGCAGGCAGGACGTCGAAGCATCTGGCCCCTTCGGCGAAGCTCAGGGTGAGATTCGTTCTGCGGGGGAGAACCCTCGGCTACGAACCAACAACACCGCGGGTCGGGCTTCAGCCTGACGTGACACCAGCGCCGCCTGCTGGGCGTTGATCTAACTTGTCAGAGCCGCTTGCTGGGCCTCGAGTAGCTGCCGGATGCCGGCTTCCGCCAGCGACAGCAGGCCGTCCATCTCGTCTCGCGGGAACGGCTCGTCCTCGGCGGTGCCCTGGACCTCGACGAATCGGCCGTCGCCCGTCATCACCACGTTGAAGTCGACGCCCGCCGCCGCGTCCTCCTCGTAGCAAAGGTCGAGCATAGGCACGCCGTCGAGAACACCGGCGCTGGTGGCCGCGACGGCAGTCGTGAACGGCACGGCGGAGTAGGCGCCGTCGTCGACGAGCTTCTGGAACGCCAGGTGCAGCGCGACGTAGGCGCCCGTGATCGATGCCGTGCGCGTGCCGCCGTCGGCTTTCAGAACGTCGCAGTCGATGGTGAACGTGCGCTCGCCGAGGATATCGAGGTTAGTGACGGCGCGCAGGCTGCGGCCGATCAGGCGCTGGATCTCCTGCGTGCGACCGCTCGGGCGGCCGGCCGAAACTTCGCGGCCGGTGCGCTCCTTCGTCGAGCGCGGCAGCATCGAGTACTCGGCGGTCACCCAGCCGGCGCCGGAGCCGCGCAGGAATCGAGGGACGCCGGGTTCGATGCTCGCGGCGCAGAGTACCTGCGTACCGCCGAGATCGATCATCACCGAGCCCTCTGCCCAGGGCAGGTAGCCGGTGGCGATGCTTACGGGGCGAAGGTCAGTCGAATTGCGTCCGTCTGTGCGCGGCATATCGAAAGGGAGTATAGCAGAGGGGCACCGGTCGCCCTACGTCCCGGCGTCTATCTCCGCCTGCACCTGGTCCGGCGTCATCGCGCCGGGCTGCGCGCCCTCGCGGACGAGGCGGGCGGCGATGCGCTGTAGCGCGCGATTGGCAGGGGTTGCGACTCCATGGAGGCGGTGTGGGCGGGGTGTCAGAGCGAAGCGCTATGCTTGCGCGAGTGGCGAGCGAAGAAGAGGCCGACTAGGTATCGGCGGACTAGCTATCGAATGTCGGGGATGCCGCTTCTACGGCGCGGCCGTAGCCAAAGCGCTCCAGCGCGGGGTGCTCTCGGATGGCGTCGATCCTGGGGTCGGCGTCTCTTGCGGATGCGCGCTCGGGACTGAAGAGAGTCCGTGTTTCCGCGCGGACGGGCGCGTCGATCCGCGCGAAGTCCAGGAGGCGCGACACCGTCGCAGTGGGTTCGCGGACAAGATCTTCGTAGCGGATAGTGCAGCGCTGCTCTTCCGGCAGGCCGCACATCGCCTGCTCGGCCTCTTCGACGTAGTGGGCCCATAGCCCTAGGCCGAATGACGGTTCGAGCTGGTCGCGATCGGCGAGGCTGAGCGCGACGATGCGACCGTCCCTCACGATGTGCAGCACCCGCGCGTTCGGGAAGATCGAGAGCCAGATGTCCAGCGTCAGGCTGTTGCGAGGGTCCTTCCAACCCCATGCTCGCTCGTCGGCGCGGTCGGCGAAAAAACCGGGCAGTTCTCGGACGGCGCGCTCGGCGTACGCACGACGTTCCTCGATGAAGTCACGCGTCTTGGGTGCCGACCAGCCGAACTCGTACAGCATCGCCGCCGCCTCGCCGAGCATTGCGCGATTGGCTCTGGAAAAGTGCCACGATTCGTGGTGCTCGTCGGCGGCGCTACCGCCTATGTACATGCCTGCGCTCGCGA
Organism: Chloroflexota bacterium; assembly: GCA_029262675.1. Taxonomy (GTDB): domain Bacteria; phylum Chloroflexota; class Dehalococcoidia; order DSTF01; family RBG-16-68-14; genus JADFKB01. Next base: position 99,618 of record JAJCYW010000007.1, on the reverse strand, counting down.
GAATCTCCGTGAAGATCGACGTACCGGAGCGATGCATGCCGGCGACGATCACAGGGACTTCGTTGCTGACGAGGTCGGTCGCCACCATCGGCGGGCGACGCAGCATCAGCCGCCCGGCCAGGGCCAGTGCGACACCGGGTACATCAGTGGGCGCCGGGACCATCCGGAGCCACGACGGAACGCGTAATCGGCGAGAATGATTCGTAGCCATAATTGGTCACCTAGTATAACGGACTGAACGATGGCTGCGTATCAAGCCAAGCCGGTATGCTCACCCTGACTCGTCAATCTGTTCCACGATTCGTACCTGCGGCACACTTTCTATCTCAGCCTGCACCTAGTCCGGCGTCCTCGCGCCGGGCTTCGCCGCCTCGCGGACGAGGCGCGCGGCGATGCACTGAGGAGCAGCTTAGATGCGTGGAGCCTCACCGGCCCTACGGTACGGTCTGCGCGCTGTACCCAATAGTGGGGTCCCACGCCAACCCGCAATCGTTAGATTTCGGCACTGGCGCTTGCTCCAGAGATGAAAAGCTGACGTGATGGACTGTGACGTCCGCGAGGAACACGCCGATAAGGTGCGGCACCAGGGCCTTTGCGTCAACAACTGGCAGCGGAAAGAGATAGACGCTGTTGTCCTCGGTAACGCCAGTGCAATTCGCAGCCAGCACGCGCTCGATTTGACGGTATTGGTTCGCTTCGTCTGGAATCCAATTCTGCGAGTCAATTGATCTGCCCGCCAGCGCCAGGAGAAGCACAAACGATGCTGCTCCAAACACGGTGCCGCCGACGATTCGATTGCGCGCGCTGAGCCACTCGTAGCCGTGCGTGATCAACACAGCGATGAAGAACGCCCATGGCAGCGATGCATGGTACGTCCAACGCGGTTCGAAGCTCACCGTGAAGAATGACGAAGGGGTGAGCAGTAGCACGGTAGAGGCATACAATGCAGGCAACAGCCATTGACGTCGCACGGTCGTAATCGCCGCAACCGACGTGAATACGCCCACCGCCGCCCAGCGAGCGGGGCTCACCCAGTCTGCGTACCAGAGCGGCCACGGCAAGCTAATCCAGTTCATCATGTCGATCAGGTTTGGCACCGCGTGCCAGCCGATGTCGACGCGCGGCGTCTCAGCGGTGCCGATGACCATGACGAGCTGCAAGACCACGTATCCGAACCCGATGGCGATAAAGGGTGCGAGCGCGGGGCCGAGAGCTCGCAGGTCTCGCAGCTGGCTGGGTGGGCGCAGCGCCAGTGCGACGACGGCGAGCACGCCGATGACGGCGCTGGCATCCTCTTTGCTTAACAAAGCGGCGACGAGCATCGCGACGGCCAGCAACACCCAACGGTAGCTCCGACCGCCCAGCAGCCACTGTACGTAGAGATAGACCGCCGCTATCGAAAAGAACCCTGAAAGCGTGGCCGTCACTCCGGATGCCCAGGGGACCATCGTGCTGTACGTGGGTGAGATCACGAACATCGCCGCCGCCAGTGTGGCAGTGATGCGGGAGCTGGTGACTCGGAATGCCAGTAAGCCTAATAGCACACCCGATCCAATGTGGAGCACCAGCGTCGCAACGTGATAGGCGGTCGCGTTCGTACCGACTGTTCGGTACATACCGAAGAAGTAGAAGTCGACCAGCGGTCGCCAGTATGGCGTCGCTCCTCTTGGGAACGTGAACGCCTCCTTCGCGCTGTCGAATAGGTTGGGGTTGGTCGCGGCGTTCAGCCAGACAAAGTCGTCTGTCCAGAACCAGAGGCCGGCGCTGCTGCGATAGACAATGATTGCCAGAACGGTAGGGACCACGACGCAGACTGCGATCGTGGCCAGATCCAGTCGAGTGCTGGGGGCCGAAGATGATGCCAAGGACGATTGCCTCCCAAGTCAGCGGGTAGCTAGTGTGCCTGGCCGCTGTAATTCGTCAACTGGGGAAGTATTCTATCAGTCCGCGGCGGCAGCCGCCTACGCCCCGCCGTCTATCTCCGCTTGCACCTGGTCCGGCGTCAGGGTGCGGGTAGCGGGCATCTTTGTCCTCAGTTGTGTACAATTGCGCCACCACGGCGGCAATCATCTTGAGGAGTGCTTTGGTCATGAGTGAAGACAACTGGCATCCCGCACGCTTGATTCCTGTATCCGGCCTGGGCGGACAAGAAGAGAAGGAACGAAGAGCGGCTTCAGCACTGCTTGCGGTACTTGGAGCTGTGAACGAATTTGGCAGATCCGTATTGCGCGGGCTTGGTGCGCCGGCAGGGCACGTCGAGGCATTCTGTGAGGTGCCGTTTGAACTCGCCGATGGCCGGAATGTTAGAATCGACGGTCTGGTCAGAGTCGTTCGCGGCACCAAGTCTTGGACTCTTCTTGTCGAGGTCAAGACGGGTTCAGCCGAACTAGGCCGAGAGCAGGTGGAAGCATATCTGGACGTTGCGAAGGAGCAAGGCTTCGACGGGCTCCTCACGATCAGCAATCAGATTGTGAGCGGAACCGGCGAGCATCCGGTGCGCGTAAGCAAGATCAAGACGAAGAAGGCCCAACTCTCGCACCTTTCATGGAGTCGGATTCTGTCACAGGCGCTCATGATAAAGGAACATCAGGGTGTGCGTGATCTTGACCAGGCATGGATTCTGGGGGAGCTAATTCGATACTTGGAGTATGAAGGCTCTGGAGCCCTAAAGTTCGACGACATGGGGCAACACTGGGTTGCGGTTAGGTCGGCAGCCCGGAACGAGACTCTAGGACTTCGAGACGAAGGGGTTGAAGAGACTGCTGTTCAGTGGGATCAACTCATACAATTTCTGTGTCTAACATTGAGTGCGCGGTTGGGGGAGCAAGTTCGTCCCGTGCTTAGCAGAAGGGAGCTCGCCGACCCGGCCAGCAGGATCGCTGCGCTGACTCGCGAAATGGTAGAAGCGGGGTCGCTCTCGGGCGCAATCGAGATTCCAAACGCTGTTGGGCCAATCTATCTTACGGCGTACCTGAGAAGGATGATAGCCCAGGCCTCCGTCGAGGTAGGGGCTCCGGAACTGAAGAGGTCTACTGCACGTCTGAACTGGCTGCTGCGGCAGATTCGTAAAGCGCCACCAGCGGTACGGCTCGACGTAAGATTCGCACGCAAGAGCACCACGCTGTCAGAGTTGCTTGGGCATGTCATTGAGAATCCCAAGGACGTCCTTATTGACGCGAGTCATCCTCCCAGGTCATTTGTGCTCACACTTGCCCAGGATGTCGGTTCGAAGCGGAAGGCGGGCAGACGCGGGTTCATCACGGACGTTTCAGCGTTGCTGGACCGCTTCTATAGTGAGGTTGTTCAGCATCTGGTTGAGTGGACGCCACCTCCACCTCAGCTCTCGCGCGCCAATGAAATTGAAGCAGAGGTGGATGAGGCGGACTCGGATGGATCGCCGCTTCCGGCTGATCTGACCGCAGTTTCGACGCCTGATCAGGACTCGATCCCATCTGTGTAGGAGAGCAACGGTACCCCCGCAATGGCTTCTTGACTACCCAATCTTTCGGGCCGCTTTAACCCTACGCCCCGCCGTCTATCTCCGCTTGCACCTGGTCCGGCGTCATCGCGCCGGGCTTCGCGTCCTCGTGGACGAGGCGCGCGGCGATGCGCTGGAGCGCGCGGTTCGCCGGGGTTGCGATTCCATGGAGGCGGCCGAGTAGCGCGATCTCGCCGTTGAGGAAGTCGGTCTCTATCGAACCGGCGCCGCGGGCGAGGCTCTGCCACGACGAGCCGCCCGCCCTGCGCGGGCCGTTCGGCCCGGGAACGAGCACCCCCTCGCGGCGGCCGCGAAACTCGTCGTCCGGTGTGTGTACGATGCCGGCGGCGGCGAAGCAGGCGAGCGCCTCCTCGCGGAGCTGTCGGTAGATGTCGCCGATCTCGGCGTCGAGCCCGCAGGCGGCCTGGGCCGCGTTGCCTAGATTCCCCAGCAGCTTGGCGTACTTCCACGGCATGATCTTGTCACGCACGACAACGCTGAGGTCGGCGCCGTTGAGGTCGTCGGCCACGGCCTTCGCCAGAGCGTCGCTGCCGCTGGGATAACGTCCGAGGTCGAGGATGCCAGTCTTTCCGGAGAGGTGCGCGCTGACGACGCCCGGCTCCATATGGGCGGCAGGCATGAAGACGAGCACGCCGTAGACGGCGTCGAAGTAGCGCGACGCCAGCCGCTCGTTCTCGACGCCGTTCTGGACGCAGAAGATCGGCAGCGACAAGCTGCCGCAGGCAGCCCGCAGCCCCAGCAGTGCGGCCTCCGTATCCTGTGTCTTCATCGCCAGCAGGACGATGTCGCCGTCCCCGAAATCGATCTCGCCCGGCCGCTCGACGGCCGGCAGTCGGAAGACTTCTGTCCCGCGTGCAGATTCGACCGTGAGGCCGTCGCTGCGGATCGCGTCCAGGTGCGCGCCGCGCGCAATCAGTACGACATCGTGCCCCTCAGCAGATAGCCTGCCGCCGATGACGCCACCGATGGCGCCGGCGCCGTAGATGATGTAGCGCATGCGTCCTCCTTTGTCTGCCGTCCAGCGTATGGTCTCGGACGGCACTGGAACAAGCGGCGGCACTAGAACAACCAGTCGCCCCGTGTTCTACGGCCCGCGCTCCGGCTCCAGCCAGAGCCGGTCGCCGTCCGTCGACATGCGCACGGTGCCATGGAAGTCTGTGCGGTAGACGAACGCGTCGTCGAGTCGCTCCAGCACTGTGGGAGAAGGGTGGCCGTACGGGTTGTCCTCGCCCACGGAGACGACTGCGATCGCCGGGTGTGCCGCATAGAGGAAGGCCGTAGACGTGGAGGTGCGCGACCCGTGGTGGGCTACTTTGAGGACGGTCGTCTCCAGATCCGCCCCATCACGCAGCAGCGCCTGTTCAGCATCGACTTCGATGTCCCCGGTCAGGAGGAAACTCGCCTTGCCCCACTCCAGCTTCAGCACCAGCGATGCGTTGTTCATCTCTGCCGATCCGGCGCTGCCCGCGGTCGGGCCGAGCACGCGCAGCGTCGCGCCGTTGCCGAGGTCGATCCAATGTCCGGGAGACGCTTCCGTGTACGGTATGTCCCGCCGCTCGATCTGCTCGCGCCAGGCGTCGTACGTCGCGGACTCCGCCGTCCGCGGTGAAGCGAGGACGCGGCCGACCTCAAAGCGCTCCAGGGCCGTGACGAGCCCCGCCAGGTGGTCTTCCTGTGGGTGAGTCAGCGCGACGACGTCGAGCGTGCGATCCCAGAACGGCAGCTCCTCGCCGAGCGCGCGTGCCAGCAGCGCGCCGTCCGCGCCGCCGTCGACGAGGATGTGCCGTCCGGCCGGCGCCTCGATCAGGATCGCTTCGCCCTGGCCGACGTCGAGGACGCTCACCGTCAGCCGTCCGTCGGGGCCGGAGAGCACGGCGGACCAGGCGATAGCGGCTGTCACCGCCAGACCGGCGCAGGCCACCCAGATCGGGCGGAGCATGACGCCTCGGACGGCGCGCTGCGGTTCGTCCGCGCGCGGGCGCTGGCGTCGCAACCACCATGCTCCGGCGGCGATGGCGGTGTAGGCCGCGGCGGCGTGCCAGGCCCCGAAGCCGTCGATGCGAACGGAAGCCAGCGGCACACGGGCGAATAAGCGCGCGACCTCGAGCATATAGCTGAGCATCGTCCAGGCGAACCAGCCTGTCACGTCGCCCAGCGGCGGCCAGATGGCGCCGCAGACGGCCGTCAGCGCAGAGCCGGCCAGGATCATGGGAAACGCGGGGACGAGCAGGACGTTGGCCGCAAACGTAACAATCGAAATTCGGCCGAAGTAGAGCGCGAACAGCGGCATGGTCGCGATGACGGCCGCCGCCGTCACCGACGTGCTCTCGAGCAGGAAGCCCGCAGGCCCGCCTTCGCCGGCCTCGACTCCGCCCGCGCGTAGCCACGCCGCCAGCCGCTCCTGGATGCCGGGTCCGAGATACGTCAGCCCGAGGATCGCCGCGAAGCTGAGCTGGAACGAGACGTCCTCGATCACGAGCGGCTGCCAGCCGGTCATGATTGCCGCCGCCAGAGCGACCGACGTGAGGGCGCTTCCCGGACGGCCGGCGAGCGTAGCGGAGACGAAGAGGCCGCCCATAATCGCCGCGCGGACGACGGTAGGGGAGGCGCCCGTAAGCACCGTGTAGGCCGCGATCGCGGCCAGCGCCACGATGGCCGCCTGCCTGCGCCCGATCAGCCAGGCCAGGCCGCTGATGACGAGCGCCGCGACGAGGCTGACGTTGTAGCCGGAGATAGCTATCAGGTGTGTGATGCCCGTGACGTTCATGTCCTCCTTGACGTCCGCCGGGATCGCCGAGCGCTGGCCGAGGAAGATGCCCTGCGCAAGCGCCGCCTGCGGCTCCGGCAGCGACGCCGCCAGTGCGTCGCCGAGCTGGCGGCGGACGCTGTGGAGGGCGGCCAGCGCCGGCGATCCTTCCCCGGTCGCGATGACGGACGGCTCGTCTGGGAACGCGACGAGCGACGAGATGCCCTGCCGCGCCAGGTAATCCGCGTAGTCGAAATCGGGGTAGACCGGCGGCGTCTGCGGCTCGCCCTCTAGCTCCAGCAGGTCGCCGTACTCGTAGCGCGGAAAGAGCGAGGTCTGCAGCAGCACGCCGCCCGACTCCGGCCGCCAGGCGCCGTCGTCGTATCGCTCTCTGACGGTGAGGTGGACGCGCTGCGAGCGACCCCGGATCTCCGGCTCGTCCGTCACCAGCGCGCGCATGCGGACGTCGCCGCCATCGTTGAATACGGCGATGCCGCCGGGTTCGACCGGCGGTTGCTGATCGACGTAGCGCGTCGCGCCGCCGAGGAAGAGGCCGGCCGCGGCCAGGCCGAGCAAGACGAACGTCGGCCTGCGTTCGAGAACCGCCGCCGCCACGCCCGCAGCGCAGATAGCCGCGACGCCTGGCCACCAGAGCTCCCCCGTAACCGCGCCCGCGATGACGCCCAGCAGCCACGCCCCCGCCAGGTAGACCAGAGTCACGGCGTGCGGCGCGAGTAGGGCAGAGGCGTCACGGCCCTGCTGCAATCATGTCCGCGATGCGTTCATTCGTCGCGTGGGTCGCGCGCGGGAGATTCATGAGCGTCACGGCCCGACCGTGATCATCTCCGCGATGCGCTCGTACGTCGCGCGCGGAAGGATCTTGCGCTCCACCAGCTCCTCGGTCGTGACGTAAGAGCCGTTCGTCAGCCGGTCTTGGACGATGCGCTCGCTGTAGACCTCACCGATGCCGGGCAGGTCGTCGAGCTCGGAAGCCGATGCGGCGTTGATGTTCTTGCGGTCGCCCTCCGGCCCGTTCGCGGACGACACCAGCCCGCCGGTCGGCTCGCCGATGCGGCCCGCGTCGCCGATGCGGGGTACGAGCACTTGGTCCTCGTCGTGCAGGCGCAGCGCGAGGTTGATCGATTCCAGGTCGGCGTTGGAGCTGTGGCCCCCGGCTTCGTAGAGCAGGTCGATAATGCGGTCGCCGTCCTGCATCTCGTAGACGCCGGGTTGCTCGACCGCGCCGGTGATGTAGACCTCGATGGGGCCGGTGGGCGCCGGGTCGGCGAGGTTGATGGTGAGTGGCTCGTTATCCGCGCGCTGGTCGAGGACGAACGCCACGGCGGCGGCCGCAACGGCTGCCACAAGCGCGATGGTGATGACCTTCCAGTAACGATCCAGCCAGGCCGCCATGTCTACCCCCTGCACCCCGGCCGCTCAGCGCAACCCGCCGCGTGTCACCGCTTTCGTTTTGTATGCCGGGGTACCTTCCACCAAGTGGGCAACACTTTGCCTAATTTCGCGGACGTTGTCAAGTGGGCAGACGTCAACAGCGCCCACCCGTGAGGGCCGGCGCTGACGAATTAGACCGCTCGAATCCTACAGCCGATACCCACTCTTCGAAACGCTTAGCCGTTGCCCGTCAGCCACCGGATCGTTTCGGCTTCAGCTTCACGATACGGACGTCCGTCCGGACGCAGGATGTCGTGGAACCAGAGGGGTGGCTCCTCCGCGTACTGCTTGGTCCACGAGTCCCAGGGGTAGATCGTCTGCGTCTTGCCCGAGACGAGGCCCCAACTATACGCGCCGGCCGATTGCTCGCGGAGTACGGGCAGCACCGTCTCGAACGTACTTCCAGTCGGTCTCGCCAAGTACTCGGTGATCAGTAGCGGCCGGCCGTATACCCGTAGCTCTTCGATCGACTCCAATACACGTTCGGCGGGCGCGTAGCTGTGGAACGAGATCACGTCGGATTCGGTAAGCATCAGCCGGTCGATCGCAGAGACCGTATCGATGTCGCCCCAGCGCCCGCGCCACACGCCGGCCGTGATCGGTTGGCTTGGTCCTGCTTCGCGAGCCCAGCTGAAAGACTTGCGAAGCAGCTCCTCCGCGAGCTCCGCCTTGTTCGATAGCTCGCTGGCGGCGTAGGCGGGATTCGGGTTGTCGGGCTCGTTGAACAGGTCCCACGCCACGATGCGTTCGTCGTCCCTGAAGTGGCCGACGACTCCCCCGACGTAGCCGGCCAGCGCTTCGTGCCGCGTGCTGTCGGCGAGCGCCTCAGCGCCCGGGCTCTGCACCCATCTCGAGTTGTGAACGCGCGGCCGAGCCGCTGGTTGCGGGCCTAGCTTGGGGAAGGGGTCCCACACGCCGTCAAACAGGACAAACATCGGCCGGATGCCAAGACCCGCTGACGTGTCCAGGAATCGGTCCACCCGGTCGATGAAGCCGCGCTGGTCCTGCGCCCACAGCAGGTCGTGGAGGAACACGCGGACCGTGTTGAAGCCGAGGTCGCTTGCCCAGCCGAGTTCACGAGCGTTCGTCTCCAGATCGAACGTCTCCGCCTGCCACATCTCGAGCTGATTGACCGCGTTCGACGGGACGTAGTTGCAGCCGGCCAGCCACGGCTGGTCGGCGTACCACGCCTGGGCTTCCTCTGCTGTCCATTGCTGTCTTGCCGGCATGCTTCCTCAATCGACACTCTACACGCAGGCGTCCGGCTATGGAGTACCATTACGGGAGAAGTACCCGTGGGACGCCCATGGTTCGTTCGCCTAACGCTCTACCGCGAGCTCCGCGAACTTCTCCAGTCCGCGCTGCCTCACAAACGTGCTGAAACCTTCGGTGTGCACGCCGCCCTTTGCGGCCGCCGCGAGTGGCGGAACCTCATTGAAGCGGCGAGCGGCGTCGCTAGTTGCGGACTCGCTATGCGCGACAATGGAAACCGTGTCACACGGTGGCAGATGCTCCTTCAGAAGTTTCAGTAGGTCGTCGTCTTTCCCGCTCACTCCGATAATCAACACGTTCCGACAGGTCGGCAGGAACTCCTGCAGCGATAGGACATGTTCCGGCGGGCAGGAGAATCCAGCCTTGCCTTCCACGGGGATCGTTATCGCGGGGTAGTAGAAGTCCTCACCGTCCCTGCGGGCGGAGTCGCTGCGGCCTTCTCGAAAGACGACCTGATCCTCCAGTATGTCAAGGACTTTCGGGAAACTATTTGCGAGGTATTCCGCAGTTGGGGACTCTGCGAAGTCGTTCGGCGATACCGTGGGGGGTAGAGCTATTTCGGAAAACTGACGGAAGAGATGCCCGGTGGCCTTCTTGGGCTGCATCACCTTTCGGCCCCAGTTTACCGAGCCATGCAGTTTTACGAGCATCCAGTTGTCTCGAACGTAGCCATCCATTTCGAAAATCTTGCCGCGCACGTCGATAGTCCCTAGCGCTTGATCGAGAAGGGTATCGTAGTTCAGCGTCACGAACGCGACCCTCTCGAAATCTGAGGCCAGGAGGCGATTCACTAAGCGTGAGTAGTTGACCGGCTCGCTGCAGAAACCGGCGCTCACCTCATGAAGAAGCTCCTGGAGGTACAGGGGCATCTCCTGGAATTGGCGCACGATGTGCGGTTCGTTCGATTCAGCCAAGTTACGAAAGATGGCTTCCAAAGCTTCGTCTCTCGACAGTCGATCCAGGACGACTGCCGCAAGGGACCGAGCTCTCGGATAGCGGTCAAGAATGGGGCTGTACCGTTCGTTGAAGAGCTCGAATGTTAGTGGCGGGCGGAGGTCCTGATCGGTTGGACGGCCTACCTTCAGCGAAATCAGATCGCCAGATGCTCCGGCGCCAAGGATGACGAGCGCACGTTTGCCCATAGCTGATGCACCATAGCAGCCCCGGCACCCACAGTATCTCTGTTGCGGTGTGGTCTCTAGCCGAAGTCTTCTGTCGCCCACAGCGCCCAAGTTGCGATGGGGCTGAGCGCGGACTGGATGATTTTGGAGGCGCGAGCAGAGGGCGTGCGCCGCCGCCTCAAAGGAGATGTCGAAGCTCGTATCTTTCGGAGCTCAACCCTCCACTTGCGCAACACTCTGGCTGATTTCCCCCGTGCTGTCAAGCCCCTAATGCAAACAGCGCCAGCCCTCTTGGGACGACGCTGCTCGGGGTCTAACAAAGTGCAGGCTGGCTTGTGCCTGCAGGACGTTGATCGTGCAGCCTGAGCCGTGCCCCCCTCCGTGTGCCCTTCGCAACCCTGCTAGTCTGCGTGCCGCGCGGGATTAGTTAGTCCTACTCGGCGTCGAAGAGATGCAGACGCTTCGCAGCCTCGATTACCTTTGCATCACACTGGCAGTTGGCAGTGTTGTGGGTTGCGCCAATCATCTCGTGCAGGTGCCTGGCGAATTGGCGAAGTAGCCTTCGTTGTCCGACAGGATCAGGATCGCCGTCCCTGCACCTAACGGACACGATGGTCTGGGTGTCAGCTTCGTAGCCGCCAGCATATTGCTTGACGCTCGCCTGCTCCGGCGAGTCATCTACCCGATGCTTCGGCTGCGGAATACTCAGATCGGCGGAGAGGTCACGAATCCATTCCTCTGCCCGTTCAGGCGTCATCGGGGTGTCCTGCCCTGGCATAGCTGAACCTTGGTCTGTCATTGGCGGCTACTTCCCTTCAGCGCGAAGTCTAGCACACCCCGACCGGCAGCGGCTTGAGGGGCCTAGTCCGGCTCGCCCGCGTTCTCGGCGCAGTGAACGTTGAGGCAACCGTACTCGTAGATGTTCCTGTTCTTCTCGACGAGGAAGTAGCGCCTGTCGGTTCGCACGCAACAACGCCGGCCCTCACGGACCGGCGCTGCGTTGTTTCTGTAGCGATCTCCTCTCTCCGAGAAAGAGGCCTGCTCCTTTCCCATTGGGAAAGGAGCGTCGCCCTCTCCCAAAGGGAGAGGCCCGAGGCCGTCAGGCCCCTATGCCTGCAGGACGTTGATCGTGCAGGCCGAGCCGAGGCCGATCACGTGCGCCAGGCCCACCTTCGCGCCTTCCACCTGCCGCGCGCCGGCCTGGCCGCGCAAGTGCCAGACGACCTCGCAGATGTTGGCGACGCCCGTCGCGCCCAGCGGGTGGCCCTTCGAGAGCAGGCCGCCGGACGGCGCGACCGGGATCCGGCCGCCGATGCTCGTCTCGCCCTCGTCGATCATGCGGCCGGCCTCACCGTCGGCGCAGAGGCCGAGGTTTTCGTAGTGCAGCAGCTCCGCCGTCGCGAAGCAATCGTGCAACTCGACGACGTTGAGGTCGTCGGCGCCCAGCCCGGCCTCCTCGTAGGCCTGCTTCGAGGCGTTGCGCGTCAGCGTGCTGACGTCTGGCAACGTCAGGTCGCGCTCCGTCCAGGGGTCGGACGTGAGCACGGAGGCGGCGACCTTAATCGGCTTCGTCGTGTACTGCTTGGCCTTCTCCATCGACATCAGGACGGCCGCCGCTGCGCCATCGCCGGTCGGGCAGCACATGTAGAGCGTGTTGGGCCACGCGACGACGCGGGCGTTCATCACGTCTTCCAGGCTCGTCTCTATCTGGTACTGCGCGTAGGGGTTGGCCATCGAGTGCTTGTGGTTCTTGACGGCGATCTTCGCGAAGTGTTCCTGCGTCGTGCCGTACTTGCGCATGTGCTCCACACCGGCCTGGCCGAACACCGCCGGCATCAGCCCGGAGCCCACGATGCCTTCCGGCGAGATGCCGCCGCCACCGCCGCCGCCCAGCAGTCCCATCTTGCCCATCTGCTCCGAGCCGACGGCAAGCGCCGCGTCGTACTGGCCCGAAGCGACGGCCACGTAGGCCTCGCGGAACGCGGTCGAGCCGGTCGCGCAGGCGTTCGAGACGTTGATCACGGGGATGCCCGTCTGGCCGATCTCCTTCAGGATGCGCTGCCCGATCATTGCGCTGGCCTGGTAGAGGTTGCCGCTGGCCATCAGCTCGATGTCGTTCATCGTGACGCCGGCGTCCTTCAGGGCCAGCAGCGCGGCCTGCGCGCCCAGCTCCTGGACCGCCTTCTCCGGGTACCGCCCGAACTTGATCATCGATACGCCAACGATAGCTACGTCTCTCATGTCGCTCTCCTCCTCGAGAGGCTGCGCGGCGCGCCGCGTAGCCCATTCCCCTTATCTCTCGATAGCGCGGCTAGTTGTTGTTTACAGGCCGGAACTTGAACGCGATGATCTCGTTGCCGTCATCGTCGGTGTGGACCTTCTCCGTGTACATCTCCACCGGCATGCCGAACTCCAGGTTCTTCGGGTCCGGCTCGACACCCTCGATGTTGCAGCGCACGCTGACGCCTTCCGGCAGGTCGACGATCGCCGCGACGTACGGCGTCGGGACGCCCGGCGCCGACTGGTGGACAATGGAAAAGACGTGCAACTCGCCCCGGTCGCTGAGGCGGACGTCGTCCATCGGGTCGGTGGAGCAGCACTTGCTGCAGGCCATGCGGTCGCCCAGGTACGTAGCGCCGCAGGACTTGCACCTGCTGCCGAACAGGTAGGAGTCTTCACCGTCCTTCTCACCGAGGCGGAGGAAGGGGAGGATCGGGAGCTGCTTCGATTCGGCTGTCGCTGACTCTGCTTCTGCCATGCAGGCGTCTCCTTCCAGTTGCGCACCGAACGGGCGCGGATTCGGATGTGGGACTGGTCTGCCTGGCAAGCCAAGCATGAGCATTATAGACCACCGCTGGCGTTAGTCAAGAATGCTTGAGCGCCCGCATCGGCGCCAACGCTGTCGTCGTCACGGACGTGCCGGCCGGCGCAACCGCCGTCGGTATCCCCGCGAAGGTAGTGGCTCCCGCTGACGCAGTAGACGCCGCCGAAGACTAGGCCGCTTCCGCCAACCCGAACAGCCGCAGGCTGCGCACGCGCGGCCTAGTCCTTTGACGTGAGCTCAAGCAGGTGGAGGCCGCGCACGCGCGGCCTAGTCCTTTGGCGTGAGCCCAAATAGCTGGAGGCCGCGCACGTGCTGCCTAGACCTTTGACGTGAGTCCAAATAGCTGGAGGCCGCGCGCATGGTCCGCGGGGGTGTTGATGTCCAACCGCGCGATCTCCGTAGCGACCGCCACTTCGTGAATCTCCCCCGCGTGCGCCTCTAGCACGCCGCGCAGGCCGCGCGACTCGTCGCTCGCCAACCGCAGCTCCGGCAGCAGCGCCGCCGCGAGTACGACAGGATGGCCCCGCTTGCCTTCGTAGGTAGGCAGCGTGATCGAGGCGTCTGCGTTGCCGTGTGCAGCCAGGAGCGTCGAGAGCAGCTCGCGCGGCCGCGGCTGGTCGACGTTGAGGACGACGATCGGGTCGCTGTCGTCTGCAACCGCCGCCGCGCCTGCGCGCAGCGACGTCGCGCGGCCCTCCGCGTACGATTCGTTGACGACAATAGTTGCCTCCGGCGGCACGTGCGGACGTATCTCCTCAGCGCCATGTCCGAGCACGACGATTATGTCGTCGACGCCCGCCGCGCGCAGCTCCCGCACCTGGTACTCGATCAGCGTGCTGTCGCCCCAGGGCAGCAGCGGCTTCGGCCGTCCCATGCGGGACGACTCACCAGCGGCGAGGAGGATAGCGGCAGTCAATTGTCACCCGATGACACTGGCTCTTCGTCCGGTCCTCGCCAGCGAAGAGCGCGTCTGAAGCCGAGACTCTCAGCTTCGGCGACGGTACCAACGTATCGCTCAAACCGGCTCTCTTCGACTATCGTCCTGTCGTATTGTTGGTCGAACGGAAGATGGTATATCTTCTCGCCGTTCTTACGGGAGATGTTGCATTTGATAGATGGGTAGTCTTCTAGCTTTGCCTCTTCGACAACAACGATTCCGAGTTTTTCTGCAAACTCTCTAGCGCGATCTGACAGGGTAGTCGAAGTGCAGAAGACGCCAGAGACGTGGGCGTCTGTGTTGTCGATTGCGTATGCAGTGACCGTGCCAAAAAGCTGATTGATGTGTTTCTCATGGATCTGCTTGTGCTGACTCCAGTATTTGCATTGAACTACTACTGCCCTGTCGCCTTTCGTGGCCACGAGGTCTCGCCCGAGGTCTTCCAGACCCTCTACTATTCCTTGATAGTAGACGCTGTAGCCATCTTTCTCGTACTGGTAGCCCACGTAGCGTTCGTAGTCTCTGCCGATTTCCCACGGTCGCTTCCGCTTCTTGCGGTATCTATCAAGAGCTAGTTGATTTCGCTGCGCCGTTGATAGGCTCTCGTATTCGGCAGCGGTGAGCCAATGTCTCGCAGGATCAGTTTGCTCTTCTTGTTCGTTGTCTCCGGTTGGACGCAGTATCGTAATCAGCAGTTCGTCAACATCTTCTCCCCGCAGTTCCGGTAGCCAAGGGAAGAGGTCTTCGTAGTACCTAAGGACGTATTCGAGGACTTTGGCTTTCTTCTCTGCGGCGCGGCGAAGTACTGAAATCTCTTTTAGCGTTGCGGCGGCTTTAGGAGCCGGATGGCGCTTGGTGCGCAGGACCTGCGCTACGTTGCCGTCTTGCAGCCGAAGAAAGTCATCGTAGGCCTCGGCCAACCATGGGAACCCAGTCGTCTTCTGGCGCACGAGTTGACCAAGCGCTAGCTCTCGCGCCGCCACTCGTTGCCGCTCTACCTCAAGCTCTTGTGTTGCTCCCCTTAGCTGATTCTCTCGTGCGGCAAGCTGCTTCTTCACAGACTGCTCCCGTCTTTGGAGAGCTGCCCGAATGCTGCCGACGATCGAAGCTAGGATGGCAAGGGCGCCTAAACCTCCCCAGAATGCGATGAGAGTAATTGACTCAGCATCCATAGCCGCCGCTGCCTTCTACGCCGCTAGATCTTCCCCATCGCGCGCAGGATGCGCTCCGGCGTGAACGGGGCCTCCGCGACGCGTACGCCGATGGCGTCCTCGATAGCGTTGCCGACGGCGGCCGCTCCCGGGATGATCGATGGCTCGCCGACGCCGCGCGCGCCATAAGGTCCGTCCTCCGACGGCACTTCGACGATGTACGTCTCGATGTTCGGCACGTCGAGCGCCGTGGGCATGCGATAGTCCAGCAGGCCGTCGTTGATCAGGCGGCCGCCTTCGTCGTGGAGCATCTCCTCCCAGAGCGCGATGCCCATGCCCTGCGTCGCGCCACCCTGCATCTGTCCGGCGACGGAGAGCGGGTTGATCGCGAAGCCGGCGTCCTGCGCAATCCCCCAGCGCAGCAGCGTTACCTCGCCCGTCTCCTCATCGACCTCAACCTCGGCGACCTGGGCCGTGAAGCCGGGCGCCTGCTGCCGCGCGCTGATCGCGCCCCGGCCGATCACCGGCGGGTATTGCGCGCCGAAGCCGGTCGTTATGCCGGCTAGTTGGCGGAACTTGATCGACTTCTCAGCGTCACCGCCGACGCTGATCACGCCGTCCTTCCACTCCAGCTCCTCCACCTTGGCCTGCAGCCGCTCGGCCGCGACGCCCAGCAACTGCGACCGCACGTCTTCCGCCGCCGCCTTGACGGCCCGCCCGACGGTGAAGAGCGTCTTGCTGCCCGCGCTCATCCCCGCGAACGGCGCGGTCTTCGTGTCGCCGGTGACGACGTTGACCATGTCCAGGGGCACGGCCAACTCCTCCGCGACGATCTGCGCGAACGATGTGTTCGTGCCCGTGATGTCGTTGGAGCCGACGATGACGTTGAGCGTGCCGTCGCCGTTCAGTTCGACGTGCGCGCCGGCCGGTTGCAGGCCGCCCAGCCAGCCGCCGACGGCGATGCCCACGCCGCGACGCTTACCGGGCGTGGCGGGCCGCTCGTTACGGTCGCGCCAGATCTCACTGTCTTGAACGGCCTTCAGGCACTCCTTGAGGCCGATGCTGGAGTAAACGGCCTTGCTGGGCATCTCGTCGCCCGCTTCCACCGCGTTCTGCATCCGCACGTCCAGCGGGTCGCGCTCCAGCTCGCGCGCCATCATGTCCATCTGGCTCTCGATCGCGAGCGTGACGTTGTGCGCGCCCGGCGCGCGGATCGCGCCGACGCTGACCTTGTTCGTGAGCACTTCGCAGGCCTCGATCTCCAGGTTCGGGAACTTGTAGTACCCGCCGATCAGGATCGCGCCGATGACGACGGGCGCGCCTGGGTACGCGCCGCTGTTGTAGATGACTTTGGTTTGCAGCGCAGTGACGGTGCCGTCATTCTTCATGCCCGTCTTGAGGTCCACGACGCACTGCCCCGCCGGATTCGCGCCGACGAGGTCGTCCGATCGGCTGAAGACGAGCTTGACCGGCCGGCTGGTGATGCGGGTCAGCACCGCGGCGAGCGACTGCGTGAGGAAGATCTTGCCGCCGAATCCACCGCCTAGCTCCGTGCCGATGACGCGGATCTTCGTCTCCGGGATGCGGAGCATGCGGGAAATCTGGTCGCGCACGAAGAACTGGCCCTGCGTCGCGGTCCAGATCGTCAGCTCCTCGCTGATCGGGTCGTAGGACGCAACGGTCGCGTGCGGTTCGATGTAGCCCTGGTGCATCATGGCGCTGCGCCAGGTGCGCTCGACGACGACGTCCGACTCCGCGAACCCGGCCTCGACGTCGCCGCGGCTGAACTTCGTCTGCGAGACGACGTTGCTCGGCTTGTCCGACTGTTCCTCTTCGACCTCGACCGTTACGTGGCCCTTCGACTCTGAGCGATCGATCTCGCCGACGGGTGCGCGGGCCGGCGGCGCGTCGTCTCGCATCGCGTCGAGCGGGTCGAAGACGGCCGGCAACTCTTCGTAGACGGCGTCGATCAACTCCAGCGCTTCTTCCGCCGCCGTCGCGTCGGTCGCAAGGACGGCCGCGACCGGCTGGCCGTGGAAGACGACCTCTTCGCCAGCCAGCAGGTTGTACGCCCGGTTCGACATGTAGCGTGCCTCGAACTCCGGCAGGTCGTCGGCCGTGACGATGCGCTCCACACCCGCGTGCGCCGCGGCCTTCGTTGTGTCGATACTGACGATCTTGGCGTGGGCGTAGGGGCTGCGCAGCAGCTTGCAGTGCAGCATGCCGGGCAACTGGACATCGGCAGCGTAGGTGGAATTGCCGGTGACCTTGTGCGTGCCCTCAACGCGCGGGATCGGCTTGCCGACGGTGGTGTACGTAGTCATGGGCCGCTCCTATCTGTTGAGAGTCTGTTGAGCCGCTGGTTGCCCGGCCTTGGTCTTCTAGTCTGCCGCCGCGGCGATCGCCTCGACGATCTTCGTGTAGCCCGTGCAGCGGCAGAGGTTGCCGGCTATCGCTTCGCGGATCTCCAGCTCGCTCGGCGCGGGGTTGCTGTCCAGCAGCGCCTTGCCGGCCAGGATCATGCCGGGGATGCAGAAACCGCACTGGACGGCGCCGTGGTCGATGAACTGTTGTTGAAGCGGATGCAGCTTGCCGTCCTGAGCTACGCCTTCGATCGTTGTGATCTCGCTGCCGTCGGCCTGCGGCGCCAGCATCAGGCAGGAGGTGATCAGCTTGCCGTCGACGATCATCGAGCAGGCGCCGCAGTCGCCCGTGCCGCAGCCCTCCTTGGCGCCCGTCAGCCGCAGCTCGTCGCGGACGACCTCCAGCAGCGTGCGGTTCGGCGCGATCTCAACCTCGCGTTGCTCCCCGTTGATCGTGTAGCGAACGGTGACCTTCTCCAACGCCGATGCCTCCCTAGGTGTCTCCGTTGTCGTCTCTGCTGTCGTCATTACGCTTGTGCTCGTTCCAGCGCGATGCCGAGGCAGCGCCGCGTCATTACGCCGATTAGGTAACGGCGGAACTCTGCCGAGCCGCGCACGTCCGAGATCGGGCTGGCGGCAGCCTGTGCCAGTTCGCCCGCCGACGCAAACAGCTCGTCGGACGGCGTCTCGCCCGCTAACGCCCGTTCGGCCTCCCCAGCGCGGATAACAGTCGGCGCGACCGCGCCCAGGCAGATGGCGGCGTCGCCAATACTTCCGTCATCGGCCAGCGTCAGCTTCACGCTGACGCCGACCGTGGCGATGTCCATGGTCTTGCGCGGCGTGTGGCGTTGGTAGGCGCTGCCGGTGTGGTCGGGAACGGCCGGCAGCCGGAATGCCGTGATCACTTCGGCCGTCTCCAGCGTCGTGCTGCCGGGGCCGGAGAAGAGCTCGATTACGGGCAGTGTCCTCGTGCCGCCGGGCCCCGCGATCTCCGCCTCTGCGTCGAAGACGGCGAGCGGCGGCGCGGTGTCCGCGGACGGCGCCGCGTTCGCGATGTTGCCGCCGATCGTCGCCATGTTGCGCGTCTGCGTCGAGCCGAGGACGCCCGCCCCTTCCGCCAGCGCTGTGTACGCGCCGCGCACCGTCTCGTGCGCCGCGACGTCGTTCATCAGCGTGCGCGCGCCGATGCGCAGGCCGCCATCCGATTCGTCACTGATGCCGCGCAATTCGTCGACCGCGTGCAGGCTCACCACAGCGGAAGGATGAACGCCCGCCTCCTTCATCTGGACGAGCAGGTCGGTGCCGCCGGCCAGCAGTCGCGCACCATCGCCGCGCTCTTGGAGCAGCGAGACGGCTTCCTCTACGGACGTCGGGGCAAAATAATCGAAGCGGCGCATGTGCGGGGCATTGTAGCGCACGCGTATTCGCACGCGCACGTGAAGGTTCCCGATCAGTATTGACGTGCGGGCGTCCGATAAACTAAAGTAGGACACCCATGACTGACGAAGACACCGCCGCTTGGTTCACGTTCACCGTTCTCGATACTGACGCTGAGGGCGTGGAAATCCCTAAACTTGCGCGCCTCTTAGAGCACCTTTCATCAGCCCTCTTTCTTATAGCCAGGATCAAGCTAGGCGCTGATGAATCCCGGCGTGGTCCGCGGACACAAGCCGAAGAAGGGCTCGCGGCTATCAGGCTTGTGAGGGTGAGCCCTGGGAGCACCACGATAGAGCTTGCGCCTCCGCCGCAAGCGGCTCACGTCCGGCTTGAAGTCACCGACGAGCCAACCGCAGATGACGTCGCTCTTGACTTCTTGGAGGAAGTCCAACATCTGGACGCCGGTGATCCGCCGCGCGAGGCAAGGCAGGAGATCCGAAGGAGGGTTCGAGCGGTCGTAGAAGGCGCCGGAGAAATCGGGGCCAGCGCGGAGATCGTGTTCAGGCCCGTTGTCCCGCGGCCTCAACATCCCCCGGACGAAGTGCTGACTGCGGCCTTTAGGACAAGAGAGTTACCGGCCGATCAGCCAGCTCAAGTATTCACTAGAACGCGCCGATTGTCGGGCCATGCTTTCATGGTTGATGTGGAGCCTGGGCGACCACGGATGCGCGTTAAGCTACCCGACGGGCGCGACGTGACGGTTGATGTTGCCGAGCAACTGCTCGCCCAAGTCTCGACGGCCCTCGACCAGGTTGTTGAAGTGGAAATAGAAGAGAGCTTTGAGGGTTCCGTTACGTCTGGGCGCATTGCTCGTGGTCTGTCTGTGCTTCCTACGTCCGGCGCCGGGAATGATAAGCCACCCAAATCCGTACACGAGCTGGCACTGGAGCAGAACATCTCTGACGTCCAGCCCGATTATCGCTCAATCGCCTCAACGATCTGGGAAGACGAGGAAGACATCGTTGCACTTCAAAACCAATTGGATGCAATGCGAGTAGCTGCGACCACCTAGCATCTATTCATGGCGGAAGAATACGTTGTTGCGGATACCACGGTCGTGTTTCGTCTTTCCAAGAAGAGTGAGCATTCGTCAGCTTACGTTGATCTCTTAGGTGATAGGCGAATAGCAGTGTCGTTTCAGACTGTGCCGGAACTCCTGGGCTTCAAGATTGGATCCAAGCGTAAGCAGCGCGTTCAAGACTTTCTAGCAACGATCGTAGTGCTCCCGCACGCTGAGTCAACTAACGTCTGGTATGCTCGCGTGATTGAACGTCGCAATCAGTTGAGACAGAAGCAGATCGCCGGGTCCGGTGCTTCAGAAGCCGATGTCTGGATAATCAGTGCTGCCTTGGAACACAGCCTGCCCCTCTTGAGCCACGACGTACAGCAAGTTCACCTTGGCCGTGCTCAGGGGTTGCGTGTCCTTACGAATTTGCCTGATCTTAGGAACGATAACCCAACACTCTAGTGTTCTAGTCTCCCCTCTGCTTCTTCCGGTAGTCCGCCAGCGCCTGGTGCAGCGCATCGGCGGCGAGCACCGACGCATGGAGCTTGCTCGTCGGCAGTCCGCCGAGCGCCTCCACGACGGCCTCGCGCGTGACAGCAGCCGCCTCGTCCAGCGACGCGCCGGCGACGAGTTCGCTCAGCAGGCTGCTGGCCGCGATCGACGCCGCGCAGCCGTCCGACTGCCAGCGCGCCTCGGCGATGCGTCCGTCCGCGATGCGCAGCATCAGCAGCAGCGCGTCGCCGCAGACGGGGTTCGTCATGTAGCCGATGGCGTCCGGGTCCGCCAGCTCGCCGTTGTTGCGCGGCCGCTCGAAGTGGTCGATGACGGTCTCCGAGTAGCCCTCGGCCGGGCGAGCGTCCTGGCTATCCCGCGCTTCAGGCATCGTCTGGGTCCGCGAACCCGGCTAGCGCCGCCTCCGGCACATCCTTCCGCTGGGCCAGCACGCGGATGCGGCCCAGTCCGGCCGGGTCGATCAGCTCCTGCACGGCGCGGCGGCGGGCGTAGTACTCCTCCAGCGCGTCCGGCGTCTCCCTGGCGGCCGTTGCCACGCCCTCACCGACGCCCAGGTTCGACAGGAATCGGGCCTGCGTCGTGAATCCGGCAACGTCCAGGCCCTGCGCCTCGCCCGCGGCGATCAGGCTCGTGAAGTCGACGTGAGCCGTCATGTCCTGTTTACCGATGCGGGCATAAGGGTCGCTGCTGGGGTTGTGGCGATAGAAGCAGAGCAGCGTCCCATCGCGGCGCCAGGGCGGGTATAGCTCGCTGGCCTTGTAGCCGTAGTCGAAGGTGAGGACGAAGCCGCGATTGACGGACGCCGCCGCTTCGCCCGCCCAATCGACCGCCGCCAGGTTGACCTCCGCCGTGCAGCCTTCGCCCGGCAGCAGCCCCAGCGACTCGAAGTACTCCGACAGGAGGGGAGTGGAGAGCGGACCGGCTTCGTCGGCGAAGCGATCGCCCTTATTCGTCACGTATAGCTCTCGCAGCTCGCCGTCCTGCACGACGACGCGGTGAACGGGAAAGCTATCGACCAGTTCGTTGCTGATGAGGCAGCCTTCGATCCCGACTGGAAGCTCGTCGAGCCACTCGATGTCGCTGTCGGCCAGCCGCTCCTGCTGCCTCCCGCGCAACTCCGGGCTGATCTCGACGATGCGGTACCGTAGGGCAGCCGCGAAGTCGGGTGCGCGCCGACCGCACCAGCGCAATACGTCGCGGGCCAGCAGACCGCTGCCCGCGCCCTGTTCGACGAGGTCGAAGCGCGCCGGGCGGCCCAGCAGCTCCCAGAACTGCAGCGTCTGCTTCGCGACAAGCGCGCCGAAGATCGGGTTCACTTCGGGGCTCGTCAGGTAGTCGCCCTCGCGGCCCATCGGTTGGCGCGTGGCGTAGTAGCCCAGGCCGGGATGGTAGAGGACGGTCTCCATGTAGTCGCGGAACGTGATCGGCCCGTGCGCGGAGATGCGGCCGCGCAGGTGGTCGATCAGGGCGGTGTTCTCCGTTGCCGATTCGAAGTCGTCTGCAGGTGCCGTGTCCATAACGAGGGTAGGGTAGCGAACGGCCACGCTGCGCGTCGCCCGCGCAGCCCTATGCGCGGCTACTGCTCGAGCGGCCGACCGCCTGCGATGCCAGCGTCTATCAGCGCAGCAATCGCGTCGCCGTCTATGCCAACCTCGCGCAGCACCTCGTCGGTGTGCCTGCCGAGCGCGGGCGCGGGCCCCTGCGCCGCCGTCGGCGTGCCGTCCATGCGGATCGGTGGAGCGTAGGTCGTGTACGGGCCGAGGATCTCGTGCTCCAGCTCGACGAGGTAGCCGTTATCCGTGATCTGCGGATGACGGATCGCCTCCTCCGGAAACAGCACGGGCGAGCAGGGGATCTTCCGCGCCAGCAGGTCGTCCAGCCACTCGTCCGTCGTCCGCGTCTGCATGATGGCCTCGGCCTCGCCCGTGAAGCGGCCCATGCGTGCGTAGGTCTCTTCGCCGGCCAGGTCGAAGTCGGGGTCGCTGCGCGGGTCGTCGACGCCGATCGCCTCGCGGAACTTCTTCTGCAGCACCGGGCTGAGGCAACCAATGGATATGAACGAGTCTTTGGTCTTGTAGTAGCGATAGTAGATGTTGCCTCGCGTGTTGCGTCGCACCGTGCGCTGGCGCAGCTTCTGCATATCGTCGTAGCTGCCGCCCGCAGCCCGCAGTTCGGCGAGCCCTTCGATGAACTGCTCCTGCATCTCCGGGTCGATCGCGGGAAACGAATGCGCGACGTTGACCTGCGCGAACATGCCGGTTGCGAGCAGCGACGTCTCGATGCGCTGGCCCTCGCCGCTCTCCCGCCGCGCGTACAGCGCCGCGCTTACGGCGGCGGCGGAAAGCATGCCGGTGCCGAGGTCGAGCACGGCGGGTTGCGTGTAGAGCGGCGCACCGCCGCGCTCCTTGCCGATTAGCGCCGTCAGGCCGGAGAGGCCGCCGACGACGAGGTCGTAGCCACCCTGGCCGCCCATCGGGCCTTTGTGCCCAAGAGCCACGTGCTCCAGGTAGATCATCTGGGGGTTGAGCGGCCTCAGGTCCTCGTAGCCGACGCGGTAGGTCGCCAGGTCCTCCGCCTTCAGCGAGACGAGCAGCACATCGGCCGAGCGGACGAGCGCCTCCAGCGCCGGCCGCGTTCGCTCGTCCGTGATGTCGAGGCAGACCGACCGCTTGCCGCGGTTCAGCGTCGCGAACGACTTGCTCTCGCCCGGCAGTACGGGCAGCATCGTGTAGCGGACGGCGTCGCCCCACGGAGGCTCCAGCTTGACGACGTCCGCACCCATGTCCGATAGCAGTACGCCGCAGAGCGGGATCGCCATCACCTGGGCGATCTCGAGCACCTTGACGTCGTGGAGCGCGCCCGGCATGTGTCTCTCCCTCCCGTTCGTGTCCACCACACGTATCACATCTGGCTGGCGAGCGCAGCGTTTTGAGATGGTCCCACACGCCATAGCGTGTGGGCCGCGCGCAAATGAACGCACACGCCATAGCGTGTGGGCCGCGCGCCAACAACCGTGTATGCTAAAGCGTTCACATAACGGCGTTGGAGACGAGACGATGACCGTACGAACCGAGAAGAAGCCACCTGCCGACGAAGCGCAGTTCGACCTGGAGCCACGGATCAAGCTCTGGGTGGAGAAAGACGGGCAGTTGGTGCTCAGCGACTATCGCGTGCAGTTGTTGCGCCTTGTCGCGGAGCTGGGTTCGCTGGCGGAGGCGGCGGACCGCATGGGCCTCTCCTACCGGCGCGCCTGGGGCAAAGTGCGTGAGATCGAGCGCAACCTCGGCCTGTCGCTCGTGGAGAGCGAAGCGGGCGGCGTGGGTGGTGGCGGCAGTAAACTGACGAGCGACGGCGACCGCCTGGTCGCCATCTACGAGCGCTTCCGTCTGCGAATGGAAGGCGACCTGGGACGCGAGTTCCGCCAGTTGTTTGGCACGTAGATTTGTTTAACGAGTAGGGAGTAGACCGTGGTTCGGAGAACACGTAGGCAGGTATCCGATATGTCCGCTACAGCATATCGGGTATCGATGGCAATCCTCGCCGTTGCTGCCCTCGTCGCGGCGGCCGCCTTCGGCGCCGCCTGTGGCAGCGGGAGTGACCTGATCCTCGCGACGACGACGAGCACCTACGACAGCGGCCTGCTGGACGACCTGCTGCCGGTCTTCGAGGAGGAGACCGGGTATCATGTGAAGCTGATCGCTGTGGGCACGGGCCGCGCTCTGGAGATGGGCCGCCGCGGGGACGCCGACGTGTTGCTGGTCCACGCGCCATCGTCCGAGCAGGTGTTTGTCGATGAGGGCTACGGCGTGAACCGCCAACGCGTGATGTTCAACGATTTCGTCATCGTTGGGCCGGACGCCGACCCGGTGAACCTGCGCGGCGCGGAAGACGCGACGACCGCGCTGCACGCTGTGCAGAAGTCGCAACTCACATTCTTCAGCCGCGGCGACGACTCCGGCACGCACAAACGAGAGCTTTCGCTCTGGGAGGAGCTGGGCGCGGACCCCACGAACGAGTCGTGGTACAGGGAGACAGGGCAGGGGATGGGCGAGACGCTCCAGATCGCCAACCAACTCGAGGGCTACGCGCTGACCGACCGCGGCACGTTCCTGGCGCTACAGGACGTACTCGATCTCGTAGTGCTGCACGAAGGCGACGACCAGCTACTGAACGTCTACCATGTCATGCAGGTCAACCCGGACCGTCACGGCGGCGTCAACACGGAAGGTGCGGCCGCGTTCGTGGAGTTCATGGTTGAGGAAAGCACCCAGGCCGTGATCGAGGACTTCGGTCTTGACGAGTTCGGGCAGCCGCTGTTCGTGCCGTATGCGGGCGGGCAGGAATAGCGAGGTGAGTGCGTGGAGCTAATCTGGGAAGGTGTGCGAGAAGCGTTTCGCATTCTCGGCACCGGCGACCGCGAAGTCTGGGAGATCACATTGCGCTCTGTGCTCGTCTCCGGCTCCGCGACGCTGTTCGCGCTCATCATCGGCGTCACCATCGGCGCGACCCTGGCGTTCCGGCGATTTCCGGGTCGTAACCTAGCCGTGACGTTGGTGAACACCGGCATGGGGTTTCCGCCAGTCGTGGTTGGGCTGGTCGTGGCAATTATGCTGTGGCGCAGCGGCCCGCTGGGCGGCCTCAACCTGATCTACACGCCTGTCGCCATGGTCATCGCGCAGACCATTATCGCCGCGCCGCTCGTCACTGGCTTCACGGTCGCCGCCCTGGGCTCGTTGCCGCCTGGCCTGCGCCCTCAACTGTACGCGCTCGGAGCGTCACGACTACAGATGCTCCGGCTCGTTCTGGTGGAGGCCCGTTTGCCGCTGCTGGCTGCCGTCATGGCCGGCTTCGGAGCCGCTGTGTCGGAGGTCGGCGCGTCACTGATGGTTGGCGGCAACCTCGGCGGCGAGACCCGTGTCCTGACGACGGCCGTCGTCCTCGCCGCGCGGCGAGGCGAGTTCGCTCCGGCGATAGCGCTTTCCATTATTCTCCTCGTGTTGGTGTTCCTCGTGAACCTGGTGCTGACGGGTGTGCAGCAGCGGGAGCGACCTTCGTGACGCCGAACGTCAGGCCGAAGCTATCGCTCCGCAACGTCTCCGTGCGGCGCGGCGGGACCGAGGTCCTGCGCGTTGACGAGCTAGACATCGCGGCGGGGGAGGCGCTGGCGGTTCTCGGGCCCAACGGCGCTGGCAAGAGCACGCTGCTGCAGGTGTTGGCGCTGCTCGAACGGCCGGCCAGCGGCGACGTTCGGATGGACGGCGAGCCGGTGCGCGGGCGCGAGCTATCGCTGCGCCGGCGGATGGCGGCGGTGTTCCAGGATTCGCTGCTGCTGGACCGCTCCGTCGCCGCGAACGTAGAACTCGGCCTCTCGCTGCGCGGCACGCCGCGGCGCGAACGTGCGGAGCGGGTGCGACGCTGGTTGGAGCGATTCCAGATCGGGCACCTGGCGAAGCGTTCGGCGAGGCGGCTCTCCGGCGGCGAGGCCCAGCGCGTGTCGTTGGCGCGCGCATTCGTGCTGGATCCCGAAGTCCTGCTGTTGGACGAGCCGTTTAGTGCGCTCGACCAGCCGACGAGGGAATCGCTCGGCGATCTGCTTGCGGGCGTACTGGAGGAGACCGGCGTGACGGCAGTCTTCGTCACGCACGACCGCGACGAAGCCGGCCGGCTGGCGCGGCGTGTCGCCGTGATTGCGGAGGGGCGGCTGCGGCAGGTGGGCCCGACGCCGGAAGTATACGCGATGCCGGCCGACGAGACGGTGGCGGCCTACGTCGGTGTCGAGACGGTCGTGTCGGGGAAGGTGTTGGAGGTCAACGACGGGCTCGTGCTGCTGCAGGTCGGCTCGTCACACGTGGAGGCGCTGGCCGAGGGGTTCTCGGCGCGGGAGGCCCTCATCTGCCTGCGACCGGAGGACGTTGTGATAGCGCCTGGGGACGCGACGATCAGCAGCAGCGCGCGGAACCAGGTCCAGGGTGTCGTCCGTCAGCTCACCATGTCCGGCGCGGGCGTGCACGTACACGTTGACTGCGGCTTCCCGCTGACAGCTAGCATCACGCGCCCCTCCATGGAGGAACTGGGCCTGGAGGCCGGCACCAAGATCACGGCGTCGTTCAAGGCGACGGCCGTGCACCTGATCCCGCAGCGCCCGTAACGCCCGCGACTCGGAAACGAAAAACGGGAGGTCGCGCGACCTCCCGTCTCTGACCTAGTCCGCTTCCCCCTACGCCGTCGTACCGACGATGTTGACCAGCACGCTGCGCTCGCGGGGCATGTCCAGCTCCACCAGGAAGATGCGCTGCCAGCGGCCGAGCGCCATGTGGCCATCGATGATGGGCACGTTCTCGCTGGCGCCGAGGAAGAGATGCTGACAGTGCGCGTGGCCGTTGGCGCACTCGTCCTCTTCCATCGGTCCGGTGCGCCGGCTGAAGTCGTTGTGGTCGTACTCCGCCAGCTTGGGCGCGGCCTGCTCCAGCACGCGGCACATATCGCCCATCAGAAGCGGTTCGTTCTCGTTGATCTTGATCGCTGCGGTCGTGTGCTTGGAGAAGATCGTAACCTGACCGAACTTGACGGCCGCTTCAGCGACGATACGCTCGACGTCGTCCGTGATATCGACAAACTCCGGCGCAGTGGTGGTCGTGACGATGAGCGTCTCACACTTAACGATCGCCTCGCTGCCGGACGAGATCGTGACGCCATCTCTGCGGATCATCACATCGGTGAGGGTGTGTTCCATAGCTACGTACGGCTCCTCTGTCTCCCTGCTGGCGCATTCGTGCCGTCTGCAGGCTCAGTGTATCACGTTTCCCTCTTATATTCAGAGCTTATCGGCGCGCGGTTTTGGATGCAAATGGCTAGAGCCGCACGCTTCGCGCACGGCGTATCTGCGCACGGTCGTTGCCGCCAATTGCGCAGGAGTCGGCACGCGGCTACGATGCGACGAAGCGTCTACACCGTGCTACGACTGGGCCGGCGCCGCCTGCTACGCCGTCGCCGTGGCGGCGATGACGTTCGTCGTGCTGCGCCAGCGCGGCTAGATCGGCTGGCGGTCCCGCTTCGCCTCGTGCAGGTCCTGCGGCCGGCCGCGGTTCCACCGCAGAAATGACCTTAGATCGTGAAGCAGCTGAGGTCGCAGGGGCGCGCTCATGTGGCTGGCGCCGTCCAGCACGGTCACCGTAATCTCCGGTACCAGTCCTTCCAAGGCCTCGACGCCCCCTCTGAGCGGATCACGGCTGCCGACGATGCTGCACATCGGCACCGGGATCCCCCGCAGATCCTCCTCAGTGACGGTTAGTTCCGGTATGCCACCCACAACCGCTGCCAGGGCGGCGCCATCGGCGAGGTACCTGGTTACGAACTTCATCAGCATCGTACCGGCCAGGCCCGGCTTTTCGGTCCCATCGCCTCCGTATGCAGAAAGGGGGCCGATGCCGCGGCCAGACCTGAGGTCCGCCTCGATGTCGGCAGCGGCCGCCATGAAGGCGCTGTTCTCGATTCGCTCCCAGCCCATACCCAGGGATGAGGCAGTCAGCAAGCGCTCGGGGCGCGTGGCCGCGAGCTTCAAGGTGACCACGCCGCCCAGGGAATAGCCCACCACGTGCGCCTTCTCGATTCCTAAGTGGTCCAGCAGGCGCAATACGTCATCCACCATCTCCATGCCATACATCCGGGCGTCGTCTGGCTTGCCGCTCAGGCCGTGGCCTCGGTGATCCATGGAGATGACGGTGAATTCCTTTGCCAATTCCCGCGTGATCCCTGGCAGACGCCAGTTGATGTCAGCGTTCACGGCGAACCCGTGCAGGAGAACGACGGGCTCTCTCTCGCCGTCGCCCTCGCTCTCGCCTTCAATGGTGTAGTGCAGGCGGACGCCGTTGGAATCGAACGTGCTGCCCTTAGTCCGGCGCGTGATGCGGTACAGGACTGCGCCGCCGGCGGCGGCCGTGAGGAGCACTGCCGCCACCAGGAGTCGAAGCAACGTTGACATCATCGCCCCCCGTTCTCTCCAGTGGGGAAGCAATCTCTTTGGTTGTTGGCCCGCTCGTCACGCCGCATCAGCATCACTCCTGGTCGCGCTGTCCTCGCTCGCCTTTCGGCTCCAGCCCGTCTGGAGTGTAGCAGGAGCCGCCAGTATGTGACGAACAGACGCGTCGTATCTGCTACGATGCAGCGCTATGTCTGAACCAGACGTCAACGAGATCATGGTCCGCGGCATCGTCGTCGGTGTCTTCGCCGAGAACTGCTGGGTGATCGGCTCCCGTCGCACGGGCGAGGGCATCGTCATCGACCCCGGCGACCAGGCCGACGAGGTGCTGGCGCTGGCCAAGGACATGGGCCTCACGATCAAGCTGATCGCCAACTCCCACGCCCACATCGACCACATCCTCGCCGTCGGCGACGTCCAGCGCGCGACGAACGCAAAGTTCATGCTGCATCCGGAGGACCTCGAGATTGCCCGCGGCGCCGCGCAGGCGGCGAAACAAATGATGGGCCGCGATGTGGAGCCGCCGCCGGAGCCGGACCGCCTGCTGGCCGAAGGCGACGTGGTCGAGGTGGAGGGCCTCAAGCTGCAGGTGATCCACACGCCCGGCCACACCCAGGGCAGCGTCGCGTTCTACGCCGACGGCCTGCTCTTCAGCGGCGACACGCTCTTCCGCGGCTCGATAGGCCGCACCGACCTGCCCGGCGGCAACTACCAGCAGGAGATGAACAGCATCGTCGACAGGTTGCTCGTGCTCCCGGACGACACCGTAGTGCTGCCCGGCCACATGCAGGAGACGCGCATCGCCGCGGAGCGCCAGACCAACCCCTTCGTCCTGGAGGAGCTCTCCCGCCGCAAGACGGAATAGGGGAGCGGCACGCCTACAGCTCGTACCGCGTCCCGACGCTGTTCTGGATGAACGCATCCGGCAGTGCCGCCGCCAGCGCGTGCGTCGCCCGCCAGCCCGTGCAGTGCGCCGGTACCACCCACTCCGGCGATAGCTCCGCCAGCGCCTCGCACGTCGCGCCGATGATCGGCTCGAAGAGCGGCCCGCCGAGGTGGAACCCGCCGATCACCGCGTAGACCTCGCTCACGCCCGTCAGCTTCTGCGCGTAGCGCACGATGTTCACGATCCCCGAGTGCCCGCAGCCCGTGATCACCACCAGCCCCTTGTCGCGGACGTGCAGCACGGCCGCCTGGTCGTCCAGGATCAGCGGGTCGGGCTGCCAGTCGCCGTCGCGATAAGCCTGGTGGATGGGGAAGCCCTGCTCGAACGCCGTCTCGCGGTCGACCTCCCCGGTGATCAGCAGCGCCCCGTCCATCAGGAACGACGGCTGCTTGTTCTCAATGACCTCGAACCCCGCGCCGGCCAGCGCTGGCTTGCTCGTCGATGGCAGCTCGAACGGCTCGCGGCCGGGGATCGCTATGCGGCGTCGACTCCAAAACTCCGGGTGGATGATTACCGGCAGGTTGGCCCGGCCCACCGCGCGCACGAAGCCGTCGAGCCCCGTCGTGTGGTCGAAGTGGCCGTGGCTGAGCACGACCGCCTCGACGTCCTTCAGCGGAATCTCCAGCCGCCGCGCGTTCTCCGACAGCCCGTCCGGCGTCAGCCCCGCGTCGAACAGCACGTTGTGCGTCGACCCGTCTGTCGTGAGCGAGACCAGGGCGCTGAACCCGT
The DNA here is from genome assembly GCA_029262675.1 of Chloroflexota bacterium. Taxonomy (GTDB): domain Bacteria; phylum Chloroflexota; class Dehalococcoidia; order DSTF01; family RBG-16-68-14; genus JADFKB01. Next base: position 69,644 of record JAJCYW010000007.1, on the reverse strand, counting down.
GCTCCGCCAGCGGCGCGTCGGCCGTCTCGCCCGACTCCAGGTACGCCGCCGGCACCCGAGGGGTCGCTGGGTCGCCCATTGCCGGACGCTGCGCCGGGCCTTCCGGCTGCAGCAGCATGTCCGACACGTTGTCGACCAGGCACGTCACGCTGACAGAATCGACCGGCTGCAGTGGGATCGTTGTCATCTACTGGCCGTCCTTCTCGTCATGCTGAGCCCTGCCTGCGGCAGGCAGGCCGTCGAAGCATCTCGTGCGTCTTGCCGCTGCGTCCTTGGGCACGCAGGGCCTGCTGCGCGGCAAGTTTAGCAGACGGGGCGAGGAGGGTCGTAGCGAAACCTTGCCTTTGTATGGCCTCGAAGCCATACTGTGGATGCGATCTGGCGAGAAGTGGTATGAGTACATGGGCCACCGGGCGAGGAGGGAGAGGCTTCTATGCTCGATCAATTCACGATTGCTGATGTCTTGACCTGGATTGACGAAGAAACACTTGTCCTCAACACGGATTTTCAAAGGCGGAGTGTTTGGCCGCAAGCCGCTCAGGCATACCTGATCGACACGGTTCTGAGGGGCCTTTCTATGCCAAAAATTTACATGCGAACTATGACCGATCCCAAAACTAGGCGGAGCTATCGAGAGGTTGTCGATGGCCAGCAACGCTTGTTGGCGATTCAAGCATTCGCAAACGACGATCTTAAGCTCGGGCCCAGGAAGGAGACATACGGGGAATTTGCGAAAAAATCCTACAGTGACCTAGATGAAACCACTCAACAGAACTTCTTGTCATACCAGTTGAGCGTCGAGCAGTTATTCAATGCGAGTGACGAAGAAGTCCTTGATACATTTCATCGCCTGAATGCCTATGGGCTTGACGTCAATCCGCAAGAATTACGCCACGGAAAGTGGCAAGGAGCATTTCGGACAGCAGTAGTCGAGGCGTCTCGGAGATGGTCAATCCTCTGGGATCAGTACAAAGTGGTCGGTTTACGCGTAAGAGTCCGCATGGGTGACGATGAGCTGATGGCTCAAATGCTCGGCGTTGTGCTGGAAGGCGTGGTGGATGGGGGCCAACCGACAATCAATGGTCTTTACAAACGGTATGACGAGAGCATTCCAGCTGGAGCGGTCAAGAAGTTGGATCGCGCCGTGAAGTTTGCCGTCAGCAATCTGCCGGATATCCTCGAAACAGGACTAGCTGGCGCGCCGCATTTCCTCATGCTGTTTGCTGCCATCGTTCATGCTCTTAACGGTATCCCAAGCGGTGACATGAAGGATACGATGCCGAAGCGAACGAAGACCGCTCTAAAGGATCTCGCAGCCGCTAGAGCAAACCTCGGCATTCTGGCCGACATTCTAGTCATGGATGCTGACGAAGTTCCAGAACGTTTCAAGGCTTTCAAGTTCGCTTCGGCGGGTACAACGCAGCGTATCAAGAGCAGACGCGAGCGCTTTAGTATTCTCTACAAGGCGCTGTCTCCTCGCCGTTTGTGATGTCGGATGCCTGTTCCACGTCTCAGCAACACTCTAGGCCGCTTCATTGGCCGCACTGACGCCATGGTCGCCAGGATGAATGCTCCGCTGCCACGCGCTCCTGGTGACAAGAGGGTTTGCGAACCCGTGCATGTTGACGGGCGCATGTTCTTGGTCGTTAGGCTTCTAGCACTGTGGGGCGACTTCTGCAAACAGATTGTGATTCGTTCAGCCGTAGGAGGGCTCCTAACACTACAGGGCAAACTGGTAGACCCTGCGCCAGGGATTCAAGGCGTTGCAGATACTGAAAAAGTGGTCGGGCCGCTGGATGCTAGGCGTGCATCTTGGTACCTACCCCGGACGTCAGTAAGTGCAGCCAAAGACCTGAACGTTCGCAACTACTCCGAGATTTACCTAGGGCTGGGGGCGGCTCTTGTGACTGACATTGCTCAGGTGAGAAACTACATTGTTCATCCGAGCGAAGAAACGCGACGGCGCTTTCTCCAGATATCCCGCAACCTCGGGTTGTTTGGTTTAGAGCCTGCCGCGCTCGTGAGTACGCGCAGGCCAGGCGGAGCCACCTTGTTCGAAGAGTGGGTAGCCGACCTTCAGACTGCAGCCACCAATGCCGTCCGATAATGTCGCGAGCTCGCACAAGATCGGCGTGACCAATACATCGACGCCGCTTCGAACCCGCAGGGTTCACGCTTACGCGGCAAGCTTTGGCGATGAGCTGGCTCATGAGCTCATATCCGGTGCCACCAAGCCGGGGGCGCTGGTCCTCGACCCGTTCGTAGGGGCGGGTACGACCCTGGTTCAGGCTGGGCGTCTTGGCCGAGACGCCATAGGAATCGATGTCGATCCGGTTGCTTGTCTTATCACAAGGGTTCTTACGACGGCGTACTCATTCGCTGAGCTTGAGACGCTCGAGGCAAGCGTTATAGGAAAGTTAGCGGAGGTTGAGAAAGAACTCGCGCCGCACGTGCTAGACCCTGCTGGTCTTAAGCCTGGCCAGGTCTTCTCTGTGAACGGGTACGACGCGTCGATCCCGCCACTAGCTCAGGTCGAGTTCTGGTTTGCGCCGGTTCAAAGGGCGACAATCGCGGTCCTCCTCGCAGTTGCGCAGTCCTATCGCGTGAAGCGTTTAAGGAACATCGTAGAACTAGCAATTTCCTCGGCCATTGTCCACAAGTGGCCAAATACATTAAGTCAAGCCATGGACCTCGACCACTCGCGTCCACATCGCGTCGTTCGAGATGACTTGTCTTTGGAGGCTCAGGTTAAGATCTTCCGAAAGTCCTTCTTGACAATACTAGGAGTTTTGCGAGCGAACGCCGTCATGAAGAACGTGAGACCGCAATCACGGGTGATCCAAGGCGATTCGGTGTTGACACTGCGCCGGCTGAAGGCAGATTCTGTGGACTACATCCTGACTTCGCCGCCTTACTTTAACGCGATCGACTACCCTCGCGCCCACCAGTTTCCACACTGGTGGCTGTGGCCTAGCAAAATCGGTTTGGCGCGAGAGCTCTATGTCGGCCTAAAGCCAGGTGGGAAAGACCCATCGACGATCGAAAGATGTCAGGCCATTGCACCGGCGAGCATGCCTGCGGTGGCACAGCTACAAACCGCGTCGCGCGCGGAATACAAGAAGTTCTGTAGATATGTACTCGATTTAGACTCCGTTGTGCGGGCAATGCGGCGCGTACTCAAGCCCAGACGGCCCATTGCCATGGTACTAGCTAACAACATGATTCGTGAAGTAACGGTGCCCGTTGTTGACATCGTAGCGGAACTGCTGCAAAATAACGGTTTCACGGGAGTCTCTGTAGAAGAGCGCAAATTCGACGCCACGCGCCGACGCTATCCATATGGCCTCAAGGGCTTTCGCGGTTTGATGAGGTCTGAGTACATAATCCAGGCACGGAAGCGGCGTTAGTTCCTAAGGCGAGCCGTGCTTACTCTTAGTCCCATCTCCTGCCACCCAGCCATTCCACATATCTCCTGATAGGCGTAACGTCGCGACCAGAAATGAACGCGGCCATCACAGGAGGTATCTCATGACGAGCCCGTCCGACAGCCCCAACGCAGCTCGACCGGTCGGTTCCCATCGGCAGCAGAAGATCGCGCACGCCAACGCCCGCACCAACGCCCTGATCCGCCAGCGAGTGGATTGGTACCGCGCTCGAGGCTGGAATGAAGACAAGATCGCCCGCATCGTCGGCGTCCCCATCGAAACCGTTTCCGCCCAGCATTCCGGATAACATTCGCCCCCTCTCCGTCAGCCAGCCCCCCTCTCCCTCAGGGAGAGGGGATCAAGGGGTGAGGGCCGTAATCGGCGTGAGGGCGTTTCACGGCCCGCCCCGGCTGTCATTCGTGCCGTGTAGGGGCGATTCTCGAATCGCCCTGCGGAGGGTGGCGTGGCTGTAGGGGCGCCCCGTGGCGGCCGCCGGCCCGGCGCGGGCGCGCCCAAGGGCAATCTTAACGCCCTCAAGAACGGCGCCCGCTCCAAACAGCTCCGCACCCTCATAGTCGCCCTGATGGCCGTCCCGGAAGCGCGAGCCATCCTCCTCGCCTTCAGCCGGATCGAACAGCACCGCCACGCCCGCCTCAAGAAGGCCGTCAACACCTATGCCCGCCTTCTCAAGCTCCCTTCCCGAGAGCGGACAATCAAATCGATTCAGGCCAAACAGACTCGTTCCGCCGCCCAATCTTCAGAAACAATCAACCCCAGCGAAGGCGAAACGACAGGCGAAACGACATGCTAGTACTGGCTGACACCCGTGAAGTTCCACTTCGCAATCTTGAGCGGCGGCACGCGGCAGACGCCCGCGATGGCATGGTGCAGCATCGAACTCTTGCCGATAGCCTCCACGCGGTTCATCGCCTCCAGATAGCTCTGCGTGAAGCGCAGATTCTTGACCGGCTTCGTGATCTTGCCGTCCTCGATCAGGAACGTGCCGTCGCGCGTCATGCCGGTCACGACCACGTTGAGCGGGTGCACCGGCCGCGTGTACCAGAACCGGCTCACCCACACCCCGCGCTTCGTCGAAGCCACCATGTCGTCCAGCGTCGCGTCGCCGGTCCCCAGGAACATATTGGAAGGAACGGGTCCGAACGTACTGCTGGCAGGCAGCGCGTGCCCCGTCGACTCGAAGCGCTGCTTGTCAGGGCCACCTTGGCCGTCGCGATTGGCATTCTCCTTGCCGGCCGTGTACGTGTCCCACACCACGTCCCGCGCGACGCCGTTCTCGACAAAGTCGACCCGCCGCCGCGGCACGCCCTCGAAGTCGAACGGGTTGGGCGAGCCATCGGCGGCAAGCCCGTCGTCCCAGATCGAGATGTTCTCGCCCATCACGCTCTCGCCGATGCGGCCGGCCATGAAGCTGCGCTTCTCCTGGAACGCCTGCGCGCCAAATGACAGGTAGGCGAAGAAGTCGAGGATATCGGCGACGGCGTACTCCTGGAAGACGACGTCGTACTCCCCCGGCTCGATCTCCACCTGGTCGACGTTCCGGAGCGCCGTATCGACCGCTTCCTTAGCGATAGCCGCCCCGTCGATCTCGCCGGCGTCCAGGCTGACGCGTTCGGCGTGCCCGGAGCCCTTGTCGCTCATCACCACGGTGTTAGCGTCGGCCATCGTGTCGCGGTCGTAGGCCCACACGCCAAGCGAGTTCGCGACGGCGATCTCCGTCGCCGAGGTGCGGTAGGCCCCCGCGGCGGTGAGGCCATTGGCCGTCGCCGCCTCGCAGATCTGCCCGACGGTCGTCGCGCGCTCTTCGGGTCCCGTCCGCGCCGTCCGTTCCACAAAGCCGTCGACCTTGGGGATCGTCTGCGGCGACGGCAGCGACTGGAAGTCGGGGTTGTCCTTCTGGTGGCGGGCCAGCGTCGCCGCCCGCTCGACCAAGTTGCGCATCCCTTCGTCGGAGAGATCGTTGCTGGATGCCACACCAATCTTCTTGCCGATCACTGCGCGCACGCGCATGTCGACGTCCTGCTGCTCCACGTTCTGGTGGATATAGCTGTTGGCGAATCGTGTCAGCGCGCTCTGCGGCGCAATCACCACCACCTCGGTCTGGTCCGCGTCGCTCATCTCCAGCGCGTTATCCGTAAGCCGCTTCAGCTCTTCTTCACCCGTCATGTGCGTACCCTCCGTCGCTCGTATCTAGTCCCGCGCCCGCCTCTAGTCCCGCGTCCGCCGTTCGGCCTCGATCTCGTTCAGCCGTTGGTCGCTGATGCCGAAGTGGTGGGCCACTTCGTGGATTACGGTCGCCGTCACGCGCTCTACCAGGTCGTCTTCGTCGCTCGAGATTCGCTCCAGTGGGCGTTTGAAGATGATGATGCGATCTGGCGGAATCAGATTGTATCCGGTGTTGCGTTTCGTTAGCGGAATACCGGTGTAGAGGCCCAGAAGCGTGTGTCCCTCCGGCACGCCCGTCGAGCGGAGCTGCGACGCGGTGGGTTGGTCGTGCACCTCGATATCCACGTTGTCGATACGCCGGGCGATCTCCTCCGGCAGCAGCGTCAGCGCCTCTCGTACCAGTTCTTCAAACCGCTCTTGCTCCATGCAGCGCATGATAGCGCAGCAGCTTCGCTGGAGCTTTAGCGCAGCCGAATGGCTCGCAGGCCCTCGACGTGATCGAACTCTGGGTCGTTGTGCAGCAGCTCGGCGTCATGCATCAACGCAAGCGCGGCGATCCACGCGTCGCCGAGAGAGAGGCCACCGCGGGTCTTGACGTCAGCCGCTACGACGCCCCAGGCGGGATTCGATTCGATGATCGAAACACCGCAGCTGCGCAGCGTTTCGATTATCTGACCTACGCGTGAAGGCGGGAAGGCGCGCTGAAGAACGTATCGAGTTTCCATCACCGTCATGAACGGAACCAAGAGGCTGTCCGGCTGGCGCAGCACCACCTCCACCCGGTCAGCCTCCGGCTCGTCGTAGAGGTATGTGATCAGCGCCGACGTGTCGAGTACGTACGCCACGCGCTGTTCCTACCCCCGCCGCTCGAGCGCGCGTTCGCGCTCGCGCTCCGCGTTGCGGTCTGCGAGATACTTCTGGAACGTGGAGCCCTTGCCCTTCATGACGCCGCGCAGCGACCCGATTGGATCGGTGGGAATGGCGACCACCTGGGCGATGCCTTCCTCGACCTGCCACACCAATGTCGATCCCTCCTTGACGGCCAATGCATCGCGGATCCTCTTCGGCACCACGGTTTGGCCACGTTCGTAGACCCGCGATTCCTGAGGTTCGTACGTGACTGGGGATGTTTGGTCGGCAGGGTTCCGCAACGCGATCTGATTCTTGCCTTCGCGAACAAACACCGGATGCCGCTGCCGTTGGTCCCATCGGAAGGTTGCGGCGATTCGCCGCGGCGTCGCGAACCTGTAGTCTCCTTTGAATTCCTCAAAGAGTTCGTCGACCGTCGCAGACCGGCCCAGGCGGCGCAGGGCCGCGGCGATAATCGGGACACGCTCTTCGTAGGGCACTCGCATGGCATCCTCCTTCTGATAATATAGTCCTCTATTATCAGATATAAGGATACTCTCATAATAAACCCTTGTCAAAGGTGACTTATGAGGCTACTGCATGATCCCGACCTGCACGTTGCGGAAGCGTGCGGGCGCGGCGCCGTGGCCGGTGTGGGCCACTTGTTCCGGCTGGCCCTTGCCGCAGTTGGGCGTGCCCCAGACGACCCAGTGGTCGCGATTAGCGACGGCGTCGCAGGAGCCCCAGAACTGCGGCGTAATGCCGGTGTACGTAGCGTTCTTGATCAGGTCGCCCAGTTTGCCGTTCTTGATCTCCCGGCCCACTTCCGTGCCGAACTGGAAGTTGAGCCGCTTGTCATCGATGCTCCAGCTGCGGTTCGTCTCCATGTAGATGCCATCCTTGGTGTCGGCGATCATGTCGTCCAGCGTCCATTCGCCGGGGTCCAGGCTGACGTTCGTCATGCGGATCAGCGGGATCCGGTTCCAACCCGTGGCCCGCATCGTGCCGTTACTGGTCTGGCCCAACGCTGAGGCGGTCTCCCGCGACGTCAGGTAGCCGACGAACTGCCCTTCGCGGACGATGGGTGTGGAGTGGGCCGGGATGCCCTCGTCGTCGTAGCCGAAGCTGCCCAGCCCGCCGGGGATCGTCGCATCTGCCGTCACGTTCACAGAGGGCGAACCGTAGGCGAAGTTACCCAGCTTGTCCGTCGTCAGGAAGCTCGTGCCCGCGAACGCTGCTTCGGTGCCGAGCACGCGGTCGAGCTCGATTGCGTGGCCGCACGACTCGTGGATTTGGAGCGCGACCTGGCTGCCGTCTAAGATCACGGTCGTCTCGCCGGAGGGGCAAGCCTTGGCGCGCAGCAGTTCAGCCGCTTCCTGGCCGATGCGCTCTGCGTTGCCGGGGAGATCCCAGCGTTCGATGAACTCCCAGCCTTCGGTGCCCTGGTGGCGGCCGACGCTGTTGGGGAAGGACCGCCGCTGCACTTCGCCCTCGTCGACGGCGGTGGCCTCGATGCCGCAGCCGGTCTCCACAAGGTTCTGGCTGACTTCGCTGCCCTCCGTGCTGACAAAGAGCTTCTCTTCGCGCTGGCAGTAGGAGTTCGCCTCCGCCATGACGATGCCGGACGCTCGCATCATCCCTTCCGTCGTACTGAGGAGGAGAGCGATCTTGTCGTCCAGCGAGACCTCAAACGGGTCCTTTTGGTAGGGCGTCTCGTAGCTATCGACGATGGCCGACGGCGGGCCGATATCGGCTTTCTGCCCGGCAACGGTGCTGGACGCCTTGGCGATGCGCACGGCTTCGGCCGCGATGGCGTCTGCCTCGTCCATCGTCATCCGGTGGCTGCTCGCGAAGCCCCAGTAGCCACCGACGAGAACGCGCACGCCGAAGCCCAGCGTCTCGTCGTTCGCTAGCGCCTCCACGTTCTGCAGCCGCACCGTCACGGACTCCGACTGGTGGCGTACGACGCGCACATCGGCGTAGTCCGCGCCTTGGGCGCGGGCGGTGTCGAGGGCACGCAGGGCCAGGTCACGCATATGTTCCTCCTTCAGGACGGGCTCCTCCAAGAGGGCGGTGCTGCGGCGGTGTTCAGTTTAGAGAGCGCTGCTGTGGTCGCGCTCACCAGGCATCATAACTGTATCGCGGGTGACGTCAATTGTTCTTTCGACGTTCTCGCTAAGGCTCGAACGCTCGTGCAACCGGAGCCTGCCGCAGCATTGCTTGCCGCGTCATCGCCCACCTACACCGTAAAGACGCCGCTGGCGTGTTCCGTGCGCAAAGTCGTCCCGCTCGCGATACAGTGCTGCTTGTCGCCGGAGGCGACGACGCCGGGGCCGATCACGCAGTTGCGGCCAACGATCGTGCCCGACAGCAGCTCGGCGCGCTTGCCGACGATGGTGAATCCACCGCTGACGATGTCGGGACGGTCCTGGTTTTCTGTGTAGTCGTCGCTGTTGCCGACGAGGCAGTCGCGTCCGATCTGCACGGCCTTGTCGATGATCGAGCGGTCCACCACGGCGCCGCGGGAGATGTGGGCGTCGTCAAAAATGATCGAGTCGCGGACTACGGCGCCCTCTTCGACAAAGACGCCTGGAGAGAGGACGGAGTGCTCCACGCGGCCGTTGACGACGCTGCCGTTGGAGAGTAACGAGCGGGTAATCTTCGCGCTGGCACCGATCTTCACGGGCGGCCGGCTGGCGATGTGGGAACGGATCTCGCTGTCAGGGTCGTAGAGGTTCAGTTCGGGCACATCCGCGAGCAAGTCCATGTTGCTCTGGAAGTACGATTCGATGGTACCGACGTCTCGCCAGTAGTCGCTGAAGCGATAGCCGTGCACTTTCGTCACAGGGTCCGCGACGAGGCGTGGCAGCAGATCGCGACCGAAATCGCTTTCGCCGTCGGCCGTGCTGGCGCTCTCTACCAACGCTTCCATCAGCTTCTCTTTGCTGAAGAGGTAGATGCCCATGGAGATCAGGTTGGAGCGCGGCCGCTCCGGCTTTTCATCGAACCCCGCGATGCGGCCGTCCTCATCAAGGATCACCGTCCCGAAACGGTGCGCCTCTTCCATCGGGACCTCGCAGACGGGCACCGTGACGTCGGCGCCCGTCGCACGGTGGCTGTCGATCAGCTCGTCGTAGGCCATCTGGTAGACGTGGTCGCCGGCCAGGATTAGCACCAGGTCTGCGCGCGATTCCTCCACGTAGTAGAGGTTCTGGTAGACCGCGTCCGCCGTGCCCTGGTACCAGTCCGAAGCTTGGCTGCCGATGTACGGCTGCAGGAGAGAGACGCCCGCGCCGCCGGTACCCCGGTCCAACCCCCAGGGGCCGCCGATGCCGATGTGGTCGTTCAGCGATCGCGGACGGTACTGCGTCAACACGCCGACGTGGTCGATGCCCGAGTTGGCGCAGTTGCTGAGCGCGAAGTCGATGATGCGGTAGCGCCCGCCAAAGGTCACGGCCGGCTTGGCCCGCTCCTCTGAGAGCACGCTGAGGCGGTCGCCCTGACCGCCTGCGAGAATCATCGCGATGACACGTTTCATGAGGCCTCCTATTCCGCCCTCGCCAGTAGGCTCGGTGGAGCCGGCTCCAGTCCGCGCAACGTACGAAAGATCTGCAGGTAGTCACGGAGGTAGCGCGTGATCAGAAACCTCTCGCGGACGTACTCACGGCCCGCCGCACCCATGCGGCGGGCCTTCGCCGGATCGCGTAGCAGCTCCAGCACGCGGTCGGCGCACTCCTCGACGTTGTCGACTAGGTAGCCGGTCTCGCCCTCAACGAGCTGCATCGGGATGCCGCCGACGCGGCCGGCGACGACAGGCCTCTGCTTCCACAGCGCTTCCGAAACGACGAGGCCGAAGCCCTCCCGCAGCGATTTCTGGATTACTACGTCGGCCCGTTGGAAGGCGTTCACCTCCACGTTGCCGACGCCGTGCAGGTTTGAGAGCACGTGGATGTCGAAGTCCTCTCCCGCCCGGCGGACGATGCGCTCGTACCACTCCCAGCCCTCAGGGTCGTCGTGTGCCATCGAGGCGATCATGACGAGCTGAAGCTCGGGGATCTGCTGCTTAACGATGCGGTATGCCTCGACGACACCGAGCGGGTCCTTCCACGGGTCGAATCTCGAGATCTGGGCGATGAAGGGCTGATCGTGGGCTACGTGGTAGTGTGCGAGGACGTTTCGGTATGTCTCTTCGGACAGATCGACGTTCTTTGGTGAGAGGGGATCGATAGCCGGCGGCACGATGAAGACTTGGGGCCCGTCCATCTCCTTCACATAGTCCGCAGCCGTGAAGATCGCGCCGTCGAAGTCGCTGACGTAGGGACGGAGCCTGTTCCACGTCTCGGTCTGGGCGTCCGTCAGGTCGATGTGGCAGCGCCAGACCCATTTGCCGCCGGCGCCCGGTGCGTTTCGCTGCTTAAGCAGCGTGCGAATCCCGGCCGGCTGCGGGTCGTGCGCGACGACGAAGTCGTACGTCTCGTCGAACGCGTCGGCGTTGCGGCCGGTGTGGTGGAGCCAGGTCTCGTCCATCTCCGGCGACCAGTCTATTTCCATACCTTGCAGGCTGTTGTGTATCGCCTTTGTCACGTTGTAGAACTCGTCGCCTCCGCGCACCACCTGCCACTCCGCGTCCAGGCCCAGGTCACGCATCAGCGGCACCAACGTCGTCAGGATCTCGGCGACACCTCCGCCGTAGGCTGTGGCATTGATGTGGAGGACGCGGGAGCCGCTGAGAGGCTCAGCCAGGCGGCGGATCTCGTCGATTGCGTCTGCTCCGACGACGTCCCGATAGTCGTCCAGCGCTTTGGGGCTGAGGTCTATGGATTCGAGCATCGAGGGCGCGTCGGCGTCCTTTCCGGATCTGTGTTGCGGCGGCGAACAGTTCTGAAGAGCCGCACGGCCACGTCCATGTAGCCGGGCGGCAGCGCTGCTGCGCAGCGGCGCCGCTGGGCGGCAGCGCAGCTACGCTGCGTCGCCACCGGAGGCATTGTAGCAGAGGGAAGGCTACCGACCGTCAGGCCGGCGCGCCTAGCGCGTCAGCCAGCCGAACTCTTGCTGCTTGCGGCGCGCGCGCGGGTCGATCATGATGTTGACGACGCACGGCTTGCCGCAGTCGAACGCCTTGTCCAGCGTCGGCTTAAGCTCGGCCACAGTATCGCAGTAGAAGCCCAGCCCGCCGAAGCCTTCAATTACCTTCTCGTAGTGCGCGTTTGGCAGGTAAGACGTCGGCGGGATGAATTCCGGATTGAGTTCGCTGGGGCCGCCGCTGATGCCGTTGTTGTTGATCACGATGAAGACGATCGGCATGTTGTAGCGGCAGGCCACCTCCACCTCCATGCCGGTGAACCCAAATGCCGAGTCACCCTCTACGGCCACAACGCGCTTGTCTGGATGCACGGCCGCAGCCGCGATGGCGAATGGCAGTCCGATGCCCATGGTGCCGAACGACCCGGCGTCCAGGCGGTGACGCGGCAAGTAATTCGGCAGCACTTGGCGGCCGATGTCCATCGTGTTCGCGCCTTCGTTGATCAGCATCGCGTCTCGCGGTAGCATGTCGCGGATCTCGCGCAGAACCCGATAGTAGCCCAGCGGCTCGGAGTCGTCGTTAAGCATCGCCTCCGTCTTGGCGACGTTGTCTTCGATCTTCTTGGCGATGCCGGTGCGCCACGTGTTCTCCGCCCCGAACTGCCACGGCCGCTCGTCCAATGCCGCGTTGAGCTGGCCCAGCACGGCCTTGGCGTCGCCGACGAGGGCGACCTCCGCAGGCACGTTCGTGCCGATCTCCTCCGCGGCGATATCGAGCTGGATGATGCGGACGTTCTCGTTGAAGCGCGGCGGCAGGCCAAAGTGCATGATCCAGTTCAACCGTGCGCCCAGCAGCATCACGACGTCCGCGTTCTTCAGCACGTGCGACCGCGCGGCTGCCGTCGAGAGCGGGTGGTCGTCCGGGATAAGGCCCTTGGCCATCGGCGCGGCCAAATAGGGGAGCTGCGTCTTCTCGACGAATTCAAGTAACTCTTCTTCGGACCGCGAGTAGGCCGCGCCCTTGCCGACGACGACCAGCGGCCGCTCGGCCGACTTCAGCGTCTCTATAGCGGCCTGGACGGCGGCCGGGTTCGTCGCCGTCCGCTGCGGGTCGGCGACGCGCTGCGGCTGCTCGATGCCCTCGTCGTCCGTCTGGCCGTCGATGATGTCGCCGGGGAGGTCGAGGTAGACGGGGCCGGGCCGGCCGTACATCGAGATGCGGACGGCCTGCTCAACGAAGTAGGGGATGCGCTCTACCTTATCGACCTTAGCGGCGTACTTGACGAACGGCCGTGCCGCTTCCACCTGCGGCGCTTCCTGGAACGCGCCCATCCCCGCCTGGCCCGCGTCCGATGAGCCGCCGAGGAGGATCATCGGCCAGCAGTTGGACCAGGCGTTGGCCAGGCCGGAGATGGCGTTGGTCATGCCCGGTCCGGAGACGACCAGGCAGGCGCCCGGTCGGCCGGTCATGTAGGAGACTGCCTGCGCCGCGTACGACGCGGACTGCTCGTGCCGCATGCCGTAGTAGTTGAGGCCTTCCTGCATCGCCGCAAACGCGATCGGGATGACCGGCACGCCGACGATGCCGAACATGTGCTGAACGTCGTGCTGCTTCAGGCTGCGCGCGATAAGCTGCGCGCCGCTAATCTCTGCCATGGTCTAGCTCCTAGCGTGTGGCCCGAGTGTGATTCGGGCTGCAAGGTGAAATGGGCCGCGAGGCATGATGCCGCACACATCGAGAACGTGTCAAGCAACCGGCGCACCCGGCGCGGTCTCGAACTGCGCTTTCTCGGCTTTGAATGCGGCGTCTAGCGCGCCAGTACGGGCCCGGGGCTTTCTCTGGCCGCCTAGTACAGCGCCTGCTCCACCATCAGGTCGGCGATTTGTTCGTCGTTGAGACCGAAGATCTCCTTGCAGACCTGTTCGTTGTGCTCGCCCAGGCAGGCGGCCGGCGTGCGGTACTGCGCTGGTGTCTTCGAGAGGCGGAAGCCCGGGCCGTCGTAGGCGGTGCGACCGGCCTCCGGGTGGTCCAGGTATACGTAATAGTCGCGGCCCTTGAGATGCTCGTCGTCCTCCAGGCAGTCGCGGGCGTTCTGGATCACAGCTGCCGGAACGCCTGCGGCCTGTAGCGTTTCCATTACCTCTTCCGGCGCGCGCTCTGCCGTCCAGGCGCCGATCTGCTCCTCCAGCGCGTCTTCGTTCGCCTTGCGCGCGGCGTGCGTAGCGAAGTCATTTCTTCGCGCCCACTCCGGGTCACCCATCGCGCCGCGCAACGACTGCCACTGTTCGTCGTCGAAGCAGGCGATCACGCACCAACGGCCTTCCTGCTCTTCCTGGCCAAAGGGGTTCCTTACGGTTATGTCTTTGCAGGGAAACGCCCCGTGCGGCGAGGCCTGTGGCAGGCGGTTGCCGGCGCGGTTCTGGACGCGGCCGTTTGCGGCGTAGTCCATCACCGCGGGCGCGAGCGACGCGACGACCGACTCGAGCTGCGAGAGCTCGATGCGCTGGCCCTCGCCCGTGCGTTTGCGGTGGCGCAGCGCGGCCAGAATCGCCGTCAGCGTGTGCTGCGGATTGATGACGTAATCTGGGTAGTTGGTGCCCAGGCCGGACGGCGGCCGGTCGGGGAAGCCGGTGAGGTGGTTGATGCCCGTGATCGGGCCCAGCACTGCGCCGAAGCCGAGGAAATCGCGGTGGGGGCCGTCGAAGCCCTGCATCGGCTGGTACACAGCGATGATGTCCGGGCGCACGTTCACCAGTTCGTCGTACGTCAGCCCCCAGCGCTCGATGACGCGCGGCGTGATGTTGGTGATGAATACATCCGCCCACGCGATCAGCTTCATCGCCAACTCTTTGCCCTTCTCTACGTTGAGGTTGAGCGTGACGTTGAGCTTGTTGGCGTTGTAGTTGTTGTAATAGCCGCTGACGTTGTATCCGGTCTTACCGGTCGGGAAGGGGCCGATGCCGCGCAGGCCGTCGATGTGCGACTCCGACTCAACGCGGACGACTATTGCCCCGTACGTTCCCATCGTCTGGGCGCAGACCGGACCCGCCGCGAACCACGAGAAGTCTGCGACGTTTATTCCGCTGAGAGGTTGTCTGCTGCCGTTTTCTGCCATCGATCCTTCCTCTGCTGCTAGCCGAGTTCTGCCAGCACTTCGTCGGTGTGTTCGCCAGCGCGTGGCGCCCGCCGCGAGATGCGCCACGGCGTCTCCGAAAGGCGGACGGGCGGGCCGGGGTAGCGGATGTTGGCGTTCAGGTCACCGTGCCGTACTTCCTGCAACCAATCGCGCGCGACAAGCTGCGGATTCTTCACCAAGTCCTCCGGCGTGCTGACGATGCCGATCAGCAGCCGACGCTGCTGGCCCTTCTCGTAGAGGTCCCACTTATCGCGGCTGGCGCAGAAGCGCTTCAGCACATCGTTGATGTGGGCCAGCGCCGGCATCTGCTTCTTGCCCTCCTCGGGGTTGATCACCAGGCCGGTGAGGAAGCGGATGTCTAGCCGTTCAATCAAGCCGTGGTAGGGCTCGTCGCCCAGGTCTTCCGCGCCGCCTTCGTCCTCCATCAACTTCAGCAGCTCAGACCACGGGGCGCCGCCCGGCGTGCCCACGTAGCCAAAGATCCAGCCGTTGGCCGTTTCGTACGGACCGATGCCGGGGATTTCAATAGGGACAATGCCACGCGCGCCGGTACGTTTGCGGACGGCCTTGTTGAGGTCGTACGTTTGCATCGCCGTCTCTTGGGCGATCAGTAGCGCCTCCTGCATGGAGACGTCGACGTGCTGGCCCTGGCCCGTGTTGTCACGGTGATAGAGCGCCATCAGCGTCCCCGACGATGCCTGGACCGAAGCGCTGAGGTAGCCCTGGTTGCCGAACGGCAGGTTGGGCGGATCGTTGGGGTCGCCGGCCAGCCACATGATGCCGGCCATCGCCACGCCGACGATGTCGGGCGCCAGGAAGTCCGCGTGCGGCCCCGTGCTGCCGAAGCCCGTGATCGAGGTGAGCACGATGTCTTCGCGCAGCTCGCAGAGACGGTTGTAGCCCAGCCCTATGCTGTCGAGGAAGCCGGGCGTGAACGACTCGACGACGACGTTGGCGGTCTTGACGAGCTTGCGGAACGTCTCGCGGCCGGACTCCTGTTCCAGATCGAGAATGACGCTGCGCTTGTTGGTGTTGAGGTTGAGAAAGCTCAGGCTGGAGTCGGCGCCGGGCTGATCGTGGAAGAACGGGCCGATCTTGCGCGCCGGGTCGCCGCCCGGCGGCTCGATCTTGATCACGTCGGCGCCCAGGTCAGCGAGTAGCTTCGTGCAGTACGCGCCCATCTCTCCCGTCAGGTCGAGCACGCGAATGTCGTCGAGCGCGGCGGGCGCGGATGCGTTCGAATTATCAGGCATAGTGCTTGGCCTGATTCTACCCGAAGCTGCACGAATGTCAAACCAAGGCTCTGGAGAGGCTTGCCATTAGCGAAGAGAGTTCGCACACTCTAGACAGCATAGGTTTACGGCGGCTCCTGTCAGCACCAAGGATGGCTGACGTGATGGACGGAAGAGGAAACGCACGACATGGAGTCGCGGGTCCAGACCCTAAGCGCGCCTGATAGCTCGACGATCGCCTACTGGACGGCAGGCGATGCTGGCCCCTGGGTTGTCGTCGTGCCGTCCCTGGGCCGCGGCGGCCGCGACTTCGACCGGCTCCTCTCGGACCTGACGGCCGCCGGATTCCGCGCCCTCGCCTTCGATCCGCGTGGCATCGACGAGAGCAGGTGCTCGCCGTCGCATGATACGCTACACGATCCCGCCGCCGACCTCGCGCTGTTTATCGAACAACTGGGCGACGCTCCCGTCCACGTCGTCGGTCATGCCTACGGCCAGCGCGTCGCCCGTTGCCTGGCCGCCGACAGGCCGGAGCTGGTGCGCACGGTAACGCTGCTGGCGGCGGGCGGGTTGGTCGCGCCGGCGCCGGAAGCGCTTGATGCTCTACGACGCTGCTTCCAGCTCAACCTGCCACAAGAAGAGCGGCTGGAGTCGGTCCAGCGCGGGTTCTTCGCGCCAGGTAACGACCCGGCTGTCTGGATCGATGGCTGGTGGCCCGCCGCCGCCGCCGCGCAGTCCGACGCCAACCGCGCCACGCCGCTGGACGACTGGTGGGCTGCCGGCCGGGCGCCCGTGCTCGTCGTCCAGGGCCTCGATGACGTGATCGCCGTACCGGCCAACGGCCACGCATTGCGCGACCGTCTCGGCGATCGTGTTCGCGTTGTCGACCTGCAGAACGCCGGCCACGCGCTGCTCCCAGAGCAGCCGGAGGCGATCGCCGAGGCGGTCGTGGCGTTCCTGAGCGAGGAGAGCTAGTCGCGTGCGCTAGACTGATCGTGAACTGCAGCGCCCTGTCGCGAGGAAAGGCCACCGCGACGGGGGAGAGCGCGGAGCGATAGGAGACGCCATGCCGGATGTCGAACCGCCGACCGACGAAGATCGTCAGCAGGCCTCGCAGAAGAACATCGACAAGATGTGGAAGTTCGTCGAGAACTTCTCCAATAAGAGCGGCAGTTACCTCCACCCGCAGCGCGAGATCACGGAGTTCCTCGTCATCGGCCTTGCCAAGCACATCGAAGAGGTCGGCCGGCCGCTCTGCCCCTGCAACTTCTACGAAGACAAGGCGGAAGAGGCCAAAAGCAGCGAGTGGATCTGCGCCTGCGAGGAGATGCAGAAGTACAAGTACTGTCACTGACTACTCTTCTGCAATTCGGAAGGTCTTCCGATTACAGAGCACTTACCCGAGGGACACGAAGGTCGCGAGATCTACGGCGATATCAAGGACCCGCACCCGGACAAGGGCCGTGCTCTCTGGCGTCTGGAGCAGAAGCAAGGCCGTACCATAGACAAGGGCGACAAAGGCGACAAGGATGCTACGTCCGGCGACGGAGCGAATCGATGAACCTGCTCCACCGTTGGTACTGCAAGTCCGAAATCTGGGCTAAGCAGCTCCACCAATACATGCCGCGCATGGTGGAAGGCATCGACCTCGGCGACAATCCCCTCGAAATCGGCTCCGGGCCGGGCGTTAGCACGGACTGGCTGCGGACGCGCGTCCCGAACCTGACGACGATCGAGATCGACCACGAGCTTGCGCAATCGCTGAGCCGCCGGTTGAAGGGCGAGAACGTCACCGTCGTCGAGGGCGACGCGACGCAGATGCAGTTCTCGGACAACTCGTTCACCAGCGCCTTATCTTTCACCATGCTGCACCACGTTCCTTCGCCGGAGTTGCAGGATCGGCTGCTTGCGGAGGCGTGTCGAGTGCTGACGCCGGGGTCGTGGTTCTCCGGGTCCGACAGCACGCCCAGCTTCCGATGGAACCTGTTTCACATCTTAGACACGCGTGTGCCCGTCGACCCTGCTGGGTTTGCCGCCCGGCTGGAAGCGGCCGGGTTTACCGAAATCAACGTTTTCCAGTACCCTGGCGGCTTCAGCTTCCGTGCCCGCAAACCGTCGTAGGACAAGCGCTTCCAGCCAGTGAATCTGCGCAAGACTGCGTTCGCCCCACGGTTGAATCCAGTAGAATGACGGTGGAGGAAGTTGTATGAAGTACCGCAAGCTGGGCAGGACAGACCTTAATGTTTCCGAGGTCGGCTTTGGTGTCTGGACCGTGAGTACACCGTGGTGGGGCGTCAAGGAAGAGGCAGAAAGTCTCGCTCTGTTGCGCCAGGCACTCGACCTGGGCGTCACGCTCTTCGATACCGCGGACACGTATGGGAGCGGTACCGGCGAAGAGATACTGGCGAAAGCGTTTCCGGACAATCGAGACGAGATTATCATCGCGACGAAATTCGGCTACGACTTCTACACCAACGCCGGCAAGCGTGACGGCCACAAGGAGTTGCCGCAGGACTTCTCGCCCGAGTTCGTTCGCCAGGCGCTAGAGCAGAGCCTGCGGCGCCTCGGCACCGATTACATCGACCTCTACCAGCTTCACAACCCGCGACTCTGGGCGCTCCGTAGCGATGAGTTGTTCGACTTGCTGGAGACGTTCCAGCAGGAAGGCAAGATCCGCTACTTCGGCGCTGCGATTGGGCCGGACATCGGCTGGGAGGAAGAGGGCATGGTGTCGATCCGCGACCGCGACATCGCCAGCATGCAGATCATCTACAGCATTCTGGAGCAGGACCCGGCGCGCGCGTTCTTCCCGGCAGCGGAGGAGCAGGGAACCGGTCTGCTTTCCCGCGTGCCCCACGCATCGTCGCTGCTGGACGGCACCTTCAAGCCCAAAGAGGGTTTCGACGAGTCCGACCACCGCGCCCACCGTAAGCAGGCTTGGCTCGACCGCAGCCTGCCGAAAGTCGACCACGTCGACTTCCTCCACGGCGAGGGTACGGGGCGGACGATCGGCCAGGCGGCGATCCAGTTCGTGCTGGCGCAACCGACCATCAGCTCCGTCTTGCCCAACATCCTCAGTGCCGAGCAGGTCGTCGAGTTCGCCGCCGCGCCGGAGACGCCGCCGCTGACGGAAGAAGAGAAACTGCGGCTGGAATCGCTCTACGAGCCGGTATTCCGTGAGCCGGTACCGGTACCCACGGCGGCCAGAAGCTGATGGGCGGGCGTCCGGGCGGACCGCCGTCAGCGGCGGGCGAGACGGCGCGCCAGCTCGTCAAGTTTACGTTCCTCAAGATCGACCCGGCCTGGCGGCTGCTCGCGAAGGACGCAAGGGAAGCGGCGAAGCGGGAGTTCTGCGACGCGGTCGATGGCTTCGGCAACCGGATGCTGATCGGCAGCTACAGCCTAATCGGCATCCGCGGCGACGCCGATATCCTGCTCTGGCAGGTGGGCGAGCGGCTGGAGGACTTCCAGGCGCTGGCCACGGCAATCTTCAGCACCGGCCTGGGCCCGTACCTGCAGACGCCCTACGCCTACCTTTCGATGACGCGGCGCTCCATCTACAAGACGCCGGACCTGACCGCCGAACCGGAACACCGGCTGCGTGTTAGCCCGGGTACGGCCAAGTACCTCTTCGTGTATCCCTTCGTGAAGACGCGGGCCTGGTACGCGCTGGACAAGGACGCGCGTCAGGAGATGATGACGGAGCACATCACGGTTGGCCGCAAGTACCCGTCCGTGAAGCTAAACACGACGTACTCCTACGGCATCGACGACCAGGAGTTTGTCGTCTCGTTCGAGACGGACAATCCTACTGACTTCCTCGACCTGGTGATGGAGTTGCGCGATTCCAAGGCCAGCGCCTACACACTTCGTGACACGCCGGCGTTCACCTGCATCGCATTGCCGCTGCCCGGAACGCTCGACAGCATCGGCGCGCCGGGCGACGCGATCGGCGCCGGTGAACGCTCGGGAAACGGATCGGCGGCGACGGGCAGCGCGAGCAGGGGAGAATGGACCAGGGTAGCGCGCCTGTCCGAAGTGCAAGATGGCGGTGCGCACGTCGTGTACTTCTCGGGCGAGCAGGTTGCGCTGTTCAATGTCGCAGGCGTCGTCTATGCAATAGACAACCGTTGCACGCACGCCAACGGACCGCTATCAGAAGGAGATGTTGTTGAGGGCTGCGTGACCTGCCCCTGGCACAGCTCCCAGTTTGACATCGCCAGCGGCCGGCCGTTGCAAGCGCCCGCCCAGAAGCCGGTGCGAACGTATCGCGTGAGCCTGGACGGTGACGCGATCTTCCTGGCCACAGCGGAGGCGGAAGCCGCCGCGACGTAGCCGGCAGGATACGAGCAAGAAAAGCAACAGGAGAGGCCGCCCATTCGGGCGGCCTCTCTCTACGTTTCCGTGTGAATGCCGCTTAGAGTATGAGCAGTCCCGCGTCGATCTGCTTGATCAGCCCGGCGTCGACGGAGTTAATGACTCCGTCCTGGTTGACGTCGGCCAGGTCCGGACACGGCACGCTGGCGATCAGCGCCGCTTCAAGCTGGAGGACCAATAACGCATCGCGGCTGTTGACCAAGCCGTTGCAGTCGGCATCGCCCAGCAGGGGCGGCAATTCCGCGGCGCACACGATGGTACCGTTCTGCAGTTTGAACGGAATCGGCAGCGGATCACCCTGCGTCCCGTCATGAAACTCGTTCACCTGGATCACCAGGTCGCTAATGCCTTCCGTATCGCAGGCCATGGTGATAGTAGCCAGGTGGCTATCGCCGACGATGCCCGGTGCAACGGCACCCGCGATATGCACCTCGCCTGGTGCGAACGAGGGGTTGCAGATCCGGTCCGGCGGTGACGTGCATGCTAACGCGGACACGATGGCCGGATCGTAGAGGATGGCGATGTTCCAGGCGGCCAGGCCGGGCGAAACCACGCCCTCTACGCTAAGCCCCAGCGTCGTCGCGCCCCCTGGGGTAATGGTCACGGATTCTATGGTGATAAGCGAGTCTTGCGCCGACGCGGGGGAGACGGCAAGCAGGCCACCGCCAATGGCGAGGGCGACTGCTGCCAGTTTCAAGATGATGCGATTGCGTGCTGTCATCTAGCTGCGGGTGTCCTTTCTATCCCCCGGTTGGTCCTCGCTTCGCTCTCAGGAACTCCTGCGCCGCTGGAGTGCGAGCGCGCTAATGCCGGCGACCGTGGTTAGGCCGGCGAGGGTGACGGCTGCGAACGTCCAGTTTGTCGAAGACGTGCCGCCCGTGCCGGAGTCGGGCAGCGTGGTGATCACCACCGGCGTCGACGTCGGTTGCGATCCTGTGGAGGGACGCGAAGTCGGATTTGGCGGCAGCCCAGTGCCCTGTTCGCAGTTGATCAGGCCGTTCTGAATCGCCGGAGAGATCGGTTGCAGGTCGCCGGGTGTCGCGTCTGCGAAGACATCCAACGCGACCGATAGGACGGAGGTGCCTTCCGTGATGCACTGGAACGTAATCGATGCCAGGTTTGCGTCGCCGGTGAGCCCGGCGGAGCTGGCGCCCACGACCTGGACGCGGTTGCTGGAGAAGTTCGTGTTGCAGACGCTGCCGTTGTCAGGGCTGCAGGCGATGGCCGACACGATCGTCGGATCGTAGATGATGCCGATCTCCCAGGCGCCGAGGCCAGGAGCGGCGATGCCGGTCGAACGCACGACGATGGTGTCGGATGCGCCCGGGTTCACCGTAGCGGAGCCCACGCGTACCGTACCCATCTGTGCGTGGGCCTGTGAGGCGACCAGCAGCACGGTAACGGCCGCGATGACGGCCGCGACGGCGCGCAGGCTAATCCCGAATCGTTGGGGCTGTTTCATCACTTCCTTGCCTTTCTCTACTTTCTTAATCCGGTCCTGCTAGTTGCACGTGTTCCCGTTGTTATACCAAACGCAGTTCGCTAATCCTATCGCCGCCTACGGCCACGGCAGGCGGGCAAGCAGACCGGCGACGCGCTGGAGAATCAGTGCGCCGTCGATCGCGTTCACCGTGCCGTCTGTGTTCGTATCCGCGTTGGGAAGCGGGCCGGTGAAGAGCCCGCCGACCCACTGCAGCAGGAGCAGCGCGTCGCGGCTGTCTACCGTGCCGTCCTTGTTGGCATCGCCGTCGCCTCCCGGCCGCGGTGTGTTTGTCGGCGTCGGGGCTGTGTCGTCAGGCGTCATGGTCGCGGTCGGCGTGATGTCGGTTGTCGGCGGCGTCACGGTCGGCGTGATGTCGGTTGTCGGCGGCGTCGCGGTTGGCGTGGTTGGCGTGGGTTGCGCCGCTTCGATGAACGCGGCAGCGCCTTCGCGCGCCGAGCGCATCTGGTCCTTGTTCAGCAGCGTAGCCGTCGGCTCCTTGAAGGAGGCCATCAGGTTGTCGGTCTTCACGTCGTTGTGCTGGAGGCCGAAGATGTGGCCTAGCTCATGGGCGAAGGTCTGCGCGTTGCCCTTTGCCTTGAGCGAGAAGACCATGTAGTGGCCGGCGCCCTTGCCATCGACTTCCGCCAGCGTGACATCGCCGTCGGCCGTCTCGTACTGCGCGCCGTTGTTGTCGATGAAGTTGCGGATGAAGAAGACGCGGACGCACTTCTCCTTGCCGCTGGAATTCGCGTTGTCGCCCAGGCTAATGAACTCGGCGTCGTCCTTGAACGTATCGATGATGTCACCTACCTGGCCGGAGCCAGCGGGCGGCGAGTTCGGGTCGTCGATATCCGCGATGTTGTTGTTCCAGGTGATATTGATGTTCGCTGGGGCCCAGATGGCGTCCGCGCCGTCGACCAGCGTGTCGATCTGCGCCTTCGACCAGATGGCCGGCGTCGCCGCGATTACCTGCGCGTCGATGCAGACGTCGATCTTCTGCGCGAATTCAGGGTTAAACGTTGGTGTTGGCGTCACGGTCGGCACGCCGGGAATCGTGGCCGTTGGCGTGACCTCCGGCTTCGGCGCGTTTTTGAAGACCAGCAGCTTCTTCTTCGGGTCCAGCGGAACGTGCGCCGCGTGGATCAGCCGGCCGACTTCCTTCTTGTCCGCGTTGTAGAGCAAGACGGTGCCGATGTTCGGCTCGTAGAGGCAGCTATAGGGCGGGATCTCATCGATCTTGCACTCCATGCGAATCGGTTCCTGGTTGTGCAGGATCGTGCCACCGACATCGACATCGAAGAAGACGTCGAAGAAGCTGTCTGCCGAAAACTCCAGCACGCCGGAGATGTCGTTCTGCTGCTCCGTGATCTTACCAGTGGAACGGCGCGCCGAGCTCTCGTGGACGGTGACGTTGACCGCGCCCGCACAGAGGCCTGTTAGCTCCATCGCGACGATCTCAGTCTGGATGTTGTCGGGAGAACCAGTCACGGCG
This sequence comes from Chloroflexota bacterium, assembly GCA_029262675.1. Taxonomy (GTDB): domain Bacteria; phylum Chloroflexota; class Dehalococcoidia; order DSTF01; family RBG-16-68-14; genus JADFKB01. The sequence continues at coordinate 46,443 of JAJCYW010000007.1, read as the reverse complement.
CTGCGCGTGATCTGCGTTGGGCCGCCGAGGTCGCAGTCGATTGGGTCGGACGGCGGGTTCGTGAACTCCATCTTCACCGTCGCGGCGGAGTTGAACTCGTCGCAGCCCGGCTCAGGGAACGGAGCGTTAGGCTGGATCGGGCAGGCCGGCAGGCCGGCCACGCCGGCTGTGGCCGGTACCGAAGTCTGCTGGCAGAGTGGCGTCACGTTGTTCCAGCCGGGCTGCAGCTTCTCTTCGACGGAGTATGTGCCGGCGGCCAGGCCGGCGAACTCGGCGAGACCGTCTGCGCCCGTTGTGGCGGAATCGAACGCAATGCCGCTGCAGTCGGAGCTGCGGTAGATGTTCATCTCCCAGCCGGGCAGCCCGGCCTTCGTGCCGTCGTGCTGCTTCATCACGGTGACGGTGTAAGTCTTCTCTTGTGGCGGGAACCAGAGGTCGAAGTTCGTCAGCGCGCCTGGAACAAAGCCGTCGAACTTCGAGACGATTTCGTTTTGGATTGCTCCTGAGTTCCAGTGGGAGTCGAAAATGGGCACCTTCGTCACCGGTGCGGAAAGTGAGACAGGTCCGGAAGTATTGTGAATGTTTGATCCGACGTCGACCTCGAGGTAGACGTCGAAGAAACTCTCGGCGGGTGACGTAGGGAAGTCCGGAGGTATGATTATTTGGCCCGTCGATGGCGGCACCTTAGGATCGGGATTGAGACCGACAAAGACCTCCATTGGACCCACGCCTGGGATTTCGACTGGAGAGACGCTGGTCAATGACAGAGCCACGATCTCGATGTCGATAGTCGTCTCGCCGGTGCCAAGATCTAGGATTGGGTCGCCGCGTTGAACAATCGTGTCGCCGGTGAGCAGTGGACTGTGAATACCCCAATCGATGGGCGACAGGTCGATGGTCGCCATTGCCTGGAGGCCCGGGAACGCGTCCGAGCCAGCAGGCGGTAGAACTCCCGCGCTGGCGGGTTGAGAACTGCCGACACCCTGTAGTGCTACGAATCCGATGATTGCTGTAACCGCCAGTATCGCTGCGATTCTACCCATGGCATCCTGCCCCTTTCGAGTCTTCACGCCGAAGTCATAACCCCGTGATCCCTCCCGGCAGCCACCAGGCTCTCGGTGACGGTATCCTACTTCCGACCCGAACTTCTGTCAACCCTGCGTATGTGCCGCTGGCGTTCCCTCGCGCGCCGCGTCTAGCGGCCGGCCCAGGCGATTCGCTCATCGACGTGGCGGCGGAGGCGGTATTCGAGCGGGCGAAAGCCGTTGCCCAGCCAGAATGAGCCGCCGGAGATGTTGGCAGAGTAGAAGTGGAGCACGCACAAGCGGTAGCCCTGGTCCCTTGCCCAGTCCATGGCGTGCGCCAACAGCGTCCGGCCGATGCCGCCCCCTCGCGCGTGTCCGTAGACGATGCCCTGCCAGAGGTACGTGCATTCCTCTGCCGGCAGCAGCGGCGGAAGAAAGCCCTGCTTCATAAAGGTGTTCATGCCCAGCGGCTCGCTATCGCGATAGGCGACAAAGTGGGCGTTCGCTGGCGCCTTCATGAGTTCTAGCGACAGCTCGCGTTCGCTCTCCTGGGTATCGCGCATGAACGGTGTGAAGATAGGCGAGCCGGTGTGATGCACCCAGAGCGCGTCGGCCAACGCTTCGATGACGGCGATGTCTTCCTCACCCGCCCGATGCACCTCCGTTGAGGACTGCCCCGGCGCCGGCACGCCGATCACGGGCTCGTCAACCTCCCGGATGACGCAGGTCAGCTCGCGCCCGAAACCCAGCGAGTTCCACGCCTCGCAGGCGCCGGCGTCTTGCGCTGGCACGTTGACAAAGTGCTCGAAGTAGCCGGCGCTGACCCATTTGCCGGCCAGCGACGCATAGAGATCGCGGTAGAGCGATGCGTCTTCGGTCGGTGCTACGGCGTGGCCTTCATACGGCACGTTCATCGCACGCGGCGGGAAGAACTGGGCGATCAACTGCGCCGGCGCCGGCAGCACAGGGGAAGCGATCATGTAACCGGCTGGCTCGCCGTTACGCAGCGCAATGACGCCGTTTCCCTTCGACTGCTGAAGTAGCTTCTCAAGCATCGGAGGCAGCGCTTCGGGCGACTCGAAGGCCGCCGAGAGCGAAGGTTCGCGGCGGCGGTCGGCAACCTGGCGCGCAGCGAGCAATCGCGCGGCGGAATCGATGTGTTGCTCTTCAAACTCTGTAACGGTGAGGCTCATGCCGGCGATTGTATCGAAAGGGGACCGACGGAGGCTAGGCAGGCGTTCATCCACAAGCAACTGATTGTCCTGCCTTGCCGCCCGACCGTCCGGCGCCGCCCGCTCGTCAATTCATGACAGTGTTGGCAGTCATGTTGTCCCATATGGCCTGTAGCCATAGGGCCATATGGCCCTCCCAGCTGCGACTGTGGATTGGGATAGTGGGCAAATACACAAAAGGAGAGGCGCATGGCTGCCAGCGGGGACCAGAAACCAAACAGCAAGGCTCTCGAACCTGAGGACCCCATGGCGCTCGTGGGTGTGACCTTTGAGCAGAAGCCGGACGATGAGGCTCTTGATGAGATGGCGTGCTCCATCGTCGAAGAGTATATGCGCATGGGATGGACCGGAGAGAACATCCTGCGCCTCTTCCATAATCCGGCGTTCAAGCTGACCAATAACATCTTACAGCGAAAGGGCGAGGCTTACGTTCAAGGCCTCGTCGACTCTGTCGATAGGGCGCGTGGCGCGGTCGCCGGGAAGGTGAGGGATTCGTCATGAGGCCAGTTAGTCGACGCACGTTTCTGAAGCTCGCCGGTGGGGCGACCGTGGCTGGAGCTGCGATGGGTAGCCCGGTTGTGCTGGCTCTACGGCGCTTTCAGCCCGTCGCGATTGGTAACCCGCTGGAAGACTACCCGAATCGCGACTGGGAAAGCGTCTATCGCGACCAGTACGGCTACGACGACAGCTTCACGTTTGTCTGTTCTCCCAACGACACGCACGCGTGCCGGCTGCGAGCATTCACGCGAAACGGCATCGTGACGCGGCTTGAGCAAAACTACGATAGCGGTAACATCATGGACCTGGAAGGCAACAAGGCGACTGCGCACTGGAACCCCCGCGGCTGTCCGAAGGGGCTCTCCATGCACCGGCGGGTCTACGGGCCGTATCGGCTCCAGCATCCAATGATCCGTCAGGGCTGGAAACAGTGGGCGGACGATGGCTTCCCGGAGCTGACGCCGGAGAACCGCGACAAGTATCTGTTCACCGACCGGGGTCACGATACGTTTGAACGACTCTCATGGGACGAGGCGCACGAATACGCCGCGCGCGGCATGATCGCGGTCGCGGAAGCGTACAGCGGGGACGAGGGCGCCCGCCGGCTAGAGGCGGAAGGCTACCAGCCGGAGATGATCGAAGCGATGCACGGCGCCGGCACGCGCACAATCAAGCTGCGCGGCGGCATGGGCCTGCTAGGCGTCATTGGCAAATACGGCATGTACCGGTTTTCCAATACACTGGCCTTCCTCGACAGCCACGTCCGCGGCATCGACGTCGACGACGCGCTGGGCGGCCGCAACTGGTCGAACTACACCTGGCACGGCGACCAAGCTCCGGGGCAGCCCTACGTGCACGGCCTGCAGACGTCCGATTGCGACTTCAACGACATGATTTACACGAAGTTGCACATCCATGCGGGCGTCAACATGATCGAGAACAAAATGCCCGATACGCACTTCTTCTACAACACCATGGAACGCGGCGGGAAGATCGTGATCATTTCGCCGGAGTACAGTCCCCAGGCAACCAAGGCCGACTATTGGCTCTCCGTCCGGCCGGGCATTTCCGACACCGCCATCTTCCTGGGCGTGTCGAAGATCATCATGGATAACGGCTGGCACGATGAGGACTATGTCAAACAGTTCTCCGACTTCCCGCTCCTCGTTCGGACGGACAACCTGAAGCGCCTGCGCGCAAGCGAAGTCTTCCCGAGCTACCAGTCGGGCCTATCTCCGGACGGCCCCAGCCTCTCTTTGCAGGGGCTGACCGAGGAGCAGCACGAGCAGCTCGGTGACTTCGTGGTGTTCGACCAGAACAGCAACAGCCTCAAGGCGATCACCCGTGACGACCTGGGCGCGCGGATGGTGCAGAAGGGAATCGACCCCACGCTGGAGTACCAGGAAACGATCACGCTCGCGGATGGCAGCGAGGTCGAGGTAATGACGCTGTGGGAGATGTACAAGATCAACCTGCGCGACTACGACTTGGACACCGTGCATGAGATCTGCGGCGCGCCCAAGGACCTCATCGAGCAGCTTGCCAAGGACATCGCGACGATCAAGCCCGTCGCGATCCACGTCGGCGAGGGCATCCAGCACTGGTTCCACGCCACACTGCACAATCGCGCGAACTACCTGCCGCTGATCCTGACCGGGAACGTTGGACTGAAGGGGGCCGGCTGCCACCAGTGGGCGGGGAACTACAAGGCCGCGCTCTTCCAGGCTTCTCCGTGGACCGGGCCGGGCTTCAAGGGGTGGATCGCCGAAGACCCGCTCCAGCCGAACCTGGACCCGAACGCATCGGGTTCGGACATCAAGGTGAAGGGCCACGCCAAGGACGAGGAGCCGGCCTACTGGGACCACGGCGACCAGGCGCTGATCGTGGAGACACCCTCGCAGGGACGCAAGAACTTCACCGGCGAGACCCACATGCCGACGCCCACGAAGGTGATGTGGTTTAACAACGTGAACATCATCAACAACGCCAAGTGGGCCTACCACATGATCAAGAACGTCAACCCGAAGGTCGACATGATCGTCAACCAGGACATCGAGATGACGGCTACGGGTGAGTATTCGGACATCTTGCTTCCTGCCAACTCCTGGATGGAGTTCCAGCAGTTGGAAGTAACGGCTTCCTGCTCAAATCCCTTCCTCCAAATCTGGGGCAAGGAAGGCATCAAGCCGCTCTATGACACGGAAGATGACATCACCATCATCGCTAATATGGCCGCCAAGCTCGCCGAGTTGCTGGACGACCAACGCATCAGCGACTACTGGAAGTTCGCCATCGAGGGACGGCCAGAGGTCTACCTGCAGCGGCTGTTGGACGCTTCCACGACCACGAGTGGATACAAGGTCGACGACATCATGGCCGGCGAATACGGGGAGCCGGGCGCGGCCCTGATGCTCTTCCGCACGTACCCTCGTGTGCCCTTCTACGAGCAGATGGAGGATAACGTTCCCTTCTACACGGACACGGGGAGACTCAACTTGTACTGCGACATCCCCGAAGCAATCGAGTACGGCGAGAACTTCATCGTCCACCGAGAAGGGCCGGAGGCGACGCCGTACCTGCCGAACGTCATCGTCAGCACCAACCCGTTCATCCGGCCGGACAACTATGGCATCACTCCGGAGATGCTCCAGGGCGAGGTGCTCGACGGCGAGTTGCGGACGATCGCGAACAACAAGATGTCCTGGGAAGAGGTCAAGAACACGAAGAATACGCTCTGGGAAAGCGGCTTCAGCTTCTACTGCCTGACGCCCAAGACCCGCCACCGCGTGCACTCGCAGTGGGGCAACGTGGACTGGCACCAGATCTGGGACTCGAACTTTACAGACCCGTATCGCCGAGATAAGCGGCTACCCGGCGTCGGCGAGCATCAGGTCCACATCAACCCAGAAGCCGCCAAAGATCTCGGCATCGAGGATGGCGACTACGTCTACGTCGACGCGAACCCGGCCGACCGGCCCTACGTCGGCTGGACGGAGGACGATCCGTTCTACAAGGTTGCGCGTCTGATGCTGCGCGCGAAGTACAACCCTGCCTATCCGTATAACGTCATCATGATGAAACACGCAGCAAGCATGGCGACGGAGAGATCCGTCCTGGCACATGAAACGCGTCCTGATGGTCGAGCGCTATCCGAGGGCACCGGGTATCAGTCCAACATGCGCTACGGATCGCAACAGAGCATCACACGCGACTGGGCGATGCCGATGCACCAGACGGACACACTGTTCCACAAGGCGAAGGTGGCCACGGCCTTCATCTTCGGCGGCGAGGCCGACAACCACGCGATCAACACCGTGCCCAAAGAGACGTTGGTGCGGGTGACGAAGGCAGAGGCGGGAGGGCTCGGCGGTACAGGCGTCTGGACGCCCGGCACGACCGGCAAGACCCCGGCGGCAGAGGATGCTGACATGAACAAGTATCTGGCCGGTGGATTCATTGAGACGCGTGAAGGCTAGCTCCCGGAAGGCTGGAGGTCGTATCTATGGCTAAGGTTCGCAACTGGCAGCTAGGACGGGAGATGGACTACCGTCTTCCGGAGGCCCATCCCGACCGCCAATTCGTCGCTGTCTTCAACACTAACAGGTGTATCGCCTGTCAGACGTGCTCCTTCGCGTGCAAGTCCACGTGGACGTTCAGCCGCGGGCAGGAGTTCATGTGGTGGAACAACGTTGAGACCAAGCCATATGGCGGCTACCCGCACCACTGGGACGTCAAGCTCCTCCAGATGCTGAACGACGCCAACCCAGGCGGGCAGACGTGGGACACGTCGACGCAGGGCGATGATGCGCCCTACGGCGAGTTCAAGGGCATGACGATCTTTGAGGCCGCTGCCGCGGAGGGCAAAGACAACGCCATCGGCTACGTCCCAACCGAGGAGGACTGGACATCTCCGAACCTCTACGAGGACACCGCGAAGGGTAATCCTGGGGTGCCAAACGAGTACCATCCGGAGGGCGCACAGCTTCCGGAGCACGACACGTGGTTCTTCTACCTGCAGCGCATTTGCAACCACTGCACCTACCCCGGCTGCGTGTCGGCCTGTCCCCGCAACGCCATCTACAAGCGGCCGGAGGATGGCATCGTCCTCATTGACCAAGAGCGCTGCCGCGGCTACCGGAAGTGCGTGGAGCAGTGCCCTTACAAGAAGTCGATGTATCGTCCGAACCAGCAGGTCAGCGAGAAGTGCATCGCCTGCTACCCAAGAGTTGAGGGGAGCGACCCAATTACGGGCGGTGTGCCGATGGAAACGCGCTGTGTGGCGACATGCGTGGGCAAGATTCGCCTGCAGGGCTTGGTGGACGTCGCGGACGGCGATTGGACCGAAGCGCCGACCAACCCGCTCTACTTCCTGATCCGAAAGGAGCAGGTGGCGCTCCCCCTCTATCCGCAGTTCGGCACTGAGCCGAATATCTTCTACATTCCGCCACGGTGGGTGCCGCGCCCGTATCTGCGCCAGCTTTTCGGTCCGGGGGTGGATGCCGCGATTGAGCGCTACGACAACCCGTCGCGAGAGCTGCAAGCCGTACTTCAACTCTTCCGGGCAACGCAGAAGATCATCTTCCGATACGAGATCGAGGAAGGCGAGGAGCTCCTCGATGAAGAGATCAACGGTCGCAGAGTCCAGATCTTCAACGATACGATCGTAGGCTTTGACGGAGCCGGCAACGAAGCGGTGCGCGTCTCCGTCGAAGAGCCGTTCCACGTGCGAAACGGCGAATTCGCCGGACAGTACCAGAACTCCATCTAGGTGGGAGGACGACAAATGCCGGTACAGATGATCGAAACCAGAAAGGAACAAGCGGCGGCTCGCCACTTCGCACGGAGCGCCGCCTACCGCCTGCTGTCGCAGGCAACGATGTACCCGAGCGACGAAGTCTTCACGACGTTGTGCGAGGAGGACTTGCCCCAGGCGCAGGCTGCCGCGGAGATTCTCGACGAGACGTTCTCGACACCGCTAGCTGTGTTCACGAAAGAACTGCAGAACACTTCCTCTGACGAGCTCCAACGAGAACATGGGAGAACGTTCACGCATCTGCTCTCGCTGGACTGCCCGCCGTGCGAAACCGTCTACACGGCTCGAGAGATATTCGATGAGACGGCCCAGTTGAGTGACATCGCCGGGTTCTTCCGCGCTTTCGGGATGGATCTCGTCGAACGTGAGCGCCCGGATCACATCACCGTGGAGCTGGAATTTATGCACGTGCTCACATCCAAGGAGGCGTACGCTCATCTCCATCACGGCGCCGAGAAGGCCCGCTTGTGCCGCGTGGTGCAGCGGAAGTTTGTCGAGGAGCATCTTGGACGTTGGGGACGCCAGTTTGCCCATCAACTGGAGATCGCGGCTTCCCAGCGCTTTGTCGTGGCTACGGCCACGCTTCTCGATGCGTTCCTCGCTGATGAGGTCGCCTATCTTCGTGCGCAGCCAGAGGTCCTTCGCGTCGACGCCGACTGGCGAACGAAGGTCAGCGAAGAAGGTTGTACACCGGCTGAGTGCCCGCCCGCGCAGTCAGGAGAACAGAATGGAAACCTTATCCAACTCTAAGAGAATCACGTTCGCCATCATGGGGCTCGTGCTCACCGGCGCCGCGGCGTTGACCCTGTTCGACCTGCGACTGGCTTCCTCACAGACCGTTACGCTCGTCGCGAAGAGGAGCGAAGATCCGGTAGCGCTAGATGATCCTTCGGATGACGTCTGGAACAAGGCCTCGCGGATCCAGGTCGTGCTGAGCGGCCAAAGCACAGTGCCGCCGCGGGGGGGCGACGACGGGACCGTCACGGCAGGCGCGCTTCACCATGATGGGAAGCTCTACATCCGCATGGAGTGGAGCGATGGGTCGGAGGACGCATCCACCGGCCGTCAGACTGAGTTCAGCGATGGCGCTGCCGTCCAGTTTCCGGTCGAACATGGCGAGAGCGTACCGGCGTTCTGTATGGGCAACCCTGAGGCGCCGGTCAACATCTGGCAGTGGAAGGCGTCCCGGCAGGCGGGAACGGGCGCTGCTGTCCTGGATATGCAGGACGTGTACCCGAACATGGCAGTAGACACGTACCCGTTCGAAGACGAAGCCGAATTCTATCCGGCAAGCGCGTCCGGGAATATCGTGGTGCGGGAGGACCGCGCGAGCGCCGCCGATAACCTCCTAGCCGGGAGCTTCGGCACGCTGACGGCGGCTGAAGACCAGACGGTCGCTGGAACCGGGGTGTGGGAGGACGGAACGTGGACAGTTGTGTTCTCACGCGACCTGCAGGCAGGTGAAGAGTACACACAGTTCAGCGAAGGGGACAGTACGAACGTGGCGTTCGCCGTCTGGGATGGAGCCAAGGCGCAGCGGGACGGTATCAAGTCTGTGTCGCAGTTCATGACGCTGGAGGTCTCTCCAGATATCGCCACGGGTCGTGCTGGTCGCCTGTCAGGCAAGGACGCAGGGCTCTTCGTAATGGTGGGTCTGGTTGTGGTCGCCGGTCTGGCCACCGTCGGAAGCTACCTTCTGTACACGCGACGCGAGACGGCCTGAGGCAGCGGAATATGCTTGACCCAGCGATCTCACAGATGTCCGTTAACTGGCAGCTTCCCCGGTTGAGAGTCAACGCGACTCTGCTGCGACAGGTCGTGCAGGGCCTCATCGTGGCTGCGTTGGTGGAGATCGCTCTCCTTCGCCTGGCGACTCGCATAGGTGTGCACATTCCCCGCAGCGAGTTGGCAAGCGATGGTCTGCAAGTCGCATCGTTCGTCGGTTCGTTCGCCTTCAACTCCGCGTCGATCCTCGCAATCGGTCTCACCGTGCTGCTGCTCACCTTGATGACGACGCAGGTGCGAGACACCGTTGCTCGCGTCGGCCTCGCCGTGATCTCAGCAGCGCTCATGGTCAGTCTCTCGATGAGTCTCGTCACCGGCACGGCCGTCTGGGACGGTGTGTTTGGGATAGCTGCTACGTTGCTGGTCCTGATGCTCGGCGTCACCCTGATGGCTAGGAAGGACGTCAGCGCTGGCCCTAGAGCGGCTATCGCTCTCGTGGTTGGAGCATACGTCTGCTATCAGTACTATTCCCTTTCTCACATTGCGTATAGACTGCTCGATTACACTGCGCTACCGCCGTTGGGCATCGACGTGCTCCGCTGGGGGGAGGTCCTAGTCGTGCTCGCGGGCGTAGGTGTCTTCTGGGCGTGGGGACTGCCGCGTTGGCGGCGAGCCGGTCGTCTTGGCATTGCAGCGGTAGCTGGGATTGTCGTAGTGGTGGGGCTCAGCAGCCTGACCCCGTCCTCCACCACATCGATCCTCGCCCTCTGGACCACAGGAATGAGCTTCTTCTTGCCGTCGCCGGTGTATCTCCTGGCGCTGGCTCTCTACCTGGTGACGATTGTGGCCTGCTTCCGGGACGAAGACGCCTTCGGGCTCGGGGCAGGTTTGCTCCTTCTGTTGGTAGCTGGATATATGCCGGAAGCAACCTACCATCACTTGCTCGTGATCCTCGGGGTTGGATTCCTGACCGGCGCCTTTCGCATCGCCGAGGAAGCTTCGGATCGGACTCCCGCGACGATCTCCGTCCACAGCCGGCGTTGAACGTAGGCGGCTGGTGGCGGCAGGTCAAACAGGCGAACCATACGCAACCTATCCTTGTGGGGTGGCAAAATACGATCCGGCCCTCACGCCGCCCAGTCGTATTCATGGTGCGGACCTCCGAGCACCGGGTGAGCGACGATGCGGCCACTTGAGGGTGGCGCAGCGCGTGTGAGGAGGCAAAACTTACCCGTATCTGTGAGGTGCGATCTCTAGGCTAATTCGGCCAGTACCTGGCCTAAAGCTGAACCAACTGTCCCCTAGGCAAGTGGCTCGCCGAAGTCCGTTAGCTGGCCTTAAGCGCCGTGCTCAGAAAGCAGATGGTCACGGATTCTGCTAGGGCAGAGGCCGCCGAAATGGCGGCCCTTACCATTAGGTATTGGACTTGGAGCGGGAGACGAGAGTCGAACTTGCGACCCTCTGCCTGGGAAGCAGTTTCGGGGGAGTTCAGCACTCCGAGAGCTGGTCGTCCGCGCCAAAGAGGCCCCAGTTGGAGCCCTTGGGCGCGTCCTAGCGCTCGGAAAGGTCTGCGTTGGCAGGGAGGTTGCCGATGTCAGGCATTGCTTGGTCCTCCTTCGTGATCCGATGGCATATCATCGCTGGGGCCAGCCATTTCACAGATGCGCCTTACTGGACAAGCGCGATGAGGCCGGCAATGTACTGGAGGACTGCGCGGCGTGTGCCGTCCCGCGCAGATAGAGCCCGCGTGCTCCCGCGCACATACAACCAGCGACCCGCCTGTTATCCTTTGCACATGCCGGACCGGAGTAGAACGGCGCACAGCAGACGCGTTCGCGCGGCGGGTCGCAGGGCGGCGGGGCCGCGCCGTGCGGCGATGGTGGCCGCGCTCGCGGTGCTGGGGGCGGCGGGCGTGACGGCTTCATTTGTGTTCTGGCCTTCCGCCGGCGGGGACCACACGCTGCGGGCCACCATCGTCGATCAGCTCAGCCTGACGTTTCCCAACGAGCAGTTCGTTGAGGATGCCACGGCGAAGCTGGAGGCCGCCGGCTATGAGGTCGACTACGTACCGGGCGAGGATGTGACCGTCAACTTCTACCGGCGCCTGCCGGATCGCGACTACGACGTGATCCTCTTCCGCTCGCACGCGGACCGCTTGCAGGCGGAGACGAAAGACGGGGAGCAGGTGGACGAGGTGATTCTCTTCACATCGGAGGCGTACTCCACGGAGCGATACGGGAGCGATCAGGCGGCGAACAACGTCGTCATCGCACGCTATCGGGACGGCGGTGATCCCTACTTCGGCATCGGCGCCGGCTTTATCGACGGTGGTAGCGGTTACGACGACGCGACGATCATCATGATGGGTTGCGAAGGCCTGCTCTCGGAACGTACCGCAGCGGCCTTCGTCGACCGTGGCGCGGACCTCTACATTAGCTGGAGCGAGACCGTTTCCGCCGCGCATACGGACGCCGCGACGGACGTGCTGCTCCAGTATTTGCTGCTCGACGAGCTGCCCGCCAGCGACGCCGTCGCGCGCACGATGGCGGAACTGGGGCCGGACCCTACGTACGGCAGCGAGCTGCTGATCTACCCGTCAGATGGGTAGAGAGGGGACGTCGCCTTCTGGGCCGGACCCTCAAGACGGCGGCAGCGAGCTGACTGCGCTGGCGCTGCGTAGCTCTGGTTGACAATTTACGCCAGAGGAGTATACTAGCGGACACTGGTGGCCGCCTAAGGCCCGTTCTTCCTCGCCCCGCACTACCCCGCAGCGGCTTGGCGGCCGGAAGGGAATCACGTCGTGACGCATTCACCGAGCATGGCCGGAAGACGGTGGGTTCTGGTCGCCATCGTCGCCGCGGGGATAGCTGGAGCCCTAAGCGTGGCAGAGGATCGCCACGCTTCCGCCGCCATAATCACGGTAACCACCACAGTCGACGAACTGAACTCAGACGGCGACTGCTCTCTGCGAGAAGCGATTCAGGCTGCCAACACAGACTCGGCCGTTGATGCCTGCCCGGCAGGCAGCGGCGCCGATACGATCGAGTTGGCGAGTGATAGCACATACAACCTTGGTATCGGTGGACCGGGCGAAGACGCGAACGCGACGGGTGACTTGGACATTACCGAGGACCTGACCATACTCGGTAACCCTGACTCGAGATTCCTCGCAGAAACCACAGTTGACGGAGGCGGCCTCGACAGAGTGTTCGACATCGACCCTGGCGGGGTCGGAGTAACCGCTCAGATCACTGACCTAATCATCAGGAACGGGATGGTGGACGATTCTGGAGGCGGTATTTTCAACCGGCCGTCCGCGGCCACGTTCCTCGACTCTGGCATCGTCGTCGTCGGGAACGAGGCTATGATCAACGGTGGAGGGATCTTCAATCTCGGCGAGATGGAGTTCCGTGGAAGTGTGAACGCCAACACGTCTGAATCTTCGGGCGGCGGCATTTACAATGGCCCCTCTGCCACGTTAGAACTCCACCTCCCTGACGTCTTTGAAAACTCTGCTGGCGCTCTCGGCGGAGGCATATTCAACGCAGGCGTCCTGACATCCTCCTTGGGCACCATCTACCAGAACTCGGCGAATGAAGGCGGCGGCATCATGAACGACGCTGGAGGAAACCTCACTCTGCTTTATGGAGACCGAGTGGCCAACAACAAGTCGGAATCTTCGGGTGGTGGTATCTACAACAGCTCCACCGCAACTATGGACGTGAACGGCACCAATCTCGAAGGCAACTCTGCTGGCGCTCTCGGCGGCGGAATATTCAGTGCAGGAACATTGACAGGGGCGCCTCGCTTCGTCGTAGGCAACTCCGCGCGTGAAGGTGGTGGCATCGCGAACTTTGGCACCGCCACCCTCTCCAACGCCAGCGTCAGTGACAACAACGCCGAGACGGTTGGCGGCGGGGTTGCTAACGCCCTCGGCAATACGCTCACCCTTGCTCGCAGTACAATTGCGGGGAACTCAAGTAGTGACGGGGGCGGCATCGCGAACTTCGGCACGCTCGCGGTCGAAGACAGTACGATCAAAGACAATAGTGCATTGTTCCTGGGTGGCGGAATCAGCAACGCTAACACAGCATCGTTTACCCTCGAAGGCAGCACCGTTTCCGGCAACACGGCCGGCCAGGCGACCAGCGGCGGCATTAGCAACAATGGCGCGGCTGCCAAATCGAACATCACGAATAGCACCGTTAGCGGAAATAGTGGCGGCATAAGCAACGACGGCCCTGGCGGCTCTATCACGCTGACCAACGTCACGGTCAACGATTCGCTCTATGCCTTCGCAGGGTCCGTTGACCTTCAAAACACCATAATCACCAACCCGGCTGGATTCGCCTGCGACAGTGTAACCGCGACCATCGCCTCCAACGGGTATAACATGGCCAGCGACGGTACATGCGCATTGGGCGGAACCGGAGACTCCAATAACATCAATCCGCTCATAGGTCTTCTGCTGGACAACGGTGGTTCCACGTTCACTCACGCACTGCTACTCGGCAGCCCTGCAACTGACGTCGTCCCATTATCGAACTGCGTTCTCATCGCAGATCAGCGCGGAGTCCCCCGGCCGCAAGGCGACAAGTGCGACATAGGTGCTTACGAAGGCTGGGCCGCTGAGCCTCCGCGAGAGATGGTCCTGGACGTCGATGGAGGGGACTGTGACGCCATCACCCGGCCCACGAAATGCTCGGTTGGCGTGGGCGAGACTTTCGTGCTTGTAGTCGAGATCCTGGGCGTCCCGCAGCAGGGCTACCTCGGCGCCCAGAGCTTCATCCACTACGGCGACGACCTCATCTACAACCCCGCCGCGTCAGCGCCGGACGAGATCGTCTGGCCGGATTGCGATCCAGCCATGGCCGTGCGGGCACAGATTGACAACACCAACGTCGCCGTCAATCCCACAGGCTACACCGTGAATCACGGCTGCCTCACCGGGGTCTTGCCGCCGTTGCCGCAGAGCACCTACGTCGGCGACTTCGTGCGAATCAGCATGACCTGCTCCAGTTCCGAATCTTCTACCGTTGTTGCCCAGCTGCCGTATGACGAAATCACGCTTCCGGGGGGCCTCCCTGCGACGATCCAGTTCACCAGCGGATCCGCGTTTGGCGTCCAAACAGGACCAACGTGGATTGGGCCCATCGTCAAGAATGTTAGCGACCTCACCGTCAACTGCGTCGCACCGCCACCGATCCCGCGCGTATCCAAGAGTCCTGTGCTGCAGAACGTCTGGTTGACGCGTCAGGGCTCCAAGATCCCGCCCACCGACTGCCTGTCCGGCACGGACATTGGCACGCTCACGGAGCAGCTCAGCCAGACGATCACATCGCCGGACCCGAAGGACCCCAGCGCCGTGCAGCAGATCGCCGCCTTTGAGTTCGACGTGCTCTACGACAACAAGAAGGTCTGCGTCGACCTGACCGAAGGTGCGTCATGGGCGGCCGCAGGCGCCGTCTGCATCATCGAAGACTCCGCGTCCAAGCCACAGCTCGAGGGCGTGGCTCGCATCGGCTGCGTCACGACAGGCAAGGGCCTCGGCATCAATGAGCTCGACGCGCTTGCCACGATCAACGTCTACCCGCAGCCGGAGATTTACTCTCCCATGAAGCCGAACCAGGAGAACGGCAATGTCGTCCAGATCAACAACCTCAACTGCGACCTAGGCGACGAGCAAGGTCACGCCATTCCGATCTTCGCTTGCGACGATGCGGCCTTCACGTTCCGCTACCTGGAAGGTGACGTGGAGCCTGACTGCTCGGTTGACGCCATCGACGCGCAGGCGATCTCCTTCCGCTGGGGCGTGGACAAGGGCAGCCTCATCTACGACGACTTCATGAACCTGGAGCCGTCCGGCGCGCAGGCGGACGACGACATTGACATCAACGACCTGCAGTTCATCTTCGGCCGCTTCGGCAGCACTTGCGCCAACCCGCACCCGCCGCAGCCGCCGGTGAACCCGAAGGCCTAAGGGGTCTAGAACATTAGGTTCTTTCCGTAACCAGATATAGCGGTTGCGGGGAGAGCAGCGAATTTAGCAGGTCACGGAGTGACCAAGATGGGGTGGGGGAGCAACCGGACGCATAGTTCCGGCTCCCCCGTCTCTGCCTTCCAGTCTCAAGCTCCCAATCTCCACGCCGTGGTATCATGCCGCTGCATCTATGGAGATCCTCCAAGACCTCAACCCGGCACAGCAAGACGCCGTCCGCCACGTTGAGGGGCCGCTCCTGATTCTGGCCGGCCCCGGCAGCGGCAAGACGCGCGTCATCGTGCACCGCATCGCTTATCTGATTGAGCATGAGGGCGTCGAACCGCGCCGCATCATGGCCGTGACGTTCACGAACAAGGCGGCCAAGGAGCTGCGCGACCGCGTCGCAGCGCTGCTCGGCGACATGGCCGGCAGCCTCCAGCTCGGCACGTTCCACGCCATCTGCGCCCGCATCCTCCGCATCGAGGGCGAGGCCGCCGGCATCGACCGTGCCTTTGCGATCTACGACGACGCCGACCAGGTCTCGCTGATGAAGGGGGTGCTGGCGGAGCTAGCCGTCGATCCGCGCAAGTTCGCGCCGCGCGCGATCCTGGCGACGATCTCCCGCGCGAAGAGCGAACTGGCCACCCCGGCCGGCTTCTCGGCGGGCGTGCGCGACTACTTTGGCGAGGTGGCATCACGCGCCTACGCGCGGTACCAGACGCTGCTTGAAGAGAACAACGGCCTCGACTTCGACGACCTGATCATGCGCACGGTGACGATGTTCCGACAGAACGATTCGCTGCTGCAGAAGTATCAGCAGCGGCTGCTGCACGTGATGATCGATGAGTTCCAGGACACGAACATCGCGCAGTACGTGCTCGCGCGTCAGTTTGCAGGTGGCCACGGCAACATCTGTGTCGTCGGCGACCCCGATCAGTCCATCTACAGTTGGCGTTCGGCGGACATCCGCAACATCCTCAACTTCGAGCGCGACTACCCCGGCGCGAAGACGGTGCTGCTGGAGCAGAACTACCGCTCCTCACAGAACATCCTCGATACGGCCCACGCGGTGATCGTCGGAAACGAGAGCCGCAAGGAGAAAACGCTCTGGACGGAGCAGGGCGCGGGCGCCCAGATCCAGGTCCACGAGGCCTACGACGACCTGGAGGAGGCCGACCTGGTCGCGGCGGAGGTGAAGGCGTTGCTCTCCAAGCGCACCCACCGGTCCGGCGATATCGCTGTCATGTATCGCACCAACGCGCAGTCGCGGGCGCTGGAAGAAGCACTCCTGCGGGAGCAGGTGCGCTATCGGCTGGTGGGCGGCACGCGATTCTACGCCCGCAAGGAAGTGAAGGACCTGCTGGCGTATCTGCGGCTGGTCCACAATCCGGTGGACCGCGTCGCGTTCGAGCGGGTGGTCAACGTGCCGCCGCGCGGCATCGGCGAGAAGACATTGGACGAGCTGGAGCGCTGGTCTGAGAGCCTCGACCTCGCGCCGTTCGCGGCGCTGGAGCTACTCGCCGAGGACCGGCAGCCGCCGCGGCCGCACCGGCTGGCCGCTCGCGCCGAAACGGCACTGCTGGGCTTTCACGAGCTCTTGAGCGGCCTGATCGGCAGCTCCCGCGACCGGCCGGTCGGCGAGCTGCTGTCGGCGCTGCTGGAACAGATCGGCTACCGAGCGTTCCTGCTGAACGAGTTCGAGGAGGACGGCGAGGAGCGCTGGGAGAACGTCCAGCAGTTGCTGACGCTGGCCGCCGAGTACGACGGCCTGACGCCGGAGGCGTCGCTGCCGCAGATGCTGGAGGACGTCGCGCTCGTCGCGCCCAGCGACGAATACAACGAACAGGCGGACTCCGTCACGCTGATCACGCTCCACGCCGCGAAGGGGCTGGAGTTCCCCGTCGTTATGATCGTCGGGATGGAGGACGGCGTGCTGCCGCACATGCGCTCGTTCGACGACCCAGTGCAGATGGAAGAGGAGCGGCGGCTCTGCTACGTCGGCATGACGCGGGCCAAGGAGCGTCTGTACCTGATGCGTGCCTTCCGTCGTAGACTAATGGGCAGCAGTCTCCGCAACCCGCCTTCGCGCTTTCTCAAGGACGTGCCGCCGGAGCTGATCGACGCTCGGCGGCCCGGCCGCGACGAAGAGCGCGAATCGCGCTATCGGGAGCCGAGCCTAGCGCGGATGCGGCCCGGCGGCGGAGCGGCAGGCGGCAGGACGTTGGTGCCCTCGGAAGCGGCGTTCGCGGCCGGCGACCACGTCCGCCACGAACGCTTCGGTGACGGGGTGGTGGTGAGTTGCATGGTCACGTCGGACGACCAGGAGGTGACGGTCGCGTTCGGCAACGGCTCCGGCGTCAAGAAGCTGCTGCTCTCGTACGCGCCACTGGAGAAGGTCTAGGGAGGGTTGGCGGGCTGCTCTGAGTGACACGGGCGCGCCGCGCAAAATCGGCGATGGCGTACAGTGGCGTCGATCTCGCATGAAGGCTATCGATATCTCCGTCTACCAGGGCCGGCCCGGCCGCGATTGGTGGCAGCGTCTCGCCCGCGATGGCTGGGAGCTCGCGATTGTCGGCTCCTGGCACGGCGCTGGCGCCAATCCCCACGCGGAAGCGAACCTCCTGGAAGCGAAGCGCGCCGGCCTTTATGTTGCCACCTACGTCGCGCTGAACGCGGGCTCCGGCCGAGCCGCGGTCCGAAACGGCAAACAGGCCTGCGGCCGCGCTTGGGACGACCTTGTTTTCGTCGCGATCGACTGCGAAACGGACGGCATCTCCTCGCCGATCGTCAGCGCGGCGATCGATGAAGTGGAGCAGGAAGGCTTGCGGCCCATCATTTACACGGCCTACTGGTGGTGGCACGGCCACTTCGGGAATCCGGACAGCTTCCGCCACATGCCGCTCTGGTCGGCCGACTACGATCTCGATCCGGCGCTCACCCTGTCGCCGGCCTACGGAGGTTGGACGGAGGCTAAGCTCGTCGGCAAGCAGTACGACGGGTCGACCGAAACCCGCCATCCGATGCTGCATGGCGTCGAGGTGGACAAGAACATATTTGACGACCGCTTTATGGAGGAGGGAGACGTGGCAGCTATCGCAGAGTTGAGAGCCGAGCTAAGGCAGGCCCGCAAGGATCTGGAAAAGGTGATCACCGCGATGGGCAAAGAGATCGTCCGCCGCGACGATGATCTGCAGAATTCAATTGAGACGGGCATAGCGGACCTGCGGGCGCGAGTGACGGCGTTGGAGAACAGCTAGGCGGTTCGAGCGCGGCTAGGCCGGGTCGCTCTGGTCTCCAGTGTGGCCGGGCTGCGAGGCGACCGCGCGCCGCACCTGGATCAGCCGCATTACGTCGCCGCGGCTGACGATGCCGACGAGCAGTTGACCATCGACGACGGGCACCTGGTTCACGTCCTTCTCGCTCATCACTTGTAGGACGTAGAGCGCCTCGTCGTCCGCAGCGACGGTGTGCAGCCGCTCGAACGGCGTCATGACGGCGAAGACGGACGTCGCCGCCCACTGCTCGCGGACGAGCGCCTGAACATCGGTGAGCGTGACGAGGCCGAGCAACTGCTGACCAGACATGACCGGATAGCAGCGGCCGCGGCCGCGTAGCATTAGCTCCGTAACGAGCTGGTCGACGGGCATGTCAGGCGGCACGGCTATGGCGTCGCGCGCCATGGCGCGCGCCGAGAGCCCCTGGAGCGACGCCTGGACCACCATCTGCTCGTAGCTCGACGTCGATGCGTTACGGAGGAAGAGGCCAATGATGAAGAGCCAGACGCCGCCGACCGTGTTGAAGAAGAACTGGACCGCGCCGGCGGCCATCAATCCGTAGGCCACCCACTCCCCGGTCTTGGCGGCGATACGGGTGGCCTTGAGCAGGTCGCGGTTACGCGCCCAGACGATCGACCGGAACACGCGGCCACCGTCCAGCGGGAAGCCCGGCAGCATGTTGAACGCGGCGATGGCGGCGTTGATCAGCGCCAGGTAGCCCGCGATGGCCGATACCTCCGGCGCCGGGTCGCGCAGGACGGCCCAGGTCCCGGCGAACGCCGCGCCGATCGCGAGGCTGGTGAGCGGGCCGACGACGGCGATTTGGAACTCCTCGCCGGCTGTCTGCGCTTCGCGGCCGAGCTGCGAGACGCCGCCGAAGACGAAGAGCGTAATGCCCTTTACGGGGATGCCCTTCGCCTTCGCTACCAGCGAATGCGACAGCTCGTGAAGAAGGATCGAGGCGAAGAATATCATCGCGACGATCACCCCGACGATCCAGCGCTCACCGTCCGTCCAGGTTGGGAAGAACTCCGTCAGAACATTTTCCGCCACCGACCACGTGATCAGGGCGACGATGAAGACCCAGCTCCAGTGGACGCCGATCTCGATGCCGGCGATTCTGCCTATCTTGAACGTCGTTGACATGATGACTCCGAGCGAATCAGAGATTCGGCTTCGAGTTTGCGGCTTGCGCGCAAACTCGCGGTCTGCACTCTGTCCCTATGA
This sequence comes from Chloroflexota bacterium, assembly GCA_029262675.1. GTDB lineage: Bacteria > Chloroflexota > Dehalococcoidia > DSTF01 > RBG-16-68-14 > JADFKB01. Next base: position 26,668 of record JAJCYW010000007.1, on the reverse strand, counting down.
TACCGCGCGAGGGTCTCGCCGCACGGAGGAGCAGAAGTCGCTCACCACTGCCGCGGGTTGGCCGCGCCGAATCGCGAGGTTTGCGTGTAGCCCGGGCACCCGTCCTTCGTGATATCGCGTGGCGATGCAGACTGAGCGGAACCGGCTGCGCCGGTTCCGCTAGGTCCTGGCGAAGCCAGGACACCTAGTCGCGGCCGGGGTGGTTGACGTCGATGACGATGAAGTGCTTGGCGAACGGCGTCGTGATGAAGAGCGTCTTGAAGTTGACCTCTTCGCTGAGACCGGCGATCCAGACCACCTCACCCTCAAAGTCACACGTCAGCGTCAGCTGCAGGATCGTCGGGTAGTCGCGCAGCAGGTCCGTATTCGTGATCGTCGCCTCACCGGCGTCGTTGTGGGCGGCCGTGCCCTGCATCCTTATCTGGAGGAAGCGCGTGCCGGCGACCTCCACGGGCAGCCCAGACCCGCACGCCGTGATCGGGCCGTCGACGTACTCGATGCTGTAGCGAGGCACGGCTACGTCGAAGAAGAACTCCATCCGGTCGAACGGGCCGCCGTCGAACGTGTTGACGCTCATCAGGGTCGGTGCAACGCTGCCGGTGCTTAGCGGAAACTCCTCGATCTTGTCTCGCGTGCCTTCAAACGGAATGTCTGGGAAGGTCGGCGGTGTCGGCGTGGCTGGCGGCTGAGGCGTGCCGTCGGTTGGATCAGTGTTCGAACCATCTCCGCCATCACAGGCTGCCAGCAGCGCGATCGACACGATGGCGAGGATAGCGAGGGCGGTGAAGGCGCGTAGGTGGCGTGACATCGGCTACTCCTTTACTCGAAAGCTGCGAAGATCTCCTGGAAGGCGCGCATCTGGCCGCCTTCGGTCGAGGACGGGACGAGGATGGGCGTCGTAAGGCCGGCGTCATACCAGGCTTCCACGCCTTCGCGGACGTCCGCGGCGCTTCCGAAGAGGGTGACGTCGGAGAGCCAGCGATCGCTCATCAGGCCGGGCAGCTTGTCGGTCTCGCCGGCGTTGATCGCGCTGCGGATGGCCGTCATCTCCTCCTCGTATCCGGCCTCGGTCCAGTAGTTTCGGTAGTTGGGCAGCATCACGTAGCCGGTGAGCGTGCGGCGCATCACCTCTGCCGCTGCTCGCTTGTCATCGGAGACGCAGGTCGGGATCATGTTGCCGGCGAAACGCTCACCGGTCGCTGCCGGCAGGTAGGAGAGCGATGTGGGTATGTGGGAGCGTGACCCGTTCGCCCAGACGACACCGTCCGCGATCTCCCCCGCCAGCTCCACCATCTTGCGGCGCAGTGTGGCCAATACGATAGGCGGCAGTTCTCCAGCGCGTGGCGCCGCGCGTACGCCTTCGACGAAGTGCCGCATGTCCGATAGGGGCTTGCCAGGTGTGATGCCGAGCTGGCCGTGAACGGGCCCGTGGCTGACGCCGACGCCGAAGACGAAGCGGCCGCCGCTGGCTTCGTGGATCCAGCTTGCGGTCTGGGCGTAGTCGTTGGCGTGGCGGGTGTAGATGTTCGCGATCGACGTGCCGAAGTGGATTTCGTTCGTCTCCAGCGCGATGGCGAGACAGAGGCTGAGGCCATCGCCGAAGCTGGGACAGTAGATGCCGGAGAAGCCGCGCCGCTCGATCTCCTTGGCGACGTCGAGCGTGGCCCGGCGCTTGCCGGGAACGGCGGCGAGGCTGAGCGCTGGCAACCTGGTCATGCAGTCCTCCGTGGCGGCATATGATCGGGCCGGCCGCAGGTGGTTGCGTCCGGCCGCAGGCACTTGCTTCTCGCGTCCGCTAGCGGCAGCGCTCCTCCAGCAGCTCCCGAATCTCGGTCACCGTTGCGTCGCGCCAGCCGGCCCACGTGGACCCGTGCTGGAAATCGACGTAGGCCTGGATGTGCTGCTTGCGCTCTTCCGGCGTGATATCTGCGTTGCGGAGCGGGGCCGTCAGCTTGGCCAGTTCCGGCAACTCCTCGTTGGCCTTGGCCGGCCGCTCGATCCAGTGTGCGATCTCGTTGTGGTTGCGGTCGTAAAACACCACGGCGGGTATCGATTCGTGCTCGCCGCCCTTCAGGTACTCGGCCATAATGTCGGTGTTCTCGTCGCGGAGGAACGCCCGTAGCTCCATGCCGCTCACCTCCGCCATCCGCTGGATTACCGGCAGGCCGCGAAAGACGTCCGGGCACCAGGCCTCGCCGAGGACGAGGCAGTAAGCGGGCCCGTTGGGCTGTTGCACCAGTTTCTTCAGCGCTTGGGCGTCTTCCTCACTGATCGACATCTCCTCGTAGTTTTCCTCGAACTGCTTCTGGTTGCGGTCGATCTTTTGCATCCACTCCTCGTACGTCATGCCTGATGCGAAGCGCTCCGGCGTGACGACGGACTCTTTCTGCTGGGTCATCTCTTCACTCCCTACCTGCGCCGCCGCAGATGTGATTCAAACGGCTTCGCAGTGTAGCGCGCCCCAGCGACCCCCTACAAGCGTCTCCGCACCCGGTTCGCCACGCCAACGCTCGTCACGAGCGCGAATGTAGCGAACGCTGCGAGAATCACGTGGCGGGCGTCCATGATCGAGGCGTCGCCTCCCCCACCCGCGCCTTCGCCGGCCTTTGGCAGCAGGGTCACGTTCGGCGACTGCGGGCCCGACGTGTCGTCGCCGCGCGATGGAGCGTCGGCGCTGTCTTCGGCCCCAGGCGACCGCGGGACGTTCGAGTCATCGCCGTCTACTGGCAGGAAAATCGGGCCGTCGATCTGCTCAACGCGCGACGACGGCAGCAGCACAGCCGGAATCACGTCCGAGCTTGGCAGCGGCTCGATGACGGTCACGGCGCCGGTATCAATCTCGGCGGGCGTGACGGCGCTACTGGGCACCGGCGGCGTCTCGACCACAGTGCCGCGCTCGATTGTGGCCGGAGACGTGACGCCCGCGACGATTTCGGCGGGCACGGAAGTCCCGGGCTCGCCTTCAGCCGGTTGGCCGTCGATGGGGCAGGGGAGTATGGACACTGGTTCCGGCGGTCGGATGCCTCCGAATGACACCGCGATGTCCTCCACGGTTGGAAGGATTTCGTCGAACGGGGGCGGCATGCCGCAGAAGTCATCGAAGCCGAACACGGGCTGCTTCGCGCTGCCGTCCGGCGGCGTCAGCCAGGTGATGAACTCGATCTCAGCGCAGGGCACCGTGAATGTGTGGAACGGGCCGTCCGAGAGCGGCATTGGCCAGCAGAGGTCCTCACGGCCGTAGACGACCTGTGCCCACGGCTCGAGGTCGACGGCGCCTTCGGGCGGGTTAATGGCAAAGTCGAGCGGGTAGGCGCAGGGGTTCAGCACCGACTCTCCGCTGCCCGCGGGCGGCGAGAACCAGCACCACTCCTCGAATTCGCCGCAATCGTAGACCATGTCCCAGCGGTCGCCCTCCGGCGGGCTGGACCAGCAGATCGGGAAACTGCACTCGCCGGGCACGGTCAGTGCGCCGTCCGGAGAGGTGAACTGGCAGAACGTGGTGTCGCAGCGCGACTCGTAGTACGTTCCGTTGCCCTCGAATGTCTGCCAGCAGACCTCGTCGCCGCAGAGGCGCAGGACGGGTTGGCCGTCGCCGGGCGGTGAGTACCAGCAGGTGTCCTGGCCGAGGCTGTTGCAGTCGTAGACGCGCTGCCAGCCGTCGCTGCCGGGCGCTTGCGACCAGCAGACGGGGAAGTCGCACTCGCCGCGGGTGGAGTAGAGGCCGTCGGGCGAAGTGAACTCGCAGAAATCGATGTCGCACGGGAAGTCCGAATAGTATTCGAACGTTGGCGGCGGCACGGGCCCGCCGGGCATCGGATCTCCGAAGTCGGGGCCGCTGCCGTCGGGGCCACCGACCGGTATCGGCTCGATGTCGAAGAAGACGTCTTCGAACTGCACCCAGCAGACCTCTTCCGCGCACGAGCGTAGTGGCGTGTAGGCTTCACCCGGCGGCAGGAACCAGCAGTAGTCCGTCGCGCCGTCGCAGTCGAAGACCGGCTGCATTCCAAAGCCGTCCGGCGATTCGGCCCAACAGATCGTGCTGTCGCACGGCGCGAATTCGTAGAAGTCGGCGAAGTCTGTGCCGGGAGCGTAATGGAGGCAGTAGTTCGGTTCGATGAACTGGCACGGCCCGACAGGCACGCCCGGCTCCGCGAACGCGACGTAGCCATCGCCGGCAGCCGCAGTCTCTACTACGATCACGTCATTGACGCTGGCGCAGTTCGCGGCGTCTTGCGGCCCGTAGGTCATCAGGATCCGGGCCTCGTCGTTCGCGGCGAGGCTGCCGATCTCCCAGATCGGCCGGTCGGCAGCGTCCGTGCCCGTGGCCGGCGGCACGGCGTCGACCACGACGGCGCCGAACGTTTGCGTGCTCGTTACTACCACGCCATCGATCGCCGCGCCGGTCGTGTTTGCGACGACGACCTCGTAGGTCGCTTCTTCAGACTCAGGGAACGGGAGGAACGGCTCCGGGAAGGGCTCCACGGGCAGCGACACACCGCCGGGTGAGTCAATGAACACAGGCGGATCGCCGACGGGTGGCAGGGCGATGTCCGGCGGGAAGTCTGGCCGCACCGGCAAAGGCTGGCTGATCAGCGTCGAAGTGACGGTCAGGCCGGACGGGGGGGCGGCGGCTGCGGAGTTGATGTCCACGCAGAGGTCGACAACAGCGCTGAGCGAGGGGTGGTCGGGCGAGGATACCGTGAGCGAGCCGCCGGCGCGGCCGGCAGCGAAGTGCTCCCATGCCAGGCGCGTCACGCTCTCGTTTGTATCGCCGGGCGCCAGGTCGCCGATCTGGACCGAGAGCTCCAGTTCGGCCATCGGGACCGGGCGGCCGTCGACAGTGCGGTCGATGAATGTAAAGCGGCCGGGGATGTCGCAGCCCTCCGCGATGAAGAGCGTGCCAACGAGGTTCGTCGCGGTTTCGTCTCCGTTGTTGGTGACGGTGACGGTGCAGGAGACGAGCGCCGTTTCGTTGGGACGGATGGCGTCCGGGTCGCAGCCGCCCTCCAACTCCAGTACCGGCTGGGCGTGCGCGGTCGACGCGCCGGCCGTGATGCCGGCGAGCGCGGCGGCCAGCAGCGCGAACGCCGCGATCAGTGCTGCGCGGAACAGGTTCTGCGGCGCGGGGACGGAGAACGTTGCGAGATTCATCTGCGACCTCTTTCTCTGCAAGATATCTGCCGGCCGGCGCTATTGCGGCGGCCTTAGCTTCTCCCTGTCTAGACGGACGCCGCGGCGGGAAAGTTCCCCCGCTGGCGCCAGCTAGCGGCCCTTGCGGAGAGCATAGCGAATGACGCCGTACGCGACAGCGCCTTGACGCGCCGCTGCGCCGATCTTACGCTCTTAGAGTCGGTTCTGCGCCCGCAGGCCCGAACCCGCGAACGGCAGGTCCACGCCTGCGCGAAATCTTACATAACGGGGGAACGAGTGAGATACGTCCGACAGTTCTCCACGCTGCTATTTATTATTGCCATCCCCGTCGCGCTCATCACGACGAACGTCCGCGTCGCCGTCAACGAGCCGCGGCTCTACACCTATGCCGCCGACCACTACGACACGCCGGCGACCACGGGCATCGACCGGGACGAGATCCTGCGGGCGAGTGGAGAGCTGCGCGATTACTTCAACGACGACCGCGACGTGGTCTTCATCCGCGTGCAGAAGGACGGCGCGCCGGTCTCGCTTTTCAGCGAGCGGGAGACGCTCCACCTGAAGGACGTGAAGAACCTGTTCACCATGAGTTTCCGCGTGCAGGAGGTGGCCGTGCTCTTCGTGCTGGCGTACGTCGTCGCGGTCTTCATCTGGGCGGGCGAGGGAACGTTGCGACAGCTGGCGAAACACGTGCTGCTCTCCGCCGCCATCAGCGTCAGCGTCATTGCGGCGCTCGGCGTTGTGGCGATCAGCGGGTTTGACAGCGTGTTCGAGCAGTTTCACGTGATTGCGTTCGACAACGACCTCTGGAAACTCAACCCGCAGAGGGACCATCTGATCCAGATGTTCCCGCAGGCTTTCTGGGAGACGGTGAGCCTCTGGATCGGTCTCGTGTCGCTGGCGGAGCTGGGCGCGCTGGCAGCCTTGTCGACGCTCTACATTCGCGCCAACGGCGGATGGGAAGACGAGGAAGAGTCACCGGCGGACAGCCCACCAAAGAGCGACGCGTCACCGCTCAATGAGCCGACGCCGGCCGCGGTTCCGTCGCAGCCGGAAGCGCAAGCTGCTCTTCCGAAGGAAGAGCGGCCCTAACCCGCGCAGCCGCAGCCGCCGCCGCCACATGCGCAGCCGCTGCCCGTCGGGCGGAGGTTTTCGGCGGACTCGCCACGCGGCGGGGCGGCGAAGAGCGATACGACTCGCTCCGCTCCGCGGTGGCCGTCCGGGCAAACGGCGGGCTCGGTAGCGCGGGCCATCGGTCGCAGCAGTTCGAACGTTGCGCGGCAACTCGGGCAGCGGTATTCGTACATTGGCATGGCGGTATCACCTCCTATGCGTGGCTGCTACAATATAGCAAGCCGTACGAGGCTCAACCCAAAGCAAACCCAGACCCAACCTGGCTCTGCTCTCCGGAGGTATAGATGGACGAACCAACGATCGTGATTCTCGGCGGCGGAGTCGGCGGAGTCGTCGCCGCCAACGAGCTGCACGCCAAACTTAAGGAGAAGGCCCGGATCGTTGTCGTTGAACGCAACCTCCAACAGTCGTTTCAGCCTTCCTACCTCTGGGTGATGACCGGCGAACGCCAGCCGGACTCGATCAGCCGCGACATCGCGCGACTCGATCGCAAGGGGATCGAGGTCGTCGCCGGCGAGATCGAGAGCATCGACACCGCGGGCAAGTCAGTCACGGTGAGCGGGAAGCAGATAGAGTACGACTATCTCATCGTGGCGCTGGGCGCCGAGCTGGACTTCGAGTCGATTCCCGGCCTTGCCAAGGCGCACACCTACTATACGCTGGATGGCGCCGAGCGGCTGGCGGGCGAGTTGAAGCAGTTCAAGGGCGGTCAGGTGACGATCGTAGTCGCGGGAGCGCCCTACAAGTGCCCCGCCGCTCCGTACGAAGGCGCCATGCTACTGGAGGGCTACTTTCACAGCCGCCACGTCCGCCACAATATGAAGCTGGCAATGTACACGCCGGAGCCCTTGCCGATGCCCGTCGGCGGCAAGACGCTCGGTGAGAACATCCAGGAAATGCTGGCGCACAAGGGCATCGATTTCCATCCGGAGATGCAACTCACGTCGGCGAAAGGCGGCGAGCTGCAGTTCGAAGACGGCTCCACAGCGGCCGCTGATCTGCTGATCGTGGTGCCCCCGCACCGCGCGCCGGCGGTCGTTCGGGACGCTGGCCTCACCAATGACACGGGCTGGATTTCTGTTGACGAGAGTACGCTGGCGACGGCGCACGATGGCGTCTACGCCATCGGCGACGTCACGCGCATCGCGCTCCCCGATGGCATGGCGCTGCCGAAGGCCGGCGTATTCGCTCACGGTCAGGCCGAGGTCGTCGCCAGGAACCTCGCGGCGCAGATATTGGGTCACGCCAAGCGTGAGACGTATGACGGCACCGGCTACTGCTTCTTAGAGGCGGGCGGCGGCGTTGCCGGCATGGCCCAGGGTAACTTCTACGGCGAACCACGTCGCATCACCATGCGTTCGCCCAGCCCCGTCTGGCACTGGGGCAAGGTGGCCTACGAGCGCTACTGGCTCTGGAAGTGGTACTAGACGCTGAATGAGCGTCGGGGGACTGGACAGGCGCTTACCACTACACTAGTTCCGCGATTAGCTGTACCTGCAGCGTAACGTCATCTTCGACGCTCCCCGCACACACACATTCAATGGTTCCAGTTTCATTGCCAGACCTGCGGCGTCTGTTGGCGGGTTACTCAGGACCTTGACGATTTCGTTTCGATGTGCGAGGATTCGGCAGGTCTGTGACGGGGCAGGCACCATTCGCAGATTCGGCTCTCATGCCGGCGTCAGCCAAATCCTGAGACTTGGAGGCTAATGGCTTCGAGGTCTCCCTGAAGGTGAGGGTACTCCCATGTGGCAGCACGACGGGCCTGAACCAAAGAAGGCGGTAGGGTGGGTGGTTTTCCTAGATGTCTTCGGATTTCGTGCGATGTTGGATGCTCGGGATGGTGCCGAGCTACAAGGCCAGCTTGCTCGGTGCCGCGTTCGCATGTTTGGAATGCCAGAGTGGAAAGACAGCCCGCCTCACGTCTACACCTTGTCGGACAGTGTCTTCCTCCTATACGAGGTCCCGTCACCGGTGGAGAAGCTGCCTGTGCTAAAGAGATGCAGGGAAGATGTTGAGGAACTACTTGGAATTTTTGCGGAAGAGAAGCTCCCATTACGCGGCGGGATTTCCTTCGGCGAGGTAATTTTTGGACCCTTCGTCCTCATCGGCCAGCCAGTCGCACGGGCCGTTGAGTATGAAGGGAGACTCCCTGTACCGCTGGTCCTACTACCGGCCAAGGAATTGGCTGACGCTGCGGGTGAGGGAATCGTGTGGCTCCCTAATATGACGGATATCGATCTCAAGGACGCACACCTAATGCACGGGGTCCTTCTTTCTCCGAGTCCAATCGACCCGCTTATCGGGCTGGCAGAGGAGGAGTTGCTCGAAACACGGATCCACGGACCTTATCACGTGGCTAAGGCCTGGAGCGAAACGCTCTCTAGACTGCAGCTAGTTAAGGAGGAGCGTGATGACTTTGCCCAACGATGATCTTTCGGCAAGCGCGCGGAAGATACTGGCAGCCCGCTTCGACGGTCTTCCTCCCGTGATACCAACGACTAAGGGATGGAGTGATGCTGTTGGTCAGATCGAGAATACGATCGCATACGTTCCTCCATCGGGTAACACTGCACACGCCTACGTTCATCGGCGGCTTGGTCCCATTTCCGTGAACCCGAACGTGGCGGACAGTCGGGAAAGCCTGATCGGAACATACGAACACGCGTCCGACAATCCTTCCGCACCTAATGCGAGCGACGAGGACATCGAGGCTCTTCTTTGCGATCTCATTAGTCAAGCAAACAAAGAACGCGATTACGCTGACAACCCGACACTTTTCGACAAGACCGATCGCCGTATGGCGGCTGTAGGCGAGGCTGTTACCGCTTTGTATGGTCGGCGGGGGTGCGGAAAGACGTTCCTACTCAACTACATCCTGGCTCGTTATGCCGAGTTGCTCGACGAGAAGAAGGTCATTTGGATCAGGATTAACCTCGTGGAGGACTTCGGTGATAACAACTTGGTCCATTGGATCCATGCTCAGTGCGCCAAGGTCATCATGCGATATTACGATCCAAACTCCAAGGTGGAGCGTCTGACCCCACGACCTATACCTGTACAGGTCGAACCCATAGTTGTTTCCTACATCAATGCCGAGAGCGACATCATGTCGCAGAAGGACCTGCGAGATGATTTCCGCGTTATGAAGGAGCGATTCTACCGCAAGGGACAGGAACCCCCACTCGATCCCAGTTGGATACCTAAGAGCCTGGTCGAGCACTTGTTCAATATGGTGCAGCACTTGGGATATTCGTTTATCGTGGCGCTTGATGGACTGGATCTCCTTGAGGCTACTCCACACCATAATGCTAAATTCGAATCGCTTGTAGAGCAGCTGGGCACGATCGCGGTTAATCCCACTTCTATGGGCATGGCTCTGGTCGCTGTGATGCGAACGCGCAGCCTAGAAGCACTCGCTACTGTCACCCCCAAGGCCTACGCTCCACTGAAGGCGTCAGCACGAAGAGTCGGCGTCCCCTCCTTCGATTCCATCCTTAGGAAACGTGTCAACTTCCTTTCCAATCACGTTCCGGAAATTGTTGAGAGTTTCGACGACCCGGCGTACGCAGCTTCCACGGATTGGGGTCACGCCCTCGACCAGTTCGTTGACCGTCTCAACGAACGTTCTGGTGCCGCAAAGCTGCTTGACATGTTTGGACAGAACCGTCGTGCGCAGGGTCAGGTTGTGCAGTTGGCCTATCATGAGCACCTTGAAAGGCACCTGCAGCGACCGTACCTTCTCATCGAATCAATGGTGAAGGCTGGTAGATCATATCCTCCCAGGAGTTACCATTACTCCATTGGCGAGGACGGAGGGCTGAAGCGCTCCGCGACGTCAAGCCTCCTGTTTGACAATCACTTCTTCCCGTCGGTATTCACCTTCCCATATGTCGACTATCGTGAGGAGACCGAGAATCCTGTTAGGCCGCACGAGGACGGATATCTGCTAGGGCTCCGGATACTCCAGCTACTATATGCACATTCGCGCAGGATGAACCGAAGTCGAAGAATCGAGCCCTTGAAGCTCGGCGAAATGACACAGCTGTGTGAGGAACTGTTCTCTTACCCGGAGGAGCTGGTCGTCAATCTGATTGAAGAATATCAAGAATGCGAATTCCTTGAACTCCTACCTCTCGGCTCAGGTCCGCCAACCGCATTAGCCAGGCTCCAGCTGGTACAAATGCCTAAGACCCCATACCTGCTGAGACACTTTCTTCCAGATATTGCGTACCTAAGCCTAGCTGCTATGCGCGTTCCCATCTCAACGCTTGCAGCCTCACGGCAGCCACCCTACTTTGAAGCTTGTACGCTTGACCTGGTTGGAGGCGGAGACCTTCTTGCCGCTGGCGTGTTTGACAAGCTTCTCGCCAGGTGGGTAGCCGTTAAGATAATCAACGCGTGCGAGTTGATCAGGCTGGTCTGTCCAATCAACGAGAAGCAAAGGCAGAGCTTTCCTGCGAACAGTCGCGCCCTTCGGTCTCGGCTCAAGGAGACCGCCCTGGTAGCGGCAACGGATCTCGGCGGCGATATTCCTGCGATGTTCGACTTTACGGACTGGGCAAGTAGGAAGATCTTGTCACAGGTCGGAAGGATCGAAGCTACATTTGTGGACATTGAGCGCGTCAAGGAGCATTTGGCGCGGCACGCCCGTCACTGGCTACCCTGACGGCCAGACCATGCGTTCGCCCAGCCCCGTCTGGCACTGGGGCAAGGTGGCCTACGAGCGCTACTGGCTCTGGAAGTGGCACTAGACGCTGAATGAGCGTCGGGGGACTGGACAGTCGCTTACCACTACACTAGTTCCGCGATTAGCTGTACCTGCAGCGTAACGTCATCTTCGACCGTGACGAAGCCCGCGATGCTCGGCGGGTCGATGTTGAAATCCGCGTAGTCAAAGCTGACGGTCGCCAGGGCGCTGATCACGTTGCTCTCCCTGCGCACCAGCACGTCCCACGTCACCTCGCGCTGCACGCCGTGGAGGTCGAGGAGGCCCGTCAGCGAGATCGACTGGTCTTCGCCGTCGGGAACTGCCGGGTCGTAGCCCGTCGCCACGGTGAGCGTGAACGTCGCGGTCGGGAATTGGTTGGTCTCGAGCGCGTCCTGCACACGACTATCACGCCGCCCTTCATCGCTCGTAAGCCCCGTCAGGTCGACGCTGAACGACGACGTTTCGCCTGTCGCGAGCGCTGTGCCGTCGGCCGCTAGCGAGACTGTGCCCTCGATGTTGTTCGTGGCGCCCTTCGCCGTCGACGGAAGCGGTAGCGAGGCGAGCTTCTCGCCGGCGAAGTAGGCGGCTTCCGACTGCTCCGGGATGACGCGAAACGTCAGCGCGTCGCTGTCGCCGGGGACAGCTGTCGGGTCGCCGTCCGCGGACGGGGCGGTCGTGGCCTGGATCAGCTCCGTCGGTATCTCCGGCGGTTCCGTCGCCAGCTCCGCGTCGTCGCGGATTAGGAACCACCAGCCGGCGATGACGATGGCGACGAGGACGATCACGCCGCCGCCGCCGAAGAGTAGGAGTCGTTGGACGCTCATGGAACGAGAGATCCCTTCCTTTGGATTGGGCGCGGAATGCGGGGCCGCGCGGTCGGGTTATCGGATTCAGTGTACCGGCGTATCGGCGCGCGAGTATTGCGAAACCGTAACAGTTGTGATGATGAACGAGAGGGATGAGGGAAAACCAACGGCTCGATCATACGAACGCGACAGACGGCACGCTCACATCGTACGCGCCGATGGGCGAGTACGCGCTCGCCGGTAGGCGAGCCCTACTCCAAGTAGTCCTTGAGCTTCTTGCTGCGCGAGGGGTGGCGCAGCTTTCGCAGCGCTTTCGCCTCGATTTGGCGGATGCGCTCGCGCGTGACCTGGAACTCACGGCCGACCTCTTCCAGCGTGCGGCTGCGGCCGTCCTCCAGCCCAAAGCGCAGGCCCAACACCTTTCGTTCGCGGAAGCTGAGGCTGTCTAGCACGACCAGCACCTGCTCCTTCAGTAGCTGGTGCGATGCGGCCTCGGCCGGCGCCAGCGCCTCCGGGTCTTCGAGGAAGTCGCCCAGGTGGCTGTCCTCCTCTTCGCCGATCGGCGTCTCGAGAGAGACGGGCTCCTGAGAGACCTTGAGAATCTCACGCACGCGCTCCGGCGCGATCTCCATGCCGATGCCGATCTCCTCGCTGGTCGGCTCGCGGCCGTACTCCTGGATCAGCTTGCGGCTGACGCGCACCAGCTTGTTGATCGTCTCGACCATGTGGACGGGGATGCGGATGGTGCGCGCCTGGTCCGCGATGGCGCGCGTGATCGCCTGGCGGATCCACCACGTCGCATAGGTGCTGAACTTGTAGCCCTTACGATAGTCAAACTTCTCCACCGCACGAATCAGGCCGATGTTGCCTTCTTGGATCAGATCGAGCAGCGACATGCCGCGGCCGATGTACTTCTTCGCCACGCTGACGACGAGGCGCAGGTTGGCCTCCGTGAGTGTCTTCTCACCGAGGAAGCCTTCGTCCTGCAGCAGTTGGAAGTGGGCCTGCAGGCTCTTATCGTGCTTGGCCAGGGAGGCGGCATGGTTCCACGGCGCGGCGAACAGCTCCCGATCGCCGCCGGCGGCGTCGAGGGTGGGCTGGAGGAGCTGCGGTTGCAGGATGTGCGTCAGGATCGATATGCGCACCAGCGTCTTCTCCGCCACCAGCTGGTCACAACGGATGGTGCGCGCCAAGCGCCCCGCGAGCTGTTCGTCCAACTCGGCGTCGACCGCATCGCGAAATGTCTCATCGGCCACGAGCTTCGTCAGCGGCCGCCGCTTCACGGCGAGGCACTTCGCGATGGCGTTGAGCGCGCGCTGTTCGTTCTTGAGCTGCTCTATCAGGGTGAGCAGAATCTGGCTCCCCGTGGGAGGTTCGCCGCGTTCGTCGACCCAGTCCTGCTCGATGTGGTCAATGTGCTTGCCCTCTTCGATGTGGCGCGAGAGGCGCTTCTCGTCCGCGCCGGAGAGCAGGTAGACCTTGCCGATCTCGCGCAGGTACATTCGTACCGGATCGTCGACGCTCTCTTGCCCGGACTTGGCGGCGGTCTTTTCGCGGGCCGATTCCGCAACGGCGGGATCGGCCGTGTCGTTACGGGAGTCGCCGGCCGAATCATCTGCCGAACCGTCGACCCGCCGTCGCCTCCGACGGCGGGTGGGGCCTGGTTTGGCCGGTGGTGTGTCGGCGAGCCGTGTCGAGTTCAGCGCGGCGACGCTGTCGGCAAGCTGGGCGTAGATGTCGTCCAACTCCTCGCGGGCGGCCGGCGGCGCCGTCGTCTTCTCGAGTGCGTCCTTCTTGAGCGCCTCTTCGTGCTCCTTGGTCGCTACCGCATCCGATTTCGAACGTTGGCTGGGCGGTGTCATCGTTCGACCTCACTTCCTTGCGCGGCTTCCGCCGGCTGGGGTTCGGGAGCGGTCTGATGGAGCCGGCGCCCCATCTCGGCGTCTTCAATCAGGTTGGCTGCCAACGCGCTGGCGCGCTCGCCGGCGGCTGGCGCTGTGCTCGCGCCACCTTCCGACTGCAGCGCCGCGGCGCGCTCCACGGCCTCCGACATGTACTGCTGCAAGTCGGGGTCGGCGAGGGCCGTGGCGCTGGCGCGTTTTTCGGCGGAGAGCCGTCGCGTCCCGATACGGCGCACGCAGTCCTGCAGCGCCGCGCGGAGCTGCGCGCCTTCCAGCACCGGCAGCTCCCGGGTCAGGATGCGGTCAAACTGGCCGTGGAGGCTCTCCGGAAGCGCCTGCCGCAGAGAGTTGATATCCGCCGCCTCTTCGCAGGCAACCCAGGCTGACAAGATCGCCTTGTGTTCGCCGAACATAAAGAGGTCGGCGGAGATCTGTTCGCCATAACGGCGCAGTTCCGGGTGGCGAATGAGGAGCGCCAGGCAGAACTCCTCTGCCGGCTCGCGGCGTGTGGGCTGGGCCGGCTGCGCGTCATCGTTGCTGGCCGGGCCGATAGCCGAATCGCGGCGGAGGCCCCGGGCCGGGGCGCGGCGTAGCTCCTTGCGGAGCGTGTCCTCATCGACCTGCGCCAGGCGGGCGAGGCGCTGCACGTAGTGCGCCCGGAAGACCGGCTCGTCGATCAGCCGGACGACGGGGAGCAGCTCCTTCATCAATTGCGACCGGCCGCCGGGCTGCGAGAGATCGGTGCGGTTGGCGACGGTCTCGAAGACGTGGTCCGTAAACGGTTTCGCGTCGGCCACGACGGCGTTCCAGGCCTCGCTGTCGGCGCGGATCATCTCGTCCGGGTCCTTTCCGGAGAGCGGCAGTACGAAGAAGTTGACGGCGGCGCGTTTCAGTGCGTTCTTCGACCACTCCTGCACCTGGTGCGAGAAGTCTCCTTGTTCGAGCGCTTCGGGGTGGGCGGAGGTCGCGGAGGCGTGAATGGCGCCCGCGGCGCCGGCCTCCTGCAGCGCGCGCAGGGTCGCTTCAATACCGGCGGCGTCGGCGTCCATGGCGAGCAGGATCTTGCCGCGGAAGCGCTCCAGGGTGCGGACCTGGCGCTCAGTGAGCGCCGTGCCCATCGACGCGACTGTGTTCGCCATGCCGTGCTGGTGAGCCGCGATGGCGTCCATGTAGCCTTCGACGACGATCACGCTCTTCTCGCGGCGGATCGCCTCAGTCGCGAGGTCGAGTCCGTAGAGCAGGCCGCTCTTGTCGAACACAGGAGACTGTGGTGTGTTGATGTACTTCGCGCCGGCCGCGTTCGTCCGGTCCTGTTCGGTCGATGCGAGGGCGCGCGCGCCGAAACCGGCGACGCGGCCGCGCGTGTCGCGAATGGGGAACATCAGCCTGTTGCGGAAGCGGTCGTAGCCGCCGCGGTCGCTTTCGACGAGCAGGCCGGCCGCCAACATCTCCTCCTGAGTGAATCTGCGCTCAGTCAGGTGGCCGCGCAGCGCGTCCCAGCTATCGAGGCTGTAGCCGAGCTGGAACGTCTCGATCGTGGCGTTGTCGAGGCCGCGAGAGTCTAGGTAACTTCGTGCCTCCTCGCCGGCTGCCGTGTGGAGGAGGGCGTTATGGAAGAAGGCCGCCGCCGTTTCGTTCGCGGAGAGCAGACGCTCGCGCCGCTCATCGTCCTTCGGGTCGCGGTGGTCGTCGAGCGTCACGCCCGCGCGCTCCGCGAGGATGCGGAGCGCCTCGCCGAACTCTACGTCCTGCCGTCGCATGACAAAGGAGAAGACATCGCCTCCGGTGCCGCAGGCGCCGAAGCAGTGCCAGGTCTGGCGGTCGGGAGAGACGTGGAAAGAGGGCGTGCGTTCGGTGTGGAAGGGGCAGAGCGCCTTGAAGTTCCGCCCCGCCCGGTGCAGCGTCACGGACTCGCCGACGAGGTCGACGATATCGATGCGGCTCTTTACGTCGTCGATAGCGCTCATGACTGTTCGCCTTCTACAACGACTTTGCGGCCGGCAGGTTACGCAACCGGCGTTCCCGCGCGCACCGCGGCCGGGGTCACCATCGACGCTTCCCCGGCGAGTTGCCCCAGTGTAGCAGGTCAGGACTGCGACCGCGTCGTGATGATTGGCACAGTCCCGCCGGATTCATAGATCGGCCAATGGCGTCGGATCCGAGATCAAGCAGGGTCGCCCTGGTCGCCCGGCGTGGAAGCAGGCGGTTCCTTCGTCGGCTGCGGTTGGTCCGGAGTGGCGGTGCTGGCAGGAATCTGCGTGGGAGCCGGCTCGTCGGTCGGCGTCGGCGTGTCGGTAGCCACGGCCGGCGGCTCTGTAGGCTCCGGCGTGCGGAACGTCGAGGTCGGTACCGTCAGATCCGGCCGCGGCCCCGGCCCGGCGATAACGAGCTGCGAGATGTCGCCGCTGACGTCGAGGAACTCGGCTTCCACCCAGCCGCGCAGCGGTGAGCCGGAGGGGTAGGTGACCTGCAGCCACGTCTTCTGTTCGTTGCGGCCGACGACAGGTACTAGCGCCCCCTTTGGGATCGTCCCCAACGGCACGAAGCCGCGGCTGGGGCCGTTACGCATCGTGGTCGTCTCCAGCGCCTCTCCGACGAGGCGGGTGTCCGGGAACGACGTTGGCTCCGGCGTCGTCGTCGCGGCCGCTGCAATTGTGCGCGGAGCGGACGCATCGCCGCCGCGGCTAAACACGAAGAGGATGCCGACCGCCAGCAGCAGCAGGACGATGCCGGACATGCCGAGGATGATCAGCCGGTTCTCCAGGAGTTCGCGCCATGCTTGCGGGATGACGTCGGCAGGCGATGGCTCGTCGTCTTCGGCGGGTGTCGTGGTCGCGGTGCCCGTCAACTCGCGACGAGGAGGTGGCTCCCGCTCGGCCGACGGCGGCTGATTCGGCGCTGGCGGCTCCTCCACCGCGGCTGCTGGTGCCGGATCGGTGCGCGGCGCCGCATTTGGCCGGACGGCGGGCGCTGGGGGCGCTACGGCGTCCTCAATCTCCTTCAATTCTTCCAAGATCGGCGGAGCGTCGGGAGGCCTGTCTTCGGGGCCGGAGTCGTCGGGCCGTTCGCGTTCGTCCATGAGTTCGATGCGGTCCGCGATCGAGCGCTGGCGGCGCTAGGTCTGCAGGCCCAGCTCTCTGGCCGTACGCTGCGCGAAGAGGTCCGTCATGCCCGCGATGTAGTCGGCCGTCCGCCGGATGAGGGGGTCTTCCGCCCGCGTGAAGTCGGAGATGACGGCTTCGGGGTGCGCCATGTAGTAGTCGAAGAGGAATTCGATCACGCGCTGCGAGCGTGCAGCCTCTGCCTGCTGGCCCTCCCACTCGTAGACGTTGGCGAACATGAAGTCGCGCAGTTCGTTCGTCGCCTCGGCCGCCGCGTCGCTCATCGCGATGCGCGGTGGCTCGTCCGCGCTGGCAGCGCCTTTGCCCGTGGCGGCCCACGACGCCTCGACGATATCCAGGACGAGGGTGTTGATTCGCTGCGCGTGCACCGTGCCGAGCACACTGCGCGAGAGCGGCGGCAAGTCCTCTTCGCTCAGCAGGCCGGCCCGGATGGCGTCGGCGATGTCGTGGTTGAGGTAGGCGACCGAATCGGCCAGCTTCAGCACCTGTCCCTCCAGCGTGCTCGCGGTGCCCCAGCCCTCTGCGAAGATGTCGCCCTTCACTTTGGAGTGCTTGAGGATGCCCTCCCGCACCTCCCAAGTCAGGTTCAGTCCCTGGCCGCCCTTCTCCAGCTTCTCGACGACGCGCAGGCTCTGTTCGTTGTGGCGAAAACCCTCCGGAAGGAGACGGCCGAGTGCGTCTTCTCCGGCGTGGCCGAACGGCGTGTGGCCGATGTCGTGACCGAGCGCCATCGCCTCCGTCAGGTCCTCGTTCAGGTTCAGCGCCCGTGAGATCGTGCGGGCGATCTGGGCGGTCTCCAGCGTGTGTGTCAGTCGCGTGACGAAGTGATCGCCCGCGGGCGCGACGAAGACCTGCGTCTTATGCTTCAGTCGCCGGAACGCCTTGCTGTGGATGATGCGGTCGCGGTCGCGCTGGAACTCGGTGCGCGCCGGCGAAGGCTCTTCCGGCCGCTCGCGGCCGCGCGATTCGAAGCCCTTGGCGGCGAACGGCGAGAGCGCCCGCTCCCGCTCCATGAGGCGCTCGCGGATCGACTCGGTGATCGATGTGTCGCTGGCAGTGGAGGGAGGCGTCATCCTGTGCATATTGTAGCGGCGTGACTGAGCCGCCGGAAGGATAACGGGTTCAGCAGCGCCGGTTCGGCAGGCTTGTCGAACGGAAGCGGATGGGGATAGAATGGAGAGACAGTGCGATCGAGTGTGATCGCAGGGCCGAAGTGGCGGAACTGGTAGACGCGACGGTCTCAAAAACCGTTGCCCCGTGAGGGGCGTGCCGGTTCGAACCCGGCCTTCGGCACCAGAGATGATGACGGCGTGCGAGTCGGGCGTTGCGACACGCCCTGCTCGCAACATGTGTAGGCTGCCGAGTGGTGTAACGGTAGCACAGGAGCCTTTGAAGCTTCTCGTCTAGGTTCGAATCCTAGCTCGGCAACCAAATCGTCGCAGGCGATCCCCGGTAGCTCAACGGTAGAGCGAGCGGCTGTTAACCGCTAGGTTGCAAGTTCGAGTCTTGCCCGGGGAGCCAAACTGTTGCCTCAGAGCGTTCTTGACTCTGGGGCGTTGTCATTTCTTGGGCGAGAAGCGGGTACACCTCCAGCACGATCTCGCGATCGCCGACCGCAACTCGTCTCAGCATCAGCCGAGCGAGTTCCTTGCGCTCGAACGGCTTGAGGCAGCCGTAGACGTCCGAGAAGTGGGCCAGGGCCTCTCGCACCGATTCTGACGCCACCTGTGCGCTGTTGGCTTGGCGGAGCGCCTCGTCGAATTCCTGGATGCTCGCTTCCAGTTCCTGCCGGCGCTGGGCAAGACCCGTGAGCTTCTCGTTTACGAAGCTCCGACCATCTTTGTCGGCCAGTTCAGCCCAACCCGACAACACTGCGTCTGCTTCCGACATTACGGTTTCGAGCTTTGCTTGAGCTACGCGCCGCCGCTTTCTGAAGTCGGGCAGTTCTTTGGCCAGGCGTTTCTTCGTCTCGTCGACGAGTGCGGCTACGAGAACGTCATCCGTCCCCAGCTGCCGGATGCGGTGGGCGACAACCTCCTCGATCTCGTCGGCGGCAGTTCGAAGGCCACAATCCTGGCTGGGGCACACATAGTAGAAGTACTTCTTGCCACGTTGGCCGGTCCCTGACCTGCCCTCCATCGCGGCGTCACAGCGCCCACAGTGGAGGATGCCCCCGCCAAGCACGTAGACGTGTCGTACCGGCCTCACTCCGTTGTGTTTGGTCCTGCCATTGACTGCCAGTAAGGCGCTCACCCGGTGGAACTTCGCCTCATCGACGATAGCGGGCCAGACGGCGTCGACCAGGCGATAGCCGTGTTCAGCGTCCCCACGTCCCTTCGCCTTCTTGTTGATCTCTTTCTTGCCGATGTAGGCGGGGTTTTTCAGCAGGTACTGGACGGACGTGATCGTGAACGGCTTGCCGGGGTGGTGTCTGTCTCGGCGCGACGTGTACGTCTTCGTGCGATAGCCATGCGAGTTCATGATCTCCCGAGTTGCGGCGATGGAGCCGCAGGCGAGGTATGTGTCGAAGGCAAAGTTGACGAGGTCGGCTTCTTCTGGGTTGGCGACCAGGTAGCCCTTCTTGTCTGGGTCGAGGTCGTAGCCGAGGAGACGCCCGCCGTTCCAGAGACCCCGCTCAGCGCGAGCCGCCGTTGCTTCGCGCGTCCGGTCGGACGTCTGCTCTCGCTCGAACTCTGCGAGGGCCATCATGATCGTGACGAAGAGGCGACCTTGAGGCGTGGTCGTGTCGTAGTTCTGCTTGAGGCAGACGAACTCGACGCCGTGTTCGTTGAGAAACTCGAAGAAGTTCAGGAAGTCCTTCACCGACCGGCAGATGCGGTCGAGGGCGGTGCACAGAATGGTGTTGATGCGGCCTGAGCGGATGTCTGCGAAGAGGCGCTGGAACTCCTCGCTCCGCATCGAATCCTTGCCAGAGATGGCCCTGAGCTCGTAGACCTCGACCTCCCGCCAATCCTCGCCTGCTGCATTGCGCTTGTACTCCACGTGTTGACGGAGGCGTTGCAGCTGATTCTTGAGCGAGCCTTCCTCCGAAGCCGCCTGGCGATCGGTGCTGACCCGAGCGACTATCGCAACGAGTCTGCTGGGCTCTGGCGCTTGGCCATTGCGGGCGGGTCTGGCGGCGGTCGCTGTCACCACGGGCTACGGGTCCTCCTTTTCGTAGTCCGTAGTAACCGATAGGTCCGGCGAAAAGTCAACCGCCGGCCCGTCCCCCTTCTTGAGCATTCGGGTAAGGGCGGCACCCAGTAGGGCCACGATCCGTCTGGTTCGCTCCTCGCGGGCCTGATCCGACGGCACGTAGCGCGTCTCGACTCTTCTCATCGCTGCCCTCTACGTTCCTATACGAAAGATGGCGGCGACTTGTCGGGCAGGCGCAGGTCACGAAAACCTCCGCTCAAACTCCGCTCGACCCCGCAATGTTGACGGAGCTGACATGAGCGTAGAAATGATGAGTGTACCCACCGTGAGCCAGACTTATCGGCAGACCCCCACGAGTTTGAGCAGTGGGAACTGGATCTCGCCGAACAGGTCGTCGAAGGTTTCTTGGCCACTCGGCACATGCCTTCGCAAACTGTCTCGAAACCCGATCTCGTCCAGGAATGCTTGGCCCACTGGTGGCAGAGGCGGGCCGCGTATGACAGCGGTCGAGGAGCCTCACGTCAGACGTTCATGCGCAGAGTGCTGCAGGCGAAACTCCAAGACATCGAACGCGCCGAACTAGCGGGGAAGCGCGGGGGCAGCACGAGACCCCTCAGCCTTGAGCAATCGATCTTGTCTGACGACACAGGCGCCGGCCTCACGCTGGCCGATCTCCTCCCCGATCCCGACCCGGAAGTGAATCCGCAGGAAGCCCTGCGGCGGACCGACCTACGGCGGCACGTGGAGCGCGTCCTTCGGCAGCTGCCTGAGCGACAGCAGGCACTCGCAGACGGTTTGCGATCGGGCAGGAGCGTGAGCGAATTGAGCCGTTCGTTTCGCGTGCCGCGGGGGACGCTGTACGAAGAGCTTCGTCGCATCCGCGACGTGTTTCAGGACAATGGCCTCGAAGAGTACCTCCACTAGATAAGGCCGACAGATCGGTGGTGGTTTCCGTATAGGAAGACAAGGAGGGTCGTCGATGGGAACGATCATGCGGTTCAACTTCTCGGACGGTATCGAGGCCGGAGAGATCGAGGCCGATCTGACGCTCGCCATCCTGTGTGCCGAGTGCCTGTACGGCAGGCCACGAGTCCGGATGGAAGTCTCCTACGTGGTAGACCCCAACGGCAAGGCGTGTGTGCTGGAGACTGCCGGGGAGGCAGCAGACGCTGTGTCGCGTGTGTTTGCGGGGCTCCTGACCGTTCGGCTGGGCGAGCACGCCTACTCCGTTCGCAGAGGGTTGCGGGACGAAGCCGGCGGCCATGAACCGGACTGAAGCGGCGCTCGCCCGTGCCCGGGCCGGTGAACCAGTTCTGCCAATCTGGTGGACTGATGAAGCCGGCGTGTGCCAGTGCCCGAAGAAGGCAAACTGTCCATCACCCGGCAAGCACCCGCTCACCAAGAACGGGCTCGACGACGCGACCTGCGACGAGCAGACGATTCAGGGTTGGTTCACCCGGTGGCCGAACGCCAATCTCGCGGTGTGCACCGATTTGCGCCCCCGTTTCGACGTGGACCTCGTCGAAGTTGCGGAGGCCCTGCTAGAAGACGTCACACTGGCCTACCAGGCTGAGGTAGTGCGAACGCCCAGCGGCGGGCTGCATGTCGTCCTTGCCACCGAAGAGCCGACGCCTACGAAGTCTTTGAAGCTGGAGGACGGCCGTGCGCTCGGCGACCTGAAGGCTGCGCGGGCCTATGTCCTGGTGCCGCCGAGCAAGATCGGCGACCGTGAATACAAGCTGCTCAGCCCGGTCGAGATCGGACCGCTGAAGGTTCCTGATCCATGCGATTGGGTGCGGGCCCTGCTGCCAGCGTTTGGCTATCACCTGGCCTCGCGCGGTGCCGGCCGGGAGCATGCATACGAAGGCCTGGCCGAAAGTATCCCGGAGGGTAGCCGTCACAAAACACTGACGTCCTATGCCGGACGGATATGGGTCGAGGGCATGTCGCCGGAGGCGTTCGTCGCCTCACTGGAGGCCGTCAATGGGCTTCAGTGCGAGCCACCGCTTCCCGCGGACGAGGTCGACCAGATCGCCCGTTGGTTTACTGAGGGGCGGGAGCAGGGAGTCGTCGGGCGAACCGCGCAACAGCGGATAGAGGAGGCCCAGCGCCAGCTCGCCGACAAAAGACCATCGACGGTGTGGCGGCCGTTGCCGTTGGGCGACGATCACTTCGTCCGGCGCTACGTGCGGTACGCCCAGTCGCGCACGGACGCTCCGCCACAGTATCACGAGGCGCTCGCGTTAGTTCAACTCTCGGCCGTCGTCGGCCGGTCCGTGCACATTCCGCTCGCGGCCAAGCCTGACGGCATGTTCTGCAACCTCTGGCTGTTGATGCTCGGCGACTCAACGCTGTTTCGAAAGACCACGTCGGAGGACCTCGCTGTCGATCTGCTGCGGGCCATCGACCACGAGATGTTCCTGGCAAATGACCAGTCGCCACAGGGTTTCCTGGAGGAGATGGCGTTCCGTGACGGTGGGCCTTCTGTCTGGCACCGAGACGAGTTCAGGAGCTTCCTCTCCCAACTGAAACACGCGAGCTGGATGGCGGGCGGGAAGGAGCTGTTAACGAAGCTCTATGACGGATCGCCGTACTACCGCCGGCTGCGCACCAAGAAGCACAAAGGCCAGGAGTTCCCTGATGAGGCGAAGGTGGAGACGCCCTACCTGGTGACGATCGCGGCCGGCGTCACCAGCAGGATCATCGACGTACTGACGATCGATGACGTCATCGACGGGTTCTTGCCGCGATTCATCATGGCGTACCCGAAGGAACGGCCGCCGCGCCGTCCAGCCGGCACTATCACGGAGCAGATTGAAGCCGAACGGCGAAGCCTGATCGACCTGCTCGGTGCCATTCGCTCGGGGTTCGCGGCGCGAGGGACGTGCACAGTCCAGTTCTCGCCGGAGGTCTGGCGACGCTGGAACGAGTACGCCGGTGAGATCGAGGATGAAGCCGCTACGTCGCCGGCGCCAGAGCTCTTCGGACCGATCGCCGGCCGCCAGGCGGATCACGCGTTGAAGGTGGCGGCGCTCCTGCAGGCGGCGGGTGGGGCACCGGCTCGGGGGAGCAATCTGCTGATAGAGCAATCGACGCTTGAGGCTTCTATCGAACTATGCGAACGGCTGAGAAAGGATGCGGAGGGTCTAGCTATGGAAGTCGGGTCTAGCACGTCGGAGCGGCGGCTCATGCGCTTCGTCGACATGGTGAAGCGTAGTCCAGGGATTCAACGGACGGATGTCGCAAGAGCGTTGAAGGTGGACAAACGTGAGATGGACAGCCTGGAGGAGACGGCTCTCGACCGGGCGCTCATAAGCTGCGGCACCAAGAACACGCGCGGACGCAGCGCGAAGGGCTACTGGTGCAAGGGGAACGGCGATGAACAGCCGTGAACTTAACGCACCAACCGGGGGTGCGTTAAGTGCGTTAAGGGGGTCGGAGCCGGTGCGGAAAGTTAGATTCGGCAGGCCGACGGCCAGGTTCGGACTTATCGCCTTACGTCATCACTCCCTTAACGCTCCTATCATTCCTCACCATGTGGCGCTCAGAGTCGATTCTCTCCGATCACCCCCCGGGGCCGGTGCGTTAAGTGCGTTAAGGGTGGAAAGGGTCCGCCTCGGTGAACCGGGTTCACCCCGCCCCGCGTGCGCGGCGACGTGTGACGGCAGCCGATTGCGCGAGGCGTGCGGGGCGCGGCTTCTGCGCGAGGTGGCCGGTGAAGTCGAGGAGACGGCAGCCCGTGGGTGAGGCGACGCGGCAAACAGCATCACCTTCCGTGGACCGTGAGCCGCGCTGCTGGAACTGCAACAAGAAGCTGGCGAACTACCTCACCCGCCCCTGGGACATCAACTGCGTGCGCTGTAAGGCGAAGAACCGTCGGGAGCCGGCGGTGAGGAGTGAGGCGGTATGAACCTACGGCAGCGCGTTGAGCAGGTCGAAGATCGGGCGGACGAACAGCAGGTGATGGAGTTGGCCAGGCAAATGGCGCGCGAGTCCGGAGAACCCGTGGAACGGCTGTTCACCCAGGCGTTGCAGGACTTGCGCGACCTGCAGGCGATGATGCGGGAGGGCCTGACCGTGGACGAGGCGCTGCGGCGCTTCGCCGAGGAGCTCGGCTGCGAACCCGATCAGTTCCTGCGTGACGTGGAGACGCGGCTGGCCCGGTCTGCAGCCGCTGAAGAAGATCAGGTACAATGAAAGCAGCAATCGAATACGGGATACGTGGCCTTCGTGCCCTCCGCCCAGCGCGGACTTCGTGCCCACCGTGGCCCTCTCTGAAGGAGGGCCTTTCTCATGGGCGACACCACACCATCTGGCGATAGTGTCACCGACCTGGCACCTCGGCCCCAAGGGGGGAGGGGGGTCTCTTTTCTACAACCTCAGGTCTTGGGGAGCGCGCCCTGGCGACGTGTGTTTTTCCGCAGAGAATGGCAGGGAGGGGTCTGATGGCGGGGGCCAGGGGACGGTCCGGCAGGAGGCCTGTGCCGACGCAGCTGAACCTGGTTCGGGGGCGGCCGGGCAAGCGCCCGCTGAACGAGAACGAACCCCAGCCCGAGATCGTGCTGCCCGAGCCTCCTGAGCATCTGAGCGACGAGGCGAAGCGGGAGTGGGCTCGCGCCGGCCAGCTGCTGCTGGACCTTGGTGTCGTGAGCGACCTCGACCGCGGCGCCTTTGCGGCCTACTGTCAGGCCTGGGCTCGCTGGGTCGAGGCGGAGGAGGCGCTCAAGCGGTACGGGGTCGTCGTCAAGAGCCCGAACGACTACCCGATGCAGTCGCCCTTCCTCGCGATCGCGAACAAGGCGCTGGAGCAGATGCGGGTGTTCCTGATCGAGTTCGGCATGTCGCCAGCGAGCCGGACTCGAGTGCGCGCCGAGCGGACGGCGGGCCCGAACCTCCTGGCGAAGTATCGTTCTGGAGGCACGGTATGACGAATGCAGAGATCCAGATCGAGCACGTCTCCATCGACAGTCTCGGGCCCGACCCGGCCAATCCGCGCAAGATTGCGGACGCGGAGTTGGAGGCGCTTACCAGGAGCATCAGGGAGTTTGGCCTCGTCGACCCGGTGATCGCCCGGCGCGAGGACGGCGTCGTGATCGGTGGCCACCAACGGCTCACCGCGGCGAGAAAGCTGGGGTTGAAGACCGTCCCCGTCGTCTACCTTGACCTCTCGCAGGAACAGGCGCGTCTCCTCAACATCGGACTGAACAAGATCTCAGGCGAATGGGACCAGGAGCTGCTCGGTCACATGCTCGCCGATCTCTCGTCGGTAGAGGACATCGACCTGGGCCTCTCGGGCTTCACTGACGATGAGCTCAAGAAGCTGCTCGGGTCGCTCGATTCCAGGGAGAAACGCGACCGGCTGGAAACGTTCGACGTTGATGCGGCCCTACAGGCCGCACAGGCGCGCTCTGTTGCCAAACGTGGCGATCTGTGGACGCTGGGCGATCATCGGTTGCTCTGCGGCGATTCGACGAAGGACAGCGACGTGTCGCGGCTACTCGATTCCCGCAAGGCTCAGATGGTCTTCACCGACCCGCCGTACAACGTGAGTCTCGGCGACCACGGCGGTCAGCAGCGCGGCGCCAAGAAGCGCCGGCTCCAGAACGACGCCCTCTCCCCCGAGGAGTGGGAAGCCTTCTGCCAGGGCTGGGCCAAGCACCTCCTTGACAACACGGACGGCGCAGTCTACGTCTGCATGAGCACCAGGGAGTGGCCGGTCGTTTCTCGCGTACTTGCCGAGGCCGGCGGGCACTGGTCCGACACGATCATCTGGGCCAAGGACCGCTTTGTGCTGGGCCGGGCCGACTACCAACGGCAATACGAACCGCTTTGGTTCGGCTGGCGCGAAGGAGCCGACCACCACTGGTGCGGCGACCGCGACCAGGGGGACATCTGGCGGATCGAACGGCCGGCGGCCTCCGAGGCTCACCCGACCATGAAGCCGCTGGAACTGGTCGAGCGCGCCATCGAGAACAGCAGCCGGCCCGGGGACCTGGTGCTCGATCTCTTCCTCGGGTCGGGGACGACGCTGATCGCTGCCGAGCGGACGGGTAGGGTCTGCTACGGTCTCGAACTTGACCCACACTATTGCACAATCGTGATCGCTCGCTGGGAATCGTTCACGGGCCAGAAGGCCGAGAAGCTGAAGAAGCAGGAGGCCACGGCTTGACTTCCGCGCCGTTCAGAGCGATGTATCGCACTCCAAGAAAGGAGGTGCTCGATGAGCATCGAAGACAGGAGCCTGAAGCCAGGGACGATCCTGGTGGCTCGGTACAAGAAGCAGGACCACCGCTGCACGGTGGTCGAGGGCGAGGACGGCAAGACCGTCTACCGTGTGCATGGCGGGGAGGACCACAAGAGCCCGTCGGCGGCGGGGAGTGCCGTGATGGGCGGTGTCGCCTGCAACGGGTGGCGCTTCTGGAGCGTCGAGGGCGCCGACGAGCCCAAGAAGGTAGAGCCCAAACAAGCCAAGGGGAAGGCCAAGGGCAAAGGGAAAGCCAAGGCCGAGCCCAAGCCGAAGAACGAGCCGAAGTCCAAGGCCGAGAAGCCGGTCAAGTGCGGCGACTGCGGCCAAGAGTTTCCGACGTCTCGCGAGGCCGCCGACCACATGCGGGACGACCACAACTCGCCGGAGGCGGCCGGAACCGGCGGCAAGTAGCCGACCACAGAGATCACGCAGGGGCAGCG